>NZ_JACIFV010000003.1 GCF_014197535.1 Rhizobium aethiopicum
CCTTGCGGGGCGCTCGACTTGCATGTGTTAAGCCTGCCGCCAGCGTTCGTTCTGAGCCAGGATCAAACTCTCATGTTGAGAATTCAATCATTGGCTTTACGTCACGTTCTGAATCGACGAGAACTTCACACCTGTCTTCCAGGAGAAAAGGTCGAAACCCCATCTCCGAAAACCAGTGTAACTTCTCTTGATAAACGTGACCGCCAAAGTCTCTTTCAAAGGATCCAATCTCTCAGATCCCGCAAGCTCCGCCGCCCACGTTTCTCTTTCTTCTCATCTTCAATTGTCAAAGAACCGACGACACCAGCCGTCACCAAAACCCGCTCCAAACCTAAGCCCGAAGCAACAAACCAGCAATCGCCAATCCGCTTGAGTTTCTTAAGAGCGAGAGACTTCGTCGCCAGCAGCGCCGCCGCCCTCGTTCAGTGAGTGGGCTTATAGATCCTTCCCCTTTTCTAAGTCAACACACCAAGCCAAAGTTTTTTGACATTTTTGTAACGGGTTGATTCAAAAAGGGTTTTTGGCTTGCCGTCCGAAACCGCGCAAATTTACTGCCCGATCTGGCAGTTCCGGAGATTCGTTTTCGCCGAATCTCGATAAATCGCTTCGACGGCGAGGCCATGACCTATATGGGAAGCCGTGAGATGGAATTCCAGGGCGCTTGCCTCTCACGCACGCCACTCGCTAGTTTGCCGGGGAGAAAATGATCCGGCGGAGTGAAAAATGCTTGTCCTTAACGAAGAACAGACGCGCGCGGCCCTGCCCTGGCCTGAGCTGATCGAAGCGATCGCCGCCATGTTTGCGAGCGAATGCGTGATGCCGGTGCGTCATCACCACGAGATGGATGTGCCCGGTGAAGAGAGCGCGACGCTGCTTCTGATGCCGGCCTGGGATCCCGGGCGTTATGCCGGGGTGAAGGTGGTTTCGGTCTTTCCCGGCAATGCGCAGCGAAGCCTGCCAGCAATTTCAGGGACCTATCTTCTTTCCTCAGGCGCGACCGGCGAAATGCTGGCCGTGATCGACGGCGCCGAATTGACGGCGCGGCGGACAGCGGCGGCATCGGCGCTCGCCGCCCGTTATCTCGCGCGCCCGAATGCGGAGGAAATGCTCGTCTGCGGAACCGGGCGGCTGTCACTCAACCTGATGCTCGCCCACGGCACGTTCCGGCCCATCCAGAGATACAGGATCTGGGGACGCAACGCGCAAGCGGCGGAGAAGATCGCGGCGGAAGCGCGAGCGCTGGGCCTCGATGCTAGAGCCGTCGCCGACAGGGAAGCGGCGGCGCGGACGGCCGACATCATTTCCTGCGCCACGCTTTCCAGCGAACCGTTGATATCAGGGGTATGGCTGAAGCCCGGCGCGCATCTCGACCTCGTCGGCGCGTTCAAGCCGAGCATGCGCGAAAGTGACGACGAAGCCATTCGCCGCGCTTCGGTGCATGTCGATACCCGCGCCGGCGCCACCAGCGAGGCCGGCGACATCGTTCAGCCGCTGACAAGCGGCGTGCTCGACTTGAACGACATCCAATCGGAGCTTGCGGAACTCGTCAGCGGCGCCCATGGAGGGCGTAGCCATGACGAGGAAATCACGCTGTTCAAGTCGGTCGGCGCAGCACTCGAGGATCTCGCCGGCGCCATCCTTGCCTATGAGACGGTGGCGGGCCGCAAGTGACGATCAGTGCATCATTGCCGGAGCTTCCGGTTTCCCATGTCCTGCCCGCCGTCGCGGCGGCACTGGCCGAGCAGAGACGCGCCGTTCTTTCCGCTCCGCCCGGGGCCGGCAAGACGACGCTGGTGCCGCTCTACCTGCTCAACCAGGCCTGGCGCGGCGACGGCAAGATCATCCTGCTCGAACCGCGGCGGCTGGCGGCGCGAGCCGCAGCCAGCCGGATGGCGTCGCTCATCGGCGAACAGGTGGGCGAGACGATCGGCTACCGCATGCGCCTCGACAGCAGGATATCGGCGGCGACCCGGGTCGAAGTGGTGACCGAAGGGGTTTTCGCCCGGATGATCCTCGACGATCCGGAATTGACCGGCGTCTCGACCGTGCTTTTCGACGAATTCCATGAGCGGTCGCTCGATGCCGATTTCGGGCTGGCGCTGGCGCTCGACGTGCAGTCGGCGCTGCGCGAGGATCTGCGCATCCTGGTGATGTCGGCGACGCTCGACGTGGAGCGTGTGGCCGGCCTGCTCGACCATCCCCCTGTCATCGAGAGCCTGGGTCGCAGCTTTCCGATCGACATCCGCTATCAGGACCGGCCCGGCGGCGAGCGCATCGAGGACGCCGTCACGCGGGCGATTATCGAGGCACATGCCGACGAGGAAGGCTCTATCCTCGCCTTCCTGCCCGGCCAGGCGGAAATCACGCGCACCGCAGAGCGCCTGCAGGGGCGATTCGGGCCTGAAACTTTGATTGCCCCTCTCTACGGCAATCTCAGCCAGAAGGAGCAGGATGCGGCGATCCGGCCAGCGCCGAAGGGGACGCGCAAGATCGTCCTTGCCACCTCGATCGCCGAAACCTCGATCACCATCGACGGCGTCCGAATCGTCATCGACGGCGGATTGCAGCGGCTGCCGGTCTTCGAGGCGTCGACCGGGATTACGCGGCTCGAGACGGTGCGGGTGTCGCGGGCCTCCGCCGATCAGCGGGCCGGCCGCGCGGGACGAACGGAGCCTGGCATCGCCATCCGGCTTTGGCACCAAGGGCAGACGGCGGCGCTGCCGGCTTTCACCCCGCCGCAGATCCTCTCCAGCGATCTCTCCGGTCTGGTGCTCGATCTTGCGCATTGGGGCGTCCAGAATCCCGCTTCCCTTGCCTTCGTCGATCAGCCGCCGGAAACGACGCTTAAGGAAGCGCGGGCGCTGCTCGGCCAGCTGGGAGCGCTCGACAAGGACGGCGCGTTGACCGTCCGCGGCAGGACGATGCGCGATCTCGCTCTGCCGCCGCGGCTTGCCGCCATGGTCGTTTCATCAGGCGAATCGGGCCACGCCCGGGAGGCGGCGATGATTGCCGTGCTCCTGACCGAACAGGGGCTTGGCGGACCGAGCATCGACATTGAGGACCGGCTGCGGCGATTCAAGGCCGAACGCGGTGACAGAGCCGACGCCTCGCGGCGGCTGGCTGGACGACTGGCCGCGGGTCTCGAGACCGTCACAACAGCCGCACCCGTATTGGCGGGTCAGCTGCTGCTGCACGCATTCCCAGATCGGATCGCGCTTCAGCGCGGCGGGCGCGGGCGATTCGTCATGGCGAACGGGCGGGGAGCTGAACTGCCGGAAACCGAGAGGCTCGCCGGCAGCCAGATGCTCGTCATCGCCGATCTCACCGGGCGCGCGGCGCAGGGGCGGATTCTGGCGGCGGCCGAAGTAACGCGTGCGGATATCGAAGCCGAACTGCCTGGCGAGATCAGAACCGATGACCAGATATTCTTCGACCGGCAAAGCCGGCAGGTGCGGGCGCGGCGGGCAACTCGGCTTGGCGCAATCGTCTTCGAAGAGACGCCCCTGCCGCGTCCTTCCGGAGCCGCCGTCACTCAGGCGCTGATGGAGGGCGTGCGCGAATTGGGGCTTGATCAGCTCGCCTTCTCGAAGGAGGCCATGCAGCTTCGCGAACGGATCGGTTTTCTTCATCGGACGATCGGTGATCCCTGGCCCGATGTCAGCGACGATGCTCTGCTTTCTCGGCTGGAGGATTGGTTCGCTCCCTTCCAGGAGGACGCCCGTAGCCTTTCTGAGGTTTCTGCGGCAGGGCTTTCGAACGGCCTGATGTCGCTGGTGCCGCACGAGCTGCAGCGCGATCTTAGCCGGCTTGCCCCGACGCATTTCGAGGCGCCGACCGGTCAAAGACACCCTATCCAATATGAGGGCGAGGAGCCGGTCCTGACGATCCGCGTGCAGGAGCTGTTCGGGCTCAAGCAGCATCCGGCGGTCGCCGGAGGCCGCCTGCCACTGCTCCTGGCGCTGACGTCGCCGGCGCACCGGCCGATCCAGACGACGCGCGACCTGCCCGGCTTCTGGGCGGGTTCATGGAAGGATGTACGCGCCGAGATGCGCGGACGCTATCCCCGCCACCCCTGGCCGGAGCGGCCGGAAGAGGCGTCGCCGACGACACGGGCAAAACCACGTGGTACATGAGAGCCATCAAGGAGCCCCGGCATGATCGACAAGCCCGGCGTAATCGACAAGACCGAAAGCCATACGCTGGAAGACCGGCACAGCAGCCGCAGGCTGCGGCTGCAGACGCTGGTGCGGCTGCGCTGGCTTGCCGTCGGCGGCCAGGCGCTGACGGTGTTCATCGTGGCCTTCTGGCTGAAATTTCCCTTGCCGCTGATCGCCAGCTCTTTGCTGATTGCCGCGCTTGCCTGGGTGAATTTCTACCTGACGATCCGCTATCCGCCGACGCACCGGCTGGAACCGCCGGCCGCCTTCGCTTTGCTCGGCTTCGACCTTCTGCAGCTCTGCGCGCTGCTCTTCATCACCGGCGGCCTTGCCAATCCCTTCGCCGCACTCGTCTGCGTGCCCGTCATCATCTCTTTCGCCTCACAGCCGATCCGCTACAGCACGGCGCTGATCGGCTTTGCGATGGTCTGCATTACCGTGCTTGCCTTTTCGCCTTTCCCGCTCCCCTGGTTCGACGGGGTCGAGATCAATGTCCATAACGTCATGCAGTTCGGCGTCTGGTGCTCGATCGCGTCGACCATGGCCTTTGCCGCCTTCTATGCCTATCGCGTCTCGATGGAAGCAAGCCAGCTTGCCGATGCGCTGGCGGCGACGGAACTGGTGCTGCAGCGGGAAAAGCATCTTTCGCAGCTTGACGGTCTGGCTGCGGCCGCCGCTCATGAACTCGGCACGCCGCTTGCCACGATCAGCGTCGTCGCCAAGGAAATGGAGCGCGAGCTCAAGGACGATGATCGCTTTCGCGAGGATGTCATGCTGCTGCGAAGCCAGAGCGAACGCTGCCGCGACATTCTGCGGCGGCTGACGACGCTCTCCTCCGAAGGCGAGGCGCATATGCGCCGGCTGCCGCTTTCCTCGATGATCGAAGAGGTCGTCGCGCCGCACCGGGAATTCGGTATCACGCTCGAGCTCATCGAAAAAAGCCCGCGCAAGAGCGAGCCGGTCGTCGACCGCAATGCCGGCATCATGTACGGGCTCGGAAACCTCATCGAAAATGCCGTCGATTATGCCAGAGAGAAAGTGACCATCACCGTCGAACACGATCACGATAAAGTGCTGATCGTCATCGAAGACGACGGCAATGGTTATTCGCCTGACATACTGACGCGAATCGGCGAGCCCTATGTGACCAAGCGGCAGAAGGAAGATACGGCCGGCGGCCTCGGGCTCGGACTTTTCATCGCCAAGACGCTGCTGGAGCGCTCGGGCGCATCGCTGATTTTCGAGAACCGCGAGCCGGAAAGAGCCGGCGCGCGCATCCGCATCGAATGGCCGCGAATGCTGATCGACGCAAATTCGACAAAATGAGTTTGTGGGCATAAGTAGAAGAAAAACGGTTGACCGACATCAGGCCCAACCGCCGGGACCCGAGACGATGACAGAACAGAATCATGGAAATTTCGCCGCATCGGATGAAGACCATATCGGGCCCGACGCCAGCCTGCTGATCGTCGACGATGACGGGCCGTTTCTGCGCCGTCTCGCACGGGCAATGGAGACGCGCGGCTTTGAGGTGGAGACGGCCGAATCAGTGGCGGAGGGCGTTGCGAAATCGAAGGGCAGGCCGCCGAAATATGCTGTGGTCGATCTTCGCCTCGGCGACGGCAACGGGCTCGACGTCATCGAAGCGATCCGCCAGCGGCGCGACGACACGCGGATCATCGTGCTGACCGGCTACGGCAATATCGCAACGGCGGTGACGGCGGTAAAACTCGGAGCCGTCGATTATCTGGCCAAGCCTGCGGATGCCGACGACGTCTTTTCGGCGCTGACACAACGGCCGGGTGAAAAGGCCGAACTTCCGGAAAATCCGATGTCGGCCGATCGGGTGCGCTGGGAACACATCCAGCGGGTCTATGAAATGTGCGAGCGCAATGTTTCGGAAACGGCACGCCGGCTCAACATGCATCGGCGAACGCTGCAGCGCATCCTTGCCAAACGCGCGCCGAAATAGACGAAACCTTCGTCAGACATCATCCACGGTGAACGGTTTTCCGTTCGCCCATTCGGCCATCATCAGCCTTTGCGCGGCGGCGCGCGAGAAACTGAGCGTGACGGATTTGCGCGTGGCCGGCGCCATGCGGTGTTCCGGCGCCTCGCGAATCATGTGGGCGCCATAGCCATCCGAGAGGAAGAGCCCGCATTCTTCGGGAAAGATGTCGAGCGGCACACCTTCGTGAGTCGCGAAGAACAGACGATCGCAGTGCAGCCTGTATTCCGGCCACTTACGATCTACCCGGAAATCCTCGATCGATGTCTTGATTTCGATAATCCAGACTTCGCCCTTTTCCGAAAGCGTGATCAGATCGGCGCGGCGGCCGCTGGCGAGCGGCAGTTCCGGCAGCACGGCATGGCGCATTTCATGCAGTAATATCTGCGTTCCGCGCCGCACCATCATGGCCCTGTCCGATTGCCGGCCATCGATTAACGGGTTGTTATTGTAAACGCTCAAAATCGTCATGGATAACCGTCGCAGAGCCGGGTGTGTTGTTGCAAAAAAACCATGCGCTTTTAATTTGCGCAGCAGACGAATTCGTCGCGCCACAGTAGCCTTGCAAAGCGCAAGTTAATCGAAAATAAACCATAATCAACGATGGTCGAAAGACTGTTCTCCTCGCCCAAAAACTTCAAGAGTTATCTATGCGCATCCGCAATGCATTCCCTGTATTTGGCCTGCTGACGACGCTCGCACTGGCCGGCTGCTCCACCAATTCCGAAAGCGCATCCGTCGACGACAAGGGAGCAGGCCCGACGGTACAGACAGCTCAAATCTTCAACGACGCCTATGGCGTGACGAAGGATGCCGGATACTCCCTGCCGGCGATCCCGATCGACAGGGTCAAGCCGCAGTTCCGCCGCCAGGTCGTCAGCTACCAGACCACCGAGCGTCCAGGCACCATCATCGTCAATACGCGCGAGCGCTTCCTCTATTATATCCTGCCAAACGGCAAGGCGATGCGCTACGGCATCGGCGTCGGCAAGCAGGGCTTCGCATGGGCCGGTACCGCCTACGTCGCCTGGAAACAGGAATGGCCGACCTGGCACCCGCCGAAGGAAATGGCTGAACGCCGCCCCGACGTCGCCAAATACGTCGAGGAGGGCATGGGCCCAGGCCTCAGCAATCCGCTCGGCGCGCGCGCCATGTATCTCTTCAACGACGACGGCAAGGACACCCTGTTCCGCCTGCACGGCACGCCGGAATGGGCTTCGATCGGCACCGCCGCTTCCTCGGGCTGCATTCGCCTGATGAACCAGGACGTCATCGACCTCTACAGCCGCGTCCGTCCCGGCAAGGGGACCTCCAAGGTCATCGTCATCCAGTAAGGTAGATACCGAATTCGGTATAAAAAAGGCCGCCGGACTGTCGTCCCGGCGGCCTTTTCGTATTCTCAGTCACGCCGATTGTTTTGCCTTGAGCTCGAGGCGGCGGCGGTGAAGCACCGGTTCAGTATAGCCGTTCGGTTGCTCCCTGCCCTTCAGGACAAGATCGAGGGCGGCCTGAAAGGCGACCGAACCATCGAAATTGCTGGCCATCGGCCGGTAGGCCGGATCGGATTCGTTCTGTCGGTCGACGATGGCAGCCATCCGTTTCATCGTTTCGACGATCTGAGCTTCAGTGACGACTTTGTGATGCAGCCAATTCGCCATGTGCTGGGCCGAAATGCGCAAGGTCGCGCGGTCCTCCATCAGGCCGATATTGTTGATGTCGGGCACTTTCGAGCAGCCGACGCCCTGATCGATCCAGCGCACGACATAACCGAGGATACCCTGGGCATTGTTGTCGAGTTCTCGCTGAATTTCCTCCGGCGTCCAGTTCGGCCGCACCGCAACCGGCACGGAGAGAATGTCTGACAGTTTGGCGCGGGCCCGGTCCTTCAGCCCCTGTTGAACCCGGGCGACATTGACCCGGTGGTAGTGGGTGGCATGCAGGGTTGCAGCCGTCGGCGAAGGCACCCAGGCGGTATTGGCGCCGGCCTTGGGGTGGGCGATCTTCTGTTCCAGCATCGCCGCCATCAGGTCCGGCATCGCCCACATGCCCTTGCCGATCTGCGCATGGCCGGAGAGGCCGCATTCCAGACCGATATCAACGTTCCAGTTCTCATAGGCCGATATCCACGCTGCCTGGCGCATATCGCCCTTGCGAATCATCGGACCGGCTTCCATCGAAGTATGGATCTCGTCGCCGGTGCGGTCGAGGAAACCGGTATTGATGAAGACGACGCGCTCGCGGGCGGCACGAATGCACTCCTTGAGGTTGACCGTCGTGCGCCGCTCCTCGTCCATGATGCCCATCTTGATGGTGTTGCGCGCCATGCCGAGCGCGTCTTCGACCCGAGAGAAAATCTCGACGGCGAAGGCGACCTCTTCAGGCCCATGCATCTTCGGCTTGACCACGTACATGGAGCCGGTGCGGGAATTCTTCTTCCGGCCGGCGGGACCAATATCATAAAGCGCGATCAGAGCAGTGATGACCGCATCCATGATGCCCTCAGGCACTTCGTTGCCGTCCTTGTCGAGGATCGCGGGGTTGGTCATCAGGTGGCCGACATTGCGCACGAGCATCAATGAACGGCGATGCACCTCGAACGAAGCGCCATCCGGGCCGGTATAGTCCAGATCCGGGTTGAGCTTGCGGATGACAGTCGTTCCGCCCTTTGCCACCTCTTCCTGCAGATCGCCCTTCATCAGGCCGAGCCAGTTGCGATAGACGACGACCTTATCTTCAGCATCGACGGCGGCAATCGAATCCTCGCAGTCCATGATCGTGGTGATCGCCGATTCCAGCCAGACATCGGAAATATGGGCCGGATCGGCCTTGCCGATCGCGGTTGTCGGGTCGATGACGATATCGATATGGATGCCGTTATTCTTCAGGAGAATGTGGGTCGGCGCCGCGGCATCGCCGCGATAGCCAGCAAAATGCCCGCCATCCCCGAGCATTGTCTGCTCGCCGTCGACCGATCTGACGACGAGCGTTCCGTCCTTGACGGCGAAGCTGCCGACATCCTTCCAGCTGCTGTCCTGCAGCGGCGCCGCCGTATCGAGGAAATCACGCACCCAGGCGATGACCTTTTCGCCGCGTTTCGGATTATAACCCTTCCCCTTCTCGGCGCCGTCGCTTTCGGGAATGGCATCGGTGCCGTAGAGCGCATCATAGAGCGAGCCCCAGCGAGCATTGGCGGCGTTCAGGGCGTAACGCGCATTCATCACGGGGACGACGAGCTGCGGACCGGCGATCGAGGCGATCTCGGGATCGACGTTTCCGGTCGAGACCTGGAAGTCCGATCCTTCCGGCAGGAGGTAGCCGATGCTGCGGAGAAAGGACTGATAGTCGTCCATATCCGACGGGGCGCCATGCTGGCGATACCAGTCATCAATCTTCGTTTGCAGCTCGTCGCGTTTGGCCAGCAGTGCGCGATTGCGCGGGGCGAGATCGTGGACGATCGCCGAAAAATCGGCAAAGAACCTGTCCGCATCGATCGCCAGACCCGGCAGAACCTCCTGCGTCAGGAAATCGTGAAGGACGGTTTCGATGGCAAGACCGTTCTTATCAATGCGGCTCATGCGATATTCTCCCTGGCAACGCCTGTGAATGCTGCCACTTTGCCCGGCTTTCATTCACAGTCAATTCCGCAATAGTTCGAAAGATTTATGCCGTTCGGGAAATTATGCGCGACGTCATGCGCATCGGAAGCCCGTTCTGCGGCTGAGTCGTCAGCTTCTGCACCGGCCATGGATTGGTGGTTGCCGTCTGATCGAAACGGAAACGGTGCATCATCACCGCCAGTGCGATCACCGCCTCCTGCAGCGCGAAGGTCGCGCCGATGCAGACGCGCGGGCCGGCGCCGAACGGCAGAAACTGGAACCGGCCGATGCTGCCGCGGTTTTCCGGCAGGAAGCGCTCCGGCATATAGGCGCGCGGCTTTTCCCAATAAAGTTCGTGGCGATGCAGCGTCCACGGCATGATCAGCACAGTAATATCCGCCGGTATTTCGACCTTTTCGCCCTTGGCGTTTATCCAGAGATCATCAGCGATCGCGGCGCGATTGATCGAAGGTGCGGGCGGATAAAGCCTGAGAGCTTCTTCAAAGGCCGCCCGCGTCACGGGCATCAGATCCAGCCATTCTACAGGTTCGGCTCCAGTCGCCAGGACGGCATCGATCTCCGTCTCCATCGCCTCGCGAATATGCGGGCTGTTGGCCACACAATAGAGCGTCCAGGCAAGCGCACGCGCGGTCGTCTCGTGCCCGGCGCCGATGAAAGTCAGGATATTGTCCTCGATCTCCTCCTTGGTCAGGCCATCCGGACCGGCCTGTTCCAGGAGCAGCGTCAGAAAATCTTCCGGCGCGGCGGCGCGATCGGCCTTCATCTTCGCCAGACGCATATCCATGGTCTCGCGAACGATCGCCCTGAATTTTTCCAGCACCTTCTGACCGCCGATGCGGGTGAGACGCGGCACCCAGGAGGGCGCGCGCAGCAGGTCCATCGGGTCGATGCGGCCCATGCGGTGGAGAAGCTGGTTGACGTCGTCGGCGAAATGACCGCTCGATGAGACGATTTCGCCGGAAAAGAGCGTCTCGGCAAGAATAGCAAAGGTCAGATCGGTCATGTCGGTGGCGATATCGAAGACCTGGCCAGCCGCATCGACGTTCTCGTATTTGCGGACAAAATCTTCCGATTGCCGCAGCATCTGGCCGGCAAAGCCTTTGGAGTGGCGCGGCGTGAAGACCGGCGCGACCGCCTTTCGCGATCGCTTCCAGACCTGGCCTTCCGCCGTCAACAACCCATCACGCAGGATCGGCCGCAGCACCAGCTGGCGAATGTCGGACATGCGGTAATTGGCGGCATTATCGACCAGCACGTGCTTGATCAGGCCGGGATCGTTGACGATCAGGGTGTGTTGCCCGAAGAAACTCGTCTTGATCCAGGGGAGCGTATAGGATGGCTCACCCCAAAGTTCGAGCGGGTTGCGCAGGATGATGCGGATGATATCCAGCCGGCTTGGCGGCACGGTGCGCGGCAGCGGTGCCGGCGGAACGAAGGGATCCGGACGCATGTCCATCGTCAAAGCCTTTCGGGGAAGATCAGCGCCTTCCCGGCAAGCTTGAAGCTAGAGCAGGCCCTTGAGTTCGTCCAGCTTGTCGTTGATCAGCCAGCCGTAATAATTCTCTTCAGGCCAAACGGTCGCACCGGAAGAGCGGTTTTTCGCCGCGAGTGCCGCGGCACGCTGGCGGGAATTGCCGACATTGTACAGCGTCGCCGTCAGGCCGGGATTGCCCGAGATATCCATGCCGGCAATCTCCTTGTAATCGTCGATCGACCGGCGGATCGAGGCCGCGACGAAGGCGAGTGAGATGTCGGGATCCATGATCGCCTTATAGACGTCGCCGGCATTCTTCTCGTTCAGCTTCGGATAGCCGGAGACGCGGCTGACGAGATCGGAGAGCATCAGCGCCGTCAGCGGATTGACCTGGCCGAGGCCGAAGGTCTGGCCGGCGTAAAAGGGCTGGAAGAAGACCGCACTGAAGCGGTTGTTGGGGAAGCTCTCGCCGCCGACGGTCTTGCCGCGGAAATCGCTTTCCCAGACATCCTCCCGGCAGGACCAGAGCGTGTAGGAGTCACTCTTGCCCTTGCACTGCGCAAATTGCGGCCGCGCCACGAAATCATCGACGCTCTCGCCGCCATAGGCGAAGCGGAAGCTTTCACCGGCATAGGAGGCCGCCTTGACATAATAGGCCTGCAGCCGGTCGTAGGCGTCGACATTATAGGTGTGTTCGCCAACGATCGCGCCGATGACATGGATGGGATTGATGCCGTAAGCGCTGGAGACCTTGCGGATCTTGGCCATCAGCTCGCGATCGGTCGCCAGAAGCTCGTGGACCTTCTCGTATTTCAGATCGAAGCTGCTCTTGGTGCCCTTGGTGCGGCGGACGGATGCGCCGGGAATATCGGGCTGCTCAGCATGGCGATTGCCGGCCGGTACCGTCTGCATGGCGAAGGCCGGCGCAGAATTCACCAGGGCAACGGCTATCAAAAGGCTTGTCAAAAGGCGTCGCACGATCCGCTATCCCGTCCGTTCATCGTCCTGCTCGCGATGCGGCTGACTGGACCAGAATCTTGGCCGAATAATGCCGCAGCGGAAAACAAAACGGGCCTTCACTAAAAAGGAAAAGGCCCGCTGTCGATAGTCGAGGTCAACAGAATGCGGCATTCACATCGGTAAAGCCATGAACCGGTGCGCCGATATCACAGAATGAAGCGTGACAGATCGGTATTCTGCGCGAGATCGCCGACATGTTCGCGCACATAGGCTGCATCGATAGTGATGGCTGCCCCGGCCCGATCGGGTGCATTGTAGGAAATATCGTCCAACACCCGCTCCATCACCGTCTGCAACCGGCGTGCGCCGATATTCTCGACCGAGGAGTTCAAGTGCACGGCGACATCGGCGAGCGCGTCGATCGCGTCCTCGGTGAAATCGAGGTTCAGATTTTCGGTTTCCATCAGCGCCCGATACTGGCGGATGAGGCTTGCTTCGGTTTCCGTCAGGATCCGGCGGAAATCTTCCTTGTTCAGCGGACGCAGCTCGACGCGGATCGGCAGGCGGCCCTGCAGCTCCGGCAGAAGATCCGAGGGTTTGGAGACATGGAAGGCGCCGGAGGCGATGAAGAGGATATGGTCCGTCTTCACAGGCCCGTATTTGGTCGAAACCGTCGTGCCTTCGACGAGCGGCAGCAGGTCGCGCTGGACACCTTCGCGCGAAACGCCGGCGCCCATGCCGCCGTCGCGGGCAGCGATCTTGTCGATCTCGTCGAGGAAGACGATTCCGTCGTTCTCGGTAGAGCGTACGGCCTCGCGCTGGATCACTTCATTGTCGATCAGCTTATCGGATTCGTCGCGGATCAGATCGGTATAGGAAGCCTTGACCGTCGTGCGCACCTTCTTGGTGCGTCCGCCCATCGCCTTGCCGAACATTTCCGACAGGTTGAGCACGCCGATATTGGCGCCCGGCATGCCGGGTATTTCGAAGCCGCCCATGCCGGAACCGGCATCGGCCACCTCGATATCGATCTCCTTCTCGTCGAGCTCGCCGTCCCTGAGCTTCTTGCGGAAACTTTCGCGGGTGGCGGGCGAAGCGGTGGTGCCGACCAACGCATCGAGCACACGCTCCTCGGCGCTCACATGCGCCTTGGCCTGCACCTCGGCCCGCTTCTTCTCGCGCACCAGGCCGATGCCGACTTCGACCAGATCGCGGATGATCTGCTCGACATCACGGCCGACATAACCGACCTCGGTGAACTTGGTGGCTTCGACCTTGATGAAAGGCGCGCCGGCGAGTTTTGCCAGACGGCGGGAGATCTCCGTCTTGCCGACACCGGTCGGGCCGATCATCAGGATGTTTTTCGGCATGACCTCGTCGCGCAGGCTCGGGTCGAGCTGCTGGCGACGCCAGCGGTTGCGTAGCGCGATCGCGACAGCGCGTTTGGCGTCATGCTGGCCGATGATGTAGCGATCGAGCTCGGAAACGATCTCGCGGGGGGAAAAGGTCGTCATTGCGTATCATTCTCCTGGCGATCCGGAGCCATCGGCGCCCGGCCGCAATTCGTTATTTCGCCGCGGCAGGTCAGCCGCGGCAGCAGCTGAAAGGCCGGGGATTCAGCTTTCGACATCCAACAATTCCACCACGATATTGTGGTTGGTGTAGACGCAGATATCAGCGGCAATCTCAAGAGCCCGCCGCGCGATCTCTTCGGCCGACTTGTCGGTATCCATCAGTGCACGGGCGGCGGCGAAGGCAAAATTGCCGCCAGAACCGATCGCCGTCGTGCCGTGTTCGGGCTCCAGAACATCGCCGTTGCCGGTGATTGCCAGCGTGATCGACTTGTCGGCGACGAGCATCATGGCTTCGAGATTACGCAGGTATTTGTCGGTGCGCCAGTCCTTGGCGAGCTCGACGGCGGCACGCATCAGCTGGCCGGGATATTGCTCCAGCTTCTTTTCAAGCCTTTCGAGCAGGGTGAAGGCGTCAGCTGTGGCGCCGGCGAAACCGGCGATGACCTCGCCCTTGCCGATGCGCCGCACCTTGCGGGCATTGCCCTTCATGACGGTCTGGCCGAGGCTCACCTGGCCATCGCCCGCCATCACCACCTTGCCGCCTTTTCGAACTGTAATGATTGTTGTCATAAAACACCTGTCTGCCCATGAGGCGGGCCTTTACACGAGACCGCAAACCGGCCCTTGTTGAACCCTATGTAAGCAGGCCGGAGCCGATTGCAAATGGGCGGGCTTTTCTCCTGGCCGGCTTCTGGATATTTGCCGATGCGCCTGATAAGGAACGGCCTTATTCCAATGGAGGGCCACATGGCCGAGACCGCAGCAAGCCGTACGGGCAGCGTTGCCCGCAAGACCAACGAGACGTCGATTTCCGTTTCCGTCAATCTCGACGGCACCGGCAAATCGAAGATTTCGACCGGCGTCGGCTTCTTCGACCATATGCTCGACCAGCTTTCGCGGCATTCCCTCATCGACATGGACATCGAAGCCAAGGGCGACCTGCATATCGACGATCATCATACGGTCGAAGATACTGGCATTGCGATCGGCCAGGCGATCTCGAAAGCGCTCGGCGACCGCCGGGGCATCACACGCTACGCTTCGATCGATCTCGCCATGGACGAGACGATGACCAAGGCTGCAGTCGATCTTTCGGGCCGACCCTTCCTCGTCTGGAATGTCGCCTTCAGCGCGCCGAAGATCGGCACCTTCGACACGGAACTCGTGCGCGAATTCTTCCAGGCGCTCGCCCAGAACGCCGGCATCACCTTGCATATTGTCAACCATTATGGCGCCAACAATCACCATATTGCCGAGACATGCTTCAAGGCGGTTGCCCGCGTGTTGCGCACGGCGACAGAGATCGATCCGAGACAGGCGGGCCGCGTTCCCTCGACGAAGGGCACGCTCGTCTGAGCCCCTCAGGGAGCGGCGACAATGACCTCCAGCTATATTTTCCTGACACCGCCAGGCGGGGCGAGCGTAGCGACCGATGAGGTGCGCACGATTCGCGACGGTTTCACCTGGCTCGGCCTCCTGTTTCCATGGGCTTGGCTTCTGGTGCACCGGCTATGGCTGCACGCGGCTGCGGCGTTTCTCTTGCAGGGAATCGGCGGCGCACTGATGGACGAACCCGGTCTGGGGCCGGCGGGTGCGGCGATCATGCTGGGCGTGAATATAGTGGTCGGTCTCGAAGGCCAGAACTTTCGCATCCGCAATCTTGCCGCCAAGGGCTGGAACGAGGACGCCCTCATTGCAGCCGATAAGCTCGATATTGCCGAGCAGGTCTATTTTGCGGACAAGACGGTCCCTGCGGGCAGTGACGAGACGGCCGCACCGGATTGGCAGAACAAGCCCGGCGCAAACAGGCTGCGCGGCCAAGCGACATCGCTAGGTCTCTTTGGTTTTGATGGAGGACGCTGACGATGCGCGTCGCGATTATCGACTACGGTTCCGGCAACCTTCGTTCGGCGACCAAGGCTTTCGAGCGGGCCGCGCGCGAGGCGGGCATCGATGCTCATATCGATCTCACCGATAAGGCGGAGGACGTTGCTGCGGCCGATCGCATCGTGTTGCCCGGCGTCGGCGCATACGCCGATTGCCGGCGCGGACTGGACGCCGTGCCCGGGATGAGCGAGGTGCTGATCGAGGCTGTCGAGAATAAGGCGCGGCCTTTCCTCGGCATCTGCGTCGGCATGCAGCTCATGTCCTCGCGTGGCCTCGAGAAGACCGTGACACACGGCTTCGGCTGGATCCCAGGCGACGTCATCGAGATGACGCCTGGCGATCCCGCCTTGAAGATTCCGCAGATCGGCTGGAACACGCTCGACCTGAAGCGCGAACATCCGCTGTTCGACGGTATTCCCACCGGGCCGCAGGGACTGCACGCCTATTTCGTGCATTCCTACCATCTTGCCGCCAAAAACCCCGAGGATGTCATAGCGACCGTCGATTATGGCGGGCCGATGACCGCCCTCGTCGGGCGCGACAACATGGTGGGCGCCCAGTTTCACCCGGAAAAGAGCCAGAAGCTCGGCCTCGCCCTGATCGCCAATTTCCTGCGCTGGAATCCGTAATACCTCCGCCTTATTTCCTCTTTATGGAAAGGGCGGAACAGGAGTGCGCTCGGTGCCGGCTTCGCGGAAATCAGGCAAGGTGTTCTATATGCTGCGGCCCTCCAGGGAGGGTCTGCCTCCCTTCTCGGATATCCGGCTTCCTGACGGGACGATCATTCGCCGTGTCGACGAGGCCCTCCATAAAAGAGCGCTTTCCAACGCGGCCAAGGCATTGAAAGAAAGGCTGGACCGATGATCCACGAATTCCTTGCCGGCAGCGAGAATTCGCAGCTGCGCGCCAACGGGATCAATGCCGGCGATATCACCGAAGCCGTGCTGGAATTCTATATCGAAGGCGAAGACGATCTGATCGGCCTGCTTGCCTACGCCCTTTACGAGCGGCAAAAGCGCGATTTCGTCGTCAGCTATCGCAAGCGGAATGCCGGCCGTTCGCCCAATGAGGCCGAGCTTGCCGCCGTCTCCAGCAACTATCTCTCTACCGATCTGCGCAATACGCTGCGCGATCGCGCCTCGCAGATTCTTTCGAGCTATGCCGAGACCTATGTGGAAGCGATGGAGCCGGATATCCGGCTCGCCGCCGTTAACAGCGACGCCCTGCGGCGGGTGCGCGAGATCGAGACATCGGTGAAGAAGCGCCTCGGTTTCTGGCGCCAGGTGCGCGCCGGCTTCATCGTCACCTTTCTGCTTCTGCTGCTTTTGAGCGCGGCCGCCATTGCCGCTGTCTTTTTCCGCTCGGATATCGTAGATGCGTGGAATGCGCTGATGGCAGCGATCACTCTACGGACGTAAGACGACATGATTCTTTTTCCCGCGATCGATCTGAAGGGCGGCCAATGCGTTCGCCTGAAGCTCGGCGACATGCAACAGGCGACGGTTTACAACACCGATCCAGCGGCACAGGCGAAGTCCTTCGAAGACCAGGGTTTCGAATGGCTGCATGTGGTCGACCTCGACGGCGCCTTCGCGGGACATTCGGCCAATGGCGATGCCGTCGAGGCGATCCTGAAGGCGACGAAAAATCCGGTGCAGCTCGGTGGCGGCATCCGCACGCTCGACAACATCGAAGCCTGGCTGTCGCGCGGGTTGCGGCGTGTCATCCTCGGCACCGTCGCGGTCAGAAATCCTGAGCTGGTCATCGAGGCCTGCCGGAAGTTCCCCGGCCAAGTCGCCGTCGGCATCGATGCCAAAGGCGGCAAGGTGGCTGTCGAGGGCTGGGCTGAAGCTTCCGAACTCGGGATCATCGAGCTTGCCAGGAAATTCGAGGGCGCCGGCGTCGCCGCGATCATCTACACCGATATCGACCGCGACGGCATCCTGACCGGCATCAACTGGAGCTCGACACTGGAACTCGCCGATGCCGTCTCCATTCCTGTCATCGCTTCGGGCGGCCTAGCCTCCATCGAAGATATCAGGCGCATGCTGCAGCCCGACGCGCAGAAGCTGGAAGGGGCGATTTCAGGCCGGGCGCTTTACGATGGCCGCATCGACCCCAAGGAAGCGCTGGCGCTGATCAAGGCCAACAGGGCCAAGGAGACTGCGTAATGACCCTCAAGGCCCGTGTCATTCCCTGCCTCGACGTCAAGGACGGCCGCGTCGTCAAGGGCGTCAATTTTCTCAATCTCGTCGATGCCGGCGATCCGGTCGAAGCGGCGAAGGCCTATGACGCCGCCGGCGCCGATGAGCTCTGCTTCCTCGACATCACTGCTTCCTCGGACAATCGCGAGACGATTTTCGATGTCGTGTCGCGCACAGCAGATCAATGCTTCATGCCGCTGACGGTCGGAGGCGGGGTCAGAACCATCGCCGACATCCGCAAGCTCCTGCTGTGCGGCGCCGACAAGGTGTCGATCAACTCGGCAGCTGTCAGCAATCCCGATTTCGTCGCCGAGGCGGCCGACAAGTTCGGCGACCAGTGCATCGTCGTCTCGATCGACGCCAAGCGCAGGCGCACGCAAGCCGTCGGCGGCGACAATCTCAGCGCCTGGGAAATCTATACGCATGGCGGCCGCAACGCGACTGGCATCGATGCCGTCGAATTCGCTCAGAAGATGGTGGCGCGCGGGGCCGGCGAACTGCTGGTCACCTCCATGGACCGCGACGGCACCAAGGTCGGCTACGACCTGGAGCTGACGCGGACGATCGCCGATGCCGTGCGTGTGCCGGTCATTGCATCCGGCGGAGTCGGCGACCTCGACGATCTCGTCGCCGGGGTGAAGGAGGGCCATGCCAATGCCGTGCTCGCCGCATCGATCTTCCACTTCGGCACCTATACCGTCGGCGAGGCAAAACACTATATGTCGAAGTGCGGCATCGACATGCGTCTCGACTGAAACCTGAGAGCAGACAATGAGCGGATTTTCCCTTTCCGACCTCGAACGCATCGTCGAAGAGCGATCGAAAGCCTCACCGGAGCAGTCCTGGACAGCCAAACTCGTGGCCGCCGGCCAGCCGAAAGCGGCGAAAAAGCTCGGCGAAGAGGCCATCGAAGCGGTGATGGCGGCGGTGACAGGCGATCGCGACAATCTGACCTATGAGGCGGCCGATGTGCTCTATCACCTATTGGTCGTATTGAAGATTGCTGAAATACCGCTAGAGAATGTCATGGCCGAACTCGAGCGCAGAACCGCGCAGTCCGGTCTCAAGGAAAAGGCCAGCCGGCAGAGTTCATGAGTATCGCGACTGAGATTATCGGGGTGTCGGAGATATTGGATCACTTCCAGTCTGAATCCTATTCGCCCTACCATTTCTTCTCTTCCGAGCAATGGGCGAAATTCCGCGCCGACACGCCGCTGACGCTGACCGGCGACGAGGTCAAGCGGCTGCGCTCAATGGGCGACCCCATCGATCTCGACGAGGTCCGGCGCATCTACCTCTCGCTGTCGCGCCTGCTCTCGTCGCATGTCGAATCCTCGCAGATGCTGTTCGATCAGCGCAACCGCTTCCTCAGCATGTCGGATGTGACGAAAACTCCTTTCGTCATCGGCATCGCCGGCTCGGTCGCTGTGGGAAAATCGACCACAGCCCGTATCCTGAAGGAGCTCCTGGGCCGCTGGCCTTCCAGCCCGAAGGTCGATCTCATCACTACGGATGGCTTCCTCCACCCGAACGCGGTGCTGCAGCGGGAAAAGCTGATGCAGCGCAAGGGTTTCCCGGAAAGCTACGATACGGGCGCGATCCTGCGCTTCCTCTCGGCGATCAAGGCTGGGCGGCCTGATGTGAAGGCGCCGTGTTATTCGCATCTCGTCTATGACGTGCTGCCGGACGAATACAAGATCGTCGACCGTCCCGACATTCTGATCTTCGAAGGCATCAACGTGCTGCAATCGCGCGACCTGCCGGCCGATGGCAAGATCGTGCCGATGGTGTCCGACTTTTTCGACTTCTCGATCTATATCGATGCCGCGGAAGACCAGATCCACAACTGGTATGTGACGCGCTTCATGCGGCTGCGGGAAACCGCCTTCCGCGATCCGAACTCCTATTTCCATCGCTACGCCTCGATCACCGATGCGGAAGCGCTTGAAATCGCCGAAGATCTCTGGACGAACATCAACTTGAAAAACCTGCGCCAGAACATCCTGCCGACGCGGCCGCGCGCCGATCTCATCCTGAAAAAGGGCAAGGACCACCTGATCGAACAGGTCGCGCTCAGGAAACTATAGCAGGCGATCAATTTTCACGGACGAACGCGTCGCAGCGTCAGATTGATGCGGCCGCCGTTCTTCAACAGCGTCGACGTCGCAGGGTAGATGCGGTCGACGCCATGAAAGCAGAGCCTCCCCTCGCCGCCCAGCACCACCAGATCGCCGCTCGCGAGCTTGAAGGATAGCGTGCGATCATTGCGGTTGAGACCGCCGACCCGGAAGAGGCAGCTATTGCCGAGCGAGATCGAGACGACCGGCGCCTCCAGGTCCTGCTCGTCCTTATCCTGATGCAGGCCCATGCGAGCGTCGTCGGAATAGAAATTGACGAGGCAGGCCTCCGGTGGCTTCTCATAGCCGGAAACGTCATTCCAGATATCGAGCAAAAGCTTCGGCATCTCAGGCCAGGGCCCGCCGGTTGCCGGATGCGTCGGCTGATAACGATAGCCCCGCTCCTTGTCCGTTACCCAGCCGAGCGGCCCGCAATTGGTCATCCTGACCGACATCGGCTTGCCGGTGCCGGGCATGGCGGGCACATAGAGCGGCGCTTCGGCGACGACGGCACGGATCACTTCGACCAATGCTTCCTGGCGCGTCCGGTCGAGATAACCAGGAAGATGGCGGATGCCGTTCAGGAGACCGGACATATCATTCGCCGCCGCCGGGGCGGCCACGCATTTTCTTGACCTCCGAGCGGCCGGATTTTTCCTTCAGGCGGCGCTCGACCGAACCTTTGGTCGGCTTGGTCTTCTTGCGCGGCGGCGGCGGCGGCTTGGCAGCCTCCAGAATCAGTTCCTTCAGCCGCTCGCGCGCATCCTCGCGGTTGCGGTCCTGGCTGCGAAAGCGGCTCGCCTCGATCATCAGCACGCCCTCCTTCGACATACGCCGGCCGGCGAGCTTGATCGCGTTGGCTTTGACGCGATCGTTGAGGGAAGGCGAATTCGCGATGTTGAAGAACAGCTGGACCGCCGTCGAAACCTTGTTGACGTTCTGCCCGCCGGGGCCGCCCGCCAGAACGAATTGTTCCGTCAGTTCCCATCCCGCGATGGTGATCCTGTCGTCGATGTAGAGCGCGTCGCTGGCCATGCGGCGTTCTATCTCATATCGGCCGCCAATTGAAAACATCGGCCATCAACGAGAAAACCCGGCTATCCTGTGATGCCGGGTTTCACGTGAATCAGAGATTCTGTTTAGCGCAATTCCCGGCAAAAGCGCTTCGCGCTTTGCCTGGCAAAACCGCCGCACACTTTTGCTGGAATTGCTTGCGCTTCTTATTCGGCTGCGACCTTCACGCCGGGGGCCGCATCGCGGACGCCGCCATCGACGTGACCTTCGAACTTGGCGAAATTGGCGATGAACATCGAGACCAGCTTTTCGGCCTGCGCGTCATAGGCTGCCTTGTCGGCCCAGGTCGAGCGCGGATCGAGAATGCCGCCGTCGACACCATCGACGGAAACCGGCACAGCAAAGCCGAAATTCGGATCTGCGCGGAATTCGACCTGGCCGAGCTTGCCGCTGAGGGCGGCAGCGAGAAGGGCGCGCGTCGCCTTGATCGGCATGCGCTTGCCGGTGCCGTAGGCGCCGCCGGTCCAGCCGGTGTTAACGAGCCAGCACTCGACGCCGTGGCGGCTGATCAGCTCCTTGAGCAGGTTGCCGTATTCGGCCGGGTGACGCGGCATGAAGGGCGCACCGAAGCAGGTGGAGAAGGTCGCTTCCGGCTCGACGACACCCTTTTCGGTGCCGGCCACCTTGGCGGTGTAGCCGGAAAGGAAGTGATACATCGCCTGATCGGGCGTCAGGCGCGCGATCGGCGGCATGACGCCGAAGGCATCGGCGGTCAGCATGATGATCGTCTTCGGATGCCCGGCCCGGCCGGTTTCGGAGGCATTCGGGATGAAATGCATCGGGTAGGCGCAACGGGTGTTTTCAGTCAGCGAACCATCATCGAAATCCGGCTCACGCCGTTCGTTGAGGACGACGTTTTCGAGCACGGTGCCGAAGCGCTGCGTCGTCGCGTAGATTTCCGGCTCGGCCTCGGCCGAAAGGCGGATGGTCTTAGCGTAGCAGCCGCCTTCGAAGTTGAAGATGCCGTTTTCGCTCCAGCCATGTTCGTCGTCACCGATCAGCGTGCGGGCCGGATCGGCTGAAAGCGTCGTCTTGCCGGTGCCGGAAAGACCGAAGAAGACCGCCGCGTCACCGTCGGGGCCGACATTGGCCGAGCAGTGCATCGGCATCACGCCCTTGGCCGGCAGCAGGTAGTTGAGCACAGTGAAGACCGACTTCTTCATTTCGCCGGCATAGGAGGTGCCGCCGATGAGGACGAGACCGTTGGTGAGATCGCAGGCGATCACCGTTTCCGAACGGCAGCCGTGGCGCGCCGGATCGGCCTTGAAGCTCGGCAGATCGATGATCGTCAGCTTGGGCACGAAGGTCGGCAGCGCCGCCGGCTCGGGGCGGATCAGCAGATTGCGGATGAACAGCGAATGCCAGGCGAATTCGGTGATGACGCGGGTCGGCAGGGAATGGCCTTCCTCGGCACCGCCGACAAGATCCTGGGCGAACAGTTCCTTGCCGGCGGCATGCGCCAGCATGTCGTCGCGCAACAGGGCAAAATGCTCCGGCGAGAGCGGCTTGTTGTTGTCCCACCAGATTTGACCATCGGTATTGGCGTCGCGAACGACGAATTTGTCGCGCGGCGAACGGCCCGTATGCTGACCGGTGAGGGCCCGAAGCGCGCCCTGAGCGGTCAGTTCGGCTTCACCCCGGCGGATCGCTTCTTCATAGAGCGCTGCAGCGGAAAAGTTATAACGGACGCTGGCTGCGCCGCCCAATCCCACCGTTGCGAGCTCCGTTGCCGGGTTATGAACTCCGAACTTTTCCATGGCTAGTTCCCTTTGCTCAGGCTCGTTGCCGTTAAAACTAACGGGGAAAATACGGGGATAAATTTTAAAAGACAAGGGCTAAAAATGGAGAAAATATAGTAATATCAAATAATTAATCGATTTAAATTTGTTTCATTCTTTTTAAATCGTTTGAAGAGCTACGTTGAAACATTTCGACACACAACTTTTGGATGCTGAGGGATTTTACAACAATCTTCCCCTTTATCTTTGCCACAATTTGTTCCACCTTTATCCTCCATAAGCGCATCCGGTCATTGAGACCGCCTGGGGACGACCAAAATCCGGGAGATTGCGCACTGATGACGGAGACCAATGCTATGGCTACAATCGCGCTCGTTGACGACGACCGCAACATCCTCACCTCGGTGTCGATCGCACTGGAAGCCGAAGGATATAAGGTCGAGACCTATACGGACGGCGCCTCGGCGCTCGACGGCCTTCTGGCGCGACCGCCGCAGCTGGCGATCTTCGATATCAAGATGCCGCGTATGGACGGCATGGAACTGTTGCGCCGCCTGCGGCAGAAATCGGATATCCCGGTTATCTTTCTCACCTCCAAGGATGAGGAGATCGACGAGTTGTTCGGCCTGAAGATGGGCGCGGACGATTTCATCACCAAGCCTTTCTCGCAGCGCCTGCTGGTGGAGCGCGTGCGAGCCGTCCTGCGCCGCGCCTCGAGCCGTGAAGCCACAGCCGCCGGCGGCACGAGCCCCGGCGGTGCGCCGAAGGCCGGCGCGGTGCAGCAGGCGCGCTCGCTGGAGCGCGGACAGCTGGTCATGGACCAGGAGCGCCATACCTGCACTTGGAAGGGCGAGGCCGTGACGCTGACGGTGACCGAGTTCCTGATCCTGCATTCGCTGGCGCAGCGCCCCGGCGTCGTGAAAAGCCGCGACGCGCTGATGGATGCAGCCTATGATGAACAGGTCTATGTCGACGACCGGACCATCGACAGCCACATCAAGCGGCTGCGCAAGAAATTCAAGATGGTCGATACCGACTTTGATATGATTGAAACACTCTACGGAGTGGGATACCGCTTCCGCGAAGCAGCTTGAGCCCGAGCGGCACAGCTGGAAATGTTGAAGGTTGCCGGCCGGTTTATCCGGCCCAACCTTTCGAAAGGGCCTGTCATTGGCACAGTTGGTGCAGGAAAGGGATTTGGACGATGCGGAGGGCGTGAGCACCCGCCGCGTCCGAGGCCGCCGTTGGTCGCATCCCTTTACGCTGATCCGCCGCATCTTCGGCAATGCGGTGTTTTCGAGCCTGACGCGGCGCATCCTGTTCTTCAATCTCGTCGCGCTGGTGGTGCTCGTCGGCGGCATCCTCTATCTCAACCAGTTTCGCGAAGGCTTGATCGACGCCCGCGCCGAAAGCCTGTTGACGCAGGGTGAAATCATCGCCGGCGCCGTTTCGGCTTCCGCGTCGGTCGATACGAACTCGATCACCATCGATCCGCAAAAGCTGCTCGAACTGCAGGCCGGCCAGAGCATCACCCCGGTGCCGAACGACGAGGATCTGGAATTTCCGATCGATCCGGAAAAGGTCGCGCCGGTCCTGCGCCGGCTGATCTCGCCGACACGCACACGCGCGCGCATCTTCGATGCCGACGCCAATCTGCTGCTCGATTCGCGTCATCTCTATTCGCGCGGCCAGGTGCTGCGCTTCGATCTTCCGCCGGTCGAAGAAGAGAAGCAGACCTGGAGCGATTGGTTGGCGACGCTGTTCAACAAAGCGCTGCAGCCGGGCAATCTGCCGCTCTATAAGGAAGCGCCGGGCGGCGACGGCTCGATCTATCCCGAAGTCATGAACGCGCTGACCGGCGTGCGCGGCGCGGTCGTGCGCACCACCGAGAAAGGCGAGCTTATCGTTTCCGTCGCCGTGCCGATTCAGCGCTTCCGCGCCGTGCTCGGCGTGCTGCTGTTGTCGACGCAGGCGGGTGACATCGACAATATCGTTCACGCCGAACGGCTGGCCATCATGCGCGTCTTTGGCGTGGCGACGCTCGTCAACGTACTGCTGTCGCTGGTGCTCTCATCGACGATCGCCAATCCGCTGCGCCGTCTTTCGGCCGCCGCCATTCGCGTTCGGCGCGGCGCCAAGACACGTGAGCAAATTCCGGACTTTTCCGCCCGCCAGGACGAAATCGGCAACCTCTCCATCGCCTTACGCGAGATGACGACGGCGCTCTACGACCGCATCGACGCGATCGAGAGCTTTGCCGCCGATGTCAGCCACGAGCTCAAGAACCCGCTGACCTCGCTGCGCAGCGCCGTCGAAACACTGCCGCTTGCCAGGTCGGAGGATTCCAAGAAACGGCTGCTTGATGTCATTCAGCACGATGTCCGCCGCCTCGACCGCCTGATCAGCGACATTTCCGACGCCTCGCGGCTCGATGCCGAACTCGCACGCGTCGACGCCGCCTCCATCGACATGGAGGTGCTGCTGCGCGACCTGATCGAGGTGTCGCGCCAGATCAGGGGCAGCAAAAAGCAGGTGCAGATCGACTATGCGATCGAACGCAAGCCGAACATCAAGACGCGCTTCGTCGTCAACGGTCACGACCTGCGCATCGGCCAGATCGTCACCAATCTGATCGAGAATGCCCGCTCCTTCGTGCCCGAGAAGGGCGGCAAGATCACCGTGCGGCTGGTGCGCACACGGTCACGCTGTGTCACCACGATCGAAGACAACGGTCCCGGCATCCAGGCGGAAAATATCGACCGCATCTTCGAGCGCTTCTACACCGACCGGCCGGAATCGGAAGGCTTCGGCCAGAATTCGGGACTCGGCCTGTCGATCAGCCGCCAGATCGCCGAGGCGCATGGCGGATCGCTCAGAGCAGAGAACATTACCGACGCCGAAAGCGGGCAGGTGCTCGGCGCGCGCTTTATCCTCGCCCTGCCCCTCGATCCGGCCGCATGACGGCGGCCGCCAACATCCATGCCACGGCGATCGTCGTCGGCAGAACGGGGCTGCTGTTCAGCGGTCCCTCGGGCTGGGGGAAATCGATGCTGGCTTTCACCTGCATGACCGAGGCGCGCCGCCTCGGGCTGTTCACGGCGCTGGTCGCCGATGATCAGGTGCTTCTGTCGGGAGAGACCGGCGCGGTGATCGCCACCTGCCCGCCGTCGATCGCCGGACTCATCGAACTTCGCGGCACCGGCATCGTTCGGCAGGACCACGTCCCTGAGGCGGCCATGCATTATGCCGTGCTTCCGGGCAGCGCTTCCGGTGAGAACCGTGTGCCTCCCGAAGGGGAAATCGTCAGCCTTGCCGCCGATGTTTCACTTCCCGCATTGCGGTTGCTCACAGGCGTGTCTTCACCGCTTGCAATCCTGATGGCAAAAGCCCCTGATATCGGAGATTGAGGCCATTCGGATTGATCAATCTGCCTTATATATTTGCATTTTTATCTTGCACTTCGGCTTTTCATGGCCAAGATGTGCCCCCACCGGTGGACGTAATTGCTGCATTGCGATATTGGGGCCACCGTTTGCGTATATGGGAGCAGTAATATCATGATCGGACTTGTGCTTGTCACTCATGGCAAGCTGGCTGAAGAGTTTCGTCATGCTGTCGAGCACGTCGTCGGTCCTCAGAAATTTATCGAGGCGGTCTGTATTGGCCCCGAAGACGATATGGATCAGAGGCGGCAGGACATTCTGCAAGCCGTTTCCGGCGCCGATGACGGCCATGGCGTCGTCATCCTGACCGACATGTTCGGCGGCACGCCGTCCAACCTCGCCATCTCGGTCATGAGCAGCGGCCACACCGAAGTCATTGCCGGCATGAACCTGCCGATGCTGATCAAGCTCGCCGGCGTACGCGGCGAGAACAACATGGAGAAGGCGCTGGTGGAGGCTTCCGAAGCCGGGCGGAAATATATCAATGTCGCGAGCCGCGTGCTCAGCGGAAAATAACGGCGCTTCATGACATCGCTTTCCCGGGAACTCCTCATCATCAACAAGCGCGGCCTTCACGCGCGCGCTTCCGCTAAATTCGTGCAGATGGTCGAGAATTTCGATGCAGCCATCACCGTTTCCAAGGATGGAATGACGGTCGGCGGCACCTCGATCATGGGTCTCATGATGCTTGCCGCAAGCCCCGGCTCCAGCGTCGTCGTCTCGGCAAGCGGCAGCCAGGCTCAGGAAGCCCTGGAGGCCCTGGATCAGCTGATCCAGAACAAGTTCGGCGAAGAAATGTGAACTCGGCCGAGTTCATATAAACATATAAAGACTTCTTTATATCCTTATTGCCATCCCGGACGAAGCCTGCTAAACGGCGGATATGCCGTGCGCTTGCTTGCGCCTGCGCCAATTTTTGAGACGTTTTTCAGCCTGGAGACCTCTATGAGCACTGAAAAAGATTATGTCGTCGCCGATATCGGGCTTGCGGATTTCGGCCGTAAGGAAATTACCATCGCCGAAACCGAAATGCCGGGGTTGATGTCGTGCCGCGCCGAATTCGGCGAGACAAAGCCGCTGAAGGGCGCACGCATCACCGGTTCGCTGCACATGACCATCCAGACGGCTGTGCTGATCGAAACCCTGGTTGCGCTTGGCGCCGAAGTCCGCTGGGCCTCCTGCAACATCTTCTCGACCCAGGATCATGCCGCTGCCGCGATCGCCGCCGCCGGCGTTCCGGTTTTCGCCATCAAGGGCGAGTCGCTCGAGGACTATTGGGCCTATACGGACAAGATCTTCCAGTGGGCCGATGGCGGCCTTTCCAACATGATCCTCGATGATGGCGGTGACGCCACCATGTACATCCTGCTCGGCGCCCGCGCCGAAGCCGGCGAGGACGTGCTGTCCCATCCGCATTCCGAAGAAGAAGAAATCCTCTTCGCCCAGATCAACAAGCGCCTCGCCGCTTCGCCGGGCTGGTTCACCAAGCAGCGCGACGCCATCAAGGGCGTCACCGAGGAAACCACGACCGGCGTCAACCGCCTCTACCAGTTGAGCCAAAAGGGCCTGCTGCCGTTCCCGGCAATCAACGTCAACGACTCCGTCACCAAGTCGAAGTTCGACAATAAATACGGCTGCAAGGAATCGCTGGTCGACGGCATCCGCCGCGGCACCGACGTGATGATGGCCGGCAAGGTCGCCGTCGTCTGCGGTTACGGGGACGTCGGCAAGGGTTCCGCTGCCTCGCTCTCCGGTGCCGGCGCCCGCGTCAAGGTCACGGAAGCCGATCCGATCTGCGCCCTGCAGGCCGCCATGGACGGCTATGAAGTCGTGCTGCTCGAAGACGTCGTTTCGTCGGCCGATATTTTCATCACCACGACAGGCAACAAGGACGTCATCCGCATCGACCACATGCGGCAGATGAAGGACATGGCCATCGTCGGCAATATCGGCCATTTCGACAACGAAATCGAAGTCGCCGCGCTGCGTAACCTCAAATGGACCAACGTCAAGCCGCAGGTCGACCTGATCGAGTTCCCCAAGGGCAACCGCATCATTCTTCTCTCCGAAGGCCGTCTGCTCAACCTCGGCAATGCCACCGGCCATCCGTCCTTCGTGATGTCGGCTTCCTTCACCAATCAGACGCTGGCGCAGATCGAACTCTTCACCAAGCCCGGCCAGTACGAGAACAAGGTCTACATTCTGCCGAAGCATCTCGATGAGAAGGTCGCGCGCCTGCATCTCGACAAGCTCGGCGTGAAGCTGACGGAGCTTTCTGCGGAACAGGCTGCCTATATCGGCGTCTCGCCGAAGGGACCGTTCAAGTCCGACCACTACAGATATTAATCTTATCGTTAATATCCACAAGATGTAGAAGCCGCGGCATTGACAAACGCCGCGGCTTATTTTTTTGGCCGCTCCCTTCCCGCCGATTCCCTTCCGAAGTATTGTTTTAAGACTTGATTCGGGACGCCGGACGCCGTCCGACCGCTCCGAAAATGGGATGTCTTGTCGTAATGCGGCACATTGAAGGACGGAGACATACCGCGGATGTCGGAAATGAAAAACAGCCTGCACGGTCAGGCGGATGACGGCGCTCGCGCCGGTCGCCGCCCGCTCTCGGCAGGCCAAGAATATAAATCTGCAACGGCACACGAGGCCGCAAAGCAAAAGCATGGATCATTGGCGCGCTTCCTGAAAACCTGCGCGGCCGGCACGGCGGTTGTCGCGCTGGCGCGGCCGGTTCTGGCACAAGGCGAGCAGCAGGCGGCCGCGGCTCACCTCTTCACCTCCTCCCAGGTCATCGGCGTTTCCGTCGTCATCGGCGTCATCTCGGCGGCGCTGCTTTCAACGTTGTGGCTCGTGCGCCAGCGCGGCAATCTGGAAAACGAGAGCCGCGAAATCCGCTCGGCGCTCTCCGATGCCCAGCAGCGCATTTCGCAATATCAGGCGCTGATCGCCGACAAGAACCGGCGGATCGTCATCTGGGACGGCAATGCGCGCCCCGAGCTTCTCGGCCAGCTTCCGCCCGAGACCGGCGCGCCGCAGGACGGCGAATTCCTCGCCTTCGGCCTGTGGCTGAAATCGCATTCGGCCGCCGATCTGGAAAAGGCGATCGACCGGCTGCGTGACGGCGCGCAGAGCTTCGATATGGTGGTCGAAACCATCCGCGATGAAATCCTCGAGGCGCAGGGCCGGGTTTCCGGCGGACGCGCCTTTGTCCGCTTCGTGGCGCTCAACAATCTGCGCGCCGAGCTTGCCGAACTCAGGATCGAGCGCGACCGGCTGATGACCTCGATCTCGGCCTTCCAGACCATGCTCGACGCGATCGACATGCCGGCCTGGCAGCGCGACCCGACGGGCCGCCTGACCTGGGTCAACCAGGCTTATGGCGACGCGGTCGAGGCACGCTCACCGCAGCAGGCGATCAACGAAGGCCGCGAGATGCTGACGACCGTGGCACGCGAACGCATCCGCGCGACGGCGACGCCGGAATCACCATTCCATGACACGATCTCGACCGTCGTGCGCGGCAACCGGACATTCTTCGACGTCGTCGACGTCAAGGTTCCCGGCGGCTCGGCCGGCATTGCGGTCGACGTATCCGACATCGAAGCGGTACGCGCCGAGCTGGAACGGACGCTGAAGAGCCATGCCGAAACGCTCGACCATCTCGCTACACCCGTCGCCATCTTCGACGGCGAGCGCCGGCTGCAATTCTACAACCAGGCCTTCGTCGCCCTCTGGGAACTGGATATCGCCTTCCTCGAAAGCCGGCCTGATAATAGCGAGCTGCTCGAACGGCTGCGGGCAGCCAAGAAGCTGCCGGACCAGCTCAACTGGAAAAGCTGGAAGGAGGCCGCCCTTTCCGTCTATCGCGCGCTCGACACGCAATCGGATCTCTGGCACCTGCCCAACGGCCAGACGCTGCGCGTCTTCGCCACCGCTCATCCGCAGGGCGGCGCCACCTGGGTATTCGAAAATCTGACCGAGCAGGTCGATCTCGAAACGCGCTACAACACGCTGGTTAAGGTACAGGGCGAGACGATCGATCACCTTTCCGAAGGGGTGGCGGTATTCGGGCCCGATGGACGTATCCGACTGTCGAATCCGGCCTTCCGGGCGCTCTGGGGCATTACTGAAACCGAAGCCAAGCCCGGCACTCATATCCGCGCGTTGGGCGAGGCCTGCGCGCCGTCTTATGACCGGCCGGACGGCTGGAAGACCTTCGCGGAACTGATCACCAGCTTCGATGACGAGCGCCGCTCGAGCCAGGGGACGCTGGAACTCTTCTCCGGCCTCGTGCTCGATTACGCCGTTATCCCGCTGCCGAACGCGCAGACCATGCTGACCTTCGTCAACATGACCGACAGCGTGCGGGCCGAGCGGGCGTTGACCGAGAAGAACGAGGCGTTGCGCAAAGCCGATGAGTTGAAGAACGATTTCGTTCAGCATGTTTCCTATGAACTTCGCTCGCCGCTGACGAATATCATCGGCTTCACCGATCTCCTGCGCACGCAGGGCGTCGGGCCGCTGAACGACCGGCAGGCCGAATATATCGATCATATCTCGACCTCGTCCTCTGTTCTGCTGACCCTCGTCAACGACATTCTCGACCTGGCGACCGTCGATGCCGGCATCATGCGGCTCAACTATGCCGAGATTGATCTGAACGACCTGCTCGACGACGTCTCGATGCAGATCGCTGACCGGCTGCACGAAAGCGGCGTTGCGCTTGAAATCACCGCCCCCGCCTATCTCGGTTCGATCGTCGCCGATCCGCAGCGGTTGAAGCAGATCCTGCTGAAGCTCCTTGCCAATGCGGCGAATTTCTCGCGCGAGGGCACCTCGATCTCGCTGGAATGCCATCGCGAAGGCTCGGATTTCGTCTTCGCCGTCAGTGATCGCGGTCCCGGCATCTCGCCCGACATGATCACCACCGTCTTCGACCGGTTCGCGACGGGGGCAAAAAGCGGCAAACGCGGCGGCGCCGGCCTCGGCCTCTCGATCGTCGACAGCTTCGTCAGCCTGCATCACGGCGACGTGACGATCGACAGCGAGCCGGGCAAGGGCACGACGGTTGTCTGCCGCATTCCCTCGGTCGACATCCCGCATTCCGCCGCCGCCGAATGACGACCGGCGATACGATCTCGGTTTTTCTGAAGGACGAAGCGGCGACCATCCGCTTCGGCGACGATCTTGCGCTCGCCCTGAAAGCCGGCGATTGCCTTGCTCTTTCCGGCGATCTCGGTGCGGGCAAATCTTCGCTCGCCCGTGCGATCGTGCGCGCCATGGCCGATGACGAGGGGCTCGAAGTCCCGAGCCCAACATTCACGCTGGTGCAATCCTACGATCTGCGCATTCCCATTTCGCATTTCGATCTCTACCGGCTCGGCGATCCGGCCGAACTGACGGAACTCGGCTTCGACGAAGCCCTGGAGAACGGCATCTGCCTCGTCGAATGGCCCGAGATGGCAGAGGGCGAACTGCCCGCTGAGCGTATCGCACTGGGCTTGGAACATGAGGGCAGCGGCCGCCGAGCAACGATCAAGGCCTTGGACCCGCAGGCCTCGCGCATCCGCAGGGTCCTGGCGATCCGCGCTTTCCTCGACGAAGCCGGCTATCCCGATGTCAAACGCCGCTTCCTGACCGGCGATGCCTCGCTGCGCGCCTATGAGGCGATCTATCCGGACGCCGCCCCGCGAAAAATACTGATGGATTGGCGCCCGCATCCCGAGGGACCGCCGGTCCATGACGGCAAGTCCTATCCCAAGGTCGCGCATCTCGCACAGAACGCCTATCCCTTCGTCGCCATTGCCGATGCCTTGCGTGAGCGCGGTTTTGCGGCGCCGGAGATTTATAAGGTCGATTATGAGCAAGGCATTTTGCTGATCGAAGATCTCGGCACCGAAGGCGTGCTCGATGACGACGGGCGGCCGATCGCCGAGCGTTACCGGCAAAGCGTTGCCTGCCTTGCCCATCTTCATTCCATGCAGATTCCGCAGGATATCCCGGTTTCGACAACGCATACGCATCACATTCCGGACTTCGACCGCACGGCCATGAAGATGGAAGTGCAGCTCGTGCTCGACTGGCATATCGCCTGGAAGCGCGGCACGGCACCCACGGATGCCGAACGCGCGGAATATCTTGCGATCTGGTACCATCTGATCGACGAGCTGCGATCGGCTGAAACCAACCTGCTGCTGCGCGACTTCCATTCGCCAAACATCATCTGGCGCGAACAGGAAAGCGGCATCAAAAAAATCGGTCTCATCGATTTTCAGGACGCCATGATCGGGCCCACAGCCTATGATCTTGCCTCGATCGTCCAGGACGCGCGCGTCACGATCGAACCGCCGCTTTTCCGGCAGCTGATGGATGATTATCTGGCGCTTCGCCACGCGCAGGGCGGCTTCGACGAAGCTGGATTCCTGAAAGCATGGGCGATCATGTCGGCACAGCGCAATTGCAAGCTTGCCGGTCTCTGGGTGCGGCTGCTGCAGCGGGACGGCAAGCCCGGCTATCTCAAACATATGCCGCGCACACTCGCCTATCTGAATGTCGCGCTCGAGCACGAGGCGCTTGCCCCCTTGCGCGATTGGTGCGCAAGGGCTGGAATAGGCCAGAGCGAATCATAAGTTCCGGATCAAGATGACCATCAGACAAGCCATGGTACTTGCCGCGGGTCTCGGGACCCGCATGCGCCCGATCACCGATACGATTCCGAAGCCGCTGGTGAAGATCGACGGCAAGCCGATGATCGATTATGCGCTGGACGCGCTGGTTTCGGCCGGCGTCGAGCGGGCCGTCGTCAACGTTCACCATCATGCCGAGCAGATGCTCGACCATCTCGGCAAGTATCGCGGCCTCGACATCGTCATATCGGACGAGCGGGACGGGCTGATGAATTCCGGCGGCGGACTGGCGAAGGGCCTGACGCTGCTGGACCGTGACGACATCTTCGTCATGAATGCCGATCTCTTCTGGATCGGCGAACAGCCGGGACGGCCGACGAATCTGCAGCACTTAGCCGGATTCTTTGACGCAGAGCACATGGACATGGCGCTGCTTTGCGTCAGGATTGAGGATACGACGGGTCACAACGGCAAGAACGATTTCAGCCTCGCTGCAGATGGCCGGCTGACGCGGTATCGCGACGATCCGTCCAATCCCGTCGTCTATGCCGGGGCGATCGCCATGAATCCGGCACTGCTTGACGATGCGCCAAAGGATCCTTTCAACGTCAATATCTATTTCGACAAGGCGATCGCGCGCCGACGGCTGTTCGGCATTATGCTCGACGGCCATTGGCTGACGGTGGGAACACCAGAGGCGATCGGCGAAGCGGAGGAAACGATCCGCCGATTGCGGGCGTTCGCGTGAGATCATGGCGGACCGGCACCAGCCACGCATCCTGACGATCTCGGCGGGCCTCCCCTTCCTGAAAACGCTGGCGACGACGCTTTGCGACGGACGCCTGACGCCACTCTTTCGGCATGAGCCCGATGATCCGCTGTCGCTCGCCAGGGTGACGATCTACCTGCCGACCCGCCGCGCCGTGCGTGTGCTGCGGTCGGAGTTCGTCGACCTGCTCGGCGGCCGCTCGGCGATCCTGCCGGTCATTCGTCCCCTCGGCGAAACCGATGACGACAGCGGATATTTCGAAGAGGCGCTGCCGGCAACGATCGATCTCGCCCAGCCGTTGTCGAATACCGCCCGCCTCTTGGAACTGGCGCGACTGATCCTTGCCTGGCGAAACAAACTGCCGGAGATCGTCCGCCATATCCATTCCGACTCGCCGCTCGTTGCGCCGGCCAGCCCGGCGGATGCGATCTGGCTCGCCCGCAACCTCGCGGAGCTGATCGATTCCATCGAAACCGAGGATCTCGACTGGACGGAACTGTCGAAACTCGACACCGGCGACTACGCCGCCTGGTGGCAGCTGACGGCGGAGTTCCTGCAGATCGCCAGCGCCTTTTGGCCGGAGCGGCTTTCCGAACTCGGCAAGTCCTCGCCGGCGCGGCACAGGAACGCCATTCTGCGGGCCGAAGCAGCCAGGATTTCGGCGGCGAAGCCGGCCGGGCCGATTATCATCGCCGGTTCGACGGGTTCGGTTCCGGCCACGGCCGATCTCATCGCCGCCGTTGCCAATCTGCCCGAAGGCGTGATCGTCCTTCCCGGCCTCGATCTCTCCATGCCCGAAAAGCATTGGCAAATGGTGGCGCCGGAACCGGCGCCTGGCCAGCATGCCAATCCGGCCAGCCGGAGCCATCCGCAATATGGCCTGTCCTCGCTGCTGAAGAGGCTGAGGCTGACACGAGCCGATATCGGCCTCCCGGAGAGGCCGGAGGCCGATCTTGACCGGCGCGCCGAAATCCTGTCGCGCGCGCTCGCGCCGGCAGAGGCGACCAGCGACTGGGGGGCCTGGAAGAGTGCGCTGCCCGAGGGAGCGCTGACGTCGGCCTTCGGCGATGTTTCGCTGATCGAAGCTGCCAATGAGCGCGAGGAAGCGACCGCAATTGCCATCGCGCTCAGACTGGCGTTGGAAAGGCCGGGCCAGGACGGCGAAAGCCGGGCAGCGCTGATCACGCCGGATCGCAATCTCGCCCGTCGGGTGATGGCGGAACTTTCCCGCTTCGGCATCCTCGCCGACGATTCGGCCGGCACTCCGCTTTCGGCGACGCCCCAGGGCACGCTTCTGCAACTGCTGCTGGAGGCAGCGCTGCGGCCGGGCGATCCGGTGGCGATCGTCTCGCTGCTCAAACATCCGCTGGCGCGCTTCGGCCTCGACCGCGATGTCCTGATTTCCGCCACCGAAGCGCTCGAACTGCTGGCGCTGCGCGGCGGTGTGGCGGAGGTGGATATCAGTGCGCTCGAATTGCTCCTGGCCCACCAGCTCGGCGAACAGGCCCTGGACCGACATGCGCCGCAATGGCGAAAGGCGCTGCCAGCCGAGGCCGCCAATGCCGCATCCGAGCTTGCCCGCCGGGTTACCCGCGCAACCGAGCCGCTTGCTTCCGCGCTGGTCCGGCACCGGCCGGAGGAGCGCGGCAAGACGGCAAGTTTCACGCTGTCCGAATGGGCGAAGCGGACCGGCCGTTCGCTTGAAGCGGTCGCGGCAGATCCGCACGGCAATCTTGCCGATCTCTGGTCGCACGAGGCAGGCGACGCCCTTGCCTCGCTTCTCAGCGAAGTGATCGACACGAACGGCCAGATGGAGGCCGACGGGCCGCAATGGATCGACATCATGGCCGCGCTCGCCGCCGGCCATGCGGTGAAGCCACGGGCGCTCAGCCATCCCCGCCTCTTCATCTTCGGCACGCTTGAAGCCCGTCTGCAGAGCGTCGACACACTGATCCTCGGCGGGTTGAACGAAGGCTCCTGGCCAGGGCAAAGCGCCAACAATCCCTTCATTCCGCGCATGATGAAGACGGAGATCGGGCTCGAACCGCCGGAGCGGCGCATCGGCCAGCTGGCGCATGATTTCGAGATGGCGAACGGCACGCGCCACCTGATCTATTCGAGAGCGCTGCGCCAAGGATCGACGCCGACCGTCGCCTCACGCTGGCTGCAGCGGCTGCTGGCGCTCGGCGGAGAGGCATTTGAGGCGGCATTGAGAGGGCGCGGTGACCGGTATCTGCAATGGGCCGGTCTCATCGATCGGGGAGAGGCCCAGGCACCGGCGCAGCGGCCCTCGCCGAAACCGCCGCTGGCGCTGCAGCCGAAATCCTATTCCTTCAGCGAAGTCGGACGGCTGCGCCGCGATCCCTATGCGATCTATGCCCGTCGCATCCTGCGGCTCGATCCGGTCGATGCCTTCAACCGCGACCCGGGAGCGGCCGAACGCGGAACGCTCTATCACACGATCGTCGACCGGTTCGTCCGCGAGGCCCATGTGGCCGGCACGCCGGAGGCGGCAGCGGCGATGGAGCGGATTCTTACCGAGCTTTTCGACATGGAAAAGCTGCCGCCGCATATTGATGCCGTCTGGCGGCCGCGCTTTCGCGAGGTGGCCCGTGCCTTCCTCGAATGGGAGGCCGGACGACTTCCCGCCATCCGCAGGACGCTGACGGAAGTGCGCGGCGGCGTGGAGCTGGAGGCGATCAATATCCGGCTGAACGGCGTTGCGGACCGGATCGATATTACAGGACCGGGCGCGGCAGATATCATCGATTATAAGACCGGCTACAACCCCTCACCGGCACAGGCACGCGCGCTTCTCGATCCGCAGCTCGCGCTGGAAGCGGCGGCTTTGAACGCCGGCGCCTTCCGCGATGCCGGCAGTCTCATCCCGCAGGATCTGCTCTATGTCCGCCTGCGTCCGGGACGCCGGTTCCAGGTCGATACAGTGAACAACGAAAACTCGGCCCGCAGCGACAAGGCGAAATCGGCGATGGACCTTGCCGGGGACTCGATCGACCAACTGATCAGGTTCGTCAGTTTGCTGCAGTCCGGCGAAAAGGGCTTCACCTCGCGGCTCATTCCGGCGCAGCAGTTCGATTTCGGCGGCGATTACGATCATCTCGCCCGTGTTTCCGAATGGTCGACGGCCGAGACCGAGGAAGGCGGCGGCGATGAGTGACCAGACCGCTCTTCCGACTGACGACGATCCCGGCGCCTGGATCGGCTGGACGACGATTCAGCAGGCAATCGCCTCCGATCCCGAGCGCTCGGCCTGGGTTTCGGCCAATGCCGGTTCCGGCAAGACGCATGTCCTGACCCAGCGTGTCATTCGTCTGCTGCTTGCCGGCGCGCGGCCGTCCGCCATTCTCTGCCTGACCTACACCAAGGCCGCGGCCTCCGAAATGTCGAACCGCGTCTTCGAACGGCTGGCGGATTGGGTGGTGCTTGACGACGAAGATCTCAGCCGGCGGATCATGCAGATCGAGGGTACGGCGCCCGATGGGCTGAAGCTTGCCGAGGCGCGCCGGTTGTTTGCCAAGGCGCTGGAAACGCCGGGCGGGTTGAAGATCCAGACGATCCATGCCTTCTGCGAAGCGCTGCTGCACCAATTCCCGCTGGAGGCCAACGTCGCCGGGCATTTCTCGGTCCTCGACGATCGCGCGGCGGCGGCACTGCTTTCCGATGCACGCCGGGCGCTGCTGACGGCGACCGCGCCGCAAGAAGGCGGCGCCCTTGCCGAGGCGTTCGCCTATGTGCTCAATCTCGGCGACGAATCCGGGCTGGAGAACCTGCTCGCCGACATCGTCGCCAACCGCAACGCCATTCGCCGCTTCACCGCGGCTGCCGAACGACGGGGCGGCGTGGAGGCGGTTCTGCGCGACAGGCTCGGCCTTGCCGCGGGCGATACGGAAAGCCAGATCGCGGCGCAATATTGGCCGTTGCCGGAGCTTTCGGGCGGTATGCTGGAGCTTTATCTGTCGCTTGCCGACCACAAGGGCGGCGCCAAGGCGCAGGAGGTTGCTTATGGCCTCAGGCTTGCCGGCCGGGAGCGCGACGATGCCAGGCGCGCCGAAATGCTGGAGAAGATCTTCCTGACGGCAAAAGGCGAGCCGAAATCGGACTCGCAGTTCCTGGTCAAGGCCATGCTTGCGGAGGCGCCGCAGTTGACGGGTGCCATCGCTGCCGCCCGTGCGCATATCGCGGCAAGCCGTGACCGGTTGAAAATGATGCGAATGTTCGGCGCCACGCAGGCCGCGCTGGTGCTCGCCGGTCGGCTGAACCACGACTACGAGGAGCTGAAGAAGCAGCGCAGCCAATTGGATTTCGAAGACCTGATCACCCGTACGGCCGACCTGCTGACGAAGAGTGGCGTCGGTCCCTGGATCCATTACAAGCTTGACCGGGGTATCGATCATATCCTCGTCGACGAGGCGCAGGATACCAGCCCGATCCAATGGAGCGTCATCCAGTCGCTCGCCGAGGACTTCTTTTCCGGCGAGAGCGCCCGACCGGTCGTGCGCACGCTCTTTGCCGTCGGCGACGAGAAACAGTCGATCTACTCCTTCCAAGGAGCGCGGCCCGAGCGTTTTTCCGAAGAGAGCGACCGGACACGGCGGCGGGTCTCCGACAGCGGGCAGAGCTTTTCTTCCGTGCGGCTGCCGCTCTCCTTCCGCTCAACCGCCGACGTGCTCGAGGCCGTCGACCAGATCTTCAGGACAGCGGACAATGCGCGGGGTCTCAGCGCGGTCGGCGAACCGGTCGTGCACCGGTCCAGCCGCATCGGCCATCCCGGCGCCGTCGACCTCTGGGAGATGATCGCGCCTGAGGCGGTGGTGAAGGAAGAGGATTGGACGGCGCCCTTCGATGCGACGCCGGAAAGCGCGCCGGCCGCAATCCTCGCCCGGCGGATCGCCCATGCGATCGGCACGCTCGTCGGCCGTGAAACGATCGTCGACAAAGGCAAGGAGCGGCTCATCGAAGCCGGTGACATCCTCGTTCTGGTGCGCAAGCGCGATGCCTTCGTCAATGCCTTGACACGCGCCTTGAAGCGCCGCGGCGATATTCCCGTCGCCGGCGCCGACCGACTGACGCTGACCAGCCATATCGCCGTGCAGGATCTGCTGGCGCTCGGCCGTTTCCTGCTTCTGCCGGAGGACGATCTTTCGCTCGCTGCCGTGCTCAAAAGCCCGCTTTTCGATCTTTCCGAGGCCGATATCTTTGCAATCGCCGGACTGCGGGGCGACAATGAGAGCGTCTGGAGCCATCTCAAGAGGTTTGCGGCCGACGGCACCGAACGTTTCCGTGCTGCCGTCGAAAGGCTGGAGCTGTTTCTTGCCCAGTCGAGGCATCTGTCGGTCCACGATTTTTATGCGCGCGTGCTGGGCAGTCATGGCGGGCGGCGGCAATTCCTTGCCCGTCTCGGCACCGAGGTCAGCGATATTCTCGACGAATTCCTGACCTTTACGCTCGACCACGAGAACGCCGGCCTACCTGGGCTGCAATCCTTCATCTCAACACTGGAGCTCGAAGCGCCGGAGGTGAAGCGTGAGCAGGACAAGGGGCGCAACGAGGTCAGGATCATGACCGTGCATGCCTCCAAGGGTCTTGAAGCACCGATCGTCTTTCTCGTCGACGGCGGCTCCAAGCCCTTCACGCATACGCATCTGCCGAAGCTTCGCCTGATCGAAACCGACCCCGACGAACCGCCGCTGCCGGCCTGGGTTCCCGTCTCCGACCTCGCCAATTCGCTGACGCAAAACGATGCAGCGCGGATCCAGATGCTGGCGGAAGAGGAGTATCGTCGGCTGCTTTATGTCGCCATGACGCGGGCTGCCGACCGGCTGGTTGTTTGCGGCTATCGTGGCGTTCGTGTGAATAACGATACCTGGCACATGATGATCTCAGCCGCGCTCAGCGAAGGCCATCCGCATGTGGAGGCGGCCACTTTCTCCGGCCCAGACGGAGAATGGCCGGGCATCCGATGGCGCGTGCCGCGGGTGGAGCGGCGCTTCGAGCATATCGACCGCAACGAGGCGCGCGACAGCCAGGAGGCGTTGCCGGAAGGTCTGTTGCGGCCACTGCCGCCGCAGGCTGAGCTGCCCCGCCCCCTCAGCCCATCCGGCGCCGGGACGATCGTCGACGAAGACGAGGGCAGCTTGTTTGTCGCTTCGCCGCTATTCGGCGAGAAGGAACGCAGTGATCGTTCGCTGGAAAAGGGCAGGCTGATCCATCGCATGCTGCAGGCGCTTCCCGACATTCCGCCGGTCGAACGGCCGGATGCCGCGAGCCGCTATGCCGAGCGGGCGGCGCGGTTCTGGCCTGATGCGGAACGCCGCCGGCTCGTCGATTCGGTTCTGAAACTAATGGACGAAGAAGGTCTGCAGCCGGTTCTCGGGGCAGAGGCCCAGCCGGAAGTTTCGATCATGGGAACATTGACGCTCGAAGACAGGCGCTATGCGGTCTCCGGCCGTATCGACCGGCTCGCCGTGCTTGCCGATCGCGTCGTCATTCTCGACTACAAGACCAATCGGGTGCCGCCTTCGACCGAGGAGGCGATCCCTTTCGCACATAAGGCCCAGCTCGCGATCTATCGTGAGATCCTGGCGCCGCTCTATCCCGGCAAACGCATCGATTGCATGCTCGTCTATACCGAGAATGCGTCGCTCTATACGCTGAGCGAAAAGGCGCTCGGTTTGGCGCTTGCAGGACTCAAGACAAAGTGAAATACCGGACATTGAAAATTTGGCGCCGCACCATCACATGTGGTTCAACATCTTCTTCGGTCAAAGGAGCAGCCTATGGCTACCGTGAAAGTCGATATCAATAACTTCCAGTCGGAAGTTCTGGAATCCGCAGAACCCGTCGTCGTCGATTTCTGGGCTGAATGGTGCGGTCCATGCAAGATGATCGCTCCGAGCCTCGAGGAAATCTCCGTCGAGATGGAAGGCAAGATCAAGGTTGCCAAACTCAATATCGATGAAAATCCGGAACTCGCCGCCCAGTTCGGCGTGCGCTCCATTCCGACGCTTGCGATCTTCAAGGGCGGCGAAGTGGCCGATATTTCGGTCGGCGCCAAGCCGAAGACAGCTCTTTCGAACTGGATTTCGAACGCCGCCTGATCGATATCGTCTTCATATCGCATGAAAAAGCCCGGCTTCGACCGGGCTTTTTTCGTCTGCTTATTTCGGCGGCGTGCCGTTGTCGGCAAGCACATCGCCGACAAGATAGAGAGAGCCGCCGACAAGGATGCGGGGCGGCAGTGCCGCCGGGTCGAGGGCCGATTTTATCGCCTCCAGCGCCTCGCCGACCGTCGACATCGGTTCGGCGATCAAACCGGCATCATAGGCGGCGTTCGACAATATCACCGGGTCGATCATCGCGTCGCTGCCGCGGATCGGCACGCAGAACACCTTCTCGACCAGGCCTGTGAATGCCTTGAAATAACCGATCGGGTCCTTGGTGTTGATCATGCCGATGATCAGGAAAAGCGGCCGCGGCTGGCGCTCCTCGAAATTAGCCATGGCTTCGGCGATCACCTCTCCCGCTCCGGGATTATGCCCGCCATCGACCCAGATCTCGGCGCCGGCGGGCGCATGCGATAGCAGCCGGCCCTCGCTGAGGCGCTGCAGCCGGCCCGGCCACTCCACGAAATCCATCGCCTTTTCCATCATCGTCTCGGTGACGGTGAAGCCGGCGGCCTTGACGGCGCGGATGGCAGCGGCGGCATTGGCATATTGATGGCGACCGGGAAGGCGCGGCAGCGGCAGGTCGGCAAGCCCGTACTCGTCCTGATAGACCAGCCGTCCATATTCCTCATGCGCCATGAAATCCTGCCCGAAGACGGCGCTCGGGCAATGCAGCCGCTCGGCCGTCGACATCAACACGTCGAGCGCCGCATCATATTCCTGATGGCCGATGACGACGGGCCGTCCGGGCTTCATAATGCCGGCCTTTTCAGCCGCGATCAGTTCCACCCTGTCGCCGAGATAGGGCTGGTGATCCAGCGAGATCGGCATGATGACGGACACAGCCGGATCGGAAATGACATTGGTGGCGTCGAAACGGCCGCCGAGACCGACTTCGATGATCGCGGCATCGGCCGGGTGTTCGGAAAACAGAATGAAGGTGACCGCCGTCAGGATTTCGAAGACGGTGATATGCTGTCCGGCATTGGCTTCGGCCACGCGTCGGACAGCATCGGCGAAGACGGCATCATCGACAAGCTGTCCGCGCCCGCCCGCCACACCGATGCGATAGCGCTCGTGCCAGTTGACGAGATGCGGCGAGGTGTGGACATGGGCGCTGTAGCCGCCTGCTTCCAGCAGAGCCCGGCAGAAAGCCGTTACCGAGCCCTTGCCGTTGGTGCCGGCGACATGGATCACCGGCGGCAGTTTCCGGTGCGGATTGCCGAGTTGGTCGAGAAGACGGGTAATGCGATCGAGAGACAGATCGAACCCCTTGGGATGCAATCCCATGAGTTTTTCGATCTCCTGCGCTGCCTCACTCACCGCGGTTTGGCCTCTGGGTATCAATTCGGCACCCCGCCTGTTTGCCTGATATCAGGCGCTCGCCGCCAAGGCGATCGCTCCACGAGTCACGTCGTTGGCTGCCGATACGGGCGTCTTCGTCAGAATCTTCAGGATGCGCGCCAGCGTTTCCGGAATGTCGTGACGTTTGACAACCATGTCGACCATACCATGTTCCAGCAGATATTCGGAGGTCTGGAAGCCTTCCGGCAGCTTTTCACGCAGCGTCTGCTCGATCACCCGCTTGCCGGCAAAGCCGATTTCGGCGCCGGGCTCGGCCAGGTGAATATCGCCAAGCATGGCATAGGAGGCCGTGACGCCGCCCGTCGTCGGGTTGGTCAGCACGACGACGTAGGGCTGGCCGGATTCCTTGAGCAGATCGACCGCAACAGTCGTGCGCGGCAGCTGCATCAGCGAGAGAATGCCTTCCTGCATGCGCGCACCGCCGGAAGCCGGGAACATCACCAGCGGGCATTTTTCCGACGTCGCACGTTCGAAAGCCTTGACGATCGCCTCGCCGGCGGCGATGCCGAGCGAACCGCCGATGAAGTTGAATTCGTGCACGACGGCCACGAGTTTCACACCCTGCACCTTTCCGAGGCCGGCGAGGATCGTGTCCTCCTGCTCGGTCTTCAGGCGGCTGTCACGCAGACGATCGCTGTATTTCTTCGAATCGCGGAATTTCAGCGGGTCCTGGGCGACCTTCGGCTGCGGCAGCGATTCGTATTCACCATTGTCGAAAAGGTCGGCAAGGCGGGCCTTGGCCGGCATCTTCATGTGGTAGCCGGAAGCAGGGATCACCCACTTATTGCCTTCCAGGTCCTTGTGGAAGACCATCTCGCCCGTTTCCGGGCACTTGATCCAGAGATTCTCCGGCACTTCGCGACGGCCCAGCATGGAATTGATCCGCGGGCGAACGTAGTTGGTGATCCAGTTCAACTCGAATTCTCCTGGTTGAATAGCGCCAATGTGGGCAAACTATTCGGCAGCAACAAGGCGCGCCGAGCGTGTTCCCGAGGAAAGGCCGCGCACCAGCGTTGCGACCGCCTGAACGGTGTCGGCCGTCGCTTTGCCATCGCTGGTCAAGCTCGTCGCGACCTGGTTGACGATGGCGGTGCCGACGACGACGCCGTCGGCCGAGCCGCCGATGACCTTTGCATGTTCGGCCGTCTTGACGCCGAAGCCGACGCAGACGGGCAGCTCCGTATGCTGCTTGATACGCGCCACTGCGCCGGAAACCAGCGACGGATCGGGCAGTGCCGAACCGGTAATGCCGTTCATCGACACGTAGTAGACGAAGCCGGAGGTGTTCTTCAACACGGTGGGCAGGCGCTTTTCGTCGGTGGTCGGCGTCGCCAGGCGGATGAAGTTGATGCCCTTGCGGATCGCCGGAATGCAGAGTTCGTCATCCATCTCCGGCGGCAGGTCGACGACGATCAAGCCGTCGATGCCGGCGGCGATCGCGTCTTCGAGGAACTTCTCGACGCCATAGATGTAGATCGGATTGTAATAGCCCATCATGACGATCGGCGTCGCGTCGTTGCTCTTGCGGAAATCGGCAGCCAATTGCAGCGTCTTCTTCAGCGTCTGGCCGCCTTTCAGCGCCCGCTGACCCGCCAGCTGGATCGCCGGCCCATCCGCCATGGGATCGGAAAAGGGCATGCCGAGCTCAATGATGTCGGAGCCCGCTTCCGGCAGCGCCTTCATGATGCCGAGAGAGGTATCGTAATCAGGATCGCCGCCCATGAAATAGGTCACGAGCGCCGGACGGCCCTCGGCCTTCAGCTCGGCAAAGCGTTTGTCCATGCGTGCGGTCATGTCTTACAGTCCCATTCCCAGAATCTTGCCGACGGTGAAGATGTCCTTGTCGCCACGGCCGGAGAGGTTCATCAGGATGATCTCGTCCTTGCCCATCGTCGGGGCGCGCTTGATGACCTCGGCGATCGCATGCGCGGCCTCAAGCGCCGGAATGATGCCTTCGAGGCGGGTCAGGGTCTGGAAACCCTCGAGCGCCTCGTGGTCCATGATCGGCACGTAATCGACGCGGCCGATGTCGCTCAGCCAGGAATGTTCGGGACCGATGCCGGGATAATCGAGACCGGCCGAAATCGAATGGCCTTCCTTGATCTGGCCGTCGCCGTCCTGCAGCAGGTAGGTGCGGTTGCCGTGCAGAACGCCGGGGGACCCGGCGGTGATCGAGGCGCAATGTTCGTCGCCCTGCAGACCCTTACCGCCGGCTTCGACGCCGACGATCTTCACGGAGGAATCATCCAGGAAGGGGTGGAAGATGCCGATCGCATTCGAACCGCCGCCGACGGCTGCGACGACGAGATCCGGCAGGCGGCCTTCGGCGGCCAGCATCTGCTCTTTCGCTTCCGCGCCGATCACCGACTGGAAGTCACGGACCATCTCCGGATAGGGATGCGGGCCGGCCGCCGTGCCGATCAGGTAATAGGTATCCTCGACATTGGTGACCCAGTCGCGGAGCGCCTCGTTCATCGCGTCCTTCAACGTGCCGCTGCCGGCTGTTACCGGCTTCACTTCGGCGCCGAGCAGCTTCATGCGGAAAACGTTCGGCGCCTGCCGCTCGACATCGGTGGCGCCCATGTAGACGACGCAGGGAAGGCCGAAGCGGGCGGCAACGGTTGCGGAGGCGACGCCGTGCTGGCCGGCGCCGGTTTCGGCGATGATCCGCGTCTTGCCCATGCGCTTGGCAAGCAGGATCTGGCCGATGCAATTGTTGATCTTGTGCGAACCGGTGTGGTTCAGCTCCTCGCGCTTGAAATAGATCTTCGCGCCACCGAGTTCGGCCGTCAGCCGTTCGGCGAAATAAAGCGGGCTAGGCCGGCCGATATAGTGGGCGCCAAGATGCTTCAGTTCCGCCTGGAAGGCCGGATCGTTCTTCGCCTTGTTCCACTCATCTTGCAGATCGAGGATCAACGGCATCAACGTTTCGGCAACGAAACGACCGCCATAAATGCCGAAGCGGCCATCTTCATCGGGCCCGGAACGGAAGGAATTCGGTTTAGGCGTTTCGTTCACTCTCAACTCCCTGAGGCCGTCACAGGCATATCCGCCCTTTCGACCGCATCGAAAAATTCATCGATCATCGCGACGCTCTTCACGCCGGGCTCGGTTTCGACACCCGAGGAGACGTCGATACCACGTGCCTTGGTGTTCACAAGCGCATCCGCGACATTGTCCTTGTTCAGCCCGCCGGACAGCATGTAGTCGATGCTGCCGTCGAGCCAGCCGAGCAGGCTCCAGTCGAAGGAAATCCCGTTGCCGCCAGGCAGTTCCGAATTCTTCGGCGCTTTTGCATCGAAGAGGAAGCGGTCGGCGATGCCGATATAGGCTTCGACGCGTTTGAGATCGTCGGCCGTGCGCACGGAAAAGACTTTCATCACAGGCAAACCATACAGCGCCTTGATGGTCAGCACATGTTCGGGACTCTCGTTGCCATGGAGCTGGAGGATATCCGGCTTCAGCAGCGACACGATTTCGTCCAGATCGTCATTGGTGGGATCGACGACGACGGCGACGATCTTCGCCTTGCCCCGGGCGGGTTCGGCAAGTTTTGCCGCCACATCGGGCTCGACATAACGCGGGCTCTTTTCGAAGAAGATAAAACCGATATGGGTCGCGCCGCGCTTCAGCGCACGATCGATCGCTTCGGGCGTCTTCAAGCCGCAGATCTTGATATCGGTTTTCATGGCAGCGAAGTGACACGAAATGCGGCAAGAGTCGAGCCAATTTGCATGGAAAGCTGTATTTAGCGGGGCTTGTGTCTAATCGAAATCGATGGCGTGCAGCTGGCTGCCATGCCGCTTCAGCCACAATTTCGCGTCCTCCATACCGGGGCAAAGCTTCTTGCAGAGCGCCCAGAAGCGAGGGCCGTGGTTCATCTCCTTGAGATGGGCGACTTCATGAGCGGCGAGATAGTCGATCACCGAAGGCGGCGCCATGACGATACGCCAAGAGAAACTCAAATTTCCCTCCGACGAGCAGGAACCCCAACGGCTGCGGGTATCCTTCATCGAGATCGAGCGGATCGGCGCCCGGATCGTTGCCGCATGCATCGCCGCCAACCGTTCGAGATCGGCGCGCGCCTCTTTCTTGAGGAAGGCCGCGATGCGCCGTCCGACATGTTCGGGCAGGCCGCTGACGCGCAGCACAGGACTGCCATCCAAAAAGACCACCTCCGTCAAGCCGCGCAGGCTGCCCGTGTGCTCGATGCGATGGGAAACGCCGCGCAGGAGGATCTTGCCGCCGGCACTCAAGCCGGTATCGATCGAAAACTTGGCGAGCTTGGTGAGCAGCCATCCCTGGTGCCGATCAAGGAAGGCATTGACCTCCCGCGCCGCCAGGCCTCTCGGCACGGTCATCTTCAGGGCCCGCCCGCCCGGCTCAATGCGCAGCGTGATACGGGTCGCCTGATCGTGCTGTTTGATGGTCAGCGGCATGAGCCGGCCGGCGACGTCGAGCGTCCGCGTTTCGGGCGGAGCCGGCTTTCGCGCCTTTGGCCGTGTCTTCAGAAGCGGAAACATGGGGCCTTTCTATACGATTCGCCGGTGAATCTAAACGATTTGCGAGGCAGGCAGACATGGAAAAACCGGCATCGGTGAGATGCCGGTCATCATTTCATCGCCTAAAGCGCGTCGCGATCTTTCAGATTCGCAAAACCGCTTCACACTTTTGCGCGACATGTTCTAAGCCTTTACGGCGTCTGGAACTCTGCGACCGGGCCGTTATCGTCGCGCTTGGCGTTCTTGCGGTCACGCATGAAGCGATCAAACTCTTCCTGGTCCTTGGCGCGGCGGAGTTCACGCAGATATTCGTCGAATTCCTCGCGCATTTCGTCGAGCTTGCGGCGCTCTTCCTCGATCCGGTCGAGCTCGGCCTTACGCCAGTCGTCGAAGGCGACATTGCCGGTCGAGAAATGCGGGCGGTGACGGCCATGCGAACGGCGGCAGGAGGCAAAGAAACCATCGGTCGCCTGATTGACGTCGCGCTTGAAGCCGCGCAGACGATCGCCGAAAATGATATAGGCAAGCATGGCCAGACCCAGAGGCCAGAAAACCATGAAGCCGAGAATCATCAGGGCAATGGTAGCCGGAGTCCAATCCGGTCGAAGCAATGCTGACTGGTTCATCGTGCGGTATCCTCGATTTCGGCGCCCGGCAAGATGCCGAACGCTGGAAATCGATGTGGTAACCGCAAGAACCGCCTTCAAGACGATTGCCGGCGAAATCGGACAAAGCCTTGAATCGGCGTTGCTAATTCAGAGGTTACTGAATCACGCTGTCCGTCCGCCTTTGATGACGCGCTGCACCGGGCGTTTGACGGCGACGCGAGAATGCTGGCGGACGAAATTGACGATGCGCGGCGCGATCTCGCGACGGAATCGCGAGCCGTTGAAAACGCCGTAGTGGCCGACATCCGGCTGGAGATAGTGCATGCGCATATCTTCGGGGATGTTGACGCAGATGGTCTGCGCCGCCCTGGTCTGGCCGACGCCTGAAATGTCGTCATTCTCGCCCTCGACGGTCAGCAGCGCGACGTTGCGGATCGCCGCCGGATCGACGCGCTTGCCGCGGTGCATCAATTCGCCCTTCGGCAGCGAATGCTTCATGAAGACCTGTTCCACCGTCTGCAGATAGAACTCGGCGGTCAGATCCATGACGGCGAGATATTCGTCATAGAAATCGCGATGTTTTTCCGGTTCGCCGTCGTTCTTCACGAGATGCATGAAGAACTCCTTGTGGGCGACGAGGTGCCGGTCAAGGTTCATCGACATGAAGCCCGACAGCTGCAGGAAGCCCGGATAGACAGGTCGCATGAAGCCCGGCTGCGGCCAGGGCACGTTCATAATGACATTGTCGGAAAACCATTGCAGCGACCGCTCTTGGGCGAGCTTGTTGACCGCCGTCGGGTTGATGCGCGTGTCGATCGGGCCGCCCATCAGCGTCATCGATGACGGCGACAGAGGATCCTGGGCCTCCTCCATCACCGCGGCTGCGACCAGCACCGGCACCGACGGCTGACAGACGGCGATCACATGAGTGTCATGACCGAGGAAATGCAGCATCTCGATCACATAATCGACGTAATCGTCGAAATCGAAGGTGCCTTCCGTCATCGGCACCATGCGGGCGTCGATCCAGTCGGTGATGTAGACATCGGCACTCGGCAGCAATGCCTCGACCGTGCCGCGCAGCAGCGTCGCGTAATGGCCGGACATCGGCGCGACGATCAGGATGCGGGGATCGCTGGCGCGGCCGGGCGGAACGTTGCGCGAGAAATGCAGGAGGTTGCAGAAGGATCGCGACCAGACGATCTCTTCACGAACGGAAACCGTCTGATCGCCGATCACCGTCTGCTTCAATCCGAATTCAGGCTTTCCGTAGCGGCGTGTCGTGCGCTCGAACATTTCGAGGCTTGCCGCCATCGTACGGCCAAACGGCGTCTGGGCAAACGGGTTCAGCGGATTGGCATAGGCAAATCGCATGATGTCAGCCGCGGCGCGAAACGGCGCCATGGCGGCATGATTCAATTCATAAAGCTGATAAAACATAGAAGGCGCCGCCTTTCTCTATCGAAAAGATGACGTCGATTGATCGACATCGGGCTCTTTCCGCACGCTGGCACGTAACGCAGACTAACAGGTTTTTGTTGCACAGCAACATGGACGTCCCAGACCTGCACAGGAAATGCCAGAGAGTTGATCTCTGGCATCACCATAGAACGGAAAGCTTAAGGTTCCGCTGAGGAAGCGTCGTTAACGATCGGCAACGAAGCTCTGCTTCTGGCTGCCGAGACCTTCGATGCCGAGCTCGACGACATCGCCATCCCTGAGGTAGCGCGGCGGCTTCATGCCCATGCCGACGCCGGGCGGCGTCCCCGTCGAGATGATATCGCCCGGATGCAGCGACATGAACTGGCTGAGATAGGAAACGATGTGGGCGACGCCATAGACCATGGTCTTGGACGAACCGTTCTGCATCGTCTGGCCATTGACCTTCAACCACATGCCGAGATTCTGCGGATCGGCGATCTCATCCTTGGTGACCAGCCAGGGGCCAATCGGGCCGAAGGTGTCACAGGACTTGCCCTTGGTCCACTGGCCGGCGCGCTCCGTCTGAAAGGCGCGTTCGGAGACGTCATGCGACACGCAGTAGCCGGCGACGTAGTCGAGCGCCTCGGTTTCGCTGACATATTTTGCCGTCTTGCCGATGACGACGCCGAGCTCGACTTCCCAGTCGGTCTTTTCGGAACCGCGCGGGATGAGAACGGTGTCGTTCGGGCCAACGATCGCCGAAGTCGCCTTCATGAAGATCACCGGCTCCGGCGGCACCGTGGCGCCGGTTTCGGCGGCATGGTCGGAAAAATTGAGACCGATGCAGATGAATTTGCCCGTGCCGGCAACGCAGGCGCCGATCCGGCTGGGCGCAAGTTCCGGAAGGTCCTTCGGATCGAGCGCGGCGATCCTTGCAAGGCCAGCCGGCGAGATTGCCTCGCCGCCGATGTCGGCGATATGCGCCGAGAGATCGCGGATCTTGCCATCGGCATCGAGAAGCGCCGGTTTTTCACGACCTGCTTCGCCAACACGCATCAGCTTCATGGAATGCCTCCTCATCGAAAACGGATTTGCAGCCACCTATGAACGAATTATTCATCGGTGTCATTACGGCTTTGCCCGGAAGCGGTACGGCGTTCCTAGAAAATTTCGGAGAGATCCGGACCGGCAGGAACGATTTTCGTCGGGTTCAGGCTTTCGACCGAGTAGTAGCCACGCTTGATGTGGTCGAGATTCACCGTTTCGGCAATGCCCGGCCAATCCAGCATGCGCCGGCAGAAGGCGCGCAAATTGGCATAATCCGAAAGCCGGCGCAGATTGCATTTGAAGATGCCGTGATAGGCGACGTCGAAGCGCACCAGCGTGACGAAAAGGCGGATATCGCTTTCCGTGGGGTGATCCGCGAAGAGGAAAGACCGACCTTCGAATTTCGGCTCGATCCACTCGAGGCAGGAGAAGACATCGCCGAAGGCTTCCTCATAGGCGATCTGCGTGGTGGCAAAACCGGCGCGATAGACCCCGTTATTGAGGGCGGGATAGATGCGTTCGTTGAAAGCATCGATCTCGGCGCGTCTTTCGACGAGATAAAGGTCGATCGGATTTTTCGCCAGATCGCCGAAGCCGCTGTTCAGCATGCGCAGGATATCGGCCGATTCATTGTTGACGATGGTCTGCCTCTCTCTGTCCCAAAGAACCGGCACGGTGGCCCGGCCGGTGAAGTCAGGCGCTGCCCTCGTATAGATTTCATGCATGTAGGTCGTGCCGTTGACATGATCCGGCGTTGCACCGGGATAGTCGCCGAAGCGCCAGCCCTGCTTTGTCAGCACCGGTTCGACGACCGAGACGGAAATGACATCTTCCAGTCCCTTGAGCTTACGGCCAATCAGGGTTCGCGAGGCCCAGGGGCAGATATAGGCGACGTAAAGATGGTAGCGGCCAAGGCTGGCCATCCGGCGTCACCCAATTGCGGAAACTCGAAATCTGCCTGACGAAGCCGCCTTTTTCATCCTTTGACTGAACGGGCTGCCAGTCTTCCGTCCATTTTCCGTTCACCAGCATACGCACTGCTCCGACCGATTGATTGAAGCAGTCCATTACCCTGCTTCGGCGCGCGCGTAAGGCCGCTCTTATGGAGACAGTCCGTCCACCCAACTGCGACGACACTGCGCTTGCCAAGCCGGCGAAGCAGGAAATATGACTTGGTTCTAAAGCGCGTCACGATCTCTCAGATTCGCTTGGCCCGCGCTTTAGGTCCTTGTTTTACGCATGTCGTTATCGCAAAACCGCTGCACAGTTTTGCGCGACATGCTCTTGTCAAAGATGAGATGGAGTTCGACATGCACCTCTCCAAGGCCGTCGTACGCACCGAACATGCGAGCCGCTACCTGCAGCAGCTCTGCAAACACTGGAGCCACAAGTTCAGCGTCGATTTCGATCCGCATCAGGGCCGGGTGCCGTTCAGCGATAGCGTCGAGGTGACATTCGCCGCCGACGATGCGGCGCTCACCATGACGCTTTCCGTTGCCGATCTCGACCAGCAGGCAAGGATGCAGGGCGTGATCGACGATCATCTGAAGCGTTTCGCCTTCCGCGAGGAACTCGACATCGTCTGGACCGATTGACCTCAACAATTTTTGTGCCCCAACCCTGGAACAAGCATGACGCAGAGCAATAACCGCGAATCCCAATATCCGATCGATCCGATGTTTCTCGACCGCTGGTCGCCCCGCGCCTTTACCGGCGAAATCATCGAGGAGGCACAGCTGCTCAGCCTGCTCGAAGCCGCCCATTGGGCGCCGTCCTCTTCCAACCAGCAGCCCTGGCGCTTCATTTATGCCCTCAAGGGCTCGGAGCATTGGGAGAAATTCGTCGCACTGCTCGTCGACGCCAATCAGGAATGGGCGAAGAACGCATCGGCGCTGATCTTCGTCGTCTCACGCAGCTTCACCGGCGTTGCTGGGTCCGGCGAGGAAAAGCCGAGCTACACCCATTCCTTCGACGCCGGTGCAGCCTGGGGATACCTGGCGCTGCAAGCGCGCCTTTCCGGCTTCTATGCCCATGGCATGGGCGGCATCAAACATGAGGATATCAGAAAAACCTTCGATATTCCGGAGGGTTACCGGGTCGAAGCAGGCGTTGCCGTCGGCCGTCTGGCCGACAAGAGCGTCCTTTCAGAACGCAACCAGGCGCGCGAAGTCCCGAGCCAGCGCAAGCCAGTCTCCGAGCTCGCCTTCAACGGCCATTTCGTCGCAAACTGAGGAAACCAGACAAAGAAAGCCCCGCCATTCGAGGACCGGCGGGGCTTTTGTTGAAGAAATCTCGATCAGATATCGAGATTGGCGACGCTCAGCGCATTGTCCTGGATGAATTCACGCCGTGGCTCGACTTCGTCCCCCATCAGGCGGGCGAAGAGGCCATCGGCATCGGTGGCGTCGGCAACCTTGACCTGCAGCAGCGAACGGACATTCGGATCGAGCGTCGTTTCCCAGAGCTGCTCGGCATTCATCTCGCCGAGGCCCTTGTAGCGCTGCATGCTGAGACCCTTGCGGCCGCTGGCAAAGATCGCGTCGAGCAGGGCGCGCGGCCCTGAAATCTCGATGTCGCCTTCGCGCCGGTGCAGCGACGGCGGCGTCTGATAGATTTCCTTGAGGCGCGCGGTCAGCTGGTCGATGTGCCGGGCGTCGGAGGAGCCGATCAGCGCCATGTCGAGCACCACCACTTCCTTGACACCGCGAACCATGCGCTCAAGGCGCAGGCCGCCATCGCTCGCCAGGTCGCTCTGCCAGCCGCGTTCGGTCTCTTCGGCAATGATGTCGAGACGGCCTGCGACCTCGCTCGCCAATGCCTGCGCTCTTGCCTGATCGCTGACGAGCTCGGCATTGAGCGCGCCGGCGATCGCTGCCTGTTCGACGACGGCGCGATTGTAGCGCGAATGGAGATTGTCGAGCAAAGCGCGCATGCGCAGCGCATCGAGGATGACTTCGCGCAGGTCCTGCCCGGTGCGGACCTCGCCGCTGCCGAGCCTCAATGCCGCATCCTCCAGGCCTTGGGCGATGAGATATTCCTCGAGCGCCTTCTCGTCCTTCAGATACTGCACCGACTTGCCGCGTGCGACCTTATAGAGCGGCGGCTGGGCGATGTAGAGATGGCCGCGCTCGATCAGTTCCGGCATCTGGCGGAAGAAGAAGGTGAGCAGCAGGGTGCGGATATGGGCGCCGTCGACATCGGCGTCCGTCATGATGATGATCTTGTGATAGCGCAGCTTTTCGGCATTGAACTCATCCTTGCCGATGCCGGTGCCGAGCGCGGTGATCAGCGTGCCGATTTCCTGGCTGGAGAGCATCTTGTCGAAACGGGCGCGCTCGACGTTCAGGATTTTGCCGCGCAGCGGCAGGATCGCCTGGTTCTCACGCGACCGGCCCTGCTTGGCCGAGCCGCCGGCGGAATCGCCCTCGACCAGGAAAACTTCGGATTTGGCCGGGTCGCGCTCGGAGCAGTCGGCAAGCTTGCCGGGCAGCGAGGCGATATCGAGCGCGCCCTTGCGACGGGTCAGTTCACGAGCCTTGCGGGCCGCTTCGCGCGCAGCGGCGGCTTCGACGACCTTGCCGACGAGGATCTTGGCTTCGCTCGGATGCTCCTCGAACCAGGTGTTCAGCGCTTCGTTGACGAGGCTTTCGACGACAGGGCGGACTTCCGAGGAAACCAGCTTATCCTTGGTCTGCGACGAGAATTTCGGATCGGGCACCTTGACCGACAGCACCGCCGTCAGGCCTTCGCGGCAATCTTCGCCCTGCAGCGTCACCTTTTCCTTTTTGGTGATGCCGGAATTGTCGGCATAGGAAACCACCTGACGGGTCAAGGCCGCGCGGAAGCCGGCCATATGGGTGCCGCCGTCACGCTGGGGAATGTTGTTGGTGAAGCAGAGCACGTTCTCGTGATAGCTGTCGTTCCACCACATCGCCACTTCGACGGTGATGCCGTCCTTTTCGCCGCGGATGGCAACCGGCTTGTCGACGAGCGACTTCTTGGCACGGTCGAGATAGGCGACGAAAGCCTCGAGGCCGCCATCATAACGCAGCTCTTCCTGCTTGATATCGGAATGGCGCTTGTCGGTCAGCAGAATGCGGACGCCGGAGTTCAGGAAGGCGAGCTCGCGCAGGCGATGCTCCAGCGTGCCGTAGTCGAACTCCGTCATGGTGAAGGTTTCGCTGCTCGGCATGAAGCTCACTTCCGTGCCGGTCTCATCGGGCGCGTCGCCGGTGACCTTCAGCGGCGCATCGGCCACGCCGTGGGTGAAGCTCATTTCGTGGATCCTGCCCTGGCGGCGGATCTTCAGCTTCAGCCAGACGGAGAGCGCGTTGACGACGGAAACGCCGACGCCGTGGAGACCGCCCGAGACCTTGTAGGAGTTCTGGTCGAATTTGCCGCCGGCATGCAGCTGCGTCATGATGACTTCGGCTGCCGAGACGCCTTCGCCGCTATGGATGTCGGTCGGGATACCGCGGCCGTTATCGGTGACCGTCACCGAGCCATCCGGGTTAAGAGTGACGGTGACGATGTCGGCATGGCCGGCCAGCGCTTCGTCGATCGCGTTGTCGACGACTTCGTAGACCATGTGATGCAGGCCGGAGCCGTCGTCGGTGTCGCCGATATACATGCCGGGGCGCTTGCGCACAGCGTCGAGGCCCTTCAGGACCTTGATGGAATCTGCGCCATATTCGGTGCTTACGCCGTTTTCCGTCGCGGATGTATCGCTCATTCTGTCGAGATTTTCCCTGTTGTCGTAAAGCGGCGGCGCGCCCTGCGAATCACCGGCTTTCTTCACCTTCGTATATAGGTTTTTTGAGCCCGGTTCCCAATGGCAAGTCCCCTGAACCAGCCATAAAACAGGGGATTATGACGCTTTTCCGTCGCCTTTGCCGCCATTTTCGAGAACAGCCGATAACCGGGCGATCTCAGCACTGTCAAGCTTACGGATCCGCCGGGCCAGCCGGTTGGCGAAATCGGTATATTCCGGCGGCAGGCCTGACGTGTCGATGACGACGCGGGGGTCGGAGGAACGGGCAAGCAGAAACAGTTCCTCGGCCTCATCCCAGATGATGTTGAAATAGCCGGCGATGCGCTGCAGCAGGTCGAATGTCGGCAGGCCGCGCTTGCCATGTTCGAGCGCCGAGAGATAGGCGGGAGAGACGTTCAGCGCTGCGGCCATCTCCTTCTGCGAGACGCCTTTGCGGGCTCTCAGCCTGCGAACCGCCTCTCCGAAGGGCGTCATGACTTTTCCCCATGCCGCCGCGACAGACGAATATAGAGCGCGCCCTCACCGCCATGATGCTGTGCGGCCGGCTCATAGGAGGAGATCAGGTAGCGGAATTCGGGCTTCGAGAACCACAGGGGGACGGCCCGCTTCAATGCACCTTTGCTGCCCAGCGAGCTGCCCTTGCCGGTGATGACAAGCACGTGGCGCATGCCGCGCTCATGGGCGCGGATTAAAAAATCGAGAAGAATGACATGGGCCTCGCTCTGCACCAGTCCATGCAGGTCGATGCGCGCCTCGAGCGCCAGCCGGCCTTTGGCGATCTTGCGCTTGACCGGCCGTTCCAGCGGATGGTGCACCTTGGCCGGCTGCCTCGGTGTCGACGGTGGGGCCGGCTGTGCCGCCGTCGGCGAAACGGAGGCCTGCTTTTCGGCTCTCTGCCGTTCTGCCGCCGCTTCCGTTTCGACGAGAAAGGCATCGAGTTCGCTAAGCTCACCGGCCTTGCCCGGCATCGGCCGCGTGCTGCGGGCAACCTTGCCCCACAGGATCCTCTCATCGGCGCTGAGCTTGCGATCCCTGGCCATCAGTCGAATCGTCCGGCGGCAGCTTTGGGGATGAGGATGACGAAATCGGCATCGTTGCGGACGGTGCCGGCGCGCTCTCCGGCCAAGTCCCCCGAACCGGTGAAGATATCGCCGCGCGCCGGCCCGACGATCGCCGAGCCGGTATCGAGCGCCAGCATCAGCCGGCGGAAGGGGCGACCGTGATCAAGATGGGTGAGGCTGTCGGCGCGGATGAAAAAGGGGAAGCCGAAGGTATGGATCATCCGGTCGACCGCGAGCGAGCGCCCGGGGAGAAGCGGCACCTTGGCGGCGGCGATCGGACCGGCCTCAGGATCGGCAACCGCCGCTTCCCGGAAGAAAATATAGGAGCGGTTGTGCCATAGCACCTTGTCCACCCGCTCGGGATTGCGGGCCAGCCAGGCGCGGATCGACTGCATGGAAATCTCGGCGCGGTCGATCTCCCCGCGCTCGATCAAGAGCTTGCCGATCGCCGAGAAGGGATGGCCGGCCTTCGCCGCATAGGTGATGCGGCCGATTCGGCCGTCGCGATGGCGCAGGCGCGCGGCACCCTGCACATGTACAAAGAAGACATCGACCTTCGATTTCGCCCAGGCGATTTCCAGGCCGCGACCGGCGAGAAAGCCCTGATCGATCTCGCGGCGATCCGGATAAGCGCCAATGCGGCCGTCATCATGCAAGCGGCCGAAAACATAGGATCCATCCAATTCGGCGGGGCGATTGCCGTCATCGAGATCGATCAGATCGTTCGGGCGACTGTAGAAGGGAAAACGGAAGAGCTCGTTTGGCCGATCCGATACCTCGACCTCCGGCTCGTAAAAGGCGGTGACGAAACCGGACTTGCCGTCCTGGCGGCGGATCAGAAATGGCCGGCAACGCGTCTCGAAAAAGGCGCGCGCCACTGCGGGCGACGACGGGGTAAAATTTTCAGCGTCCACAAGAAGCGGAAGCAGATCCTCCGCGCTCAGGCCAAGCGAGCCGGTGCGATAGGATTTGACGTCGGTGATCTGCCGGCGGCAGCGTCGCATCACTTCAAAAAGGCTGGAGGGATCATCATCCTTCCAGCCTTCCAGATTATCAAAGCTGATGGCCTGCAGGACGAAGTCCGATGCCTGATCACTCATGTTCCGATTCGGTCGCCACAAGTTTCCAGTTCGGATCGCGCGAACGGGTGTCGCGGGCGAAGGTCCAGAGATCGTTGACCTCGGCGACGTTCTCGGCGTCCCCTTCAATCAGCGCATCCGCCTTGTCATAGGTTGCCGATATCAGCTGGCTGACGATGCGCACAGTGATCTGCGCTTCGCTGCCCTTCGTCTCGGCATGGGTGATCTCGGCCTTGTCGATACCGACGAAGGTGGACTTGACCTTGTCGCCCCGGGCCTCGCGCTCGGCGATCGCCGCCTCGAAGCCGTCATAGACCTCGCGGGACAAAAGGCTCTTCAGCGTTTTGCGGTCGCCGTCGGCAAAGGCCATGACGACCATTTCGTAGGCCATGCGGGCGCCGTTCAGAAACTCCTTCGGGCTGAAGGAAGGATCGGCCTTGTTGAGCGCGCGCAGCGATTCATTCAGCGGTGTCCCCGGTGCGGCAAAGGCGTCGATGGCGGAGAAGCGATCCTCATCATCGGCCGTCGCATCACGGCGCGGCAGGGTCACGACCTTACCAGCATCAGCGGCTTCGGGCGGAGCCGCATCTCGCGGGCTATAGAGATCGCGCGGCGGCTTCTCATTTCCTGTGCGGCGCCCGAGCACGGAGCGAAGCTGAAAGAAGATCAGCACCGCCGCCACCAGGAAGAATAATGTGATGAAGTCGTTCGAACTCATGTCGTATCGCAACCGCCGTTAACATCTCTGATTTGTACTCCCATATAGTCCGCCTATACAGATGATTCAAATCATGGCTGGCATCTTCGCCAGCGCCACGAGGAGACCGGCAAAACCCGGGACATGATCACCATGCGTTTTTCAATTCTGCCGGCTTTCATACTGTTGCTGCCGCTTGGCGAAATTGCCGGCTTCGTCGTCGTCGGCCGGGCGATCGGCCTGGCGCTGACCCTTGCGCTCGTCATGGCGAGCTTCGCTCTCGGCGTGGTCCTGCTGCGCCGGCAAGGGATCGGTATCCTGCGCCGGATGTCGAGCGAAGGACGGAACGGCGTGATGCCCGGACGCGATCTGCTGAGGCCGGCGATGACGGTCATTGCCGCGCTGCTCCTGATCATTCCCGGTTTCCTCACGGATATCATCGCCATCCTCATTCTCATTCCGCCGGTGCGCGATTTCGTCTGGCGGTCGATCGCCAAACGCTTTGTCGTCGTCAACGCCAAAGGCGGCTTTTCCGACCGCCCGAAAGCCGATTTCCGCGATCGCAACCCGAATTCAAAGGTGGTCGATCTGGACGAGGAGGACTATCATAGGGAACCGGACCGGAACTCGCCATGGTCCGGCAAACATCTCGGTGACTGAGGTCTTGCCGGCGATCGGGTGCGGCTTGCGCCCAGGGTTGTAAGGCCCTCCCCGAAATGTTAGATGGCGGCACCATTCCCATGCCCTTCGAGGAAAAGCCAATGGCAGACGATACCAACAGCAACGGTGCGACGAACCCCACTCTTTCGATCCTTGCGCAATATACCAAGGACCTCTCCTTCGAAAATCCGGGTGCGCCGCGTTCGCTGCAGGCCCGCGACAAGGCTCCGACGATCAACATCAATGTGAACGTCAACGCCAACCCGCTTTCCGACACGGATTTCGATGTCGTGCTGTCGCTGAATGCCGAAGCCAAGGACGGCGACAAGACGGTGTTCCATACGGAACTCGTCTATGGCGGCGTCTTCCGCGTCGCCGGTTTCCCGCAGGAGCACATGCTGCCGGTTCTCTTCATCGAGTGCCCGCGTATGCTCTTCCCCTTCGCCCGTCAGATCATCGCCGACGTGACCCGCAATGGCGGTTTCCCGCCGCTGATGATCGACCCGATCGACTTCACGCAGATGTTCGCTCAGCGCGTTGCCGAAGAACAGGCCCGCGCCAAGGTTCAGGCCGTTCCGAACTGATCGAATTCTTTTGATTCTGACATGCGGATGCCCGGGCCGGTCCCGGGCATTTTCAATTCGGGCTGGCGTATTTCGCCCAGATGCCCTTTTCGCCGAGTTTGGCGACCAGCGCCTCATGCGCCTGCGCTTCAGACTGGCTGAGGCGGGAGCCAAGCGGACGAGGGCGTTCGAGCGTCGCTGCAAACGCCATATCGTCTTCCATCGCCATGTCACCGCGGGCCGCCTGGCCGGGTTGACCCGATATGCTCAGGCCGAACGCTGCCTGTCTGCCGCCGATCATCTCGATATAAACTTCGGCCAATAGTTCGGAGTCGAGCAGCGCGCCGTGTTTGGTACGATGCGAGTTGTCGATGCCGTAACGCCGGCAGAGCGCGTCGAGCGAATTCGGTCCCATCGGGTGCTTGCGCCGCGCCATCGACAGCGTATCGATGACCTTGTCCGGCAGGATTGGCGGCAAACCGATGCGCGCGAATTCGGCGTTGATAAAGCCCATATCGAAGGTCGCGTTATGAGCGATCCACTTGCCGTCGCCGAAGAAGGCGAGGATTTCGTCGGCAACCGCGGCGAAAGGCTTTTTGTCCTTCAGGAATTCATCGGTAATGCCGTGTACCGCGAGCGCATCCGGATGGACCTTCTGGTCTCCCGGGTTGATGTAGATATGCAGCGTGTTGCCGGTCGGAAAATGGTTGAAGAGTTCGATGCCGCCGATTTCGATGATACGGTCGGCGCGGTTATCGAGGCCGGTAGTTTCCGTATCGAAGATGATCTCACGCATTCCGGAAATCTCCCTTGGCAATCCGCTTCTTCAGCTCGGCGATGATCTCAAGCACCTGCGTCCTCGTCTCGGCAATGCTGTGGCTGGTGTCGACCAGATAATCGGCGCGGCGTCGTTTTTCCGCATCCGGCGTCTGGCGAGAGAGAATCATGTCGAATTTTTCCTCGGTCATGTCGTCGCGCGCAAGCACCCTCTGACGCTGAATCTGTGGATCGGTGCTGACGACGACGATCACATCCACTCTTTCCCAGGCGCCGGTTTCGAAGAGCAGCGGAATATCGAGCAGAACCATTTCAGCGCCGTCTGCCTGCTGTCGCGCCAGAAATTCCATTTCCCGTTTGCGAACCAGCGGATGGACGATCGCTTCGAGGCGTTTAAAGCCTTCGGGATCAAGCGTGAGCTGGCGGCCCAGCTCATGCCGGTCGACTGCTCCATCCTTCATCGTGCCGGGAAAAGCGGCATTCACCAGCGGCGCTGCCTCGCCGGCGTAGAGGTCATGGACAACGGCGTCGGAGTCGTTCAAGGGAATTCCGGCTTCGGCAAAGAGTTTGCCGACCGTCGATTTTCCCATTCCGATTGAGCCGGTGAGTCCGATCTTCAGCATCAGTGGACTTCCATGTCAGCAACGATCAGAGCGCGCAACGCCGCGTCGACAACGGGGCGCTTGCCGAACCATTTTTCGAAACCGGGAACAGCCTGGTGCAGCAGCATGCCGAGACCATCGACGATCGGCCGTCCCTGCTGTTCCGCCTGCCTCAAGATCGGTGTCTTCAAGGGGACGTAGACGATATCGGTGACGACGGCATCCGCTGCAAGCGGCGCAAAATCGATCAACGGCGCCGCTTCGCCATCCATGCCGAGCGAGGTCGTGTTGATGAAGAGGCCGGCGCCATGCATGACTTCGGCAAGCGCGCCCACCGGATGGGCTCGAACTCTCGGACCGAAGCGATCGGCCAGTTCTCGTGCGCGTTCGACAGTGCGGTTGACGACGTGGATTTCCTTAAAGCCACGATCGCGGACCGCCTGAATGATCGCCCGGCTTGCGCCGCCGGCACCGAAGACCACGGCCGTATCATGACGGTCCCAGCCGGGATGGCGCTCGTCGAGATTGGCGGTGAAGCCGCGGCCGTCGGTATTGGTGGCATGCAGGAGGCCATCCTCCAACCAGAGCGTATTCGAGGCGCCGAGCTCATGCGCCAGATCGTCCGGCTTGTCGGCGAGCCGGAAGGCAAGTTCCTTGTGGGGGATGGTGACATTGCCTCCGATAAAACCGGAACTGCCGTCCTTCAGCGAGGCAATGAAATCGGGAAAGACATCGGGCGCCACCTCGTGGGCGCGGTAGCTGCCCGGCAGGCCAAGCGTCTTCAACCAGTATCCATGGATCAGCGGCGAGCGCGAATGCCTGATGGGAAAGCCCGTGACAAATGCATTCGGCCCCAGTGTTTCACGTGAATCATCCATCAATCGCCCCCAATTCTCGCAATTTTCCCAGGAGCGGCAGCATCGGCAGCCCGAGTATGGTGAAATAGTCGCCCTCGATCTTCTCGAAGAGTTGAACGCCCTCGCCTTCCAGCTGGTAGGCGCCGACGCTGGAGAGCGCCCGGTCACCCACCCGCACCAGGTGCCTGGCGATGAAATCTTCCGTCAAGGGTCGCATCGTCAGTTCGGCATGGCCGACATGCTCCCACAGGACGGCGCCGTCGTGGACGATCGCGATGGCGCTGTTCAGCCGGTGGGTCGTGCCCGACAGGGCGCGAAGGTGGTTCGCTGCATCGGCCAGATCCTTCGGTTTGTGAAAAACGCGGTCGCCGAGCGACATCGTCTGATCCGAACCGATGACGAGACCCTCGGGAAAACGGGCGCTGACATCTTCGGCCTTAGCCTTGGCCAGGATGCAGGCGACGGTATCCGGCTTCGCACCGGCTTTTTCCAGCGGCGCCTCAACCGCCCTTTCGTCGATCTCTGCGGGATGTGCCTCAAAGGAGAGACCGGCATTTTCCATCAGCATCCGCCGAAAAGGGCTCGACGATGCAAGGATGAGTTTCGGTGTCATGGATTCTCCACTCCCGGCTTTTCGTCAGCGCTTAGCGCAGCTTCGGGCGGAGGGCAACAATGGCAGCCGCCGTTTCCTCGATCGAGCGGCGAGTAACATCGATCAGCGGCCATCCGTGGCGAGCGCAGAGGGAGCGGGCATATTTCAGCTCCTCGGAGATCGTGGCTCGATCGGTATAGTGCTCGCGGTCGAAACCTTGGGTCGTCCCGAGCACACGATTTTCTCGGACCTGGGAAATCCGGTCGGTAGTGGCGATCAGGCAGACGATCAGCGGTTTTGTTGCCGCGAGCAGGTTCTCCGGCAAGGGTACGCCGTAGACGATCGGGATGTTCGCCGTCTTGATGCCGCGATTGGCGAGATAGATGCTGGTCGGCGTCTTCGATGTCCGGCTGATGCCGATGATGACGACATCGGCATCGTTGTAATCATCCGGCATCTGGCCGTCGTCATGATCCATGGTGAAGTTCAACGCCTCGATGCGGGCGAAGTAACCGGCATTCATCACATGCTGGGCTCCGACACGGCGGCGGGACGGGGCGCCAAGATAGATCTGGAACGCATTCATGACCGGCTCAAGCACGTTGACCGAGGCGACACCCATCTCGACGCAGCGCTCGTCGATCAGGTTCGCCAGATCGCGGTCGACAATGGTGTAGAGCACGATCCCGGGCGCATCATCGATCGCCTGCAGAACCGGCAGCAGCTGTTTGCGATTGCGGATCAGCGGATAGACATGCTCGATCGGCTGAGCGGATCTGAACTGCGCCGAAGCGGCGCGGCCGGCGGAGATGAGAGTCTCTCCGGTCGAGTCAGAAATCAGGTGCAGATGAAAGAAGTTCGTTCTGTTCTCCACGTTATTTTCCGCTGCCTGTTGAAAAGACTGGATGATGGAGAGCTAAGGCGGCGAGGCTGCCTCGGGCAAGGGAAAACATGCCTGCTTATCCACATTTCGAATTTTCCGGACGGGTTTCGACCGCTCCTGTGGAGGCTGGGGATGAAATCGGCTTGTCGTCCACCAGCCCACAGCCTATCCACAGGCACGAAAAAACGCGTCCCCCGGCAAGGATCTGGAATCGCTTTCGGATTCGGATTCTCCCCGGAATTTGACAGGAACGGAGAAATTCTTTCGAGTTCCTCTTCGAACACGCGACAAATGGCATCGGCGGTGGATAGATTTTAATCCTTGATAGACACCGACTCTAAGAAATAGAAACCTTTTAAAATATCTTTGATTTTTTATAGGGAAGACGCGCTTGAGCGATAGGCGGCGAAAGATCATGAGGGTTCTCGACGGCGAAAGCGTCTTCCCTCCTCCTCTCTGGCTGATGAGACAGGCAGGACGCTATCTGCCGGAATACAGGGAGACCCGGGCAAAGGCCGGAAGCTTCCTCGATCTCTGCTACACGCCCGATCACGCCGTTGAAGTGACGTTGCAGCCGATCCGCCGCTACGGCTTCGATGCAGCGATCCTGTTTTCCGACATTCTTGTCATTCCCGACGCGATGAAGCGGAATGTTCGTTTCACTGAAGGCCATGGACCGGAGATGGATCCGATCGATGAAGCGGGCATCGGCAGATTGAACGGCGACGACGTTGTCGATTATCTCGGACCGGTTCTGGAAACGGTTCGGCGGTTGCGGCAGGAATTGCCTGAAGAGACGACTCTGCTCGGTTTCTGCGGCGCGCCTTGGACGGTTGCGACCTATATGATCGCCGGCCACGGCACCCCGGATCAGGCCCCTGCCCGTCTCTTCGCCTACAAACATCCTCGCGCCTTCGAGCATCTGCTGATGCTGCTTGCCGACGTTTCTGCCGATTATCTGGTGGCGCAGATCGACGCCGGCGCCGATGCCGTGCAGATCTTCGATTCCTGGGCGGGTGTTCTCGGCGAGAAAGAGTTCGACGCCTTCGCCGTCAAGCCGGTTGCACGGATGATCGCTTCGATCAAAGCGCGGCGGCCGCAGGCGCGCATCATCGCCTTCGCCAAGGGTGCAGGCTACCAGCTGAAAACCTATCGTCAGAAGACCGGAGCGGATGCGATCGGTCTCGACTGGACCGTCCCGTTGGCCTTTGCCGCCGAACTTCAGAAGGATGGTCCGGTTCAGGGCAATCTCGATCCGATGCGCGTCGTTGCCGGCGGCCGAGCACTGGAAGAGGGTATCGACGATATTCTGCATCATCTCGGCAATGGACCGCTGATCTTCAATCTCGGCCACGGCATCACGCCGCAAGCCGATCCCGAGCATGTGCGTTTGCTGGTCGAGCGCGTGCGGGGCTCACGGATGCCACAGGCATGACGATGGAAAAGCAGACGGATCGCAGAGCCGGCGCTTACGCCCGGCGCCGCGCGCATTTTGCGCTCGTCTTCTTCGCGCTGATGGCAGTTGGGCTTTTCGCCTGGAATCCCGACAACCTCTATCTCTGGATCAAAGCGCTTCATATCATCGCGGTCATCTCCTGGATGGCAGGGCTGTTCTATATGCCGCGGTTGTTCATCTATCATACCGACGCCGAACCAGGCTCGGTGCAGTCGGAAACCTTCAAGGTGATGGAGCGCCGGCTGCTTCGCCTCATCATGACGCCGGCGATGATGCTGACCTGGATCTTCGGTCTCTATCTCGCCTGGTCGGTCTACGGGTTCCAGGGCGGCTGGCTGCATGCAAAGATCGGCCTGGTGGCGCTGCTGACCGCGATCCATATGTTCTTCAGCAGCGCCGTGGGCGCGTTCGAGCGGGACGAAAACCGCCGTTCTGCGCGCTACTGGCGGTTCATGAACGAGGCGCCGACAGTGCTGATGATCGCGATCGTGATCCTCGTGGTGGTGAAGCCATTCTGAGGAGAAATCCTCCCTCAGGTTAAATTTGCTTCATTTTAAGCAGCCCCCTTGCGGCGGCGATAACGAGTCGCTATTTTCCGCGCATCTCATCTACGTGGCATGTGTGTAGATTTCAGTCGTCTGCGAGCCCCTTTCGCAGTACCGAATACGACCCAACATCGCCTTTCCCCTTCGAAATTGAAAAGAGTATTGGTCACTTCATGGCTGAAATGAAGCTTCAGGAACTTAAGAGCAAATCCCCGACGGATCTTCTGGCTTTCGCCGAATCGCTCGAGGTCGAGAATGCAAGCACGATGCGCAAGCAGGAGCTGATGTTTGCGATCCTCAAAATGCTTGCCAGCCAGGATGTGGAAATCATCGGTGAAGGGGTCGTCGAGGTGCTGCAGGACGGTTTCGGCTTCCTGCGCTCGGCGAATGCAAACTACCTGCCTGGTCCCGACGACATCTACATCTCGCCGTCGCAGATCCGCCGTTTCTCGCTGAAAACCGGCGACACGGTCGAGGGACCGATCCGCGGGCCAAAGGAAGGCGAGCGTTATTTCGCGCTGCTCAAGGTCAACACCATCAATTTCGACGATCCGGAAAAGATTCGTCACAAGGTACATTTTGACAACCTGACGCCGCTCTATCCGAATGAGCGCTTCAAGATGGAACTCGAGATCCCGACCTCCAAGGATCTGTCGCCGCGTGTGATCGACCTGGTGGCGCCGCTTGGCAAGGGCCAACGCGGACTGATCGTCGCGCCGCCGCGCACCGGTAAGACCGTGCTTCTCCAGAACATCGCGCATTCGATCACGGCCAATCATCCGGAATGTTACCTCATCGTCCTCCTGATCGACGAGCGTCCCGAGGAAGTGACCGACATGCAGCGCTCGGTTCGCGGCGAGGTTATCTCCTCGACCTTTGACGAGCCGGCAGTGCGTCACGTCCAGGTGGCCGAAATGGTCATTGAAAAAGCAAAGCGTCTGGTCGAGCACGGGCGCGACGTCGTCATCCTGCTCGATTCGATTACGCGCCTCGGCCGCGCCTATAACACGGTCGTTCCCTCCTCCGGCAAGGTTCTGACGGGCGGCGTCGATGCCAACGCGCTGCAGCGGCCGAAGCGCTTCTTCGGCGCCGCGCGCAACATCGAGGAAGGCGGTTCTCTGACGATCATCGCGACCGCGTTGATCGATACCGGCAGCCGCATGGACGAAGTCATCTTTGAAGAATTCAAGGGTACCGGCAACTCCGAAATCGTCCTTGACCGCAAGGTTGCCGACAAGCGCATCTTCCCGGCGATGGACATTCTGAAGTCCGGCACACGCAAGGAAGACCTTCTTGTTCCACGCCAGGACCTGCAGAAGATCTTCGTTCTGCGTCGTATTCTCGCGCCGATGGGTACCACCGATGCGATCGAATTCCTGATCGATAAACTCAAACAGACGAAGAACAATTCGGACTTCTTCGAGTCGATGAACACCTGATCCTTAGCCGGATTCCTCCTATAAGAGCTGGCGCATCGTCTCGATGTCGCCAGCTTTTTGTTTAAGGGAATCGATACGGACTCGAACTGAAAACCGGACGCATGGCCCTGTTGAATGATACCATCTATGCGCTTTCGAGCGGCGCTCCGCCCGCAGGTGTTTCGGTCGTCCGCATCAGCGGTCCGCTGACCAGAGATATATTGATCCGGCTGGCGGGGTCGGCACCGGCTGCCCGAACGGCTTCCTACCGAACGATTCGGACTCGTAACAACCAACCGATCGACAACGGCTTAGTGCTATTTTTCCCCGCCCCATACTCCTTTACCGGCGAGGATGTGGCCGAGTTGCAGGTCCACGGCAGTAAGGCCGTGCTGGCAGCATTGTTCTCCGAACTTGGCGATATCCCAGGTGTTCGTATGGCCAATGAGGGCGAGTTTTCGAGGCGGGCCTTCGAAAACGGCAAGCTTGATCTTGTCGAGATCGAGGGGCTCGCCGACCTGATCGGCGCCGAAACCGAAATGCAGCGCCGTCTTGCCGTGGAGCAGAGTGCCGGCGGTGTCTCGGCAATTTACGATTCGTGGGCGGAACGATTAACCCGGGCTCGGGCCTTGATCGAGGCGGAGCTTGATTTTCCCGACGAAGACGACGTTCCGGGCTCCGTCTCGGATATGGTCTGGACCGACATGACGCGGCTTCGCGACGATATCGGCCTTCATCTCAAAGCGTCCTCGGCGGGCGAAATCATCAGGGACGGCTTTAAAGTGGTGATCGCCGGCGCTCCGAATGCCGGAAAATCGAGCCTGCTGAACGCTCTGGCCCGGCGTGACGTCGCAATCGTCACCGACATTGCCGGAACGACCCGTGATGTGCTGCAGGTTGATCTCGATATTGACGGTTATCTTGTCAAACTCTATGACACCGCCGGTCTGCGCCAGGCGGACGACCGGGTGGAAATGGAGGGCGTGCGGCGCGCGCATGTTGCGCTTCGTGATGCCGATCTTGCGCTGCTGCTGGTCGACATGAGCAATCCGACGATCCCCGGTGACTTGGAGCAGACTTTGCCCCATGTTACTGTCGGAACGAAGAAGGATCTCGTTGAGACTGGTTCGGATCGCTATGACCTGAAGATTTCGACGCTGACCGGTGACGGTCTGTCGGAGTTGCGTCAGCTGATCGGGCGCGTTGTCGCCGAGCGTTTCAGTGGCCTGTCTCTGGCCATCCCCAGCCGACAGCGGCATAAGGATTCGCTGACGAAATGTTTGGCAGCGCTCGACGCGGCAATCTTGGAGATTGACGCAGATCTTGAACTGCGCACCGAGCACCTTCGGCTTGCGGCTGAATACCTGGGGAGAATTACCGGGCGGGTGGACGTCGAACAGTTGCTCGACGTGATCTTCTCGGAGTTTTGCATCGGCAAGTGATTCACGTGAAACCTTTTCCGGCGGAGCGCCCTCAGGTTCACGAGAAACCCTGCTGTTTTGGAGTTTTGATATGACCGATAGTGGCTATGATGTGATCGTCATCGGCGGCGGCCATGCAGGGACTGAGGCGGCCAGTGCGGCTGCGCGCCTCGGTGCGATAACTGCGCTCGTTACCCACAGACGAGACACGATCGGGATCATGTCCTGCAATCCGGCGATCGGCGGGCTCGGCAAAGGACATCTGGTTCGTGAGATCGACGCGATGGATGGCCTGATGGGCCGCGTTGCCGATGTTGCCGGCATCCAGTTCAGAATGCTGAACCGCAAAAAGGGTGCGGCCGTGCGGGGTCCACGGACCCAGGCAGATCGAAAGCTTTACCGGCTGGCGATGCTCGCTGCAATCGAAGCGACGCCAGGCTTGGACATTATCGAGGGCGACGCATTCGATCTCGATGTGATCGATGGCCGTGTTGCTGGCGTCATCATGAAAGACGGCCGACGGCTGCAGGCGCCGGCCGTGGTCTTGACAACCGGCACCTTCCTGCGCGGTCTTATTCATATCGGCTCTGAAAAGACGCCGGCCGGTCGCGTCGGCGAAGCTCCGTCGATCGGTCTGTCCGCCACCCTGGCGGGGTTGGGGCTGCGGCTGGGACGGTTAAAGACCGGAACGCCGGCCCGGCTGGATGGTAAGACGATCGACTGGCAGTCCGTCGGCCGACAGGGTGCGGATGAGGAACTCGTGCCCTTTTCCTTCATGACCGATTCCATCACCACACGGCAGGTCGAATGCGGCGTTACCAGGACCACCGAGGCGACACACCGCATCATTGTCGAGAATATCAAGCGTTCGGCGATGTATTCCGGGCAGATCGAAGGCGTCGGACCGCGTTACTGCCCGTCCATCGAAGATAAGCTGGTGAAATTCGGGGAGCGCGACGGACATCAGGTCTTTCTGGAACCCGAGGGACTGGATGACGACACGGTTTATCCGAACGGCATTTCAACGTCGCTGCCGGCCGAAGTTCAAGCCGCCTTCATCAAGACCATTCCGGGACTCGAATCGGCGAGGATACTGCAGCCGGGTTATGCCATCGAATATGACCATGTCGATCCAAGAGAGCTTACCCCATCGCTTGAGGTCAAGCGACTGAGAGGTCTGTTCCTCGCGGGCCAGATCAATGGCACCACCGGTTATGAGGAGGCAGCGGCCCAGGGACTGGCAGCTGGACTGAATGCCGCCCTACGCAGTTCCGATTCGGACCCGTTCCATTTCAGCCGCACAAGCTCCTATATCGGCGTGATGATCGACGACCTGACGTCGCGCGGCGTTACGGAACCGTATCGAATGTTTACCTCGCGTGCGGAGTACCGCCTGACTTTGCGTGCCGACAACGCCGATGTGCGGCTGACACCGCTGGCTATGGAGCTTGGATGTGTGAGCGCCGAGCGCGCCGAGCGATTCAACAGGTATCAGGCCGAGATTGACGCTGGGCGCGCCCAGCTGATGGCGCTGACAGTGACGCCCAATGAGGCGCGACGGGCGGGCTTGAACATTAACCTCGATGGCCAGCGCCGGACGGCCTACGATCTCTTGTCTTACCCGGCCTATGATTTCGCCGCACTTCGACAGGTTTGGCCGGAGGAACTGGGTAGGCTCCGGCCAAAGGTCGCGGAGGCGTTGGAGATCGAGGCAGGTTACTCGGTCTACCTTGATCGGCAGGCGGCTGCGATCGCCGATCAACAACGCGACGAGGAGCGGCGGATACCGGCTGATTTTAATTATGACGCGCTCTCGGGGCTTTCGAACGAGCTCAAGGCGAAGCTCAGTGTTGCTCGCCCGTTCAACGTTGCCCAGGCAGCGATTGTCGAGGGCATGACCCCTGCTGCCATTGCGCTGCTGCTCGTGCACCTGCGTCGGCAGCGCGGATTTGAACGCCAACGCGCCTGATACAAGATGTGAGAGTCTTTCAGAATGGAATTGAACGGGTTGCGTGTTTCACGTGAAACACAGGAACGACTTCAACATTTCGCGACGCTGTTTCAGAAATGGGCAAAAACGATCAATCTGGTGGCGCCATCGACGGTCGATGCGCTGTGGCACCGCCATATTGCTGATAGCAGTCAGATTTTTCAGATCTGCCCTCGGCCCGTCACCTGGGTCGATCTCGGCAGCGGTGGCGGCTTTCCCGGTGTGATTACCGCAATCTTCCTGGCAGAGCTGCAGGAGGGATGGGTGCATCTTGTCGAAAGCAACCATAAAAAGGCAGCGTTTCTGCGAACGGCGCTGCGGGAGACGAATGCACGGGGGAGCGTACATGCCATTCGAATCGAAGACGCCCCTGGCGAGATCGGCGATTGCGAGGCGATTTCAGCGCGAGCCCTGGCCGATCTTGATGGGTTGATCGGCTATTCAGCCCCCTGGATGCTTGGCAAGGAAAATTGCCGGGGGTTTTTTCACAAAGGCCGGGATTACCTGAGGGAAATCGCCGAAGCCCGTGGTCGGTGGGAATTCGATCTGATAGAACATGAGAGCGTCGTCGAGCAGGAATCCGTGATTTTGGAAGTATCGAACCTCCGGCGCTTGGTTTAACAGATCGGATATTGCAGCAATGGCTGGCGAACGACATCGGATAATAACCATCGCAAATCAGAAAGGTGGCGTTGGCAAGACGACCACTGCAATCAATCTGGCAACGGCGCTGGCCGCTATCGGCGAGCGTGTCCTGATCGTCGATCTGGATCCGCAGGGCAATGCCAGCACTGGCCTCGGTATCGACCGCCGCGACCGCAAGCTCTCCTCCTATGACCTGATGGTCGGTGACCGCGGGATCCGCGACGTGACGCTGGAAACAGCCGTTCCCAACCTCTTCATCGTTCCTTCGACCATGGATCTGCTTGGCATCGAGATGGAAATCTCGCAGCAGAGCGATCGGGTGTTCAAATTGCGGAAGGCACTGTCCTCTCCCGAGGCTATGGCATTCTCCTATATTCTTCTGGATTGCCCGCCCTCTTTCAATTTGCTGACGATGAATGCCATGGCGGCCGCCCATTCGGTGCTGGTGCCGCTGCAATGCGAATTTTTTGCGCTGGAGGGGCTGAGCCAGCTGCTCGAGACCGTCAGTCAGGTTCGTCGGACAGTAAATCCGCGGCTGGATATCCAGGGCATCGTCTTGACGATGTTCGATGCGCGTAACAATTTGGCCCAGCAGGTGGTCAATGATGTGCGGACGCATCTCGGGGAAAAGGTTTATCATACGTTAATTCCCCGTAACGTCCGGGTGTCCGAGGCGCCGTCCTACGGCAAGCCCGCTATTCTCTATGATCTGAAATGCGCGGGTAGCCAGGCCTATCTGCAACTGGCCTCCGAGGTCATTCAGCGTGAGCGCCAGAGACTGGCCGCGTAAGATCATTTCCGGAATGAGGTGAGTGTAGATTATGAATGACGATGTCTCGAAAAGACGACTGGGTCGCGGCCTTGCAGCACTGATTGGTGAAATGGATCAGCCTGTTCCGGTCGAAGCTGAACGCACCGTCAGCGCCGACCGGATGATTCCGATCGAATTCGTCAGCCGCAACCCGCGCAATCCGCGTCGTTTCTTCGATGACACCGAACTGCACGATCTTGCGAGTTCCATCCGTCAGCACGGTATCGTTCAGCCGATCGTGGTGCGGACGATGTCGCAAGACAGATATGAAATCATTGCCGGCGAACGGCGCTGGCGGGCAGCTCAGCTCGCCGGCCTGATCGAAATTCCCGTCATTATTCGCGACGTTGACGACAAGACCGCGCTTGAGATTGCGATCGTCGAAAACGTGCAGCGAGCGGATCTCAATCCTCTCGAAGAGGCATTGGGCTATGAGCAGCTGATCGCCGAATATGGCTACACCCAAAATGATCTTGGCGAGATCATCGGTAAAAGCCGGAGTCACGTCGCCAACTCGTTGCGTTTGCTGAAATTGCCCGATCCGGTTCGCGATCTTCTCGCCGCCGGCAGCCTTTCCGCCGGCCATGCCCGCGCGCTTGTGTCGACGCCCGACCCGGCAAGCCTTGCCCGCACCATTGTCGCCAAGGGCATGTCGGTGCGTGATGCCGAGAAGTTGGCGCAGAACAATATCAAGGCGCAATCGGAGCCGCAGCAGCCGGCCCTCCGTCGCGATCAGAAGGATTCGGATACGCTGGCGCTGGAGCGGACGCTTTCCGATGCGCTCGGCCTTGAGGTTTCAATCAATCACAAGAACGGTGGCGGCCAGATCAAAATTTCCTATAAGTCGCTGGAACAGCTCGAGGAAATCTGCCGCCTGCTGGAAAGGCGATGATCACCCGGATTTGCGACCGGATTGAAGGGTGGTGGAGAGAAGTGTTTGCATCGCAACACTGTCTTCCAGCACCTGCCGCCGTCGGCTCTGGAGGATCGCCGCCTGCAGGCGATTGGATTCACGCGCGATGTTTTCCGCCGACCAGTGGCGGAGCGCCTGCTCAATGATCGGCTTGCGGCGAAAATGCAGATGCCGACCCATCGTCTGCATGACTTGAGGCGCCTGCACCCGCTTTTCTTCCATTTCAGCGCGCATCATGTCCAGAAGCTGGAATTGCTTCAGGCAGGCCTGCAGCACCAGAAAGATCGCGGTTTTTGAACTGCTGATCTTTTGCATGGCATGCAGAAAACCGTTGAGGTCACCGCTGAGGATGGCATCGACGGCGTCATCAACGGAGATCGCGCTGGCGTCGCCAATTATTTCGGCAACGTGATGTTCCTCGACCGTATTGAGTCCGCTGCAATAAAGGGCGAGCTTGCGCACTTCGTTACGAGAAGCGATGCGATCACCGCCGATCAGTGCGATCAGCGCCTGACGGGCTGCCGGGGTAATGCCAAGCTTCTCCGCCCCGAGTTCAGCGTCGATCAAGCCGTTCAGAGCCCGGCTATCGTCGGCGTAGGAGGGGATCGTCATGACGGATCGTGCGACTTCCGCAGTCTTGCGAAGCAGGGATCCTTTTTTCAGGTCGCCGGCCTCGACGATCAGGTAGGCGGCTTCGAGCGGTTTCTCGGCCAGCAGTGTCAGCGAGTCGACCAAGTATTTTTCGTTGGCGGCGCCGCGGATCCAGATGAGTTTCTCGCCGCCGAACAAGCCGATAGACCGAGCCTCGTCAACCAGGCGACCGGGATCCTTCTGCAGATCGCCGATATCGAGTTTGGTCAGCGAGAAAGGGTCGTCGAGTGCGACGCCGGTCTTGCCGGCGATCTGGCCGGCACGTTCGGAAACCAGACCCCGATCCGGCCCGTAAACGACGAAAATCCGATAGTTCCCGGCCGATTTCTGCAGGAAAGTCTCGAACTCATGGGACTTGATTTCAGCCACCTGCCCGCCCTCAGCGGCTGAGGGCAGCGGCGAGATCGGCTCCTACGAATTCCGCCGCCTGATCGGCCGCGCGGTTTTCGGCATCGCGGATCGCCCTTTGCTTGGCGAATTCCTGTTCGGAGAAATCCACCAGAGCCGTCGTCTGGCGACTGCCGGCTTTGATCACGTGACCGTCGGCTACGGCGCTCAGCGTATAGGTGACGGTGACGGTGACGCGACCAGCGCGCGATGTATCGCCGGATTGCCGCAGCAGCGTATCGGCGACGCTCGAGGTAGCGCGCATTTGGACGTGATATTGTGGATTTACCGCTTCGCCGGCGCCTCGCGATGCCAGGAAGATCAGGTGATTGCGCACCTGCTGCTCGACGCGACTGGCTGCATCGGAAAAGCCGACCGAGGACAGCTTTTCGACGACCCCCGAGTTCTCCGAATAGAGCGGCCGAACCTGGCAGGCCGAAAGAAAGGCCGAGGCAGCAAGGATCATGGCGATGCCGGCATTGCGAGCCAGCCTGCGGGAGATATCAGACGACAATGTTCACAATCCTTTGGGGAACCACGATGATCTTCTTCGGCGCCTGACCGTTCAGCACGTTCTTCACCGCATCCAGTTCCAGCACGGCGTTGGTGACGGCATTCTGATCTGCATCGCGAGAAATTGTCAATTCAGCCCGCTTCTTGCCGTTGATCTGCACGGGCAGAATGACGTCATTTTCCATGACCAGCGCTTCCACGTAACGCGGCCAGTCCGTGCGGGCGAGCAGCCCGGCATTGCCAAGCGTCGCCCAGCATTCCTCGGCAAGATGCGGCGTCATCGGTGCGACGAGCTGGATCAGGATCTCGGCAGCGTCACGCACGGCGGCACGATAGGCGATGTCGCCTTCACCCGCCGCAACCCTCGTCAGCGGCGCGGCGAGCGCATTGACGAGCTCATAGATGCGGGCGACGGCCTTGTTGAACCAAAGCTTGTCGTAGTCGTTCTGAACAGCCTTCAGCGTCTTGTGCGCCGCCTGCGAGACTGCCAGAGCCTCTCCTTCGCTTGCCGGTGCGGGGGCAACGGTCGACAGGCCGTCGGCCGCTTCGGAAATCAACCGCCACAGGCGCTGAGTGAAGCGATGGGCGCCTTCGACGCCGGCTTCCGACCAGATGACATCGCGCTCCGGCGGCGAATCGGACAGAACGAAGAAACGGGCGGTATCGGCGCCATAGGAGGCGATGATATCGTCGGGATCGACAACGTTCTTCTTCGATTTCGACATCTTCTCGATCGAGCCGATGGCGATTTCTTCGCCTGACGCCAGCAGGAAGGCATGGCGTTTGCCGTCGATCTCCTCGATGCGGATATCGGCGGGCGCCACCCATTCCCGGCTGGCGCCGGAGCCGCGGCTGTAGGTCTCATGGACCACCATACCCTGAGTGAAAAGGCCCTTGAAGGGTTCGGTGGCGGCGACATGGCCGGTCTCGCGCATGGCGCGGGTGAAGAAACGGGAATAGAGCAGATGCAGGATCGCATGCTCGATGCCGCCGATATATTGGTCGACCGGCAGCCAGCGATTAGCCGCCTCAGGATCGGTCGGCTTGGCTTCCCATGGCGCGGTAAAGCGGGTGAAATACCAACTTGAATCGACGAAGGTGTCCATCGTATCCGTCTCGCGGCGAGCGTCCTTGCCGCAGTTCGGGCAGGCGACGTGACGCCAGGTCGGATGGCGGTCGAGCGGATTGCCGGGCTGGTCGAAGGTTACATCCTCCGGCAGCTTGACCGGCAGATCCTTCTTCGGCACCGGCATAACGCCGCAGGCGTCGCAATGGATGACCGGGATCGGGCAGCCCCAATAGCGCTGGCGCGAAATGCCCCAGTCGCGCAGGCGGAAATTGATCATCCGCTCGCCCTGCGGCGCATTGCCGAGGGAAGCCGCCGACAGCCGGTCGGCGACGATATTGAAGGCTTCTTCCGTCGTCTTGCCGTCGAGGAAACGCGAATTGATCATCACGCCGTCGCCGTCATAGGCGGTGTCGCCGACGGAAAAACTTGCGGCGTCACCATCCCTCGGCATGACGACCGGCACAACCGGCAGGCCATATTTCCGGGCAAAATCAAGGTCGCGCTGGTCCCCCGACGGGCAGCCGAAGATCGCGCCCGTGCCGTAATCCATCAGAACGAAATTGGCGATGTAGACCGGCAGTTCCCAGGAGGGATCGAGCGGATGCCTGACGCGGATGCCGGTATCCATGCCCTTCTTTTCGGCGGTCTCGAGCGCAGCGAGAGAGGTGCCGGCGCGGCGGCACTCTTCGCAGAAGGCTTCGATCTCAACATTCTTGGCGGCCGCATCCTTGGCCAGCGGATGATCGGCGGAGATCGCCAGGAAGGAAGCGCCGAACAAGGTGTCCGGCCGTGTCGTGTAGACCGTGATTTCGGTCTCGCCGGCAGGCGCCGTTTCCGGCACGATCTCCCAGCGGACCGTCAGGCCTTCAGAACGGCCGATCCAGTTCTTCTGCATCAGGCGCACTTTTTCCGGCCACTGGTCGAGCGTATCCAGCGCATCCAGCAGGTCTTGGCTGAAATCGGTGATCTTGAAGAACCATTGCGTCAGTTCGCGCTGTTCGACCAGTGCGCCGGAACGCCAGCCGCGGCCGTCGATCACCTGTTCGTTGGCAAGAACGGTATTGTCGACCGGGTCCCAGTTCACCTTCGACTGCTTGCGGTAGACCAGGCCCTTTTCCAGGAAGTCCAGGAACAGATGCTGCTGGTGCTGGTAATAGTCGACGTCGCAGGTGGCGAATTCGCGGCTCCAGTCCAGCGAAAGTCCCATGGCCTTCAGCTGCGCCTTCATCGAAGCGATGTTCTGGTAAGTCCAGGAAGCGGGATGCACGCCGCGCTCCATGGCGGCATTTTCCGCCGGCATGCCGAAGGCGTCCCAGCCCATCGGATGCAGAACGTTATAGCCGCGGGCACGCTTGTAGCGGGCGACCACGTCGCCCATGGCGTAGTTGCGGACATGGCCCATATGAATGCGCCCCGAGGGGTATGGGAACATTTCGAGAACATAATATTTTTCGCGCGGATCCGAATTGTCGGTCTCGAAGACCTTGTCTTCGTTCCATTTTTGCTGCCAGCGGGGCTCGGCATCGCGCGGATTATAACGTTCGGTGGCCATGGTATTCAAAATTCCGGAAAATCAGGGGAGTTGGTCGAGACCTTCACCATGAAACCACCGTAGCGTCAAGTTTTGCAGGCGTTGCAAGCGTCCGATCTTCATGCCGCCGAAGCGATTTCACCAGCGCGGGTCTTGGCAAGCACGGAATGGCTGGCTAGTTCATTGCCAAATCTTTTCACGCTGATATGTCGAGGCAGAACGATGGACCTTCAAGAGCGGTTGAATGACGTGCGGTCGCGGGTCGCGGCTGGGGAACGCCAGGCAGGCCGTCCGGCTGGTTCCGTTCAGCTCGTCGCCGTATCGAAGACGTTCGAGGCGGATGCGATCCGCCCGGCCATCGAGGCCGGGCAGCGGGTGTTCGGCGAGAACCGGGTGCAGGAAAGCCAGGGCAAATGGCCTGATCTGAAAGCCGAGTACCCTGATATCGAACTGCACCTGATCGGGCCGCTGCAATCGAATAAGGCGGCGGATGCTGTCGGGCTTTTTGACGTCATTGAAACGGTGGACCGCGAAAAGATCGCCCGCGCCCTTGCCGAAGAGATGAAGCGGCAAGGCAGGACGCCGCGGCTCTACGTCCAGGTCAATACCGGGCTGGAACCGCAGAAGGCCGGCATCGCTCCCGAGGATACGCCTGGTTTCGTCGCCCTCTGCCGCGATCAGCTCGGCCTGTCCATCGACGGGCTGATGTGCATTCCGCCGGCCGACGAAAATCCGGGGCCGCATTTCGCCCTGCTCGGAAAGCTCGCACTGAAATGCGGTGTCAAAAAACTCTCCATGGGCATGTCGGGCGATTATGAGACGGCGATCGCCTTCGGCGCCACCAGCGTACGCGTCGGGTCGGCGATTTTCGGCGCGCGCTGATACCTGCTTTCGTCGGGCTTTCCGTCCTCCCCGGCCCAGCCTAAATTGATATCGAGGCTTGCATGTCCTGGGGAGGAGCAGATGCAAAACGGCTATCATCAGGTCTATGCGGCCTGGAAACAGGATCCCGAAGGCTTTTGGCGCGAAGCCGCCGCCGATATCGACTGGTTCAAGCCTCCGGAGCGGATCTTTTCACCCGATGAAGGCGTCTATGGCCGCTGGTTTTCAGAGGCTGAGACCAATACTTGCTACAATTGCCTGGATCGGCATGCCACGGCCGGACGCGGCGGCGAGACGGCGATCCTGTTCGACAGCGCCATGACCGGCGAGAAGCGCCGTTTCACCTATGACGAGGCGCTCGGCGAGGTGAAGGCGATCGCAGCAACACTGCTTGAGATCGGCATCGGGAAGGGCGACCGCGTGATCCTCTATATGCCGATGGTCCCAGAGGCGGTGTTTGCCATGCTCGCCTGCGCTCGCATCGGTGCGGTCCATTCGGTCGTTTTCGGCGGCTTTGCCGCCAGCGAGCTTGCGGCGCGCATCGACGACAGCGGTGCCAAGCTGGTGATCACCGCGAGCTGCGGCCTCGAGCCCGGCCGCACCGTCGCCTATAAGCCACTGGTCGATCAGGCGATCGAGCTTGCGCGGATGAAGCCGGAGCGCTGCCTGGTGCTGCAGCGGCCGCAGCTTCAGGCAGAACTCGCCGGCGGTCGCGACCAGGATTTCGAGGCGGCGGTGGCGCGCCATCGCGGCGCGGAGGTGGCCTGTGTTCCCGTCAAGTCGACCGATCCGCTCTACATCCTCTACACCTCCGGCACCACGGGCCAGCCGAAGGGCGTCGTGCGCGACAACGGCGGCCATATGGTCGCGCTCAACTGGTCGATGCGGAATATCTACGGCCTCAGGCCCGGCGAAGTCTTTTGGACGGCGTCCGATATCGGCTGGGTCGTCGGCCATTCCTATATCGTCTATGCACCGCTGATCGCGGGCGTGACCACGCTGATCTACGAGGGAAAGCCGGTCGGCACCCCGGATGCCGGCGTCTTCTGGCGGATCGTCTCGGAATATAGGGTGCGTGTGCTCTTTACGGCGCCGACTGCATTCCGCGCCATCCGGCGGGAGGATGGCGAGGGCGAACTGCTGCGCCAATATCCAATGCCGGATTTCCGGGCGCTGTTTCTGGCCGGCGAGAGGGCGGACCCTGAAACGCTGAAATGGGCGGAGCGCATGTTCGGCGTGCCGGTCATCGATCACTGGTGGCAGACGGAGACCGGCTGGTCGATCGCCGCCAATCCGCTTGGTCTTGGCGCCCTCCCCGTCAAGCATGGCTCACCGACATTGCCGATGCCCGGTTATGACATCGCGGTGCTCGACGATGCCGGTCACCCGGTCGAGGCGGGAACGCTCGGCAATATTGTCATAAAGCTGCCCTTGCCGCCGGGTTGCCTGCCGACCCTCTGGAAGGCCGACGATCGCTTCCGGTCGGCTTACCTCGATGAATTTCCTGGCTACTACAAGACCGCCGATGCCGGCTGTGTCGACGAGGACGGTTATCTTTTCGTCATGTCGCGCACTGATGACATCATCAATTGCGCTGGTCACCGGCTTTCCACCGGGGCGATGGAGGAGGTCTGCGCGCGCCATCCCGATGTCGCCGAGTGCGCGGTCATCGGCGTGACCGATGCGGTGAAGGGCCAGGTTCCATGTGGTTTCCTGGTGCTGAAACGCGATGTTTCCCGTGAAACGCCGGCGATCGAATCGGAGGTCGTGGCGATGATCCGCCAGTCGATCGGCCCAGTCGCGGCCTTCAAAACGGCCATCACCGTTAACCGATTGCCGAAAACGCGCTCCGGCAAAATCCTACGCGGAACCATGCAGAAGATCGCTGACGGCATACCCTGGAAAATGCCGGCAACCATCGATGATCCGGCGATATTGGAAGAGATCGCAGAGGCACTGCGAAAGCGTGGTTTTGGCTCCCTGCCGATGTGAAATCAGCGGGAAGGCTGCCGGAAGGTCAGCATATTGCTCGGCCTTGTGTGAGATGCTCTACAGCAACGCCAATGAAAAACCCCGCCTTTTCGGCGGGGTTTTTGCATGAGAAGGCTGATATCTCAGTACTGCTCGTCCTCGTCTTCGTCCTTCGGGGCCGAGCGCAGCGAGCTCAGCTTGCGGAAAACGGCGTCGGCGTCGATTTCCTTTTCCTCTTCGCGCTCGTAGCTCGGGGTCAGGCGCTCGGTCTCCTGCGCCGATTGCAGCGTTGCGCCAAGCTCCGCGGCGGTCGGCAGGGGACGACCCTTGGCGGCCTTTTCCACTTCCATGTCGAGGTCGATCTGGCTGCAGAGACCGAGGGTCACCGGATCCATCGGCGCCAGGTTGGCGGAGTTCCAGTGGGTTCGCTCGCGGATCTGCTCGATCGTCGATTTCGTCGTGCCGACGAGTCTCGATATCTGCGCGTCCTTCAGCTCCGGATGGTTGCGGACGAGCCAGAGAATGGCGTTCGGGCGGTCTTGACGCTTGGAGACCGGCGTGTAACGCGGGCCGCGGCGCTTGGATTCCGGCACGCGCACCTTCGGTTCGGAAAGCTTCAGCTTGTGGTTCGGGTTGGCTTCGGCACGAGCAATCTCATCGCGGGAAAGCTGTCCCGTCGAGATCGGGTCGAGACCCTTGATGCCCTGCGCGGCTTCGCCGTCGGCGATGGCTTTGACTTCGAGCGGGTGCAGTTTGCAGAACTGCGCGATCTGATCGAAAGACAGCGCCGTGTTGTCGACAAGCCAGATGGCAGTCGCCTTCGGCATGAGCAATGTTTGAGCCATGGATATAGTCCTTCTATCGTCCGCGCCGGTCGCGGTCCGTGGATTGTCACCACAATGTCCGGGAAATATGGCGCTATATAACTGGACTGTCGCAGAATTGCAATTCTTCCGAAATCAAATGACCTTTGTCTAATTGCCGTGGCGATGCGAACTGCTATGAATCGCCGTGATTTGAAGTTCGGGCCCAGATAGCTCGCGGTCCGTCGCATGTCCCATGAGGAGGAGTTCCATGTCGGAGAAGATCTATCCGGTCACGAAGCCGGTAAAGGCGCGCGCCCTGATCGATAAGGATAAGTACCTGAAATGGTACGAGGAAAGCATCGAAAATCCAAACAAGTTCTGGGGCAAGCACGGCAAGCGGATCGACTGGTTCAAACCTTACACCAAGGTCAAGAACACCTCCTTTACCGGCAAGGTCTCGATCAAATGGTTCGAAGACGGCCAGACGAACGTCTCCTACAATTGTATCGACCGCCATCTGAAGACGAATGGCGACCAGGTGGCGATCATCTGGGAAGGGGACAATCCCTATATCGACAAGAAGGTCACCTATAACGAACTCTACGAGCATGTTTGCCGGACAGCGAACGTGTTGAAGAAGCATGGTGTCAAGAAGGGCGATCGCGTCACCATCTACATGCCGATGATCCCCGAAGCAGCCTATGCGATGCTCGCCTGCGCCCGCATCGGCGCGGTGCATTCCGTCGTCTTCGGCGGCTTCTCGCCGGAGGCGCTGGCAGGGCGCATTGTCGATTGCGAATCGACCTTCGTCATCACCTGCGACGAAGGCGTGCGCGGCGGCAAGCCGGTACCGTTGAAGGACAATACCGATACGGCGATCCATATCGCCGCCCGCCAGCATGTCACTGTCAGCAAGGTGCTGGTCGTGCGCCGCACCGGCGGCAAGACCGGCTGGGCGCCGGGCCGCGACGTCTGGTATCATCAGGAAATCGCCACGGTGAAGCCGGAATGCCCGCCGGTGAAGATGAAGGCGGAAGATCCGCTGTTCATTCTCTATACGTCAGGCTCGACCGGCAAGCCGAAGGGCGTGCTGCACACGACCGGCGGTTACCTCGTCTACGCGGCGATGACGCATGAATATGTCTTCGACTATCATCACGGCGACGTCTACTGGTGCACGGCCGATGTCGGCTGGGTCACCGGCCATTCCTATATCGTCTATGGGCCGCTGGCGAACTGCGCGACGACGCTGATGTTCGAGGGCGTGCCGAACTTCCCGGATCAGGGCCGGTTCTGGGAAGTGATCGACAAGCACAAGGTCAATATCTTCTATACGGCGCCGACGGCAATCCGCTCGCTGATGGGGGCCGGCGACGAATTCGTCACGCGCTCCTCCCGCTCTTCGCTGCGCCTGCTCGGCACTGTGGGCGAACCGATCAATCCGGAAGCCTGGGAATGGTATTACAATGTCGTCGGCGACAAGCGCTGCCCGGTCATCGATACCTGGTGGCAGACGGAAACCGGCGGCCACATGATCACGCCGCTGCCGGGCGCCACTGATCTGAAGCCGGGTTCGGCGACGACGCCGTTCTTCGGCGTCAAGCCTGAGCTGGTCGACAATGAGGGCAAGGTGCTGGAAGGGGCTGCCGACGGCAATCTCTGCATCGCCGACAGCTGGCCGGGCCAGATGCGCACGGTCTATGGCGATCACGACCGCTTTATCCAGACCTATTTCTCCACCTACAAGGGCAAGTATTTCACCGGTGACGGCTGCCGGCGCGATGCCGACGGCTATTATTGGATCACCGGCCGTGTCGACGACGTGCTCAACGTCTCCGGCCACCGGCTGGGAACGGCGGAGGTTGAGTCGGCCCTCGTCTCGCACAATCTGGTCTCGGAAGCGGCCGTCGTTGGCTACCCGCATTCGATCAAGGGTCAGGGCATCTATTGCTATGTGACCTTGATGGCCGGCCACGAAGGCACCGACACGCTTCGCCAGGAACTGGTGAAACATGTGCGCGCCGAAATCGGGCCGATCGCGGCGCCCGACAAGATCCAGTTCGCGCCCGGCCTGCCGAAGACCCGCTCCGGCAAGATCATGCGCCGCATCCTGCGCAAGATTGCCGAAGACGATTTTGGCGCTCTCGGCGATACCTCGACGCTCGCCGATCCCGCCGTCGTTGACGATCTGATCGCCAACCGGCAGAACAAGGCGACCGCCTGATATACAGAGCCGCTCCGACCATCCGAGTCCGGGCGGCTCACTTTGTTTTGGCTGGCCGAATTTGGATGGCCTGCACGAGGCCCGGATTTCGGGCCCGACAATCCGTGCTTAAAAATCGATTGCCCGGCCGTTGATCTCGTAATCGCCGAAGCGGGCCGGCTCGGCCCCGCCGCGGCCGCCGATCTCAGGTGGCAGCTCCAGCGGCTGCTGGTTCTTCCGTCGTTCCTCAGCCTCGGCAAGCGCACGCTGGGCCGCCGGGGACAGCACCTTGCGCGGCGGCTCCGATCCCTCCACCGTCGGCGTTTGGCTATTGTCGTTATCGGCTTCCTGCATCGCCTTCTCCTGCCGGAAATATTGAAAATGGCGGGTGAATAACCAAATCATAATGCGCGGTCGCCGCGAATGAAAGCTTGCGACGCCGAAATCGGAGTTGGAGATTGGCAATGAACCTCGTTCGCACTGCCATGTTGCTTGCCTTCATGACGGCGCTTTTCATGTTCGTCGGCTTTCTGATCGGCGGTCGGGGCGGCATGATGATCGCCTTTCTCATCGCCGCCGGCATGAATTTCTTCTCCTACTGGAACTCCGATCGCATGGTTCTTGCGGCCTATCGCGCGCAGCAGATCGATGAGCGAAATGCGCCGGAATTCTTTGCAATCGTGCGCGATCTCGCCCGTAATGCCGGCCTGCCGATGCCGAAGGTCTATCTTTACGACAGCCCGCAGCCGAATGCCTTCGCAACCGGCCGCAATCCCGAAAATGCTGCCGTTGCCGCCTCGACGGGCCTGCTCGCTGCCTTGTCTCCCGAGGAGGTCGCAGGCGTGATGGCGCATGAGCTCGCCCATATCCGGAACCGCGACACGTTGACCATGACGATCACGGCAACGCTTGCCGGCGCGATCTCGATGCTCGGCAACTTCGCCTTCTTCTTCGGCGGGAACCGCGACAACAACAATAATCCCCTCGGTTTCATCGGCGTTCTCGTCGCGATGATCGTCGCACCGCTCGCCGCTATGCTGGTGCAGATGGCGATCAGCCGCACGCGTGAATATTCGGCCGACCGCCGCGGCGCCGAAATCTGCGGCAATCCGCTCTGGCTCGCCTCCGCACTTGGAAAGATCGCCCGCGGCGCGGCTCATGTGCCGAATGTGGATGCCGAGCGCAATCCGGCGACGGCGCATATGTTCATCATCAATCCGCTTTCCGGCGAGCGCATGGACAATCTGTTTTCCACCCATCCGAACACGGAAAACCGCATTGCCGCGCTGCAGGAGATGGCGCAAAGCGGCATGAATGTCTCGACGGGACCGGTGCGTGCTGCTAATCCGTCGCGGAAATCGCGCTCTGTTCCGAATACGGGTCGCGGTGGTTCGCAACCGCCAAAAGGTCCGTGGTCTTGAATTCAGACGGCAGGAAAAAGCCATTCCGGAAACAGAAACCTTCCGCCGACCGATCGGCTTCAGCCAAGCCCGGCCTGCAGGCCCGGGCGGCGGCGGCAAAAATTCTGGCTGCCGTCGTCGACCGCAAGCTGCCACTCGACGGCGCTCTCGATCATGAACATGGCAATCCGGCCTATAAGGCGCTTGGCGAAAGCGATCGCGCCCTTGTCCGCGCCATTCTGAATACGACACTGCGCCATCTGCCGCGCATCGATGCCGCAATTGCCTCGCTGCTGGAATCGCCGCTACCGGAGGGTGCGCGCGCCCTGCACCATGTTCTGGCAATCGCGGCTGCTCAGGTCCTCTATCTCGACGTGCCGGATCATTCGGCTGTCGATCTTGCCGTCGAGCAGGCCAACCTGGATCCACGCAATCGCCGCTTCGCCAAGCTGGTCAACGCAGTGCTGCGCCGGCTCGGCCGCGAAAAGGACGAGGTGCTGGAGGAGATCGGCAAGGTTCCGCCGATGCCGGGCTGGTTCCTCACCCGGCTGGAAAAGGCCTATGGCCGCGACGCGGCGATGGCGATCTCGCAATCGCAGCTCGAACCTGCGGCGATCGATTTGACCGTTAAATCCGACGCCGAAGCCTGGGCGAAGAAGCTGAACGGCGTTGCCCTGCCGACGGGCGGCGTGCGGTTGGCCGCCTTTGACGGCGGAATTCCTTCACTGGAGGGCTTCGACGAGGGTGCCTGGTGGGTGCAGGATGCGGCGGCAAGCATTCCGGCCAGGCTTTTCGGTGATCTCTCGGGCAAACGTGCCGCCGATCTCTGTGCTGCGCCCGGCGGCAAGACCGCGCAGCTCATCCTTGCCGGCGGCACGGTGACCGCACTCGACCAGTCGGAAAGCCGGCTAAGACGGCTGCGGTCGAATCTCGACCGGCTTGGCCTCAAGGCGGAAACGGTTGCGACAGATCTGACGACATTCAAGCCGACGGAAGGCTTCGATGCGATCCTGCTCGACGCCCCCTGCTCTTCCACCGGTACGACGCGCCGGCACCCCGACGTGCTGTGGACCAAGGGGCCGGATGATATCGCGAGGCTGGCGGCGCTGCAGGAGCGGCTGCTGCGTCATGCGCTGACCTTGCTGAAGCCCGGCGGCACGCTGGTGTTTTCGAACTGCTCGCTCGATCCCGCCGAAGGCGAGGAGGTCGTCGCCCGCATTCTTTCCGATACGGACGCAATCGAGCGCGTTCCGATCAGCGCGGGCGACTGGCCCGGTCTTGAAGCGGCGATCACGCCGCTCGGCGAATTCCGTACGCTTCCGACCATGCTGAAGATGCCAGAAGGCATCGCCTCCGGCCTCGATGGCTTCTACGCGGCGGTGCTGCGGCGAGCGGTCTGATTGAGCCCCAAACGCGTCGCCAAATCCGCACCCCTGCGAGGGCAGCACGTCCGTCGTTCTTTGAGAAACGCCGGAATGTCCTCGAATGACATGCACTAATTTTCGTATATTCGAACTTTGTCACGAATTAATTCATTGTGGGCGATGAAATCGGCTGCTTTTCACCTATTCTTAACCACGAGGGTCAATAGACAATAGAATATGCAGTCCGGTCGGCGTTTTGCGAGCATGTATGTTCGGGAAGCTTGGCGGCGCGCCTTGCGCCGCGTCGCATTGCTGCGCCTGAAGCTCATTCGCCATTCGATCAAACCGCCCGAGCGTCTGATCGTCGCTCCGACCGATCTTCGCGGCATCGATTCGCATGTGGCCGACGAAATTCTCAATGGACGTTTCCTTCTGGCCGGGCGCATGCTGGAAACGAACGGCAAATCGCCCTTCACCTTCACCCTGCCCTCGCGGCCTTTTGCGACCCGCCTGCACAGCTTCGGCTGGCTGCGGCACATGCGGGCGCACAAGACGGAGCGTAGCGCGGCGGCTGCTCGCGCCATCGTCGACAGCTGGCTTTCCATCCATGCCGGTCGTATGGAAGGAATTGCCTGGGAGACCGACGTCACCGCCCAGCGCGTCATCGCCTGGCTGTCGCATTCGCCTGTCGTGCTGCAGAATGCCGATCGCGGCTTCTATCGCCGTTTCATGAAGTCGCTGGCTTTCCAGGTCAGGTTCCTGCATCGCATGGCGCCCTATACGCTCGGCGGCCTGGAACTGTTCCGGCTGCGCATCGCGCTCGCCATGGCCTCGGTTGCCATGCCGGCCCGCGCCTCCACGCTTCGAAGAGCGGCGCAGGCGCTCGACCGTCAATTCGATAGCCAGATTCTGCCGGATGGCGGCCATATCTCGCGCAACCCGCGCATCGGCCTGGAACTGCTGCTCGACCTGCTGCCGCTGCGGCAGACTTACGTCAATCTCGGTCATGATCTGCCGCAGAAGCTGATCTCCGGCATCGACCGCATGTATCCGGCTCTGCGGTTTTTCCGGCATCAGGACGGGGACCTGGCGCTTTTCAACGGAGCAACCTCGACGCTGGCCAATGAGCTGATGTCGGTGCTCAGATATGACGAGACCGCCGGCCAGCCGTTCAAAGCTTTGCCGCAGTCGCGCTACCAGCGGCTTTCCGGGGGCAAGACGGTTATCATCGCCGATACCGGAACGCCGCCTTCGGGCGGCGCAGTACGCACCGCGCATGCCGGCAGCCTCTCCTTCGAAATGTCGTCCGGCCGCCATCGCTTCATCGTCAATTCCGGCTCGCCGAAATTTGCCGGACACCGCTATGTGCAGATGGCGCGCACGACCGCGGCGCATTCGACCGTCATCCTCAACGACACCTCATCCAGCCGTTTTTCACACTCGCCTTTCCTTGATCACGCAATCACCGAACCGGTGAAAACCGTCACGGTCGAACGTTTGGAAACGGAGGATGGGCGCGACAGCATAAAGCTCAGCCATGACGGTTATCTCAGGCCGTTCGGCGTGCTGCACGAGCGTGAGCTGACGCTCAATGCCGCAGGTTCGATGGTGACAGGCCACGACCGGCTCATCCTGCGTGAAGGATATGAAAGTGACGAGTCCCTGAAGGCCGTCGCTCGTTTTCATATTCATCCGTCCATCGTTCTGCAGCAGAGCGATGGAGAATCCGTGCTGCTGACGGCGCCGGACGGCGAAAGCTGGCTGTTCTCCGCCCCCGGCAACGAAGTGCTGATTTCCGAGGACATCTTCTTTGCCGACAGCTCCGGCATTTGCGGCTCTGACCAGATCGAGATCGATTTCGATCTGGCCGAGAAGACCGAGATCCGCTGGTTCCTGTCCCGTAGAGCTTAAACGGGACGGCCGACTGGCCAATTCGAATCCGGGACTAAATCGAAAGGCAGAGCATCAGCGCTGTTTGCGTGGCGTCAAAGCTGTGCTAACGCGGCGACAGCAAGAAAACGTCGCTAAGGCAGGATCTCGTCCGAAAGCCGCTCACACTTTTCGGCCTCATGCTCTAGCGGATATCTCCCGAAGCCCGAACGGAGAAGGTTCATGGCCGTCATTTCCAAAAAGATCCCCGCCCCGGACAAGGTCGAAATCAAGACCGCGCTCCTCTCCGTTTTCGACAAGACCGGCATCGTCGAGCTCGCCCGGGCGCTGTCCGAAAGAGGCGTGCGTCTGCTGTCGACCGGCGGCACCTATAAGGCGATCGCCGCTGCTGGTCTTGATGTCACCGACGTCTCCGAGATCACTGGCTTTCCCGAGATCATGGATGGGCGCGTCAAGACGCTGCATCCGACCGTGCATGGCGGCCTGCTGGCGATTCGCGACGATAGCGAGCATCAGGAAGCGATGAAGAAGCACGGCATCGAGGGCATCGATCTTGCCGTCATCAACCTCTATCCTTTCGAAGAGGTACGCGCGGCCGGCGGCGATTATCCGACGACCGTCGAAAATATCGACATCGGCGGTCCGGCCATGATCCGTGCATCGGCCAAGAACCATGCCTATGTGACCATCCTGACCGACCCCGAGGATTATGCCGAGTTCAAGGAGCAGCTTTCGGCGGATGACGGCAAGACCGCCTATGCCTTCCGCCAGCGCATGGCCGCCAAGGCCTATGCCCGTACCGCGGCCTATGATGCCACGATTTCAAACTGGTTTGCCGAAGCGCTGGCGATCGACACGCCACGCCACCGCGTCATCGGCGGCGTACTGAAGGAAGAGATGCGCTACGGCGAAAATCCGCACCAGAAGGCCGCCTTCTACGTGACGGGCGAGAAGCGCCCGGGCGTTTCGACGGCAGTGCTGCTGCAGGGCAAGCAGCTCTCCTATAACAATATCAACGACACCGATGCCGCCTATGAACTCGTCGCCGAATTCCTGCCGGAAAAGGCGCCGGCCTGCGCGATCATCAAACATGCCAATCCCTGCGGCGTCGCCACCGGCTCGAGCCTGGTGGAAGCCTATCAGCGGGCGCTCGCCTGCGATTCGGTTTCCGCCTTCGGCGGCATTATCGCCCTTAATCGGATATTGGACGCCGAAACGGCCGAGGAGATCGTCAAGCTCTTCACCGAGGTGATCATTGCGCCCGACGTTACCGAGGAGGCCAAGGCGATCGTGGCTCGCAAGCCGAACCTGCGGCTGCTGTCGGCCGGCGGCCTGCCCGATCCGCGCGCGCCGGGACTGACGGCAAAGACCGTTTCCGGCGGTTTGCTCGTCCAGAGCCGCGACAACGGCATGGTCGAGGATCTGGAGCTCAAGGTCGTCACCAAGCGCGCGCCGACGGCGCAGGAGCTTGATGATATGAAGTTTGCCTTCAAGGTCGGCAAACATGTCAAATCGAATGCCGTGGTCTATGCCAAGGATGGCCAGACGGCCGGAATCGGCGCCGGCCAGATGAGCCGGGTGGATTCCGCCCGCATCGCGGCGCTGAAGGCTGAAGAGGCTGCCAAGGCGCTCGGTCTCCCGGCGCCTATGACGCAGGGCTCGGCGGTTGCCTCCGAAGCCTTCCTGCCATTTGCCGATGGCCTTCTGTCGATGATCGCCGCAGGGGCGACAGCGGTTATTCAGCCGGGCGGTTCGATGCGAGACCAGGAGGTCATCGACGCCGCCAACGAACACGGCGTCGCGATGGTGTTCACCGGCATGCGCCACTTCCGGCACTGACGGGTGCCGGAGAATTTTCAGGCGAGATCGGCTGGATAGGGCGTGCGGATCAGCAGCACCAATCCGCCGGCGAGAAAGAGGATCAGCGTCGCCATTCCGAGCCGCGGTGAGCCGCTCAGATAGGTCACCAGCGAGAAAAACAGCGTCGCCATGAAACTCGTGGCGCGCCCCGAAAGCGCGTAGATGCCGAAGTAGCGGCCGGCTTCCTCAAGGCTGACGCTACGCGCGAGATAGGAGCGCGACGAGGCCTGCACCGGCCCGAAGGCGAGCCCGATCAGCAGGCCATAAAGGATATAGGCCTTTTCCGCGGCGGTGCCGAAGAGACCGCCGGAATCGGCGATCGGCAGCGGCATCACGCCAAACAGGGTATAACCCGGCCCGGTCGAGATGATGCCTATGGTGGCGAGAAGCAGCATGGTGAGGCTGATGACGACGGTGACCTTGGAACCGACGCCCTTGTCGACCCGGCCGGCGATCAGGCAGCCGAAGATCGCGACGACATTCAGGATGATGCCGTAGAGGCCGATCTCGATCGTCGCCCAGCCGAACATGCCGGCGGCGAAAACGCCGCCGAGGATCAATAGGCCGTTGACGCCGTCCTGATAGATCATGCGGGCGATGAGGAATTTCAGGATGCCGCGGCGTTCCCGGAGTTCGCCGAGCGTGTTTCTCAGTTCCCGCAGGCCGGCGCGGATGGCGGTGCCGAAGGGCAGACCTCTGCCGACATCGGGTGTGAAGAAGAACATCGGCAGGATGAAAATCAGGTACCAGACGGCCGAGATCGGCCCGGTGATGCGCGCATCCTGGCCGGTCTTGGGATCGAGGCCGAAAAGCGGATCGAGGCCGAGAACGGTCTTGCCGCTTTCCGGGTTTGCCGCCAGAAGCGTGACGACCGCAATCAGCACGATCATGCCGCCGAGATAACCGAGCCCCCAGGCGGTGTTGGAGAGCTTGCCCACCTCATGCTTGCCGACCAGCCGCGGCATCATCGAATCGTTGAAGACGATCGAAAACTCGGCTGAAACCGAGGCGAGGATCATGAAGATCACCGGATACAGGACAGGCGAACCCGGGGCTGCAAACCACAGGCCGAAGAGGCTGGCGATCTTGATGATGGCGAAGAAGCCGATCCAGGGTTTGCGCGCGCCGGACTGGTCGGCGATCGAGCCGAGAACGGGCGAGAGCAGGGCAATGATCACGGACGAGATCGTCGCCATGTTGCTCCACGTCGTCTGCGCCGACACCGGTTCATTGGTCAGCCGGGAGACGAAATAAGGGCCGAAGATAAAGGTGGTGACCACCGTGAAGAAAGGCTGGGCCGCCCAATCGAAGAACATCCACCCCCAGATGCCCTTCTCCGTGGCTTTCGGCGGCTGCGTTCCTGTCCAGTCTATGCGATTCAACATCCGCTCCTTTTTGGCGGACTGTCTCACCTCGCCCGGTCGCGCGCAAGATCGGTCAGGATGCCTGCGGCAACAGTGATGCGCGCAAGATTGGGATCGCCGCTGTCGCTGAGGCTCGAAAGCTCCTCGACGATGCGGTTGATGCGGACGCGATCCTGCGCATGCCAGGCCTGGACGGGCAGCTTCTCCTTGCCGTGATCGGAAAGCGCTGAGATGACGATGTCGCGCCGGGCGCTGGCGATCTGGTCGATGCTGCGCGCCAGCGCCAGATTTTCGTAATGGTCGGAGGTGAGAATGCGGCCGCCGGCCGCCAGCAGCCGGGCGATGCGAAAGGTCTTCGACACCGCAAAATAATTTTCGGCGGCGCGCACCAGCGACTCGCCGGTGCGCTCGGCAATCTGCATGATCTCAGGCACCAGGGCGAAGCTCTGGAGATTGGCGATTTCGGCCGCCAGCTTTTCGGGCACGCCGGCCTCGGCATATTCCGCCTGGCGTGCGGCAGCATCGCCGGCGGCCTGTTCGGCGAAAGCAGGCCGCAACTTCTTCAGGGCAGCCTGAAGCCGACTAATTACCTCGGCCATGTCGGCTTTGGTCATTGCGGTTTTCAACAGCAGGCGCGTGAGCACGATAAAGCTGTGGCTGATTTCCTCGTAAATGCGGTTCTGCACCCCGCCCGATATCTTGCCGTCGAGCGCATCGGTCTCGGCCCAGAGCCGGTTAAGGTCGAAACCGTCGCGGGCGACGATTGCGGCACGCACCACCTCCGGCGCCGACGCCGCAGTCGCGTCCATCATCGCGACGGTGAAGCTCGGACCGCCGCGGTTGATCGCTTCATTGGCAAGCACGGTCGCGATGATTTCGCGCCGCAGCCGATGGCCTGATATATCGCCGGCGTTCGACTTCTGCATTTTGACGGGGAAGTAATTCGACAGGGTCGCGGCAAAATAGGGGTCGTCGGGCAGATCGCTCGCGGCGAGCGCATCGAAGAGCACGATCTTAGCGTAGGACAGCAGCACGCCGATTTCCGGCCGCGTCAGGGGCTTGCCGGCCGTGTAACGTTCGGCCAGCGTCTGATCATCCGGCAGGGTCTCGACCTTGCGGTTCAGCTGGCCGGCGGCTTCGAGCACGCTCATGAAGCGGGCGAGCTCCAGACCGTTTGCCGTGCCCTTACGTTCGGTGAGCGAGATCGCCAGCGACTGGAGATAGTTGTTGCGCAGGACGAGAGCCGCCACTTCGGCGGTCATCGACGACAGAAGCTGGTCGCGTTTTGCCCGCGTCAGCCGCCCGTCATGCATTGGGGCCGCCAGCGCGATCTTGATGTTGACCTCGACGTCCGAGGTGTTGACACCAGCCGAATTGTCGATGGCGTCGGAATTGCAGCGCCCGCCCTTTAGGCCATAGGCAATGCGGCCCTTCTGGGTAACGCCGAGGTTGGCGCCCTCGCCGATCACCTTGGCGCGCACCTCTGTCGCGGTGATGCGGATAGGGTCATTGGCGCGGTCGCCGACTTCAGTATCGGTTTCGGACGGCGCTTTCACATAGGTGCCGATGCCGCCGAACCAGAGCAGGTCGACCGGACTCTTCAGGATCGCCGTCATGATCTCGAAGGGCGTGGCCACGGCTTTGTCGATGCCGATCGCACTCACCGCTTCCGGCGTCAGCGTCACCGATTTCGCCGCGCGCGAAATGATCATCGCGCCCTTCGAAAGGACGCTTTTATCGAAGTCCTGCCAGCTCGATCGCGGCAGGTTGAAGAGGCGCTGGCGCTCGGCCAGTGTCTTTTCCATATCGGGATCGGGGTCGATGATGATGTCGCGGTGATCGAAGGCGGCAAGGAGCCGGATCTTGGGAGAGAGCAGCATGCCGTTGCCGAAGACGTCGCCCGACATGTCGCCGACGCCGGCGACGGTAAAGGGCGTCGTCTGGATGTCGATGTCCATTTCGCGGAAATGGCGTTTTACGGTTTCCCAGGCGCCGCGGGCGGTAATACCCATCTTCTTGTGATCGTAGCCTGCCGAGCCGCCCGAGGCGAAGGCGTCGTCCAGCCAGAAGCCGGCTTCCTGCGCCAACGCATTGGCGGTGTCGGAGAAGGTAGCGGTGCCCTTGTCGGCGGCGACGACGAAATAGGGATCGTCACCATCGAGCCTGATCGTATCCGCCGGCGGCACGACATCGGCGCCGGAGATATTGTCGGTGATCGAAAGCAGCGTGCGGATATAGGTCTTGTAAGCATCGCGGCCGGCATTGAAGATCTCGTCGCGGCTGCCGCCCACCGGAAGCTTTTTGGGATAAAAACCGCCCTTGGCGCCGACTGGCACGATGACGGCATTCTTCACCTGCTGCGCCTTGACCAGGCCGAGCACCTCGGTGCGGTAATCCTCGGCACGATCAGACCAGCGCAGGCCGCCGCGCGCCACCTTGCCGAAGCGCAGGTGCACGCCTTCGACCTCGACGCCGTAGACGAACATCTCGCGGAACGGTTTCGGTTGCGGCAGCCCGTCGACCAGGTGCGGATCGAGCTTGAAGGCCAGCATCGCCTTCGGCGACCCATCCGGGTTCTTCTGGAAATAATTGGTGCGCAGCGTCGCGTCGACGATGTTGACGTAGCGGCGCAGGATACGGTCGTCGTCCAGGCTCGGCACGTTGGCAAGGTCGGCCTCGATCGCCTGGTGCAGGTCGGCGATCTTCTTGACGCGGGCTTTGTCGGAAAGCCTGGGATCGAGCGTGTCGTGGAACAGGCGGAAGATGGCGGCGGCCACACCAGGATATTTGTCGAGCGTCGTTGCGATGTAATCTTGCGAATAGGCGATGCCGGCCTGGCGGAGATAACGGGCATAGGTGCGCAACACATTGGCTTCGCGTGCCGAAAGCCCGGCCGAAAGGATCAGCCGGTTGAAGCTGTCATCGTCGATCGTGCCGGCGAAGGCGGCGACGAAGGCTTCCTCGAGGGCGGCGCCATACCGGTGCAGATCGATTTCGCCGCCGGTGCGGGCCTCGAGCTCCATGTCGTGCAGCACGACGAGTTGGGTTGCGCCATCGGCGACCTGCACCCCGATGTCGAAGGTGCGTTCGCTGACGACATTGAAGCCGAGGTTTTCGAGAAGCGGCACACGGCGCGACAGGGCCAGCTGACCGCCGGCATGAAAGATTTTCAGCGAGAGGATAGCGCCCTGTTCTTCCTGGCGATGATAAAACTGGATGCGGAGCGGCTCGCCGGCGGCGCAGGCGCCGATATCGGCGAGGTCGGCCACGGTTTCCTCAGGGGTGAAAGAATCCTGGAAGGCCTGATCGACCGACAGTTTCGGCGACTTTGGTCCGGCGAGCGCTTCGAAACGGTCGTCCCAGCGGGCGGTGATTTCGCGGATTTTCTGCTCGAGCCTTGCCTGCGGAATGCGCGGCGTCTTGCCGCCGGAACGGCCGATGATGAAGTGCACGCGGGCGACGCCGCCTTCGGGAAAAGCCGGGTAATAGGCGGAGACACGGCCGTCATAGACCGTCTTCAGATAGGTGCCGATCCGCTCGCGCACGATCGAGTCATATTCCTCACGCGGAACATAGACGATCACCGAGACGAAGCGGTCGAAATGGTCGATGCGCGGTAGAACGCGCACGCGCGGCCGGTCGGCGAGATCGTTGATCTGCTCGGCAAAGCTTGCAAGCAGCGTCGTGTCGATCTGGAAAAGGTCGTCGCGCGGGTAGGATTCCAGCGTGTTGTCGAGCATGCGGCCGGAATGGCTCATCGGATCGAAGCCGAAATGCTCCTTCACCTTTTCGATCTTCGACCGCAGCAGCGGGATTTCGGAGGCGAGCGAAGTATAGGCCGTCGAGGTGAAAAGGCCGACGATGCGCAGCTCGCCGGTGACGTTGCCCTCGGCATCGAAACGTTTAACGCCGACATAATCCATATAGGCGCGGCGATGGACGATCGATTTTACATTCGCCTTGGTGACGATCAAAAACTCAGGCCCGTCGAGGAAGGCGAGAATCTCCGGCGTCGTGGTCACGGCGTCCTTGCCGGTGCGCAGCACGAGAACGTCCGGGTTGGAGAGGATGCCGAGCCCAGCGCCTTTATCCCGCTCAACCTTGGCGTCGGCGCCTTTGCCTGAATAGACATATTCGCGCATGCCGAGGAAAGTGAAATTCTCGTCGCGCAGCCAGGTCAGGAAGGCCACCGCCTCGGCGTGTTCGGCCTTCCTGCGGCCGGCGCCGTTGGCCGAGAGTTCGGCGATCACTCCGTCGAGCTTGGCAAGCATCGGCTTCCAATCCGACACCGAAAGACGGACCTGTTCGAGCACGGTCTGGACCCGTTTGACGAGATCGGCGGCCTGGGTGGGGTTCAACGGGGCAATATGGAGCTGGATATGGCTGACGCGCGCGGCCGGATCGCTCGGGTGGTCGGCGGAATAGAGCGCGGGGGCTTTGCCCTTTTCCATAACAAGGATGGGATGCACAGCCATGAACAGATCGCGGTAGGTGCTCGTCACTTCACCCATGACCGATTCATAAAGGAAAGGCATGTTCCGGTCAGTCACCGACAGCACCGAAACGGCGGTGCCGCCAGGCGTCACCTCGGCAATTGTGTCGATGCTGACACGGGGCACCTTGCCGTTCCAGGCGGCAAGTTCCTTTGCCGAATGCACGGCGGAGCGCGCCAGCATGTCGGGCGTATAGAGTTCCAGATCATCATTGCTCGCCCGGCCGAAGAGAATTTCCGGATCGAGATGCGCCTCGCTCATCGCCTTGGCAATCTTGCGCGCAGTTTCGATCTGCTTCTCCCGCTTCGGATTGTTTCTGGCAGCCATGAATCGCCTCCCCGCAATGGTCTAGTTTTTCGCAAGCTAGCAGAAGATTTCTCGAAAAAATCGCTAAAAGAGAGGCCTCGGGCATTGTTTTGATGCTTTTTTGCCGGTGGAAATGGGAAATTGTCAGAGATTTTTTCGCTTTTGAGGCCAAAACGCATTGGCAAGGCCTCTCTTCCGGCTTTGCTTTCGCGGCACATTTCCATGCTCACGTGAAGAATGGTTGACAGCCCGGCGTCAAAAAGATCATCAAACGCCATCATCATTCGGACTTCGGTTTCATGTCGGAAAATGCAGCGGGCGCAGTCATCGTTATTTCCAGCCATGTCGTGCGTGGCTCGGTTGGCAATCGGGCGGCGGTGTTTGCGCTGGAGACGCTCGGCCATCCGGTCTGGGCACTGCCGACCATCGTTCTGCCCTGGCATCCCGGCCATGGCCGTTCGACGCGGCTGACATTTGCCGAAGCCGATTTCGACGCGGCGATCGACGATCTGATCCGCGCACCTTGGATCGGCGAGGTCAGGGCGGTGCTTTCGGGCTATTTCGGCAATGCCGCCCAGGCACGCTCGGTCGCCCGGCTGATCGCTGCGCTCCGGCAAAACAATCCCGAACTGCTTTATGTCTGCGATCCGGTCATGGGCGATCTCGGCGGCCTCTACGTGTCGGAAGCGACGGCCGAGGCCATTCGGGATCATCTCATTCCGGTCGCTTCGCTCGCAACGCCGAACCGGTACGAGCTCGCCTGGCTGTCGGGAGCAGCGCTCGATGACAACAGCGCAATCATGGAGGCGGCGCTGGCGCTCGGGCCGTCACGCATGCTCGTCACCTCGGCGGTCCCGATGATGGCGGGCGGTACCGGCAATCTCTACCTTTCCGGCCGTCACGCGCTTCTTGCCGAGCACCGCGTCGTCGAGAATCCGCCGAATGGTCTCGGCGACCTACTCGCCGCCGTTTTCCTGTCGCGCCTGCTGTCCGGCCTCGAGGATGAAAAGGCGTTGCAGCTTGCCACCGCCAGCGTGTTCGAAGTGCTTGCGCGTGCGGTCAAGCGCGGCAGCAACGAGTTGATGCTGGCCAGCGATGCGTCCAGCCTGGCGACGCCGATGGCCATGGTGCAGATGCGCCGGCTCGTGCACCCGGCGCAGCGGCGAAAAAAATGACGCATTTTCCAAATAGCTCATTTAGCATTGCAGCAGTTGATCTTGTCTTCTGCGCGCGCTAATCCAGAGGCATGCAGCGTTTTCCAAACACCCTTCTGAACGGTTATCGCAACTTTATGAATGGGCGGTATGCCGACGCCCGCGACAGGTATCGGCAACTTGCCGAAAACGGCCAGAACCCGAGCACGCTGGTCATTGCCTGTTCGGACTCGCGTGCGGCTCCCGAGCTGATCTTCGATGCCGGCCCCGGCGAGCTTTTCGTCATCCGCAATGTTGCCAATATGGTGCCGCCCTACGAGCCGGACGGTCATTTCCATTCGACATCCGCCGCTCTTGAATTTGCCGTGCAGGCGCTGAAGGTCTCGGACATCGTCGTGATGGGCCATGGCCGCTGCGGCGGCATTCGGGCGGCACTCGATCCGAATGCCGAGCCGTTATCGCCTGGCGACTTTATCGGCCGGTGGATGTCGCTGGTCAAACCCGCAGCCGAGCAGATTCAGAGCAATGACGTGATGACGGAGGCCGAGCGGCAGACGGCGCTGGAGCGTGTCTCTATCCGCAATTCGATCAACAATCTCAGAACCTTCCCGGAAATCAAGGCGCTGGAGGACGCAGGAAAAATGCACCTTCATGGCGCCTGGTTCGATATCTCGACTGGCGAGCTCTGGGTCATGGACGCCGAAACACGCGATTTCATCCGTCCCGAAATCTAGGAGCGGACCGGTTTATCACTTTTTTAAGGATTGCTGTTAAGCTTCTAATCGGCTGCACACGACCGGCATTTGATCACGTGGCGATTGGCGATGAAGTTTGAAACCATCAAAAAGGTTATCCTGGCCGCCATCCTGCTGCCCTTCGTCTTTATGCTCATTGAAGGCGTCTTCGTCCTTCGAACTTCCATCCTGCAATACAGAGATCTCGAGAAAGACCGGCAGTTCGCCGACGTACTTGCGCGTGGCGGGTCGATCGCGGCCACGGAAATCCTGAGCGAAATCGATGCCACACGCCGCTATCTCGCGCATCCCAGCAGCGGGACTGCTGGCGACATGCAGCAAAGCCGACTGACGCTGGATCGCGAACGCCGCGCTTTCTATGCCAGCTTGCCGCCTCACGATACGCTCGATCAAGGGCTTGCAGGTGAATTGTCGGCCCTCAGCCTTGCCTATAGCCGCATCGTCGCCGCGCGAAGCGCCGTCGACCAGGGCCGTTACTCCGGCAGCAATCCCGGCTCCATCTACTGGTATGCGGCTCTCAAGCAGCTTGCCGTCGTCGACGCACTTTCACCACTGATCAGCGACCCGGTGCTGCTTGAAAAATCCAACCAGCTGATGGGCATCCTGCTGACCTACTACGGCGAAAGATTGATTACCGGGATCGGCACGCGTTACCTCGATCAAGATGTTTCTGCCAGATTTCCGATCGAACTGTTCATTCAGGGCAAAACCATGCTCGGTGCCGGCATGGATCACATGGTCTTCCATTCCACCGCGCCGATCGTGCGCGACATCGTTGCTTATCTCGGTCGCAGCGACCAGGTGAAGGCCAATGCGATCACCGACGCCATTCTCGCCGGGTCGCGGCCGTCGCGCGCAATGGGCGACGCCTGGGCAGCCGCACAGCGCGAACGCATGGCTTTCCTTCAGCAAAAGATGGTAGAGGCCGCGAGCGATATTCACGAGACCGGCGAACAGTTTTCCACCCTCTCGCACATACACCTGACGCAGATTCTGGCGCTGTGCGCAGGCCTGCTGATCCTCGCCACGCTGGTGATGGTGCTGGCGGCAAGAGGGCTTCGGCTGATCGACAAGCTCACTCGGGACCGAGAGGCGCTGGTGGGCGAGCTGCGAAACGCTGCTCAAACCGATCTTCTGACGGGGCTGTACAACAGGCGCGGCTTCGAGGTCGCCGCCTCGGCGCTCCTTACACAGGCCGAGCACGGCTCGCACTGGATCTCCGTCGTCCTCTTCGATCTCGATCATTTCAAGAAGATCAACGATATCCACGGCCACGACGCCGGCGATGCCGTGCTGCGCCACGTCGCCGGCGTCGCGCGGCAGAATTTTCGTTCCTTCGATCTCCTGGTGCGGCATGGCGGCGAGGAGTTCCTGGCGCTTTTGCCGGATTCAACGCCCGACGAGGCCGCCATCGTCGCCGAGCGCGTGCGACGGGCGATCGAGGCGGCGGAAATTCCTCTTGCGAGTGGCGATCTCCTCAAGGTCACGGCGAGCTTCGGATGCGCCGGCCGGGCAAACGACGCCGCCAACCGGAACTTCGAAGATCTGGTCAAGCGTGCCGATCTGGCGCTTTATGCCGCCAAAGCGTCTGGGCGGAACTGCGTCGTTTCGGGGCCGGTCGTGCCGGCGCCGCCGCAGGAGGAGCGACGCAAGACGGTGTCCGGCGGCGGTTTTGATTCCCGCATATGAAAAACGCCGCATTCGCAGCGGCGTTTCCAGATATCGTTATAGATGAAGGCTTATCTGCCGGCGTCGATCTGCTGGCCGATATAGGCGATCGCCTGCTGATAGACGCTTGCGGCGTTCCAGCCCTGGATGGCAGCGAAATTCGGTTCTCCCGGCTGATAGCCGGCGCCGGCAAGCCAGCCGTGGCCCTTGAGGAAATTTGCGGTCGAGGCCAGCGCATCGGCGCGGGAGCCTACCATGTCGACCCGGCCGTCGCCGTCGCCGTCGGCGCCGAAGCGCACGACGTTACGCGGCAGAAACTGCGTCTGGCCGATTTCACCATGGGCGGCACCCTTGGCCTGCGGGCTCAGATAACCCTCGGAGACCAGCTGGAGCGCAGCATAGAGCTGGTCGGTGAAATAGTCCGAACGACGGCAGTCATAGGCAAGGGTCGACACAGCCGAGAGCGTATGCTGGTTGCCCATATAGCTGCCGAAACCGGTCTCCATACCCCAGATTGCGATCAGCGGACCGGCGGGAACGCCGAACCGGCGTTCGATCGAGGCAAAAAGCGCCTGGTTGGCGGCCTTCATCGAACGGCCCCGGGAAATGACGGCGGCACCGCCGCGCTTCTGCATGAAGGCGTCGAAGGAGAGCTTGAAGCTTTTCTGGCCGCGGTCGGCGGCGATCGTCGGCTTGTTGTAGTTGACGTTGGCGAAGGCGCGGCTGAGCACCGATTGGCTGACGCCATTGGCCGCTGCCGTCTGCTTGAAATCGGCGACCCAGGCGTCGAAGCCGGCGCTGGTATTGCCACATTGCGGTCCTTGCGCGAACGCCGGTACCGCGTGGAGGACGCCCATTGCCGCAGCGACCGCCAGAAACAACTTTGTCATGCGCATTGAGAAACCCCGCTCTCGATCTGCATAGTTTTTAAGCGGGCAAGAGAATGCCAGCCACTCGCGATTTTGTCACGATCATCGTTTAGCGAGCGCTTTATACAGTCGTATTTGCCCCGGAAAAAGCCCCGCTCAACGAGCAGGGCTTTAACATCTTATGGTTTACAAATGGTATCAGGCTGCCTGCTTGCGCGGCTTGACCAGGCCGCGATTGACGAGCAGCTCGGCGATCTGGATGGCGTTCAGCGCCGCGCCCTTGCGCAGGTTGTCGGAAACAACCCACATATTGAGGCCGTTTTCAACCGTCGCGTCCTCGCGGATGCGCGAGATATAGGTCGCATCTTCGCCGGCGGATTCATAAGGCGTGATGTAACCGCCGTTCTCGCGCTTGTCGATGACGAGGCAGCCCGGGGCATCGCGCAGGATATCGCGGGCCTGATCGGCGGTGATCTCGTTTTCGAATTCGATGTTGACCGATTCCGAATGACCGATGAAGACGGGTACACGCACCGCCGTGCAGGTCACCTTGATCTTCGGATCGAGCATCTTCTTCGTCTCGGCCAGCACCTTCCATTCTTCCTTGGTGTAGCCGTCTTCCATGAAGCTATCGATGTGCGGGATGACGTTGAAGGCGATGCGCTTGGTGAACTTCTTGTTCTCGATCGGATCGGCAACGAAGACCGCGCGCGTCTGGTTGAAGAGCTCGTCCATGCCATCCTTGCCGGCGCCGGAGACCGACTGATAGGTGGAGACGACGACGCGCTTGATCTTGGCAAAGTCGTGCAGCGGCTTCAGCGCCACCACCAGCTGCGCGGTCGAGCAATTCGGATTGGCAATGATGTTGCGCTTGGTGAACTGCGTGACGGCGTCCGGGTTCACTTCCGGCACGATCAGCGGCACGTCGGCGTCATAGCGCCAGGCCGAGGAATTGTCGATGACGACGCAGCCCTGCTGACCGATCTTGGGGGAGAACTTCTTGGAGACCTCGCCGCCGGCCGACATCAGGCAGATGTCGGTATCGGAGAAATCGTAATTCTCTAGATTGGAGACCTTCAGCGTCCGGTCGCCGTAGGACACCTCGGTGCCCTGCGAACGCGCCGAGGCGAGCGCCACGACCTCATCGGCGGGGAAGCCGCGTTCGGAGAGGATGTTGAGCATCTCCCGGCCGACATTTCCGGTGGCTCCTGCAACTGCTACTTTGAAACCCATTTCTAAAGCTCTCTTTCTCTTCTCTCCTCTGTCCGGTGAGGGGGAAAGGCGCGAATAATCGCGTCTTCCTGTCCCCAGCCGAGCCGGGGAGAGAGCGGCAGGCCAGAGACGTCAGACGGTTTTCGTCGTCGTTTTGGCCTTGGTTTTGGCAGAAACCGGAACGGCAATATCCACCCCGGCAACCCGTGCCCGGTCATTGCATGCGGCAATGGCGTGTTCGTCGCGAACCATGGAGATTCCTTTTCCGCTGTTGCTCTTAGAAGGTTTTCCACAGGAGTCAAGGTTTTTGCGTGAGCAGGCAGCAGGTGAAAGGGGAGGCCGAAAGCCAGGGTATTTTGTCATGCCGCTGTCATGCCAGAGAGATATCCCAACCCGGTTGATAATATCTGCAACGAAAACGGGGGTTTTCCATGCGTACGCTTCTCGCCGTCTTTGCGGCCACTACCATCCTCGCGGGCGCCGCTCGGGCGACGACAGTCTATCCGCTTGATCGCGCGACGATCCTTGCCGGCTCCCCATTCGATTTCAAGGTCGAGCTCAACAAGCAGGTCAAGCCGGAAGATGTGAAGATCACGGTCAACGGTCAGGATTACAAGACTGTCCTTGGAGGCGAAGCGCAATTCATCGAGCTCGAAAAAGGCAAGGAAGATAAGGCCCTCGGTTCCGCTCTTCTGCTCCGCGGCCTGAAGATCTCCGCACCCGGCGCCTACAAGATCGAGGTCTCCGCCGGCGATGAGACGAAGTCGGTCACCTGGGACGTTTACGAAACCGCCGCGCAGCCGAAGACCAAGAACATTATCTTCCTGCTCGGCGACGGCCTTTCCGTTGCGCATCGCACCGCCGCCCGCATCATGTCAAAGGGCATGACCGAGGGCAAAGCGAACGGCCGCCTGAACATGGACGATCTCGATCATATGGCTTTTATCGGCACGTCAGCGACGAATGCCGTTGCCACGGACTCGGCCAACACCATGTCGGCCTTCATGACGGGGCATAAGACGGCCGTCAACGCGCTCGGCGTCTATGCGGACCGAACACCGGCCGCACTCGACGACCCGCGCGTCGAAACCTTTGGCGAGGCCGTTCGCCGCACGACGAAGAAGTCGATCGGCATTGTCGCTACGTCCGAAATCGAGGATGCGACGCCAGCCGCGGTCGTTTCCCATACCCGCAGCCGCAGCGAAAAGGCCGACATCGTCGGCATGCTGCTCGAGGTGAAGCCGGAAGTCATCCTTGGCGGCGGCTCGGCCTATTTCCTCGGCAAGGAAGTCGCCGGCTCCAAGCGCAAGGACAATCAGGATTACATCAAGCTGTTCCAGGACGCGGGCTACAAGCTTGCGACCGACAAGAACGAACTCTCCGCCAATGCATCGGCTGAAGGCAACCTGCTCGGCCTCTTCCACACCGGCAATATGGACGTCACGCTCGATCGCGAGTTCCTGAAGAAGGGCACCGTCGACAAGTTCCCGAACCAGCCGGGTCTGGTCGAGATGACCAAGGTTGCGCTCGACCGCCTCTCGAAGAATGCTGATGGCTTCTTCCTGATGGTCGAAGGCTCCTCGATCGACAAGATGTCCCATCCGCTGGATTGGGATCGCGCTGTTATCGACACCATCGAATTCGACAAGGCGATCGGCGTTGCCCGCGAATTCCAGAAAGCGCATCCGGACACTCTGATCGTCGTCACCGGCGACCACACGCACGGCGTATCGATCATCGGCACTGTCGACGACGAGAAGCCCGGCACGGAAATGCGCGAAAAGGTCGGCACCTATGCCGAAGCCGGCTTCCCGAACTACAAGGACGAAAACGGCGACGGCTACCCTGATAAGGTCGACGTCAGCCGCCGCCTGTTCCTCAGCGCCAACAACGGCCCCGACCACTACGAGACCTTCCGTCCGAAGCTCGACGGTCCTTTCGTTCCGGCCGTTCAGGACGAGAAGAAGGAATATGTCGCCAACGAACAGTATAAGGATGTTCCCGGCGCCGTCTTCGTACCGGGCAATCTTCCGAAGAGCAGCGAGAGCGGCGTTCATGCCGTCGACGACGTCGTCCTGCAGTCGGCCGGTCCGGGTGCCGAAGGCTTCCATGGTTATATGGAACAGAGCGACGTCTATCGCGTGCTCGCCGACACCTTCGCTCTCGGCGCCAAGCAGACGAATTGATCGAAAGCCGATCCTGCAAGGCCGCTTGCCGGCCTTGCCTCTTTCGTCGATCGTGGTCCCGGCCTTTCAGCGGCTGGGATTTCCTTCCTGGAGGTCGCCATGCACAAAGTCTCTTCGCCGCAACTCAGCCGCCGCCGGCTGATCGCCGCCGCTGTTGCGCTTCCCTTTACCGCCTCCATCGTTCGCGCTGCCGATCCTTCGCTCTCCTTCGGCGAGCTCTATGGTAAATTCGGCGTGCTCGGTCTCGAATTCTCCGACAAGGTGAAGCGTCTTGCCGGCCAGGACATCAGCATGAAGGGCTTCATGGCACCGCCGCTGAAGGCCGAGGCGCAGTTCTTCGTACTCACCGAGGTGCCGATGTCGCTCTGCCCCTTCTGCTCTTCGGATGCGGACTGGCCCGACAATATCGTCGTGGTTTATCTCTCGGAAAAGCAGACCTTCGTGCAGCCGCGCCAGACAATCGAAGTGCGCGGCACGCTGGAATACGGCTCCTGGACCGATCCGGAAACCGGCTTCGTCAGCCTGCTTCGGATCCGCGAGGCCGAATATTTCGCTGTTTGAACCGACATGCTCGCACTCGATATCGAAAACCTTGACGTCACCTTTCCGGGCCTCTCCTCGCCGGCGCTGGCGATCGGCCGCCTGTCGATCGCAGCCGGCAGCAAGGTCGCGATCACGGGAGCATCAGGTTCCGGCAAGAGCACCTTCGTCAATGTCGTCACCGGGCTGGAGGGGACGCGGCAGGGCCAGATCCGCTGGAGCGGTGAGGACATCGCCGCTTTTTCGGAAAGCCGGCGCGACCGATTCCGCGCCGTCAATATCGGCTTGGTCATGCAGGAATTCCATCTTTTCCCCGGCCTGTCGGCACTCGAAAACGTGCTTCTCCCTGTCCGGCTTGCCGGTGCCGCGACGGCCGCCGTCATCGAGCGGGCGCATGTGCTTTTGAACACGGTTAACCTGTCCCGGCCCGGCCAGAAGATCGAGACCATGTCGCGCGGCGAGATGCAGCGCGTGGCGATCGCCCGCGCGCTGCTGCGCAAGCCCGGTGTCATCATTGCCGATGAGCCGACCGCGAGCCTCGACGCCGAAAGCGGTGAGGCCGTCGGCGATCTCCTCCTCGAGCTTGCCAATGCCGAAGGCAGCACGCTGATCGTCATTTCTCACGACCAGCGGCTCGCCGGCCGTCTCGACCGGCGCATCACGCTCAGCTCCGGCCGAATCAGCGAGGATTCCATTGCCGCTGCGGGGGAGGCTGCATGATCCGCTTCATTTGTGCCGATCTTCGCCGCCTGTGGGCGGGATCGCTGGTTATCGTGCTCCTAGTGGCGTTTGCGACCGCGCTCGGCGTCTGCGTGGTCCTGCAGGAGCGGGCGCTTCGCCTCGGCAGCGCGCGCGCCGCCGACAAGTTCGACCTCGTCATCGGTGCCGGCGGCAGCGAGACACAGCTCGTGCTCTCCTCCGTCTTCCTGCAACCCTCGCCCCTGCCGCTGATGCCGGGCGAGGTGCTGGCAAGACTTGCCGTCGACCCCCGGGTCGACTGGGCGGCGCCGATCGGCTTCGGCGATTCCTTTTCCGGCTACCCGATCGTCGGTACGACGACAAAAATGTCGAACAAGCTGTCGGGCGACTTTGCCGAAGGCAAGGTTTTCACGCATGAGGCAGAGGCGGTGATCGGCTCCGCGGTCAAGCTTTCGCTCGGCGATGAAATCAAGCCGATGCATGGTTCGGCGGAGGAAGGGGGCGAAACCCATACCGAACTCACCTATCATGTCGTCGGCCGCCTACGGCCGACGGATACTGCCTGGGACCGAGCGATTCTCGTTCCCATTCAGGCGGTCTGGCACATTCACGGGCTGGACGCGGAGGAGCATGCGGAAGGCGCCGAAGAGGTCGGGCACGATCATGATCATGCCGGCGCCGATCATGACGCGCATGAGCATCATGGGGCGCTCGATCCGGAAGCCGTGCTGAAGGAGACCTGGGCCGCAGATGCTCCAGGCCTTCCGGCTATCCTCGTCAAGCCGAAAACGATCGCCGATGCCTATAAGCTTCGACAGGACTATCGCAACGGCAATACCATCGCCGTCTTCCCCGGCGAGGTGCTGACAAATCTTTACGTCACGCTGGGTGACGCCAAGCAGATCCTTGTTGTGGTCGCTTCCGGCGCACAGGCTCTTGTCGCGGCCTCACTGGTGCTGGTCACGGTCATTCATATCGGCCAGCGCCGCCGCCAGATCGGCGCGCTCAGAGCCTTCGGCGCCCCGCGCGGCGCGATCTTCGGCATCGTCTTCCTGGAATTCTTCTTTCTGGTGGCAGTCGGCATAGCACTTGGGTTTGCGCTCGGTTTCGCCGCGGCGCTGACTTTGTCCGGCATGCTCTCGCAGACCAGCGGCATCGCCATGCCGGTTGGCTTCGCCCGGGAAGATGCCGAGCTTACGGGAGTGTTGCTCGCCTTTGCCGGTATTCTCGCCGCATTGCCGGCGGTGATTGCCTACCGGCAATCGCCGGCGCAGGCGCTGAGGGCTTAACAGGTCCCCTTCCGCAAACCGGCTGAAACCGTCCCGCCGCCAGATGCCATCGCCGGGCAGGAGGGCTGAGCAACGCTCCGATGCGCGTGACGGAACGCGGCCTCGTTAGACTAAAGTCATAATCCCAAAGCATCTCTCTTTGCGGCCTGTCTTTTCTGGCACACTCTCGTCAGGCGTGTCGCGGCCCGGGGTATGCTTTGAGGAGAGTCGGCCGCGCCCGTTGCTCATCACTCTGTGGAGGACAGACAATGGCAAATGTCACAAGCATCGACGGCGCGAAGGCCGGTCCGATGACAGGCGAGGAGAAGAAGGTCATCTTCGCCTCTTCGCTCGGCACCGTTTTCGAATGGTATGATTTCTATCTTTACGGTTCGCTCGCTACCTATATCGGTGCGACCTACTTCACCCAATATCCCGAGGCAACGCGCAATATCTTTACGCTGCTCGCCTTTGCCGCCGGCTTCCTGGTGCGTCCGTTCGGCGCGCTGGTTTTCGGCCGTCTCGGTGATCTCGTCGGCCGAAAATACACCTTCCTGGTGACGATCCTGATCATGGGCATGTCGACCTTCCTCGTCGGTATCCTGCCGGGTGCGGCCACCATCGGCATCGCAGCCCCGATCATCCTGATCGGTCTTCGCTTGCTCCAGGGTCTGGCGCTCGGCGGTGAATATGGCGGCGCGGCAACCTATGTCGCCGAACATGCGCCGAACGGACGGCGCGGCTACTTCACCTCATGGATCCAGACGACGGCGACGCTCGGCCTGTTCCTGTCGCTGATCGTCATCATCCTGGTCCAGTCCCTTATGGGTCCGGTTCAATTCGCGGCCTGGGGCTGGCGCATTCCGTTCCTGGTCTCGGTCGTGCTGCTCGGCATTTCCGTCTGGATCCGTCTGAAGATGAACGAATCGCCTGCGTTCCAGCGCATGAAGGCGGAAGGTAAGGGCTCCAAGGCGCCGCTGACCGAAGCCTTCGGGCAATGGAAGAATGCCAAGATCGCGCTCATCGCCCTTCTCGGCGCCACCATGGGCCAGGCAGTCGTCTGGTACGGTGGCCAGTTCTATGCGCTGTTCTTCTTGCAGAATGTGCTGAAGGTCGATCTGTTTTCGGCCAATGTCATGGTCGCTATTGCGCTCTTCCTCGGCACGCCATTCTTCGTCATCTTCGGCGGCCTCTCGGACAAGATCGGCCGCAAGCCGATCATCATGGCAGGCCTCCTGCTTGCAGCAGTGACCTATCAGCCGCTGTTCAAGGCAATGACCTGGATGGCAAATCCCGCGCTTGCCGAAGCGCAGGCGTCGATCCGCGCAACGGTCACGGCCGATCCGTCGGATTGCAAATTCCAGTTCAACCCGACAGGCACGTCGAAATTCACCAGTTCATGCGATGTGGCGACGGCATTCCTGACGAAGAACTCGGTGCCTTATGACGTCGTGCCTGGTCCCGCCGGACAGCCGGCGACGGTGAAGGTCGGTAACGGTACGATTACCAGCTTCGACGTCGTTGCTGCCGGCGACAAGGCGAAGGGCATGACCGCCGCCTTCGAAAAAGGCATCAACATTGCGCTCCACGATGCCGGCTATCCGCTGAAGCGGGCCGCCGCCAAGGTGCCGGATAGCAAGCTCGATGCCTTCATCGCCGCCAATCCGGAACTGGCGCTCAGTGCCGATGCCGTGCGCGCGGGCGACAAGGAAACCGTGCCGGCAGCCAAGCTGGTCGAAGGCAAGCTGCTGACGGCCGACGAGGCCAATGGCGTCACCGACATGGCAGTCTACAACATCGCCAATGGCGGCACCTTCGCCATGGTCGCCGATCCCGCCCGCGTCAACTGGGTCGGCACGATCGCCGTCCTCTTCGTCCTCGTCATCTATGTGACGATGGTCTATGGTCCGATCGCGGCTCTTCTGGTCGAGCTTTTCCCGACCCGCATCCGCTACACCGGTATGTCGCTGCCCTATCATATCGGCAACGGCTGGTTCGGCGGCCTGCTGCCGGCGACGGCCTTCGCGATGAGCGCTGCCGCGGGTGATATCTATTACGGTCTCTGGTACCCGATCGTCTTTGCGGCGATCACTCTGGTGATCGGTCTGATCTTCCTGCCCGAAACGAAGAACAGGGATATCCACGCCATGGATTGAGGCGCTTTCGCGCTCAGCATGCAGGCAAAAGGCCCGGCGCTCACAAGGCGCCGGGCTTTTCCATGTCCGGAAACAGGCGCTTGGCGAGAGGCCAGCCATCCGGCGCCAGCTTGAACAGCAGGCCGCAGCGGGCATAGACGATCGCCGTCAGCAGCGAGAACCAGCCGCCGAGGGCAAGGCCGGCGATGACATCGCTTGGGTAGTGCGCACCGACCATGACACGCGTCATGGCAAGCCATATGGCGCAGGCGATGAAGGGAATGCGGTAGCGCGGAAACAATAACGCAAACGCGGCAAAGAAGGCGCCGACGGTTGTGGAATGGCCGGAGGGAAAGCTTTCGAAAGCGGCATGGCCCGAAAAAGGCGTGAAAGAAAACATGCCGTAATCGTGGAAATGGTCGGGACGCGCCCTTCCAATCGCCCTTTTCAGGAGATTGGCGAGAAGTCCGGAGAAGACGACCGTCGTAAAGAGATAAGCGCCGATCCAGCTGACATAAAGCGCCTGCGCCTTGGAGCGCGCGGTCTTCAAAAGCTTATAACCCGCCCTGCCCTGAAAGAAGAGCAGAATGCTGATGCAGATCAGCCAGGCAGAATCGCCGAAGCCCGTCAGCAGTTCGCCGAGCTGCTTTACCGCCTCAGGACGCTCGCTGGCGCCGACCGGGGCATCGAAGAGCAGCATGGAAAGAGCCACGGCATTGATGGTGATGAAGAGGCAGGCCTGCCACCGTAAGGGCGGCATGCCAACGCTGCCGCGGCGCCAGCGCCTATCAAGGGAAGCCCAAAATGCCCGCATCCTGTCGTCCGTTCGATTTTGCCTGGTTAAAATTCGGCGCAAAAATACACGAGATTGTGGCTGAGAATAGTCCGTTTCGGATATTTCAGCCGACCCGGCTGCGGCTGTTCGGCCTCACATGAAAAAGCCCTCCGCATGCATGATGCGAAGGGCGGGAAACTGTTTCACGTGAAATATATCAGGCGGAAAGGGCCTTGAACTCGGCAAGGATCGCCTCGCCCATCTCGACGGTGCCGACCTGCCTTGCGCCATCGGCCATGATGTCGCCGGTGCGGATGCCCTTGTCGAGCACGTTGGCGATCGCCTTTTCCAGATCGTCAGCTTCCTTGACCATATTGAAGGAATAACGCAGGCACATGGCGAAGGAGGCGATCATGGCAATCGGATTGGCAACGCCCTTGCCGGCGATGTCGGGGGCCGAGCCGTGCACCGGCTCATAGAGCGCCTTGCGCTTGCCGGTCTTACCATCCGGCGCGCCGAGCGAGGCCGACGGCAGCATGCCGAGCGAGCCGGTCAGCATGGCGGCGACGTCGGAGAGCATGTCGCCGAAGAGATTGTCGGTGACGATGACGTCGAACTGCTTGGGCTGGCGCACGAGCTGCATGCCGCCGGCATCGGCCAACATATGTTCGAGCTGAACGTCGGAATATTTCGTCTTATGCGTTTCGGTCACGACCTGGTTCCAGAGCACGCCCGATTTCATGACGTTGCGCTTTTCCATGGAGCAGACGCGGTTCTGGCGCGTGCGGGCCATTTCGAAGGCGACGCCGGCGATGCGTTCGATTTCGTAGGTATCGTAAACCTGGGTGTCGATACCGCGCTTCTGGCCGTTGCCGAGGTCGATGATCTCCTTGGGCTCGCCGAAATAGACGCCGCCCGTCAGCTCGCGGATGATCAGGATGTCGAGGCCTTCGACCAATTCCGGCTTCAGTGACGAGGCCGAGGCAAGCGCCGGGTAGCAGATGGCGGGGCGCAGGTTTGCGAAGAGCTGCAGGTCCTTGCGCAAGCGAAGCAGGCCGGCTTCCGGGCGCACTTCGTAAGGCACGCTATCCCATTTGGGACCACCCACCGCGCCGAAGAGAACGGCGTCGGCGGCAAGCGCCTTCTGCATGTCGGCTTCCGAGATCGCCGCGCCATGGGCATCGTAGGCGCAACCGCCGACAAGGCCTTCGTCGGTGACGAAACCGGCATCCATCGCCTCGTTCATATAGACGATGATCTTGCGGACTTCGCTCATGGCCTCGGGACCGATGCCGTCACCCGGCAGCAGGAAAAGATTGCGCGCAGTCATGAAACCCTCCTGGAAAAACAAGTTGCGGCTTCTTAGACCCCGGAAATGGGCATTTCAAGCGAGAGAAAGGTTGAATCGGTACGCTTCAATATCTGCATCGGCCCGATTTTCGGGCCGATGCAGATATTGAAAGTGTTACAGCGTCCTTTGGGCGTCTGAAGACGCGCGGGCCTGTAGGTCATGATGGTTGCTCCTGTGCCGGCAAACGGATTAGAACAATCGTCTCACTTTATTTCCTGGATGTTCCCATGGCTTCAGCACCCCTCCATCTCGACACGCCCCTGGTTCGAACATCCCCCGGCTATAGCGCCAGCGGCAAGCCGCTCTGGCTGAAGCTCGATGCGCTGCAGCCTTCCGGCAGCTTCAAGCTGCGCGGCGTCGGCCGGCTGTGCCAGCAGGAGGTGGAAAATGGCGCACGCGAGATCTTCTGCGCCTCGGGCGGCAACGCCGGCATTGCTGCGGCCTATGCCGGCCGGACGCTCGGCGTGCCGGTCACGATCGTCGTTCCGGAGACGACGGCGGCCGATGTGCGGCAGACGATCGCCGCAACCGGCGCCAGTGTTCTCGTTCATGGTTCGGTTTTCGATGAAACCAACGCTCATGCGGTCGAGCTCGCCCGCAGCCGCAAGGCGACCTATGTGCACCCTTTTGACCATCCGCTTCTGTGGGATGGTCATGCCACGCTGATCGACGAGGTGGTGGCGAAGGGCGTGACATTCGATTGCGTCATCACCAGCGTCGGCGGCGGCGGGCTGCTGGCCGGCATTGTCGAGGGGCTGAGGCGGAACGGGCTTTCCGACATTCCCGTCATCGCCGTCGAAACCGAAGGGGCGGCTTCGTTCCATGCCAGCCTCAAGGCCAATGAACGCATCTCACTACCGGCGATCACCTCGATTGCGACGTCGCTCGGTGCGCGGCGGGTGGCGCAGCATGTCTTCGAGCTGCCGAAGCAGCACCCGATCGAAAGCGTTGTCGTCAGCGACGCCGATGCCGTCGCCGCCTGCCTGAAATTTGCCGATGCGCATCGCATCCTCGTGGAGCCGGCCTGCGGCGCCGCCCTTGCCGTTGCCGATGTACATGCCGGACTGCTTCAGCACTTTGACAATCCGCTGATCGAGGTCTGCGGCGGCATTGGAGTGTCGCTCGAAAAGCTGAGGGTCTGGAAAGAGAAGTTTCTCTGACTAGGAAAGGCTTTTAAAGAAAAAGCCGGGCGTAAGCCCGGCTTGATCGATAATCCGTTGGGTGGCTCAGGCGGCCCAGGGATGCGAAGCGGCGTTTTTCTTTTCGAATTCGTCGATCGCCTTGCCCTTTTCCAGGGTCAGGCCGATATCGTCGAGGCCGTTCAGCAGGCAGTGGCGCTTGAATTCGTCGAGATCGAACTTGATCGAGCCGCCATCGGGTCCGGTGATCTCGAGGTTCTCAAGGTCGACCGTCAGGATGGCGTTGGAGCCGCGCGAGGCGTCGTCCATCAGCTTGTCGAGGTCTTCCTGGCTGACCTTGATCGGCAGGATGCCGTTCTTGAAGCAGTTGTTGTAGAAAATGTCGGCGAAGCTGGTGGAGATCACGCAGCGAATGCCGAAATCGAGCAGCGCCCAGGGAGCGTGCTCACGCGAGGAACCGCAGCCGAAATTATCGCCGGCGACCAGGATCTTGGCATCGCGATAGGCTGGCTTGTTCAGCACGAAATCGGGATTTTCGGAGCCGTCTTCATTGTAGCGGGCTTCGGCGAAAAGGCCCTTGCCAAGACCCGTGCGCTTGATGGTCTTCAGATAGTCCTTCGGAATGATCATGTCGGTGTCGATGTTGACGACCGGCAGGGGCGCTGCAACGCCCGTGAGCTTCACGAATTTATCCATGACCCATGCTCCATTTCAGCAAATGTACTTTCCTGAATGTGCATCTAGTCCAGTTTTTTGCCGAAATGAAGGAGAATCTTTCTAAATTGGCGGCCACGCGACGTTCGCGTGGCCCGGCGACGGTCCGCGTCCGGTTAGTTGGCGGGCGCGTTCAAGCCCCAGAGGACGCCGAACGGATCGCGAAGCTGGCCGTAGCGGTCACCCCAGAACATCAGTTCGACCGGCATGACGACTTCGGCGCCGGCGGCCACCGCACGATCCCACCAGAAATCGATATCGTCGATAACAAGCTGGATGGCGAAGCCTTCATGGCCTTTGAAAGGATGGCCGTATTCGGGATAGGCATCCGCCAGCATGAGGGAGCTGCCATTGATATAGAGATGAATATGCATCGTCCGGCCGCTTTCATCGACCGGCACCCTGTGGGCCTCTTCGGCGCCGAAGGCCTTCTTGTAGAATTCCGCGGCCTTCACCGCGCCGTCGACGGTCAGATAGGGCAGCAGGCCATTCTTCACCGGCGGCAACTTGGCCGGCTTGTTTTCCGTCGTATCCATGCTCGTCCTCCATCGTTTTTTAAGCGCCGGCAGAATGCCAGGCTGCTTCAAAGACGTATCATGGAAGCATGATGCGACAGTGTCGGCCAATTTTTTTGAAAGCAGGCCTCAGAGATCGATGATCGTGCCGCGACCGTCGTTCCAGATGCGCATCTCCGGCTTGCCGTTGTTTGCCTTGGCGCGGACCGGAGCGGGCTTCATCTTCATCGAAAGCGCGCGTCCGACCATGAGCACGGTCAGGATGCCGCCGACCGCAAGCGTCACCGAGAAGGTGAGAAGCAGCATGGCGACAAAGAAGGTGGCGCCGGCCAGCATGAAGAAGATGGAGCGAATGTTCTGCATGGGTTTGAGACCTTTCTACAGAAAGGAATGTGGTCCTTCCTTTTCCTCTCTGCAAGGCAAGCATGGCTTTTTGTTGTCTTGCCGGGCCTTGCGAAGCTTGGCACTAATGGCTGATGAAGCAAACCACACCTCTCCGCTCCTCAAGTCTGCGCCGCTCGGTGCTGAGTGTGCCGGCCATCAATCTGCGGGCGCTCGAAAAGAGCCGTTCCCTTGATTGCGATGCCGTTATTTTCGATCTGGAGGATTCCGTCGCGCCCGAGAACAAGGGCCAGGCGCGGGAAAATCTGCGAGCTTTTTTTGCCGGGCAGCCGCTCAAGGGCAAGGAAAGGATCATCCGCATCAATTCTTTGTCATCCGCATTCGGGGCGGCGGATCTCGATCTCGTCAAGGCGCTTTTGCCCGACGCCGTTCTCCTGCCGAAAGCGGATGGCCCCCAGGATGTCACCGACATCGGCGATCTGCTTGCCGATGCAAATGCGCCGGAGGAGCTGCGCATCTGGGCCATGATCGAGACGCCGCGTGGCGTGCTGAATGTCGGAGCGATCGCCGAAGCCGGCTGCATGCCGGGGGCGCGGCTCGATTGCCTCGTCGTCGGCCTCAATGATCTGCGCAAAGAAACCGGCGTCCAGCCGCAGCCGGGGCGAAGCTTTCTCGTGCCCTGGCTGATGCAGGTCATTCTGGCGGTCAAGGCCTATGGGCTCGATGCGCTCGACAGCGTCTTCAACGATTTCCGGGATGACGAAGGTTTCGATGTCGAATGCGGGCAGGGGCGCGCCATGGGTTTTGCCGGCAAGATGCTGATCCATCCCGCGCAGATTGCGGCCGCCAACCGGCATTTCGGTCCGAGCGCCGAGGAGATTGCCGAAGCGCAGGCAATCATATCAGCCTTTGCCGACCCGGCTGCCAGGGGCCTCAACGTCATCAATGCGAACGGGCGGATGATCGAGCGGCTGCATCTTGTCCAGGCCGAAGCTCTGGTTCATAAAGCGCGTCTGATTTCTGCAAGAAAGCACGCCCGATGAAACTCTACCGCTTCCTGACCGGCCCCGACGACGCTTCCTTCTGCCACAAGGTCACCGCCGCCCTCAACAAGGGCTGGTCGCTGGAGGGCTCGCCGACCTATGCCTTCAATGCCGCAACCGGCGCGATGCAATGCGGCCAGGCCGTCGTCAAGACTGTCGAAGGCAAGGATTATGATCCGGAGATGAAGCTCTCCGAGCAGTAGTGTTCTGCCGAAGGCGTGGTTTCAGCGCTCTGCGGCTTCCTCGGCGCTAGCCTCGATCCGCTCCATGTCATCGTCGCTCAGCCCGAAATGATGGCCGATCTCGTGGATCAGGACATGGGTGATGATATCGCCGAGCGTCTCGTCGTTTTCTGCCCAGTAATCGAGAATGGGGCGGCGGTAGAGACGGATGCGGTTGGGCATCTCGCCGGTTTCCACGGTGAAACGTTCGGAAATGCCCCTGCCTTCGAAAAGGCCGAGCAGATCGAAAGGGGTTTCGAGTGCCATGTCCTCGAAAACATCGTCATCTGGGAAGTCTTCGATCTCGATCGTGAGATTGGTCGTCAGCTGGCGGAATTCATCCGGCAGATGGCTGTAAGCCTCCATGGCCAGCGACTCGAAGGTGCTGATCGTCGGCGCATGGCGGTCCTGCCAATCATCGCTCTGGTCTACGCGGGCCATGAATATTCCTTCCTTTGCGGGCCCATATAGAACCTTTGCCGCCGATTTTCGAGTGCGGAATCAAAGGCAGGAATAAATTCATAGAAAATCGTTGTTGACTCTTCTTCAGCTCTCTGGAATCCATAAGAACATAACAGGAACAAGACGGACGGAGTAAACGCCATGGCGCAGAACGCCCTGGCGCGCGAGCGGCTTTTTGCGCTCCGCGAAACCATCGCCAAGCTGGAAGGAAAGCCTGCGCCGGCGCTTGCGGCAGCGGAGCGGGAAGCCCTGGCTTCGGGTGAGACCGGGCGGCAGGATGCGGAGCGGAATGGGCGCAGACAGCGCCTGTCGTTTGGCGTGACATCGCTCGACGAAGCGATGGAAGGCGGGCTGCCGCTCGATGCGATAACGGAAATCCGTTCGACGCTTTTCCGGGATGCGGGAGCCGCCAGTGGGTTCGCCCTTGCGGCCGCAGCGCTGCTGCAGCGGGTGGAGGAGGAGACGAGCGATTGTTCGCCAATACTCTGGATCGGCGATACGGTCTCGACGATGGAGGCCGGCCTTCCCTATGCGGTGGGTCTGCAGGATTTCGGCCTGCGGCCCGAGTGTTTCCTGCAGGCTTTGCCGCGCAAGCTCGACGAGGCGCTCTGGCTTGCGGAAACCGCGGTGGAAAGCGGCGCCTTTTCGGTGGTCATCCTGGAGATCAGGGGCAATCCTGCGCATTTCGGCCTGACCGAGAGCCGGCGGCTCGGTCTTCGCGCCAAGGCGGCCGGCCGGCCCCTCTTCCTGCTTCGGCAGGCCGGAGAGGAGGAGGCGAGCAGCGCCGCCTTCCGGCTGCTTGCCGAGCCTGCGCCAGCCGGCATGCGGGCTCTTCCGGGTGGATCGAGACTTGCCGGCAGCATCGGCAATCCGGTTTTTCGTCTCAGCCTGGAGAAGAGCCGCAACCCGGCTCCGCTCTCCCTTCTTCTGGAGTGGAACCCTCATGAACGTCAGTTTTTCCCCATCGACGAGCCAAGGCACGCTCTTACTCCAGACGAACGGTCAGCGTATCCTGGCGCTCAGCTTTCCGCATCTTTCGACGGACAGGATCGCCCGCAGAAAATGGGGCCTTTCCTGGCGTTCGAGAGGGCGTCCTGAGGCTGCGCCGATCGTCTGCGCCGGAAAGCACGAAAATGCCATGCGGCTGATGGCGCTGGACGAGACTGCGGAGGCGCTTGGCTTGAAGAAGGGTCAGGGTGTCGCGGAAGCGCGCGCCATGCATCCGAAGCTCGATATCGTCGAGGAGGATCCGGCCGCCGATGCGCGGCTGCTCGAAGCCATCGCCGACTGGTGCGACCGCTATACGCCGCTGGTGGCGATCGACGGACGGGACGGGCTGTTTCTCGACATTAGCGGCTGTGCCCATCTTTTCGGCGGCGAGAGAGCGCTGCTGAAGGATATTCTGCTCAGGCTTTTCCATATGGGGCTCGACGTCCAGGCTTCGATCTCCTCTTCGCCCGGCCTTTCCTCGGCCGTCGCTCGTTTCGGCAATGGCGGCGTCATCGAAGACGAGAAAATGGGGGATGTGCTGGCGCCGCTGCCGGTCGCCGCGCTTCGGTTGAACGAAGACACCGTGGCATCGCTGAAGAAGCTCGGGCTGAAATATATCGGCGATGTCATGAATGCGCCGCGGGCGCCGTTGACCCGTCGTTTTGGAGCGAGCCTGCTTTTGCGGCTCGATCAGGCGCTCGGACATGACGAGGAACCGGTTTCGCCGCGCCTGCCGGTTGCGAGCCTTTCGGCCGAGCGGCGGCTGGCCGAGCCGATCGGCACCGAAGAGGATATTCTCGCCCTTGCCGGCCAGATCGCCGTGTCGCTGAAACCCTCCCTGGAAGCCCGCGGTGCCGGCGGCCGCGTCTTCGAACTCGTGCTGTTTCGGGTCGATGGCCAGGTTTTCCGGATTTCCGTCGGCGCTTCACGGCCGCTCAGGGAGCCGAAGAGGATCGCCGATCTTTTTTCCCAGCGTCTGCAGGCAATTCATGACGATCTCGATGCCGGATATGGTTTCGAGATCCTGCGGCTGAATGTCGTGCGCCACGAGCCCTTCGAAGGCACGCAGGGCGATTTCGACGGCGGCCGGCAAAGAGAGGTCTCGCTTGCAGCTTTCGTCGACCGCGTCTCGGCCCGCCTTGGCGCGGACTGTCTCCAAAGCTTTCAGCTCCACGAAAGCCATGTGCCGGAGCGTGCGGTTGTCATAAGCCCGTTCTTGGAAAGCTTTCCGGCGCATCGCAGGAGCGAGGGAAGCCGTCTTTCCGCCGCTCGCAGCGAGCGGCCTCTGAGGCTTTTTGCCAGACCGGAACCGGTCGAGGCCTTGCTTGCCGAAGTTCCGGAAGGGCCGCCGCAAAGTTTTCGGTGGCGCCGCATGCAGCATCAGGTTCTGCGCAGCGAAGGCCCGGAACGGCTTGCCATGGAGTGGTGGATCGATGGCGCCGACGCCAAAACGCGTGACTATTTCCGTGTCGAGGACAATGCCGGGCATCGTTTCTGGATTTACCGCGAAGGCTTTTACGGTGAAGAGCCGCCGCCGCGCTGGTTCATGCACGGGATTTTCGCATGAGCGCGGCGCCTGCATTTTTCGAGATCGGCGCCCGCACCAATTTCTCCTTTCTGGAGGGTGCCTCGAAGCCTGAGGAAATGGTGGTGCAGGCCGCCGCGCTGAAACTTTCCGGTCTTGGAATCGCCGACCGGAATTCGGTTGCCGGGGTCGTCAGGGCGCATGCGCAGGCGCAGGAGATCGAAGAGAAATTCAGAAGAAGGCACGAGAAGAACCTCGACGGCAGAGAGGAAGAGAAGGTTCTCGATCCAATCCGGATTCAGCCGGGCGCCCGCCTCGTCTTTGCGGACGGAACGCCTGACATCCTTGCCTATCCTGAGAACAGGCGAGGATGGGCGCATCTCTGCCGTTTGCTGAGTGCGGGAAATTTGAGAGCGGAAAAGGGATCTTGCCTGCTTTACGAGGCGGATATCATGGAATGGGGGGACGATATGATGCTTGCCCTCGTTCCAGGCCAGGCGGCTGCCGTCGAGCTTGTCGCCCAACAGGAGTTGGAAGCCTGTCTCGCCCGCTTCCGGAACCGTTTCGGCACGGCCTTTCACGTGGCGCTGACGCCTGCCTATGATGGCCGTGACAGGCAGGTTTTCGCGGCACTTTCCGTGATCGCCGCCCGCCACCGCATTCCTGTCATCGCGACCAACCAGCCGCTCTATCACCATACGGATCGCCGCCCCCTTTCCGATATCGTCATCTCGATCCGCGAGCATGTTCCGATCGCCGAGGCAGGTTTTCTTCTTGCTCCGAATGCCGAGCGTTATCTCAAGGGCCCACGTGAAATGGCCCGGCTGTTTCGCGACTATCCGGAGGCGATCGCCAATACTGGGACATTCTTCGGCAGGCTTTCGTTTTCGCTCGATGAGCTGAAACACAATTATCCGCCGGAAAACGATCCCGGCGAGACGCCTTATGAAACCCTCGAGCGTTTGACGAGGGAGGGGGCTAAGAAGCGCTATCCGGATGGCGTTCCTGCTCAAATCCTGACCCAGATCGACTATGAACTCGATCTCATCCGGGAGAAGAAATACGAGCCCTATTTCCTGACGGTCCACAAGCTCATCCAGCATGCGCGTTATGAATTGAAGATCCTGTGCCAGGGCCGCGGTTCTGCAGCCAACTCGGTCATCTGCTATTGCCTCGAGATCACGGAAGTCGATCCGACCAAAAGCACGTTGCTTTTCGACCGCTTCATCTCGATGGATCGCGACGAGCCGCCTGACATCGATGTGGATTTCGAGCATGACCGCCGCGAAGACGTCATCCAGCACATCTATAAAAAATATACCAAGGAGCATGCCGGGCTGACGGCCGGTGTCACCACCTATCGCACCCGTTCCGCCGGCCGCGAGGTTTCCAAGGCCTTCGGGCTTTCGGAGGACGTCCAGGCGGCGATCAGCAGCCTGGTCTGGGGCTGGTCGGAGGATAATCTGTCGGAGCGGGATGCCAAGGCCGCTGGGCTCGATATTTCGGACCCGGTGACATTAAACGTTCTGCGCTATGCGTCCGAGCTCCTCGGATTTCCGCGTCACCTGACCCAGCATGTCGGCGGCTTCGTCATCACCCGGGATCGGCTTGACGAAGTCGTGCCGATCATGAAGACGGCGATGCCGGATCGCTACATGATCGAATGGGACAAAGACGATCTCGACAACGTCAAGATTCTGAAGGTCGATGTTCTGGCGCTCGGAATGCTGACCTGTCTCAGGAAAGCCTTCTCGTTGCTCGAACTGCATTACGACGTGAAGAAAACCCTTGCCGATCTCGGCAACAGGGAACACGGAGACGAGGGCGTACCGGTTTATGACATGATGTGCCGGGCCGACACGCTGGGCGTCTTTCAGATCGAAAGCAGGGCGCAGATGAGCATGCTGCCCCGGCTGAAGCCGCGACGGTTCTACGATCTCGTGATCGAAGTGGCGATCGTCCGTCCAGGTCCGATTCAGGGCAATATGGTCCATCCCTACCTGACGCGACGGGAGCAGTCGCATTCTCCCGGTTTCAAGATCGACTATCCGAAAGACGAGATGATCCCGATCCTCAAGCGGACGCTCGGCGTGCCGCTGTTTCAGGAACAGGCGATGCAGATCGCGATCACGGCGGCGGGATTCTCGCCTGCCAAGGCCGACCGCCTGCGCCGCTCGATGGCGACCTTCAAACGGTTGGGAAAGGTCAACGCGTTCAAGGATGATCTGATCAATGGCATGACCAGCAGAGGCTATCCGAGGGATTTCGCCGAACGTTGCTTCAGCCAGATCGAAGGCTTCGGCGAATATGGTTTTCCGGAAAGTCATGCGGCTTCCTTCGCCCTGCTGGTCTATGCTTCGTCCTGGGTCAAGGCCTATTATCCCGACGTCTTTTGCGCTGCCATGCTCAATTCGCAGCCGATGGGCTTTTACGCGCCGGCGCAACTCGTTCGTGATGCCAGGGAACACGGGATTGAGGTCCGACCCGTCGACATCAACAGATCCAATTGGGATTGCCATCTCGAGGAGGCGGTCTTCGACAGAAATGCCGTCGACAGGCGGCATGCCGACATGCGAACCATCATCAAGGCAAAGCGAGCCGTTCGCCTCGGCTTTCGGCAGGTCAAAGGTCTGTCCGAGAAAGCGCTGGAGAGCCTTCTCGCCAACAGAGGTGATGGTTATGGCTCGGTTCGTGATCTCTGGCTGCGGTCCGGTCTCGACAAAGCCGATATCGAAAGGCTGGCGGATGCCGATGCCTTCGGCTCGATCGGCCTGTCGAGACGTGAGGCGCTTTGGGCTGCAAGAGCGCTGGATACGAAATACGCTCCTGAAAAATTGCCTCTGTTCGATCGGGTGAACCATATCGATCTGCAGGTCGAACCGAAGACCAGTCTGCCTGATATGCCGCCGGGCGAGCAGGTGATCGAGGACTATCGTTATCTGTCACTGTCGCTGAAGGCGCATCCGGTGTCTTTCCTGCGGGAGGAATTCCGAAAGATGGGCATCACGCGCAATGTCGATCTCCTGACGGTGTCGAACGGAAAGAGGGTGACCATCGCCGGTCTGGTGCTGGTGCGCCAGCGCCCGGGTTCGGCCAAGGGCGTAATCTTCATGACGCTGGAGGATGAGACCGGCGTTGCCAACGCTATCGTCTGGAACAAGATATTCGACAAATACCGGGCGGTCGTCATGGGTGCCCGGCTCGTGAAAATCCGGGGCAGGCTGCAAAGCCATAGTGGCGTCATCCATACGGTCGTCGAGCATATCGAGGATATGACGCCGGCACTTGGCATCCTGCAACGCGAGGCCCGACGTTTCGGCGCCTGCGATCGCGCCGACGAGGTTCTGAGGCCAGGGATCGATCCACGACAGAGAAGGCTTGCGAATGCGCAGGAAAGGGCGGAATTGGAAAGACAGGCGGGTGCCGGGGACCGCCATGCCGGTGCGGCGGAAAGCGCCGAGGTCATGCCGCGCGGGCGGAACTTTCATTGAGCAGTCGGATCGACCAGGGCATGCCTCATCGTGCGGTCGCCGCACCGTTTCAGTCAATCTGCAACAGGCCGCGCCCCATCGCTTCCAATCGATGCCGGCTGATTCGAATTTTTTCTTGACAGCCGCCATCTTCTTTAGCAGAAAACACGATAGTCAGTGTCATGTTTGGAAATGAAGACGTGCTTGTCTGCAGCTGCAATTACATAACCGACAAGGAAATCCGGGAGGTTATCACCAACCTTCTCGACGAAGACTGTTGGCAGCTTATCGTGCCTGCGAAGGTCTACCACGCCATGGAAAAACGCGGCCGTTGCTGCGGCTGCTTCCCCAACGTTGTCGACATCATTATCCAGACGACCGAGGAATATCACGCCCGCCGCCACTCGACGGAGACGGAGATATTTGATTTCATGTCGCGCTTGAAGCAGTTCCATGAGGAAAACAGGAGAGCGGACATTGAAAGGCGACAAAAAGGTCATCGAGCGGCTTAACGAGGCACTGTTCCTCGAACTCGGGGCGGTCAACCAATATTGGGTTCACTATCGTCTTCTCGAGGATTGGGGCTACACCAAGCTCGCCAAGAAAGAACGCGCCGAATCCATCGAAGAGATGCATCATGCCGACCGGCTGGTCGCCCGCATCATCTTCCTCGAAGGCCATCCCAATTTGCAGACCCTGGCCTCTCTGCGCATCGGCCAGAACGTCAAGGAAGTCCTCGAAGCCGATCTCGCCGGCGAGTACGACGCCCGCACGGCCTACAAGAAGTCGCGCGATATCTGTTATGACGCCGGCGACTACGTTTCCATGAAGCTTTTCGAAGAGCTTCTCGCAGATGAGGAAGGCCATATCGATTTCCTCGAAACACAGCTCGATCTGCTCGAGAAAATCGGCGAAAGCAAATACGGCCAGCTCAACGCCGATTCCGCCGACGAAGCCGAATAGCATTCGCATGAGGCCGGCCGCATCGGCGGCCGGCGTTCCTCATAAAAGCGCGTCGCAATCTTTCAGCTTTCCGCGCGCTTTACCTCGATCAGTCTTCCGATTGCAACGCCGCCAGATGATGGAACTCGGCGATCACCTGGTCGTAAACAGCGCGCTTGAAGGGAACGATCAGGCCCGGCAGTGCCTGCATCGGCTTCCATTCCCAGGCATCGAATTCGGGATCGTGGCCGCCGGGCGGCGGGTTGATGGCGATCTCGCTCTCGTCGCCGTCGAAGCGGAAGGCGAACCAGCGCTGCGTCTGACCGCGGAATTTTCCTTTCAGCCCGATGCCGATCAGCGCCGGCGGCAGATCGTAATTGATCCAGTCCCGCGCTTCTGCGAGCAGCGTCACCGTCCTGATGCCGGTTTCTTCATAGAGCTCGCGATAGGCGGCATCCAGGGGATCCTCGCCCTTGTCGATGCCCCCCTGGGGCATCTGCCAGAGCTGCGGCGAGCCGTCATATTCGGAATTGCCGTCGGGGACGCGCCGGCCGGCCCAGACCAGGCCATCGCGGTTCAGGATCATCACGCCGACGCATGGGCGATAGGGTAGATCCTCGGCTTTCACGGTCGCCTGGCTCATCTTCTTCTCCGTTGAGGACATTATCTCAGGGGGTTCTGGGGTCGTTGGAAAGCGAGGCGACGCCGACGATCTCGATGCCGCGCATCGAAGCTTCCTCGCTCCACTTGGCAATGGCGTCGACGCTTTCGTCAAAAGCCGAGGCGATGCCGATCGCCTGGCCGTTCTTGCGAGCGATGCGTTCGAGCTCGTCCAGTTTCTTCAGGATGGCGTTGACGTCGAGCTGGCCGTCGAGCTGCAGATCGGCAAAGGCATAGGGCAGTTCGGTCCCCTTGGCGACATCAGCCGTTTTCGACTGCGCCGACGTCCCGTCGTCGAGGAAGAGCAGGCCACGCTTGCCGATATCGCGCATGATGGGCTCCATGGCGACAGGGTCGGAAAGGAAGCGGCCGCCGAGATAGTTCATGATGCCGGTGTAATTGGTGATCTCGCCCATCGCCTTGTGCAGGTTCTCGATGTTGCGGGCGACCGGTTTTGAGGTCAGCAGGGTTTCCGGCCCTGGATCGTTTGCCGGATAATCAAACGGTTCCAGCGGCACCTGCAGAAGGATTTCATGGCCGCCGCGGCGAGCCTCCTGCATCCAGCGCTGGAGGCTGTTGCCGCTTGCGGCAAAGGCCAGCGTGATCTCCTCGGGCAATTCGGCGATGGCGCGCTGCGTTCCCGTCTGGCTGAGCCCAAGGCCGCTGACGACAATGGCAACGCGCACACCGCGGGCGCCGGACGAGGGACGGGCATACTGATCCATCGGCCGTCGACCGTCGGGACCGACGATCGGCAGCCTGCCATAGGCCGAATCCTCAAGCAGCGTCTCGTTCGGCAGCGCCGCCATGCGCGGATCCTGGCCGATCTTCATGGCGTCGACCAGCACCGGTCCGCTGCCGTCGCGGGGGCGGGGGCTGTATTTGGTGACGACGGAGCCGTCGCCGGTCACCATCTGCTCGACATTGGCGCCCGAACGCGGTTCGGCGCGCGGCATGCCGTCCGCCGACTGGCCGGCCGGCGTCTGTGCTGGTTGAGGTGTGCCGGAAGAGGGCGCTGCCGCTTGCTCGGTTGCCGGCGGTTTTTTGCGTTCGAGCCCGTCGTCGCGAAACGCCGTATAGAGAGAGAAGCCGCCTATCGCGAAAAGGCACAGACTGGCGGCGATGCGGCCAAGGCGCAGCACTCCCGGCCGCCGGCTGCCGGTTTTGCGGTTGCGCCCCAAAGGCGCATGCAGGTCCGTTCCCAATTTTCTCGCCCGCTCCAAACCGGGAAACAGCAGAAAGGGTCAAGGCCGGGCGAGTGCCCGGCCTTGCAATGATCGATTACTTGGCGACGACGGCCTTGTCCGGGTTCGGCGGGAAGGCCGGATCAGTCTTCTTGCCGCGCAGCAGGTCGAGCGCGTAGTTCAGCTGAACGTCATCCTTCGGGTCCGGCGGCACATAGGCGACGGAGCCCGAACCCTCGTCGGTTTCGCTCTGGCCCTTGATGTGGCCACGCAGGCTGGATTCGCCTTCGGTCACCATCTTGCCCTGCAGTTCCTCCGGCAGCGGCTCCTCGACCTTGATGTCAGGGGTGATGCCGGTGCCCTGGATCGAGCGGCCCGACGGCGTGTAATAGAGCGCCGTGGTCAGGCGCAGCGCGCCGTTTTCGCCGAGCGGAATGATCGTCTGGACTGAACCTTTGCCGAAGGAGCGGGTGCCGAGAACGGTGGCACGGCGCAGATCCTGAAGAGCGCCGGCGACGATTTCCGATGCGGAAGCCGAACCGCCATTGATCAGCACGATGACCGGCTTGCCGTCCGTCAGATCGCCCGGGCCGGCACTGAAGCGGCGGGTTTCATCGGGATTGCGGCCGCGGGTCGAAACGACCTCGCCACGCTGCAGCAGCGCATCGGAGACGTTGATCGCCTGGTCGAGCAGGCCACCCGGGTTGAGGCGCAGGTCAAGGATGTAACCCTTCAGCTTGTCGGCCGGAACGGTGTCCTTGATCTTCTTGATCGCCTTCTCCATGTCCGGATAGGTCTTTTCGGTAAAGGAGATGATGCGGAGGTAACCGACATCGTCCTCGACGCGCGACTTGACGGCCTGGACGGCGACGACGTCACGGACGATCGTCAGTTCGATCGGCTTGTCGGCGCCCTTGCGGATCAGCGTCAGCTTGATCGGAGTGTTGACGGCGCCGCGCATCTTCTCGACGGCGTCTTCCAGCTTCAGGCCGCGAACGGACTGCCCGTCGATCTCGGAAATGTAGTCGCCGGCGAGGACACCGGCCTTGGCGGCGGGCGTGTCATCGATCGGGGTGATGACCTTGACGAGCTCGTCTTCCATCGTGACTTCGATGCCGAGACCGCCGAACTCACCCTTCGTCTGGGTGCGCATATCTTCGGCGTCCTTCGCATTCATGTAGCTCGAATGCGGGTCGAGCGAAGACAGCATGCCGTTGATGGCATTCTCGATCAGCTTGTCCTCGGCCGGCGGCGTGACGTACTGCGCGCGCACGCGTTCGAAGACGTCGCCGAATACCGACAGTTCCTTGTATGTGGAGGATCCGGCTGCTTCTGCCGGCACACCTGCCGAGTAAATGACGCTCATCGCGGTCGCACCCATCAATGCGCCGACCAGAACAAGAGAAGCCCTACGAATCATTGCGTGCCTTTCCAGTGTCCTTGGCGGTCCACCACGGTCGGGAATCGACCGGTTTACCGTCTTTTCGAAATTCAATGTAAAGCGTTGGCCGGTCCGTTTCCAGCGCCAATGCAGTTGCGCTCGCCACTCTTTTCGCTCCCATCACGGCGAGCGGTTCGCCGGAGAAAACGAATTTTCCCTGACGGGTATTGATCGCATCCATTCCCGAGAGAACCAGGTGGTATCCGTCGCCCGCGTCGAGAATGATCATCTGACCGTAGCTGCGGAAAGCGCCGGCAAAAACCACCAGGCCGTCTGCCGGGGCCGTCACCACTGTCTCCGGGTTGGTGGCGACCGTCATTCCCATGGCTTCATGCCCGGTGCCATCGGCATCGCCGAACTGGCGCAGGATATCGCCGGCCACGGGCAGTTCCAATTTCGCCGTCAATTCTGCGAAGGGATATGCGGGCGCAATGCGGTTTTTATCGGGCACGCCGCTCTCGGCCAGCGCCTTCGCCTGAGCCCGCTGCTCGTCGGTCAAGAGCTTGCGGCTTTCCTCGGCCTGGCGGGCGGCGGCGGCCGCTTCGCGGACCGAGGCAATCTCCGATTCCATCGAGGCGACGAGGCCTTCGAGGCTGGTCGCCTTGCCCGCAAGTTCCTGCGAGCGTTTCCTTTCGGCCTCCAGTTCGGCGGCGTTGCTGCGGCTGAGCTTGTCGTTTTCGGCAAGCAGCAGGTCCATGCGCCGCTCTTCCTCGATGCTGTCGGTCATCGTCGCCGTCAGCTGCGTCTTTTCGGCGGCGCTTGCCGTCTGCAGCGCGGCCAGACTTGCGAGATCGGCGGCGAGCTTGTCGGTTTCCTTGCGGATGCCCGGCACGACGGCGCCGAGCAGGATGGCGCTGCGCACGGAAGCAAGCGCGTCGTCGGGCGTCACGAGCAAAGCCGGCGGCGGATTGCGGCCCATGCGTTGGAGTGCGGCCAGCACCTCGGCCAGCAGGCCGCGGCGTTCATGCAGCGAACGGCGGATGCCGTCCTGCTTGACGCCGAGGTCGGCAAGCTTCTTCTCGCTCTCGAGGATCTGCTTTTCCAGCCCTTTGCGGCGGGCGGCGGAATCGATCAGCGCCTGGCGAATGCTCTGCGTGCTCTTCTCCAGATTGGCGATACTCTGCTGGAGTTCGCTCACCTTGTCGGAGGACAGGCTGATCGTCTTCGACAAGGTTTCGAGCTCGGCGCGGGTCTGATCGCGTTTGGCGGCAAGTTCGGCGGCCGGATCGGGCGGCGGCGCCTCGGCGGGCGGCGGGTTTGAAGATTGCGCCGCTTCCGGGGCGGCATCCTGGGCCCGGACCGAAAAAGGGCTTGTCGAGACGAGGATGACCGCAACACCGAAACCGGCCGCCAGTGCCGGCAGAATCATGCGGTGTCGCCTGGTTGGAGTCGTCGTCATGCGTGTCCGGGCACTCTCTCAAATCGCGCGGAGACTAAGCTGATTTGGCACGCTTTGCCAGAAAGTTTGCAGGAGAAAGCCTGCCTGCGCAAAACACGGCTGCGTGACAATGCGACGCATCGCCAAAGCCATGGACCGAGTCTGAATGGTCAGACGCGGTGATAGGGGTGGCCGGACAAGATGGTGACGGCGCGATAGAGCTGCTCGGCGATCAGCGTGCGCACGAGTTGGTGCGGCCAGGTCATTTTTCCCAAGCAAAGCGTGGCGTCGGCCCGCTCGTAAAGGGCGGGATCGAGGCCGTCGGCTCCGCCGATTGCGATCGTCAGCTCACGTTTGCCCTGGTCGCGGTAGCTGCCGAGCAGGTTTGCGAAGGCGTCGCTGTCGAGCGCCTTGCCGCGTTCGTCGAGGAGGATGAGAACACTGCCGTCGGCCAGTGATTTCGAAAGCATCGCCGCTTCGTCGCGCTTGCGGGTCTCTGCATTGGAGGCGCGGCTTTCGCCAACTTCGGCAACACGGGTGAATTCGAGCCCAACCGCAGGGCCGGCCTTGGCAAAACGATCGAGGTAACGGGCCACAAGATCCTTTTCGGGGCCGGACTTCAGCCGTCCCACCGCAAAAAGGCCAATTCGCATTTCCCCGCTCCTGCTCGTGACGGCATTTCAGGCACACGATGCACCGCAGCCGGCTTCTCATGTGTTCCGGCCAGTCAAATGCCGCATCTCAGGCGCCGGGCAATGCCGGCCCGCCTGTCAGTGCCGTGTTTCTTCATCCATATCCGGAGCCGCCCACATCTTCTCGATGTTGTAGAACTCGCGGATTTCGGGGCGGAACACATGCACGATGATGTCACCGGTGTCGATCAGGATCCAGTCGCCGCCCTCCTGACCTTCGACGCGGGCCGTACCGAAGCCTTCGTCCTTGAGATCGGTGAGCAGGTGATCCGAGATCGCCAGGACATGCCTGTTCGAGCGGCCGGAGACGACCACCATGTAGTCTCCAAGCGCCGATTTTCCGGCAATGTCGATCGTGACGATATCTTCAGCTTTGGAGTCCTCAAGGCTGGTGAGGACGGCTTCTAAGGCGCGGGCAGCGGCATCGGCGCCACGTTCCGCACTCTTCGGGACAACGGCGAGCGTTTTTCCCTTGGCGTGTACTGTTGTCAGTTTTTTCCCTTTCCTGGAATGACAAACCATGCACAACACGAGATCCGATGACGACCGGATCATGGTTAAGATAGGCATCAAACCATTAATGTTTCAAGACGTGCTAAGGTACAGAGCGGTCGAAAATCCGATCTGGGGTCCGAATTGAAGAATATTGCCGCTCGGGCTGCTTGTGCGGTCGGTGTACAGTTTCCGTACCGCGGCGTAAAGTGCGGCAAATTCCTCGATTTCTCGATTCGATGACCGACCCCGCCGCAAAAACACCTGTTCCCGTCCTGCGAATCAGCTTCCCGAATGAGCATCGTCTCGGTCACGGCAAGATAGAGCTGCTGGAGCATATCCGCGCGACCGGATCGATCTCGGCGGCCGGGCGGGCGATGGACATGTCCTATCGCCGAGCTTGGCTGCTCGTCAGCGAGATGAACCGGATGTTCTCAGAACAGGTGGTGGAGCCGCAACGCGGCGGGCAGAAGGGCGGCGGTGCGGCGTTGACGCCGTTTGGCGAAGAATTGCTCGCGCGGTTTCGCCGGATGGAAAAGACCCTCCGCGCAAGTCTTGCCGAGGACCTCGCCTGGCTCGAAGCCAAGAGCATGTCACTTGGCGAGCACGGTTGATCAGCCTTCCAGGGCAACCGTTTTGATGATCGCGAAGACGGTCTTGCCGGGCCGGAGATCGAGGCGCTCGCAGGAAAGCGCGGTGATGCGGGAGAGAACGGTGTCGCCGTCGCAATCGAGCCGGATTTCGACCGTTCCGTCGTCGTCCGGCGCCATGTCTTCGATTCTGCCTTCAAGAATGTTCAGCGCGCTCAGGCCCTCGGGCCTTGCGGTCGCCAGCATGACATCGCGGGAAGGAATGCGGATGCGGACCGATCTGCCTGATGCAAGGGCGGTACCGGGAACATGCAGCCGGTTGGATTTCAGGGCGACGATCGACAGGCGGTGGCGCGCGTCGAAGCTCTCGACGGTGCCTTCGAGCAGCGCGCCCGCCTCTTTGCGGTCGGAGGCCGCAGAGGCATGGCTCAATATGTCGACGGCGGGACCCGTCGCCTCCACTTTGCCGTCGTCCATGATTACGACCTGGTTTGCCAGCCGCGCCACCTCGGCAATCGCATGGCTGACATAGACGATCGGGATTTCGGTCTCATCGCGCAACCGCTCGAGATAGGGCAGGATCTCGGCCTTGCGCGCCTCGTCGAGGGCGGCGAGCGGCTCGTCCATCAAGAGCAGGCGGGGTGAGGAGAGAAGGGCGCGGCCGATTGCGACCCGCTGCCTTTCGCCGCCGGAAAGTTTTGTCGGGCTGCGTTCCAACAGCGTCTCGATGCCGAGCAGGTCGATGATATGATCGAAACTCTCGCCGCGTGCCGCCCTCGGTGCGAACCAGCGCCCGTAGGTAAGATTGGCGCGGACGCTCAAATGCGGGAACAGCCGTGCCTCCTGGAAGACATAACCGAAACGGCGGCGGTGTTTCGGGACGAAGATCCCAGCTGCGGTGTCGGTCAAGGTTTCGCCGTCAAGCGCGACGCGGCCCTCATCCGGCCGGGCGAGACCGGCAATGATGCGGATCAGTGAGGTCTTGCCGGAGCCGGAGCGGCCGAACAATGCGGTCACACCGCCTTCGGAGGTGAAGGCCGCGTCGAGCGAAAAGGCGCCTAGTCTTTGTTTTGCCTGGACGATCAGGGTCATTCCGGATCGATCCTTCGGCCGGCGAGACGAGCGAGCAATTCGGAGGCGAGCACGGCAGCCATGGAAATGACGATGGCGACCAGCGTCAGCCGCAGCGCGCCGGCATCGCCGCCCGGCACCTGGGTAAAGGTGTAGATCGCGGACGACAGGGTCTGGGTCTCGCCGGGAATATTGGAGACGAAGGTGATCGTCGCGCCGAATTCCCCCATCGCCTTGGCGAAGGAAAGGATCATGCCGGTGATGATGCCGGGCAGGGTCAGCGGCAGGGTGATCGTCAGGAAAATCCAGACAGGGCCGGCGCCGAGCGTTCCGGCCGCCTCCTCCAGCTTACGGTCAACTGCCTCGATCGACAGGCGTATGCTGCGCACCATCAGCGGAAAGGCCATGACGGCGCAGGCAAGCGCGGCGCCCGTCCAGCGGAAGGAGAAGACGATGCCGAAATGCTGGTCGAGCAGGCTGCCGATCGGACCGCGGCGGCCGAAAAGGATGAGAAGAAGGAAACCGGTGACGACGGGGGGCAGGATCAGCGGCAGGTGAACGATGCCGTTCAGCACCGACTTGCCCCAGAAACGGCCGCGGGCCAAGAGCAGGGCAACGAGGATGCCGAAGGGCAGGCTCGCCAGCATCGCGACGATAGACACGCGCAGGCTGAGCAGGATCGCCGTCCATTCCTCATCGCTCAGGCCGAATATGTTCAACTGCAGTCGTCTCCCTGGAAAATCCGGCATCATCCGACGCCTGCCCCTCATCCGCCTGCCGGCACCTTCTCGCCGCCCGCGGGGCGCAGGGGGATCGCCGCAACCTCTCCGTCCCTCGCTAACGTCTCGCAGGGCACGTCCCCTCTCCCTGCGAGCGGGGAGAGGGTTAGGGTGAGGGGCAGCCGTGGCTTGGTGCCTAACACCTGCTGTACATCAACCAATTGCAGTGCTCGGGACAAGCCCGAGCATGACGAAACATTAGCTGGCCGACTATTTCAGAATAGTGAAACCCTGCGCCGCGAAGAAAGCGGCTGCCTTGTCTGACTTCAGAAAATCGAGATAGGCAGCTGCATCCGGGTTCTTGCTCTCGGCAAGAATCGCGACCGGATAGATGATCGGCGGGTGGGAGTCGGCCGGGAAGGTGCCGACGATGGCGACACCCTTATCGGCCGCCGCGTCGGTCTGGTAGACGATGCCGTAAGGCGCTTCGCCACGGGAGACCAGGGCGAGGGCGGCGCGCACGCTTTCGGCACCGGCGACCTTGCTTTCGACCGATGTCCAGACGCCGAGTTTTTCGAGTGCGGCCATGCCGTATTTGCCTGCCGGAACCGATTTCGGCTGACCCATGGCAAGCCTGCCGTCACCGAGCAAAGCGGCGAGATCGAAACCCTGTTTGATCTCGACCGGCTTAGCCTTGTCCTTTTCGGCCACGAGCACGATCCGGTTTCTGAGCAGGTCCGAACGGCTGTCGGCTTTGATCAGCTTCTTCTCTGCGAGATAATCCATCCAATCGCGATCCGCCGAAATGAAGATATCGGCCGGGGCAGCGTTTTCAATCTGCTTGGCAAGCGCCCCGCTCGCCGCATAGGAGGCGACGGTTTGCTTGCCGCTCTCCCTGGTCCAGGCGGCATTGGCAGCGTCGAGCGCGTTCTTGAGGCTCGCCGCGGCAAAGACGGTCAGTTTTTCAGCGGCTGCGGCCGGCGCCGGTAGCGCTGCCGCACCTAACCAGAGAGCCGCGATCGCGGCGGTTGCCAGGTTCATCCATTGCCGGCCGTTCTGCATGCTTCACTCCCTAGGGGTTCGAAATATTTCGACGAATATAACGACACTCACGGTTTGGCCAGGGATATATCCAGGAAAATATATCCGCGATGGCCAATCGGCCTTACCTCATCAAGAGATGCATGGCTTTCTGGGACAAGATACTCGCTGGCTGCCGTGCGCGGCGGATGCGATCGGTCAGCCAGAGTAACCGCAGGGCAAAGATGCTGTTTTGCGGGGCTTGCCGATAAAAGCGGCAGCATTCCAGGCTGGTTACCCGCAGTATTGCATCGACCGCATTGCTGCATTGCACAAAATGATATTCACCTTCCCGCGGAATATGGTACAACACACTCATCGAAACGGCTTTCTCCTCCTCCCATAGCCGTTCGACAGGATCGGCAACACTCCTCCTCCCAGTTGTCGATCGAGTTTATAAGCCCGACGGATCTCCTCCCCCGTCGGGCTTTCTCGTTTCCGGGATTTCCTTGAAGATCAGCTATCCGACCGCGCCCGGCAATGCGCCGTTGCGGATGGCCGTCGAGCTCAGGCCGGAGCGTGGGCCGTGGATGAAAGTCCAGGCCGGTGCCGGCTTCTTCCAGAGAACACGTGCGTCGTCTTCGTCGATGCGCGCGAAACCGAAGGTCCGCGTCATTTTCGAAGAGAGGTAGGAGAGTGTGGCGCCCGGCCGGTCGATTACAGCGATCGGGAAGGTGCGGGCGATCTCCTGCCATTTTTGCCATTTGTGAAAGGTCTGCAGGCTGTCGGCGCCCATGATCCAGATGAAATGTACATGCGGATTGCGGGCCTTGATGCGGGCCAGCGTGTTAGCGGTATAGCTGACGCCGAGCGCCTGCTCGAAAGCCGTGACCTTGATGCGCGGATCGGCGGCGACACGCTCGCTTTCGGCAATGCGCTCGGCGAGCGGCGCGAGAAGATTGCGGCTTTTCAGCGGGTTGCCGGGAGTCACCATCCACCAGAGCTGGTCGAGACCGAGCCGCTTGATGGCAATTTCGGCGACGAGCGCATGGCCCTCATGCGGCGGATTGAACGACCCGCCGAACAGGCCGACGACCATGCCGCGCTCGCTGTGCGGCATGCGGAGATAACGTCGGTCTAGCTTATCCGTCGTCACGTCAGGGTCGGGTCTGTCCGGCACCGCGCACCCGGTATTTGAAGGAGGTCAGTTGTTCGACACCGACGGGGCCGCGGGCATGCATCTTGCCGGTGGCGATGCCGATTTCCGCACCCATGCCGAACTCGCCGCCGTCGGCGAACTGGGTCGAGGCGTTGTGCAGCAGGATCGCCGAATCGACTTCGGTAAAGAAACGTTCGACGACAGCAGGATCCTCGGCGATGACGGCCTCGGTGTGGTTGGACGAATATTTCTGGATATGGGCGATCGCGCCCGATATGCCGTCGACCACAGCGACCGAGATGATCGCGTCGAGATATTCGGTCGACCAGTCCTCCTCCGTCGCGGGCTTGAGGCCGGGCGCAACCTTCAGCACCGCCGCCGAAGCGCGGATCTCGCAGCCGGCGCCGGTCAGCACCTCAAGCAGTGGCGTCAGATGCGTGCCGACTGCAGCACCATCGACGAGCAGCGTCTCGGCCGCCCCGCAGATGCCGGTGCGGCGCATCTTGGCGTTGACGACGATCTTCTTCGCCATCTCAATATCAGCCGATGCATCGACATAGATGTGGCACAGGCCTTCGAGATGCGCGAAGACCGGCACGCGCGCTTCGCTCTGGACGCGGGCTACCAGGCTCTTGCCGCCGCGCGGCACGATGACGTCGATTGCACCCTCGAGGCCGCGCAGCATGGCGCCGACGGCGGCGCGGTCGGTGACCGGAACGAGCTGGATCGCATGCTCCGGAAGTCCCGCCGCCTTCAGGCCTTCGACCATGCAGGCATGGATAGCATGCGATGAACGGCGCGAATCCGAGCCGCAGCGCAGGATGACCGCATTGCCTGCCTTGAGGCAGAGCGCGCCGGCATCGGCCGTGACGTTCGGCCGGCTTTCGAAAATGACGCCGATGACGCCGAGCGGCGTGCGGACGCGCTCAATCTTCAGGCCGTTCGGCCGGTTCCAGGCGGCGATGACTTCGCCGACCGGATCGGCAAGGGCGGCGATGGCGCGGATTCCTTCGGCCATCTCGGCAATGCGCTTTTCGTTCAGCGTCAACCGGTCGACGAAGGAGGCAAGCGTTTCGCTGCCTTCGATTTCTTTGAGATCCTTGGCGTTTTCGGCCAAGATATGCGCCTTGTTCGCCAGGATCGCGTCGGCCATGGCGTTCAGGGCCTTGTTCTTCGCCTCGGTGGAGGCAAAGCCCAACGGTCGCGCTGATGCCTTCGCCTTGCGGCCGATGTCGTTCATCAGCGCATCAATGTCAGGGCCCGGCGCAACGGTATCAAGCATAGCTCGCGTCCTTCTTCAACCTGTCCGATTTCGACCGGATCTGCGCGTTCGTCACCATATCGTCGCGATGGACCATGGCGGCGCGCCCGGCATAACCGAGAATGGCCGCGATCTCCGCCGATTTGCGGCCGGCGATGCGGCGGGCGTCCTCGGCATCGTAGCTTACCAGGCCGCGGGCGATCTCGCGGCCTGCAGGGCCGATGATCGCCACGGTGTCGCCGCGGCTGAAGAGGCCGGAAATACTGCGCACGCCGGCCGGAAGCAGGCTCTTGCCGGCGCCGAGCGCCGTGACGGCGCCGTCATCGACATGCAGTTCGCCCGCCGGCTGCAACTGACCGGCGATCCAGGTCTTGCGCGCGGTGACGGGCGTTCCGGAGGGGGCGAACCAGGAGGAACGGGCGCCGTTTTCGATTTCCGAGAGCGGGCTGTCGGTCTTGCCCGAGGCGATGATCATGGCGCAGCCCGATGTCGTCGCGATCTTGCCGGCATCGATCTTGGTGCGCATGCCGCCGCGCGAAAGCTCGGAGGCGGCGCCGCCGGCCATCGCTTCGATCTCCGGGGTGATTTCGGCGATCGTCTCCAGGAAGGTCGCATTCGGATCGAGATGCGGCGGCGCGGTATAGAGGCCGTCGATATCGGAGAGAAGGATGAGCAGGTCGGCGCCGGTCATCGTCGCCACGCGGGCGGCCAGCCGGTCGTTGTCGCCATAGCGGATTTCGCTGGTCGCGACCGTGTCGTTCTCGTTGATAATAGGCACGGCGCCGATCTTCAGCAGCTGATTGATGGTGGCGCGCGCGTTGAGATAGCGGCGGCGCTCCTCGGTATCGCCGAGCGTCAACAGGATCTGGCCGGCGACGATCTCGTCGCGCGACAGGCTCTCCGACCAGGCGCGCGCCAGCGCGATCTGGCCGACGGCGGCGGCGGCTTGGCTTTCCTCCAGTTTCAGCGCCCCCGAGGGCAGGTCGAGCACCGAGCGGCCGAGCGCGATGGCTCCTGATGAAACGACGAGCACGTCGATACCCTTGGCCTTCAGGCCTGATATATCGGCGCACATGGCATCGAGCCAGGCCTTCTTCAGCCCGGCCTTGCGATCGACCAGCAGGGCAGAGCCGATCTTGATGACGATGCGGCGGTAGCGGCCGAGCGGCTTACGGCTGGTCATCGGCCCCATCCTCGTCCGTGCCGTCTTCACTGACGACCATGTCGCGATGCCGGAGTTTCGGCGCCTTGGCCGGCTTCTCCTCGGCATTGTTCTCGACGATGATGTCGCGCAGTGCACGCAGAACCTCGGTCATACCCCTGCCGGTAACGGCCGAGATCTGGAAGGGGGTCTTGCCGCAGGCCCTGGCCAGTTCCTTCGTCTTCTTCTTCAGTTCGGCCTCGTCGAGCACGTCGATCTGCGACAGCGCCACGATTTCGGCCTTGTCGGTCAACTCGTTGCCGTAGGCTTCGAGCTCGTGTTTGACCGTCTTATAGGCCTTGCCGACCTTTTCTTCCTGGGCGGAAACGAGGTGGAGCAGCACGCGGGTGCGCTCGACATGGCCGAGGAAACGGTCGCCGATGCCGACACCTTCATGGGCGCCTTCGATCAGGCCCGGAATATCGGCAAGAATGAACTCCCGCTCGTCGATGGTGGCAACGCCGAGATTGGGGTGCAGCGTGGTGAAGGGGTAGTTGGCGATCTTCGGCCGGGCGCGGGTAACCGATGCCAGGAAGGTCGACTTGCCGGCATTGGGCAGGCCGACTAGGCCGGCATCGGCAATCAGTTTCAGCCGCAGCCAGATGGTTTTTTCCTCGCCGGGCAGGCCGGGATTGGCCCAATCCGGCGCCTGATTGACCGAGGTCTTGAAATGGGCGTTGCCGAAGCCGCCATTGCCGCCATGGGCGAGGCAGTAACGCTGGCCTTCCTCGGTCAGGTCGCAGATCATCGTTTCCCGGTCTTCCTCGAAGATCTGGGTTCCCACCGGGACCTTCAACGTCACGTCGCCGCCGTTGGCGCCGGTGCGGTTGCGGCCCATGCCATGGGTGCCGATCGTCGCCTTGAAATGCTGCTGGTAGCGGAAATCGATCAGCGTGTTGAGGCCGTTGACGGCCTCGACCCAGACATCACCGCCGCGTCCGCCGTCACCGCCATCGGGGCCGCCGAACTCGATGAATTTCTCGCGCCGGAAGGAAACGCTGCCCGCGCCGCCATCTCCGGATCGGATATAGACCTTTGCTTCGTCGAGAAATTTCATTTTACTTCCAATATTCCGTGGCAGTTGGACGGCCCGTCTTGGCCCATTCGATATAGGCGGTTCCGACGGAGGTCAAAGATTATCGTGAATTTCGTGAGCTATAACATACAGTACGGCTTCGGTCTCGACGGCCGATACGATCTGGCGCGGATTGCCCGGAGCCTCGAAGGCGCCGATGTCATCGCGCTGCAGGAGGTGACCCGCGGTTTCTGGCGCAACGGTTTTGCCGACATGGTGGCCGAGATTGCCGCTTTGTTTCCCGACCATTTCTGGGCGTATGGGCCGGCCTGCGACATACATATCGATGGGGGTGAAGGCGGCCTGCAGCCGGCGCGCGGCACGCGTTTTCAGTTCGGCAATATGGTGCTGTCGCGCTGGCCGATCCTGTCGACGCGGACGCTGCTTCTGCCACGCAGCCGGACGATCGCCAAGATCAACCTGCAGCGCGGCGCAACCGAGGCGCTGATCGCCCTCCCGGGCGGCGCGATCCGTCTCTACTCCGTGCATCTCGACCATGTCTCGGCCGACGAGCGCATCCGCCAGCTGCAATTCTTGAACGCGCGTATCAACGCCTTCGTCGAGGAGGGCGGATCGCTGACCGGCGGTGGCGAGCTTGATCTGCCGGAGCTGCCGCTGCCAGAAGACTTTATGATCTTGGGCGACTTCAACATGGAGCCGGAATCGCCGGAATATTGTGCGCTTGCCGGCGCCGGCGGCGGCTATTACGGCCGCGTCGCCAGAATCGGCACGCCGATCGACGCCTTTGCGGCGCTCGGGGCTTATCGTCCGGGAGGCTACAGCTGGATGGACCCGGCAGATCACGGCAAACGCATGCATCTTGACTATTGTTTCGTCAGTTGCGGCCTGGAGGGCCGGTTGAAATCCGCGCGGATCGACACGCAATCCCTCGGCTCCGATCATTTTCCTGTCTGGGTCGAGATCGGCGATTGACGAAGACGCCGCCGAGCCGGCGGCGCCTCCTGTTTGACTAAGCCACCTTGCGCGGCTGCAGCGCGCCCGGCTGCAGCACGGTTTCGATGTGCGACACCATGGTGTTGCGGGCGAAACAATAGATTTCGCCGCAACCCGCCATGCGGAAACCGAGCTTCTCCTGCAGCCGCAGCGAAGCCGGGTTGTCGGCGAAGACGCCGGAATGAACAGGCGTCTCCGGCATACGGCGCGAGAAGCGCTCGATGATCGCCGCCACCGCCTCGCTCATATAGCCGCGCCGCCAGTAGTAGCGGTTCAGCCAGTAGCCGAGATGCCAGCGGCCGTGGCGCAGCTCGATCGAGACGGTGCCGACATGGACATCGTCCTTGCCTGTTATCGCGAGCGACCAGTCCGGCAGGGTGCCTGACGTGATCGGCATCAGCCAGTCCAGCGCATCCTGCCGGTCGAACGGCGCGGGCACGCGGGAAAGCATGCGCGTCACCGCGAAATCGGACAGCGATTCCGCGATGGCGGGCGCGTCGCTCAGCCGGTGGGGGCGGAGCGTCAGCCGGGCGGTCGGGATGACCGGCGCGGGGCCGGGCATCATCGGCCTGGTGTCCGGCCTTTGCAGTGCTGTCGTGCTCATGCGATGTTCCCCCAGCTTCTCAGCGACATCCAGGTCTTGCGGTCGAGCCTGTACCATTCCACAGGCACGTTGCTGCCGAGCGCCAGCGAGGCGGCAAGCCCCGAACCCTGGAACTGGAAACCGCACTTCTGGATGACACGCCGCGAGGCGACGTTCATCACCCGGCAACGGGCGTCGATCTGGTCGACGTCCTGCCGCGTCCGGAACACCATATCGACGAGGGCATGGCAGGCCTCGGTGGTGTAGCCCTGGTTCCAATAGGGCTCACCCAGCCAGTAACCGATCTCGACGGTCTTGCCGTCGCTATGCGGTTCCACGCCGCAGCACCCCATGAAGGCGCCGTTTTCGGCTTTGGTGATGGCATAGACGCACTTGCCAATCTCGCCATTTCGCGAACGCCAAACAAAGTCGGCGGCATCATTGGCGGTATAGGGGTGCGGCATACGCGATACCATGGTGGCGACTTTGGCGTTGTTGGCGAGATGGGCAAGGGCGTCGATGTCTTCTTCGTGGGGCGCGCGCATGACGAGCCTTTCCGATAACAAGACAGGGCAATCGGTCCTTAACCGCTCCGGCCTCAGCCGTTCCTTGGAAGACCGCTGGTCTTCCCGGGAAGACCGTGATTGGTCTACCCTTATCAATTCGCCTTGCATGTTCAGTCCTCCTGTTTGGACAAAGAAAAAGGGGAGATGGCGCCCCATCTCCCCTGTTTTCTGGACTGAACCTGGTACGGTCAGCCGGGTCGATGAGACGCCGGCTGTTTTTGAGCGCTACCGGCTTATTCCGCTGCTTCCGCTTTCGGCATGACAGACACGTAGACGCGACCGTTGGCCTTCGTTCGGTAGTCCACATTGCCGGCGGTAAGTGCAAAGATCGTGTGATCCTTGCCGAGGCCAACGTTGGAACCGGGATGCCACTGCGTACCGCGCTGACGCACGATGATGTTGCCTGCGATGACGGCTTCGCCGCCGAACTTCTTCACGCCAAGGCGCTTGGATTCGGAATCGCGACCGTTGCGCGAGGAACCGCCAGCTTTTTTATGTGCCATTGGAGTTCTCCTTTAAACCTGAAACCCGTTGATCTTACTTGGCAGCCACGATGTCCGTGATACGGACGACCGTGTGATGCTGGCGATGGCCGCGCGAACGCTTCGAATTCTGACGACGGCGCTTCTTGAAGGCGATGACCTTCTTGCCGCGGGTCTGGTCGACGACTTCCGCCTTGACGGAGGCGCCGGCTACGAAGGGCGCACCGATCGCCGCGTCGGCGCCTTCGCCGATCACGAGGACTTCGGTGAATTCAATGGAATCGCCAGCGGATGCTTCAAGCTTCTCGATGGTCAGCACGTCGTTGGCTGCCACACGGTACTGCTTACCGCCGGTCTTGATGACTGCGAACATTTTTTATCCTTTCATGTTCGTTCCAGCGCTCCCCGCCAAGCAGGTGGCTGTCTTTTTATCAGTCGAAGTTGAGCAGGGATTTCAGGGAACTAGCCCGGAATTCTGGTCTGCCGGTGAAACCCCGCGCGAGCGCGAGGCGGGCAAGGGGCGGACTACTCCACTCCTATTGCGGATGCGGGATACGCGAGTGACGGAAAGGTGTCAAGGCAAAAGGATGGAAAAGCTTGAGATTTCGGCTTGCCAACCTGTCATATGCCCGTTATGAGAACGCCCGCGCCGAACAAGCGCCGACCAAGACCGCGGAGAGGTGGCAGAGTGGTCGAATGCACCGCACTCGAAATGCGGCATACCTGCAAGGGTATCGTGGGTTCAAATCCCACCCTCTCCGCCATTCATCCACTTGTCCATTCCGGCTGCACAGTCTGATTTTTCCGGCGAAATCGGCTCGCCTCGATTCACCGGTCAAGGTCGACTGTAGTTCGCCGCCAGCAGCGCCGCCAGTTCGGCGCGGCAGTCGCGGAGCGGGCCGACATCCTGGCTTGTCTTTGCCATCGTCATGGCGCCGGAATAGGCGGCAATGACAAGCGTTGCGATTCTACCTGGATTGATCCCGACGGCGCGTTTTTCTTCCATATCTGCTGCAAACTTGGCGGAGAGCGCTTCGTGCCAGTCTCCGAACACGGCACTGGTAAGCGCCCGCATTTCGGCGTCAAACTGGGAAACTTCCATTGCCATATTGTTGAGCGGGCAACCGGAGACCCGGTCCTTTTGCGTCAGTTCACCGATGAAGGCTTCAAAAATCAGGTCTATGGCGGTTGGCGCATCCGCACATCTGCGCAGCGGCTCGATCCATGTCTGCCGAACGGCGGCAGCGACGCGATCACGGATGACTGCAAGTCCGAGGTCGCGCTTTGCAGGGAAATGATGCGCCATCGCGCCGCCGGACACGAAAGCCCGCTCGCGCAGCTCCAGCATGCCGGTCGCGAGATAACCCTGCGTGACAAAGGCGTCATAGGCGGCATCGATGATCCGGCGGCGCACGCCTTCGGGGTCATTGGTTCTCTTGTTTTCGATCATTGTGTCTCACGTGAAATCGACCCTCACTCTAGCAGCTTGACAAAACAGGTCAATTGTCCTGTGATAAAACAGGATGATCGACCTGTCAGGAAAAACCATGGACCCTCACATCATATTCGAGCTTCGCCGCTATCGGCTTCTTACCGAGCGCAGAGAGGCATTGATCCGCCTGTTTGATCGCGAGTTCGTTGAGCCCCAGGAGGCGTTGGGCATGCGCGTCGAAGGGGAGTTTCGCGATCTCGGCGATCCCGATTGTTTTGTGTGGGTTCGCTCCTTCAAGAACATGGACGCCAGAACAGATTCGCTCGAATCCTTCTATTCGGGGCCGGTGTGGAAGGAGCATGGACCGGCCGCCAACGCGACAATGCTGAACTCGGACAATGTCCTGCTGCTGAAGCCGGCGGCCGGCGTTCTTCCGTTTGCGCATAACCTGCCACGGGAGAAAGAGGCGGAGCGCGCGGAAGCACAAGGGCTGATCGTCGTAAACATCTGTTCGCTCGCGCCCGGAACGGAAGAAGATTTTTCGGAATTTTTCCGCGACAGGGCGATGCCGGCCATGTTGGCCGCCGGTGCGCGGATCGAGGCGGTGTTTATGACCGAGCGAAGCAGGAACGGTTTTCCCCGCCTGCCGGTGCGCGAGGGAGAAACGGTGTTCGTCTGGTTTGAAGCTCACGCGGATCAAAGCGGTGCAGCCGCCTACCAGCATCGATTGCGGCAGAATCCGATCTGGACGGCGGAGATTTATCCATGGATGGACAGCCGGTGCTGGCGGAGTATCGATGTCGCACTGTTGTCGCCGACGTCGCGGTCGCTTTGCGCCTAGTGAGCGATCTTGCCCGCACGTCGACGCAATTTCTTCCCCGCCAGTCATCGAAAAGATATTTCAGGATCGACCCGGATCGATTTTGTCATGCAATGCGGTTGATCGGCTCGTTTTGCGAACTATCATCAGGGTCGGATAACGGCGGCACCCCTGCAGAAACCGCCCCGTCTTCACCTTCAACTCATCGCACCCATACCGTCCTGATTGCTCCCACTTTCAACCGAGGTTTCCCATGCGCATCGCCGTCGGTGGCATTCATACCGAATGCAGTACGTACAATCCCGTTCTGAATGAGGAGAAGGATTTTCGGGTGTTGCGCGGGGAAGGGCTGCTGGAATCGCCCTATTTTGCTTTTCTGAAGGATTACGATGCCGAGTTCCTGCCGACGATCCATGCCCGCGCCATTGCCGGCGGGCCGGTGTCGCGCGCCACCTATGAGGGCTTCAAGACCGAATTCCTCGAGCGGCTGAAGCCGCTGCTGCCGCTCGATGGCCTCTACCTTGCCATGCACGGCGCCATGTATGTCGAAGGCATGGAGGATGCCGAAGGCGACTGGATCAGTGCGGCCCGGGCGCTGGTCGGCGAGGCATGCACCGTCTCGGCGAGCTACGACCTGCACGGCAACATCACCCAGCGCATTATCGATGCGCTCGACATCTACTCCACCTATCGCACCGCCCCGCATATCGATGTCGAGGAGACGATGCGCCGCTCGGTCTCGATGCTGGTCAAAAGCTTGAGGACCGGCGTAAGACCGTTCGTTCTCTGGGCGCCGATCCCGGTCGTCCTGCCCGGCGAGCGCACCAGCACCGTCGATGAGCCGGCGAAGAGCCTCTATGCCAGGCTGCCCGAGATCGATGTGATTGATGGCGTCTGGGACGCATCGCTGATGGTCGGTTACGTCTGGGCCGACGAACCGCGCGCCACGGCCGCCGCTATCATGACCGGCACCGACCGTGCCGTGCTGGAGCGTGCGGCGAAGCGCCTCGCCAAGGCTTATTGGGATGTTCGCGAAGACTTTGTCTTCGGCTGCGAGACCGGTTCGGTCGAGGAATGCGTTGCAAAAGCGATCGCTAGCCCGACCGCTCCCGTCGTGCTCGCCGAATCCGGCGACAACCCGACAGGCGGCGGCGTCGGAGACCGGGCCGATGTCCTGGCCGAGCTGATCGCCAAAGAGGCTGACGGCGTCGTCTTTGCCGGCATCGCCGACAAGGCGGCGACCGAAGCCTGTTATGCCGCGGGGGTCGGTGCGCAGCTTGTCTTGAGCGTCGGCGCCTCGCTCGATACCAAGGGCAGCAGGCCGGTCAACGCGCGCTTCACCGTCAAGTTCCTGCATGAGAGCCCCGACCTCGCCGATCGGCAGGCGGTCGTTTCGATCGGCGGCATCGATCTCGTGCTCTCGACCAAACGGCGGCCCTACCACAATATCGCCGACTTCACTCGGCTCGGCCTCGACCCGCATGGCGCCAGGATCATCGTCGTCAAATCGGGCTATCTCTCGCCGGAACTGGCGCCGATCGCCAATCCCAACCTGATGGCATTGTCGGAGGGCGTAGTCGATCAGTTCGTCGAGCGTCTGCCGCGGCTGCGTAAGCAGCGTCCGACCTATCCCTTCGACAAGGATTTTGCCTTCGAGCCGCAGGTCTTCCTCTCCGCGCGCTCGCCAGAGGCTTGAGTCCCAGCGATCCGAACGGGAGATGATTTCCCAAGGAAGGATGTTCGGCATGACCGGATTTACGACCCGTCCTGAAATTCTCGGCACTTTCGGCGTCGTCACCTCGACGCACTGGATCGGCTCTGCAGTCGGCATGAGCATTCTCGAAAAGGGCGGCAACGCTTTCGACGCGGCGGTGGCGACCGGCTTCGTGCTGCAGATCGTCGAGCCGCATCTCTGTGGCCCCGGCGGCGACCTGCCGGCGGTGATCTATTCGAAGAGGAAGGACAAGGTCGAGGTCATCTGCGCGCAGGGGCCGGCACCCGCCGGCGCGACGATCGAACACTATACGAGGGAAGGCCTGACGCTGATCCCCGGCGACGGCCTGCTTGCGACCGTCATTCCCGGTGCCTTCGATGGCTGGATGCTGATGTTGCGCGACTACGGCACGATGAGCGTGCGCGAGGTGCTGGAACCGGCGATCTATTATGCCGAGCACGGCCATCCGCTGCTGCCGCGCGTCGCAGCGACCATCAAGGGGCTTGCGGCTTTTTTCGAAAAGGAATGGCCGACCTCCCACGAAACCTGGCTGCCTGATGGTAGCGTTCCCGAAGCGCAGGCGAATTTCCGCAATCCGGCGCTGGCTGAAACCTGGAAGCGCGTCATTGCCGAAGCCGAGGCGAAAAGCGGCCGGGAAGCACAGGTGCAGGCGGCCCGCGACGCCTTCTATCGCGGCTTCATCGCCGAAAAGATCGACGCTTACCTGAAGACGGCCGAAGTGATGGATGCAAGCGGCAACCGCCACAAGGGCGTGCTCACCGCAAGCGACATGGCCAACTGGTCGGCGACGATCGAGGAGCCGCTGACCTATGACTATCACGGCTGGACCATCGCCAAAACAGGTCCCTGGGGTCAGGGGCCTGTCTTCCTGCAGACCCTGTCGATCCTGAAGGGCTTCGACCTCGCCGCAATGAGACCGGATGGCGCCGATTTCGTTCATACCGTCGTCGAGGCGATGAAACTCTCCTTTGCCGACCGCGAGGTCTATTACGGCGATCCCAGTTTTTCCGAGATCCCGGTCGCGCATCTGCTGTCGGAGAGCTACGCTGCCGAACGCCGCAAACTCGTCCGCGCGGATGCCTCCTTCGATCTTCGCCCCGGCATCATTCCAGGTTTCGAAGCACAGCATGATCTAACGATGAAGATGCTCGGCGCCGAATCCAAGACCGGCGCCGTCTACGAGCCGACCATGGCGCATCTGTCCGAAAAGCGCGGCGACACCGTGCATATCGACGTGATCGACCGTGACGGCAACATGGTCTCCGCCACGCCGTCCGGCGGCTGGCTGCAGTCTTCGCCAACCGTGCCCGGCCTCGGCTTCTGCCTCAATTCCCGTGCCCAGATGTTCTGGCTCAAGCCAGGCCTGCCGACATCGCTTGCTCCGGGAAAACGGCCGCGTACGACGCTGACGCCTTCCCTCGGCCTCTATGAAGGCCGCCCGACCCTTGCCTTCGGCACGCCGGGCGGCGACCAGCAGGAGCAATGGCAGCTTTCCTTCTTCCTGCGGCATATCCATCACCAGCTGAACCTGCAGGCGGCGATCGATCAGCCGCTCTTTCATACCGCTCATTTTCCGAGCTCCTTCTATCCGCGCAGCCGCGAACCCGGCAGCCTGATAGCGGAAGAGAGTTTCGGTCCGGATGTGCTCACCGCGCTCGCCCGAAAGGGCCACAAGCTGACGATCACCGATCCTTGGACGATCGGCCGGCTGACGGCCGCACGACGCGATGCCGACGGACTGATGCGCGCCGCAGCCACCCCGCGCCTGATGCAGGCCTATGCGGTCGGACGATAGCGGCCGCTTCCCGCAGCGCCCGCTGGCAACAAGTATCCCCTGGGATAGACTGTGCCGGTGCGGTGCGCGGCCGTGCTTTTGCTGCACCGCTTATATGACTTATGCTAGATATTATTTCACCGATAATTGTTAACGACCGATCGCCTCCGTTTGTGTTCTCTTATCCCTGCGAATCAAAAAGGTTTGATTTGCCCGGGGACGACCACCATGTTCAAGCATGGGTCGATGCAACAGTTGGGTAGGAGCCTATGCTGCAACGGATCGAAGACATTGATGCAGCCCTCATCGACAGGTTGCAGCATTCGGCTTTCAAGTACTTCCTGAAATATTCCAATCCCGAAAATGGCCTGGTGGCTGATACCTCGATCGGCGGCGTGCCGGCGAGCATCGCGGCTGTCGGCTTCGCCCTTTCCTCCTATCCCGTTGCCGTCGAGCGTTGCTGGATCAGCCGCAAGGAAGCAGCCCAGCGCACGGTCAATACGCTACGTTTCTTCGCCGAGGCGCGGCAGGGCGAAGAGCGCCATGCGACCGGCCATCGCGGCTTCTTCTACCATTTTCTCCACATGGATAGCGGCAATCGTGCCTGGAACAGCGAGCTTTCGACCATCGACACGGCGCTGCTCATCGCCGGCGTGCTGACCTCAGCGCAATATTTCAATCGCGAAGACGAGACCGAGACTGATATCCGTGAGCTCGCGACCTTCATCTACGAACGCGTCGACTGGCGCTGGGCGCTGAACAAGGGCGACACGATTTCCATGGGCTGGAAGCCTTCGTCGGGCTTCCTGCGCTGGCGCTATCACGGTTTCGACGAGGCGATCATTCTTTATGCGCTGGCACTCGCCTCGCCGACACATCCCGTGCCGCAGTCGAGCTACGACGCCTTCACATCGAGCTATTCCTGGATGATGTTCGGCGACCAGCCGTATCTCTATGCCGGCCCGCTGTTCATTCATCTGTTCTCGCATGCCTGGATCGATTTCCGCGGCATCCAGGACAAACCGATGATGGAACGCAACTGGGACTATTTCCGCAACACCCAGGTCGTCATCAACATGCAGCGCGACTATGCCGAGCGCAATCCCGGCGGTTTCGTCGGCTACAACAGGAACGTCTGGGGCTTTACCGCCTGCGACGGCCCGCCGCCGACCCGGCGCATGCGTGGCGGCCGGCAGCCGAAGGTTCTGGGTTATGCCGCCCGCGGCGCGCCGCTCGGACCTGATGACGGCACGATCGCACCCTGGACCGCACTCGCCTGCCTGCCCTATGACCGGCAGGCGGCGCTCGACGGCACCAAGGCGCTTCTGACCACCTATCCGAACCTGCTCTTGGAAGGCGGCTTTCCCGGCGGTTTCAATCCGACCGTGCAGACCAAACGTCCGGAGGGTTGGGTGGACGACCGCACCGTCGGCATCGACCAGGGCCTTGTTGTCATGACCATCGAAAACGAGCGTTCCGACTTCATCTGGAAGCTGATGCGGCAATCGCCGGTCATCCGCCTCGGACTCGAGCGCGCCGGCTTTACCGGCGGCTGGCTCGAGGGCATCGAGCCGCAAGAGCTGGTGCGCCGGGTCGGCTAAGCTCAGCGCTCGAAGACGTGCGCCTTGCCTGATATATCCAGGCGAACGAGATCGCCTCGCGAGGGAAGGGCGACACTCGAGGTCTTGATCCGGATCGGCGGCAGGGCAACGCCGTCGAGCGAGACGGCGACGGTGCAGACCGCGCCGCCGAATTCCACCTCGACAACCCGTCCGCCGTAGTCGCGATCGCTTTCATCGGCAACGACGCGGATCTGTTCGGGCCGCAGCATGATTTCCGCCTTGCCCTGGCGGCTGCCTTCGACGGCGACATGGCCGAGGGCGCAGTCGGCAAGGCCGTTGCGGATGATGGCCGGAAGCAGCACGGCATCGCCGAGGAACAGCGCCGTCTCGCGATCCCTGGGATGCAGATACAGGGCTTGCGGCGTTCCCGCCTGAATCAGCCGCCCTTCCCGCAGGACCGCGACCTGATCGGCAAAACTCAGCGCCTCTTCCTGATCGTGCGTCACGAGAACGGCGGTAATACCGGCCGCCTGCAGGACGCGCGCGACAGCCTTGCGCATGTTTTCCCGCAAGCCGGTATCGAGCGCCGAGAATGGTTCGTCGAGCAGCATCAGCCGCGGCTTGCGGCCGAGCGCGCGGGCGAGCGCCACGCGCTGCTGCTGACCGCCGGAAAGCTGATGCGGGCGCCGCGCCAGCATGCCGCGGTCGAGCTCGACCATATCGAGCAGTTCGGCGATGCGCCGCTCACGATCGGCAGCACCTCGTTCGAAGCCGAAGCCGATATTCTCAGCCACGCTCAAGTGTGGAAACAGCGCGCCATCCTGCGAGACGATGCCGATGCCCCGCTTGTGAGCCGGCACTGCCGCCGGGCCATCGGCCAGCACGTCGCCATCTAGGGTGACCCTGCCGGCATCGGCCTGCTCGAACCCCGCAATGATGCGCAGCAGCGTCGTCTTGCCCGAGCCGGACGGCCCGATGACGGCGGTGCGGCTGCCGGCCTGGACGTCGAGCGAAATATCCTTCAGCGCTTGGACAGGCCCGTAGCGCTTGCTGATGTTTTCGATCGTAAGCAGCGTCATTGGCCGGCGGTCCGTTTCGATTGCGTATAAAGCGTCAGGGTGAGCGGCAGCGACAGCACGACCATCATGAAGGCGTAAGGCGCGGCCGAGACATAATCGATCTCGCTGGTCAGCGACCAGAATTTCGTCGCCAGCGTATCGACGCCGTTTGGCGAGAGCATCAGCGTCGCCGTGAGTTCATTGGTAATGCCAAGTGCGGTCAAGGCGACGCTGGCAGCGGCTCCCGGTGCGGCAAGCCGCATGGTGATCTGCCGCACCGCCTGACCGGGCGTGCGGCCGAGGCCCATCGCGGCGCGCTCCAGCTCCACCGGCGCCTGAGCGATGCTGGCGCGTAAGCCGACCATGGCACGGGGCAGGAAAAGCATCACATAGGCGACGAGCAGCGTTGCGAAGGTCTGATAGAGCGGCAGCACGAGGCGCACGGTGATCGTCACCAGCGCCAGCGCCACGACCACGCCGGGCAGCGAGCCGACATAATAGTGGCAGGCTTCGAGCACGCGCTGGAAGCGGCCGGGCGCGCGCACGGAGAGCCAGGCCATGGGGGCTGCGGCAGTCGTCGCCAGCACGCCGCCGGCGAGAGCGAGCGCCATTGTCTGCAGGAAGGCAGTGCCGACCTCGATGCGCCAGATCTCGCTGCCGCCGAGATAGAGCCAGCGGCCGAGCGTCATCAACGGCACGCCGAGCGTCAGCACCGCCAGGACGACAGGCAGCAGGATGGCCGGCACCACGAACCAGCCGAGACGCCGGCGATCGGCCGGACGCGGCGAGCCGGGGCCGACGCGGGCATAACGTTCGTTGCCGCGCAGCAGCACTTCGAGGCCAAGCAGGAAAAGGCAGCAGGCAACGAGCACGCCGCCGAGCATATTGGAGGCCGGGCTGTTGTAGGAGGATTGGAACTGGTCGACGATCGCGGTTGCGAAAGTATCGAACCGGATCATCACGAACAGGCCGTATTCCGACAGCAGATGCAGCGCAATCAGCAGCGAGCCGCCGCAAATGGCAAACCTCAACTGCGGCAGCACGGTGCGGAAGAAGACGCGCCAGGGATTGAGGCCGAGGGAGGCGGCGGCATCCTCGATGGCCGGATCGAGACGGCGTAGCGCTGCGGCGACCGGCAGATAAAGAAAGGGATAGTAGGCGATAACAGAAACGAAGACGCCGCTCTGGAGGCCGCGCATGCCGGGAATGAGGCTGACCCAGGCATAGCTGTGCACGAAGGCCGGCACTGCGAGCGGCGCGATCGCCAGCCAGGCCCAGAGCCGGGCGCACGGAATATCCGTTCGTTCGGTCAGCCAGGCAAGCGTCACGGCCAGCGCGATCGACAGCGGAATGGTGGCCGATTCCAGGAGAACCGTATTGACGAGGAGTTCGCCGACACGTGGCCGGAAGACGAGCGTTTTCACCGTTTCCCAGCCGACATCGTAAGTGATCCAGCCGATGAAGCCGAGCGGCACGAGACTGAAGATCGCGATGACGGTCGCGAGAAGCATCACCGGCGCGTGCGGCATGCGCCGGCGCGGCAATAGCATTCGCGCGGCCTTCGGCGCGACCGGCGCCTTGTTGCCGGCTACGAAAAATCTGTTGTCCTGCAGCAAGGCCGATGCCTTCATACGCTGAAAAAGGAAGGCAACCGTCTTGGAAAGACAGTTGCCCGATCCCGTCATGCCCTAAGGTTTTCTTGAGCCAAAAGCAATAGTTTTGGCTGCTGCAAGCCTGCGGCAGAAAGCCCGAAGCCTCTCCCGCGTAAGTGCTACGACACGCAGAAAGCCTAGATCAGACCTGCCGCCGTCATCAGTTCCACGACCTTCTTGCTGTCCAGCGTCGAAGCTTCGACCTTCGGCGCATTGAGATCGGCAAGCGGGACGAGCTTGTCGTTGGAAGGGGCGTCCTTGCCGACGGCATATTCATAGGACGTGCCGTTCTTAAGCACGGCCTGACCTGCCTTGCTGGTGACGAATTTCAGGAAAGCCTGCGCTTCCTTCATGTGCTGCGTGGACTTCAGGACGCCGCCGCCCGAAACGGAAACGAAAGCGCCCGGATCCTGGTTCTTGAAGTAATGCATGCCGACATTCTTGCTGTTCTCGCCGGTCTTCGCCTGATCGCCGAACCAGTAATAGTGATAGATGACCGCGCCTTCGACTTCACCAGCATTGACGGCCTTCATGGCGACGCTGTTGCCCTTGTAGGGCGTCGCATTGTCCTTGAGACCCTTCAGCCATGCCTTGGTGGCGTCTTCACCCTTTAGCTGCAGCAGGGCGGCGACGATGGCCTGAAAGTCGGCGCCGGCGGGCGATGCACCCCAGCGGCCCTTCCAGGCGGGATCGGCGAGGTCGAGCAGCGACTTCGGCAGCTTGTCTTCGCTGAGCTTCGTTTTGTCATAGGCAAAAACGGTAGAGCGGGCGGCAATGCCGGTCCACATGCCGTCGGCCGGACGATACTGCTCCGGGACCTGATCCAGCGTTTCCTTTTCGACCGGGGCGAAGAGGCCGGCGCCGTCGACCAGCGTCATGGCCGGCGAATTCTCGGTCAGGAAAACATCGGCGGGCGATGCGTCGCCTTCCTGAATGATCTGGTTGGCGAACTGCATGTCGCCACCCTGGCGCATGGTGACCTTGATGCCGGTCTCCTTTGTGAAGGCATTGATCCATTCGCGGCCCAGGCTTTCGTGCTGCGCATTGTAGACGACGAGACCTTCATCCTGCGCATGGGCGCTGCCTGCGAGCGCCGTGGCGGAGAGAAGCGACGCGGCGAGCGTCAGCACGTGGGAAAAACGGTTAAAAGCAATAGTCATGATGGCCTCCATGATAATGTCACCCTGCGGGTAAGAGGCGTATATTTTTCTTGACTCGCTATTTCAAGTTTCGTCACCAAGAAAAAAGCATCACGATATCTTGACCCAATATTTCAGATAGCGGGCGAATAAATCTCGATCGAGCCAAAAGGCGACGCTCGGCCAGCATCGCCTTTTTCGCTGCAATGTTTATTCGACGTCGAACTTGACGCCTTGCGCAAGTGGCAGCGTGCTGCCGTAATTGATGGTGTTGGTCGCGCGGCGCATATAGGCCTTCCAGGCATCAGAGCCGGATTCGCGTCCGCCGCCGGTCTCTTTTTCACCGCCGAAGGCGCCGCCGATTTCGGCGCCCGAAGGGCCGAGGTTGACGTTGGCGATGCCGCAATCCGAGCCGCGCGCCGAGACGAAGGTTTCCGCCTCGCGCACGTCGTTGGTGAAGATCGACGACGACAATCCCTGCGGCACGGCATTGTGGAGCGCCAGCACCGCGTCGAAATCGCTGTATTTCATCACGTAGAGAATGGGCGCGAAGGTCTCGTGCTCGACCGGGCCGGTCTGATCGGGCATTTCGACGAGCGCCGGGCGAACGTAGAAGGCATCGGCGGAGCCATTGTCGACGCGTTCGCCGCCGGTCACCTTGCCGCCGGCCGATGCCGCCTGACCAAGGGCTGCCTGCATCTTCTCGAAAGCCTGGCCGTCGATCAGCGGCCCCACCAGTGTGCCGGTCTCCAGCGGATTGCCGATGGTGACGGAGCCGTAGGCCTTCTGCAGGCGCGGCACAAGCTGGTCGTAGACGCTTTCATGGACGAAGAGACGGCGCAGCGTCGTGCAGCGCTGGCCGGCCGTTCCCATGGCGGAGAAGGCGATGCCACGCAGCGTCAGGTCGAGATCGGCGCTCGGGCAGACGATGGCTGCATTGTTGCCGCCGAGTTCAAGGATGGCGCGGGCAAAACGCTGCGACAGGCGCGGGCCGACGGCGCGGCCCATGGCCGTCGAGCCGGTGGCGGAAACGAGCGGGATCTTCGGATGGTCGACCAGCACCTCGCCGACGTCGCGGCCGCCGATGATCAAGGTGGACAGATTGGCGGGGGCCTTGCCGCCCTCAGCAACGAAACGCTTCAGGGCCTTTTCGAACAGCGCCTGCACGGCCAGTGCGGTCAACGGCGTCTTCTCCGACGGCTTCCAGACGGTGGAATTGCCGCAGACCATCGCCAGCGCCGCGTTCCAAGACCAGACGGCGACCGGGAAGTTGAAGGCGGAAATGATGCCGATCGCGCCGAGCGGGTGCCAGCTTTCCATCATCCGGTGTTCCGAGCGCTCGGTGGCGATCGTCAGGCCATAGAGCTGGCGCGACAGACCGACGGCGAAATCGCAGATGTCGATCATCTCCTGAACCTCGCCGAGGCCTTCGGAGGTGATCTTGCCGACTTCGATCGAGACGAGACGGCCGAGCGCCGTCTTGGCGCTGCGCAGCTCCTCGCCGAGCAGGCGGATCAGTTCGCCACGCTTCGGCGCAGGCACGGAACGCCATTCGAGGAACGCCTTGTGCGCCTCTTCGATCGCCGCTTTCGTTTCGAAAACGGAATGTTCTTTGAGCTTGCCGATCTCCTTGCCGGTGACAGGCGAGGAGACAGACAGTGTGCCGCCCTGATAGCGGCCGGCATCGACGCCGAGTTCGGCGAGCAGCTTGGCGGTTTCGGTGGCGAGATCGAGGACGGCGATGGTCATTGTCGTGTTTCCAATCTTATTGTTCTCAGAAGCGCTTGTCGGTTTTCAGAAGCGGGCATCGGCGAAATGGGCGACCTGAGCGCCGGCTTCGTACCATAGTTCCTTGAGCGCACGGAAGCTCGGCTCGGTGGGTGACGTCAGCGGCAGCGGCAGATCGGCCTCGGCAAGCCGGCCGAGAATATGTTCGGCCAATGTACGGCCGAAGACCGTGCCGGGGGCTATGCCGCGGCCATTATAGCCCGAAAAGCCGATGACATTCGGGGCGAATTTGTGGAAGCGCGGCAGCGCATTGTCGGTCATGCCGATCTGGCCATACCATTCGCATTCGAATTCGACATCGCCGATCATGGGAAAGAGCCGCTTCAGGGCGCGCTTGGCCCAGCCCTTATGCACGGTAAGCCCGGTATTGCGCAGCGCGCCGACGCTGCCGAAAACGAGGCGCCCAGCGTGATCCATGCGGAAGGAGGAGAGAATATCCTTGGTGTCCCATGCGCCCTCCCGCCCGGGCAGGATCGACTGACGCAGATTGTGGCCGAGCGGCACGGTGGCGAAATTGAAATAGGGCAGATAGACCTGCTCGTTGCGCACCTGCTCGAAGGGGCCGGTGCTGTAGGCATCGGTCGCGACGATGATCCAGTCCGCGCAGACTTCGCCCGTTTCCGTCTTCACGGTCCAGCGGCTGCCGCGGCGCTCGGTTGCGATGACGGGGCTCGATGTATGGATGGCGACTCCCGCCTTGACGGCGGCATGGGCGAGGCCGCGCGCATAGGCGAGCGGCTGCAGCGTTCCGGCGCGCAGATCGAGCAGCGACGCGGCATAGGCATTGCTGCCGATGCGTCTGGCCGTCTCCGCCGCATCGAGCAGTTTCACGGGCGCGCCGCGGGCAGACCATTGCGCCGCGCGCTCCTCGATCTCCTTCAGCCCGTCGGCGCCGACGGCGCAGTGCAGCGTGCCGTTGCGCTCGAGTTCGCAGGCGATCCCGTGTTTATCGATCAGCTCCATGACGAGCTTCGGCGCATTGCCGAGCAATTCGAGCAGGCGTTCGCCATGGACCGGTCCGAGCACGCCCGGCAGGTCGCTGGGCATCACCCACATGCCGGCATTGATCAGGCCGACATTGCGCCCTGCACCGCCGAAGCCGATCTCTTTCGCCTCCAGCAGCACCACCTTCGACCCGGCTTCGGCAAGATGCAGGCCGGAGGACAGGCCGGTATAGCCGCCGCCGACAATGACGACGTCTGCCGATATCGCACCTTGGAGAGGCGAGGTCGCCGGCGGTTCGCCGGCGGTCTTTTCCCAGAGGCCGTGGGAGCGCGGATCATTCAGCATGACACAGTCCGATCGGATTGAAACCGGACTACTCTAGCGCATAAGAACAGGTGTTGAAGCGGCGATTTCACGCAACGGTCCTCAGCTGCAGGCCCGCGAGCCCGAGCGCCTGCAGCGCCGCATCCAGCGATGCGGCCTGCCGCTCCGCATAAAGCGCCAGTTCGTCCTGAACGGTCGCTCCAAGTGCGGTCTCGAAGGCGTCGCGGTTCGAGCGCGTTGCATAATTCTGCTGCTGGTCGGTGCCGAGATTCGACTGGAAGATGCCGGCCGCGCTGACGGGCAGGAAGTCTTCGTAGACAATCGGCGCAAAGGCGAGGTAGCCCTTGGTGACAAGCGCTTCGGGATCGCGCGGCAGTGTTCCGGCGACGGAGGCGGCGATGCCTGCAGGCGTGGCGGAATAACGGAAGAAGGCGAGATCCTGCTTGCGCAACTCATCCCAGCTGTCCGGCAGCGCCTTGAAGCGCTCGGCCAGTTCCTGATCATAGGCGCCGGCTTTGGAGCCGCCGGCGCCGACCTGCACCTCGCCGCGAACCGACGCAAGCAGCCGGTCGTAGAGCGCCCGGCCCTTCGCCGTCAACGCCACGCCGCGCTGTTCGATCTCGCCGAAGCGGGCGGTGTGTGTGCCCTGGACCGCGCCCTCGTTACCTGAGAAGACGATCGCCTCCTCCAGCGCCTTGAAGCTCGTCTGCCGCAGCAGGATGTCGCACTGCCGGCGCGGCGGCCCTTCGATGACGGCCTTCGGGGTAATGCCGCGTTCCGGCATGCGCGCCTGGACGGCATCGATATCGAGCGTGCGCGGCGTCAAGTGGTTGATGTGCGGCCCCTTGAAGCTGACGACGTCGGCGATCAGCCGATGCGCATCGTGCAGGCGCTTGTAGGTTTCGGCGCTGACAGTCGCCTCGCCGTGCCAGCGGAAGGTTTCAAGCGCCTCAGCGACAAATTCGCTCGCTTCTGCCTCGGTCAGGCCGCCATTCTGCTCGTGACGCTCGATCAGCGCGACGGCGCGCGGCGTATAGATGCGCCGCTTGGCCAAAATGGCCTCGGCCTCCCGGCGCAGATTTTCATCCTCGATCAGTTCCAGGCGCAGCAGCGAGGTGAAGACGCGGAACGGATTGGTGTTCAGCGCCGTCTCGTCGATCGGCCGGAAGCAGGTGGAATGAACCGGCACGCCGGCAACCGAAAGATCGTAATAACCGACCGCCTGCATGCCCATGACGGTAAACAGCCGGCGGATGGTGAAAAGCTCTTCCGCCGTGCCGAGGCGGATGGCGCCGTGGCGCTCGATATCGATGCGCTCCAGTTCGCCGGCGCCGGCGAGGCGTTCGCGTAGAGCGGGGTCCTTTTCGAGGCAGCCGGCATTCACCTCCGCCACCAGTTCGATCAGCGTGCCATATTGCGGCACCTCCGTCCGGTACATCTGCGACATCGCCTCGGTGAACAGCGAACGGATACGGTCTGTGGAAACGAAGGCTTGCGGCATCTTGGAAAACTCCGGCTCATTCCGTTTTTGCAGGATGAATCTCTTTACAATCGTCAGAAAGCCGAAAATATCGACATTTCGGAAATAGCTCATTCTGAAACGGAATGATCATGCTCGCTTCAAGACGTTTTCTGCCGTCGATTTCGCATCTCGCCGCCTTCGAGGCGGTCGCCCGCACAGGCAGCGTGACGGCGGCGGCGCGCGAACTCGATCTGACGCAGAGCGCCGTCAGCCGTCAGGTCAGCGCACTGGAGGAGCAGCTCGGCGTCGAGCTCTTCCTGCGTGAACGCCAGACCATGCGGCTGACGCTGGCCGGCGACAGCTATGCCCGCGAGATACGCGAGGCGCTGCGGCGCATCTCGAGTGCCTCGCTGAACCTGCGCGCCAATCCGCATGGCGGCACGCTCAATCTCGCCATCCTGCCGACCTTCGGCACGCGCTGGCTGGCACCGCGCCTGGGGGGCTTTCTTAGCACCAATCCCGGCGTAACCATCAATTTGGCGACCCGGCTCTCGCCCTTCGACTTCCGGCTCGATTCGATCGACGCCGCGATCCATTTCGGCCACCCGCACTGGCCCGGCGCGGAACTGACCTTGCTGATGTCGGAACGCACGGTGCCGGCCTGCAGTCCCGATTTTCTGCAACAGCACAGGATTTCACGGCCAGAGGATCTGCTTGCCGTTCCGCTTCTGCATCTGACGACGCGCCCCGATGCCTGGGAGCAATGGTTTGCCGGCAATGGCGTTTCCTTCGAAAGCGTGCACGGCATGCTCTTCGATCAGTTCGCCACCGCAGCGCAGGCGGCGATCGCCGGTCTCGGTGTCGCCCTGTTGCCGACATTCCTGATGCAGGAAGAACTCAGGCGCGGCGATCTCGTCGCCGCCGTCGACCGGGAGATGGAGAGCCGCGAGCGCTATTATCTTGCCTGTCCCAGCGAGCGCGCCGATTATGCGCCCCTCGCCGCCTTTCGCGACTGGATCGTCGCGGAAGCGACGGCCGGAGAGACCACGTGAGGAACGGCTTGCATCCGCATGGCGCTTTCGACCATTATGCGGGCCAAACAACTTTGCAGGAAATTTCCATGAAGCCGATCTTCGTCCAGCTCCAATGCGCCCCCGGCAAGACCTATGAGGTCGCCGACGCGATCTACCAGACCGAGCTGGTCTCGGAGCTCTATTCCACAAGCGGCGATTACGACCTGCTGTTGAAGGTCTATATCGAGGAAGGCCAGGATATCGGCAAGTTCATCAACGACAATATCGCCAATATTCCAGGCATCGTCCGGTCGCTGACGACGCTCACCTTCAAAGCCTTCTGAACTCCCGTCAGACACGATTAACCCTGTTGCGAAGAATCGCTTCCGCAGGACGTTGCTGAACCCACGCCTTAACGCCTGAGATATCTGGTCGTTGCTATAAATCCGCGCCAACACGAGTTTGGCGCGCGCAGCGATAGGTGGAAAATGGCGATCGTCGAGGCAGATAGTGGGCGCGAGAATCCGCAGCCGCAAACGGCTCCGCTGATCGTCCATGTCGTGCGCCAGTTCCTGCCCAATCGCGGCGGCCTGGAAGACGTCGTCGCCAATCTCAGCCGCCAGACCCTCCGGCGTGGCTATCGTGTCCGCGTCGTCACGCTGAACTCGCTGTTCACCGCGCCTGAAGATAAGCTGCCGGCTTGCGAGAATATCGACGGCATCGAGGTGGTGCGCATCCCGTGGTCCGGCAGCTGTCGCTATCCGTTGGCGCCGCAGGTTTTTCGCCATCTCGGCGACGCCGATCTCGTGCACGTCCATGCGATCGACTTCTTCTTCGATGCGCTCGCCTGGGGCCGGATGCTGCACGGCAAGCCGATGATCGTCACCACCCATGGCGGTTTCTTCCACACCAGGAAATACGCGGCGATCAAGAAGATATGGTTCCGCACGCTGACCCGCGCCTCGGCGAGGGCCTATCGCCGTGTGGTCTGCTGTAGCGCCTCCGATCTCAAGCAGTTTTCCGAGATCGTGCCGGACAGCGTGCTGATCGAGAACGGCGCCGATATCGGCAAGTTCGCCGACACCGCCTCACGCCTGGCAAGGCGCCGCATCGTCAGCATCGGCCGATTTTCGGTGAACAAGCGGCTGGACCACCTGCTCGACGCGATGGCTGTCCTGAAGGGCCGCGATCCGGAATGGCATCTCGACATCGTCGGAGCCGAATCCGACCGGAATCGGGTGGATATCGAAGGCAAGATCGAAAGCCGGGACCTGACCGGCCGCGTCACCCTGCATGTGTCGCCAGACAACGAGACCATCCGCCGCATCATCACCGCAGCCTCGCTCTTCGCGTCCGCCTCGGAATATGAAGGTTTCGGCCTGGTGGCGCTGGAGGCGATGAGCGCCGGCCTGCTGCCGGTGCTGAACGCCAACGATGCCTTTCAAACACTTGCCGAGCGGCATGCCGTCATCAGGCTTGCCGATTTCACCAGTCCGGAGACTGCCGCGACGGCCATGGAATCGGCTTATGCCGACCTTGCGTGCCGGCCGCACGCCCTTCGCTCGGAGCTCCTTGACGCCGCGCGCGGCTATTCCTGGGATATCGTCGCCGGGCGTTACATCGATCTCTACAGATCGCTCGATATCGCCGCCGCGGAAAGCCTCTGACCTACCCCGCAGAAGACCCCGCTTACGCTCTTGCGAGACGAATGATCTCGTCGAGGACGAATTTACGCGATTGCGGCGGCGTCAGATTGTGGTCCGCATCCGGCAGCATCAGCAGCCGCACGTTCGAATAGCGGGAAAGCCTGGCGCCACGCGGGCCGAAATGGAAATAGACATGGTCGAGACCGACGTCGCCTTCGCTGTAGATCAGCGTCAGCGGCACCTTGCGCCTGCCGAACAGCGCGAAGGACTGCCGGACCTCGCGGGCGATATGGCGCCGGTCGGGAAGCAGTTCGAGCAGCGGCGCGACGAAGGGCGACAGTCGCCGGCCGCCGGCGATGACGATATTCCGCAGCGCCGACACCACGTCCACCTGACCGCGCAGCAGCCGCTTCAGCGTGTCGAGCCTCGCCAGGCGCTGGCCGTAATCGTCGAGGCTACGGGGAACGGAGACGACATGCTCGCGGCGCACCGGCACCTTCGGATCCCAGTAATAGACGAAGGGATTGATCGAGACGACCGCCTTCAGCCGTTCGTCGGCAACGCCGGCGCGGAAGGCGACATAGCCGCCGCTGCAGCGGCCGGCGACCATGATGGGGCCGGCAACGACGCTTTCGAGCAGATCGAGCGCGGCGATCGCATCGTCGGTCTGTGTCATCGAATAAAGCACCTGCTCCGGCGCATCCGGCCGCGGCGGGCTGTCGCCGACATTGGCGGAATCGAAGCGCAGCGACACGACGCCCTGGCGGGCGAGTTCGCGCGCCATGTCTACCGTCGTCCGCCCCCAGCCGGCATGCCGGTCATAGGCGGTCGACAGGAAGAGCACGGCATTGCCCTTGATCTCGCCGAGCGGCCGACTGACGACACCGACCAGATGATCGTGACTTCCGAAACGCACCGGCATTTCCAAGAAACCTTCGCCGGCAAGCGGCGTGGTTTCGATCGCTGCCGGCGAATGAGCGGCGGATGTCTCCGCCGTCGCCGTCTTCAGCCAAGCCGTCAGAAGCTCGACGACATCCATGGGTGTCTTGGCGAAGAGCGGATTGGTGACGAGCTCGTCATAGCCGTCGAACACTTTCTGCTCGACATTGGCGCCAAGCGCCTGCAGCGCATCGGCAAAGCCGGTATCCTCGGCCCTGACCGGACGTTCGAGGATCAGGTAGCGTGACGCCGCCAGCCCCTGCGGTGCGGCGATGTTGAGCTTGCCGAGCTCGGCGGCGATCTCTTCCGGCATGACAAGCCCGGCGATCTGCACCTTTGCAGCCTGCACGTGCTCATGGCCGAGGCCGAGATCGGCGTCGATGATCTTCGACCACATGTTGAGTTCACGCATATAGGCGCGGCCGCTCAGCACTGGTGCCAACATGACGAGGCTGTCGACGCCCTCGATCGACGAGCCGATGCGCTGAGCAAGGGTCGCGCCGAGACCCTGGCCGATCAGGATGATGCGGTCGCAGCCGGTAAGCGATTTCAGCTTGGCGGCCGCCGCGCGGATCGAGTTTTCCCAGGTTTCCAGCCTTGCCGGCAGCGCACCGAAATCGAGCGCATCGCCGGTGCCGCGGTAATCGAAGCGCAGGCTGGGTACGCCGATATCGGAGAAATGTTCGGCCGCGACGCGGAAGAACTTGCGGCTGCACATTTCCTCGAAGCCCCAGGGGCTGACGAAGAGCACCGCAGCCGAGCGCTTCCCGGCTTGAGGATTTTCCGGCATGAACAGCCCGATCGTGCCGTCGAAAGCGACGGGCAGAGCGGCGCTGCGTCCGGCACCTTCGGCCGGTTCGAGCGAAAGTTCGCCGGGCGCGACCTTGGCGCGGTCGGGATCGCCGGGGCGCCCCGGCGCAATGAAGTCGATCACGCGGCCGACTGGCCGCCGCAGCGCCGACGGCATCTTTTCGACAATGGAGCGCATGACCTCGACATCCTCGAGGGGCACGGCGCGCAGCACGCGGAGTGCGGCGAAATGTGCGAGCATGCCGGCGATGATCGCGGAGATAAGGCCGATCGGGCCATGGACGAATTCCAGCACTGAAATCGCCGCGCAGGCGCACAAGACGGAGGCGAGCGTCACCTTCGTCAGGCTTGCGTAGAGACCCGAAAGCTGAGACCCGAATCCTGTCTGTCTGATCATCATCACCGACATCGCAACGAACACGAGAATGCGCACGATTGCGGCCCCCTCGGCGGCAAGCCTAGGTACGATCAGTAAACAACCCGCTACCATGAGGAGGCCACCTATCACACTGATGTTCAGGCGGGAGCGGACCTTGTCCATCGACAGCAGATAGAGGCTGAGGATCTGCATAAAGGTGTAGGCGGGAGCGACGAGCGCGAGCAGCGCGACCACCGTGCCGCTGCGGCGGAAGGCTTCCCCGAACAGGACGAGCACCAGTTCGCTGGAGATCGCGGCCAGCCCGAGGCTCATCGGCAGCACGATATAGGCCATGCTGCGGGTGACGGCGGCGAAGACCTCGACCGGCAAGGTCGAATCGTCGCTGCTGTGCCGCCGTTCGGAATAATAGGGCAGCAGGCTGCCGGTCATCTGGATCGGCAGTTGCAGCGCGATGTTGGCGATCGACAGACCGACGGCATAATAGCCGACCATTTCCACCGACCAGAACTGCTGCAGGAAGAGCAGTTCGAGCCGGTTGAGGAAGATAGAATCGATGATGAACTGGATCGATAGGATGATGGAGGAGGAGGCGAGGTATTTCAGTGAAACCCCGCACCAGTCGCGCCGGGTAAGAAGGATCGGCAGTGTGGCGAAAAACAGCACGAGCTGGCCGAGCGCATAACCGACGAGAACGCCTTCTACGCCATAAAGCACGGCGCCGGCGGCGACACCGGCGAGCTGGATGATCGAGACGGCGACGGTCAGTTTGAAGAAGCTGCCCAGCCTCTTTTCGCCGATCAGGTAGAATTTGACGAAAGATCCGATCGCTTGGACGAAGAACAGCACTCCAGTGACGAGCGCGACGGAAGGCGCGGTTTTCGCCCAGTGCATCTCCTCGGAGGTCAGGAAGAACAGGGCATAGAGCGCCAGCAGCAGCACCGTCGAAAACATCATGAAGCTGACGAGGATGGCGGCAAAGCCTCTCCGGCGTCCCGCGTCATAGCCCTCCGCCGAAAGCTGCGGCAGGGTCTTCAGCAGCGTGATGCTGGAGCCGAGCTCGGCGATCGAGGCGCCTGTCATCACCAGCCACAGCGAGAAGGCGACGATGCCGTTGGCTTCCGGTCCAAGCAGACGCGCGGTGATGATCGAGGAGACGAAGCCCGTCAGCAGCAGCAGCATGCCTGCCGCCGCATTCATCACCGAATTTGCGATAATACCCTTCGACATCTGTCCATCCGCCAGGATCGACCCAAAACGCGCCGCGATCTTTCAGATCGGCTTCTCGCGCTTTAGCTCTTTGTTTTTACGCTTGTCTTTATCGCAAACCGCTGCACATTTTTGCGCGACGTGCTCTAAGCCGCATACCCGCCATCTCTAATGCCAAAATGTTAAAATAAAGCGGAGTGGCGACCTCACCTTAGCTGGCCTGCATCGCCGCCAGCTTCTGGAGCGCCTTCTCATAGCTGTTCTCCGCGAGATAGCGCAGCAGGAACTCCCGCGCCTTCCCGGCCTTCTCTCGTGCACGCTCGGGCGCACGGAAGATATCGCCGAGATGTGCGGCCGCGATTTCAGGAGAGGGATCTGCCCAGACCGCGCTTTCGAGCCCGGCAAATTCAGGATGGGTATCGACGACGGGAATGAGGGGGGTGTCGACCAGCCAGGTATTGTCGGGATCGCAGAAATCTTCCGTACCCGACCAGGCAGTGGAAACGACAGGCGTATGCTGCATGATCGCCTCGGCCACCGTCAGCCCGAAGCCTTCCGAGCGATGCAGCGAGAGATAGGCATTGGAAGAGCGGATGAGGCCGTTGATCTCGGCGTCCGAGAGCTTGTCGGTGATGATCCTGATACGGCTGTTGCCGGCGACCGAAGCAATCACATCGCGCAAGCCCTGATCCTTGTCGATATCGCCGCTCGCCTTCATCAGCAGAAAGGCGCTCGGGCATTCGGCGCCGAACAGTCTGAAAGCTTCGATGACGGCTTGCGGGTTCTTCCGGTTGATCGAGGAGCCGGCGCTGAAGATGAAGCTGACGAGAAAGGCATCTTTCTCGATGCCCAACTTCTCCCGTATGCCCTCTGCGGCCGGCTTCTCGGTTACGGGATGCGGAACCACCATGACGGGCGCCGCCGTCAGCGGCGCAATCGTCCGCCTGGTGAATTCCGAGGGGACGAAGACGGCATTCATGTAACGCAATCCGTTGCGCCACTCCGCCGGCACCACTTCAAGCTCCCAGGCGAAATAGCCGATGTTGAAGGCGCGAGTGAAATTGGCGACACCCATCTTCAGAATGGCCCGCGGCAGCATCGGCGGATTGAGATGCCAGATACGGCTTCCCGGCGGTTCGGCCGAAAGGTGCGACGAAGCCCAGCCGGCAAAGGATTTTTCACCCGGGTGCGTGCTGACATCTGAGAGCGAAATCGCTCGCCCCGCCTCCGAAAGCGCCCCGGCACAGAGCCTTGCCGATTCACCGATACCAACGGGCATCGAGAGATAGCCGACGATTTCGACCGGCTTGCGTGGATTGAAGGCGAGGCGCGACCGCGGGATCAGCCGCTGCAGGATATGGGCGCGTAGATAGCGGTATACCGTTCTCAAATTACGATCTTTCGGTGAGTTTGCATTGTTCGCTGCGAGCCTCAGCCCGTGAGCCCGATGCTACGCGAACTGCCTAGGCTTCTGATTTCGCCCGTCGGCGGAACGTCGCTCTCAGTGCCGGAGAGCGCGGAGAGCTTCACGCGCCGCACCGGGCCGGGAGCAAGGTGGAACCAGTCGTCGTCGGCCCTGTAGCCTTCGACGTCGATATGCACCGATTGCGCCAGCCGGTCGGTCCTGAGATCGATGACCCAGCTGTCGCCGTCTCTGCCGAGCGACGCTTCGATGCTGGCGTCGTGCAGTGCTTTTCCGCGTCCGCAGGGGAAATGGAAGCTCTCGGCGAGAACGGCCCCATCGGCGAGGGATCGCAGGCGCGCCAAGCTTGCATCATGCGCCGGTGGGCCGAAACGGAAGGCATAGGTCGTATCGAAAAAGGCGCCGAACAGCGCGGTCGAGGCAAGGCGTTCCACGCTTCTTGCCGCCAGCTTGAAAGCCATGTTGCCGCTGACGACCTGCTGTTTTCCATCACGTAGGCAGACGACCTCGAGCTCCAGATCGAGGTCGGTGTCCGTCTCGTTGACGACATGCACGTCGAGGCCATTGGTTCCCTCATCGGTGAAGACCGCCTGAACCGGCCGGAAGGCACGTCGCATCGCATACCAGACAGGTTTCGGCTCGCCGGTGGAATCGATGACGCCCCAGCCGGGGCCGGGCAGCAGGTCCTGCAGCGTCCAGACGAGCGCTCCGTTGCAGCCGGAGCCCTTGCGCCGCCATTCGGCGAAGGTCTCTTCGATGACCTCGCCGGTAACGGCACGGGAAAAGTCGAGATAGCGTTCCTGATCTTCGCGGCGCACCAGGGCCGGATCGAAATCGTAGAGAAGCTCCAGATAAAAGTCGCGAACATCCTCGAAATCCCATGATGCGCTCCGGTCGCGGGGCACCCGCGCCTTCCACTGCGGGCTATGGACGGCGGGCACGTCGAGATGGCGCTGCAGCGTCCTTTGCTGCGGCACATGCGCAAAGGCGAGGCTTTCGGAGGCAAAGCGCACATCGGCGCGGCGGGCATCGGCAATCGGCCTCATATAGGCGCCGACGCCGTAATAATGCGCAATGCCTGAATTGGGCGAAAAGGGCATCGCTCCGCCATAGGGCGAATTCGGCACATAGGGCACGTCGGGACGCATGCGCGCGGCGATGGCCGGGATGATTTCGTCGGTGACCGGTCCACTCCAGAATTCCATGGGCAGGCCGAGCATCGCCGCCTGCTGATGGATCTCGCTGCCGCCGCAGAGAACGGCAAGGGAAGGCGACGCCTGGACGCCGTACAGGAATTCCTCGATTTCGGCATGCACATGGCCAAGAAAGGCCTTGTCGTTGCGCGGATAGTCGAAATTGGCGAACATGAAATCCTGCCACACGAGCAGGCCGAGCTCGTCGCAGAGCGCAAAGAAATCGGGTGTCTCGTAAGCCATGGTGCCGCCGATACGGATCATGTTCATGCCGGCTTGCCAGGCAAGCCGCAGGAACGGCTCATAATCCGCCCTCCCGCCTGGCAGCCGCGCAATATCGGCGGTCGTCCAGACCGCGCCGCGGCAGAAGACCCGCTCGCCGTTGACAAGGAGCGCGAAGTCTTCGCCATCCGCACCGCGATCGACGTCGATGCGCCGGAAGCCGGTGCTCCCGAGCGAATATTCCTCGCCATCGGAAACCAGCGTCAGATCGTAGAGACGCGGATTGCCGTGCGTATGCGGCCACCAGGGCTCGATGTCGGAGAGCTTGAGGATAGCCGAGTAATGATTTTCGCCGATCTTCTCGAAAGGCTGTTCCATGCCGCCGCAGCGCAGCAGCATTGACGGATCTTCGGCATTGTTATGCAGAGAAACGCTCAGCCGGCCGACGCCGCTCTCCTCCAGGACCGCGCGGATGGAGACATTGTCGATCGATACGGTATCGCGTTGCACCAATGAAATCGGCCGCCACGGCCCGACCGCATGGATATCCGGGCACCAGCCCGGCATATGGCCGAGCAGTGTCGTGCGGAAATTCTTCAGGCCCGCCGGCGTGATCATCTGCGGCCGCCAGCGCGCCCGCGGGCCGGGTTCGGACAGCCGGGGGCCGAGCGCCCGGAAGCAGAGCGCTAGCTCGTCGCCGCCCGAAAGCGTCACCGGGAGCTCATGCGCCGTGAACATGCTTTCGGAAAAGAGGATTTCCTGACCGTTGAGGAAGACATTGCAGATCGTGGCCAGCCCGCCGAAACGCAGGATGGCTTCGCCGGGCTCGGCATCAAAAAGCCGGCACACGTACCAGGCGTCCTTCATATTCAGCGGTTCGGGATTTTCCCGGTCGAAGAGCCCTGCTTTTTCAAGCGCGGCCGCAACGGTGCCGGGAACGGGCGCTGGAATGAACTGCGCGGAAAGATGAATATCGTGCGGTAGGGCGCAGGCGCCCGGCTCCGTCAGGACCAGGTTCCAGCCTTCGGAAAGCACACTTTCCCGGGCTCCGATGCTTGCCAAACGCCCCCGCATTGTCTGATCTCCGGCCTCAGATTCGCTCCGCAAGCGATGCCATCATGGAATCCCATGCATCGGCGGCCGGATCAAGGGCTGCCTGCAGCGGTTCGAACTTCCTGCGGGCGACAGCGCGGGCAAGCTGGAACTGCACGGATTTCGCCGCGTCGGAAATGCGCCGGGCATCCGCGGCGGCCGTCGCGAACTCCGTTGAGGACAGCCAGGTCAGATAATCAGCGGCCAGCTCGAAATTGGCGCCCACCTGACGAAGCGTGTTGAAGGCGTATTTGTGGAAGAAGCCAAACGGCCGCTCCGCCACCGCTTCCACCTGCTGGGGGAAGACGCGCGCGAAGGCGCGGATAGGGTTTTCGCGGGGACGCCTGGCGAAGTGAAAACCGGCAAGCCGCCGCGCGGTCGCGCGAAGATGCGCTTCATCGGCGGGCTTTTCCGGAAACCGTGCAAATTCCGTGTAGGGCAGGAACGGTAGACCGCTCTCCGTCAGCTGCAGCTGGAACAGCCCATCGAAATCCTCACCCTCGAGCTGGAAATAGCCGGCATTGTGAAAATACTCGACCCGCTTTGCCGCAACATCAAGCCGGTTGATCGCAACCGTCGTCTTGCCGTGCTCCTGCCGGTAGGCGGTGCCGCGGGTATCCGGCATGTAGAAGGAATCCATCTCGATCAGGCAGAGGCGACCCCGCGCGAGCTGCACTTCGACATGCCGTTCGACGCGGTCGTAGATCGCCAGCTCGGTCGCGCGGATGCCATAAAGCGCTTCAAGATCTTCGAGCGGCACCTTGAAGAAGGTGAACTGGTCGCCCTCGAAGTCCTGCGCCAGGGTAAAACCCAGCATCGCCTCGGGCGCGACGCCTGATGTCGCCAGCACCTCGATCCAGAGATCGACATAGCAGTTGGTTTCCGGCCATGCACGTTCGCCGGCATGCAGCGCGTGCTGCCGGTAGGTTTCCGGGCTGATCCCCGGGAAGACCGATGTCATCGCCGTCATCAGCCCCACAGCGTTTTCCTAACGCTGGCCGGCCATTCCTTCACGTCGAGGCCATGGTGGTGGAAGAGGGCGAGCGCGATACGCTCCAGACCGAAGCCGACGCAGGCGGTGTGCGCCACGCGGCCGTCTTCGAGGTTCAGGCCCCACTTCAGACCGAAGGAGTCCTGATGGTAATTGAAACTCATGCAGGCGGTCGGCTTGGCCACTGAGGTAATCGGGATCAGCAGTTCGAACTTCAGGTTCTGGTCTCGCTGATTGTTGACCATCATCTTGCCGGCGCGGCCGAAGAACGGATCGTTGGCAACGTCGATGGTCACGTCGAGGCCGAGCTGCTTCATCATTTCGACGCCGCGGTCCATCCAGCGCTGGCGGAAATCGGTGACGTGCTGCTCGGTTCCCATGCAGACATATTCGCGCATGCGGAACAGCTGCTGGCGGGCGGGGTCCTTCGAAGGCTCGTGGCGGAAGCAGTAGGATTGCAGATCGAAGAGACCACCCGTCTTCGGCAGGTTGCCGCGCTTGGCGACCGTCGGATAGAGCGGGTAGCAGGCAGCCGGCGTCAGCACGATATCGGTCGCTTGCTGGTCCTTGGTCCAGTCCTCGCCGACCTCCATGCATTCAAGCAGGCTCATATGATCGAGCTCGCTGCCGCAGAAACTGTGCACCGTGCCGGCCAGCTGAGGGAAGCTTTTCATGTAACCGCTCTTTTCGAAGAGTGCGCGGTTCATGCCGGGCGGGAAACGCATCGCCTCGGCGCCGTCGGAGCCGCCGAACGTATCGATCAGCCGTTCGAAAGCGGTGATGACATCTTCGAACTGGCCGCTGCGGCCATAGAGACCGTCAACGCCGGTATCGATCAGCAGACCGGACTCGAAGAGCCGGTCCAGAAACGAGGTCTGCATATCCATGGCTTTACCCCAGTAGGCTAGTGTCCTGCTTGTGGACGAGAAGCATGCTCGACGTGTTGCCGAGGATGCGGTCGTTCGAGATCATGAGCTGAGCGGAATGGGCATCGCGCAGATGGCGTCCGAGGCTGAAGGGCGTGCCGTTTTTGTAGCCCATGATGCCGCAGATCAGCATGGAATGGTTGACGATCTCCAGGATCGTCTCGGAAGAGGCGATCTTGACGTTGTTCATCGCCACCGCAAAGCCCATCGACGACAGCCTGTCCGGATTTAGTTTGGCATCTTCATAAGCCTTCAACCCGGCAACGACGTTGGATTTCACCATTTGCAGCAGGGTCGAGACCTCGGCGAGGCGCAGGGCGCCCGGCGGCTGGGCGTCCGGCGCCTTGCGGGCAGCGGCGCGCACGAAGGCCTGGGCGCGGGCGACCGCATCGACCGCGATGCCGTACCAGACGCCGCTCCAGAGCAGATGCGAGGAAGCGAGCATGGATTGTGCGGCAATCTCGGCGAAAGGTTTCGGCAGGATCTGCCGTGCGGGCGCTTGGCCTTTGAAGAGGAAACCGTCGGAACAGGTGCCGCGCATGCCGAGCGTGTTCCAGGCATGCGTTTTTTCGAGCGTATACTGGTCCTTGAGGAAGGCCGTCAGCACCTGATCGGAAGAGGCTGCCTGCGGATGGCTGCGCGAAGTGATGAGGATGGCGTCGGCATGCGAGCCGTAGGAAATGACGGTCGCATCCTTTTCGAGGCGGCAGGTATCGCCGTCGATCTCGATCGCACAAATGCTGTTGCGCAGGTTGCCGCCGATGCCGCCCTCGGTGGTGGCCGATGCGATCAGCAGCTGGTCGGCGGCGATGCCGCGCATGAAACTGCGGTGCCATTCGCTCTCGGCGCCGTGTTCGACGAGGCTGGACAGCTTGATATGGTGCATGGCGAAGACCATGGCGCTTGCGGCACAGGCCTGGCCGAGCATCGAGCACAATTCGGCGATCTCGGTGGTCGAGGCCGATTCGCCGCCGAGCTGGCGCGGCACCTGAATGCCGAGCAGCCTCTCGGCCTTCATCGCATCCACGGCTTCCCGGGGGAAGCGGCCTTCGATGTCGACGGCGTCCGCATGTCTCGCCGCAACTTCGGCGACACGAGCGACCCTTGCGACAAGACCGTCCTCTATGATCTTGACGGGGAAGTTCATCAGGCGACCTTCCGGCCATCCTGGATGATATCGACCGTCTTGGCGATGGCCGAGATGCTCGCGAAGGATTTGCGGTTCAGCAGATTGTCGGGAAATTCGATGTCGAACGCCTCTTCAATGCCGAGCATCAGCTGCACCGAGGCAAAGGACGTCAGACCTGCCGCATAAAGATCGGCGTCGTCGGCGATCTGGTCGACCGACGTAGGAAGCTTGCCGAATTTGGCTACGAGGTCGCGGATTGTCTTATTCATCCCATCACTCCAAGATTCTCATGATCCCGAACCGGCGTTCATCGCCTTGTCATGAGTGTTCTTTTAGTGCGGAAAACAGAACATTCCGCTAATTTATTGGGTTAAAGATGATTGGTCCTCATGGTTAGGATTTTAGCGATCCTTCCGGAGAGGACGCGAATGTCTATTTTATATCAATCTGCTAAGGTCATTTCAGCGATAATGCTCGAGACAGCTTCCGGTGCCGCGAGTACAGAAATGATACGGAAAGCCGCTAAGCCTCGTCAGTGGGCGGATAGCAATGCTCGCCGCCGCGGTAATCCGAAACTGAATAACAGCCGTCGCCCGTCGGCCGGATGCTGCTTCCGCTGACGACGGCTTTGCCGTGACCTCCCGGAATATCGAGGATGTAGGTCGGCTGGCAAAGACCGGAAATCCGTCCACGCAGCGCCGCCACGATCCTCTGCCCCTCCTCGATCGTCAGCCTGAAATGACCGGTTCCCGGCGCAAGATCGGGATGATGGAGGTAATAGGGTTTCACGCGGATTTCGACAAAAGCCTTCATCAGCTCCGCGAGTACGTCGGGATCGTCGTTGATGCCCTTGAGCAGCACCGACTGGCTGACCATGGCGATTCCGGCATCGATAAGGCGCGCGCATGCCGCACGCGCTTCCGTCGTCAATTCCCTGACATGGTTGGCATGCAGCGCCACATAAACGGTCTTGCCACTCGCCTTCAGCGCGGCGATGAGCGCCGCATCTATTTTCTCGGGATCGACGACGGGAACGCGCGTGTGGAAACGCACGATCTTCACATGCGCGACATTAGCGAGCGCCTCCATGATGTCACGGAGCCGGCGCGGCGAAAGCACCAGCGGGTCGCCGCCGGTCAGGATGACTTCCCAGATTTCCGGGTGGCCGCCGATATAATCGAGAGCTGCCTGCATCGCTGCGCCGTCGAGCGTGCCCAAACCCTGCGGCCCCACCATTTCGCGACGGAAGCAGAAGCGGCAGTAGACCGGGCAGACATGCACGGCTTTGAGCAACAAGCGGTCGGGATAACGATGGACGATGCCTTCGACCGGGCTGTGGGCATGGTCGCCGATCGGATCGGCGCGTTCCTCGGGGGTGACGATAAGTTCGGCAGCGTCAGGCACGAACTGCCGCGCGATCGGATCATCAGGATCGGCGCGGTCGATCAGCCTGGTCATCGCCGGCGTCAGGGCAATGGCGTAACGCGCGGCCACCGCTTCGAGCGCGGCACGATCGGCAGGCGCGGCAAGCCCCGCCTTCACGAGGTCGTCGACACTCTTCACCGGTTTGACGACATTCATCTTCCATACTCCGCAACCGGCGCCCAGAGCACCTGGTCGATACGCGACGCTCCCGTCGCCAACATCACCAGCCGGTCGAAACCGAGCGCAATGCCGCTTGCCTCGGGCATCAATGACAGCGCAGCCAAGAAATCCTCGTCGATCGGATAGGTCTCGCCGTAGATCCGCGCCTTCTCGGCCATCTCGATCTCGAAGCGCCGGCGCTGCTCGGCAGCATTGGTGAGTTCGCCGAAGCCGTTGGCAAGCTCGACGCCGCAAGCATAGAGCTCGAAACGCTCGGCAACCCGTGGGTCATGCGCCGAGGGACGCGCAAGTGCGGCCTCAGAGACGGGATATTCATCGAGGATGGTGATACGACCAAAACCGAGATGCGGCTCGATCTTTTCGACCAGCACCCGGCTGAACAGATCGGCCCAGCCGTCGTCTTCGGCGACACGCATGCCGACGCGCCTGAGCTCGGCCGCCAGATGAGCGCGATCGGTCGATCCGTCAGCGGCGACGGAAGCGAGAAGATCTATGCCGGCATGACGCTCGAAGGCTTCGGCCACACTGATCCGCTCCGGTCCCGCGAAGGGATCGCTCTCGGCGCCGCGATAGGCGAGCCTCGGTGTCTTCACCGATTCGGCGGCCAGCGCCAGGAGCCGCACGCAATCCATCATCAGGCTCTCGTAACTTTCGCCGGCCCGATACCATTCGAGCATGGTGAACTCGGGATGGTGCAACGGCCCGCGCTCGCGGTTGCGGTAGACATGGGCAAAACAGGAGATGCGCTCCTCGCCCGCCGCAAGCAGCTTCTTGCAGGCGAATTCCGGCGAGGTGTGCAGGTAAAACGGCGCCGTCTGACCGTCCGTCGTTATCGCTTCCGTCGCGAAGGCATGCAGATGCGCTTCGTTGCCGGGCGAGACCTGCAGCACCGCCGTATCGACCTCGATGAAATCCTCGCGCGCGAAAAACCCGCGCAATGCCGCCTGAATCGCGTTGCGCCCGATCAGGAACGGGCGGCGATCGGCATGGACGGAGGGGGTCCACCAGGGGGAGGCTTTGGCCGAAAAGTTCATTCCAAGCTTTCTTCGCCGGAGAAGCCGGTATGGGGGTGGCTATTTCCCGGATTTTAGGTTAGTTGCGCCCCCAAAGAAAAACATTTGCGTCTTGGGGCGTCTCGACAGTCCTCTACGACGCCGAAAGCCGAGTTACAAGGAAGTCTTATGGTCAAGGTCATCGCCTCTTCGGTCCGCAAGGGCAACGTTCTCGACGTGGACGGCAAGCTCTACGTCGTTCTCACCGCCCAGAACTTTCATCCGGGCAAGGGCACGCCGGTCACCCAGGTCGACATGCGCCGCATCGTCGACGGCGTGAAGGTTTCCGAGCGCTGGCGCACCACCGAACAGGTCGAGCGCGCCTTCGTCGAAGACGTCAACTTCCAATACCTCTATGAAGATGGTGAAGGCTTCCATTTCATGAATCCGGCAACCTACGACCAGGTGGTCGTCAGCCAGGAAACGATGGGCGACCAGAAGGCCTATCTCCAGGAAGGCATGACCTGCATCCTGTCGATCTATGAAGGCATTCCGCTGGCGCTCGAACTGCCGCGCCACGTCACGCTCGAGATCGTCGAGACGGAACCGGTCGTCAAGGGCCAGACGGCATCCTCGTCCTACAAGCCGGCCATGCTCTCCAACGGCATCCGCACCTCGGTTCCGCCGCATATCGACGCCGGCACCCGCGTCGTCATCGCGACGGAAGACAATTCCTACGTCGAACGCGCCAAGGACTGATCCTGGTTTTCATCCATCGAGGAGGCCGGCTCACGCCGGCCTCTCACTGAAATGTGAACTTCAGGCAGGTGTCGATGACCGCTCATTCTGCCCGGAAGTATCTTCGCTCAGCAAAAGCTGGACCTAATTCCTAGAGCCGAAATCAGATAACCTTTCGGACCTCGCTCTCGAAGCTCATGACATGAGCCATTGCGATCTTTTCAGCCTCATCTGCATCCCCTCTGCATACCGCCTCAAGCATGAGGACTTGATCATGCAAGACGTCCTCAAGGCGCGGCACCAGAGTCGGAAAGCGTTTCATGGCGACGTAAAGGATTCTCAGCGACAGATTGTGGTAGTGATCCAGGGTATCGAACAGGAAAGAGTTCTTCGCCACTTTGTAAATGAAGCGGTGAACCCGCCGATCCAGGGCAAGGATATCTTCCAGTGCCATCGGACCGGTCGTTTGCTTGAGCTCATCGATCAGTAGCCGCGCTTCTTGCCGCTCGAACTCGCGCAGCCTTTCCGCAGCTAGCCGGGTCGCCCAGGATTCGATCCGTGCCCGCGCCTCGTAAACCGCCGTCAGATCATTGATATCGATCTTGCTGACAAATGTGCCGCGCCGCGCGCTGACGACAACGAAACCATCATATTGCAGACGCTGAAGCGCCTCCCGGACCGGAGTGCGCCCGACTTCCATGCGTTTCATGAGGTCGGCTTCCCGCAGAAGCGTGCCCGGAGGAAGCAGCGTCGTGATGATGTCGTCGCGCAGCCGAATATAGGTCCGCTCCGCCAGCGTTGCTTCAGCCGCTTCGTAATCCACTTCGAATGCCGACATATTCAGCGTGTTCCTCTCTGTCCATTTCCGCATAGCTAGAGGTTGCTCCGCCTAGAAAAAGGCGCTCAACGAATCTGCTTGACTTCGTATCATGGCTGCATATTGTCAATATATCAGCAATATATAACCACAAAGAGGGGTTTCAAATGAAACATGCTGAATTGACAAAAAAACCGCAGGCGAATGGGATCATTGCCGTGGCGATCTTGAGTTTGGGGCTGTTTGCGACGGCTGTGCCATTCACTGCGAACGCCGACGATCTGGAGCTGATGAAGGCGGGCACGCTCGTCGTTACTGTCCAGCCTTACATGCCCTATACGGCGGTCAAGGATGGAAAGCTCGTCGGCCTCGACAGCGACATCTTGACAGCCATAGCCGATAAGCTCGGTCTCAAAATCGAAATCAACGTCACCGACTTTCCGGGCATGCTGGCTTCCGTCCAGACGCAGCGGGCTGATATAACCATTGGCGGAATCGCCTGGTCCGACGCTCGCCAGAAAGTCGGCTTGTTCACGGACCCGCCGTATTATTCGCCGCCGGCGATGGCCGTAAGCGGCACGGCGAGCTTTCCCGATGTTGCGAGCCTCGAAGGCAAAAATCTCGGCACCGTCACCGGCTATGTCTGGGCGAAATCCATCGCTCAGGTACCTAACGCATCACCCCATACGTTCCCGAGCGCCGACAGTGTGTTCCAGGATATTTCTGCCGGGCGGCTGGACGTCGGCTTTCTCGATCCGCTGCTGATCACCTATCAACAGCAGCAGCGCCCCGACATGAAGGTCCGCATCGAATATCTGAAACCGCCGACAGACGAACAGGTCGCCGCGCATCCCGATTACAAATATTTTCAAGCCTACATGACCGGATTCTACCTTCCAAAGCAGTCGCCGAAGCTGGCCAAGGCTGTTTCCGATCAGATCGACGGCATGTACAAGGACGGATCCCTTGCCGCTTTGATCACGAAATGGGGCGGCGATCCCCAGCAGTTCTTGGTCCCATCGCCCGAGATGGCGGCACAGCGGCGCGGCGTCGACCGTCCGGCCGACTGGAACCCGCCTTCCGTCGCGAAGTGAGATCGAAGCATGACGGCGTTGTCATCCTTCACCGATATCTTCCAGGTTCCTTGGAACGACTACGTCGGAAACATTGCCGGGGGTCTGCTCAAGACCCTCGGCTATACCGTGGTCAGCTTCATCGGCGCGACGATTCTTGGTCTTGTCCTTGCGTTGATGAGGCTCAACCGCCTGCGACTGGTCCGCGTCCCTGCGGCGTTCTACACCGAGCTTTTCAAAAACGTACCGCTCCTGGCGATCATTTTCCTCACCTATTTCGGCCTGCCTTCCGTGGGCATCAGGCTGGAGGTTTTCGAGGCTGGAGTGTTGAGCCTGGTGCTCTTCTACGCTGCCTACCTGTCCGAGATCTTTCGAGCAGCTATCGCCGGCGTGCACCAAGGACAGCAAGAGGCGTCTCAAGCTCTCGGGCTAGGGCGCGTCAAGACTTTCAGCCATGTCGTCCTGCCGCAGGCGGTGCGCCTGGCGCTTCCCGGTACGAACACGATGTTCGTCGATCTGATCAAGTCGACCTCGCTGCTTGTGACGATCTCCGCTGCCGAGTTGATGACGCAGGCGCAGTTGATCGCCTCGGAAACATTCCGGGCGCTTGAAGTGTATCTGGTGATCTCGGCCGTCTATTTCGCTATCTGTTATCCGGTGTCGCAATGTCTGCTTCTGCTGGAGCGCAAGATCCAAGCTGGTGTGCCATTGTCATTGGCCAGAAGGCGCCGGCTCAAATTGGCCAAGACCTATCTCGCCGAGGGAAAGGTCTGACCCATGACGACCACTCCTGCCAAAACTGCCTTTGTGCCAAAGCAGCCGGTCGGTCGCCCCGCCGTCAAAATTAGCGGATTGCGCAAGTCTTTCGACGGGCGCCTGGTACTCGACCGCGTCGATCTCGAGGTTCCCACAGGCAAAATCGTGAGCATCATTGGCCAGAGCGGTGGAGGAAAGACCACCCTCATGCGCTGCGTCAATTTGCTTGAGCGTCCCGATCAGGGAACGATCACTGTCGGCGATGAAACGATTTTTGCCGACGGCAAGGTGACCTGCCGCAACCTTGCAAAGCTTCGGCAGCGTGTCGGCATGGTGTTTCAGCGTTTCAATCTGTTCCCGCATCTGACGGCCCTGGAGAACGTCGTTCTCGCTCAGATGCACGCGGCCGGGATTAGTGAAGGACAGGCTGTGGAGCGGGCCGTGAAACTTCTGACCAGAGTGGGCCTTGCCAAACGGGCGATGGCTTATCCGGAACAAATGTCGGGCGGCGAGCAGCAGCGTGTGGCGATCGCACGCGCTCTGGCGCTGGAACCGACCGTGTTGCTGTTCGACGAGCCGACGTCGGCGCTCGATCCTGAATCGACCGGCGAAGTGCTCCGCGTCATGCGGGAGCTTGCGGCCGACGGCATGACAATGATCTTGGTCACCCACGAGCTACCCTTTGCGAAGGAGGTGTCGGACTGGGTCGTGTTCATCGATGGTGGTCTTATCATCGAGCAAGGAACCGCCGGAGACGTGCTTGACCGTCCTACCGAAGCGCGCACGGCTGCCTACGTCGCGCGCTACGCGTCGCCAGGCTAGCTCCTGGTCTGATCGGCATCCAAGCCTCGTTTCTCTAAAGATAAATCCACATCTGATGAATAAGCTAACAACAGATATCGCCGTCATCGGCGGCGGCGTGATCGGCGTGGCAACCGCTCTGCGGCTGCGTGCCGACGGTCGCGATGTCGTTGTGGTCGAACCCAACAAACCTGGTTCGGGCGCATCGTACGGCAATGCCGGGACGATCGCCGATTATGCAATCATTCCCGTTGGCACGCCCGCTGTCCTCAAAAACCTGGTCTCGCTGCTGCTCAATTCCGACAGCCCGTTATCCATCCGCAAGGCGGCATTGCCCACCTTGTTTCCATGGTTGATGCGTTTTGCCTACGAATCCCTCCCTCACAGATACAGAGACAATACCAGCCGTATCGCCGACCTTCTGTCCAACGCTTCATCGGAATGGCTCGACCTTGCATCAGAGATCGGCGCATCCGATCTCTTGAGTGCGAAGGGATGCCTCTACCTCTACCAAACGCCCGAGGCCTTCAAGGCGGCCGCTTCGGATGTCGAGCTTCGCCGAAACTACGGGATTGCGCAGCAGCTCCTCACTCCCGACGAGGTGCGAAGCCTGGAGCCTCGGCTGCCGCAGGTTCATGGCGGAGGGCTTTTCTTTCCGAACGCGATAAACTTCACCGACCCCGGCGAGGTCATGAGCGTGATGGAAGCCGCCGCCAGACAAGCGGGCGTCGAGTTCGTCCGAGACGCCGTGACGACTATTTCGCGCGAGCGGAATGGAGTGAGGATGATGGCTTTAGCCCACAGCATTCATGCCCGAGCGGCAGTCATCGCTGCCGGCGCACATTCCCGCGGCCTGGCTCTGCAGCTCGGAGAGCGGGTCCCTCTGGATACCGAGCGCGGTTATCACCTCGAGTTCGATATGGAAGCACAGCCGGTGGAGCGACCGGTGTGCCCGACGCATCATGGATTTTACTTTTGTCCGATGCGTGGCCGCCTGCGCGTGGCCGGCACCGTTGAACTCGGAGGCCTCGCCGCGCCTTCGAACCCACGGCGCCTCGAAGTGCTATTGGCAAACGCCCGCAGGATTTTCCCGACGCTTGGTGAACCAAGCCGGAGCTGGATGGGCTTTCGCCCTTCTATGCCCGATTCCGTTCCCGTCATCCGGCCTTCAAGAGGAGGAAGGGACGTCGTGTTTGCTTTTGGACACGGGCATATCGGCTTGACGCTGGCACCGCGGACGGCCCGCATGGTCAGCTTAATTCTCGCAGCTTGATCTCCTCACGAATTGTGCCTGCGACATCAGCAGGCTTTATCCGCTATCTCACAGATGCGGGTTGCGCGGCCGGTATTTCTTGACGAGCTTCTGGTTGATCTCGGCTGCACCCGGCATGTTGGCGCTGAGATAAACCGACGCATTGCCGGATTTCGAAAGCTCCGAGGCGACTTCGGCAAAGATCGCGTTGATGATGGTCACCCCGACCGCCGTCGAGACCGGCCCGACCCGAAGCCCTGTGCCCTCGAGATCGACAACGGCGTCACCCGGCGGCAGTCCGTTGTCGAGCACCACGTCGGCGACGTCGGCGAGCCGGCGGCGGCCATTGGCGATAGCCGAGGAATAGGCGATCGAGGTGATGGCGATCACCTTTGCGCCGATGTCGCGGGCATAGTCGGCGGCTTCGATCGGCGCGGCGTTCACCCCCGAATTGGAGGCGATGATGATGACGTCGCCCGGCTGCATGCCGTAACGCTCCAGCATCGGCCGCACCAGGCCTTGCGTGCGTTCATAGACCGAACTGATGACCGCACCCTCATGCAGCATGGCCGAGCCGACGAGTACGGGCACGGTGAAGGCAAGCCCGCCGGCACGATAGTGCACCTCTTCCGCCAGCATATGCGAATGGCCGGTGCCGAAGACATAGACACGTTTGTCGCCGCGGGCCGCATCGAGGATGACCGCCGCAGCCTGCGCCATCGGCCCGGCAAGCGTCTGCTTCAGCTCTTCCAGCCGGCTGATAAGGTTGGTAAAATAGGCATCGGTAATGTCGGTCACCCTACTTCTCCTTGAATTCAGGCCGCTTCGCCGGCAAGCCAGGTGGCGGAGACGGTGAGCGTATCGGTGAGGTGCACGAGATCGGCACGCGCGCCCGGTGAAAGATGGCCGCGATCGGCAAGTCTCAGGAAACGGGCGGGATAGAGGGTTGCCATGCGCAGCGCCTCGGCGAGCGTCAGGTCGAGATAGGCGACGCCGTAGCGGATCGTCGAGATCATGTCGACATCGGAGCCGGCGAGCGTTCCGTCGGAAAGCACCAGCTTCGAGCAGAAGCCGCCCCTTTCGCGCCGGACGGTGCGGCCGTTCAGCGTGAACGAGTCCTGCTGCGAGCCGACAAGCGACATCGCGTCGGTGACGAAGAACAACTTGCCTTCGCCGCGCTTGGCGCGCAGCGCCGTGCGCAGCGCCTTCGGATCGACGTGATGGCCGTCGGCAATGATGCCGCACCAGGTTGCGGGATGATCGATGGCTGCGCCGACGAGGCCGGGAGCACGGTGTCCCATCTGGCTCATGGCGTTGAAGAGATGCGTGACCCCACGCGCTCCGGCATCGAAACGTTCCTCCGCCGCCTCGCTCGAACAATCGGAATGGCCGATGCTGACGGTAACGCCGGCTTCCGCAAGCTCGCGCACCTGGGCGACCGTCACCTGCTCGGCCGCGATGGTGACGAGCAGCGTGCCGATCGACTCACGTGCCCGGATGAAGGCCTTGACGTCACGGTCCTCCACTGGCCGCATCAGTTCGGCCAGATGCGCGCCCTTGCGGGCCGGCGCCAGATGCGGGCCTTCGAGATGCAGGCCGGCGACGCCGCGGTTCTCTTTTACAGCCTCCTTCGCCGCCTCGATGGCGGCATCGGTCGCCTCCGATGTATCGGTGATCAAGGTCGGCAGCAGCGATGTCGTGCCGTAGGGCCGATGCCCGTCGGCGATGATATCCATCGACGCTGGGGAGGGCTCGTCGTTCAGCATCCGGCCGCCGCCGCCATTGACCTGCGCATCGATGAAGCCGGCCGACAGCACGCCGCCTTCAAGGGTTACCGTCTCGCCATCGGGCAGGTCGTTTCCCGCGACGATCGTTTCGACGCGGCCTTCGGCAAGGACGAGTGCCTTGTCGTCATGGAAGCGCTCGCCGTCGAAAATGCGGGCGCCGACGAAGATCTTGCGTCCCATCAGACCGTCTCCGTCACCTTGAGCAGGTTGGCCGGCCGGTCGGGGTCGAAGCCCTTGCGGCGCGTCACCGATTCGATCAGCCGGTAATAGACGAGCAGCGATACAAGCGGATCGACAAGACCGTTGCCCGTCGTCGGCACGCGCAGATTGATGCCGGAGAGCGGCTGCGTGGAGAAACCGACAGTGGTGGCGCCGAGCTTCTGCAGCCGCTCCAGCGCCTGACCGTTATTGGCGAAGGCCGCATCGTCAGGCGCAAAGGCGACGATCGGAAAGCCCGGCTGCACCAGGCGCATCGGGCCATGCATCAGTTCCGCCAGTGAAAAGGCCTCGGCGTGCAGGCCGGAGGTTTCCTTGGCCTTCAGCGCCGCTTCGAGCGCGATCGCGAAGGCCGGGCCGCGGCCGGCCGTATAGAGCGAGGTCGCATGGAACAGCACCTCCTCGGCCGCCGCCGTGTCGATCCCGGCGGTCGCCGAAAGCGCCTCCGGCAGTTTTTCCAGTGCTGCATGCAGGTCGGACGCGCCGCCGATCGCAGCCGTCACGCCGGAAAGCGCGGCGACGGAGGCGATGAAGGATTTCGTTGCCGCCACACTCTTTTCCGCGCCGGCGTTGAGGCCGAGGACGATATCGGCCTGTTTGGCAAGCGGGCTATCGGTGACATTGACGACGGCGATCGTCGTCGCGCCGCCCTTCTTCGCCGCTTCCTGCAAGGCGACGATATCCGGGCTCGCGCCCGACTGCGAGACGGTGAAATGCACGCCGCCCTTCAGGTGCAGGGCCGCACCATAGACGGAAGCGATCGATGGGCCGACCGAGGCGACCGGGACGCCGCAGGTGATCTCGAACAGATATTTGAAGAAGGTGGCAGCATGGTCCGAGGAGCCGCGCGCGGCCGTCGTCACCACGCTCGGGCGAGCGGATGAAAACAGCCGGGCAATCTCGCCAAAGACCGGCTTTTCGTTGTCGAGAAGCGTGGCCACCACTTCGGGTGATTGGCCGGCTTCCTGCAGCATCAGCGACTGGTTCTCACTCATGGTCATCTCCAATTCTCAATTCGGCAACGAAATCGTAGGCATCGCCGCGATAATGCGAGCGGGTGTATTCGACGACGCGCTGGTCTTCCAGGCGCGAGACACGTTCGATCAGAAGCGCCGGCGCGCCTGCCTTGACGTTCAGCATCGCGGCATAGGACGCATCGAGCGTGACGGCGGTCAGCCGCTGCAGCGCACGCACCGGCCGATGGCCATTCGCCGCCAGCGCATCGTAGAGCGATCCCTCGCCGCCGGCGTTCTCCCCCAAAAACTTGACCGGCACGACGGCGCGCTCGATCGCCAGCGGCAGGCCATCGGCGAGGCGCAGCCGGTCGAGCCTCAGCACCGGTTCGTCGCCGCCGAGGCCGAGCAGGAAGGATTCCTCCGGCGACGGCGTGTTGACCTCCCGCGACAAGATGCGTGCGGCCGGCAGACGTCCGCGCGAGCGCATGTCGGCGGAGAAGGAGGAAAGCCGCCACAGCGATTGCTCCATGCGCTCCACCTTGCCCGATACAAAAGTACCGCTTCCGTGGCGCGATTCCAGTGCACCCGTCGCCATGAGGTCGCGATAGGCAGTGCGCACGGTGACGCGGCCGAGCTTGAGAGCCTCGGCAAGATCGCGCTCGCCCGGCAGCGCCGTGCCGGCCTTCAGCAAGCCCTCCTGAATGAGGCTGGTCAGCGCCTGCGCCAGCCGCTTGTAGAGCGGTCCGGCCAGCGCTTCGTCGCGCAGGCCGCGCCTATTGAGTTCAGCTACTAGACTGGTTCTATCCATGGACACACAATAGAACCTATATAGAACCAATCAGCAAGCATGAATCGCAAGGCGCAGAAGAAAAAACCCTCTCCGGCAATCCGAAGAGGGTTCATAGCGATCAAATTTGACAGCCGTGCGTCTCAGAGCATGTCGCGCAAAAGTGTGCGGCGGTTTTGCGATAACGACATGCGTAAAAGCAAAAACCTAAAACGCGAGGAGCGAATCTGAAAGATCGCGACGCGCTTTAGAACGCTCAGCTCTTGGTGAAGATATAATCCGTTTCCTGGCGCAGCACCTCGCCCGGACGCAGGACTGCATTCGGGAAGCCCTCGTGATTGATGGCATCCGGCCAGACCTGCGTTTCCAGGCAGAAGCCGGCGAACGGGCCGTATTTGCGCCCGCCGAGGCCGGGAGCGCCTGTATTGAGCTTGAAGCCGGCATAGAACTGCACGCCCGGCTCGGTGCTGCGTACTTCGAGCGACACGCCGGAATAGAGGCTGCGGGCGAGCGCCACGGTCCGTTTGGCGGTGCGCTCGCGAGACAGGCAGAAATTGTGGTCGTACAATACCTGTTCACTGCCGACGAAACGCTTCATCGGAGCCATTTCGCGGAAATCGAATTCGGTGCCGGCAACGGGGCGGATTTCGCCGGTCGGCACCTGCTTCTCGTCGGTCGGCAAATAGTGATCGGCGGCGATCATGATGTCGTGGCCCAGCGCATCTTCGCGGCCGTCGAGATTGAAATAGGCGTGCTGGCAGACATTGGCGAGCGTCGGCTGATCGCTTGTTGATTCGTAGGTGATCGACAGTTCACCATTGCCGTGCACCCGGAACGTCGCCTGGATGGTGCAATTGCCCGGATAGCCGGCGCGGCCGTCGGGATCGACGATCTTCATCACCAGGCGGTCGACCTCATGCTCGACGATCGTCCAGTTGCGCTTGGCGATGTTGTCGCTGCCGCCATGTAGATGTGTGACGCCGTTTTCGTTCGGCTCGAGCTGATAGTCCTTGCCATCGAGCGTGAACCTGCCGCCGCCGACGCGGTTGGCGCAGCGGCCAGGCGTCGCGCCGAAATAGGCCGAATAGAGGGGATAGCTGTTGAAATCCTCGAAGCCGAGCTGCAGCGGCGCCTCATGGCCTGCAAGGCGCAGATCCTGTATGACGGCGCCCCAGGTGATGATCCTGGCCGTCAGCCCGCCACCCTTGATGACGACGCGATAGACGGTCTCGCCCGCCTTCGTCTGACCGAAAACTTCCCGCTCCAACTTATCCGACATTATCGACCGTCCATTCCTTTGCGCGTCCGATAAAGACACGCGGCGCTATAGGGTTTCGGACGGGAACCTGCCCGCATTTCTTCCAAACCGCAACCGGGCAGGTCAGAAAGAAATGCCGTTCAGAGATCCATGCCGATCTCTTCGACGTCATAGGGCGTCGTCTGATAAATCTCGTTGATCCAGTTGCCGAACAAGAGATGCGCGTGGCTGCGCCAGCGGTTCTGCGGGGCAAGCGTTGGATCATTATGCGGGAAGTAATTGTGCGGCATCTTGATCGGCACGCCGGCATCCACATCGCGGAAATACTCATCCGAAAGCGAGGTGGAATCATATTCGACGTGGTTGAACATGTAGAGCCGCCGGCCCCTCTTCTCGTGCACGAGGCATACGCCCATCTCGCTGGACTCCATCAGGATTTCCAGGCTTGCGGATTTCTCGATATCTTCGCGGCGCACCTCGGTCCACCGCGACACCGGGACCTCGAAATTGTCGGAAAAGCCGTTTAGATAGATGGAGGAAGGCTTCAGGTTCCGGTGCCGGTAGACGCCGAAGGCCTTTTCCTTCAGCTCATATTTCGGAACGCCGTGGAAGTGATAGATCGCCGCCATCGCGCCCCAGCAGACGTTCATCGTCGAATGGACGTTGGTCTCCGTCCAATTGAAGATCTCCTGCATCTCTGCCCAATAGGTAACGTCCTCATAGGGGAGAAGCTCGATCGGCGCCCCGGTAATGATGAAGCCGTCGAACTTGCGCTGCTTCACCTCTTCCCAGGTCTGATAGAAGGCAAGCAGGTGATCTTCGGATGTGTTCTTAGCCTTGTGGCCGCCGATGCGGATGAGTGACAGCTCCACCTGCAGCGGCGAAGCGCCGACGAGACGGGCCATCTGCAGTTCGGTCTTGATCTTGTTGGGCATCAGGTTGAGCAGCCCGATCTGCAACGGTCTTATATCCTGACGGATCGCCATCGTCTCGGTCATCACCCGCACACCTTCCTGAACCAGGGTTTCGAAAGCGGGCAGCGTATCGGGGATCTTGATGGGCATTTGCGGTCAACTCGATCAAAAATAAAAAACCGGCGGCGAAAAAATCGCTACCGGTCCGCACGCGGCCCTTTAGCGAATTTTTTAACGTGGCTGCAAGCCGGCCGGCCAAATCACCACGGAGTGCCTTAATTAGTCCCAGTTGAGCCGCGAATCAACTACGAATGCATGCAGGAGCGGTGGGTCAAGAATCATCACAGTTTAATGACTGATAAAATCTGTTGATAGACCGGTAACGCCACCATGTTAATAATGACAGTATGGGCGGTGTTGGAAAAGCATGATGGCAGATAAGATCGAGGGGAGGCCGGGCACCAGGAGGCAGGATAAGGTTGGTTACGACTTCAGCCTGACATATCGCCTCGGAGTAATGTTCTCGGCATTCTGGAATTCTGAAGTGCGTGGCAAGGTGCTGTTTCTGGCGACCGTGCTGATCCTTGTCATCCTGGTGACGGCCTATGGCCAGGTCATCCTCAACGAGTGGAACGCCCCCTTCTACGATTCGCTCGAGCGCCGCGATCTCGGCGAATTCTTCCACCAGCTCGAAATCTTCGCAATGATTGCCGGCACGCTGCTGCTGCTCAACGTGCTGCAGGCCTGGCTGAACCAGATGACGGCGCTCTATATGCGCGAGGGCCTGTCGCGCGATCTCGTTGACCAGTGGTTGAAGCGCAAGCGGGCGCTGCGGCTCGCCTCGAGCGGCCTGATCGGCGTCAATCCGGACCAGCGCCTGCACGAGGATTCCCGCAACCTCGCCGAAAGCACCACCGGACTCGTGCTCGGCCTCTTACAGTCGACCATTCTTCTGGTGAGCTTCATCGGCGTGCTCTGGGAGCTGTCGAGCGGCTTCGTCTTTCACATCAGCGGCCACAGCTTCTCCATACCGGGCTATATGGTCTGGGCGGCGATTTTCTATGCCGCTTCTGCCTCGGTGCTGAGCCAGGTCGTCGGCCGCAAGCTGGTCAAGCTCAATGCCGACCGGTTCTCGAAAGAGGCCGAGCTTCGTTTCACCCTGATGCATGCCAACGAGAACATGCCGGCGATCACCGTCGCCCGCGGCGAGGAGAACGAGCGCCGGCGCATCAATACCGACATCAGCTCGGTACTGAGGGTCGTCAAGCGGCTCGCCATGGCCAATACCAATCTCACCTGGGTTTCGGCCGGCTACGGCTGGCTGGTGATCGTCATTCCGATTATCGTTGCCGCACCCGCCTATTTTTCCGGCGGCCTCACCCTCGGTCAGCTGATGATGTCGGTCGGCGCCTTCAACCAGGTCAATACGGCGTTGCGCTGGTATGTCGCCAATTTCGGCCCGATCGCCGAATGGCGTGCCACGCTGATGCGCGTCACCGACTTCCGCCAGGCGCTGCTCGACATGGACGAGGACTTTGGCCTGAAGGGCAGCATCGCATACGAAAACACCGCCCCCGACCGGCTGACGCTGAAGGATGTGGTGATCAATGCCAAGATCGGCGAAGACATCGAGGAATGCGGCGGTTTTCGCCTGCGTGAAACCGATATCGTGATCAAGGCCGGCGAAAAAATCATGATCAACGGCGATCATAGCGTCAACCGCAAGCTGCTGTTTCAGGCCTTGGCCGGGCTCTGGCCGTGCGGCAGCGGCACGATGGGTCTGCCGCCGATCGACGACATGCTGTTCGTTCCGCAGATCGCCTATATTCCGGGCGGCACGCTGCGCGAGGCGCTTGCCTTCCCCGAAAGCCCCGATGCCTACGAGCAGGCTGCCGTCGAGGCGGCCCTTGAAAAGGCCGGCCTGCACTCTCTGATCGCAAGGCTCGATACCCGCGCCCGCTGGGACAAGCTGCTCGACGGCGATCAACAGAAGGCGATCGGCTTCGCCCGCCTGCTGCTGGTGCGCCCGCGCTGGATCATCTTCGACGAAGTGCTCGAGGGCATGGAGCCGGAATGGCAGGAAACGATGTGTAGCGTGCTGACTTCGATGCCCGAAACCGGCATGATCTATATCGGCCGCTCTGAAACCTATCTGGAGGCGCTGCAGCCGCGGGTGCTGCATCTGCAGGCTCTGCCTTCGAGATCCGAAGAGCCGCAGCAGCAGGTCGCCCAGACCACCGGCGCCAGCGCCAGTGCGGGCGCAGCCGCCGTTCCCGCGCCGGCGCTTTAAGACGTCCCCTCATCGGCAGGGCCCTGCGTGACGCGAGCGGCTGAGTGCGAGAGTCTCAGCCTTCCAGCTCTTCCCGCAGCATTTCGAGCTCCAGCCATTCCTCTTCCATCTTGGTAAGGCTGACTCGCAGCTTTTCCATCTCGCTTGCAAGCCGGTTGAAGGCAGCGGGGTCGCGCGTGAAGAGATTGGGATCGGCCATGACAAGTTCGCGCTTGGCGATCTCGGCCTCGGCCTTGGCCATTTCCTTCGGCAGATTGTCAAGCGCGAATTTCTGCTTGAAGGAAAGCTTGCTCTTCGAGGCTGCGCCGGAAGCTGTTGTCTCCTGCGCCTTCGGCTTCTCCGCCGCTTTCTCGGCCTTTCTGCGCTCTTCGAGCGCGCCCCTGCGCTGCGCCAACATGTCCGTGTAGCCGCCGGCATATTCGATCCATCGGCCGTCGGGCGCATCCGGCACGGCGGGCGCGATCGTCGAGGTTACGGTGCGGTCGAGGAAGTCGCGATCGTGGCTGACGAGGATGACGGTGCCGGGAAAGCCGGCGACGATTTCCTGCAAGAGGTCGAGCGTCTCGATATCGAGATCGTTTGTGGGTTCGTCGAGAATCAGGAGGTTTGCCGGGCGCGAGAGGATGCGCGCCAGCATCAGCCGGGCGCGCTCGCCGCCGGAGAGGCTCCTGATCGGCGTGCGCGCCTGTTCCGGCTGGAACAGGAATTCCTTCATGTAGCCGGTGACATGGCGCTGCTCGCCGTTGACGAGCAGGTTTTCGCCGCGCCCGTCGGTCAGGTAGTTTGCAAGCGTATCCTCGGGATCGAGGTCCTCGCGCTTCTGGTCGAGGGTGGCGATCTCCAGGTTGGTGCCGAGCTTTATTGTGCCGCTATCCGGGGAAAGCTGGCCGGTCAGCATTTTCAGGAGCGTCGTCTTGCCGGCGCCGTTCGGCCCGACGAGACCGATGCAATCGCCGCGATGTACACGGATCGAGAACGGCGTGACGATGGCCCGGTCGCCGAAGCTCTTGGTGATCTTCTCGGCCTCGATCACCAACTTGCCGGATTCCTGCGCGTCCGAAACCGTCGCCTGCACCGTGCCCTGCGGCCCCTTGTGGCCGCGATATTGCGAACGCATCGTCTGCAGCTCGCCGAGGCGGCGCATGTTGCGTTTGCGCCGGGCCGTGACGCCGTAGCGCAGCCAGTGCTCCTCGCGCTCGATTGCCTTGCCGAGCTTGTGCTGCTCGAGCTCTTCCGCCTCCAGCACCTGATCGCGCCAGGCCTCGAAATGGGCGAATCCCCTGTCGAGCCGGCGCGAGGCGCCGCGGTCGAGCCAGACGGTCGCGGTCGAAACCTTCTCCAGGAAACGACGGTCGTGCGAAATCAGCACCAGGGCACTGCGGGTCTTCTGCAGTTCGCCTTCCAGCCATTCGATGGTCGGCAGGTCCAAATGGTTGGTCGGCTCGTCGAGCAGGAGAATATCGGGCTCCGGCGCCAGCACCCGGGCAAGGGCGGCCCGGCGCGATTCGCCGCCGGAAAGGGTGCTCGGATCTTCCTCGCCGGTCAGGCCGAGATGGGACAGAAGATAGGTCACGCGATAGGGGTCGTCGCCCGGTCCCAGCCCGGCCTCGGCATAGGCCTGAACGGTGCTGAAACCGGCAAAGTCCGGCGCCTGTTCGAGATAGCGCACCGTCGAGGACGGATGGCGGAAGACCTCGCCGGACTGCGCCTCGACCAGGCCGGCGGCGATCTTCAGGAGCGTCGATTTTCCCGAGCCGTTGCGGCCGACGAGGCAGATCTTGTCGCCGGGCTCGACCTGCAGCGCTGCACCCGCCAGCAGCGGTGCGCCGCCGAAGCTCAGGAAGATATCGTCGAGTTTCAAAATGGGAGGGGCCAAATATCAGACTCCGGAAAGATCATAGGGGCGGGCAAGCACGATCGCCCGGCCGCTCTCGAGCGAAAAGCGAACCTTGCCTTCCGCGACATTTGAAATGGTGCGCGATGAGCCGAAAGGCAGGTGGAAATCCGTGAGCGGATAACGCGCATTCTCGATCGAAAGTCCGGTCAGCGGACCAAATCCGGGCACGGAAAACAGGCTGCCTTTAGGAAGATCGAGCTCGATCGTGCCGGGAACCAGCGGCACTGCCTCTTCCTTGCCGGAGGTCAGCAGTACGTCGAAACCCTTTTCCGCCAGGCCGACAGCCGACAGCAGATGCTGAAGCGCATGGTCGGATCGTTCGCCGCCGAGCGCGCCGGCGAGGATCAGCCGCTGCGCACCACGCGCGATCGCTTCCGACACGGCAATCTCGCCGTCCGTTGCCGCCTTCGCTGCGGGATAGGGCTGCTTCGGCACATCGAGAAAACCCGCTTCGAGATCGGGGGGGGTCGAATCGAAATCGCCGACCCAGAGCTCAGGCATGACCCCAAGCACCATCGCATGCCGCATGCCGCCATCGGCCGCGATGAAACGGCTGCCGCCGATCGCGTGGCGCAGGCGTTCCGTCAGGCTGAGTTCGCCGCCGAGCAGAATGGTGAAAGTGGATTGGCTCATGGGCATTGCCCTTAGCGCAAACGCGGGGGCGAGGGGAAGGGGCCCCGACGGACGGCGCTTCGCCTCAACCGGGCGTGTCCTTGTCGCGCGACAGAAAGATCGCCTCGTAGCCACCGATGAAACGTTCGAACAGCGTCGCGAAACGCTCTATGTCCTCGCGTGGCCAATCGCAGACGATCTCGGAGATAATTGCTATTTTCTGCGCATGGATTTCGGCAAGCAGTGCCTGGCCAGCCTCGGTGATGACGACGACAATCCGCCGCGCATCGGCCTGCGAGGCCTCGCGCCGCAACACATTGCGTCCGACCATCTCGGCCACCACCCGGCTAGCGCGCGACGGGTCGATGCGCAGCATCTCCGCGATCAAGCCGACGGTAACCTCGCCGGGCGACTCAGCCCGCCGCACGGCGTCCAGTACGTCGAGATGGGAAAGCTCAAGGCCCGGTGCGGCGCTTTGGATTGCCAGCCTACCGATCAATCGTCGCCCGGTCATCAGGCGCATGCGCGCCATGCTCCTGCCGATGCGAGGCAGGTTCTCATCGTCCGGCTCGGCCCGACTGTTGGACAGGATCTTCGTCAGCGTCTCATTCATGACGGAACCATAGCAGAGCGGCGGTCAAAATTGAATATGCCGGGGTCACTCATGTGCCGTTGACAATTACATGCTGATAGCACATAAAATGGATCGAACCCGGAAATATGCCCCATGGACATGCAACCCGCGCCTGCGCCGCTCGTGACGGACCGTCGTCGCCGGCTTATTCTCTTTTTCTTTCTGATGACCGCCATGTTCATGGCGACGCTTGATAATCAAATCGTCTCCACGGCGCTGCCGACCATCGTCGGCGAGTTCGGCCATCTCGAACGTTTCGGCTGGATCGGCTCGGCCTACCTGCTGGCGCTCAGCGCCGTCATGCCGCTCTATGGCAAGCTCGGCGACCTCTTCGGCCGCAAATATGTGATGATGACCGCGATCGCCATCTTCACCATCGGCTCCGCGGTCTGCGGCTTCGCCGTCTCGATGAACACGCTGATCGCCGCCCGTGTGCTGCAGGGCCTCGGCGGTGGTGGCATCATGGTATCGATCTTTGCCGTCAACGCCGATCTCTTCGAGCCGCGCGAGCGGGCGCGCTATCAAAGCTATTCGAGCCTCGTGCTGATGGCTTCAGGCGCGATCGGCCCTGTGCTCGGGGGCACGATGAGCGATCTCTTCGGCTGGCGCTCGATCTTCCTCGTCAACGTGCCGATCGGTTTCATCGTGCTCACCGGCCTTGCCTTCATGCTGCCCTACCGCAAGCCGCATCGACGCCCGAAGATCGACTATGCCGGCGCGCTGCTGATCGCGCTGACGACGACGAGCATCGTGCTTGCCACAGACAGCAGCGAATTGTTCGGCTCGTTGATCTCACCACAGAGTATCGGGATCGTCGCCTTCGGCGCCGTCTGCGCCGTCACCTGGGTTTTCGTCGAGCGCCGCGCGCCGGAGCCGATCGTTCCGCTGCAGCTCTTCCGCAATTCGACCTTCAGCCTCCTGCTGCTAATATCGGTGATGGGTGGCGCCATCGCCATCGGCATGGTCAACTATCTCGCTCTCTTCCTGCAGACGACGACCGGCCTTTCGCCATCGGCCGCCGGTCTTCTGTTCATTCTGCTGACCGGTGGTCTCGTCTGCGGATCGCTATCGGCCGGGCGTATCATCTCGATGACCGGCCGCTACAAACCCTTCGCCATCGCAAGCCTCACCTGCAGCGCCATTGCCTTCGCGCTGATGTCGCAGGTCCATGCGGGAACGCCGATCGCCTTCATCGGCGCGATCATGATGCTGCATGGCATCGGCATCGGTCTTGCGCAGCAGGTCCCCATCATCGGCGTGCAGAATGCCGCCCCCGCCCGCGACGTCGGCGCTGCGACCGGCTCGGTGACGCTCTCGCGCATGGGCGGCGCCTCGATCGCCATTTCGATCTATGGCGCGATCATCGCCTCCGGGCTCGGCAAGGTCGGCGCTCCCATTCCCGGTGTTGTCGATATCGAACAGCTGACGCCGAAGATGATGGCTGCCCTTCCCGAAGCGAGCCGCCAGGCCGTCGCAGATGTCTATGCCGCCGCCTTCTCGCCCCTTTTCATGACTTCCTGCGCCATTGCCCTGATCGGCCTTGCTGCCGCAATGACGCTGAAGCCCGTGCAGCTGCCGCGCAGCGGGGAAATGAAGCGACCGCAATCGGCGGCGGCGGAAGCGGCGGAATAGCGGGCGGCATAACGGGAATATTCACCAGCAAACGTTCCATTATCGCGTAAATAAATTAAAAGTTGCGATTTTCTCGCGGGGCTGCCGTTTTCCAGCCTGTTGCTTCAATCAAACCGTTCTTTTTCCGTGCCGCCGACAAATCTATGCCTGCTGACGGAACTTTCGCCATAATTTCATCCGAGCGAAGGGAACCTCGATGCCTGAGGCTTGCTAAAATGCAACGGCGCCATAATTAAACAGAGTCTCGCTATGCAACCGATGCGTAAATCAGTTACAGCAACGACGTGTATCGGCCTAGCATGCGGCGCGAGATCAGGGGTGCGCACCTGTTGAGTTCCCCTTGCCAAGGCCGGTCCCTATCTGCGGCAAACCGGCAAAACAGCGACATGATGCGGAGAACCAGACTGGACAGCTTGACGACGTGGAAATCGCCCGCGCTTTCCAGTGATGCCATCTCTGCGGCGCGTCGCTTCACCCGTCGCCTCGTGCTGCTTTCAGCTGTCGCAATGGTGCTGAACGGGTGTCAGTCGCTGATCGAACAATCCTACCAGCCGAGCATCTCGCCGTCCTCCAATCCCCAGATCGTCGACGAGGTGCAGAAGAACGATCCGCGCGCGGCGATGGGCGCCCGTGAGCATCCGCGTATCGTGGCAAGCTACGGCGGCGAATATAAGGATGCCAGGACCGAGCGCCTCGTCGCCCGTATTGCCGGCGCGCTGACGGCGGTGTCGGAAAATCCGAGCCAGTCCTACCGCATCACCATCCTGAATTCGCCTGCGATCAACGCATTTGCGCTGCCGGGCGGGTATCTCTACGTCACCCGCGGCCTGCTCGCCCTTGCTAACGATGCCTCGGAAGTCGCCGCTGTGCTGTCGCACGAAATGGGCCACGTGACAGCGAATCACGGTATCGAGCGGCAGAAGCGCGAAGAAGCTGAAGTCATCGCCAGCCGCGTCGTCGCCGAGGTCCTCTCGAGCGACATCGCCGGCAAGCAGGCGCTTGCCCGGGGCAAGCTCAGGCTTGCCGCCTTCTCCCGCCAGCAGGAGCTGCAGGCCGATGTCATCGGCGTGCGCATGCTCGGCGAAGCCGGTTACGACCCCTATGCCGCCGCCCGCTTCCTCGATTCCATGGCGGCCTACAGCCGCTTCATGTCGGTCGACCCCGAAGCCGACCAGAGCCTCGACTTCCTCTCGAGCCATCCGAACTCCGCCCAGCGCATCGAGCTTGCCCGCACCCATGCGCGCGCCTTCGGCCAGGAGGGGACGGTCGGCGACAAGGGCCGCGATTATTATCTCGACGGCATTGACGGCCTGCTCTATGGCGACAGCCCGGAAGAAGGTTACGTACGCGGCCAGACTTTCCTGCATGGCGGCCTCGGCATCCGCTTCGACGTGCCGGTGGACTTCAAGATCGACAATAAGGTCGAAGCCGTGATGGCCACCGGTCCCAACGACATCGCCGTCCGCTTCGATGGCGTCGCCGACAACCAGAACCAGAGCCTCACAAACTACATCTCGAGCGGCTGGGTGACCGGTCTCGACCCATCGACCATTCAGCAGATCACCGTCAATGGCATGGAAGCAGCCACCGCGCGCGCAAGTGCCGACCGCTGGGATTTCGATGTCACCGTCATCCGCAACAATGCGCAGATCTTCCGTTTCCTGACCGCCGTGCCGAAAGGCAGCGACGCCCTCGAACCGACGGCCAATGTTCTGCGCGCCAGTTTCCGGCGCATGACGCCGGCTGAAGCTGCCTCGCTGAAGCCGCTGCGCATTCGTGTCGTCACCGTGCGGCCCGGCGAGAACATCTCGACGCTTGCCGCCCGGATGATGGGTACCGACCGCAAGCTCGATCTCTTCAAGCTCATCAATGCCCTGCCGACGGGTGCGGCCGTTTCCCCTGGCGATCGCGTCAAAATCATCGCCGAATAAAAAAAGCCCGGCTTGCGCCGGGCCAGTCGGTGCTGCTGGAGGGTAAAGAAGTTCAAGCGTAGGCCGCCATATGGGGGTCGGCGCTGACCAGTGCGCTGCGAAGCTTTTCCATCGCCCGGCTTTCGATCTGGCGCACGCGCTCCTTGGAAATGCCGAGATCGGCGCCAAGTTCTTCGAGCGTCGCGCCGTCTTCCGCCAGGCGCCGGGCGCTGATGATCTTCATCTCGCGTTCGTTGAGATGTTTCAGCGCCGAGGCGAGCCAGACGCGGCGGCGTTCGCCGTCGATCATATTGGAAACCTGCTCGTCCGGCAGCGGATCGTCGCTGACGAGAAAATCCATCTTCTCCGCGCTCTCGGCATCGCCGGAGACGGAAGGCGCCTGCAGCGAAGCGTCGTTGCCGGAAAGCCTGGCATCCATGGTCTGCACATCAGCGAGGCTGACGCCGAGGGCCGCCGCGATTTCCTGATGAATGGATTGCAGCGTCAGTTGCGTATCGCCCCTGGCGAGCTTGGCGCGCAGGCGGCGCAGATTGAAGAACAGCGCCTTCTGCGCCGAACTGGTGCCGCCGCGCACGATCGACCAGTTGCGCAGGATATAATCCTGGATCGACGCCCTGATCCACCAGCTGGCATAGGTCGAAAAACGCACGTCACGTTCTGGTTCGAAACGCGCGGCGGCTTCCAGCAGGCCGACATAGCCCTCTTGCACGAGGTCGCTCATCGGCAGACCGAAATTGCGGAATTTGCCGGCCATGGAGATAACCAGGCGCATATGCGCCATGGCGATTTGGTTGCGCGCACCGCGATCGTCGTGATCTTTCCAGCGGGTGGCGAGATCGTGCTCTTCCTGGCGGGCGAGATAGGGGGCGGCCATCGCGATTTTGATCATGCGCCGATCTGCAGACATGTTCTTCATTTCGATCTCCCGAAACAGGCCTTCGCCCTCAAAATGAACAATAAAACTCACCTTCCGGAACATCGCTGTCCGGACTGAATGGGGTTCCGAATGCAAAAGGGCCTCACCCTAGACTTTTCAGGGAAAGGCCCTATTTCTCATCATGTGCCGCTAAGACGGCTGGGTCGGACCTGTTTCTTCACGTTGCCGGACGGGCAATATTGAAAAGGCATGAGCCGCTCCTCACCGAATATTGACGGAATAGCAGTTCGCCCGACGAGCCAGCGCCCGACGGCAGTCCGCAATTACGTGTAGTAAACGCGTCAGTCGGGAAAAAGTTCCAATAAAAAACCCGGCGCGAAGGCCGGGTTTTTAGTTGGGAGAGACAGGCTTGCCTTAAGCGGCTTCGTCCTGCGAATCGTCTTCTTCGATCGCCTTGCCGCGCTTCGGACCCTTGTTGAGGTTGCTCTCGACGAGGCGGACGGCTTCGGTTTCCGACATCTTGTTGACGGCGGCAATTTCACGCGCCATGCGATCGAGCGCTGCTTCGTAGAGCTGGCGCTCGGAATAGGACTGCTCGGGCTGGTTTTCTGCACGATAGAGATCACGCACGACTTCAGCGATGGAAATCAGATCGCCGGAATTGATCTTGGCATCATATTCCTGGGCGCGGCGGGACCACATGGTGCGCTTGACGCGCGCCTTGCCCTGCACAACCTTCAACGCACGATCGACGAAATCCGTTTCCGAAAGCTTGCGCATTCCGATGCTCATCGCCTTGGCGACCGGAACCTTCAGGCGCATCTTGTCCTTTTCGAAATCGATAACGAAAAGTTCAAGCTTCATGCCGGCAACTTCTTGCTCTTCGATAGCGGTGATGGTACCGACGCCATGAGCGGGGTAGACGATCGATTCACCGGTCTTGAAGCCGTGACGTGCTGTAGAAGGTTTTTTCTGCTGAGTCGTCATTCTATTCAAAAACTCCCTGTTACGCTTCCGGCGGCGGCCGGAGCCGGGTCAGTCAGGCCCGGTTGAGACGGTTGCATCCGTCGGGTGACTTCACTCTGGTCCCATCAGGCAAAAGCAAGGACTTCTTGCGCGCGATCTGGGGGACCCGGCGCTCAAAGCGTTGATATGTCACGGAAACCGCGTACGGATTGGTTTTGCTTTCGTGATGGTTTTGGGCATGCGTCATGCCACAAATGGAACAGTAGGCGAAACCTATCACAAAAATATGAGGAAATCAATAATTTGCTTCGTCTGAGTCATGCGGGCAACACAGATCACCCATATGCCAGACGCAGATTTAAAACGTTTCACCGCATGGCCGCTCAAATGCGGCGGCCGAATCGCGCAACCGTCTTAGTCGCCGGAACCGGGTTTTTCGGAGAAGTATTTCTCGAATTTTCCGGTCTGGCCATCCATTTCCTTGGCCTCCGGCAACGGGTCTTTCTTGACCGTGATATTCGGCCAGATGCTGGCATACTCGGTATTGATCTTCAGCCATTTGTCGAGGCCCGGCTCGGTATCCGGCTTGATCGCCTCGGCGGGACATTCCGGTTCGCAGACGCCGCAATCGATGCATTCGTCGGGATGGATGACGAGAAAATTCTCGCCTTCATAAAAGCAGTCGACGGGGCAGACTTCCACGCAATCGGTGTATTTGCACTTGATGCAATTGTCGGTCACGACATAGGTCATGAAGAACTCCAGGATTTCATGCGGATGGGGCCGGGCAACCTGGAACGTCGCGCCTATCCCCTTGCCGGGCGAAAAGCGTGGACAGGCTTGGCAGGCAAGCACGCTTCCGGCAAGTTGTCAGTGACCTATCGGCTTTAGCGCCGGATTTCAAGGATAAACGATCTGCAAAAGCCGCCACCACAGACAGAGTTTTCTAATCCTCGTCCGACATCAGCCTGTCGATTGCACGTCTTTCCTTCTTGGTCGGACGGCCGGTACCGGTCGCACGGGTCGCTTGCTCAAACGGCGTGAGACGTTTTGTCTCATCCGGCGGTGGGGATTGGTCGTCGTAGAGCAGGCGAGCCTCCTCATAGGGACCCCGCCGCTCCCCGGCGAGACGCACGACGAGGATGACGTCGCGCCGCTCCAGCGTCAGTTCGACACGGTCGCCCGGCTTGACCATCTGGCTCGGGTGACTGCAGCGCTCGCCGTTGATGCGCACGTGCCCCGACTGGACATGGCTCTGGGCCAGCGAGCGCGACTTCACCATGCGCGTGAAGAACAGCCACCTGTCGATGCGCTGGCGCGAACCGCTTGCCGGCTGTGTCTCCCCGCCCATGATTACTTCTTCATCTGTTCCTTGAGAGCTGCGAGCTTGGCGAAGGGCGAATCCGGATCGATCGGCTTCTCCTTGCGCGGCGGCTTAGCCTCGAAGCGCAGCGGCTGGGCGCCGCGATTGTTGTTGCGGTCGTTGCGGTCATTGCGATCGTTACGCTCGCCGCGGTCCTTCCGGTCGCCACGATCCTGACGATCACCGCGCGGCTGGTCCTTGCGCTCGCCCCTTGCCTGCTGCGGCCTGCCGCCGTCGCGGCCGCCACCGTCCTTGCCGCGGCCGTGGCGGTTGTCGCGCCCGTCGCCGCCACGGTTGCCCTCGCCGCCTTCACCACCGTTCGGACGGCGATTGCGCTCGCCGCGCTCCTGGTTCTGGCCGCCCCGGCGTTCGCCATGGCCGCCGCGTGCCTGGCGATGATTGTCATTGCGGCCGCCGAGACGCCACAAAAGAACCGGCTTCGGTTCCGCCGGCTCGCCAGCTTCCCCGGAAGCGGCAGCCTCTGCTGTAGCGGTTGCCTCAGTCACTTCGGCCGCAGCGTTGCCGTCGTTCGCTTCTGTCGCGGGGACATCGGCCGCCGTCGAAGCCGGCTCGGCTGCGGATGGCTCGGAAGCAGCCTCTTCGCTCGCTCCGTCGGCATCATCGTGATCGGCTTTTTCCGCCGCTTCTTCCGCGGATGCTTCCGCGGAGGCGGCAGGGGCTGAAGCTGCGTCTTGCGCCGCAAGATGGGCCGACGCCTCTTCCGCCTTCACGGCATCGGCGCGATAGCCGAGGCCCTTGAGGATCTCTTCCATGTCCTCGAGCGTCGCCCCAAGAATCGACAGCATCGCCGTCGTCGTCGTGAAACGGCGACCGTCATAGGCGCCTTCCGGACGATTGCTCTGACCGGGCTTCCATTGCAGCAGCGGACGAATGATATCGGCGAGCCGCTCCAGAATGTCGATGCGCACGGCGCGCTTGCCGAGGAAACGGAAGCCGGCGAGCTTGTAGAACATCCGCTCGAAGCTCGGATCGGTGACGACCGAGGTGCGCCCGGCGGCAAGCACGGGAATGAGATCGCCGTAGCCCGGCTTGTCGAGACCGTCGTTCTTCAACGCCCAGAGCAGCGTGATCAGTTCGGCCGGTGCCGGCTTCAGAAGGGCCGGAACAAAGATATGATAGGCACCGAAACGCACGCCGTAGCGGCGCATGGAGGCGCGAGCCTCCTGATCCAGCGACTTCACCTCCTCGGTGACGTCACGGCGGAAGAGCACGCCGAGATTTTCGACCAGCTGGAAGGCAAGGCCCTTGGCAAGACCCTGCAGGTCTTCGGCGCGCGACAGATCGTCCAGCGGCTTCAATACCGTGCTGATGTGATGATTGACGAAACGTTCGATACGGGCGGCGACGTGATCGCGGGCGTTGCCCGTCAACTGCTCGTCGGCAAGCAGGATCACACGCGGACGCATGACGTGGTCGCTGCCCGAAAGCCGCGCCACCGGATCGCCGAGCCAACGGATCAAGCCATCCGAACCGATCGCCAGATCGCTGTTGCCCGCGGCATGCAGCCGGGCCGCACGGGCCTCGAACTCGAGCGCGAGCGCCTTCTGCGACGCAGCCTGAACCGCCTTGGCATCCGGTCCATCCGTTCCCGCCACCGGGGTGAAACGGAATCCGCTCAACTGCCCTACATGATGTCCTTCAACGAAGACATCGCCATTCACACTGATTTCAGCTTCCAGCATCGCATTCTCTCTCAGGCGCTTCATGAGCACAGATGTCCTGCGATCAACAAAGCGTTTCGTCAACCTTTCATGTAACGCATCGGACAATCGATCTTCGATTTCCCGCGTCTTTTCCTGCCAATGTGTCGGATCGGCAAGCCAGCCGGGCCGATTCGAAACGTAGGTCCAGGTCCTTATCTGCGCGATTCGCGCCGAAAGCGTGTCAATTTCCCCATCAGTTCGATCCGAGCGATGAACCTGCTCCGCAAGAAACTGCTCGTTCACCGTGCCATAGCGCACGAGATCGGAAAAGAGGGTCGAAATAAGATCGGCATGTTGGGCCGGAGTGATACGCCGGTAGTCGGGCAGGGCGCAAGCCTCCCAGAGTTTTTCGACGCGGGCCGGCCTGTCGGCGAGGTCCATTACCTCGGGGTAGCGCGAAAGCTGCTCGAGCGCCTGCTGGTCGACCGCCGGCAGCGTCCGCGTCAGGCCGGGCACGCGCGGCCCGGCCTCCAGGCTGGCTCGCAGCGACTGAATCGAGGAGAAGTCCATCTCCGTCGTGCGCCACTGCAGAACCTTGACGTTGTCGAATTCATGTCCCTCGATGCGCTGCACCAGTTCCTCGTCGAAGGGCGAGACCTGTCCGGTGACGCCGAAGGTGCCGTCCCGCACGTGCCGGCCGGCGCGGCCGGCGATCTGGCCGAGTTCGGCCGGATTGAGGTTGCGGAATTGGTAGCCGTCGAATTTCCGGTCCTGGGCGAAGGCGACGTGATCGACATCGAGGTTGAGGCCCATGCCGATCGCATCGGTCGCCACCAGATATTCGACGTCGCCCGCCTGATAGAGCGCGACCTGTGCATTGCGGGTGCGGGGGCTGAGCGCCCCCAGCACGACCGCCGCGCCGCCGCGCTGCCGGCGGATGAGCTCGGCGATGGCATAGACCTCATCGGCGGAAAAGGCGACGATCGCGGAACGCTGCGGCAGCCGGGTGATCTTCTTCTGCCCGGCGTAAAGGAGGTGCGAAAGCCGCGGCCGCTCGACGATCGTAATCCCGGGCAGGATGTGCTGCAGGATCGGCCGCATCGTCCCTGCACCCAGCAGCAGCGTTTCATCACGGCCGCGAAGGTGCAGGATGCGGTCGGTGAAGATATGGCCACGCTCGAGATCGCCGGCGAGCTGCACCTCGTCGATCGCGACAAAGGAGGCTTTGGTCTCCCGCGGCATCGCCTCGACCGTGCAGACGGAAAAACGCGCATTGGGCGGCGAAATCTTTTCTTCGCCGGTGACCAGCGCCACGTTCTGCAAACCGACCTTCTCCACCACCCGCGTATAGACCTCGCGGGCCAGGAGCCTAAGCGGCAGGCCGATCACGCCGGTCCCGTGTGCGACCATGCGCTCGATGGCATAATGGGTCTTACCGGTATTGGTTGGTCCAAGCACCGCGGTCACACCGCGCCCGCTCAGAATCATCGGCTGCGAAGTCAGAGTCATGGTCCATGCAAGTGAGGCAGGCGCGCCCCGGGAAAAGTTTTGCCATCTCGATAGAGGCACAGAACACATGGACAGCTGCCGCCGCAAACGCAAGGGCAGATTTCAAAATGCGCCGGGGATTGCGACCTTTGCGAGTCGTCCGGAAGGTCCGCATCTCCGATTTGGAACAGCGTGAGAACGAATCAGAGACGAATCGCTGACTCCCGCTGATTCAGCTTTTGTTCACGGCTAAGTATTGATTTTGAATCACTTTTTCCTACTAAATGCTGAATCGCGGGACTCTCTCCTGTTCGCAATTTTGTCGCGCTGCCGGCGGTCAGTCATGCGCTTTTTGCTAAGTGAAAAATCCGCCGAAATTAACCCTTCGATCAAATCCGGAACGAATCGGCGACGAATCGCCGACTGCGCTGTTTTCCCCTTTCGTTCACGGCCAAATCTGGTGGCGTCGTGATGTTCCGCCGCTAGATGCGGGGCAGGCGGAAAGGTCTCGTCACGTCGGTGTTAATATTCCGGCGAGCAAATTCACACAGCCTTAAGCCTGGCAGGCTTGCGCCACTGGGCCGATCAAAAACGGAACGAATCACCGACGAATCGGAGACATCGAGACCTTCCCGCTTTGTTCACCGCAACATATTGTATTTAAATGCCTTTTTAACCATACAGGCGATTTGTGAGGGGTGACGGATCGCAAACCATGAATCGCCTTGCGTCCTAATTTACGCGCCCAACCGGGAACAAAAATCGCCAATGCGTGTTTCTTGTCCATCCAGATTGCGGATGAAATGAAGGAAAAACACCATGCTTGGCACGATACTTCTCGTTATCCTCATTCTGCTCTTGATCGGAGCTCTGCCAAACTGGGGTTATAGCCGTGGCTGGGGCTATGGACCTTCTGGCGGTTTGGGGCTAGTTCTCGTCATTATCATTATCCTTGTACTAATGGGCCGCATCTAAAGCCCGACAACCTGGGGAGTTACGACATGATGAAGAAGATTGTTCTTATCGGCGCGCTCGTGGGCGCTCTCGCATCCTGCACGGCGACCGAGCAGGGCACGGCGATCGGCGCCGGCACCGGCGCGGTCATCGGTGGTGCCGTCACCAACAGCTGGGGTGGTGCCGCCGTCGGCGCCGTTGCCGGCGGTCTGACCGGCGCTCTCATCGGCCAGTCGGTCGAACGCCGCGGCTACTGCGTCTATCGCGACCGTTACGGCCGCCGCTACGAGGCCCGTTGCCGCTACTGACCGTCAAACGCATATCGGACTTCCCAACGGGCGCTTCGGCGCCCGTTTTCTTTGCCGGCGGGTGTCAACGTGACGTTGACGATTGGTCGTGAAAGTCAAATCTACCGGCGCCCACTTGCTGGGCGCATGTTTCCTTCGTGAGCGCAGGGCTGGCACCATGGCCCGAGGCACTGAAAGGAATATTCGCATGGACCAGATTGACCTGAATTCCACCGTCGCTATTCTCGTCGCCGCGGCTTTCCCTGACATCCGCGGTCTCAGCTCTTCGTAGCGGCGATCGCTCGCGGCAGCGAGTGCCGGTCAAGATTCGGGTTCAGCGGGATCGGAACACCGGCAACCGCTTCTGACCTCCCGAACAAAAAGCAAAGGCGCGTCCTGCAACGCGCCTTTGCAAATCGACAAACGTTCGTCCTGTCTTAAACGAAGAACTGCCCGCCATTGGCCGTCAGCGTCGAACCGGTGATGAAGCCGGCATCGTCGGAGACGAGGAAGGTGACGCAGCGCGCGATTTCTTCCGGTTCGCCGAGACGGCCGACCGGGATCTGCGGAATGATGCGTTCATTCAGCACTTTCTCCGGCACGGCAAGCACCATTTCCGTCCCGATATAACCGGGGCAGATGGCATTGACGGTGATGTTTTTCGCCGCGCCTTCCTGGGCAAGCGCCTTGGTAAAGCCGAGATCGCCCGCCTTGGCCGCGGAATAGTTTGCCTGGCCCATCTGGCCTTTCTGGCCGTTGATCGACGAGATGTTGACAATGCGGCCGAAGCTGCGGTCGCGCATGCCTGTCCAGACCTGATGCGTCATGTTGAACAGGCCGGTGAGGTTGGTGTTGATCACCTCGTGCCACTGTTGCGGCGTCATCTTGTGGAACATCGCGTCGCGGGTGATGCCGGCATTGTTGACGAGGATTTCGACCGGTCCGATCTCTCGTTCGACCTTGGTGATCCCTTCACCGCAGGCAGCGTAGTCCGAAACATCCCATTTGAATACCGCAACGCCGGTGACGTCGTGGAAGGCATGAGCCTTCTCGTCATTACCGGCATAAGTGGCCGCAACCCTGTAGCCGGCATTTTTCAGCGCCATGGATATCGCTGCGCCGATGCCGCGTGTACCTCCGGTGACCAGAGCCACTCTGCTCATGTTCCGCTCCCCCTCTGTGTTTTCGCCCGCTCGTGGCGGCATTTCAATCAATGACGGATCGTATGCTATTTAAAGCGCTTCAAAGCACATGGCGACGCCCATGCCGCCGCCGATGCAAAGCGTTGCGAGGCCCTTCTTCGCGCCGCGGCGCTTCATCTCGAACAGCAGCGTGTTGAGAATGCGCGCGCCGGAGGCGCCGATCGGATGGCCGATCGCAATCGCCCCGCCATTGACGTTGACGATCGACGGATCCCAGCCGAGATCCTTGCTGACGGCGCAAGCCTGAGCCGCGAAGGCCTCGTTGGCCTCGACGAGATCGAGATCGTTCACAGACCATCCGGCCTTTTCCAGCGCCTTGCGCGACGCCGGGATCGGGCCGGTGCCCATGATTGATGGATCGACGCCGGCCGTTGCCCAGGAAACGATGCGGGCAAGCGGCTGAATGCCGCGCCGGGCCGCTTCCGCCTCGCTCATCAGCACGGCGGCGGCAGCGCCGTCGTTGAGACCGGAGGCATTGGCGGCGGTGACAGTGTCATCCTTGTCGAAGGCGGGACGGAGCTTGCCCATCGCCTCGAGGGTCGCGCCGTGGCGGATATATTCGTCGGCATCGACGGTCACGTCGCCCTTACGTGTCTGGATAATGTAGGGAATGATCTCGTCGGTGAAGCGGCCGGCCTTCTGCGCGGCTTCAGCCTTGTTCTGGGAGGCGACGGCGAACTGATCCTGCTCGTCGCGCGACAGCTGCCACTGCCGCGCAATATTCTCGGCGGTGATGCCCATATGGTAGCCGTGGAAGGCATCGGTCAGGCCGTCCTTGATCATCGTGTCGACCATCTTCATGTCGCCCATCTTCACACCGCCGCGCAAATGCGCGGCATGCGGCGCCATCGACATGGATTCCTGGCCGCCGGCAACGATGATCCTGGCGTCGCCGGTGGCAATCTGCTGCATGCCGAGCGCGACTGCGCGCAGGCCCGAGCCGCAGAGCTGGTTGACGCCCCAGGCCGTCGTTTCCTTCGGAAGGCCGGCCTTGATCGCCGCCTGACGGGCCGGGTTCTGGCCTTCGCCCGCGGCCAGCACCTGGCCGAGGATCACCTCATCCACCTCGCCGGCGTCGACACCGGCTCGCGCGAGCGCGCCCTTAATGACGGCCGCGCCGAGTTCATGTGCGGGGACCGTTGCAAAAGCGCCGTTGAACGAGCCGACGGCTGTCCGACCTGCGCTGGCGATGACGACGGATGAATTGCTCATGGGGAGGCTCCTCGTTTTTCGTCCCACTTACATAAGGGGAAACTGGCAAAGCTTTGAGCACAAGTCAAACGCGAAGACCGGCCGCCGGCATTTTTCGCCGGCGGCCCGCAAAGCCAATTCGTATGATCTGTTAAAGGTTTGCCGCAACGCACAAAGAGATTGTCACCAGCCTTCTTTTGCGTTTACAGTCTGAAGTGGAGGAACATCCAAAAATCAGACGGGGGTTCAGGAGGCTGATATGGCGAAGAACGAGGGTCAGATAGTCATCAAGAAATACGCCAATCGCCGCCTATACAATACAGGCACCAGCACCTACGTGACGCTGGAAGATCTGGCGGAGATGGTGAAGAAGGGCGAAGATTTTACCGTCCAGGACGCAAAAAGCGGGGATGACATCACCCATTCGGTGCTGACCCAGATCATCTTCGAGCAAGAATCGAAGACCGGCAACACACTGCTTCCGATCTCCTTCCTGCGCCAGCTGATCACCTATTACGGTGACCAGATGCAGATGGTCGTGCCGAGCTTCCTCGAACATTCGATGCGCGCCTTCAGCGAGCAGCAGTCCCAGATGCGCGAACAGGTAAACCGTGCCTTCGGCGAAACGCCGCTCGGCAAGAACCTGCAATTGCCGATGCAGATGGTCGAGGACCAGGTTCGCCGCAATACCGAGCTGTTTCAGCAGGCAATGCAGATGTTCTCGCCTTTCATGACACCGCCGGCGGCCAAGGAGAGCCGCAAGGCCGAGGCCAAGGATATCGACGAGCTGAAGGAGCAGCTCCGCGCTCTCCAGAACAAACTCGACAACCTATAGGCCGATAGAGACATCCCGCCCGGCGCTTCGGATCGAAACGGCAAAACCGCCGATCACATCGATCAGAGCGATCGTCATCAAAATGAAGAACACTTGCGTCGCAGCGTCCTGGACGAGCAGAAACTCGACCAGGAAAGCGATGAAGACCAGCATCGACAATATGTGGTTGAGCAGGTTGCCCGGCCCGGTTCGGGTTGCTTTCAGGATTTCGAAGAACAACACGACAAGGGCGACGACGATGAAGAGATCGCCGAGCGCCATGCTCCAGATCGCGCCCGAGAGCATCGATAGCACGATGATGTCATGTTGTAAGGCGGCGATGCCGCCGCCGCCCATCAGGCCGAGCATCGCCAGATTGTAAAGAACAAACGGAATAATCATCAGCGGCATTGCGGTTACCATCGGCAATCTCCTTGCGCAGGAAGAATACTGCCGCAAACCGCTGTCCTACTGCAAGTCGTTGCAAATATTATCTTGCCGAAATGCAAAAGGCCGGCATGAAGCCGGCCTTGAAACTTGCGATCGGATGATCCAGATCTGAAAATTATGCGCTTTCCTTCGGCGTCAGAACCTGGCGGCCGCGATACATGCCGGTCTTCAGATCGATATGGTGCGGGCGGCGCAGTTCGCCGGAATTCTTGTCTTCGACGTAGGTCGGAGCCTTCAGCGCGTCAGCCGAACGGCGCATGCCGCGCTTGGACGGGCTCGTTTTTCTCTTCGGTACAGCCATTTTTCTTACTCCACTTGCGGGCAAAACATTCCCACGGCCAGACTGGCGGCCGAAACGGACATGTCGCGATTTCGGAAATTTTGCGCGCTTATACATGCAAGGGGCGGCCTTGACCAGTCCCCATGCATATTTTTTGCGAAGCCGATGATTCGAGCCTCAGACCTCGTCTTCCGCCACGATCCAGGGCTCGGCACGGGCCGCTTCTTCCCATTTCCGCCAGGCCGAATGCGACTTCATCGTCTCCATATAGATGAGTGTATCTTCCCGGCTGACGAGATCATAGACGTCGAACCGGTTGACCACAGGCGCAAACATCGCATCCGCGCCACTGAAGCGCCCAAAGAGAAACGGTCCGCCGGATTTCTGAAGGAGGTCTCGCCAGATCGTCTCGATACGGCCGACATCGGCGTCGACGCCGTCAGGCAATGCGATCCCGCCTCTCGGCCGACGAATATTCATCGGGCAGGCATTGCGCAGGGCTCGGAAGCCTGAAAGCATTTCCATCGAAACAGAACGGGCGAGCGCCCGTTCGGCACGGTCGCGCGGCCAAAGGCCGGCGTCCGGATAAAGCTCGGCGGCATATTCGATGATCGCCAGAGATTCCCAGATCTTCAAACCACCATGCTGCAGGACCGGAACCCTGCCGCTCGGCGATATCGCCTTGATGTTGGGATTGCCGCCCGCATCGTCGAAGGGGATCAGGACTTCCTCGAAATCGACGCCGGCGCCCGTCAGCGCCATCCACGGCCGGAACGACCAGGAAGAATAATTCTTGTTGGCGATGTAGAGCGTCGGTCTGTCCATAGGCCTCTCCCGTTCAGGCATCGAAATCGAAGATCAACAGTTCGTGGAAGTGGTTCATGTCCTCGAACACGCAGAACGCCGGCGGCGCAAGCTCGAAAACAGGGGCCCTGCGGCGGATATCCTCGGCCACCTCGTCGAGCATTGCCTGCCATCGCGGCAAGGCTTCATCCTCCAGCCGCTCGATCACATAGGCGAAGGTGATGTGGAACTTGTAATCCATATGGTTGGGCTGGCGATAGCCGAGAAGATCGGCAAGCGCGTTGCGCCAGGCGCGCATGACCTTGCGGTCCTTCTCCGTCGCTCCGTCGACAAGCAGGCCCGACGGCCGGGCTTCGACGACGGCGACTTTGAAGGGCTCCGCCATCGAGAAACCTTCGAACCGCGCCGCCATGAGTTCGGTCATATCGTCGATCGGCGTCTCGAGAGGGAGGTCTATAGGCCAGCAGTCCTGCCGGCGCCTGGTCTCGATGACGCCCTCGAAAAGCGTCATGTGAAGGCTCGAGATCGGCGTGAAGAGAAATTGCGGCGCCTCGGGCATCGCCAGATATTTCTCACGCGCCTCTATCAGCGCCGTCAGCGTTCTTGAACCCTTCTCGGGGTGGCAGACGATGGTGTTGCCGGCTTCGGGCAGGAAGCCGCCGATCTTGCCATAGCGGCTGCCGAGATGGGAGGGCGGGTTCGAATTGTGTGTCTTCGAGTACAGCAGAAGCTCGGGAGAAAAGGTCGGGGCGGTCATGGGCGACTCGGGGGCTCTGGTGGATTGCATTCGCCCATATGGCAGAACCAAGAATGTCAGATGACGGCCACCGCTTCTAATGACAAGTTATGATCTCACTCATAGATGCACTTGATGTAGTCGCCCGAACCCTGCGCGCGTCTCTCGATGACACCGGCTAGCCGGCGAAGGCCTCGTCCGGGCTTGCCTGCTTTGCGGTCGATCGGGTTCGGCAGCGAAACGGCAAGCAGCGATGCCTGGCGCCGCGTCAGCTTCGAGGCAGGTACCTTGAAATGATGCTGGGCGGCGGCCTCGATGCCGTAAATGCCGGGACCCCATTCGGCGATATTGAGATAGATTTCCATCAGCCGCCGTTTCGACAGGACGAAATCCGTGGTGACGGCGAGCGGAAGCTCCATCGCCTTGCGCACGAAGGAGCGGCTGTTCCAGAGAAAGAGGTTCTTGGCCGTCTGCATCGGGATCGTGCTGCCGCCGCGTGTCGCCTGACCTTTCAGCGTGTCCTCGACCAGCATGCGCATCTCCGCCCAGTCGACGCCGCCATGGAAACAATATTGCCCGTCTTCGGACATCATCACCGATTGCACCAGGACCGGAGAGATCTCGTCAAGCGACACCCATCGGCGGTCATAGCCGCGCAGCAGCACCAGATCGCGCAGCATCAGCGTCGAGACGGGATGGATGAAGGGCAGCAGGTAGAGGAAGATCAGCGCGTAAGGAAGGATCAGCACGGCCAGCAAGCCAAGAACGATACGCTTCAGCACAGGCCGATCTTCGAACCATCGCCGACGGGCCGGCATGTCGGCGATATCCTCTCTCTCCGTCGCTATATCCAATGTCCCCAGCCCATTTTGCTCCCTTTCGTTCTCATAACGCCTGTGAGCCGCTTATGCCAGAGCACAAGGGAAATCTTGCGGCAGTCATCGACAATTCCGTTGCAAGCCCCGATGCCCCATGCCAAACAGCGCCCATGGACGCGAACCGGGACACTTTCGAGACGAGGCTTAGCAACAACGCGCGAGAAATCGAGGCGCTGCTCGATACATTGCTTTCACCGAGCCCTCTTTCCGATGAAATCGTCAGGCCCGACACCCTGCGCAGCGCCATGCATTATGCCGTGCTGAACGGCGGCAAGCGATTGCGCCCATTCCTTGTTGCCGAAAGTGCGGCCCTTCTCGGCGGCGATGTGCAAGCGGCCCTTCGGGTCGGCGCCGCACTCGAATGCGTTCACTGCTATTCCCTCGTGCATGACGACCTGCCGGCGATGGACGATGACGATCTGCGCCGCGGCAAACCGACAGTGCACATCAAGTTCGACGAAGCCACCGCAATCCTCGCCGGCGACAGCCTGCTGACCTACGCCTTCGACATCGTTGCCGCGCCGGAAACGGCCCTTCCCGATACGAGCAAAGCGGCGCTGGTGCTTGCCCTCGCCCGGGCAGCCGGTCTTGGCGGCATGGCCGGGGGCCAGGCGCTCGATCTTGCCGCGGAAAAGCAGGCTCCCGACGAAGCCGGCATCATCCGCCTACAGGCGATGAAAACCGGCGCGCTGATCCGCTTCGCCTGCGAGGCTGGCGCCATTATCGCGGCAAGCCCGCCCGAAGATCGCCGTCGCCTGCGCGCCTTCGGCGAAAAGATCGGCCTCGCCTTCCAGCTGGCCGATGATATTCTCGACCTGACTTCGGATACTGAGACCATGGGCAAGGCGACGGGCAAGGACGCAGGCCGTGGCAAGGGCACGCTCGTGGCGCTCCACGGCATGGAATGGGCCGAGGCCGAGCTTCGTCGGCATGTGCACGATGCCGAAGATCTGCTTGCTCCCTACGGTGCTCGCGCCTTTGTTCTCACCGCCGCGGCGCATTTCATCGCCGACCGTAAGAGCTAAACTGTCGGATCAAGCCGCCAATATTTCCTTGAGAGCGGCAACCAGCCGCGCGCATTCTGCGTCGGTGCCGATGCTGATGCGCAGGAACTCCGAAATGCGCGGCTCGGCGAAGCGCCTGATGAGAACATCGCGCTCCCGCAAAGCGGCTTGAAGGGCTACGCCCGGCCGGCTTGCGTGCCTCACAAAAATGAAATTCGCCTGCGACGGCAGCACCTCGAAATCCAGCGCCTCAAGCTCCCGGACGAGGTTTTCCCGGCTGGTGATGATTTTCCGCCGGCATGTCTCGAACCACGCCTCGTCTTTGATCGCCGCCGTCGCGCCGACCTGTGCCAGGCGATCGAGCGGATAGGAATTGAAACTGTCCTTGACCCGCACCAGCGCCTCGATCAGATCCCGGTGCCCCAGGGCGAAGCCGACGCGTAGACCTGCGAACGAACGAGATTTCGACAAGGTTTGGATGACCAGCAGGTTGGGATAGCGAGAAATGAGCGGCACGGCGCTTTCCCCGCCGAAATCGACATAAGCCTCGTCGATCACGACGACCGCATCCGGATGGGCGGCAAGAAGCGCCTCGATCCCGGCCAGCGGCAGGCCGATACCTGTCGGTGCATTCGGATTGGGGATGATGATCGCGCCGCATGGTCTGTCGTAATCCGACAGCCGCATCCGGAACTGATCGTCGAGAGGTATCTCGATAGTCTCGACACCATATAGCAGGCTATAGGTCGGATAGAAGCTGTAGGTCACATCGGGATAGAGAAGCGGCAGATCGTGGTTCAGCAGCGCCTGGAACGTATGGGCGAGAACCTCATCGGAGCCGTTGCCGACGAATACTTGTTCGGCCGTCAGCCCGAAACGGGCGGCGATCGCCTCGCGCAACTCGGTGGCGGCGGGATCGGGATAGAGCCGCAGACGATCGTCCGTCGCTTGCCTGATCGCCTCGATCGCCTTTGGGGACGGCCCGTAGGGATTCTCATTGGTGTTGAGCTTGACCAGGCCGGGAATGCGCGGCTGCTCGCCCGCGATGTAGGGCCGAAGCTTGCTAACGATATCAGACCAATACCGGCTCATTCGAACGCGCGGGCCTTCATTCCGCCGCCGTCCGCTGGCCGAAGCGCTGCTCGATATAATCGATGACAAGTGCCTCGAAATCGGCGGCGATGTTGGGGCCGCGCAGCGTCAGCGCTTTCTTGCCGTCGATGAAAACGGGAGCGGCTGGCGTCTCACCGGTGCCGGGAAGCGAAATGCCGATATCGGCATGTTTGCTTTCGCCAGGCCCGTTGACGATGCAGCCCATGACGGCGACGTTCAGCGCCTCGACGCCTGGATATTTCTCACGCCAGACCGGCATGTTCTTGCGAATGTCGTTCTGGATGTTCTGCGCCAGCTCCTGGAACACCGTCGAGGTCGTGCGTCCGCAGCCGGGACAGGCGGCAACCACCGGTACGAACTGCCGGAAGCCCATGACCTGCAGAATTTCCTGCGCCACCTGGACTTCGCGGGTGCGGTCGCCGTTCGGCTCGGGCGTCAGTGAGACGCGGATCGTATCGCCGATGCCGTGCTGCAGCACGAAGCCCATGGCAGCCGACGAGGCAACGATGCCCTTGCTGCCCATGCCGGCTTCGGTCAGGCCGAGATGCAGCGCATGGTTCGAACGCTCGGCGAGCATCGAATTGACGGCGATCAGGTCCTGCACCTGGCTGACCTTGGCCGACAGGATGATGCGGTTGCGCGGCAAGCCGATTTCCTCGGCAAGGGCGGCCGAAAGCAGCGCCGACTGCACGATCGCCTCGCGCGTCACCTGCCTGGCCGACTGCGGCGAGCCGGCCTCGGCATTCTGATCCATCAGCGCCGTCAACAGGTCCTGATCGAGCGAGCCCCAGTTGACGCCGATGCGCACCGGCTTGTCGTAGCGGATCGCCATCTCGATGATCTCGGCGAACTGCTTGTCCTTCTTGTCCTTGAAGCCGACATTGCCGGGATTGATGCGGTATTTCGCCAGCGCCTCGGCACAGGCAGGATGATCGGCAAGCAGCTTGTGGCCGATATAGTGGAAGTCGCCGATCAGCGGCACGTCCATGCCGAGCCGCAGCAGCCGCTCGCGGATCTTCGGCACGGCAGCCGCACTCTCGTCGCGATCGACGGTGATGCGCACCAGTTCCGAGCCCGCCCGGTGAAGGGCCGCGACCTGCGCAACGGTCGAATCGATATCGGCCGTGTCGGTATTCGTCATCGATTGCACGACGATCGGCGCGCCGCCGCCAACGATGACGCCGCCGACGTCGACGGCGACGGAAGCGCGGCGCGGTTTCGGATCAAAATCGGCGGCTGACAACATGCAGAGTTCTTGCACCCCTAAAAACAGTGCCTTTCAGGTGGATCAAGCCCGGCTGCTTGTCAACCGCCTCCCATATCACTTTTGTTCCGGGGCGGCTCAGTGGCCGCCTCCGGAGACCCCGTCGGCATAATGGGCCAGCTTGGAGAACATGAGAACGAACAGCAGCAGCACCGGCAGCGCCATAAAGACGACGGCAAAGCCGATATGCTCGGCAACGAAGCCGATCACCGACGGCGCGACCAGCATGCCGGAATAGCCCATCGTCGTGACGACCGAGATGCCGATGCCGGGTTTGAGGCCGGGAATATTGCCTGCAGCCGAGAAAGCGATCGGCACCATGTTTGATATGCCGATGCCGCAAAGGGCAAAGCCCAGAATGGCGATCTCTGCGTCCGGCGCGAGGCTCGCCAGCAACATGCCGACAATGGCAAACAGCGTGCAGATGCGCAGTGTCTTGACGCCTCCGAGGCGGTCGCGCACCAGATCGCCGGCAAAGCGCATGGTCGCCATGGTCGCCGAAAAGGCTGCGAAACCGAGACCTGAAAGCGCCACCGACGCATCCATGTCCTGCCGGAGATAGAGCGCGCCCCAATCCAGAACCGCGCCTTCCGGCACCATGGAGAACAGCGCCATCAAGCCGAGCAGCCACGGCAGCGGCACCATCGGCAGCCTCGTCTTCTCTTTTTTGGCGTCGGGATGGGGCGGATCCGCAAGGATCATCGGCCATGCCAGAGCGAGGAAGATCGCCGCCAGCACGGTCGCGAGCTGGGCATGGCCGAGAACGCCGAGTTTGGCGATCACGATGCCGCCGAGGCCCGAGCCGATCAAGCCGCCGAGGCTCCAGAAGGCATGACAGGACGACATGATGGCGCGGCGCATGGATTTTTCGACAGACACCGCATTGGCGTTCATCGCCACATCCATGGCGCCGATGAAGCCGCCGAACAGGAAGAGCGAGATTGCCGCGGTAATCACATTCGGCGCGAGCGTCAGAGCCAGGAGCAGCGGCAGCACGCAGACGGCGGTTGCCCGAACAACGACCCGTGAGCCATGCCTGGCAATCTGCGCACCCGCGATCGGCATCATGACCAGCGAGCCGACGCCGAACACGATGATCATCAGCCCGAGCTCGAACTTGCTCAGCCCGAGCCGCTCGGCAAAATCCGGGATCTTCGGCGCCCAGCAGCCGACGACAAAGCCGTTCATGAGAAAGAGCAGGGAAACCGCCGCCCTGCTTCTGGTGATGAAGCCGCTGCGGACCCCCGACGGCGCATTCACATGACTGTCCATTTTCGGTCTTTCCTCGCTCTCGGGCTTTCCTCGCTCTCGGGCTTGGGAGCACCCGTTTTTCTAAACTCCGCGACGGCGGCTCAGTTCGTTTTTTCGGCGATGACGGTGCGGCAGCCGCGCTCGCGATAACCCGCAAGAATGGCGGGATCGACGTCGTGCTCGACGACCAGGCACTCGCAATGCGCAACCGGAAGGATGCTGTGGGGCGCAGCCGTGCCGAATTTCTCCGAGGTCACCGCCGCCATAACCCTTTTGCTTCTCGATGCTGCAAACCGCTTGAACTCCGCATCCTCGAAACCGAAGGTCGTGATGCCGGCCTCGAGATCGATGCCGCAGGCGCCGAGAATGCAGAGATCGGGCGAAATCTGTTCCATATCCCGCAAGGCCTTGGCGCCGAGGGCGCCGCCTGTCTGCCGGTCCACCATGCCGCCGATCAGGATGACGTTGACGGCGGGTTTGTCGATGAGCGCTGCGGCGATCACCGGCGCATTCGTCGCAGCCGTCAGTTCGAGTTCGGCAGGCAGGGCATTGGCAATCGCCAGATTGGTGCTGCCGGCATCGAAAAACACGCAGGAACCGGCAGCGATCTGCTTTGCCGCAGCCCGCGCCACGGCCTGCTTGCGGTCGGCAGCAAATCCCGTGCGCTGCGTCAGGCTTCCATGCGCCGGCGACACCGGCAATGCGCCGCCATAGACCCGCTCGCAGAGGCCTGCCGCCGCCATCTCGCGCAGGTCGCGCCGCACCGTATCCTCGGAGACGCCGAATTCGAGCGCAAGCTCCGCCGCCAGCACCCGGCCATTCAGCCGCAGCCGCTCGGAAATAACGCCTTGACGCTCTCGCAACAGAAAATCCTGCATGTTCCTACCGGATCAAATGGCTGAACTGATGTAAACGTGTATAAACGCTTACGATCGTGCAGACAATATGCACGGTTACACATTTTCTGACGCAGTGACACAAAGCTGCATGATCACAGCGCACGGGCTTCGATCGGTCGATGAGCAAAAGACCGCAACGCGACCGCGGCGACGCCAATTCCGTGGAATTCGTGCGTGGAGTTGACCGATTGAGAAAAATATTTGCAGTTGCTGCTTTTATTCGCAGTTTTCTACGCTTCCGGCGCCCTAGTTTTCTGCAAAGTATCGCTCATCCGATCGCAACCTTCCAAGGATGGATAGAACAATGAACTGGTTGAAAACCGTTGCCGCCGCTGCCCTTATTCAGGCCGCAGCCCTCCTGCCCGCCCATGCCGGCGAAAACCTCGCCGCCATCAAATCGGCCGGCATCTTCAAGATCGGCACCGAGGGCACCTATGCGCCCTTCACCTATCATGACGAAAGCGGCAAGCTCGTCGGCTTCGACGTGGAGATCGGCGAAGCCATCGCCGCCAAGCTCGGCGTCCAGGCAGAATTCGTCGAAGGCAAGTGGGACGGCCTGATCGCCGGCCTCGACGCCAAGCGCTACGACACTGTCATCAACCAGGTCGGCATCACCGAAGCTCGCAAGCAGAAATACGATTTCTCCGAACCCTATATCGCCTCCAAGGCCGTGCTCATCGTTCGCGAGGGCGACGACAGCATCAAGACCTTCGCCGACCTGAAGGGCAAGAAATCAGCCCAATCGCTAACCAGCAACTTCGGCAAGATTGCCACCGAATCCGGCGCCGAGCTCGTCGGCACCGATGGTTTCGACCAGTCGATCCAGCTCGTGCTGACCAAGCGCGCTGATGCGACGATCAACGACAGCCTGTCCTTCCTCGATTTCAAGAAGCACAAGCCGGATGCGCCGGTAAAGATCGCCGCCGAGCAGGAGAATGCCGATTATTCCGGCATCATCATCCGTAAGAACGAGCCGGAGCTTCTCGCCGAAATCAACAAGGCGCTTGCCGATATCAAGGCCGACGGCACTTACAAGAAGATCGCCGACAAATATTTCGGCCAGGACGTTTCGAAGTAAGCACCACTTGAAAAGAAGTCCCCTCCCCAACCCCTCCCCACAAGGGGGAGGGGCTTTAGTGGCGCACCGCCTCATTTCAAAATAACGTCCCGACTTGCAGCTCCGTCGCTGTTTAATGCAGCGCGGGAGGCGGATTAAGCCCCTCCCCCTTGTGGGGAGGGGTTGGGGAGGGGTATTCCGAGATATCACCACTCAATCCATGAGAGGGAATGTCCCTTGGCGCACTGGCTCCAACTGATGGCGGAATCGCTTCCCTCGCTCCTCTGGGCGGGATTGATCTTCACCATTCCGCTGACGCTGCTCTCCTTCACCTTCGGTCTGATCCTCGGCCTGATCACGGCGATCGCCCGTCTTTTCGGTCCGGCGCCCGTCGCGGCGATTGCCCGGTTTTATGTCTGGGTTATTCGCGGCACGCCACTGCTCGTTCAGCTCTTCGTGATCTTTTACGGCCTGCCGAGCATCGGCATCCTGCTCGACGCCTTTCCTGCCGCGCTGATCGGCTTCACCCTGAATATCGGCGCCTACAGCTCCGAAATCATCCGCGCGGTCATCTCCTCCGTGCCGAAGGGCCAGTGGGAAGCAGCCTATTCGATCGGCATGAGCTGGCGTCAGGCGATGAGCCGGACGATCCTGCCGCAGGCAGGCCGCGTCGCCGTGCCGCCTCTGTCGAACACCTTCATCTCGCTGGTCAAGGATACCTCGCTTGCCGCCGCCATCACCGTGCCGGAGCTCTTCCAGGCGGCGCAACGCATCGTCGCCACCACCTACGAGCCGCTGATCCTTTATATCGAGGCGGCGCTGATCTATCTCGTCCTCAGCTCCGTCCTCTCGCAGCTGCAGGTGCGGCTGGAACGTCGTTTCGCGCGTTATGGCGGCATGCTGGAGGCAAACGCATGATCGAGCTTTCCAACATCGAGAAGCGCTTCGGCGATGCCGTCATTCTGAAGGATATCAGCATCCGCATTCCCGAGGGCAGCGTCACCGCGCTCGTCGGGCCGTCCGGCGGTGGCAAGAGCACGCTACTGCGCTGCATCAACCTGCTCGAGATCCCAACTTCGGGCGCGATCCGCCTCGGCGAGGAAGAGCTTTCCTTCGCGCCCGGCAAACGCTTAGGCTGGCAGGCGATCCAGAAAATCCGCCGTCAGACCGGCATGGTCTTCCAGAATTTCCAGCTCTTTCCGCATCAGACCGCGATCGAAAACGTTATGGAAGGTCTGGTCACGGTGCTGAAGTGGCCGAAGGAGAAAGCGCGCGAACACGCCATGGAACTGCTGACCAAGGTCGGCATGGCGCACAAGACCGATGCCTGGCCCTCGACCTTATCGGGTGGTCAGCAGCAACGCGTGGCAATCGCCCGAGCACTCGCGCCGTCGCCGCGGGTGCTTCTCTGCGACGAGCCGACCTCGGCGCTCGATCCGGAACTCTCGGCGGAAGTGGTCGATGTGCTGGGTCAGCTTGCCCGCGAAGGCACGACGATGGTCATGGCCACCCATGATCTCCGGCTCGCCTCGAAAATCGCCAATGACGTCGTCTTCCTGGAGGCTGGAAGCGTGGTGGAAACGGGCAGCGCGAAAGCCATTTTCAGCGCGCCCAAGCGCGAACGCACCAAGCGCTTCATCTCAACGATCAACGCCGCCCATACTTACGATATCTGAAACGTCTCACGTGAATCGTGATTCACGTGAGACGCTTTGCTTCTCGGCGAACTGCCCTCAGGCTGAGGTGACGACAGAACGCGCTGCCTTCAACGCGTTGCCCCACCAGATGAGCTGATCGAGCTGGTTCTTGGCCGCCTCGTTGAGGTGCGGGTAATCGCCAAGGCTCTTGCCTTCCTTGAGCACGCTCAGATATTCGTTGAAAGCGATGTGCACGCCCGTTTTCACCGAGGCGGCGCCCATTTCCACGAAGATCAGCCTCAGATGCTCGACGGCGCGCGCACCGCCGACGCCGCCGTAACCGACGAAGGCGACCGGCTTGTGGATGAACTCGCCGAGATCGATAGCGTTCTTCAGAACCGCCGTCGGCGCATGATTGTACTCGGCGACGGTGAATATGTAGCCGTCAAATTCGCGCAGCTTCTTCTTCCAGTGCTCGGCGGTGTCGCTTTCCGCCGTGGTGGCGCGCTCTTCGCCAAAGAAATGCATGGGATAGTCGAGAAGATCGAGAACCTCGACTTCCAGATCGGAGCGCTGGCCGGCGAGCCCGGCAATCCATTTTGCCGGATGTTCGGCAAAACGGCCAATACGAGTGCTGCCGACAATGACGGCGATCTTCAATTTGCTCATGAAATCGTTTCCTGATTGATCTTGGGAGGGGCAGGCAGGCAAGTCTACGAAAAAGCCTCCCCGCCGGGCAAGGCGAGGAGGCCATTCGCTTTTCGAAAAAGCCGGTCTTTTAACAGCCTGGCTCTACACAATCGGGTGATCAGCCCGACCTGGCAAGGACGGGCGGACGAAACCTTTCGTGCCGTTCGCTCATCCGCCGTAAACCACCAGCAGGTCCTTCGCATCGATCTGGTCGCCGGCCTTGACCAGCACTTCGGCAATGGTGCCGTCCTTTTCCGCATGGATCGCAGTTTCCATCTTCATGGCCTCGATCGAGACGAGCACGTCACCGGCGCTGACGACCTGGCCTGAAGAGGCGAAGACGCGGCTGATGACGCCGGGCATCGGCGCGCCGACCTGGGCGGCGTTGCCGACCTCGGCCTTGCGGCGCACGGCTGCCCCGGTCGCCCCATGGGCTCGATCGGGCACCTTGATGCGGCGCGGCTGGCCGTTGAGCTCGAAGAAGACGGTGACCATGCCCTGGCTGTCGGTCGCGCTCATCGCCTGGTTGACGATGACGAGCGTCTTGCCCTTTTCGATATCGGCAAACAGCTCCTCGCCGTCTGCCAGCCCATAGAAATAGGCGGGCGTCGGCAGCACCGAAACCGGGCCGTAGGTATCGGAGGCAAGCGCAAAGTCGGTGAAGACCTTCGGATACATCAGATAGGAAGCGAATTCGAAGTCGCTGACCTCACGCTCCAGCTTCTTCTCGATGACCTTGCGTTCCGCATCGAGATCGGCTTCCTTCAGCAGTGAGCCCGGACGCACCGTATAGGGTTTTTCGCCCTTCAATGCCTTCTTCTGCAGCGCTTCCGGCCATCCCGACGGTGGCTGGCCGAGATCGCCCTTCAGCATCGACACCACCGATTCCGGGAAGGAGACTTCGCGGTCGGGGCTGACGACATCGGCGACCGTCAGGTCCTGGGAGACCATCATCAGCGCCATGTCGCCAACGACCTTGGAGGATGGCGTCACCTTGACGATGTCGCCGAACATCTGGTTGGCGTCGGCATAGGCCTGCGCCACCTGATGCCAGCGGGTTTCCAACCCCAGCGAGCGGGCCTGCTCCTTGAGGTTGGTGAACTGGCCGCCCGGCATTTCATGCAGATAGACCTCCGATGCCGGCCCCTTGAGATCGCTTTCGAAGGCGGCATACTGGTTGCGCACCGCTTCCCAATAGAAGGAAATGCGGCGGATCCATTCCGGATCCAGGCCGGGATCGCGCTCGGAGCCGGAGAGCGCCTCGACGATCGAGCCGAGACAGGGCTGCGAGGTATTGCCGGACAGCGCATCCATCGCCGCATCGACGGCATCGACGCCGGCTTCGACCGCGGCAAGAACGGTCGCCGCCGCGATGCCCGATGTATCATGCGTGTGGAAGTGGATCGGCAGGCCGGTCGCTTCGCGCAACGTCTTGAACAGAACCTTCGCCGCCGCAGGCTTCAGGAGACCCGCCATGTCTTTCAGCGCAATGATATGGGCGCCGGCCTTTTCGAGCTCGACGGCAAGATCGGTATAGTACTTCAAGTCGTACTTCGGCCGCGCCGAGTTCAGGATGTCGCCGGTATAGCAGATCGCCGCCTCGCAGAGCTTGTTCTCCTCGGCAATGGCATCCATCGATACCCGCATGTTCTCGACCCAGTTCAGGCAGTCGAAGACGCGGAAGAGATCGATGCCGCCCTTGGCAGCCTGGCGGACGAAGTATTTGACGACATTGTCGGGATAGTTGGTGTAGCCCACACCATTGGCGCCGCGGAGCAGCATCTGCAGGAGCAGGTTCGGCGCCCCCTCGCGGATCAGCGCCAGGCGCTCCCACGGGTCTTCCGTGAGGAATCGCATCGAGACGTCGAAGGTGGCGCCGCCCCAGCATTCGAGCGAGAGCAGGTTCGGCAGCGCGTGCGCATAGGTGCCTGCAATGCGGGCGATGTCATAGGTGCGCATGCGGGTGGCGAGCAGCGACTGGTGGCCGTCGCGCATCGTCGTGTCGGTCAGAAGCACCCGCTTCTCGTTGCGCATCCATTCGCCGAATTTCTTCGGGCCAAGCGTGTCGAGAAGCTGCTTCGTGCCATCCTTCACGCCGTTGCCATTGGCATAGGGCACCACCGGTCTGGCGGCATTTTCCAGCGGCTTCGGCCTGTCCTTGGCCTCGGGATGTCCGTTGACGGTGACGTCGGCGAGATAGGTCAGGAGTTTCGTCGCGCGGTCCTGGCGTTTGACCTGCTGGAAGAGCTCCGGCGTCGTGTCGATGAAGCGGGTCGTATAGCTGTTGTCGCGGAATTTCGGGTGGCCGATGATCGCTTCGAGGAAGGTCAGATTGGTGGCCACACCTCGGATACGGAATTCGCGCAGCGCCCGGTCCATGCGGGAAATGGCTTCCAGCGGGTTCGGCGCCCAGGCCGTGACCTTGACGAGCAGCGGATCGTAATAGCGGGTGATGATGGCGCCGGAATAAGAGGTGCCGCCGTCGAGGCGGATGCCGAAGCCGGAGGCCGAGCGATAGGCGGTGATGCGGCCGTAATCCGGAATGAAATTATGTTCCGGATCTTCCGTCGTCACGCGGCACTGCAGGGCGTGACCGTTGAGACGGATGTCTTCCTGCTTCGGCACGCCCGATTGCGGCGTGCCGATCGCAAAGCCGTCGAGGATGTGGATCTGCGCCTTGACGATATCGATGCCGGTGACGACTTCGGTCACCGTGTGCTCGACCTGGATGCGCGGATTAACTTCGATGAAGTAGAATTTGCCGGTATCGGCATCCATCAGATATTCGACGGTGCCGGCGCCGATATAGTTCGTCGCCTCTGCGATCTTCAGCGAATAGCCGGCAAGCTCCTGGCGCTGCGCTTCCGAAAGATAGGGTGCCGGCGCGCGCTCGACGACCTTCTGATTGCGGCGCTGAACGGAACAGTCGCGCTCGAAGAGATGCACGACATTGCCGTGGGTGTCGCCGAGGATCTGGCTTTCGACGTGGCGGGCGCGCTCGACGAGCTTTTCGAGATAGACTTCATCCTTGCCGAAGGCGGCCATCGCCTCGCGCTTGGCTTCGGTCACCTCCTTGGCGAGATCGGCCTCGGAACGAATGACGCGCATGCCGCGCCCGCCGCCGCCCCAGGAGGCCTTCAGCATAACGGGATAACCGATCTCGGCCGCCATTCTGGCGACTTCCTTCATGTCGTCCGGCAGCGGCTCGGTTGCCGGCACGACCGGCACGCCGACCGAGATCGCCAGGTTGCGCGCCGCGACCTTGTTGCCGAGCTGGCGCATCGTATCGGCCTTCGGACCGATGAAGATGATGCCGGCCTTGTTGCAGGCATCGACGAATTCCGGGCTTTCCGACAAGAGGCCGTAGCCCGGATGGATCGCGTCGGCACCGGAAAGCTTGGCGACGCGGATCACCTCGTCGATCGAAAGATAGCTTTCGATCGGCCCGAGATCACGCGCCAGATGCGGACCGCGTCCGACCTGATAGCTCTCGTCCGCCTTGAAGCGGTGCAGCGCCAGCTTGTCCTCCTCCGCCCAGATCGCCACCGTTTTTATTCCAAGCTCGTTGGCCGCGCGGAAGACGCGAATGGCTATTTCGGAGCGGTTGGCAACGAGTATCTTGGATATGGGCAAAACGGTCTCCTCCGTCGTTCAGACGCGGGCATGCTGCACCCGCGAAGAAAATTCTTAACTTCTTGTCACGGGAAGTTCAATTTCTCTTGCGACTGCGAAATGCACTTTCTCGCCATGCCAGGACATGTCGGCCGGCGGTATGCAGCGATTTCCACCGAGATGGATAGAAAAGCCTAGCTTATCAGACCGTGGCGGAAGGCAAGCGCCACTGCCTGCTGCCTGTTCTTTGCCTTCAGCTTGCCCTGCAGACCGTTCATGTACCAGTCGACGGTATGGTTTGAGATCTTCAACATTTTGCTGATCTCCATCGACGTCATGCCTTCGGCAAGATAGTGGAGGATTTCCATCTCGCGCCGCGTCAGCGGCGTCTCAGTCGGCAGCATCGTTTCCAGCGCCTCAGCCTCGCCTTTCAGGTCAAGCAATCGCCAGAAGGTCTTGCGCGCCACGGCCTCGAGCAGCGCGATTTCCACCGGCGACAAATCGATCGGCTTGCCGCCGAGGCTGAGGCTGCCGAGAATGCCGTTGCGCCCATGAATCGGAAAGAGATAGCCGTCCTCCAATCCGTGGCCGAAGGCATCGACCATCATCTGCTCCATGCGGCGCTGATGCGCGTCACCGTCGAAGGCTGCCATGCTCTCCCGCCAGCGGAAGGGCCGTTGCGCATGCGCGAGATAACGCACCATCGGATCGATCCGGACATATTTTTTTGCGGCATATATCTGTAGCCATTGTTCCGGCCAGCGGCCGGCAAGCGGCGCGGCGCGCAGTTCGATCTTCTGCTGCGCCGGGTTTTGCTGCAAATGTCGCAGCAGACCGTAATACTCGAAACCGGAACCGTGGAGGACCTGCTCGAGCTCGGTGACGACGGCGTCCGGATTTGGGCACTCTTCCAGAATGACAAGCAATTGAATTAAAGAATTAATATTCACAAATAGCGCCCTTTGTCCGGACCTGATGCCCGCATCCAGGCCGTTGGCGGCTGTTCAGATTGGTCGCGTAACGGTCTTCTTCAAAAAATGCAGTCTCTAATTTAATGCTGCGCTAAACATCGATTAAAATGCAAGCGCAAATTGTCGCGAGATATAATCATGGTGGAATTCCGGCGCCAGACCCCGCGCCGAAAAATCTGAGGAGCCCGAGAACGCCTCCGTTCTATCCTATTGAGGCGGCTTCAAATTCGTCGCAGCTGTGATCGTGCAATCAAGTTAACCACCCGGCGGGTTGAATTCCGAATACTCCGTTAATCGCCGGTTCAGGTAGCCTTTTATAGCATCCCATCATTCCCGTTTTCGCAGATGCACAAGAGGTTAGACGTGTCGCTATTCAAGGTCTATGCAAGAGCTCTGCGCTATCTTGGCGCTTACAAGCTCCGCGTATCCCTGGTCGTTATCGCCAACATTGTTCTGGCGACCATCACCATTGCGGAACCGATCCTGTTCGGTCGCATCATCGATGCGATATCGGGCAAGGGTGAAGTCAAGCCCATCCTCTTCATGTGGGCTGGTTTCGCCGTGTTCAATACCGTCGCCTTCGTTCTGGTCTCCCGCGAGGCCGACCGGCTTGCCCATGGCCGGCGGGCGACGTTGCTGACGGAAGCCTTCGGCCGGATCATTTCCATGCCGCTTGCCTGGCACCATCAGCGCGGCACCTCCAACGCGCTGCATACGCTGCTGCGTGCCTGCGAGACGCTGTTCGGCCTCTGGCTTGAGTTCATGCGCAATCACCTGTCGACGGTCATTGCGCTGTCCCTGCTGGTGCCGACGGCAATGTCGATGGACTTGCGCCTCTCCGCGGTGCTGATCGTGCTTGGCATCGCCTATTGGCTGATCGGCCGCGTGGTCATGAGCCGCACCAAGGATGGCCAGGCTTCGGTCGAAAACCACTACCATACCGTCTTCTCGCATGTCAGCGATTCGATCAGCAACGTCTCCGTTCTGCATAGCTACAACCGCATCGAAGCGGAAACCAAGGCGTTGAAATCCTTCGCCAACCGGCTGCTGGAAGCGCAGTATCCGGTGCTCGACTGGTGGGCGCTCGCCAGCGCGCTGAACCGCATGGCCTCGACCATCGCGATGATGGTGGTTCTGATCATCGGCACGATGCTCGTCCAGTCCGGCGAGCTGCGCATCGGTGACGTCATTGCCTTCATCGGCTTTGCCAACCTGCTGATCGCCCGTCTCGACCTGATGCGCCAATTCGCGACGCAGATCTTCGAGGCCCGCTCCAAGCTAGAGGACTTCTACACGCTCGAAGACTCGGTGCGCGACCGTGAAGAGCCGGCCGGCAATAGCGAGATCAAGAACGTCAAGGGTGCGGTCGAATTCCGCGACGTCTCCTTCGGCTTCGGCAACAGCTCGCAGGGCCTGCACAATGTCTCCTTCTCGGTGAAGGCAGGCCAGACGGTCGCCATCGTCGGCCCGACCGGCGCCGGCAAGACGACGCTGGTCAACCTGCTGCAGCGCGTCTACGACCCGCAGGGCGGCCAGATTCTCGTCGACGGCACCGATATCACCAAGGTGACCCGGAAGTCGCTGCGTCGCCATATCGCGACCGTCTTCCAGGATGCGGGCCTGCTGAATCGCTCGATCAGCGACAATATCCGCCTCGGCCGCGAAGGTGCGAGCGAGGAAGACATGCGCCGTGCGGCCGAAGCCGCCGCCGCCGCCGACTTCATCGAGACCCGTGAGGATCGTTACGATACCCATGTCGGCGAACGCGGCAACAAGCTCTCCGGCGGTGAACGTCAGCGCATCGCGATTGCCCGCGCCATCCTCAAGGATGCGCCGATCCTGGTGCTCGATGAAGCGACCTCGGCGCTCGACGTCGAAACCGAAGCCCGCGTCAAGGCCGCGATCGACAATCTGCGGCAGAACCGCACCACCTTCATCATCGCCCACCGTCTCTCGACGGTCCGCGAAGCGGACATGGTGCTCTTCCTTGACGACGGCCGTGTCGCCGAACAGGGCAGCTTCGATGAGCTCAGCCACAGCAACGGCCGTTTCGCCGCGCTGCTGCGCGCCAGCGGCATCCTGACGGACGAAGAAGTCCGCAAGGCCCACACCACCGAAGCCGCCTGAGCGCTTCAGGTTACAGGATAAAGCCGGAAGGAGCGATCCTTCCGGCCTTTTTGTTTGGTGACGATTAAGGGCGTTGCATTGAACTCGGTTCATACGCCACGCTTGAAGACTTTGCTTCCTCCCAGAGCCGCTGCGGGCGACCATGCGTCGGCCACATGCCGTGTGGCACCCCCCTCTGCCCTGCCGGGCATCTCCCCCACAGGTCGGGAGATCGGCTGGTCGCAACGGTTTCGCCAAACAACAGTGCTTGCCAATCAGTAGAATCCTAGAAAGGGAACGAGCAATCGCCTCTTGCTGATCTCCACCCTTGTTGTGGGGGAGATGCCCGGCAGGGCAGAGGGGGGTGCCGCACGGCACAGCCTCTCCGCTGAGATCAAGACAGATTGATCCCCCTACCGTTCTTCCCTAACCTCCTGCTGTCCCCAAGCACAGGAGAAAAACCCATGAAGGTCCTGCGTATTGTCGCCAACATCGAGGCGCCGGACATTACTCCGGCCAAACGCTTCTATGAGGATATTCTGGGGCTTGATCTGATGATGGATCTCGGCTGGATCGTCACGTTCGGCGCGAATACTTCCATGAAGGTTCAGCTCAGTGTCGCCAGCCAAGGCGGCTCCGGGACTCCGGTGCCCGATCTCTCCATCGAGGTGGATGATCTCGATGCTGCTTTCGAGGCGATGACGGCCGCCGGCGTTCCGATCGAATACGGTCCGGCCGACGAGCCCTGGGGCGTCAGGCGCTTCTACGTGCGCGATCCTTTCGACCGGCTGGTGAATATTCTCGTTCATAAAAGTTGAGCCGGCGGCATTACAGCGGGCCGATGTGCGGGCTCATAGTGTTAGAGCGTCCGTTGTGCGTCCGAAAGGACGCACAACGCTCTCAGCCCGTCGCTCTTCAATCAGATCAGACCAGGGATTCCTATTTCCGATTGGTCCGGCGATAGGTATTCGCCGCTCCGCCGACTCGCACAGGCACAGGGACGGCGGCAATCTCCGTCACGAGCTTGTGCTTGATCTTGCCCAGCTGGCGCTTGTGCTCGAGGTAGTAGGCATAGGCGAATTGCGTCGCGATGCCCACGATCACGAAGAGCGGACCGACCAGCGGATCCTTGTTGGTGATATAGAGCACGACCTGGCCGATCATGGCGAGGATCGTGCCGGCAACGAAAATGTTCAGCGAATGCCGGCCGAGGATCGTCAGCGGGTGTTCGGCGGGGCGCCGCAGGATGCGCGAGAACGCCGGGATACTGATGATGAGATAGGTCAGCGCCAGCACATGCAGCAGCCGCGGCAGCGACAGGAAGGTCTTGTCGAAACCGGTGATGACGGTGGGCAGGCCGAGCGCCGCCAGCGAATTGCCGAAAATCCACAGATGGCCGGTTACCCAGACGAAGGACAGCAGGACATAGAAGGCGGCAGCCGCAAGCAGCAGCGGATGCCGCGGGATCGTGCCGCCGCGCTTGATATGCAGGATCGAAACAATTCCAATCGAAAACAGGAACTGCCAGGAGAGCGGATTGAGGAACCAGTAGCCCTCTATCAGCAAATTGTGCGGGGCCACCTCGTAAATGCCGGCCAGCAGCCAGACCGTGCCGGAAACGGCGAGCGCCAGAAGCGGGCTTCGCTCGTTGAGGAGCAGGATGATCGGCACCATCAGCAACAATGCGCCATACATCGGCAGGATATTGTTGTAGCCGATCTGGTGACCGAGCAGCAGCAGCGCCGGAATGCCTTCCTTCAGGTTCATCAGAACCGCCAGGATGTTGATCTCAACCAGCAGCCCCGGCCGGTGAAACAGCCAAGCACCACAGATGAAAAGCGCCAGCGTCATGAAGGTGGTGATCATATGCGCAAGGTAAAGCGTGAAGGCGCGCCGCGCCGCCTTGATCGCCGTCTTGATGCGGCCGCCCGGCTTGAAGCGGGAACCATAGGCGAGGCCGACGGCGATGCCGGAGATCAGGACGAAGGCCTCGGCGGCATCGGAAAAGCCGAAATTCTTCGTCGTCACATATTCGAAGATCTGTCCGGGAACATGATTGATGAAAATCATGATCAGGGCCAGGCCACGCAGCACGTCAAGCCTTGTGTCGCGCCCCGTCGCAGCAGCGGATGAGGAACTGCGCTCGGTGCCGATGGCTTCGGTCAGCGTGCTTGCCATATGGGTTTCTCCTGTTATCCGATTTTGCAAACGCGACGGCGGCCAAAAGGGTTCCTTTTGGCCGCCGCGAATCGCCGTGTTCTTCAGCGTGGAGAACGCTGTTATCCGAGCGGATATCCCTCTTCGGGATCGGTGACTTCGCTGCCGTTGATCGACAGAGTGTAGCCGCTGGCATTGGACGCTTTTGAGACCGAAATGCGGTATTTGACGCCGCCCCGCTCCACCTCCGCCGCAAAACCGTCCCATTCCGACGGGAGCGACGGACGCACATGGAGCCGGCCATCCTTCAACCGGATACCGAGAATGCCCTCGACGGCGGCCCGGTAGAGCCAGCCGGCCGATCCGGTATACCAGGTCCAGCCGCCGCGCGACGTATAAGGCTCATGCCCATAGACGTCGGCTGCCACGACATAGGGTTCGACCCGGTATTGTTCGGCCGAAGCCTTGTCGAGCGCATGCGTGATCGGATTGAGGATCTGGAAGCAGCGCAGCGCGTCGTCGCCACGCTTCAGCTCTGCGAGCGCCATCACCACCCAGGTCGCGGCATGGGTATATTGGCCGCCGTTTTCACGCACGCCCGGGGGATAGGCCTTGATGTAACCGGGATCTCTGGCGGAATTGACGAAAGGCGGCGTGAACAGCCGAATGATGCGCGCCTCCTCATCGACCAGTTGGTCGAGTACGGCATCCATCGCCTTTCCGGCACGGGCTGGGTCGCCCTCGCCGGACAGAACGCTCCAGGATTGCGCGATGGAGTCGATCCGGCATTCCGGGCTTTCCTTGGAGCCGAGCAACGCACCGTCATCGAATGTGCCGCGGCGATAGTAGCTGCCGTCCCACGCCGCAATTTCGAGCGCCTTCTTCAATTCGGCGAGATGGGCCGACCAGCGCTCCACCCGGGCCGTATCGCCGCGCTCTTCTGCATAGGGAATGAAGGCGCGCAATGCACCCGCCAGGAACCAGCCGAGCCAGACGCTGGTGCCGCGCCCGCCGATGCCGACGCGGTTCATGCCGTCGTTCCAGTCACCGCCGAGGAATAGCGGCAGACCGTTCGCGCCCTTGCGGGCGACGGCGAGATCGAGCGCCAGGGCCGCATGTTCATAGACACTCGCCTTGTCCTCCGAAATCTCCGGCTTGTAGAACGAGTCGTGCTGACCTTCGAGAAGAGCGGGGCCTTCCAGGAAGGCAAGCTCCTCGTCGAGTACGCTCTTGTCGCCGGTGACGCTGCAATAATGCTGGATCGCGTAGCTCAGCCAGACGACGTCATCCGAAATCAAGGTGCGAACGCCCGCACCCGTTCCCGGCAGCCACCAATGCTGAACGTCGCCTTCGCGGAACTGCCGTGAGGCGGCATTCAGAATCTGCCGCCGGGCGATCGAGGGTTCGTGCATCAGGAAGGCCAGCGTATCCTGCAACTGGTCGCGGAAACCGAAGGCGCCGCTTGCCTGGTAGAAGGCGGTGCGGGCCATGATGCGGCAGCCGAGGCTCTGATAAGGCAGCCAGGTGTTGACGAGATTGTTCATCCCGCGATCCGGCGTCGAGATCTGCAGCCTGCCGGTGAAATCCCGCCAGAAGGCGCGGTTTGCCTCGACCGCATCGTCGAACGAAGACTTGCGGATCTCGGCGATCAAGGCGCGCGCTTCTTCTTCCGTCAGGGTATCGCCGAGGAAGAAGGTGACGTCGCGCTCTTCGCCGGCCCCGAGTTCGATGTCGATCGCCAGAGCCGCGGCCGGATCGCCATCGAGATCGGTGACGCCCGAAAGCGGGGCTGCGGAGGTGACGGCCTGAGGCATCTGGATCGTGCCAGCCTTGCCGATAAATTCGCGCCGGCTAGCCGAGAAGCTTGAAAGCGTCTCGCTCGCCGCGAAGAAGGCGGTTCGGTTGGAAAAATCGATGCTGTAGGGATTGGTGGCAAAGAGCGCCCCCGTCTCCCCGTCATGGCTCGACAGGATGAAGGGTGCGGTGCGTCCGGGATTGCTGCCGAGAACCCATTCGACGTAGCCATAGAGACGCAGCTTGCGGCCGGTCGAACCGGTGTTGCGCAGGCGCAGGCGCTGCAGTTTCACCGGCTTCTCGCGGTCGATCGTTTGTGTCAGCTCGAGCGCAATTTCGTGCTGAACGGTGGAGAAGACCGAATAGCCGAGCCCGTGGCGGGCTTCGAAGCGGATATCCGGCCGGCGCGAAAGCGCTGCGAACGGCGTCATGACGGCGCCGCTTTCGAGATCGGCGAGATAGAAGGCCTCGCCCGACCGGTTGACCACCGCATCGTTCGACCAGGACGTCAGCTGATAATCGCGCGAATTGACGCTCCAGGTGAAACCTGCGCCTTCGGCCGACACGTGGAAGCCAAACCTGTCGTTGGAGATGACGTTGATCCAAGGCTGCGGCGTCGCATGACCTCCGGGCAAGCGAACGACATATTCGCGGCCGTCGCGGGCAAAGCCGCCGATACCGTTCCAGAAGTCGAGATCGCCTTCTTCCTCGATGAGGACAGCGGGCACGACGGGCGGCGGCACCGGCGCGACACGCTTGACCGGGACCTTGTTGCGCTCGGCCCGTTCCATCTCCTGCAGCTCCTCCTTGGAGGGGGCGAACAGTGCCACGGCGCGGTTGATCTGGTCGACCACCTTGCCGTTCTTCGCATGCAGGGTGACGCGGGAAGCCGCGATCAGTGCCTTGTAAGTTTCCTCCTCCATCAGGTCCTTGCGAACCGCGAAAATATGCTGGCGCAAGCCGTCGGCCTGACCCATGCGGCGTACGTTCTCGCACATGGCGTCGAGTGCGTGTTGCATGTCCTGCGCATAGGAAGAGGCGCGTTCGTTCATGATGACGAGATCGGCGGTGACGCCGCGCGAGCGCAGATATTCCTGCGCCAGCAATGCCTCGCGGGCGATATCGAGATCCATGTCGTCGTTGACGCGCAGCGTGAAGAGCGGGAAATCGCCGGAGATCGCCAGCGGCCAGAGCGCCGATTGCGATTGCAGGCCGGCCTCGACCGTCGCCTCATCCTTGCGCAGCTGCATGTCGGGATAGACGAGGTAGCGCCCGAGATGCTGGAAGGCGGCCGCCTGCTGCGAGGTGACGCCGACATGGCGCATCTGCACTTGCGTGCGCGTCCAGGCCTGGACGAGCTCATGGTTGAAGGCGTCGGGGTGACGGTAGCGATTGACCGCCTTGTCGACCTCGTCGCGGCTTGGCGCGGCGATCGTCCAGAAGAACACGCTGACCTTCTTGCCGGCCGGCACCCGCACCGTGCGGCGCAGCGACATTACGGGATCGAGCGTGAAGCCGTCGCTGCCGGAAAGTGTCGCGCCCGGATCGAAGGCCGCCGCATCGGCAAGGCTGCGGCCGCGGCCGATGAACTTGCGCCGATCGGTTTCGAATTCGGTGTGCCGGGTGTCGCCGGCATTGTCGACGATCAGATGCGCGATGCTGATGTTCGGCTCGTTCGGGTCACGCTTGTTGCGTTCGGCACGGATGACGTCGCCACGCTTGCCGATCTCGGTCTTGACGAACATGCGGGCGAATGCCGGATGCGCATTGTCGGTATCGTCAGAGGTAATCACCGGTTCGAGATAGGACGTGACTTCGATGAAACGATCTTCCGTGCCCATGTTGAGCAGGGTGACACGGCGGGCTTCGGCATCGTGCTCTGTGGCGATGATGCACTCCACCTCGCTCGTCAGATCGCCGACCGTCTTGATGAACTGCGCCTTCTCGTCGGCGAATTCGACTTTGATCTTTTCGCCCTCGACACCCTTCGGCTCCGCTGTCGCCGACCACCATTCGTTGGTGGCGGTATCACGCAGGAAGATGAAGGTGCCCCAGCGGTCTTCGGTCGGATCGGCCTTCCAGCGGGAAACGGAAAGACCGTTCCAGCGGGAATAACCGGCGCCCGTCGCCGTCAGCATCATGGAATAATGGCCGTTCGACAGGAACACGAGCTCGCGGTCGCGCGAAAGGGGATCGCTGATCTTCCTGATTTCCGGCCGCATGAGATCCTCCTGGATGCTGGCCGGCGTATCGGATTCATGCTTGCCGCTCATGACGGGAATGTCGCGCGGCGCCTTTTCCTGCAGCAGAAGCTCCGCCGCCTCGATCACCGGATCGGAGTGGAAGAGTTCGCGCAGATGGCCGTTGAAGGCGACGTTGGCGACGGCCGCGATCGACATGCCGTGATGGTGGGCATAATAATTGTAGACCACCGCACATTTCTTGCCTTCCGGCACGCGCGTCGGGGTGAAATCGACCGCGTCGTGGAAGCCGAACTTGCCGAGCGCGCCGACCTTGCGCAGTCTCTGCAGGTTTTCGAGTGCGCCCGGCGGGTCGTACTGGCTGGCCAGCAGCGAAGCATAGGGGGCGATGACGGCATTGTGGCCGAGGCCGCGCTTGAGACCGAGCGTCGGCACGCCGAAATTCGTGTACTGGTAATTGAGATTATGGTCGCGGGCATTGAAGGCCGCTTCCGAAATGCCCCACGGGATACCGAGCTTGCGGGCATAATTCATCTGCTCGACGACGACCAGATTGTTTGTCTGGTTCAGAATACCCCCGCCACGCTCCTGCATGACGAGCGGCGGCATCAGATATTCGAACATCGAGCCGGACCAGGAGACCAGCGCGCCGCGTGATCCCACCGGCACGACCTGGCGGCCGAGACGATACCAGTGTTCCGTCGGCAGATCTCCCTTGGCGATGCCGAAGAGACTGGTCAGGCGGCATTCCGAGGCAAGAAGGTCATAGCAGGCCTGGTCGAGCTCGCCGCTTTCGACGCGGTAGCCGATCGACAGCAGGCGCCGTTCCGGCCGGAACAGGAAGCCGAAATCCATCGAAAAGGCGAGATCGCGGGCCTTGTCGCGCAATGCCACCAGGCGCGGCCGGAGCGCGTCGACCTTGGAAAGATCGAAGGTGCTGTCTGATATATGCGCCTCGCAGACCTTCACCAGGGATGCCGCCCATTGGGTGACTTCCTCGCTCTGCTTCGACTTGACCTCGTGGTCGAGATTGGCGGCGAGCTTCTCGATGTCGCGTGCGAGAACGGCAAGGTTGATGATGCGGATCGAGGCGAATTCGTGTTCGCGCTTGACGGCGGCAAGCGCATTCTGGAAGCCGACGATGCGCTCTTCCAGGCGCCGGCGCAGCGGGCGCACGGTCTTGCGGTCGTCGGGCAGGTCCGCCAGCACTTCGCCGAGGATGCCGGCCGTGTCGCCGACACCGTCGAGATTGCCCTGCATGTGGGCCGACGGGGCCTCGGCCCAGTTGCGGCAGGCCGAAGAAATCGCGATCAGATGGCCGGCGAGATTGCCGCTGTCGACGGCCGAGACGTAACGCGGCCCGAGCGTCTGCAGCGTATCGGTGTGATACCAGTTGAACAGATGGCCGCGGAATTTCTCCATTTTGTCGATCGTCGCGATCGTCTGCTCCAGCCGTTCGAGCGTCTCCTCAAAGGAGAACCAGCCGAAATGCCGGCCGGAAACGACGGAGAGCAGGTAGACGCCGATATTGGTCGGCGAGGTGCGCGCCGCCACGATGACGTGCGGCGTTTCCTGGATATTGTCCGGCGGCAGATAATTCTGCTCGGGGGTGGTGAAGGTCTCGAAATAACGCCAGGTGCGCCGGGCGATCTTGCGCAGCTCGCTCGACACGGAATCGGCGACCTCGAGCCGGTCCTCGGTCTCGGCCGACTGGCTGACATACCAGGCGACGACAGGCGAGAGGATCCATAAGAGCGCGAAGGGGATGCCGACGAGGAAGGCGTTGCCGCCGGGAAGGGCTGCGAAACCGAGCGCCAGCAGCGCCAGTACCGGCGCATGCCACATCTGCTTGTAATAAGAGGCGAGGGTGCCTTGCCCGCCGGCCTGGACGCTGGCGGCGGTCCGCCACTGCAGCATCAGCTTGCGGCTGACGAGCAGCCGGTAGAGCGAACGGCCGATCGCATCCGCCATCATAGCCACCGAATCGGCGATGAAGACGATTCGCAATGCGACCTGCGCATTGGCGGCGGTGATATCCGACCAGACCGTATAGAGATGGGCGCGGGCGACGATATCGCTGGTGCGCGGGATGATGCCGTTGATGAGCGATAGCGTCGGCGCCACGAACAGGCAGAAGATCAAGAGAATCTGCCAGACGATCGCGCCGAGCGGACCCATGAAATACCAGCCGAGAACGGAGGCGAAGAACCAGGCGATCGGCGTCAGCGAACGGCGCAGATTGTCGAACATCTTCCAGCGGCCAAGCGCGGTCACGCCGTATTTCGGATTGAACATATAGGGCAGGAGCTGCCAGTCGCCGCGCGCCCAGCGATGCTGGCGCGAGGTCTCCACCTCGTAGCGGATCGGGAAATCCTCGACCAATTCGAGATCGGTGACGAGCGCACAGCGCGCCATCGAGCCTTCGAGAAGGTCGTGGCTGAGCACCGAGTTCTCCTCGATGCGGCCCTTCAGCGAGGCTTCGAAAGCATCGACATGATAGAGACCCTTGCCGGTGAACGTGCCTTCGCCGGCCAGATCCTGATAGACGTCGGATACGGTGAAGACATAGGGGTCGAGACCGCGATTGATCGAGAAGACGCGTTGGAAGACCGAGGCATCCTTGCCCGTTGTCAGCGACGGCGTGACACGCGGCTGCAGCACGCCGTAGCCGCTTTCGACGCGTCCGGTCTTCGGATTAATGACCGGGCGATTGATCGGATGGTAGAGCTTGCCGACGAGCTTGGTGACGGCATCGCGCATCAGGCGTGTGTCGGCATCGAGCGTCATCACATATTGCACATTGGCCGGAACGGTGTTGGCGCCGGGCAGATAGGTCGTGTCGCGGTCGCCGCGCAGCAGCATGTTCAGCTCGTGCAGCTTGCCGCGCTTGCGCTCCCAGCCCATCCATACGCCTTCCGAGGGGTTATAGAGGCGGCGGCGATGCAGCAGGTAGAAACGGGTTTTGCCGTCATAGGCATAGCGGGCGGAAAGATTGGCGATCTCGCGTCTTGCATAATCGAGAACCTCGAGATCGGCAGGCGTTTCCTCGGCATCGCTGTCGGGCCAATCGCTGAGCATCGCGAAATAGATCTCTCCACGCGGATTGGCGAGATAATGAACTTCGAGATTGCGCACCTGATCGTCGACGCTGTCGCGGTTCGAGATCAGGCAGGGCACGACGAGCAGCGTGCGCGCATCCTCCGGAATGCCTTCCTTGAACTCGTAGCCGACGAGGCGGGCAGGCGTCACGAAGAAGGACAGCAGGGTATTAAAGAGACCCGTTGCGCCCTCCGAGGCCGGCAATGAGAACATGATCAGCAAGATTGCGATTTCGATGGCGCCCATTCCGGCACTTGCCATGAACCTGCCGACGATCGCCATGGCGATGATCGTCAGCAGCATGACGGGCAGCGCGATCGACAGCCAGTTGAACCGGCGCACGGCGCGCACGAAGTGCTGGGTGATCGTCGGGCGATAATTCGCCCGCGCCTCGAGCTTCGGCCGTTGCGCGCCGGACAGGAAGCCGCCGACATTCGGCTCATGCTGCTGCGGCTCGTCGGACGCCTTGGCGGCGTCGGTCATGTCGAGCGCCAGCTGGGCGATTTGCATTTCGGTCAGCGGCGAGCGCTTGGCCAGTTTCTCGATCTGCTTGCGGTATTTGTTGCGCGAGCCGGAATCGAGGATGCCGTAATCCGAATGTTCCCAGAGCAGCTTGTCGACATGGCTGACCTGCTCGACCCAGACCGACCATTCGGTATCGTCGATCTCGCGCAGGCTGCGGATGATGTTGCCCATCGTCACGTTGCCGGAAGACAGACGGCTGTGTTCGGCGGTCGTCGCCTCTTCGGTATTGCGACCGAGCTCTTCCAGGCGTTCATCGAGCCAGGTGATTGCCAGGCTCGACGTCTGTGAGCCGTCACGCAGGCGATAGAGGAACTGCGTCGAGAAGGTATTGTCTTCGGCAAGCGGTTCCAGCGTCTTCAGATAGGCGGCAGCTTTGGCCGGATCGGTCAGGCGTACCAATTCGTCGGCCGCCTCATTGGCGCGGCGGCGCAGGCGGCGGCTGGTTTCGACACGGCTCGAAATGCGGCGAAGGTTTTCCACCAGCACATAGCGCACCAGCGAGGGCAGAGCCCAGAGTTCACCGATCCTCAGCGTCTCGCTGGTCTGGAAGCCGTCGACCAGCGCCGTCAGGCTTTCCTGCGAGATCGTGCTGTGGGTATGGGCAACGTAGAGCCAGGCAAGCACCAGCGTGCGCGGAATGTCGACGCCGCCGACGCGCATGGTCGGCAATTCGCGGTAGAAGCGGCGGGGAAAGTCGCGACGAACCTCCTGGATCGCCTCTTCGACGATGTAGTGATTATCCAGCAGCCATTCCGCCGCCGGCGTGATCGTCTCTCCGGCCTCGACGTCGGTTGCCGTGGTGCGGTAGACGCGCAGGATTTCCTTCTCGTTTTCCTTGTGGCGCGCGAAGAAATCAAAGGCGGCGAAAGCCGGCAGCTTGTCGACGCCGTTGACGGCGACGGCTTCGCCCATCGCCTTGATGTCCTCGATGGAAAGATAGGTCGAGCGGATCGAATCATTGTGATCGATCTGCTTCGTATCGGAGTCGCGTGGAAGGCTCGGAGAAAGATTGGCAATAGACATGGGTTCGGTTCTGGATCCAAACAAAGTTATGGCTGTTTTGCTCAGCCTTTTGCACTGCTTATCATGACTGCTACATGAACGGGGCCCGATTCTTTGAAGATCGATGAGGCCGGGGTGAATGACGTCTGGGCCAAGCGATGTAACCGGGCGTAGCCTTGGTCCAGCGCGAAGGTCGATCAATACCCTCTCCGCAAAACCATGGCGAAAAGTTGGACACTCTCGCGATAATTCAAGTCAAAAGTCGTGGGCCGAACGAGCCGGCGCGCTTGCGGCGCAAGGCAGAGCGCCGAGCATGTCGCCACTGGCGGCCCGGCAGGAGCTTTTCGATAAGAGGAAGGTTCGCCAGATCATCGTCTGGCCGCGCTTTGATCGGGCTTGCCCAAGCGCGGAAACGCGCCGCATGGATGGGCGCAAGCAGCCCCGGCACGTGCCGAGGCCTATCATCTGCCGACTATCCGAGGACGCCGCAGACCATTGCCACCACGAACAGGAATGCCGCGGTGAAGATCGTCCCATGGAGCACCGTCTGAAGCCTGTGGCGCGTCGCGTGCGGCTTCTTGGTGGCTACCGAACCATAGTGGTTCACGTGAGTATGCGAAATACCCAGCTCTGCCATGTGTCGCCTCCGTTGTTCTCGTGCGGCCGGTTGTGCGGCTCGCTGTTATATTTCTTATTCTCTATCAGGTAGGTAGAGATAAATTTCCGTCCAGAGTGAGCGGAAGAGAAAATTCAACCGCTCTTTAGCAGAGCGTGCGCCATGCCCAGATCAAGGAGCGCTCGATGGCGTTCTCGTTCTGCTGCAGATCGGAGGTCTCGGTCCCGATCAGGCGCCGGTCCTGTTCCGCCGGTATGGAGACCGTGATCTGTTCCTTGCGATCGGCTCTCACGGGAGGATCGAGATAGCCCATGGTCATCCCACCGAGAAAGAACATGCCTCGACCTCCATCGATCACGAAAGCTAACAATCGTTAACAGGATCATGACAGAAGCGGGGCGGCTGTCAATAGTCTAGTCGAATGGTCGTCTTTTAAGGGAGCATTATCCTTAACGCCGCCACCAGCCTTTTCTTTTCAATGGCTTGAAATGATTGCCTTTCAGGCTTTGACGAAACCCTTGCTCGCGATCATCAAATTTTTCGTGTAATCCTCCTGGATCGCGCCCCGCGCCAGCTCTTCCGAGCTCAATCGTTCGACGACGGCGCCGTTGCGCATCACCGCGAGCCTTTCGCACATATGGGTGATGACGCCGAGGTCATGGCTGACCATGACGAAGGTGAGCTTGCGGTCGCGGCGGATCTGTTCGAGCAGGTTCAGCACCTCCGCCTGCACCGAGGCGTCGAGCGCCGATGTCGGCTCGTCGAGCAGCAGGATCGACGGTTGCACGATCAGCGCCCTGGCGATCGCCACACGCTGTCGCTGACCGCCGGAAAGCTGATGCGGATAGCGGAAACGGAAACCATTGCCGAGGCCGACTTCGTCGAGCGCGCGGGCAATGCGCTTGTCGCTGTCGGTAACGGCGTGGATCGCAAGCGGTTCGAGCAGCAGCCGGTCGATCGTCTGGCGCGGATGCAGCGAGCCGTAGGGATCCTGGAAGACCATCTGCACGCGCCGATAGAAGGCCTTGCTGCGCTTTGAACCTTTCAGCTCTTCGCCGTCGATGCGGATCGCGCCGCCGCTGATCGGCGCAAGTCCGGCAACGGCGCGCAGCAAGGTCGATTTTCCCGACCCGGATTCACCGACGAGACCGAAGGATTCACCGCGCTCGACGCTGATGCCGACATCCTTCAGCGCATGAAAATCATCGTAGACGACACTGAGATTGTCGACATGGAGGGCTGCGCTCATGCCGCCCACTCCGGCTTGCGGTCGAGCACCGGCAGCGGATGGCGATTCGCGCCGATCTCCGGCATGCAGTTCAATAGTCCCCTGGTATAGGGATGCTGCGCATGTTTGAGATCGGCGGCCGCGAGCTCTTCGACGATCTTGCCGGCATACATGACGATGACCCGGTCGCAGAAGGAAGAGACCAGTCTCAGATCATGGGAGACGAAGATCAGCCCCATGCCACGCTCGGAGACCAGCCTGTCCATGATCCGCAGCACATCGAGCTGCACCGTCACGTCGAGCGCCGAAGTGGGCTCGTCGGCAATCAGCAGTTCAGGCCCGGCAATCAGCATCATCGCGATCATGGCGCGCTGTCCCATGCCGCCCGAAACCTCGTGCGGGTGCAGGTCGAAGACGCGTTGGGGGTCGCGGATCTGAACCGCTTCCAGCATGGCGAGCGCCCGTTCGCGCGCCTCCGCCTTGCCGATCTTCTCATGGGTGCGCAGCGTTTCGCAGATCTGCCGTCCGATCGTCATGACGGGGTCGAGCGAATATTTCGGATCCTGCAGGATCATGGCGATGCGCTTGCCGCGCAACCTGCGCCTTTCGCCGGCGGACGCCTTGAGGAGATCGATGCCGCTGAAATCGAGCCTGTCGGCCGTGACGATCCCGTGTTTCGGCGTCAGCCCCATGATCGCCCGGCCGGTCTGCGACTTGCCGGAGCCGGATTCGCCGACGATGCCGAGCCTTTCCCTGCCGAGCGTGAAGGAGACGCTGCGCACTGCCTCGATCAGACCGGTGCGGGTGGGATAACTGACCTTGAGCCTGTCGACCGTCAGAAGCGCCGTCATTGGCCGCTCTCCTTCGGATCGAGCGCGTCGCGCAGGCCGTCGCCCAGGAGGTTGAAGCCGAGGCTGACGATCAGGATGGCGATGCCGGGCATGGCCGCGACCCACCACTGATCGAGGATGAAGCGCCGGCCGGAGGCGATCATCGCGCCCCATTCCGGCAGCGGCGGCTGTGCGCCGAGACCCAGAAAGCCGAGGCCGGCCGCCGTCAGGATGATGCCGGCCATATCGAGCGTCACGCGCACGATCAGCGAGGAAATGCAGAGCGGCATGACATGGCGCACGATGATGCGAAACGGTGAGGCGCCCATCAGCTTTACCGCCGAGATATAGTCGGAACGCCGGACCGTCAGCGTCTCGGCGCGAGCGATACGCGCATAGGGCGGCCAGGAGGTGATGGCGATGGCGATGACCGCGTTCTGGATGCCGGGGCCGAGAGCGGCGACGAAGGCGAGCGCCAATACCAGCTTCGGAAAGGCAAGAAAGATATCGGTGATGCGCATCAGCGTCGCATCCACCCAGCCTCCGGCATAACCCGAGACGGTGCCGACGATCAGCCCGATCGGCGCGGAGATGATGGCGACGAGCGCGACGACGAACAGAGTCAATCGCGACCCGTAGATCAGCCGTGAATAGATGTCGCGGCCCTGATCGTCCGTGCCGAGCAGGTAGCCGGCCGTTCCCGGCGGCAGCAGGCGGGCATTGCGGAGATCGCCGACGACGGGGTTGTGTGTGGCGAGGAGATCCGCGAAAGCGGCGACGAGGAGCAGGGCGATGATGATCAGCAGGCCGACGACGGCGAGCCTGTTGGCCGTGAACTGCCGCCAGGTGACGTAAGCGCGACCGAGACGGGCCTGCCTGCGCGATTGCGGCCGGTCGGAAAGCAGCCATTCGCGGCGGCTCATCGCAGGAGAGGGGCTGGCAGGAGCCGTCATCGATTTCGCGTCCTCGGATCGAGTGTCCGGTAGAGAAGATCGGACAGAAGGTTGATGCCGATGAAGATCGTCCCGATGACGATCGTGCCGCCGAGCACGGCGTTCATATCGGCGTTCTGCAGCGAATTAGTGATGTAGAGCCCGATGCCCGGCCAGGAAAAGACGGTCTCGGTCAGCACCGATCCTTCGAGCAGCCCGGCATAGGAAAGCGCGATGACGGTGACGAGCGGCACGGCGGCATTGCGCAGCGCATGGCCCCAGATCACCCGTGTTTCCGAAAGCCCCTTGGCGCGCGCAGCGACGATATATTCCTGCGAAAGCTCGTTCAGCATGAAGCTGCGGGTCATGCGACTGATATAGGCGAGCGAGAAATAGCCGAGCAGCGAAGCGGGCAGAATGATGTGGCGGAAGACGTCATAGAAGACATCCCATTGCCCCTGCCAGGCGCTATCCAGAAGATAGAAGCCGGTGATCGGCGTGAAGGTATATTCGAAGACGATGTCGATGCGGCCGGGGAAGGCCACCCAGCGCAGCTGCGCATAGAAGATGACGAGCGAAATCAGCGCCAGCCAGAAAATCGGCACGGAGTAGCCGACGAGGCCGATGACGCGCACGACCTGGTCGGCGATGCTGCCGCGACGCACGGCAGCGATAACCCCGAGCGGCACGCCGACGCAGGCGCCGATCAGCGTTCCCAACGTCGCGAGCTCGATCGTCGCCGGCATGACCCGGCGGATATCGACCATGACAGGATTGGTCGTCAGCACCGAATTGCCGAAATCACCGGACAGGACGCCTTTGATATAGATGTAGAACTGCTGATAGAGCGGCAGGTTGAAACCCATCTCCTGGCGCACCCGCTCGACGACATGGGTCGGGGCGCGGTCGCCGAGGATGGCGAGCACGGGATCGATCGGCACGACACGGCCGATGAAGAAGGTGACGGCCAGCAGGCCAAGATAGGTGGTGACGGCGGCGAACAGGAACCGCCCCAAAGCCTTGGCGAAGGCGCTGGCACGGCCCTTGCGGGGCCGCGCCTCCTGCCTGGTTTCGATGGTGCTCACGCCCCTAATCCTGCCGGATTATTCCTTGGCGATCGGGCCGACGAAGTTGGTATCGAAGCTCGGACCCAGTTTGAACTCCTTCAGATTCTTCCGATAACCGGCGACCTCGGTTTGCTGGAAGATGATGACAAAGGGGCTGTTGGCGAGGAACTTCTTCTGGATATCCTCGTACATCGCCGCGCGCTTGGCGTTGTCACGTTCGAGAAGCGCAGCCTTGGTTTGCTTGTCGAGTTCCGGCGCTTCCCAGGTGTTGCGCCAGGCGAGTGTCTTCACCGTGCCCGCATCCGAATTGTCAGGATTACTTGTGAAGGTATCGGCATTGGAGTTCGGATCGAAGTAATCCGAGCCCCAGTTACCAATATAGATGTCGTGGGTGCGAGCGCGATATTTGGTCAGCGTCTGCTTGCCGTCACCCGGAATGATTTCCAGCTTGACGCCGGCCTGCGCCAGCGTCTGCTGCATGGATTCGGCAATACCGGTGACCGGCTGTGTGTTGCGCACGTCCATCGTCACCGAAAAGCCGTCAGGAACTCCGGCCTTGGCAAGTAGTTCCTTGGCCTTTGCGACATCGAGCTTGTACGGGTTTTCGTCGAGCGCGCCGAGCTGGCCCTTCGGCAGGAAAGTCTGGTGGATCTCGCCGATCCCCTTGATCAAGGTTGCGCCGATCGCATCGTAGTCGACCAGATATTTGAAAGCCTCCTGAACTTCGGGCTTCTTCAGGTTCTCGTTCTTGTTGTTCAGGCTGACATAGTAGATCGTGCCCTTTGGCGCGCTGGTCGTCGCCAGATCGGCATTCTTGGAAACGGCGTCGATATCACCCGGCTCGAGATTGCGGGCGATGTCGATATCGCCGGCTTCGAGCGCCAGCCGCTGCGCCGAACTTTCCTTCATATAGCGGTAGATCACGCGGCTGAGCTTGGCCTTGTCGCCGTAATAATTATCGTTGCGCTCCAGCACGACGACTTCGTTGGCCCGCCATTCGCGCAGCTTGAAAGCGCCGGAGCCGGCATAGCCGGTTTTCAACCATTCGTTGCCGAAATCATTGTCGTATTTGTGCTCGGCATCCGGCGTCACCGCCTTCACATGTTCCATCACCAGCTTCTTGTCGACGACGGAAGCGACGGTCGCCGTCAGGCAGTTGAGCACGAAGCTCGGCGCATAGGCCTTGTCCACGGTGAAGACGAAGGTATTGGCGTCGGCCGCCTTGGCCTTTTCGGTGACATTGTCGCCGGTCAGGCCGAACTGAGTGAGGATGAAGGCCGGGCTTTTGTCGAGCTTGACGGCGCGTTCGAACGACCAGGCGACGTCTTCTGCGGTGATCGGATTGCCGGAGGCGAATTTCAGGCCGGGTTTCAGCTTGAAAGTATAGGTGAGACCGTCATCCGAAACGCTCCAGCTCTCGGCAAGATCACCCTTCACCTTGGACGTGTCGGCGAGATCGAGACGAACGAGCAGGCTGTAGCTGTTGCTGGTAATCTCCGCGGTCGAAAGCTCGAAAGCCTCGCCTGGATCCATGGTGATGATGTCGTCGATGGCAAAGCCTTCGACCAGCGTGTCCTTAGGCGTCTCGGCATAGGCGGCGGGTGCTGTCATCATCAGGAGCGAAAGGGCGGCTCCTGCAGAAAGCCGGCGGAAATTGCGGCTGAGCTTGGCGATCATCATGGTCTGTTCCCCTGTTCTTGATTGATTACGAAGCGTTTTGCGTGTCATATTCCATTAAAACTATTGTCCGTTTTCAGAGCGTCCAGGGGCGCGCGACACTTTAGGCGCGATCCTCCCGCCATGCTTGCGCCAGAATACGAAGCCAATTTTCACGGGCAAGTTTCGTCAGGTCGGCCTCACCATATCCAACCTCCCGGAGAGCGGCAATCAGCTTCTGATTGCCGGCCGCATCGCCGATTTCCTCAGGAATGGTTGCACCGTCGAAGTCTGATCCGAGCGCCACGCAGTCGATGCCGATGCGGTTCACCAGATAGTCGATGTGGCGGATCATGTCGGCAAGCGGCGTATCGCTGTCCGAACGGCCGTCGGCGCGCAACATGGCGGTGGCATAATTGATGCCGACGAGCCCGCGGCTTTCTCGGATCGCGTCGAGCTGCCTGTCCGTCAGGTTGCGCGCGACCGGCGTCAGCGCATGCGCATTGGAATGGCTGGCGACCAGCGGCTGGTCCGTCGTCTTCGCTACATCCCAGAAGCCTTTTTCGGTGATATGGGCAAGATCGATGAGGATACCGAGGCGATTGCACTCCCTCACCAGCTCGAAACCAGCGTCGGTGAGGCCGGGCGCCGTATCCGGTGACATCGGGAAGGCGAAGGGAACGCCGTGACCGAAGACGTTGTGCCGGCTCCAGACCGGGCCAAGCGATCGCAGTCCCGCTGCATAGAATACTTCGAGAGCCGAAAGATCGGGGCCGATCGCTTCGCAGCCTTCAATATGCATGACGGCGGCAAAGATGCCGTCCTCTATGGCGCCGCGGATGTCCTTCACCGTCCGGCAGAGCCGCCAGGCGCCTGCCTGATCGAGCCGCAGCGCGATCGCCGCCATTTCGGTGGCGATGGTGAGGGACGGCAGCGGATCGAGAGGGGCCGCCATCGGTGTGATGTAGCGGCCATCGGCATCCGGATCGGCGAAGACAAGATCGCCCGAAGGAATGTAGATGGCGCAGAGACCGCCGGAAAGACCGCCCTCTTTCGCCCGGCGCGCATCGATATGGCCGGTCGTCGTGCCGTCTGCGAATTCCGCGATCGGGTCGCTGCCGTCTTTTGAATGTGTCCAGAGTCGAAGGAGAACGTCGTTGTGGCCGTCAAATACGAATTGCATCTGTCTTCCTGCGCTGCCCGAGGCGGGCGTATGACCTGGCAGAATAGAAAAGCTGGCGGGATTCGCCATCCTTTTTTTAAAAAATCTGTCGTCGTCTCCAAGAGCTTCGCCGAAATGGAAACGGGGGCCGAAGCCCCCGCAAATGATCGGTTCGCACTGCCTGAGATCAGTGCTTGCGCCTTTTCTTCTGCCTGTAGACGTCGATGACGACGGCCGCGACGATGATGAAGCCTTTGACGATCTCCTGGTAATAGGCGTCGATCCTGAGGAAGGTGAAGCCCGAGGTCATGACGCCGAGAATGATGGTGCCGATGACTGTGCCGGTGATGCGCCCGACGCCGCCAGTGAGCGAGGTGCCGCCGATGACGGTCGCGGCGATCGCGTCCAACTCATATCCGACGCCCATGCTTGCCTGCGCGGTTTCCGCACGCGCCGCCGTGACGATACCGGCGAGACCAGCAAGCAATCCAGCGATCACATAGACTTTGACGAGGTGCGCTTCGATGTGGATACCGGAAACGCGGGCGGCCTGGGGGTTCGCGCCGATGGCGTAGGTGAACTTTCCATAGCGGGTGTAGCGCAGCGCGATATGGAAGATCAGTGCAACGACGAGGAAGACGACAACCGGCCACGCCTTCGTTCCAATGAAATGAAACTGCTCGGTGATGCCGGAAACCGGCTGTCCCTTCGTATACCACTTGGCAACACCTCTGGCGGAAACGAACATGCCAAGCGTTGCAATGAACGGCGGGATCTTCGTATAGGCGATGAGCGCGCCGTTCGCGAGACCCGCCGCCGCTCCGATCAGCAGACCGATCACGATGGGCACGAGCGCCGGAAGATCGGTCAGCGAAGGGAAGACGGCCCGCCCCCAGGTGGAGGACTGAGCGAAACTGGTTGCGATCATCGCCGTCATGCCGACGACGGAGCCCGATGATAGATCGATGCCGCCTGTTATGATGACCTGCGTAACGCCAACGGCGATAATGCCGATGACGGAGACCTGCAGGATCATGATTGTCAGGCGCTGCGAATTCATCAGGAAGCTTTGGCCGATGAACATCCAGCCGAGCGCTTCATAGATGAGCGCGATGCCGACAAGCACCAGGAAGATGCTGAGTTCCGGCGGCATACGCCGCCGTCTCTGCCGGGTTGCGAGCGGGGCCGTACCCTCTGCTGCCTTGGTACTCATATCAAACCTCCCTTAGGCGATCGCAAGCTGCGCATTACCGCGCAGCCAGCTCCATCACCTTGATCTGCGTTGCTTCATCGCGATTGAGGAAACCGGTCACCAGGCCCTCATGCATGACCATGATGCGGTCGCTCATGCCGAGAACCTCGGGCATTTCGGATGAGATCATGATGACTGCCACGCCGTTTCGCGCCATTTCCGTGACCAGCCGATGGATTTCCGCCTTGGCGCCGACATCGATGCCGCGTGTCGGTTCATCGAGGATCAGGATCTTCGGATGGGTGAGCAGCCAGCGCCCGATCAGCACTTTCTGCTGATTGCCACCCGAAAGGTTTTCCACCCGCTCGTAAAGATTGGGGGTTTTCACGCGCAGCCTTTTCGCCATGTCTTCGCAGGTCGCCTCGAGCGCTCCCTGCTGCACGAAACCACCCTTGACAAATTTGTCCTGCAGGACGGCGATCTGCATGTTTTCCAGGATATCCAGGATCAATAGGCAGCCGGTGTCTTTGCGATCCTCCGTCAGGAATGCCATCTGGTGACGGATGGCCTCGGTCGGCGAGGAAATCGTCACCGGCTTGCCGAACAGTTCGATCGTGCCGGAGCTTGCCGGCGTCACGCCGAACAGCGTTTCGGCGACATTCGACCGTCCGGAGCCGACGAGGCCCGCCACACCGAGAATCTCGCCGGCTCTGACCTCGAAGGAAACATTGCGGAAGACGCCCTTGAGACAGAGGTCTTTGACGGAGAGCACGACCTCGCCGATGGGCACCTCTTCCTTCGGAAACATCTGAGTGATCTCGCGCCCGACCATCATGCGGATGATGTCGTCGCGGGTGACGTCGGTCGAGGCATGCGTGCCGATATATCGGCCATCGCGGAAGACGGAAAACTCGTCGGCGATCTCGAAGAGCTCGTTCATCTTGTGGGTGATGTAGACGATGCCGATGCCCTCAGACCTGAGATCGCGGATGATGCGGAAAAGATGCTCGACCTCGCGCTCCGTCAGGGCCGAAGTGGGCTCGTCCATGATGAGGACATCGGAATTATAGGAAACCGCCTTGGCGATCTCGACCATCTGCCGGTTGGCGACCGAGAGGTGACGGACTTCGATATCGGGATCGATATCAATATTGAGCCGGGCAAACAGCTCCTCGGTCATGCTATGCATCATGCCATGGTCAATGAAACCGAAGCGGTTCTTCGGTTCGCGGCGGATCCAGATATTTTCAGCGACCGTCATGAACGGCATCAGGTTCAGCTCCTGATGGATCATGGCGATACCGTTCTCCAGCGCATCGAGCGGAGATTTCAGCTGGATCTCGACCCCTTTGAGGCGAATATCGCCTTTATCGGGCGTATAGATGCCGGCGAGAATCTTCATCAATGTCGATTTGCCGGCGCCATTTTCGCCCATCAGCGCATGCACGGAGGCGCGCTTCAGCCGGAACTGCACGTCATCGAGGGCGACGACACCGGGAAACTCCTTGCGAACGCCCTCGGCGCTCAGCAGATATTCCGCATTCGGAACTGCGCCGCTCGCACGCACGGCGGCCATGGTTGTCGGGCTGACGGCCATATCATCTCCTCCAAATACGGACAGGCGGAAAGGATGCGGGCAGAGCCCGCATCCTGTTGGCACTCGTCTCAGTTCTTGGTGACGAAGTCCTTGACGTTTTCAGGCGTGACGAGCTGGAAGGGAATGTACACCTTCTTCTCGGTCTTTTCGCCCTTGGCGATCTTGAGCGCCGTGTCGAGTGCGCCCTTGCCCTGGCCGGCAGCGTCCTGGAAGACGGTGACGTCGAGGTCGCCTGCCTGCATGGCGGCAAGCGCGTCCTGGGTGGCGTCGACGCCGCCGATGACGACCTTCTTCATATCCTTGCCGGCTGCCTTCAGTGCCTGGATGGCGCCGATCGCCATTTCGTCGTTGTTGGAGATCACCGCGTCGAACTCGATGCCGCTGGAGAGCCAGTTGGTCATCAGGTCGGCGCCCTGGGTGCGGTCCCAGTTGGCCGTCTGCTCTTCGACAATTTCAAGGCCCTTGCACTCGTCGGTCTTGACGACGTCGTGGACGTCCTGGGTGCGCATGCGGGCAGCCTGGTTGGAAAGCTCGCCCATGATGACGACGGCCTTGCCCTTGCCACCGAGAATGCGGCAGATTTCCTTGGTTTCCAGCGTGCCGGATTCCTGCTCGTTGGAAGCGACGAAGGCCTGCTTTTCCGGAAGCGTGTCGACGTTGACCGGCTGGCGGTTGACGTAAACCAGCGGAATGCCGGCATCGGCGGCAAGCTTGGACATTGCCGTGGTCGCGTCGGTATCGACAGGGTTGACGATGATTGCATCGACCTTGGAGGCGATGAAATTCTGGATCTGGCTCTGCTGCTTGGAAACGTCGTTCTGCGCGTCTTCGACCTGCAGCGTGACGCCGCTCAGCGTTTTGGCATAATCGGTCATGCCGTTGCGCAGAACGGTCAGGAAGTTGTCGTCGAACTTCGCCATCGACACGCCAACCGTTTCCGCGTGGGCGGCCGTCGACATGACGAGCGCCATCGCAGTGCCCAGGATAAACTTTTTCATTTTTACTTCCTCCACAAAGCGGTGCCCGGCTGCACCCTCCTCACGCCGGAGCTCCAGGCATCTGCCCTGAAGCCGCAATTGCTGCGCCACCTCTCCCGCGGCGTTCCGAAAACGGAACAAACAAACCGTAAAATTTGTTATGCGGAATATTCATTCCATTTTCTGGGAACGACGTCAAGCCTCTCTTTAGCGGCACTCGGGATATTGATGGGGCAATGCATGGGAATTGCGCGCGGCACACGCGTTCGGCGGCATTGCGCACGAAGTGGGCAGCCTCCATCTATGGGAAGGTCGAAGACAGGCTCACCGCCGCAGGCCCTTCGACATCCGCCGCGGCCGCCCATTGAAGATTTTGGAGACAGGACTGATGTCCATTTCGATCTATCGCCTTACCGTTCCGATGTTCCAGCGCGGCCTCGCCAGCCTGAAGACCTATCTCGACAAGGCTGAAGCCTATGCGAAGGAAAAGAATATCGATCCCGCCATACTCGTCTCCGCCTGGCTTGCGCCCGACATGCTGCCACTCGCCGGTCAGTATCAGCGGGCCAGCGACAGCGCCAAGTTCACGCTCGCTCGTCTGACCGCAACCGACGCGCCGAAGTTCGAGGATAACGAGACGACGATCGAGCAGTTGCGCGAGCGCCTGGCAAAGACCGAAGCCTATCTCGCCACCTTTTCGGCGCAAGCGCTGGAGGGCGCGGAAAGCCGCCAGATCACTCTGCCGGGCAAGAGCGGCATCGTGCTGCAGGGTGACGAATATATCACCACCTTCGCCCTGCCGAACTTCTACTTTCACGTCGCTACCGCCCACGCCATCCTGCGCAACCAGGGCGCACCGATCGGCAAGCGCGATTATCTCGGTTGATTCAAGGCAATTCCAGCAAAAGCGCACAGCGGGTCTTGCTGGAATTGCGTACGGAAATGCTCTACCGGGGTCGGAGCGTTACCGGCCCCTTTTCCGTCAGTTCGGTATAGGCAAGCGTCTGGTCGAGATGCCGGGCTCTCAGCGAGAGCAACTTCTCGGCATATTCAAGCCGGATCGCCGCATAGGCCGGATCAGCCGCGACGTCGTCGAGTTCCATCGGATCATTGCCGAGATTGAAGAGCAGCGGCGGCAGTGCGGTAAAATGCACATATTTGAACCGACCGTCGCGGATCACCGCGAGATTGCATTGGTTCGACCTCAGCCCGAAATGCCGCTCCGCCTCACCGTTGGCAATGTCGCGAAAATCGAATTCCCAGAATATCGCGTCGCGCCAGCCTTCCGCGCGCTCGCCCCGGATGAACCCCATCAGCGACCGGCCGTCGAGCCCGTTCTTTGCCTCGATGCCGAGCCTTGCGCACAGGGTGGGAAAAATATCCGCAGCGCTGGTGAAATCGTCAACGATCCTGCCGGCCGCAGCATTCGCCGGATCGCGGATTATCAGCGGGATATGGTAGCTGCCATCGAAGAAGCCACCCTTGCCGAGCGTCCAGTGATCTCCCGCCATCTCGGCGTGGTCCGAGGTGAAGACGACGAGCGTATTCTCCCAAGACCCTGCATCCTTCAGCGCCTGCCAGATCCGGCCGAGCTGCGCATCGACCTCTGAGATCATCCCGTAATAAATCGCCCGGATCGCCGCGAAATTCTCACTGCTCCAGGCGCTGAGCGGCCCTTGCGCCCCGTGAATGAAGCTGCCCTTGTCGGTGAGCGACATGGCATAGGCGAGATAGGAATGAGCCTCCTGTTCCGCTTCGCGATTTTCCGCACGCGCAAAGGCCGGCCCGTCACCCGGCTTGTACATCCGGTTGAACGGCGCCGGCACGGAAAATGGCGGGTGCGGACGCAAGAAAGAAACATGCGCAAACCACGGTCGGTCCTGTTCTCCCATCCAGCGAATGAACTCGCCGGCCAGGAAGGCGGTCTGGGTCTCATCGCTGGAATAGGCTGGCGCCGCATCGGAAATTACGCCGGCTTGCGCACCGACGGGGATATGGATGTCGCGGCTGACGGCATTTGCATGGCCACGTGACCTGAGCCATGAGAGCCATTGCCGCTCATGCTCGGGCAGGAGCTGGCGAGCGGTAAAACCCGGCAACACGCCTTCATAGGTCGTCAGATGCGGGTCGGCCGCATCCATGCCGCGCGGATCGGGCGCCGTGTCGGTATAGCCGAACAGCGTCGGGTCGTATCCCGCCCGCCGGGCCGCCAGCGCCAGATTGTCGAAGCGCGCGTCGAGCGGCGAACCATTGCGGCAGACGCGGTGGTTCATCTGATAAAGGCCGGTATAGAGCGTGGCCCGGGCCGGCGAGCAGGGGGCCGCCCCGGCATAATGCTGCCGGAAGAGCGTGCCTTCGCGTGCCAGCGCATCGATGTGAGGTGTTTTCACACAAGCATGACCGACCGCCGATAGGCAGCCGCCACGCCATTGGTCCGCAGTGATCAGCAGAATATTGGGCCGGCGGAGCTTCTCAATGCGTTTCGGCTCAATGCTGGTTGGATTTTGCATGCCAGTTCCAGGCGGAACTTATGATCTCGGACAGATCATACTGCGGCACCCAGCCGAGCACGTCGCGCGCCTTGTCGTTGTTGGCGACCAGCGTATGCGAATCCCCTTCGCGCCGGCCGATATATTCGACCGGAAAGGGGCGGTTCGACACGTCCTCGATCGCCCCGAGCAATTCCCTGACCGTCGTGCCCGTGCCGGTGCCGAGGTTGAGCGCGACGGAATCGCCGCCCTTCAGCAGATATTCGACGGCGCGCACATGCGCGTCGGCAAGATCCAGCACATGGATGTAGTCACGCACGCAGGTGCCGTCGCGCGTCTCGTAGTCGCTGCCGAACACCTTGAAACCCTGGCGACGGCCGAGTGCGGCGTCGATCGCCAAGGGAATCGCATGCGTTTCCGGCTGGTGCCATTCGCCGATCCGGCCTTCGAAATCGGCGCCGGCCGCATTGAAATAACGCAGCACCACCGAGCGCAGGTCCTTGTACTGGTCGTAATCGGCAAGCGCCTGTTCGACGATATATTTCGTCCGGCCGTAGGGATTGATCGGCACTTGCCGGTGCGTCTCGTCGAGCGGCACGCTCTGCGGCAGGCCATAGGTGGCGCAGGTGGAGGAGAAGACGAAGGCATTGATGCCGGCCGCTTGCGCTGCCGAAAGCAGCGTCAAAGTGCCGATGACATTGTTTTCATAGAAGGAAACCGGATCCTTGACCGACTCGCCGACCTCGATCAGCGCCGCAAAGTGTAGGATGGCCGCCGGCTTGTGTTTGGCCAGCACCTCGTCCAGCCGGGCACGATCGCGAATGTCGCCCTCTTCCGCCGGCCCCCATTTGACGAACTCGCGATGGCCGTTTGAAAAATTATCGAAGACGACAGGCCTATAGCCCTTGTTCGCCAGGTCGAGGCACGTATGCGAGCCGATATAACCGGCGCCGCCGACCACAAGAACCGTTTCACCTGCCATGCACCACCCTTAATCATCAGTGAGAGATGGAAGAAACCTAGACGAGATACACGTCAATAAAAAGAAGGAACTGCGATCGGCACGAGCGGACAATACGTCAAATGCCGAAACCGGCGGTTTGCGATTGGCCGAAACGGCGAAATCGATCAATTATTCGCGTGATTTGCATGACCGCCCGATTTAAGCGGCTTGTATCATCGGGTGATGATCAACGATCCACAGCAATCAGTCAGGGAGACCGGGAATGAGGAAGGCATTGATCGTCTGGGGCGGCTGGCAGGGCCACGAGCCGGAACAATGCGCCCATATCGTCGCCGATCTCCTGCGCGAGGACGATTTTGCGGTGGAGGTGACCGGCGATCTCGGCATATTCGGGTCTCCGACCCTGGCGAAGGCAGATCTGCTGGTGCCCATCATCACCGGCGAAACGCTGGAAAAGCCCCATGCCAGCGCCCTGGTCGAGGCCGTGCGCGGAGGTCTCGGACTCGCCGGCCATCACGGCGCGCTCGCCACCTCCTTCAAGGAAAGCGCGCCTTTCCGCTACGTCTGCGGCGTCACCTGGGTCGCCCATCCCGGCAACATCATCGATTTCCGTGTCGCCGTCACTCGCCAGGACGATCCTGTCATGGAGGGCATTCCCGACTTCGACTACCGTTCGGAGCAATATTATCTGCATTATGATCCGACAGTCGAAATCCTGGCGACCACCACCTTCACCGGCGCCTACGATCCGGCGGCGCGCAACGTGGTGATGCCCGTCGTCTTCAAACGCCATTTCGGCGCCGGCCGCATCTTCTATTCCGCTCTCGGCCATGTCGCTGCCGAGTTCGACCACCCCTACATGCCGCTCATCCTGCGGCGCGGCCTCGGCTGGGCCGCCCGCCAATAGTATCAGGACGACACATTGCCGCCTCCGGCGGTGTGAGTGCTTCAATCTGACAGGAAAATGTTTTAACGCGCCGCTTTCAGCTGCAGATCGTGCTCGACGGCGGGGGCCGCTCCGTCATAGACCCGCATCAGCCGCCCGGCCGCCTTCAGCTTCTCGATAAGGTCGTTTCCGTCGGGCGAGGCTTTCGTCAGTTCCAGCTGCTCGAATTCCTTGAGCGCCTGCATCCAATGGCTTTCCCCGCGGCCTTCCGGCCTGCCTTCCGATTCCCACAGCGAATAAGCGCGCTGGCTGACCCAGGCGTCCTTATTGTGACTCATAACAAAACCCCAGCCGAAAATTTGGACGCAAATATCGAGTGCCGACAAGGTGCCAGACCTGGCTTTAGGAGTGGTTACGAGGCAGCGTTATTTTTTAGATAATGCGAAGAGATGCGGATACTTAGGCCTTGATAAAGTAATATAAATCGGCGGCGGAATGGCATGCACCTACTGCTGCGGCCCTTGCCGATATGGCAAAGGCCGCAGCATTGCCGCAGGCAATCAACGGCGTTCCCGTTTACGACGCCAGGGTGCATCCTTCTGCCAGTCACCGGCCATGATGCTTCCATAGGGAATGACCTCGTCAACCACCTCGGCCAGACCGTAATGCTCGATCTGCGCACGCACATTGGCGGCAGACTTGTAGGCGCTCGGCAGTTCCGAGGCGTCGGCAAAGCCCGAGAAGAAGCGAACGTCCAGGCCCGCGGTCTCCTTTTCCAGGATCGCCGCCAGGTTGTTCGGGCTCAAGCCGCGGGCATCGGCGCCATATTCTTCCGCCAGGCGCCGCATATGGGCGCTGCGCGAAAAGTTACGGCCGGCGCCATGCGGCGAGAAGCCGAGGCCATGGGGGGCGTTGGAGCCGCGGACGATCAGGATCGGTTCCGCCATGTTGAGCGGAATGATCGTCAGATCGGTCGCATCCTCAGCCCATTTGTCGAAGGCGGGCGTCGCTCCCTTGCCGTGATAGAAGAGGCCGTCCGATTTCCGGAAAACGAAATTGTGCTCGTTCCAGAAACGATCGGCCACTTTTGCCGAGAGCGCCTCTGCTGCCATGTCATGCACGACATAGTGGTTTTCCCTCGTCCACTGCCTGATAGTCTGCAGAGCCGACCAGTAGAGCTCGCCCTCTTCGGTGTCGGCGGGGATCCAGGCATTGTCCCGCAGCGTTTCCGGCGAGATCTGCTCGCGGAAGCGGTTCGCCGTCTTCATGCCCTTGTCGTAGAGCCGGGCACCCGGCGCACGCGACCCGTGATGGGTGACGAGTGCGGTCTCACCGGTCGATTTCATCGTGCCGACATAGGCGAAGTGATTGCCGTCGCCCTGGGTGCCGAAATGTTCGATGCCGGCACTGAGCGCCCCGTCCCGCAGGAACGGGTTCTGCTGGAAGGCCGACAGCGTCGCTTCGGAAGGCTTGATCTGCGCGCCGCGCGGACGGCCCCCGGGACCGAAATGCGTCACCGCATGCACGGCGTCCAGAAGTGATTTCGGATCGACATCCGGGAAGATCGAGATCGCCATGGAGCAGCAGATATCCGCCGAGTGCATGCCCGGATGGATCGCCTCCGATGCCACGACGCCACCAACCGGAATGGTGCCGATCGGCCCGGCCGGGCAAGCATCGGGCATGATCGCTGCAGCCCGGACGACCGGCGTGCGTGCAAGCGCCCGCATCGTGGCGTTGACCTTCTCGACATTGTCCTGCTCGAAGGTGTTCTCGGCGCGGATATTGGAATAGATCTCGATATCGTTATTCGCCCTCAAGGCGAGCGTCGGCGCCGGCTGAAAAGCCCTTGCCGCTTCGAGCGCCTCTGCGGCCGAACCGCCTTGGCTCAAAACCCTGTTGGCCGCATCGAGGGCCGGGCGAAACCACTTGCCCTGGCTCATGCCTGCATCGATCAGATCCTGTCCGCTCATTATCTCGGTCATCTTCTTTTCTGCGTCTGCAGTCCTTCTTCTTCGTTACGTTTGATGCTCGCCTGGGCGACGATTTTCCCGGAGACCTTACCGCACGCATTCCATCACCGATGGCGCGATGCGGCCCTGTAGTCCGACCGGGGGCATTCGCCCAAGTTTCTTGCATCCCGGTGACAACAGGTTGGCGGGATGATTGCTGAGCTACACGTCCCTTGCGGGAGATGGGATAATTTGAACATCCGACCTCTCCGCCGGAGATCGGCGGAGTGCTCTTTCCTGTAGTCCTGCCGGCATTCACCAGGCATTACTTGCAGCGGCGACAAAGGTGGACGAACCTGTGTGGCCCCGCTCGTGCCAGAGAGCGCCGCCAAGGACAGGAGTCGAACCTGTCGGGCCACCTCAGGGTGGAGGCTGTAGTTCCGTCCGGCATTCGCCGCTGCAGTTTCGGTCATGGCGACAAGTCTTGAGGAAACATCTTGCGCATCCTCCTCCCTTTCGGGATTTGGGCGACAAGGCGGGCCTTGAACCCGCGCCCTTTCGGGTTACCGATGTAGTTTCCCCGGCATTCGCCATGTGGTTTGTATGTCATTCGATTGGTCCGTGACGACGAGATATGGTGGAACACCCGCTCTATCCGCTGAGCTACGGGTCCTTATTTTTGGGGGGACCCGACGGGATTCGAACCCGCGACCTGGAGAGTGACAGTCTGTAGTTCCATCCGGCATTCGTCACGGTGCCTCGCGCCGTTCACTGGCGGCGCGAGGCAATTTCAAAGATCGGTCGCCTCGATTCTGCGAACCCATTCGCCCGGACCGGACTTGCCGGCCGCGAAGCTGGCAATGGCTCCGTAGACGGCATCCGAGAAGCCGCCGATGTTCAGCACGTCCTCGGCCCTGGCTGGCGTCTGGACGTAAGGCTGGATGTCGAGGCAGACCAGCTTTGCAGCCGGGTTCAGCCTCTTGATCCGCGCCCATTCGACCATCATCTCGGTCGCCTGGCCGTGCCCCTGCGCATCCATCCAGGACTGGTTGTCCGAGACGAAGACCACGAGGTCGACCGCCGCCTTCTCCTTTGCCAGCAGCCGCAGCGGCGCAGAGCAGTTCGTTCCGCCGCCGCCGACCGCCGCAAGCTTCGCCGCATTGGTCATCACGCTGTCACGCCCATTCAGGCGGACGTTTACGACGTCCTGTTCGAACGGGATGATACGCGCATGCCGGTTACGTCGAAGGAACGACGCAGCCATGAGTGCTGCGATATCGATGCAGCGGACGGCTGATGTCGCGCCCTTCCGGTAACCGGTAACGGGGGACGACATGGAGCCGGAAACATCCGGGCAGACCACGACATTGCCGCCGATGGTCGGCACGCTGGAGATTGCCACCTCCATCGCATCCTGCAGAGCATCCGCAACGACAGCCGGAACCGACCGGTTCGCCATATGCCACGCCACCATCAACTGGTAGGGGAAGACACGCGCCTTCCGCACCGCTTCCGGATCGGCGATCCGTGCAGCAAGCCGTTCGGCCATGCCATCCAGCTCGAACACCCCGTTTCGGGCAAAGGTGTTGAGGTTCTGGCGCACCATCTGCCACGAGCCCTTCAAGGCGATTTCCGACCACTGCTCCTTGCTCAAACCAAGCGAGGTCAACATCTGGAACGGCACGGGCGGCAGCGGCAAGCTGCTATCGCGCTTGAACGCTTCGAACGCCTTTGCCTCCGCCGGCAATGCGGCGATATCATACGGCTTGCCAATCGCCCAGGCGTAGAGCGCCTGACGTTTCGCATCCCGCGGCTTCGGATGCACCATCCGGATCACATCCGGCAGCGACGGATCATTGCCGACCATCGCCTGCAGGAACTGTTCCGTCGTCACCCGGTCGAACCAGGCCTGGACCATCTTCTTCGGCCGCGATCCGAGCGATTTCCGGCCGGTCACACCCGACCGCATGACCTGCACGAAGCCGCGCAACATCTTGCCGCTCTTTACCACACGCGGAAAAGCTCGCGCAAAGGCATCGCTTTCGAGGCCCGAAAGCATCGCCAGCAGCATGACCGGCATGTCCTTTATATGGCCCTTGTCCGCCGCGTAGACCGCGAGCTTTGCCAGGAATTCCGGCTCGACCTCCGCGCCAAGGCGCATCACGGCATCGAGCTGTTCCCCGGCATCCGCATAGAAGGTGTCGCTGAATGTTCCGGTGACGGCATATTGCGCCAGGGCCTCACGCGGCGAGAGAGCATAGGCTGCTGCGCCTTCGTGGTTGGTCGTCGTCGTGCCGGCGAGCAGCTTTCCAAAATAGGATTTGAAAATTGCCTTGTTCACCATGGCAGCACCTCTTTGATTTGGTTCTGCCTCATACAATTCAAGTGGCGTGCCAGTTTCTAAGAACTGCGGCAAGCCTCCGCAAATCCGTTCATAAATCTTTGATTTTTAATAGCAAAAATTATCAGAGAATTTCTGCCCTGCAAAATTGCCAAGTTCGAGAAACCGGAATAGTCTATCTCATAATATATGTCTTTATAATTTTGGATAAATGATGAAGCGCCGTGTCGCCATCAGCATTCTTGGAACGACTCTCGACGTGGGCCGGCGTGAAGACCGATGGACGCGCTGGCGGCCGAATGTCGGCCTTTGCCAACAGACCGGTCTTTTCATCGATCGGCTGGAACTGATCCACGACAACCATTCCGACTGGCTGGCCAAGACTGTGATCAGGGATATCGAGACGATTTCGCCCGCGACGGAGGTTCGCCAGCGCATCATCAATCTGCGGGATCCCTGGGACTTTTCCGAAGTCTATACGAGCCTCAGGGATTTTGCCCGCGACTACAGTTTCGATCCCGAGGCCGAAGACTATCTCGTCAACATCACCACCGGCACTCACGTCGCCCAGATCTGCTGGTTCCTCCTGACCGAAGCGCGCATCATCCCCGGCAGGTTGCTGCAACTCTCTCCGCCGCGCGAGCGCGAGCCGGGACAGGATTTCGCGGGAACCCATCGCATCATCGATCTTGATCTCTCGCGCTATGACGAAATCGCCAAGCGCTTCGCATCCGAACAGGCTGATGCCGCCTCGTTTCTGAAATCCGGTATTTCGACGCGAAACCCCGCCTTCAACCGAATGATCGATGAGATCGAGCGCGTTGTGATCCGTTCTACCGCACCCGTCTTGCTGACCGGCCCGACCGGCGCGGGAAAATCCCAGCTTGCCAAGCGCATCTACGAACTCAAGAGGGTCGAGCGAAAGGTCAGCGGCCCCTTCGTCGAGGTCAACTGCGCAACGCTGCGTGGGGATCACGCCATGTCGGCGCTTTTCGGCCATGTCAAAGGCGCCTTCACCGGCGCCGCAGGCGAACGGCCCGGCCTGCTGAAGTCGGCGGACAAGGGCGTGCTCTTTCTCGATGAGATCGGGGAACTCGGCCTCGATGAACAGGCCATGTGCCTGCGGGCGATCGAGGAGAAGCGCTTCCTGCCGGTCGGCGCGGACCGCGAAGTTTCCGCCGACTTCCAGCTTCTGGCGGGCACCAATCGCGATCTCGGTGACGCCGTCCATCATGGTCAATTCCGCGAAGATCTCTTTGCCCGGCTCAATCTATGGACTTTCCAGCTGCCGGCGTTGCGCGAGCGCAAGGAGGATATCGAGCCCAATCTCGATTTCGAGCTTCGACGGTTCCTTGAACGTGAAGGGCAGAACGTGACGTTCAACAAAGAGGCGCGAAGCCGCTATCTCGCGTTTGCGACCGGCTCGGAGGCTGTCTGGAGCGCGAACTTCCGCGACTTGTCCGCCTCCGTCACGCGCATGGCAACGCTCGCGCCTCAAGGCCGAATCACCGTCGAGGTGGTCGACGATGAGATTCGACGCCTCAAGGCCGCCTGGCGCGGCTCGTCGGGACGCCAATCCTCCGACGACATCCTCCTCGACCTGCTCGGCGAGGACGCCACTGCCCGCCTCGATCGTTTCGACGCCGTTCAACTCGCCGCCGTTCTTCGCACCTGCCGCGAGCATGCCAGCGCCAGCGCGGCCGGCCGGGCACTGTTTGCAAACTCGCGCCTGGAAAAGAAGAGCAGCAACGACGCCGATCGCCTTGCCAAATATCTCGCGCGCTTTGACCTGAAATTCGAAGACGTACGGAAACCGCACTAGGATTATCCCAACGCCTTCCCGCTCGGCACCTTGGACGGATGTGAACGCTGAGATACTATCGGGCTGGAAACGATAGCGACGGTCCATGGCAGCAAAGACGACTCTCAACGCAAAGAATCTGGAGGCCCTCGGTGCGCAGCGGCTCGCCGAATTGCTGATCGAAATCAGCACCGGCAGCGCCGCCCACAAACGACGGCTTCGAATGGAGCTTGCCGGTAACCACGGCGGGGCGGAAGTGGCTCGTGAGGTGCGGAAACGTCTCGCCAGCATCGCGCGAGCCCGCACCGTCATCGAATGGCATAAGGTGAAGACTGTTAACGCCGACCTCGAAACGCAGCGGTCCGCGATCGTCACCGTCGTGGCTGCCGACGATCCGAAGGAAGCGTTCGATCTCATCTGGCAATTCCTTGCTGTCGCCGACACGATATTCGCGCGATCCAACAGCGACGACAGAGCGTTCATCGAGACGTTCCATCAGGCATGCGCCGATGCCGGCGTCATCGCCAGCTCCGCTCATATCGGTATCGACGTCCTTGCCGACAGGATCTTCACCGCGCTGCAGGATAACGACTACGGCCAATATGATCCGCTGATCGACGAAATGGTTCCGGCGCTGGGCAAGGACGGCCTGGAACGTTTGAAGAGCCTCCTGGTGCAATGGTCTAACGAACCGGAGGAGAAGCCTGCCGACGCCGACCGGGAGATTTTCGGCTGGGGCGGCAACGGGCCGATCTACAAGGACGAGATCTACGCCAATCATCGGCAACGGAGGGCACGCATCGCCCTGCAGGAAATTGCCGATGCCCAGAATGATGTCGATGCTTTCATCGCCCAGCAGCCGGAAGAGACATTAAGGGCGCCTATGGTCGCAGCCGAGATTGCCGACCGTTTGCTTTTAGCTGGACGCGCCGGGGAAGCATTGGAGATTTTGGACGCCGCCGATCACAGGGGGTGGTTCGAACTGCCTTTTGAATGGCAGTATGCCCGCGTCGAAGCACTCAACGCGCTGGGACGAGGGGAGGAAGCGCAGGCCTATCAATGGCAAAGCTTCGAGCAGTCGCTGAATGGCGACCACCTTCGCGCTTTCCTGCGAAGGCTCGCCGACTTCGACGATATCGAGGCCGAGGAGAAGGCATTCGCCTTTGCACACTGTTTTCCGGAGGTTCATCGAGCCCTTGCCTTTTTCCTCACCTGGCCCGCGCCTGCCGAGGCAGCAAAACTCATATCCAGGCGCCAGGCCGAACTGGACGGCGACCTCTACGAGCTGATGACGCCGGCCGCCGAGATGCTGCAGGAGAAATACCCGCTCGCAGCAACCGTGGTGCTGCGGTCGATGATCGGCTTCGCCCTCGATGAAGGCCGATCCAGCCGCTACAAGCACGCCGCGCGCCATCTTGCGGAATGCGCGTCGCTCGCGCCTCATATCGACGATTTCGGCAGCGCCCGACCTCATGACACCTACGTCGCCGAATTGAAGCGTCAACATGGAAAGAAGCATGGTTTCTGGAGCTTGATCCGTTAAATTGCATACCCAATTCACGAACGGAAAGGACATCGTCATGACCGATACTTCGTGGCACGCAGATCCCCTGAGCTGGGGCAATGGCCCACGCATCTTCGAAGCCTTCCTATTCGGCCAAGGCATTCAATAAGCTGGACACCCTTCTCGATCAGGCCGGCGAAAACAGGATCACGGTGAAGATCCGCCTGCAGTCGCAGCCTTGGCATATGTATTCCGGCGTGATCGTCCGCTGCATTATCGCAGCCTCGACCCTGGAAGCGGCAAGGAGAGGCGAAGAAGGTGATCGCCGCCGTCGCCGCGCATCGGGAGGAATTCGAATTCGATCGTCACGCCGGTGGCCCGAACATGGACGTCACGCCAAATCAGATCATCGAGCGTCTGGAGGGCTATAGCAGCGTGAAGCTGAAGGACGCCTTCGCAATCCCGGATCTCGACCGGGAGATCAAATGGCAGTGCAGATATGCCAGGCAAAACGGCGTCCATGTCTCGCCGACCTTCATGATCAACGGGCTGGTGCAGGCGGACGTGAGCAGCGGCGATGAGGTCGATACCTGGGTGAAGAAGGTACTGAGCCAATGACACCAGCTATGCTGGCGTCGGAAAACCATAAGCGCTGTTATTTCGGAGAAACTGGAGCGGGCGAAGGGATTCGAACCCTCGACCCCAACCTTGGCAAGGTTGTGCTCTACCCCTGAGCTACACCCGCTCAATCCGCATCGGTCCGGGGTAGTCGTTGGACCGTGGGCGCCGCCTCGTGGCGACGGGCGCTATATGGCCTAACGGATTTTCAAATGCAACAGGGAAATGACGGAGAAGCGAAGAAAAATTTCGGTGTCCGGCGAGGCAGAGCGGAAAGGGCGCAAAACTGGGGGCAGAGCGTCGGTTGTGAAGATTGCCAAACATTGTGGACGGACTTAAATCAGGACGCCCTCGACTTTTCCTTATCTCCGTTCGATGGATTACCCGATGTCCGATAATACCCCCAAGACAAGAGAAGAATTGTTCGCCTTCCTCGACGGGCTCGGCATCGCCCATAAGACAGTGGATCATGCGCCTGTTTTCACCGTGGCCGAATCAGTTGCGTTGCGCGACGCGATCCCCGGCGGCCACACGAAGAATCTTTTCATCAAGGACAAGAAGGACAGGTATTTCCTGCTGACGGTGGAGGAGAATGCCGAGGTCGACCTCAAGCAGGTTCACACCATTATTGGCGGGTCCGGCCGGGTCTCCTTCGGCAGAGCGGAGAAGCTGATGGAGTATCTCGGTGTCATTCCGGGAGCGGTCACTGCCTTCGGCGCGATCAACGACATCGGCGGAAACGTCACTTTCGTGCTCGATGCCGATCTGATGGCCGAGGAAATCGTCAACTGCCATCCGCTCTCCAACGATGCGACGACATCGATTGCGAGCGGCGACCTCATCCGTTTCATGGAAGCGACCGGACATAAGCCGCTTGTCTTGAAAGTGACGTCCTGACATACGATTTTAGCGCTACAATGATGCCGGCAGGATCGGCGCGGCGGGAGATACCAATGAGCGGCAGCAACAACCCCTATAACGGTTCCTTCGGAAATCAGATGTCGGCAACGGCAAGCTTCGGCGCTCAGCCGGAAGCGGCGGCTGCGGCCGGCAGCTACATCAGCGACACGACGACTGCGAATTTCGGCAAGGACGTCATCGAGGCGTCGCGCAAACAGCCGGTGCTGGTGGATTTCTGGGCGCCTTGGTGCGGTCCCTGCAAGCAGCTGACGCCGGTGCTGGAGAAAGTGGTCAATGAAGCCAAGGGCCGCGTTCGTCTGGTCAAGATGAACATCGACGACCATCCCTCGATTGCCGGCCAACTCGGCATCCAGTCGATTCCTGCCGTCATTGCCTTCGTCAATGGCCGTCCGGCAGACGGCTTCATGGGCGCGGTGCCGGAAAGTCAGATCACTCAGTTCATCGACCGTATCGCCGGGCCTGCCGGTGCCGATGAGGCGGCCGAAATCGAAGCCGTGCTGACGGAGGCGGCGGAGCTGCTCGCTGCCGGCAACATCAACGAGGCGGCGCAGCTTTACGGCGCCGTCATGCAGGCCGATCCCGAGAATGCCAAGGCGCTTGCCGGAATGGCCGAATGCATGATCGCCGCAAACCAGCATCAGCGGGCGCGCGAAACGCTGACTGATCTGCCGGAGGAGCTGGCGAAGGACGCCGGCATCCAGGCGGTGCTGAAGAAGCTCGACCAGATCGAGGAGGCGCGCAAGCTTGGCGATCCCGTTGCGCTCGAGCGTGAACTGGCTGCCAATCCCGATAATCACGAGGCGCGGCTGAAGCTCGCCAAGATCCTCAATGTCGAAGGCCGGCGCGAGGAAGCCGCCGAACATCTGCTTCTCATCATGCGCAAGGATCGCGCCTTCGACGATGACGGCGCTCGCCGGCAACTGCTGCAGTTTTTCGAGGTCTGGGGGTTCAAGGATCCGGCGACGGTTGCCGCGCGGCGCAAGCTTTCGGCGATGCTGTTCTCTTAAGATGAACATCCGCCCTTGCGTTTTCGGGCGGGGGCACCACATTCTCGTCAGGACGGGCGTGCCCGTCCACCAGAATGCGGGACGGTTTCATGCAAGTCGGTAATGCCAGATACCTGAAGCCGGGCGATCTGCCCGATGCGATCGCCGTCTTCCCCCTGACCGGGGCCCTCCTCCTGCCCGCCGGTCAGCTTCCCCTCAACATCTTCGAGCCGCGTTATCTGGCGATGCTGGATGCAGCCCTTGCCGGAAACCGGCTGATCGGCATGGTCCAGCCGGCACTCGGCGAACATGAGGACAAGGGCGGCGAGCACAATCTTGCCGCCGTCGGCTGCCTCGGTCGTATCACCTCCTTTGCCGAGACCGGCGACGGGCGCTATATCGTGTCGCTGACCGGTGTCTGCCGCTTCCGGCTGCTGGAGGAGAAGGTGACCAGCGATCCTTTCCGCACCTTCCGCATCGCGCCCTTCATTGCCGATCTCTCGGCCGAGAACGAGGAGGAGGCGGTCGACCGTACGGCGCTGCTGACCGCTTTTAAGGCCTATCTCGATGCCAATAAGCTGGAGGCCGACTGGGAGAGCGTCGAGCGGGCCAGCAACCTGACGCTCGTCAATTCACTTGCCATGATGTCGCCGTTCGGGCCGGCTGAAAAACAGGCGCTCCTGGAGGCGCCGGACCTGAAGACGCGGGCCGAGACGCTGATCGCCATTACCGAAATCGTGCTGGCGCGGGTCTTCGGTGACTCCGATACGGTTCTGCAGTAAACTGCGGTCATGGACGAAAAACTGAGCCGCGTCGATCCGAAACTGCTGGAACTCCTGGTCTGTCCGCTCTCTAAGGGCCGGCTTTCCTATGATCGCGAACACAATGAGCTCGTCTCGGAAAAGGCGCAGCTTGCCTATCCGATCCGCGACGGCATTCCGATCATGCTGGTGTCAGAGGCCCGCCGCCTCGACGAATAGCCTCTCCGACTTCGGCTAAATCGTCTGGCCGGCCAGCAGCCGCGGATTATCCTTTGCCGCTGTTCCGGCCGCCTGGCTGATGAAGAAGGATTTGAGGCGCGGCAGCCGGTCGACGATGCCGAGACCGACATCGCGGGCGATACGGATCGGCATTGCGTCGTTAGAAAAAAGCCGGTTCAGCACGTCGGTCGTCACGCCCATGCGGAAGGTGTCGAAGCGCCGCCAAGTCTGGTAGCGCTCGAGGATGTTGATCGAGCCGATATCGAGACCGAGGCGGTCGGCCTCGACGATCGTTTCGGCGAGCGCCGCCACGTCCTTGAAGCCGAGATTGAGGCCCTGTCCCGAGATTGGATGGATGCCGTGGGCGGCGTCGCCGGCCAGCGCCAGACGCGGCGCGACGAAGGCGCGGGCAAGCGTCAGGCCGAGCGGAAACGCGCGTTTGTCGCCGATGACCTTCAGCGCCCCGAGCTTGTGGCCGAAGCGGCGTTCCAGCTCCTCCTCGAAGATCAGATCGTCGGCGGTGACCAGCCGGTCGGCATCATGCGTGCGTTCCGTCCAGACGAGCGAGGAGCGGTTGTTCCGGAGCGGCAGGATGGCGAAGGGGCCGGCCGGCAAAAAATGCTCCTCGGCGCAGCCCTCGTGCGGCCGCTCATGTTCGACGGTCGCGACAATGCCGGACTGGCCGTAGTCCCAGGTGACCGTCCTGATGCCGGCGAGATCGCGCAGCTTCGAGCGCACGCCGTCGCAGGCAACCACCAGCCGGCAGTCCAGCGTGCTGCCGTCCGAAAGCGTGACGGTCGCATGGCTGTCCTGCGTCTTGAGCTCCGTCGCGCCAAGTCCGTGGCGTATGTCGATGCCGAGCCGTTCGCAGGCGCCGCGAAGTGCTGCCACCATGGCGACATTCGGAACCATGTGGGCAAAGGGCCGGCCTTCGGCCACTTCGCCGTCGAAGGTGAGGAAAACCGGGCGAACCGGATCGGAGGTCCGGGAATCCGTCACGATCATCTTGGTGATCGGCTGCGTTTCCGGCTCGATTTCGTTCCAGATGCCGAAGATTTCAAGCATCTTTGCCGCCGCCGCGATGACGGCGGAAGCGCGCGTATCGTTTTTCCAGGCATGCTCGGGCGCGGCCTCGACGACCGTGACGTTCAGATGGGGCGCTGCCTGCTTGACCGCGACGGCCACGGAAAGGCCGACATAACCCCCGCCCACAACCAGCATATCCAGCATCACGCCGCTCCCGTACCTTGTGCCTCAGATGTGATCTATATAGATCATCGCAACTTCACTTCCTACCGCTGGGAGGCATACAAAATGACGCGCGAGACGACCGAACCTTCGGCGATGGAGAGGCTCCTTGCGACGCTCGATCTGGAGCCGATCGAGGTCGATATCTTCCGCGGCCGCAGTCCGCAGGCCGGCTGGCAGCGGGTCTTCGGCGGCCAGGTCATCGGCCAGGCGCTGATGGCGGCGCAGCGCACCATCGGGGCCGAGCGCTTCGTGCATTCGCTGCACGCTTATTTCATGCGCCCCGGCGATCCCTCGGTGCCGATCATCTACCAGGTGGAGCGCATCCGCGACGGATCGAGCTTCAACACCCGGCGCGTCGTCGCGATCCAGCACGGCAAGGCGATCTTCGCGCTGTCGGCTTCTTTCCAGGTGGAGGAAGCGGGCTTCGACCACCAGATCGCCATGCCCGACGTGGCAATGCCCGAAGAGTTGCTCGGCGAACAGCAGATCAAGGAGCAATATCTCGCGCACGCGCCGGAAGCGATCCGGAAGTACTGGGAGCGCGAGCGGCCGATCGAGATCCGCCCCGTCTCGCTGACCCATTATTTTTCCGACAGGAAGCTCGACCCGCGGCAGGACGTCTGGGTGCGCGCCACCGGGCCGGTTCCCGACGACCGGCTCTATCAGGCGGCGGTGCTTGCCTATCTCTCAGACATGACGCTGCTCGATACGTCGCTTTATGCCCACGGAACGTCCATCTTCGACCAGAGCCTGCAGGTGGCAAGTCTCGATCACTCCATGTGGTTTCACCGGCCGTGCAAGCTCGACGACTGGCTGCTCTATACGCAGGACAGCCCCTCGGCTTCGGGCGCCAGGGGATTGACTCGCGGGAGCCTGTTCACGCGAATGGGTGTGTTGATCGCATCCGTCGCGCAAGAAGGATTGATTCGGAAAAAGGCAAATGAATAAATAACAGGCATATTTGCAAATTTGCGCATTATTTGTGCGCTTATTGGTCGGTCAATTGCCTGTTTATTGGCACTCCTAATTATAACATTTATTTTTCAATAAGTTAACTTCGGCTTCGAATCTGGCACGTCCTTTGAATGTATATCGCCGGTCGCTGTTCAGGAACGTCAGCGGCAAGGAGAGTCGGCTCCGCGCCGAGGATAACGAAGGATGGGAAACCAGATGAAAATTGTGATGGCTATTATCAAGCCGTTCAAACTCGATGAGGTCCGCGAAGCCCTTACGGCGATCGGCATTCAGGGCCTGACCGTAACCGAAGTGAAGGGCTACGGGCGCCAGAAGGGACATACCGAAATTTATCGCGGCACCGAATATGCGGTCAGCTTCCTGCCGAAGCTCAAGATCGAAATCGCCGTCGCATCGGAACTGGTCGACAGGGCGGTTGAAGCCATCGCGGCGTCGGCCAAGACCGGCCAGATCGGTGACGGCAAGATTTTCGTCTATTCGATCGATCATGCCGTGCGTATCCGTACGGGCGAAACCGATTCAGAAGCGCTGTAAGCGGCGGTCCAAGGAGCTTTTTTCAATGTCGACTTCGAAGTTTTCTTCCCCCTTTGCGCTGATCGGCGTAGCAACGGCTGCGCTTCTGGCGCCGGTTGTCGCTTTCGCTCAGGAGGCTGCGCCGGCCGCCGCCACCACCGCTGCTGCCGCTCCTGCCTTCACCATGGATAAGGGTGACAATGCCTGGATGCTTATCTCCTCGGCACTCGTCCTGCTGATGACCATCCCCGGCCTTGCGCTGTTCTACGGCGGCCTCGTGCGCGCCAAGAACATGCTCTCCGTGCTGATGCAGGTGTTCATGATCACCGCCGTCGTGGCGCTGCTCTGGGTCACCTACGGCTATTCGCTCGCCTTCACCGACGGCGGCTCGCTGAACAGCTTCGTCGGCGGCTTCTCCAAGGCGTTCCTTGCCGGCGTCAACACATCGTCGCTCGCCGAAACCTTCTCGAAGGGCGTCGCCATTCCGGAATACACCTTCATCGTCTTCCAGATGACCTTCGCCTGCATCACGCCCGGCCTGATCGTCGGCGCCTTCGCCGAACGCGTCAAGTTCTCGGCCGTCATGCTCTTTGTCGTGCTGTGGGTCACCTTCATCTACTTCCCGATGGCGCACATGGTCTGGTTCTGGGGTGGTCCGAGCTCTTACACCTCGCCGGCCGGTCTGATCTTCTCCTATGGCGCAATCGACTTCGCCGGCGGCACGGTCGTTCACATCAATGCCGGTATTGCTGGTCTCGTCGGTGCGATCATGCTCGGCAAGCGCACGGGCTATAAGAAGGAAATCATGGCTCCGCATTCGATGACGCTGACCATGGTCGGCGCCTCGCTGCTGTGGGTCGGCTGGTTCGGCTTCAATGCCGGCTCCAACCTCGAAGCCAATGGCTATGCCTCGCTTGCCTTCATCAACACGTTCGTCGCGACGGCAGCTGCCGCCGTCTCCTGGTGCATTGTCGAAAGCCTCGCCCGCGGCAAGGCCTCGATGCTTGGCGGTGCTTCCGGTGCGGTTGCCGGTCTGGTCGCCATCACCCCGGCTGCAGGTTTTGCCGGCCCGATGGGCTCGATCGTTCTCGGTCTGATCGTCTCGCCGGTTTGCTACTTCTTCGTCGATGTCGTGAAGAACAAGTTCAACTACGACGACAGCCTCGACGTCTTCGGCGTCCACTGCGTCGGCGGCATCCTCGGCGCCCTCGGCACCGGTATCCTCGTCAACCCGGCGCTCGGCGGTGCAGGCATCGTCGATTATTCGACGGCCGATTTCGCTGCCTCCTATGCCGGCACGGCAACCCAGGTGCTGGCCCAGGCCAAGGGCGTGCTGACGACGCTGCTGTGGTCGGGCATCGGCTCGGCGATCCTCTACAAGATCGTGGACGTCGTCATCGGCCTGCGCGTCAGCGTCGAAGCTGAGCGCGAAGGTCTCGACCTTTCGACCCACGGCGAAGCTGCCTACCACTCTTCCTGATCACAGGGGATTGCGGCGCCCGGCAGAAGGGCGCCGCTTCACGGCCCGTCGCGGCCTATCTCGAGCTTGTCCGGGCTAGACCCGGAAATGCTCTAACCATAGACCGCATTTGGCCCGGACCTTTCAAGGTTCGGGCCTTTTTCATTTCCATGTCGGGAATGCATGTCCAGGCACGCATGGTTAACATCGCTTTAACCCGGCTCTGATTAGGTAGAGCGGACGCATTTGGCATGGCGAAGCTTCGGTGATTCGCATGCCCTCAGGCATTGGACGGGTTAGACACATGGCAAGAAGCACGTCGCCGGCAATGGATGGCCGTCCGGATCGGTTCTCCTTCTCGGCATTCATGCTGCGGCAGATCCAGGCACTCATCGGCTTTGCGATCTTTCTGCTGCTGGCTTTCTGCGTTGCGGCGCTGGCGACGTGGAACGTCGCCGATCCGAGCTATTCCTACGCCACCGCCAACCTGCCGACGAATATTCTCGGCTACAGCGGTGCTGCCTTTGCCGATATCGTCATGCAGTTCCTGGGGCTTGCCAGCGTCGTGGCGATGCTGCCGATCGTCGCCTGGGCGCTGACGATGATCTCCGGCCGTCGCTTCGACCGCATCCCCGCCCGCCTCGGCGCCTGGCTTGTCGGCTCGGTGCTTTCCTCCGCCGTCATCGGCTGTTTTCCGCCGCCGCTCACCTGGCCGATCCCGAACGGTATCGGCGGCGTCATCGGCGATATGATCCTGCGCTTTCCCGCGCTCTTCGTCGGCGCTTATCCCACCGGCACCTTCGCCATGGTCGTCGGCTGCATCTTTGCCGTGCCGACCGCCTGGATGATGCTCTTCGCATCAGGCCTTGTCGGCCGCAGTGAGGCCGAGGACGAAATCGAGGACGATTACGTCGAGACAACAAGCAAGGCGCGGGTGGTCGGAGACGAGGATGAGGAAGAGGACGAATCGCGCTGGGTTGCGTTCAGCGGCGCCATGACGCATGCCTGGTTCATGAGCCAGGGCCGGTTGCGCCGGCTGTTCGGCATGGGACCGCGCAAGCGGCGCCAGGGCGATTTCGAATCGCCCTATGATTTCAACGACGATGAATTCGGCACGCTGAACGAACCGGTCCGCGCCAAAGCGCCGGTCGTCCGCGGCGAGCGCCTGGAACCATCGATGGAGCCGCGTTCGACTTCGCCCCGCCGCCTCGTCGCCGCGCCGTCGCTTTCCATCGACGATGAGGATGAGGACGACGGTCCGCCCTTCGATACCGACATGCCGCCGCGTCCGGCCGACATTTTGCCCGACGACGATGACGACGACTGGATGATCCGTGCGCCGGCAAAAGCCGCCGCCAAACCGGAACCTCGCGTCGTCCCGGCGATCACGCGTCCGAAGCCCGGCGCCCGTGTCGAGCGGGAAGCGCAGGGCTCGTTCATTCGCGCCGAAGGTTTCCAGCTTCCATCGATGCATTTGCTCGCCGAGCCCAGGAACGTGGTGCGCGATTCGACACTGTCGGCCGATGCGCTGGAGCAGAATGCCCGCATGCTCGAGGGTGTGCTGGAGGATTTCGGCGTCAAAGGCGAAATCATTCACGTCCGTCCAGGTCCCGTCGTCACGCTGTACGAACTGGAGCCGGCGCCCGGCATCAAATCGTCACGCGTCATCGGTCTTGCCGACGATATCGCCCGTTCGATGAGCGCCATTGCCGCCCGCGTCGCCGTCGTGCCGGGCCGCAATGCGATCGGTATCGAATTGCCGAACCAGACGCGCGAGACCGTCTATCTCCGCGAATTGATCGCGTCGCGGGATTTCGACGGCAGCAAGGCCAAGCTCGCCATGGCGCTCGGCAAGACGATCGGCGGCGAAGCCGTCATCGCCGACCTCGCCAAGATGCCGCACCTGCTCGTCGCCGGCACCACCGGTTCGGGCAAATCGGTCGCCATCAACACCATGATCCTGTCGCTGCTCTACCGCATGACGCCGGAACAGTGCAGGCTGATCATGATCGACCCGAAGATGCTCGAGCTCTCCGTCTATGACGGCATTCCGCATCTGCTTTCGCCTGTCGTCACCGATCCGAAGAAGGCCGTCGTCGCGCTCAAATGGACTGTGCGCGAGATGGAAGAGCGCTACAAGAAGATGTCGAAGATCGGCGTGCGCAATATCGACGGCTTCAATACGCGCGTCGAACAGGCGCTCTCGAAGGGCGAGGTGATCTCGCGCACGGTGCAGACCGGCTTCGACCGCCATACCGGCGAAGCCATGTACGAGACCGAGGAATTCGACCTCAAGCCGATGCCCTATATCGTCGTCATCATCGACGAGATGGCCGACCTGATGATGGTCGCCGGCAAGGACATCGAAGGCGCGGTCCAACGCCTGGCGCAGATGGCGCGTGCGGCCGGCATCCACGTGATTATGGCGACCCAGCGTCCGTCGGTCGACGTCATCACCGGCACGATCAAGGCGAATTTCCCGACCCGCATTTCCTTCCAGGTCACCTCGAAGATCGACAGCCGCACCATTCTCGGGGAACAGGGCGCCGAACAGCTGCTCGGCATGGGCGACATGCTCTACATGGCGGGCGGCGGGCGCATTCAGCGCGTCCACGGGCCGTTCGTTTCGGATGTCGAGGTGGAAGAGATCGTCTCCTACCTGAAGACGCAGGGCTCGCCGCAATATCTCGATGCGATCACCGCCGATGACGACGAGGACGGCGATTATGGCGGCGGCGGTCCGGCCGGCACGTCGAACCTTTCGGATTCGGAAGATCCCTATGATCAGGCCGTCGCCATCGTGCTGCGCGACGGCAAGGCTTCGACTTCTTACGTCCAACGCCGGCTTGGTATCGGCTATAATAGAGCCGCCTCGCTGATCGAGCGCATGGAGAAGGAAGGCATCATCGGGCCGGCCAACCATGCCGGCAAACGAGAAATCCTCGTTCCGACCGAGGGCGATATCCTCGACCGCTGAGACAAGCGCCATATATTTCTGATGTGGCCGCTTTGGCGGAAACGCGGTGGCATCAACGCCGTTGCTTTTCGCGCGCCGATCGCAACGCCTTGAAGACGCCGCCTTTCGGCGGCATGCAGATCGCATTAAGGAGATTTAGATGCGTAACTCCGATTCCTTCCTCTCCGGCCTGGCGATGACGCGCCGCGATCTTCTCGGCGCTTTCGCCGTCGCTGCTATGGCGAGCGCCGTTCCTCTCAGCGCCATCGCGCAGGCGGCCGCGCCCGCCTCCGGCACGGCGCAGGCAATCGCCGATCATTTCTCCGGCGTCACGACGATGCAGGGCGAATTCGTCCAGTTCGGTCCACGCGGCGAACAGACCGGCGGCAAGTTCTTCATCCAGCGTCCCGGCAAGCTGCGTTTCAACTACGACGATCCGTCGCCGATGCGGGTGATCGCCGACGGCAAGAATGTCGCCATCGGCAATATGAAGCTCAAGACCTGGGATCTCTATCCGCTCTCGAAGACTCCGCTCAGCCTGCTCCTGGCGCAGCATATCGACCTTTCGGCCGGCATGGTGAAGGGCGTGAAGGAGGAGTCGGACCTGACGACGATCGCGCTCGGTAACAATACGGTGTTCGGAAACTCGACGATCACCATGATGTTCGATCCGAAGACCTATGATCTGCGCCAGTGGACGATCACCGACAACCAGGGCAAGGATACGTCGGTGATGATCTTCAACGTCAAGACAGGCGTGCAGTTCGACGACCGCGTCTTCCGTGTGCCTTACGAGAGCATTCCGGGTACGGCAGCTTCACGCGACTGAGGGTTTTCGGTTGATCGCCTGAAGCTTTGCGCGCTGCCGGTTTCCTCCTGCCCGCCTTTGTTCTAAAGCCCTTTCATGAAAGTGTGAAAGGGCTTGGGCATGGGTTTTTCGATTACGACCTGGAACATCAATTCGGTGCGGCTGCGCATGCCGATCGTCGAGCAGCTCGTGCTCAAACAGAGGCCTGACATTCTCTGCCTGCAGGAGACCAAGGTGCCGAACGAGCTCTTCCCTGCAGCACCTTTGCGGGCGTTGGGCTACGATCACATCATCATCCATGGCCAGAAGGGGTATCACGGGGTCGCAATCGCCTCGCGAATTCCGCTGACGGAGGATCACCGGCAGGATTATTGCGGCGTTGGCGATGCCCGTCACATATCGGCGGTGTTCGAGCGCGGCAATCGCCGTGTGCGGCTGCACAATTTCTACGTCCCGGCCGGCGGCGACGAGCCGGATCGCACGATCAATCCGAAATTCGGCCACAAGCTCGATTTCATCGAGGAGATGAAGCTCTTGAAAGCCAATGGCGAGGCCAACACCTCCGCCATCCTGGTCGGCGACCTCAACATCGCACCGCTGGAGCACGATGTCTGGTCGCACAAGCAACTGCTGAAAATCGTCAGCCATACGCCCGTAGAAACCGACGGGCTGCTCGAGGTGATGAAGCGCGGCGCCTGGCTCGATCTCATGCGCCAGCACGTTCCGGCAAGCGAGAAGCTTTATACCTGGTGGAGCTACCGCGCCAAAGACTGGGAGGCGGCCGATCGTGGCCGCCGCCTCGACCACATCTGGTCGTCATCGGATCTCGGGCCGCATCTCCAGCGGATCGAAATCCTGAAGGAGGCGCGCGGCTGGGACCGGCCGTCGGACCACGTGCCGGTAACGGCGCATTTCGACTTCTGATGCAGTGGCTTCTTCAGCGGTTCGAAGACACCCAGAAGCTGGCCGAGGCGCTCGACCGGCTGGGTATCTCGTACACATGGCACAAGGTCGTCCCGTTCGTCGGCGAGCTCATCCCCGAGCCGGTCGTTCCCGATCCCGGCTCCGTGGTGATGTTCGGCTCCTATTCATTGTGGAATAACGCCGAGGCGAACGGCTACTGGCCGGGCGTATTCAAGCTGCGTCCTTTCGTCCAGGAACAGGTTTGGCATCCCTACCTTCTCAACGGAGCCGACGCGCTGTTCCTGACGCTCCGAGACATCCCCACGCATCTGGCCGATGATGGGAGGGAATGGTTCCTGCGCCCCGTCGACGACAGCAAGGAAGAGCCCGGCAACGTGAAATCGACGGGCGAGATCATCCGGATGGCGGAGCGGGTGCTTGCGCTTGACGAGGAGGAAATCCCGGCAGGATCGCTTCGCCACGACACGCTGCTGATGCTCACCACGCCTGTCCGCATCCTGCGCGAATGGCGTCTCTGGGCCGTCGATGATCGGATCGTCACCTATTCGCTCTACAAAGATGGATCGCGTGTCATCCACCGCTACGAGATCGATGACGATGTGCTGGAGTTCGGGCAGCGCATGGTGGACATCAACCCCGGCTACTCGCCGGCCTATGTCATCGACGTCTGCCGTACCGAAGAGGGATTGAAGCTGCTCGAGACGAACTGCATCAATGCCGCCGGGTTCTACGCGTCAGATCTCGTGAAGCTTGCGGCGGCGATCGACGGCCTCGGCTGCGGGTGAGCTTGCGCTCCTGGGCTGCGCTCCATCATTGCCCTGCGCTCTGACAAGATTCAGCTGAATCGATGGAACTGGCTTGCCGCCTTGGCCGCAAGTTCGGCGAGATTGTCGCGAATGCGGTTTTCGATCAGACGGGCCGCATCGGGATATTCCTCGAGCAGCCGATGGAAGAGGGCGCGGGTGATGCGGATGATGCTCGTGTCCTCGCGCGCGATCGCGGTGAACTTGCGCTCCACCAGGGTGACCAGCGCCAGCTCCGAAATCAGTGTTCCCGGTCCGGCGACCGCCTCCGCCCGCTGCATGCCGTCACTGCTCGTCGTGCTGAGTTCCAGCCTGCCGCTCAAGACGACATAGGCGCTCTCGGCCGGCGATCCTTGGCGGAACAGCATCTGGCCGGCGGCGATCATCCGCCGGTCGGCGCCGAAGGCGATCAGCCGCAGCTGGTCCTCGCTCATGTCCTTGAACAGCGGAAGCTGGGAAAGCAGATGAATGTCGTCGGTCAGAGCCATGCCGGCTTTACGCCTTAGAACAATTCCAGCAAAGGTGCCTGGCGGTTTTGCCAGGCAAAGCGTGAAATGCTTTTGCCAGAAACTACGTGAAAACAAAGAGATAGAGCATCCCTTGAGAAAACGGAAATGCTCTAGGGTATGATCTTGTAGCCGCCGTTTTCCGTCACCAGAATTTCGGCATTGGAGGGATCGCGCTCGATCTTCTGGCGCAGCCGGTACACATGGGTTTCCAGCGTGTGCGTGGTTACACCGGAATTGTAGCCCCAGACCTCTTCAAGAAGCACGTCACGGGTGACGACCTTCTGTTCGGCGCGGTAGAGATAGCGGATGATCGCCGCTTCCTTTTCCGTCAGGCGGATCTTCTGGCCGTTGTCGGTGGTGAGCAGTTTCTGGCTTGGCTTGAAGAGGTAAGGACCGACGGTAAAGGTCGCGTCTTCGCTCTGCTCGTGCTGGCGCAATTGCACGCGAATGCGCGCCAGCAGCACAGCGAAGCGGAAGGGCTTGGTGACATAATCGTTGGCGCCTGCTTCAAGGCCGAGGATCGTGTCCGAATCGGTATCGTGACCGGTGAGCATGATGATCGGCGCCTTGAAGCCGCCCTTGCGCAGGAGCTTCACCGCTTCGCGGCCGTCCATGTCGGGCAGGCCGACATCCATGATCAAGAGGTCGACCGGCGTCGAACGGGCGGTCGCAACACCTTTGCCGGCGTTGGCTTCCTGCAGAACCGTGAATTCCTCATAAAGCGACAATTGCTCCGTCAGGGTCTGACGAAGATCCTCGTCGTCATCCACCAGAAGAATGGTGCGTGCGGTCATGCCGTTGCGTCCTCAAAGTTAAGTCCCCTAGTCCTACGCCAAATTGCAGCTTTGGCAAGGATCGGCCGGCGGTGCTGTTGCCGCGCAGCTTTTCATATGATTTCAATCAAGGCCTCAAGCAATGCAAGACATGCGAGAAAAATGGAAAAAGCAAGGCGGAGCCGGGGCATGCGGTCATCGACGATCATGGTGCGCCCCGCGCCAGGGAAGAAGAGCCGCGCCATCGTCCGATTCGGCGCAATCACCATCCCTGCCGCGATCGGCCGTTCGGGCCGGACCATCCTCAAACGCGAGGGTGACGGCGCCACGCCGATCGCCGCGATGCGGCTGATTTCCGGCTTCCGGCGTGGTGAACGGAACGGTCAGCTCATCACCTCGCTTCCCATTCGCCGCATCCGCGCAGACATGCTCTGGTGCGACCAGCCCGGCAACGCCAACTACAATCGCCTCGTGCGGGCGCCATTCGGCGCAAGTCATGAGGAGATGCGGCGTAGCGACGGCCTCTACGATATCTGCCTTGTCATGGACTGGAACATTTCCTCGCGGGTGCGCAACCGCGGTTCGGCGATCTTCTTCCATCTCATCAGGCCTGGCTACGAGCCGACGGCCGGCTGCGTAGCCGTAAGCCTGCGTGACATGCGCCGCCTTCTGCCCCACCTTCGAAAGGGAACGATTGTCCGGGTCCTCTGATTGTCTTCAGGATGCCGCCACCTATATGGTTCCGGTGACCGGACGCTCCGGCTGAAATGCGTTCCGGGACGTCCGCAGGTGCGGGCGCAATCCATGCCTCGTCCAATTCTTCAAACTCCCGGAGATATATTGTGACCGCTCAACCCATCATCACTTTCCATGACGGACATTCCATTCCCCAGGTCGGTCTCGGCGTCTGGCAGACGCCGCAGGAGATTGCCGCGCCGACGGTACGCACTGCCATTGCCGGCGGCTATCGGCATATCGACACGGCTTCGGGTTACGACAATGAAGAGGGTGTCGGCGAAGGCATCCGCTCGTCTGGCCTCGACCGAAAGGATATCTTCGTCACCACCAAACTCAGGAATACCGACCAGGGCTACGACAATGCGTTGCGCGCCTTCGACGGCAGCCTGAAGAAGCTCGGCTGCGACTATGTCGACCTCTATCTCATTCACTGGCCGTCGCCCCATCGCGGCCTCTACGCCGAGACCTGGAAAGCGTTCGTGCGCATCCGCGAAGAGGGCCGCGCCCGCTCGATCGGCGTGTCGAACTTCTATCCCGAACATCTCGAGCGCATCATCGGCGAGACCGGCGTCGTTCCGGTGATCAACCAGATCGAACTGCATCCCGACTTTCAGCAGAAGGCGGCGCAGGAGGTTCACAAGAAACTGAATATCGCCACCGAATCGTGGAGTCCGCTCGGTCAGGGCAAATTCATCTCGAACAAGGTCATCGGCGAGATTGCCAAGAAACATCGGAAGACACCGGCCCAGGTGATCATCCGCTGGCATATCGATACCGGCCTCGTCGTCATCCCGAAGTCGGTCACGCCGTCGCGCATCGAGGAGAACTTCCAGGTGTTCGACTTCAAGCTGGATGCCGACGACATGGCGGAGATTGCCAAGCTCGACAATGCTGGCGCCCGCATGGGTCCGGATCCGATGACGGCGGCTTTCTGATCGCCGGTTGCGCGAACACCGCCGATCGGCTGTCGGCGCCGCAATGTAAAAGCCGCCCGATGCGCGGAGACGCATCGGGCGGCTTTGTCTTTCATTCCGTCGGACGGATCAGTTCCACTCGCGGATATCGACGAAGTGCCCGGCAATTGCGGCGGCGGCGGCCATGGCCGGCGAGACGAGATGCGTGCGGCCCTTGAAGCCCTGACGGCCTTCGAAATTTCGGTTCGAGGTCGAGGCGCAACGCTCGCCCGGCTTAAGGCGGTCGTCGTTCATGGCAAGGCACATGGAGCAACCCGGCTCGCGCCAGTCAAACCCGGCGGCCTTGAAGATTTTGTCGAGGCCTTCGGCTTCCGCTTGTTCCTTGACGAGGCCGGAGCCGGGGACGATCATCGCGTTGACGGTTGCGGCGACGGTCTTGCCCTCGACGACCTTGGCAGCGGCGCGAAGGTCTTCGATGCGACCGTTGGTGCATGAGCCGATGAAGACGCGATCGACAGCGATGTCGGTCATCTTCGTGCCCGGCTTCAGGCCCATGTAGTCAAGCGCACGCCACTTGGAGGCACGCTTCGTTTCGTCATGGATCTCATCCGGATTGGGTACGATGCCCTGGACCGAGACGACGTCCTCAGGCGAGGAGCCCCAGGAGACGATCGGCGGCAGTTCGGCGGCGTTCAGTTTGACGACGCGGTCGAAATAAGCGCCTTCGTCTGATTTCAGCGTCTTCCAGTAGGCGATCGCCTGTTCCAGCGCTTCGCCCTTCGGCGCGCGCGGCTTGCCCTTGATATATTCGAAGGTGGTTTCGTCAGGGGCGATGAGGCCGGCGCGGGCGCCGCCTTCGATCGACATGTTGCAGATCGTCATGCGGCCTTCCATCGACAGCGCTCGGATCACTTCGCCGGCATATTCGATGACGTAGCCGGTGCCGCCTGCGGTGCCGATCTCGCCGATGATCGCCAGAACGATATCCTTGGCGGTGACGCCTGCCGGCAGCTGGCCGTCGACCTGCACCAGCATGTTCTTGGCCTTTTTCTGGATCAGCGTCTGGGTGGCGAGAACGTGCTCGACTTCAGACGTGCCGATGCCGTGGGCGAGAGAGCCGAAGGCGCCATGGGTGGAGGTGTGGCTGTCGCCGCAGACGATCGTCATGCCCGGCAGGGTGAAGCCCTGTTCCGGCCCGATGATGTGAACGATGCCCTGGCGCTTATCGTTTTCCGAATAATATTCGACGTTGAACTCGGCGGCATTCTTGGCGAGCTGCTCGACCTGAATGCGGCTTTCCTCGTTCTTGATGCCGAGATGGCGATCGGCCGAGGTCGGAACGTTGTGGTCGACGACGGCGAGCGTCTTTTCCGGGGCGCGGACCTTGCGGCCGGACATGCGCAGGCCTTCGAAAGCCTGCGGCGAGGTGACTTCATGGACCAAGTGGCGGTCGATGTAGAGAAGACAGGTGCCGTCTGCCTGCTCGTCGACCAGGTGGTCGTCCCAGATCTTGTCGTAGAGGGTACGCGGTGCGCTCATGGCGGTAAGTCCGTTTTTGGAAGCTTTGGAAAATCGGAAAAAAGCGGATCAGGCTCCGCCGGCCGTCATTCGATCAACGAAGTCGGCTGTTGAGCGCACCGGAGACGCATGCGAAGAACCGCGCCGGCAGGCGATAATGATCCTGCAGCACGAAAATATGCGCGCCAATGCAACTGAACTTGGATTCCATAGCGCTGGATATAACGATTTTTGATCGAAACGGCAATTCGAATCGTGAGGCGCGTCCTTTCTGCATCCGAATGGACGCAGGTGCTTAGCGTCGCGGCATCTGCTTCATCTTCTTCTCGATCCGCCGCAGCGCCAGCGACAGGCCGATCGTCAGGATCAGATAGATATAGGTGACGATCGAATAGGTCTCGAAAAAGCGGAAGGAGCCGGAGGCATAGACCTTGCCCATCTGCGTGATGTCGGCGACACCGAGGACGGAGACGAGGGATGAATCCTTCACCATCGAGACGAAATCGTTGGAGAGCGGCGGGAGGATGACCCGGATCGCCTGCGGGAAGACGACGAGCCGGAAGCGGCGGTAGCGCGACAGGCCGAGCGACTTGGCCGCCTCGATCTGGCCGATATCGACGGACTGGAAACCGGCGCGGAAGATTTCCGCGATGAAGGAGGAGTAGCCGATCATCAGCGCGAAGATCGCACGCCACATCAGCGACAGGTCGCGCACCAGGATCGGTTCCGTAACACCTGATTTCACCAGGGGTGTGATCATGAAGTTATAGGCCATGACGAAACCGGGCGCACCGACGAAGGCGACGTAAAAGAGCAGCACCAGCATCGGGATGCCGCGGATGATCTCGATGTAGAAGCGGGCGATCTGGCGCAGCGCGACACTGTCCGCCAGGCCGAGCAGCGCGATGCCGAGGCCAAGCACCGTTGCCAGGGCAAAGGCGACGAGCGTCACGAACACGGTGACGCCGACGCCATTCACCACGGTGCGGAAGACCTGGGTGTAAATGTCGTTGGTGATGATGACGACGGCGAGAACGATGCCGATCAGGATAAGGACGGCCAGCCACCACGGGCGGTCGTCCTTCTCCTGTCGCGGGGATGGTTGTGGCGCCATCTGCGATCGCTCGAGGGATTATTCGCCCATCTTGTAGTCGAGGAACCACTTCTTGTTCAGCGCATCGAAGGTGCCGTCGGCCTTCAGCGCTGCGATAGCCGCATTGACGGGAGCGACGAGATCGGAACCCTTCGGGAAGATGAAGCCGAAATCCTCGGTGCCGAGGGGGTCACCGACCACCTTCAGGGCGCCGTTCGAGGAATCGACATAGCCCTTGGCAGCGACGCTGTCGGTGAGGACGAGGTCGACGTCGCCCGTCTTCAAGGCCTGCACGGTTGCACCGAAGGTTTCGAAAAGCTTGATGCGCGGGTTCTGTTCGTTGCCGTCGAGGATTTCATAGACGGCGGTGTAGAAAGGCGAGGTGCCGGGCTGAGCGCCGATCAGGCCGTCCTTGAATTCACCGAAGGACTTTGCGTCGGTGAAGCGCTTCTCATCGCCGCGTACCAGCATGAATTGCTGCGAGCGCATATAGGGATCGGAGAAGTCGACCTTCTGCTTGCGGTCGTCCTTGATGGTGATGCCGGTCATGCCGATGTTGTACTGGCCATCGGAAACCGCCTGGATCATCGCGTCCCAGCTGGTGTTCTGATATTCGATCTTGAAATTCAGCCGCTTGGCGATCTCGTTCATCGCATCATATTCCCAGCCGATCGCCTTGCCGGATTTCGGATCGACGAACTGCAGCGGCGGATAGGCGTTCTCGGTGACGACGACGACGCTCTTGCCGCCAAGGTCCGGCAGTTCGGCGGCCGATGCGGCTATAGGTGCAAGCACAAGCGCGGCGAAGCTTGCGAGAACGGTGCGACGAAACAGCATAGAACGGCTCCAAAATTGAACGGCAAAAATTGTCACGGATGACCCGCCTAAGGCAAGGCCGTCATCTGCACGGGCACGCAAAAAATAGAAAAGGCGATCCGAAGACCGCCTTTCCAGAAACAGAATTTTGCGCAGATCTTATTCTGCGGCCTTCTCGGCTTCGGCTGCAGCAGCTGCTTCGGCAGCGGCCTTGGCTTCCGCAGCTTCTGCTGCTGCCTTTTCGGCGGCGAGCGCCTGGGCGGCTGCAACCTTCTCGGCTTCGATACGGGCCTTTTCCTCGGCGACGGCAGCGCGCTCGGCGTCGTTGAGCTTGCGGGCGCGAACGCCGGTGTCTTCAACGATACGAGCCGACTTGCCGCGACGGTCGCGGAGGTAATAGAGCTTGGCGCGACGGACCTTACCGCGGCGAACGACGTCGACGCTTTCGATCATCGGCGAGTAGACCGGGAATACGCGCTCGACGCCTTCGCCGTAGGAGATCTTGCGAACCGTGAAGTTTTCCTGCAGGCCGCCGCCGGAGCGGGCGATGCAGACGCCTTCATAGGCCTGAACGCGGGTACGGTTGCCTTCCGTAACCTTCACGTTGACGCGGACGGTGTCGCCCGGGGAGAACTCGGGGAGGGTGCGCTTGGCTTCGATCTTGGCGGCCTGTTCGGCCTCAAGCTGCTGGATGATGTTCATCGTCTTAACCTTTGGTTCTTCTGAAACGGCCAGAGCGCTCGACACTGATCCTTTGGGTTAGCCTCAGGATTTTGCCCTTGCGGGCGGGAGCGGATTCGCCATTCTTTGTTTGCTGGCAGACGGGGCTAACCCCATTTCCGCGTGCGCCAATACACGAAAGGCCGGGGCTTGTCATCCCTCGCACGACATTTTTGTGAAAAGGCCGGCGAAATCAGCCGTTTTTCTCGGTTTTAACGCTATCGAGCAAGTCCGGCCGCCGTTCCCGCGTCAGTCGCACCGCTTCCTGGTGGCGCCATTTCTCGATGGCCCCGTGGTTGCCGGACGTCAAGACGGAGGGAATTTCCCGGCCTTCCCACTCTTGGGGGCGGGTATAATGGGGATGTTCCAGCAACCCGCCCTCGAAGCTTTCGTGCAGGCCGGAAAGATCGTTGCCCATGACGCCGGGCAGGATTCGGATGATCGCATCGAGCAGGATCAGCGCCGCCGGCTCGCCGCCGGACAGCACGTAATCGCCGATCGAGACTTCTTCCAGTCCGCGCGCCCCGATCACCCGCTGGTCGACACCCTCGAAGCGGCCGCAGACGATGATGACGCCGTCACCCGCCGCAAGCTCGCGCACGCGCTGCTGCGTCAGCGGCCGGCCGCGCGGGCTCATCAGCAGGCGCGGCCGGGGATCATTCTCACCGCCGCTGTCGATCGCGCGAGCAAGAACGTCAGCCTTCAGCACCATGCCGGCGCCGCCGCCGGCCGGCGTGTCGTCGACGGTGCGGTGTCTGTCGGTGGCGAAATCGCGAATCTGCACCAGATCCAGCGACCATTGCCCACGCTCCATCGCCTTGCCGGCGAGCGAGAAGCCAAGATGCCCCGGAAACATTTCCGGATAAAGTGTCAGTACGCGCGCCCGGAAAGCCATTACTTCTTCTTTTTCGGCTTGTCCGCGGTGAACTGCGAAAGCTCGGGGTCGTCGACCAGTCCCGCCGCCAGCGGATCGATCAGCAGCGTACCGGCTTCGAGATCGATTTCCAGCACAGAGGCTTCCGAGAATGGAATGAGAACCGGGCGTTTGCCCGGGCCCTTGAGCTCCAGGAGATCGCCGGCGCCGAAATCGAAAACGCCGGTGACCGTTCCGTAGCTGACGCCCTTGTCATCAAGCGCTTCGAGCCCTTCGAGATCGGCATAGTAGAATTCGTCGTCCTCGAGCTCCTCGTCCGGCAGGTTGTCTCGCTCGATATAGAGTTCAAGTCCGTTCAGCGCTTCGGCGGCGTTGCGGTCGTTAATGCCGCGGAAACGGACAACGACGACGTTCTTCATCTCGCGGATTTCGAGGATTTCGAAGCTGCGTCCGTCCATGCTGTGCAGAAGGCCATAATCGCCGAGCGCGGTCGGATCGGCCGTGTAGGCCTTGGCGCGCACCTCGCCCCTGAGGCCCTGTGCGCCGCCGATCGTAGCCATCAAAACCGGGTTTTCAAGCTTTGTCATGGGTTCCTTCATGTGAAGCCGAAAGACAGGTTTCTCATAAACGAAGTGCGGGCGATTGGAAACGAAAACGGGCGGCATGTCGCCATGCCGCCCGCTCGAAAAGGGGATGTCCGGATTATTCCGCGGCGTCAGCAGCAGCAGCTGCGGCGTCGGCGATCTTCTGGGCCTTTTCTGCGGCGCGTTCCTGAGCGCGCTTGCCGGGCTTTGCCTTGACCGGGTTGTTCTTGGCTTCGCGCTTGGCAACGCCGGCTTCGTCGAGGAAGCGCAGAACGCGATCAGTCGGCTGGGCACCGTTGTCGAGCCAATGCTTGATACGCTCGGCATTCAGCTGAACGCGCTTCTCGTCATCCTTGGCGAGCATCGGGTTCCAGGAACCGAGGTTTTCGAGGAAGCGGCCGTCACGCGGGCTGCGCGCATCGGCGAGCACGACGTGGTAATACGGACGCTTCTTGGAGCCACCGCGGGCGAGACGAATTTTCAGTGCCATGTTCTTTACTCCTTAGGCTGTTCTTGACCGCTTCGTAGGGCGGTAGGGTTATCGGGCTGCGGCGCTCTGTTCAGCGTGGTCCGCAGCGATCTGCTCATGATGCCGGATGACTTCCTTGATGACGAAGTTCAGGAACTTCTCGGCGAAATCCGGGTCCAGATTGGCGGCTTTCGCCAGCTGGCGAAGGCGTTCGATCTGGTATTCCTCGCGTGCCGGATCGGCCGGCGGCAAATTGTATTTGGCCTTCAGCACGCCGACTTCTTTGGTGCAGCGGAAGCGTTCGGCCAGCATGTGCACGAGAGCGGCATCGATATTGTCGATCGACTGACGATAGCTCGCGAGCTGGTCTTTGACGTTTGGATCAATCATGGGGCAAGCGATCCTTTCACTTCTTCTTCGGCAAGCCGGGCAAGCCCGGGAAACCACCGCCAAGGCCCGGCAGCTTGGCGCCGCCGAGGCCCGGCAAACCACCCGGCAGACCGCCGAGACCGGGCATACCCCCGCCCGGTTTTCCAAGCCCCGCCGCTTCGGCCTGCTTCTGCAAGGCCTCGAGCTGTCGGGGATCGATATTCGAGAGATCGGGCATGCCGCCCATGCCGCCGCCGCCAAGCCCCATCTTGCCCGCAAGGCCGCCCATCATCTGCTTCATCAGGCCGCCTTTGCCCTTGCCGCCCATCATCTTCATCATATCAGCCATCTGGCGGTGCATCTTCAGAAGCTTGTTGATGTCGGCGGCATCGGTGCCGGAGCCCGCGGCGATGCGCTTCTTGCGCGAATGCTTGAGCAACTCGGGATTGGCGCGTTCGGCCTTGGTCATCGACTGGATGATGGCGATCTGGCGGCCGAAAAGCTTGTCGTTGAGACCGGCGGCGGCCATCTTGTCCTTCATGCCGGCCATGCCGGGCATCATACCCATGATGCCGCCCATGCCGCCCATCTTCTGCATCTGGCGCAGCTGATCGGCGAGGTCGTCGAGGTCGAACTTGCCCTTGGCCATCTTGGCGGCCATGGCGGCCGCCTTCTCCGCGTCGATGTTTTCAGCCGCGCGCTCGACGAGCGAAACGATGTCGCCCATACCGAGGATGCGGTCGGCGATGCGGCGGGGATGGAACTCCTCGAGCTCGCTCATCTTTTCGCCGACGCCGATCAGCTTGATCGGCTTGCCGGTGACGGCGCGCATCGAAAGCGCTGCACCGCCACGGCCGTCGCCGTCCATGCGGGTCAGCACGAGGCCGGTGATGCCGACGCGTTCGTCGAAGTTACGGGCGAGGTTGACGGCATCCTGACCGGTGAGACTGTCGGCGACCAGGAGGATCTCATGCGGGTTCGACTTCTTCTTGATATCGGCCATCTCGACCATCAAGGGCTCGTCGATATGGGTGCGGCCGGCGGTGTCGAGAATGACGACGTCATGGCCGCCGAGTCTCGCCGCCTGCACGGCGCGGGCGGCGATATCGGTCGGCGACTGACCTGCGATAACAGGCAGCGTGTCGATACTGGCCTGGGCGCCGAGCTGGCGAAGCTGCTCCTGGGCTGCCGGGCGGCGCGTGTCGAGCGACGCCATCAGCACCTTTTTCTTCTCGCGCGTCGCCAGACGATTGGCGATCTTGGCGGTCGTCGTCGTCTTGCCCGAGCCCTGCAGGCCGACCATCATGACAACGACGGGGGCGGCCGCATGCAGGTCGATGCCAACACCTTCGCCGCCCAGCATCTCGATCAGTTCGTCATGGACGATCTTGACGACCATCTGGCCGGGCTTGATCGACTTCAGGATCTCGGCGCCGACAGCCTTCTCACGCACGCGGTCGGTGAAGGAGCGCACGACTTCGAGCGCGACGTCTGCCTCCAGCAGCGCACGGCGAACCTCGCGCAGCGCTGCAGAAACATCGGCTTCCGAAAGCGCGCCACGGCCTGTCAGTCCATTCAGAATGGATCCAAGACGGTCCTGGAGGTTTTCAAACATCGGCTCTTCCTTGATACGTTTCGGGCGGGTTGATCTGCCCGGAAACGTCGTGCTTTTCCTTGACGAAAACAAGACGCAAAGCCAAAAAGCACCCGAGGGCGCATCGCGCTGTCGGGTGTTGACCTCCGGGATCTCGAAGTCCCGGTCGGCGGCTCGGAGTCATCTGGCTCGTCGCGGATTGGGCGCGATAAACAGGAAAGCGGCGGGAAAGTCAAGGCGAATGCGGGCAGATGACCGCATGGTTGCGGACAGATGACCGCGTGGCGGGCTTTTCGGATGCCGCATATTGTGGCTGCGAGCGGTTAAAATCGCAGCGGGCAGTCCAAATTCGCCATTTGGGCCAGTTGCAAAATGTTCTGCTTGTGATTCTACTTTCTACTTAAGTGCGTCCTGTAAAATGATTCGTGAATATCCTTGATGCCGGATGATCCGGCGGAGATATCGAATGATCAATGCTGATATTGAAAGTTGGGCGCTGGCACGGGCCCATCATATTGTTCTCAACGAAGGCCTTAGTCTTGCAAAAGCGGCACAGGATCTGGATCGCAAACGATCCCGCTCGCTGGTCTACGAGCTGAGGAAGGTCATCACCGCCGCTATCGTCGAGGCGCATGCGGCGTCCTTCGAGGCCGGCGGCGGGCAGCGGTAGAAGACGGAGGGTCCGGCCTCAGTCGGCTGCAAGGCCTGCATGGCACTCACCCACTGGTAATTCCCTCGCGTTTCCGCCATATACAGCGGAAAGACGGACGGAATGATATCATGAGCGCAACGGTCGAATTCGCGAGGATGAACGGGCTTGGCAACAAGATCCTGGTCGTCGACATGCGCGGACGGCCGGACAGGGTGACGCCCGCGGCGGCGGTCGCGCTCAATGCCGATCCGCAGACCGAGTTCGACCAGATCATGGCGATCCATGATCCGAAGGCCGAAGCCACCGACGCCTTCATCGATATTCTGAATTCCGACGGCTCGAAGGCGCAGGCTTGCGGCAACGGCACGCGCTGCGTCGTGCAGGCGCTTGCCGCCGAGACCGGTCGGAAGGCCTTCACCTTCCAGACCGTCGCCGGGATCCTCAACGCCGTCGAGCATGAAGACGGGACGATCTCCGTTGATATGGGAAAGCCGGTCTTCGATTGGGACAGGATTCCGCTGGCGGAGGAATTTCACGACACCAGCCGTATCGAGCTGCAGATCGGCCCGATCGACAATCCGGTGTTGCATTCGCCTTCCGCCATGTCGATGGGCAATCCGCATGCGATCTTCTGGGTGGACAAGGACGTGATGTCCTATGATCTTGCCCGCTTCGGGCCGCTGCTCGAAAACCATCCGATGTTTCCCGAGCGTGCCAATATCACCCTGGCGCAGGTGACGTCGCCGACATCCTTGACGACGCGCACCTGGGAGCGCGGCGCCGGGTTGACGCTCGCCTGTGGCTCGGCCGCCTGTTCCGCCGCCGTCAGCGCGGCGCGCACCGGCCGCACCGGTCGCAGGGTGACGATCAATGTGGCAAGCGCCAAGCCGCCGGCGACACTCTCCATCGAATGGCGCGAGCGTGACGATCACGTCATCATGACGGGACCGGCGGAATGGGAATGGTCGGGCCGGGTCGATCCTTCGACCGGCCTCTGGTCGCGCGATGGTACCCGAGAGGTCGAGGCGCAGTGAGCGGCATCGAGGTCATTACCTTCGGCTGCCGCCTCAACACATATGAATCCGAAGTGATGAAGGCGCAGGCCGAGAAGGCCGGGCTCAACAACGCCATCCTGGTGAACACCTGCGCCGTGACCGGCGAGGCCGTGCGCCAGGCCCGCCAGGCGATCCGTCGGGCGCGGCGCGACAATCCGCATGCCCGCATCATCGTCACCGGCTGTGCCGCGCAGACGGAAAAACAGACCTTCGCCGCCATGTCGGAGGTCGATGCGGTGCTCGGCAACGAAGAGAAGCTTTCTAGCGCCTCTTATCGCAGCCTGCCGGATTTCGGCGTTTCGGCCGAGGAGAAGCTCCGCGTCAACGACATCATGAGCGTGAAGGCGACGGCGCCGCAGATGGTCAGGCATATCGACGGCCATGTGCGCGCCTTCATCCAGGTTCAGAACGGCTGCGATCACCGCTGCACCTTCTGCATCATCCCCTATGGCCGCGGCAATTCCCGCTCGGTGCCGATGGGCGCGGTCGTCGACCAGGCCCGCAGGCTCGCCGACAGCGGTTATCGGGAGATCGTGCTGACCGGTGTCGACGCCACCAGCTATGGCGACGATTTGCCGGGCGCACCGACGCTCGGGCTTTTGGCAAAGACGCTCTTGAAGCAGCTTCCGGATATCCGCCGGCTCAGGCTTTCCTCGATCGACAGCATCGAGGCCGACGCCCATCTGATGGACCTCATCGCCGACGAGCCGCGCTTCATGCCGCATCTGCATCTGTCGCTGCAGCATGGCGACGACATGATCCTGAAGCGGATGAAACGGCGGCATTCGCGCGCCGATGCGCTGCGTTTCATCGAGGACGCGCGCCGTCTTCGCCCCGAAATGAGCTTCGGCGCCGATATGATCGCCGGTTTCCCGACGGAAACGGAAGAGATGTTCGCCAATGCCTTGCGGCTGGCCGAAGAGGCCGGCATCGCGCATCTGCATGTTTTCCCCTACAGCCCGCGTCACGGCACGCCCGCCGCCCGCATGCCGCAGCTCGACCGGTCGCTGGTCAAGGATCGCGCCGCACGGCTGCGCGCCACTGGACATAGGCTGCATCAATCCCATCTCGATGGCATGGTCGGAACCCGGCAGTGGCTGCTTGTCGAAAACAACGGCCTTGCGCATACGGAAAACTTCACGCTGGTGGCAGCCGCCGGGCTTCGTCCCGGCGAACTTGTGCCGGCCACGATCACCGGCCACAATGGCAAGCATCTCGACATGCAATTGACGGCCGCAGCGGCCTGACTTTCACGGAATCCCCATGGCGCTCAGTTTCATCAAAAAGGTCTTCACTTTCGGCAAGCCGGCTGAAGAACCCGTGCCCGAGGCTGTGGAACGGGAGCTCGAGCCGCGTTCGCGCGGCGAAGACCTGCCGATCGCGGAAGATCCGGTTCTTGCCGAGGAGATGGAGACGGCCGGCGGACCGGCTGCGGATGTCGTGCAGGATGCCGAGGAAGAGCGTGACGACGCCGAGCCCGCGATCCTGCCGGCTCCGGACCAGCTGAGCGATATGGGCGTCGTACCATTGTCGCTGCTGGAGGCCGAGGCGGAAGCGGAGGAAGATACCCCCCCTACCCTGCCGGGCGTCCCCCCCACAGGTGGGGGGACTAGGAGTGCGGAAACCGATCGCCAGACAATCGATGGCGAAGATCGCCCTGCTGCCGCCTTGCCGGATTCGGTAGATGCGACGCAAGACATCGCCGCGAGTTTCCCCCCACCTGTGGGGGGGATGCCCGGCAGGGTAGGGGGGGAGGCCGCGGACCTCGACATTTCGGTCGAAACGCCCCTGCCGTCACCGGCGTCAATGGAATCGGCGCCGGCTGTTGAGCCGATTCTCCCCAAAGGCTTCGCCACCGGCCCGAAAGTCGCCGAACCCGAACCCATTGCCCCGCAGCCGAAACTCAGCTGGTTCCAGCGCCTGCGCAACGGTCTCGCGCGTACCTCCTCGCAGCTGACCGGCCAGATCGCCGCGCTCTTCACCAAGCGCAAGCTCGACGACGAGACGCTGCAGGATCTCGAAGATCTGCTGATCCAAGCCGATCTCGGCGTCGAGACGGCGCTGCGCGTCACCGATACGCTCGCTTCCGAGCGCTACGGCAAGGATGTGACCGGCGAGGATGTCAGCCGGATTATGGCGTCTGAAATCGCCAAGGTGCTGAAGCCGGTCGCCAAGCCGCTGCAGCTCGACCTCTCGCACAAGCCGCACGTCATTCTCGTCGTCGGCGTCAACGGCACCGGCAAGACGACGACGATCGGCAAGCTGGCGGCGAAGCTCTCCGGCGCCGGTCTGAAGGTGATGCTGGCCGCCGGCGACACGTTCCGCGCAGCGGCGATCGAGCAGCTGAAGATCTGGGCTGAGCGGACCAATTCCGAATTCATCGGCACCAAGCTCGGCGCCGATGCCGCCGGTCTTGCCTATGACGCCTTCGAACAGGCCAAGGCAAAAAAATGCGATGTGCTGATCGTCGATACCGCCGGCCGGCTGCAGAACAAGGCCGAGCTGATGGCCGAACTCGAGAAGATCGTGCGTGTGCTCGGCAAGCTCGATCCCGATGCGCCGCACACCGTGCTGCAGACGCTCGACGCCACAACGGGACAGAATGCGCTGAGCCAGGTCGAGATCTTCCGCAACGTCGCCGGTGTCAACGGGCTGATCATGACCAAGCTCGACGGCACGGCGCGGGGCGGCATTCTCGTCGCGATCTCCGCCAAGCACAAGCTGCCGGTCTATTTCATCGGCATCGGCGAGAGTGTGGACGATCTGGAGCCCTTTGAGGCTGAGGATTTCGCCCACGCCATTGCCGGGCTTGGGCAATGATGCCACAGATATGCCGCCGAAAGCCTGCAAGGGACGGCCGGGAAACAGGTTTTCAGCAATAGCAGGTTCGAAGAACGCATGACCACCGAAAGCGATATCACCCCGTCCGCGGCCGACCGCCATCATCCGATGCTGAAACTGGCGTTGGAACTCGGGCCGCTGATGATCTTCTTCTTTGCCAATCTGCGTGGCCAATGGCTGGTGGAAAGATTTCCCGCCCTTTCCGAACTGGGCGGGCCGCTGTTCGTCGCAACCGGGCTTTTCATGGCGGCGACGGTGATTTCGCTCGTGGTTTCGAAGATCGTGCTCGGCCATCTGCCGATCATGCCCTTCGTGTCGGGCATCGTCGTCGTCATCTTCGGCTCTCTGTCGATCTGGCTGCAGAACGAGACCTTCATCAAGATGAAGCCGACCATCGTCAACACGCTCTTCGGGGTGGCGCTGCTCGGCGGGCTCGCTTTCGGAAGGTCGCTGCTCGGCTATGTCTTCAATGCCGCCTTCCAGCTTGATGCCCAGGGTTGGCGCAAGCTTACCATCCGCTGGGGCGTCTTCTTCCTCTTCCTCGCCGTCCTGAACGAAGTCGTCTGGCGCAATTTTTCCGACGATACCTGGGTCGCGTTTAAGGTCTGGGGCACGATGCCGATCACCATCATCTTCACGCTGGCGCAGATGCCGCTGGTGCTCAAACACAGCATCAACCTGGAAACGGATGGCGAGAAGTGAGCGCTGCAGACGCTGAATATCGGGTCAGGCACCAGAGCTTCTGGTTCGTCGCGTGCCTTGCCGTCCTGGTCGCCCAGGTCGTCGCCGAGCATCTGATGGGGCGCGTGCCAATCTGCTCCTGCGGCTATGTCAAGCTATGGGAGGGCGGGGTCAATACCAGCGGCAATTCGCAGCATCTGTCGGATTGGTACACGCCATCGCACATCATCCACGGGTTCCTGTTCTACGGACTGAGCTATCTGCTCCTGCGCCGCAAGCCGCTGATGGCGCGTCTGCTCCTGGCGCTCGTCATCGAGTCCGGCTGGGAATTGCTGGAAAACTCCCCTCTCATAATCGACCGCTACCGCACCGCGACGATCGCGCTCGATTATTACGGCGACAGCATCCTGAATTCGGCGATGGACACCGTGTTCATGTGCCTCGGCTTCTTCTTCGCCTGGCGCGCACCGGTGGCGCTGACGGTGGCGATCGCCATCTTCTTCGAGATTTTCACCGGCTATGTGATCCGCGACAACCTGACGCTCAATGTGGTGATGTTGATCTGGCCGGTCGAGGCGATCAAGGTGTGGCAGGGCGGGGTTTAGGGTCAAAGAAGGCCCCTCCCCAACCCCTCCCCACAAGGGGGAGGGGCTTGGATGCCGCGCCCGCGTGTTCCACTTCACCGGTTCATCCGCAGGCAGGCCGCCGTTTGGCGCTATGCAGTGCGCCGGATTAGTCCCTCCCCCTTGTGGGGAGGGGTTGGGGAGGGGTCTTTCTTGGGTTACGAGGCCGGCTTGCCCAGCGCCTTTTCCATCGCCGGATACAGGCCTTCCTTCAGGCTGATGTCGTCGAAGGGGCCGACGCGCTTGTAGAGGATGGTGCCGTCGGGGCCGACCAAATAACTTTCCGGAATGCCGTAAACGCCCCAATCGATCGCCGCCTTGCCGTTTGGATCGATGCCGATCGCCTGATAGGGGTTGCCGAGTTCGCCGAGGAAGCGCAGCGCGTTGTCGTTCTTGTCCTTGTAATTGATGGCGACGATGTTCAGCCGGCCGTCCTTCGCAAGTTCCTTCAGAATAGGGTGTTCGTCGCGGCAGGGGATGCACCAGGAGGCGAAGACGTTGACGAGCGTCAGCTTGCCTTTGACTGCCGCATCGGTCAGCGCCGGCAGGTTGGCGCCGTCGAGCGGAGGAAGGTTCAGCGCCGGCGCCTTGGTGCCGATCAGGGCGGACGGGATTTCGGCGATGTTCTTGCCGTGAAAATCCTGGTCGTAGAGCATCTTCGCGGCCGTCGCGGCAATACCGCCGAACACGATCAGCGGCAGAAGCGCCAGTGCATAGCGGCCAAATCCGCGTGGCTTGGCAGTTTTGGTATCGGGCGTCTCGGTCATTCGCCATCCTTTGGCCGCGCCGAGCGGCGACGGATACCGGCGGCTTCGAGGCTCGCAAGCTCGCGGCGGCGCGCCCGGCCGTCGGCCCAGGTCCACAGGACGACGGCGATCGTCACCAATGCGGCGATGCCATAGGATGCATAGACATAGAAGGCGTGCGTCACGGCCTATTCCTCCCGGCTCGCCATGCGGGCGGCGAGACGGCGCTGGGCGGCGATGCGGCGGCGCCAGATCTCGTTTCTGATCGCCGTGATGTGCAGCGTGAAGAACAGCAGCGTGAAGGCGATCGCCATGACGAAGAGCGGGCGCAGGAATTCCGGATCGATCGCCGGGCCGTCGAGGCGCATCACGCTTGCCGGCTGATGCAGCGTGTTCCACCAGTCGACGGAAAACTTGATGATCGGGATGTTGACGAAGCCGACCAGGATGAGCACGGCGGAGACGCGCGCCGCCCTCGAGGGATCGTCGATGGCGCGGTTCAGCGCAATGAGGCCGAGATACATCAGGAAGAGAATGAAGACGGAGGTGAGCCTGGCATCCCAGACCCACCAGGTGCCCCACATCGGCTTGCCCCAGAGCGAGCCGGTGACGAGCGCCAGCAGCGTAAAGGCGGCGCCGAGCGGGGCTGCGGCCTTGGCGGAGACGTCGGCGAGCGGATGGCGCCACACCAGCGTGCCGATCGCCGAAAAGCTCATGATCGTGTAGCACATCATCGAAAGCCACGCCGCGGGCACGTGGATATACATGATGCGCACGGTCTCGCCCTGCTGGTAATCGCCTTCGGTCGCGAAGCTCAGATAAAGACCGACCGCAAAACAGAGGGTAGTGATGCCGGCCAACCACGGAATGATGCGCGCGGCCAGCGCCAGAAACCGCGTCGGGTTGGCGAGATCGCTGATTTTGCTGATGGCAAGGCTGGTTTGGCTCATGAGCGCTTCCTTACCTTGATCCGGCTTTTCCCGCAATCGAAAGGCATTCAATCCGACGTGTATCGCAGCGCCAGAGCAGCGGCGGCGGGGCCGATGACCGCGAAGAAGAGCGTCAGTGCGATCAATATGAGGAAGGGTGGCAGGAATGGCGCCGGCTCTTCGACCGCGGCATAGGTGGCGCTGACGCCGAAGATCAGCACGGGGATCGTCAGCGGCAGCACGAGGATCGAGACCAGCAGGCCGCCGCGGGGCAGGGCGACGGCGACCGCAGCGCCGACGGCGCCGATGAAGGTGATCGCCGGCGATCCGACGAAGAGCGTGAGCATGGTGGCGCCAATCCCCGTCTCGTCCATGTTCATGAACAGGCCGAGCAGCGGCGAGGCGATGACCAGCGGCAGGCTGGTCGCGGTCCAGTGGGCGAAGCATTTGAGGAGCACCGTGAGCACAAGCGGCGTTTCCTGCATCAGCATCAGATCGAGCGATCCGTCATCGCGCTCCGCCTGGAACAGCCGGTCGAGGCCGAGAAGGTTGGCGAGCAGCGCGCCGATCCAGACGATTGCGGGGCCGATGCGGGAGAGAAGCTTGAGGTCAGGGCCGACGCCGAAGGGGATAACGGCGACGACAGTCAGGAAGAACAACACGCCGATCAGCGCGCCGCCGCCGGCGCGGATCGAGAGTTTGAGGTCGCGGAGGAAGAGTGCGGTCATGCGGGGTACTTTTCGCTGGTCGATAAGGAAAACCCCTCCCCAACCCCTCCCCACAAGGGGGAGGGGCTAAACCGCGGTCTCCCGTGGCGACCGAAAGCAGCTAATGCGGGTGCTGTTGTCGTTTCGCCGATTGCGACAATGCGATTGGTATGGAGCGGTGCGGCACAATAGCCCCTCCCCCTTGTGGGGAGGGGTTGGGGAGGGGTGTTCCCATAACGTCCTTGCAAACAACCGCAAACCATCATCCCCAGACTCCCTGATCCACGCCGGCAAAACCCGTCATCTTCAGTTCCTGCGCATTCTTCAGCCCCAGCGGCTGATGCGTCGCTGCCAGCACGATGCCGCCCTTGGCCAGATGCGCCTCGATCAATCCGGCAAAGAGTCGGTCGGCGCTCGCATCCAGTGCCGCTGTGGGTTCATCGAGGATCCAGACGGGGCGGTGGGCGACGAGCAGCTTGGCGAAGGCGAAGCGGCGCTGCTGGCCGGCGGAGAGATAGCCGAAGGGAAGGTGGGTGATCCCTGAGAGGCCGACGGCTTCGGCGGCGTCTTCGACAGGGAGGCCGGCGGCGCCCGGGCTGCTGAGGAAGGACTGCCAGAATTCCAAATTCTCCGCAACCGTAAGTTCATTCTTCATCGCATTTCGGTGGCCGAGGTAGTGGCTGACCTCGCCGGGATGGCGGCCTTGCGGGCTCTCTTTATCGCGGAAGATGACAGTTCCTTTTTCGGGCTTGAGAAGACCGGCGGCAACGCGCAGCAAAGTGGATTTTCCCGATCCATTTTTGCCGGTCAGGACAAGGGTTTCTCCTGCCGCCAAGTGAAAGGAAATGTTTACGAAAATGAGATCTTCACCGCGCCTTGCAGCCAGATTTTCGGCGGTGAGTTGCATGCGTCTGCTCTTTCTTCGTTGCGGCTTTCGGAAGGCTCAAAAAATGTCTGGTTTTGGCAGTGCTCGGGTATGGCAAGTTTTTAGGAAATTATCTATAAGACCGGCAACCACGCCAGCGGTCGGCGTGAATTTCATCCTTGCGCCGAACTTGGAGCATCTGCTCCACGTGCGGACAGCGGAAATGACCGTACCCGCATCCTGATGTGCATTAAGTGCATAGGCGTTCGCACGACTGTGTTGGCAATCAGAACGGGGTTTCTCGTGTCTAAATCTCTTGACAGTTTCAATTGTCGTTCCACGCTTTCCGTGAACGGGAAGGACTATGTCTATTACAGCCTGCCCAAGGCTGAGGCAAACGGTCTGGCCGGCGTATCGAAGCTTCCCTATTCGATGAAGGTGCTGCTTGAAAATCTGCTGCGCTTCGAAGACGGCCAGTCGGTCACCAAGGAGCACATCCTCGCCGTTGCCGCGTGGCTGAACAACAAGGGCGCTGTCGAAAACGAAATCGCCTATCGCCCGGCGCGCGTGCTGATGCAGGACTTCACCGGCGTTCCCGCCGTCGTCGACCTTGCCGCGATGCGCGACGCGATGGTGTCGCTCGGCGGCGATCCCGAAAAGATCAACCCGCTCGTTCCCGTCGACCTCGTCATCGACCACTCCGTCATCGTCGACGAATTCGGCACGCCGCAGGCTTTCGCCAAGAATGTCGAGCTGGAATATCAGCGCAACGGCGAACGCTACCGCTTCCTGAAGTGGGGCCAGCAGGCCTTCAAGAATTTCCGCGTCGTTCCTCCGGGCACCGGCATCTGTCACCAGGTCAATCTCGAATATCTCGGCCAGACCGTCTGGACCAAGGAAGAAGACGGCGAAACGATCGCTTATCCCGATACCTGTGTCGGCACCGACAGCCACACGACGATGATCAACGGTCTCGGCGTTCTCGGCTGGGGCGTGGGCGGTATCGAGGCTGAAGCGGCCATGCTCGGCCAGCCGGTTTCGATGCTTCTGCCCGAAGTTATCGGTTTCAAGCTGACCGGCAAACTCAAGGAAGGTGTCACCGCGACCGACCTCGTTCTGACCGTCGTGCAGATGCTGCGCAAGAAGGGCGTCGTTTCCAAGTTCGTCGAATTCTTCGGTCCCGGCATGGACAACATGCCGCTCGCCGACCGTGCGACGATCGGCAACATGGGTCCGGAATACGGCGCGACCTGCGGCTTCTTCCCGGTCGACGGCGAAACCATCAACTACCTCACCATGTCCGGCCGCACGCATGACCGGATCGCCCTCGTCGAAGCCTATTCCAAGGCCCAGGGCATGTGGCGCGAAGGCGACGGTTCCGATCTTGTCTTCACCGACACGCTGGAACTCGACCTCGGCGATGTCGTGCCGTCGATGGCAGGCCCCAAGCGTCCGGAAGGCCGCATCGCGCTCGAAAATATCGCTTCCGGCTTCGCCGGCTCGATGGATGCCGACTACAAGAAGCCCGGGCAGCTCAATAACCGCTACGCGGTCGAAGGCACCGATTTCGATCTCGGCCATGGTGACGTCGCGATTGCCGCCATCACCTCCTGCACCAACACCTCCAACCCCTCGGTGCTGATCGCTGCCGGCCTTCTCGCCCGCAACGCCGTCGCCAAGGGCCTGAAGACCAAGCCGTGGGTCAAGACCTCGCTGGCGCCTGGATCGCAGGTCGTCGGCGAATATCTCGCCAAGTCAGGCCTGCAGGCCGATCTCGACGAGCTCGGCTTCAACCTCGTCGGCTTCGGCTGCACCACCTGCATCGGCAATTCCGGCCCGCTGCCGGCGCCGATCTCCAAGACGATCAACGACAAGGGCCTGATCGTATCGGGCGTGCTCTCCGGCAACCGTAACTTCGAGGGCCGTATCTCGCCCGACGTCCAGGCGAACTACCTCGCTTCGCCGCCGCTCGTCGTCGCCTACGCGCTTGCCGGCACGGTGCAGAAGGACCTGACCAAGGAGCCGATCGGCGAAGACCAGAACGGCAAGCCCGTCTACCTCAGGGACATCTGGCCGACCTCGCACGAGGTGCAGGAGTTCATCCAGAAATACGTCACCCGCGAACTCTACGAAACCAAATACGCCGACGTCTTCAAGGGCGACGTCAACTGGCAGGCCGTTCAGGTTCCGCCGGGCCAGACCTATGCCTGGGACGACAATTCGACCTATGTCCAGAACCCGCCCTACTTCGTCGGCATGGGCAAGAAGGGCACCGGCGTCTCCGACATCAAGGGCGCGCGCGTCCTTGGCCTCTTCGGTGACAAGATCACCACCGACCACATCTCCCCGGCCGGTTCGATCAAGGCGGCATCGCCGGCCGGCGCCTATCTCATCGGCCATGACGTCGCGGTTGCCGACTTCAACCAGTACGGTACGCGGCGCGGCAACCATGAGGTGATGATGCGCGGCACCTTTGCCAATATCCGCATCCGCAACCACATGCTCGGCCCGAACGGCAAGGAAGGCGGCTACACCATCCACTATCCGTCGAAGGAAGAGACTTCGATCTACGACGCCGCAATGCAGTACAAGGCCGAAGGCGTGCCGCTCGTCATCTTCGCCGGCGTCGAATACGGCAACGGCTCCTCGCGCGACTGGGCTGCCAAGGGCACCAACCTGCTCGGCGTCAAGGCCGTCATCGCTCAGTCCTTCGAGCGTATCCATCGCTCGAATCTGGTCGGCATGGGCGTCATCCCCTTTGTCTTCGAGGAGGGCACGACCTGGCAAAGCCTCGGCCTGAAGGGCGACGAACTCGTCACCATCGAAGGACTCGACAAGATCAAGCCGCGCGAGAGGAAGATCGCCAAGATCACCTATGGCGACGGCACCGTGAAGGAAGTTCCGCTGCTGTCGCGCGTCGATACGCTCGACGAGGTGATCTACCTTAACAATGGCGGCATTCTCCAGACGGTTCTGCGCGATCTCGCCGCCTGATTGTTAAGAGAGTTGATTGATAATGGCCGCCGGAGAGCAGTTTCCGGCGGCTTTTTCTTTGCGGCGACAGTCTTTGTCGGCGGCTCACGATGATTTGTTTCAGATGCGTTCCGGCCGAGCTGCGGTCTCACCCGTTCGTGATTTTTCGTTTGGACCCGGAGGGATTATTCGTACGTTCATATCTCAGAGCCTTCGGTTCCAAAACGCCGCCGGCCCTGAAAAAGAGGTGCAGGTGAATGTCCCCCCGTTTCTTGATTTCGCTGATCGCCGGCGTTGCTTTTGCAGGCTCGCTGCAGGCCGAAGACGGCAAGCCCAAAGGCGTCGTCGAGCTTTTCACGTCGCAAGGCTGCTCCTCCTGTCCTCCCGCTGATGCCGCCTTCCGCAAGCTGGTGAACCAGGGCGACGTCATCGCGCTCGCCTACCACATCGATTACTGGAATTATCTCGGCTGGGCCGATACGCTGAGCTCGAAGGAAAATACCGAGCGACAGTATGGCTATGCCAGGACGATGGGTCGCAGCAACGTCTATACGCCGCAGGCGATCGTCAACGGACGCGGCCATTTGGCCGGCGCCGATCTCACCGGCATCAACAGCAAGATCGACACCTACAGCAGTGAAGGCAATGGGCTGACCGTTCCCATCAGCGCGGCGATGCGCGGCGATGAGCTGGAGATCAAAATCGGCGCCGGGCAGGGCAAGGCCAATGTCGTCATGGTCTATTTCGACAAGGAAAAAACGATCGACGTCGAAAAAGGCGAAAACAGCGGCAAGAAGATCTCCTATCTGCACAGCGTCACCAATGTCGAAACCGTCGGCATGTGGGACGGCAAGGCGACCAGTCTGACGCTGCCGGCGAGCGTCCTGCAGCGGCCGCAGCTCGAGGGCTGCGCGATCCTGCTGCAGTCGGCGACGGCCGACGGAGATCCGGCAGCAATTCTCGGCGCGACCGTGGTGATGGCGGGAAAAAATATCTGATATTTCACCTGTTTACGGGTGAAATGCCGGGCGGCCCGGCCGAGCGTATTCGGGGCTGGGGTTAAGGTCGATACGCTCCGCCGGGCCCTTTGGCGCGCTGGCGCCAAACCGGGATGCATAAATCCCCTGCAAATGAGGCGCTGTTTTGACTGAAATGCGGCACGGGGGAGAAAGCATTGCTTGGTCCCCAGCGAAGGTGCCTGGACGTGCGGCGCTGCGGCACTACCGAATGTGAGGGGCCGCGCTCTTGCAATTTGCGGCAGCTCGGGCAAACTGTCACTCTCCTGTCACAAGCGGAGGCCTTGGAGACCTGATGACAGATCAGCCGGATTTGCGACACGGCGAAAGCCGCTCCGTCGACAATAGTTCCTCGGTCGTCGTCGATCTCAGGGAGTACAAACAAAGCAAGGACTCGCTTCCGGTGACCTTCCACCGGCGCGAGCTGGACGCGATCCTCTGGATCTACGGCCGCATGGTCGGCGAGGGGGAATGGCGGGATTACGCCATCGACCACCTGAAGGACAGAGCAGTCTTTTCCGTCTTCAAGCGCTCCGGCGAGATGCCGCTCTTCCGGATCGAAAAGAACCCGAAGCTTGCCGCCAAGCAGGGCGCCTATTCTGTCATCAACGTCAATGGCATGATCCTGAAGCGCGGGCACGAGTTGAATCAGGTCCTCAAGGTGTTCGACAAGGCCTTGAAACTCGTCGATAAATAATTCTCATCAGCCCGCAAACAGCGTACCGGGATAGGTGGAGGGATCCGGATCGGTCGTCATGCCCTCGCCGAGGCTGCGCTGCATGAGCATCGTGTCCAGCCAGCGGCCGTGTTTGTAGCCGGTACCCTTCATCAGTCCGACCTCCACAAAACCTGCCTTGAGATGAAGCGCGATCGAGGCCGGGCTCGCGCCGCCGATGACGGCTACCATCTGACGAAAGCCAAGCGCGGTGCAGCGGTCGATCAGCACGGCCATCAGGGCCTTGCCGATTCCACGGCCGCGGGCTTCGGGCGCCAGATAGATCGAATCCTCCACCATCCAGCGATAGGCGGGGCGGGTGCGGAAGGCCGACGCATAAGCGTAGCCCAGGAGTTTCCCGTCAGCATCGGCTGCGGCGATATAGGGGTATTGCTGGCTGACGATCGCGGAAAAACGCTGGGCCATTTCGGCCTCGGAGGGCGGCGCGATCTCGTAGCTTGCAACGCCATTCAAGACCGAGTCGCGATAGATCTCCGTAATGGCGGGGATGTCGGCTTGGGAGGCGTCGCGCAGGAGGAAGGACATCGGGCGGCAGGTCCATCGGAAGAGCAGGCTCCTCTAAAACCACCCCTGCGAAACCGGCGCAACAAAAAAGGCGGCCGAAGCCGCCTTTTCGATCTCAATGCGCCTGTTATCTGCGGTTGCCCATGAACTGCAGCAGGAACATGAACAGGTTGAGGAAGTCGAGATAGAGCGTCAGTGCGCCCATGATCGCCTTGCGACCGGCGACAGCGACGTCATCGGCTTCGAAGTAGAGTTCCTTGATCCGCTGCGTGTCGTAGGCGGTGAGGCCTGCGAAGATCAGCACGCCGATCACCGAGATCGCGAACTGCAGCGCGGATGATGCCAGGAAGATGTTGACGAGCGAGGCGATGATCAGACCGAAGAGACCCATGATCAGGAACGAGCCCATCGCCGACAGGTCACGCTTCGCCGTATAGCCGTAAAGCGACAGCGCGCCGAAGGAGGCGGCGGTGACGAAGAAGGTCTGAACGACGCTCTGGCCCGTATAGACCAGGAAGATCGACGAGAGCGACAGCCCCACCAGGGCGGCATAGATCCAGAAGGTGGTCTGGGCGGCGGACACGCTCATCTGATGAATGCGGAAGCTCAGGAAGAAGACGACCGCAAGGGGGGCAAGGATCACGACCCAGCGCAACGGCGACTGGAACAGAAGCGCGCCAAACTGGGTGAGCTGGCCGTCCTGGACTGCGAAGTTGAATCCGAGATATGCGGCCACGCCGGTGATCGCCAGGCCCAGCGCCATCAGGTTGTAGACCTTGAGCATATATGCGCGCAGGCCTTGATCAATCATCTCGCCGGTCTGGACGCGGCTTTGATAGTTACGAAGATCAGCCATAGTTTCCTCTTACAAGCTCCGAAGGAGATACGGTGTCGGGGTTCTCGACCCGGGCGCCGCTGCGGAGCTCCAGCATGCCTGCAGACAATATGAGGCTTTCGCCCTTGGCAAACAAGGGGCTTGCAAAGGCGCAGCCGGTTAAATCGCCGTAAGGTGAAGGCTTTGGGGCGGCCTCAAAGCTCGCGCAGCACGGGCGCGGCCTTCTGCCCGAGGATGCGCCAGGTGCCGATGAGGCCGATGCCGACGGTCAGAACGAGTGCCGTCACCAGCGTCAGTCCTGCCACATCAGGCAGGAAAGCAGACGGCAGTCGCATGATGCGGGCGACGATGAACCAGGCGGCGATACCGCCGGCAAAGAGTGCGAAGATCGCGGTTGCCAACCCGAGGATCAGATATTCGTAGCTGAAGGCACGAATCAGCATGGCGCGCGTGGCGCCGAGCGTCTTCAGCACCACCGCGTCGTGGGTGCGGGCCCTGTTGCCGGCGGCGAGCGCCCCGGCAAGAACAAGAATCGAGGCGATGAGCGCCACCGATGCTGTTGCTCGGATCGCGGTCGCAAGCTGGGCGACGAGCTGGTTGACGATGTCGATCGCGTCCTTGACGCGCACGCTGGTGATCGTCGGATAGGTATTGGTGACGGATTTCAGAATTGCCGCATCTTCGGCCGGCGTCGAGGAGGGATCGGTCAGTGTCGCCAGCCAGGCATGCGGGGCGCCGCGGAAGGTGTTCGGCGAGAAGACCATGACGAAATTGATCGACAGCGATTCCCACTGAACGCGGCGCAGATTGGCGATCTTGGCCGTGATATTGCGTCCCAGCACGTTGACTGTGACGCTATCGCCGATCTTCAGGCCGAGCTCGTGCGCCTCTTCGGAGGAGAAGGAGACGAGCGGCTCGCCGCTGTAATCCTTGTCCCACCAGCTGCCTTCAGTGAGCGCTGCATTTTCCGGCAGCGTGTCGGCGTAAGTGATGCCGCGATCGCCGTTCAGCACCCAGCGGCCGGCGGCCGGCACATTCATCTTGGCGACGTCCTCGCCGTTGAAGGCGACGATCCTGCCACGCAGCATCGGCACTTCCATCAGCTTGCCCTTCGGCGCCTGTGCCTGGACAAGATTGCGGAAGGCGTCGACCTCGGCACTCTGGATATCGACGAAGAAGAAGTTCGGTGCACCCTCGTTCATGCGGCCGGTCAGCTGCTGGCGCAGGTTGCCGTCGATCAAGGTCAGGGTCACCAGCAATGCCAGGCCGAGGCCGAGCGAGAGCACCACTGATGGCGTCAGCGCGCCCGGGCGGTGGATGTTGCCGATCGCGAGCCTCAGCGCCGGCGAGTGAACGCGCGGGCTGCGGCGCGCGAGCCAGGCGATCAAGGCGGCGACGAGGCGCAGGACGACGAAGGCGAAGACGATTGCGCCGACGAAGACGACTGCGATGAAGCGATCATAGGCGGTGAGGATGGCAAGGCCGGCAAGCGCTGCCATGAAGAGGGCGGCAAGCAGGATATAGGGCCAGGACGGCAGACGGCGGGCCTCGAAGCCCTGCTCGCGGAAGAGTGCGGTCGCTGGCACTTCGCGGGCATGGCCGAGCGGCAGAATGGCGAAGGCGAGCGTCGTCAGGATGCCGAAGAGCGTCGCAAGCAGCAGCGCGCCGGGATAGAGTGTCGGCGCGGTTGAGACCGGCAGGAATTGCACCAGGAACTGCGCCGCAAAGATCGGCGACAGGGCGCCGATGACGAGGCCGGTCATAATGCCGCCAAGGGCGATGATGGCGATCTGAAAGAGATAGATCAGAACGACGACGGCGGCCGGAGCGCCGAGGCATTTGAAGGTGGCGATTGTGGTGCGCTTGGAATCGAGGAAAGCACGCACGGCATTGGCGACGCCGACGCCACCGACGATCAGCGCAGTCAGGCCGACCAGCGTCAGGAATTGCGAGAAACGGATGATGTTCTCGGTGAGCGAGGGTGCTGCGCGGTCGCTGGTGCGGATCGCCCAGCCGGCGGAGGGAAACTCCTTGGAGGCGCGCGCCTGGATGCCCGACATGGCGCGCTTGTCTTCCAATCGGATCTTATAGGCGTGTTCGACCAGGCTTCCGGTCTGGATCAGCCCCGAGGCTTCGAGCGCCTGGCGGCTGACGAGCAGACGCGGCGCAAAACCAAAGCCTTCCGACAGCGCGTCCGGCTCGGTTTTGACAGTGCCGGTAATGCTGAGCTTGACATTGCCGAGCAGCAATTCGTCGCCGACCGCAAGGCCAAGCCGATCGAGAAGCAGCGGGGCGGCGACCGCGCCATAGGTGCCGCCTTGGCCGGAAAGCAGGGCTGCAAGCGGATAGTCCGGTTCGGCGACGAACCTGCCGTAGAGCGGATAGGCGTCGTCGACGGCCTTGACCTCGACCAGCGCCTGATCGGAACCGTCGGGCTTGCGGGCCATCGAGCGCAGCCCCGTTGAAGCCGAAACGGTTCCCAGGCCCTGAAGGAAGCTCATTTCCTGAGGTGTCGCCTGGCGATTGTTGAGTTCGAAGCGGACGTCGCCCGCCAGCAACTCCTGGCCCTGCGAGGCGATCGTGTCGGTGATCGACTGCGAAACGGAATTGACGGCAGCGATCGCCCCCGTGCCGAGCGCGATGCACGCCAGGAAGATGTAGAAGCCGCGGATGCCACCGCGTAGCTCGCGGAGCGCCAGGCGAAAAGCGAGCGCGACGCGTGGCGTGACCATGCTCATGCGATTGCCGCCTCGCTGCGGCGGGCTGCGCTGTCGCCCTCGATCCTGCCGGAACGGACGCGGATCTGGCGCGAGCAGCGGTTTGCAAGCGAGACGTCGTGGGTGACGAGAAGCAGGGTCATGCCGCGCTCGGCCTGCTTGGCGAAGAGAAGGTCGGCGATCTGTCGGCCCGTCTCGGTATCGAGATTGCCTGTGGGCTCGTCGGCGATCAGCAAGGCGGGCGAGGGAGCGAGCGCTCTGGCAATCGCCACGCGCTGCTGCTCGCCGCCGGAAAGCTGGCCGGGATAGTGGTTCAGCCGTTCGCCGAGGCCGACCGAACTCAGTTCGCGATGGGCGATTTCGAAGGCGTTGCTGATATTGGCGAGCTCCAGCGGCACCGCGACGTTTTCCAGCGCCGTCATGTTGGCGATCAGATGGAAGGACTGGAAGACGATGCCGATGTTGCGGCCGCGGAAATCGGCGACCTCATCCTCACTCAGGGCGTGGAGCGGCGTGTCGTTGATATTGATTTCGCCGCTGTCGAGCTTTTCCAGTCCGGCAAGCACCATCAGCAGAGTGGATTTGCCGGAACCGGAAGGGCCGACGATGCCGACGGATTCGCCGGCTGATATATCGAGATCGATGCCCTTCAGAACATGGACGGAGGCGGCCGCACTGCCAAGGGTGAGATCGGCGCCCTTCAACTCGATGATGGTTTTTGCCAACAGAAATCGCCCTATATTAATCTCTAACGCAATGGCCGCATAACGGCACCTCGCCAATCTAGGGAAGCCAGAATGAGATTTAAAGTTGCCGCGCTTCAATTCACCGTCATCGCGGTGTCGCTGATCTTTGCCGTTGGAGCGAATGCGCGGACGATCAACCTCGTCGGATTCGGGGACAGCCTGATGGCGGGTTATCAGCTGCCGCCCGGCGAGGGCTTTCCGGAAAAGCTGCAGGCGGCGTTGAAGGCCAAGGGGCTCGACGTTTCCATTGCCAATGCCGGGGTCTCGGGCGATACCACGACAGGTGGGCTTGCCCGGATCGACTGGTCGGTCCCCGACGGCACCGATGGCGTTATCCTCGAGCTTGGCGCCAATGATGCGCTGCGCGGTATTCCGCCGGAAGAAAGCGAGAAAAACCTCGACCAGATGATTGCCCGGCTCAAGGCGCGCGGCATAGCGGTGCTGCTTGTCGGCATGATGGCGCCGCCGAACATGGGAGCGGATTATGCGGCGCGCTTCAATCCGATTTATTGGAAACTTTCCGATAAATATGGAGTTCGACTTTATGCCTTCTTCCTCGACGGGGTTGCGCTCGATGCGGGGCTGAAGCTCGAGGACGGCATGCATCCGAACGCGAGAGGTGTCGACGTCATGGTCGAGAAAATGGAAGCTGATGTCACAAATTTCATCGATACGATTTCTTCTGTGAAGAATTAGGGGCTTGCACGGCCATTGATTGCGTGATTCCGTGTAAGCACCTGCAAAAGATTCGGGGAGTGCTCGTTATGCCGAGACTGTTTACCGCCCTCGAAATTCCGCGCAATGCGGCAATGAGCCTTTCATTGCTGCGCGGTGGCCTCCCCGGAGCACGATGGATCGATGTGGAGAATTACCACATCACGTTGCGCTTCATCGGTGATGTCGACGGCCGCACGGCCGATGAAGTCGTTGAACGCCTCGACCGGATCGATCGGCCGGAATTTCAGTTCCGGCTCGAAGGCATCGGCTCCTTCGGTTCGAAGAAGCCGCATTCGGTCTGGGCAGGCGTTTCTCACTCGCCTGAGATGTACGCCCTGCAGGCCGAGATCGAACGGATCTGCCAGCGCATCGGCCTGCCGCCGGACCCGCGCAAGTTCACGCCGCATGTGACGCTGGCCCGGCTGAAATCCTCGCGGCTCGACGATGTCGTGCAATATCTGAGTGGGCGCGGCAACTTCCACACCGCGACCTTCACGGCGCCGCGTTTCGTGCTGCTTTCATCGCGCGAATCGGTCGGCGGCGGGCCCTATCTCACCGAGGAAGTGTTCCCGCTGCACGAAGTACGTTCGGCGACCAGCGTTTCGAGCAGGCTGCTGCAGCCGGTCAAGAGTCTGGTATAGAGCAGCTCGAAACCTTCCGGACCGCCATAATAGGGGTCGGCAATGTCCTCCCCCGTTCCCAGCGCGACATCGCCGAACAGCTGGATATTCGCCTCGGAAGAGGCGATCCTGTTGACTTCCGCCATGTTGTCGCGGTCCATGGCGACGATCAGATCGACACTGACGAAATCGATCGAACGGATGCGCCGGGCACGTTGCCCTGCTATGTCGATGCCATGGTTGCGGGCAACAGCGATCGAACGGCGGTCGGGCGGTTCGCCTTCATGCCAGCCGCCGGTGCCGGCGGAATCGATCGTGAAACGATCGGTCAGCCTCGCCTCGGCGACAAGGTGGGTAAAAACTCCCTCCGCAAGCGGAGAACGGCATATATTGCCCATGCAAACGAAGAGGATGCTGATGTCTTTCATCGGTAACCTGCTGACAGATGAGAGGACCATGGCATGAAACAGGAAAGAGTGGAACGGGCCGCGGCCGAGGCACGAATGGCCGAGCTTTCAGGCTGGGCGCTCAACGATGCGGCCTCTTCGATCTCGAAAACGTTCAAGTTTTCAAATTTCATCGAGGCCTTCGGTTTCATGACGCAGGCAGCGATTACGGCCGAGAAACTCAACCACCATCCCGAATGGTTCAACGTCTATTCCCGGGTGGATGTGACGCTGAACACGCATGATGCCGGCGGACTGACGGAACTGGATTTCAAGCTCGCCAGGGCGATGGACAAGGCGGCAGCACGCGGTGCCGTTTGAAAACGAGCGCTGATTGAAAGCCGAAGCGCCATCACCATATGTTCGCATGGACGAAAGGATGTCAGGGATGGACGAGGTCAAATTCGGGGAAATCCTGCTGCCGGGCGATGAGGACACCCAGAGCCGGCGGGAGGAAACCGTACGGCAGAAGTTCTGGCCAACCTTCCGCCGGGCCGTGCGGCAGATTCCCTTCTCGCGCGACGTCGTCGCCGGTTTCTACTGTGCGCTCGATCCGCAGACGCCGACCAAGGTGCGCGGCGTGCTGCTTGCAGCGCTCGCCTATTTCGTCATGCCGGTCGACATGATCCCGGATATTTTCGCCGTCATCGGCTTTTCTGACGACATCGCCGTGCTTTCCGCCGCCTTCGCCATGGTGCGCGGTCATATTCGGCCGAGCCATTACGACGCGGCGGACCGCGTCCTTGCCGACCGGCCCGTGGACACGATGAAAACGATTTGAAGGCCGCGGCGCGGTTCACACCCGAGTTCCTGTTCGGCCTCGCCGGATGTCATCTTCTGGCGCATCAGCCAGCTCTTCACGCGGGCGCGAAATAGTCGAACAGAATGGAAAAGGCCTGCTGGTCGCGATCGTCCGCGACGGCCTTTGCGAGGGCAGCGAAACGCTGTCTTTCCCAGGCATCCATGTCGTCTCACCAGCCCCCTGCGGCGAAAATTTCGTCCCGGATTTCCAAAGTCTTAATGAGGTACGGCGGATTTTTGAAAGGTCAAACTCTTGCCTGAATCTTTGTGTCTTAAGTTCAGCCGAACGGCCAGCCGGTGCCATCGGCGCACTGGCATCGCAGCCGATTTCGGCAAGGGGCAAAAGTGGTAGTCGAGCTGAAATGACACAGGCACATACAAATCGCAGCTATTGTTGACCATTTGGTAACCTGAATTAAGTCAAAATAAAGCAGATCGTGATTATGCGGCGCCCGCTATGATCGCTTCGGGCCTTGAATCGCAAGAACCGGCAGGAATCCATGTTTGTAAGAAGTATCGTATCCGCCCTCGCCCTCACCCTGACAATGGCCGGAGTGGCGGCAGCGCAGCAGGCCGCGCCGACCCGCATTCAGCAGTTCCAGGCATGGGGCGCCTATTCCTATAAGTCGGGCAACAGCACTGTGTGCTACGTGCTGTCCATTCCAACGGCAAAGCAGCCGGCAAGCGTCGACCACGGCGACAATTTCTTCATCGTTTCGCAGCGCCCCGGCCAGAACATCTCCTATGAGCCGCAGGCGATGATGGGCTACACCGTGAAGGAAAATTCAAAGATCAACGTCGTCATCGACAACAAGACCTTCGTCATGTTCACCAAGGACAAGGCCGGCTGGGTCGAGAATGCCGCCCAGGAGCCGGCCCTCGTCGCGGCGATGAAGACCGGCCATTCGATGACAGTGAATGCGGTTTCGCGCAAAGGCACCGGCACGTCCTACAGCTATTCGCTCTCGGGCATCTCGGCGGCGCTCAAGCAGATCGAAAGCTGCAAGTAAGCGGGACTTTCAGTCACAAAGTTTCAAGAGCCGGCCTTGTGCCGGCTCTTGCCATTTCCATCTATAGTGACGCGCAGCCAAAATGATGCTAAAGGCCGCGCAACGGACAGATCGCGATATCAGTCGTCGTCCGCCATCAATTTCTGCCAATGTGCCGTCATGCCTCCGCAAGTCTTCCGGATCAAATCCTGAAGTCTGCGGCTTGCGGAACGGTTACGTGTTTGAATTCGGGGTCAGAAGCCTATGTCCGTCATGGATGCGATCGTCGTCAACAAACCTCAGGCCGAGCGCCCGTCTTCCGGCGCCGAGAAGCCGTCGTTGATCGGGCTCTCCCGGGAAGAGATGGCGGCGGCGCTCCGGGAAAAAGGTGTACCCGAAAAGCAGATCAAGATGCGCGTCTCGCAGCTCTGGAACTGGATCTATGTGCGCGGCGTCTCCGATTTCGACCATATGACCAATGTCGCCAAGGATATGCGTGAAATGCTGAAGACGCATTTCACCATCGCGCGTCCGGAAATCGTCGAGGAGCAGGTCTCGAACGACGGCACGCGCAAATGGCTGCTGCGTTTTCCCGCGCGGGGCGCAGGCCGCCCAGTCGAGATCGAGGCCGTCTACATTCCGGAAGAGGGCCGCGGCACGCTCTGCATCTCAAGCCAGGTCGGCTGCACGCTGACCTGTTCATTCTGTCATACCGGGACACAGCGCCTGGTGCGCAACCTGACGGCGGAGGAAATTCTGTCGCAGCTGTTGCTCGCCCGCGACCGGCTCGGCGACTTCCCGGATCGTGAAGCGCCGCAAGGCACGATCATGCCTGCCGAGGGCCGCAAGGTCAGCAATATCGTCATGATGGGCATGGGCGAGCCGCTCTATAATTTCGACAGCGTCAAGCAGGCGCTGCTGATCGCCACGGATGGCGACGGCCTGTCGCTGTCCAAGCGCCGCGTGACGCTTTCCACCTCCGGCGTCGTGCCGGAGATCTTCCGCACCGGCGAGGAGATCGGCGTCATGCTGGCGATTTCGCTGCATGCGGTGCGTGACGATCTGCGCGATATTCTGGTGCCGATCAACAAGAAGTATCCGCTGAAGGAGCTGATCGACGCGTGCAAGGCCTATCCAGGCCTCTCCAACGCGCGGCGCATCACCTTCGAATATGTGATGCTGAAGGATGTCAACGACAGCCTGGAGGACGCCAAGGGGTTGATCAAGCTCCTGAAAGGCGTGCCGGCGAAGATCAACCTCATTCCGTTCAATCCCTGGCCCGGCACCAATTACCAGTGTTCGGATTGGGAGCAGATCGAGAAATTCGCCGATTTCATCAATTCGGCCGGTTACGCTTCGCCGATCCGCACCCCGCGCGGCCGCGACATCCTTGCCGCCTGCGGCCAGCTGAAATCGGAATCCGAACGCATGCGCAAGACAGAGCGGCTGGCCTTCGAGGCGATGATGATCGCCAATCACGGCGCCGACGACTGATCAGCAAGTTTGATCCTCGCTACAATTCTCCTGCATTGATTTAAGCATGCGCTTTTCCTAATAGTGCCGCCAAAATCATTCAGGAGGACATCCATGCGCTCGATTCTGCTCGCTCTTGCCGCCACTTTGGCGCTTTCCCTGCCCGCCAAAGCCGATAATGTGACCGTTGCCGTGACGGCGATCGTCGAGCATCCCGCGCTCGATGCCGCCCGCAAAGGTGTTCTCGACGTGCTGACGGCGGCCGGTTACAAGGAAGGCGAGAACCTGAAATTCGTGTTCGAATCGGCGCAGGGCAATCCGGCGACGGCAGCCCAGATCGCCCGCCAGTTCGCTGGCGACGAGCCCAATGTCATCGTGCCGATTTCTACGCCCTCGGCCCAGGCCGTCGTGTCGGCGACGCGCGACATTCCGGTCGTCTTCACGGCCGTATCCGATCCGCTCGGCGCCCAGCTCGTCAAGAACATGGACAAGCCCGGCGGCAATGTCACCGGTCTTTCCGACATGTCTCCGGTCGCCGAACATCTGGCGCTGATCAAGGAAATCGTACCCAAGGTTAAAACGATCGGTTATCTCTACAATTCAGGTGAGGCGAATTCCGTTTCGCTGCTCGCCGTCTTGAAAGCCGAAGCCGAAAAGGCCGGGCTGACGGTTGTGGAATCGGCTGCCACCAAGTCGGCCGAGGTCCAGGGTGCAGCGCGCGCCCTCGTCGGCCGCGCCGATGCAATTTACATTCCGACCGACAACACCATCATCTCCGCGCTCGAAGGCGTCGTCGCGGTTGCCGAAGAGAGCAAGCTGCCGCTCTTCACCGCCGATACGGATTCGGTATCGCGCGGTTCGATCGCCGCCCTTGGCTTCAACTATTACGATGTCGGCAAGCAGACGGGCGAGATCGTCGTTCGTGTGCTGAAGGGCGAGAACCCGGGCGACATCGCGGTCAAGACCGCTGCCGGCAGCGATCTGGTGGTCAACAAGGCCGCCGCGGCCAAGATGGGCGTCACTTTGCCCGAGAGCGTGCTTTCGCGCGCCAACAAAGTCATCGAATAAGCGCTCGTCGTTACATCAACCATTCACATTCAGCCGCTCCCGTTTGCACGGGGGCGGCTGAAGTATTAAAAGGCTGCGGTTTCGCGACGGGCGGAACGGAAACAAAAGGGGCTGAAAGCCTTGAGCCAAATCGCATTCTGGGGGGCCGTCGAGCTCGGCCTGGTCTATTCCTTCGTCGCTCTCGGCGTCTATCTCGCCTTCCGCGTCCTCGATTTTCCCGACCTGACGGTGGACGGTTCCTTTCCGCTCGGCGCGGCGGTGACCGCGGTGCTGATCATTGCCGGCGTCAATGCCTGGTTCGCGGCGCTGATCGCGATGGCGGCGGGTGCGGCGGCCGGCATGGTGACGGCGCTGCTCAACGTGCGCTTCAAGATCCTCAACCTGCTCGCCTCGATCCTGACGATGATCGCGCTCTTTTCGGTCAATCTGCGGGTGATGGGAAAACCCAACGTCGCCCTCATCAATGCCGATACGATGATCAGCCCGTTCTTCGGCCATGGCCTGCGCGATTTCTACGTGCGGCCGCTCTTCGTCGGCGTTCTGGTCATCGTCGCGCTGATCCTGGTCTGGCGCTTCCTCGAAAGCGATGCCGGGCTTGCCATGCGCGCGACCGGCGCCAATGCGCGCATGGCCCGTGCACAGGGCGTCGACACCAGCCGGCAGATCTATCTCGGCATGGCCATTTCGAACGCGCTGGTGGCGTTCGGCGGCGCCTTATTTGCCCAGACCAACGGCTTTGCCGACGTCACTTCGGGCGTCGGCACGATCGTCGTCGGTCTTGCCGCCGTCATCATCGGCGAGACGCTGCTCGGACGCCGTGGTCTCCTGATCGCGCTCATCGGCTGTGTGCTCGGCTCGATCCTCTATCGCATCGCCATCCAGCTGGCGCTGTCGAGCGACGTCATCGGCCTGCAGGCCTCCGACCTCAATTTCGTGACGGCAGTGCTGGTGACCTTCGCACTCATTCTTCCCCGTCTTCGCCGAGGTGCCGCATCGTGATCAGCGTTAGGGATATCAAGGTCGTCTTCGGACGCGGCACACCGCTGCAGAAGCAGGCGCTGAACGGCGTCAGCCTGACTATCGAACAAGGCTCCTTCGTCACCGTCATCGGCTCCAACGGCGCCGGCAAATCGACGCTGCTCGGCGTGCTCGCCGGTGACGTCATCCCGAGCGAAGGACAGGTGCTGATCGGCAAGAGCGACGTGACGCGCAAATCGACGGCGGCGCGCGCCGGCCTGGTGGCACGCGTCTTCCAGGATCCGCTGACCGGCAGCTGCGGCTCGTTGTCGATCGAAGAGAATCTTGCTCTGGCTGCCAGGCGCGGCGAAAAGCGCGGGCTTGTGCCGGCGCTTGGCGGCAAACGTCGGGACTATTTCAAGGAGCGGATCGCCAAGCTCAATCTCGGGCTGGAAAACCGGCTGAAGGATCGCATGGATCTGCTCTCGGGCGGGCAGCGGCAGGCGGTGTCGCTCGTCATGGCGACACTTGCCGGCTCCGAAGTGCTGCTGCTCGACGAACATACGGCGGCCCTCGATCCCGGCATGGCCGAGTTCGTGATGAACCTGACGCAGAAGATCGTTGCCGAGCGTAAGCTGACGACGATGATGGTGACACATTCCATGCGCCAGGCGCTGGATTACGGCCACCGCACGATCATGCTGCATGGCGGCGAGATCGTTCTCGACGTGGCGGGTGACAGCAGGAAGGACCTGCAGGTCGAAGATCTGATCGCCATGTTCCGCAAGATGCGCGGCCAGACGCTCGATGATGACGCGTTGCTGATCGGCTGAGCCGACAGCGTGCTGATTGGCTGAGCCGACCGCGTGCCGATCGGCGAAGCCGATAGCGGCCTATCGCGCTTGGGTGAGCAGGATTTTGGCGGCGAAGACCGAGAAGACGCCGGCGAAGGTATAGTCCATGCCGCGCAGAACCTTCTTGTTGTTCTGCAGCCAGGACGCCAGCCAGTCGGCGGCAAAGACGACCGCGGCATTGACGGGCATGCCGATCAGGATGAAGCAAAAGCCGAGAAACAGCAGTTTCTGCGTGACGGCGGGATCACCGGCGCTGACGAATTGCGGCAGGAAGGTCATGAAGAAGATGATGACCTTGGGGTTCAGGAGATTGACCCAGAAGCCGGATGAGATATTGGCAAGAGCGGTGCCCTTCTGCGTCTCGGCCTTGGCGACGATCAGCTTCGAGCCGAAGCGGATGGCCTGCACTGCGAGCCAGAACAGATAGGCCGCGCCGCCGGTCTTCAGGATCAGGAAAGCAGTCGGCGAGGCAGTGATCAGCGCCGAAATGCCGAAGGCGACCAGCATGGTGTGGACGACGATGCCGAGGCTGGTGCCGACGACGACGAAGAGGGCAGACTTCTTGCCTTGGGCGAGCGAACGGCTGATCGACAGCGTCATATCGGGACCCGGAGTCGCCGCAAGCAGCAGCGTCGCGGCGGCAAAGGCGAGAAGGGTCGGCAGGCTCGGCAGGAAATCCATGGCACGCTCTGAAAGCTGGAACGTCTGGGTGATTTCTTATCCAGCCTTCAGAAAATTACCAATCAAACCTTCTCATGCGCGTCGCACTAAACTTGATTCATGCGACGCGCATTCGCTATTTGTTTTGTGCATGTCGTTATCCCGGGACCGCTGCACACTTCCGGGCGACATGCAGTGGCACCGATTACTTCTCTTCGAGGAAGGCCTTGAACTTGTCGGCGTAATCCTTGTGCCAGCGCGACAGCGGCGGGCGGTTCTCGATGATGTCGCCGGCCGCCCAGGCCATACGGCGTTCGTCGAGGGGACGGGCGACGTCGTTGTCGGGGCAGAGGATATAGAAATCGCCGCGTTCCAGGCTTTCGACCATGAAGTCGACCGTCTGTTCCGGAGTCCAGGCGCCGGCCGGCTTTTCCGCGCGGTCGCCCTTGGTGAGGCCGGTGAAGACGAAGCCGGGGATCAGCAGATGCGCGGAGATCTTCGCGTCTTTGGTGTTGCGAAGCTCGTGTTCGAGCGCTTCGGTAAAGACTTTCACGCCAGCCTTCGAGATGTTGTAGGCGGGGTTGCCCGGCGGCGTGGTGATACCCTGCTTGGAGCCGGTATTGATGATCAGGCCGGGCTCGCCGTGGGACAGCATCTTCGGCCCGAAGACACGCGTGCCGTTGACGACGCCCATCAGGTTGACGGCAAGGATATGGTCCCAATTGGCCTGCGCGCTGAAGATCGAGGTTTCCGGGCCGATCCCGGCATTGTTCATCAGCACGTGCACACGGCCGAAACGCTGGAGTACGGCGCGTTCGAGCGCCTCCAGGGAGTCGCGGCTGGCGACGTCGGTCTCAACCGCCATCACATCCTCTTCGCCGGCAATGGCTTTGAGCTCCTCGGCTGATTTGGCCAGCCGATCGCCGCCGAGATCGGCGATGACGATGCTCATGCCGCGTCCGGCAAAATACTTCGCCGCTGCAAGCCCGATGCCGGAGGCGCCGCCGGTGATGACGGCAACATTGGACTTCTTGAAAATATCTTGAATATTCGTCACGGCTCAGCCTCTCCTGGGAGCATTGTTCTGACGTTGCCGAATATGGTAGTTTCGAAGTGCAAGTCAAACCTGCGAGGTACCCGTACGTGGCCAAGGTCGTGTCCATCAGAATCGATGAACAGATGGAGGAATTTATCGGCAATCAGCTCGATCAGGGAACCTATGGCTCCGCAGACGAGGTGATCGACGCTGGCTTGAGACTTCTGCAGCGCGAGGCAGAGCTTGCGGCAGTCGAGGCGGCCATTATCGAAGGTGAGAAATCCGGCAAGCCACGGCCTTTTGATTTTGATGCTTTTATCGAGAGCAAGCGAGCCCGACACGGCCGCCAATGAAAGTGCTCGTTTTCTCGCCAGCTGCTGTCGATGATATCGACAGGATTTATGACTATACCGAAGAGAAATGGGGCCAAGGTCAAGCGGAGGACTATATCTTCGCGCTCCGGGATGATTGCGAGGCGCTTGCAGCGCAGACAAAGCGGGCCGCCAAATCATTGGCTTGAGAAACGGATACACCGCCCTGTCATTTCGCTCGCATTTCATCATTTACGCAGAGACGGAAGATGTGTTGACGGTTATTCGCATTCTGCATCGGCGCATGAATATTGCTGCCCATCTTTAAACTAGGCTTGCGGTACCCGGCTTGCCCTTGCGTCACGCGCCAATCTCGCTAAAAGTGCCGCGACACCGGGTTTTCGCCGGCCTTTATGCAACGGATCTCATCATCATGGCATCATACAAAGACGTGAAGAAAGTCGTGCTCGCCTATTCCGGCGGCCTCGACACCTCGATCATCCTGAAGTGGCTGCAGACGGAACTCGGCGCCGAAGTCGTCACCTTCACCGCCGATCTCGGCCAGGGCGAGGAGCTGGAGCCGGCGCGCAAGAAGGCCGAAATGCTCGGCATCAAGGAGATCTACATCGAGGACGTCCGCGAGGAATTCGTGCGCGACTTCGTCTTTCCGATGTTCCGCGCCAATGCCGTCTACGAGGGCGTCTACCTGCTCGGCACCTCGATCGCCCGTCCGCTGATCTCCAAGCATCTGATCGATATCGCCCGCAAGACCGGCGCCGATGCGATCGCCCACGGCGCAACCGGCAAGGGCAACGACCAGGTTCGCTTCGAGCTCTCCGCCTATGCCCTGAACCCCGACATCAAGATCATCGCGCCCTGGCGCGATTGGGCGTTCAAGAGCCGCACGGAGCTGCTCGCCTTTGCCGAACGGCACCAGATCCCGGTCGCCAAGGACAAGAAGGGCGAGGCTCCCTTCTCCGTCGACGCCAACCTTCTGCATTCCTCTTCCGAGGGCAAGGTTCTCGAGGACCCTGCCCAGGAGGCGCCGGAATATGTGCATATGCGAACGATCTCGCCGGAAGCCGCGCCCGACAAGGCGACGACAATCAAGGTTGGCTTCCGCAAGGGCGATGCCGTGTCGATCAATGGTGTCGAGATGTCGCCGGCGACGATGCTCGCGACGCTCAACACCTACGGCCGCGACAACGGCATCGGCCGTCTCGATCTCGTCGAGAACCGCTTCGTCGGCATGAAGTCGCGGGGCGTTTACGAAACGCCCGGCGGCACGATCCTGCTCTCGGCGCATCGCGCCATTGAATCGATCACGCTCGACCGCGGTGCCGCCCATCTCAAGGACGAGATCATGCCGCGTTACGCCGAGCTGATCTATTACGGCTTCTGGTTCTCGCCGGAGCGCGAGATGCTGCAGGCGCTGATCGACAAGAGCCAGGAGCATGTCGAAGGCGAAGTGACGCTGAAGCTCTACAAGGGCAATGTCATGGTCATCGGCCGCGAAAGCGAAAAGTCGCTCTACTCCGACAAACTCGTCACGTTCGAGGACGACCAGGGCGCCTACGATCAGAAGGACGCGGCCGGCTTCATCAAGCTCAACGCACTGCGCCTGCGCACGCTCGGCAAGCGCAATCTCGCGAAGTAATCGCGGGTTTTCTTGGACTCGATACGAGCCCGCCGGCATTTTTGCCGTGCGGGCTTTTTCGCGGAATAAGGTAGCAAGCGCCACCAACACCTCAGAGTTGTCAGGAAGACCGAGTGAGAAGCGGACGGCGTTGTGTAATCTCCCAAATGCCGTCTGACAACCCAAAGATCACTTCGAGGAAAAGGGCTAATGGGCGAAATTCCAATCCGTTGTTTTGCTGTATCGGTCGTCGTCATCCGCAAACGAACTGCTGGATATGAGGTGCTGCTTTTACGCCGAAATCACACCTTGATTGGCGAGTGGTGCCAGGTTGCCGGCGGCATCGAGGACGGCGAGAAGGCCTGGGAAACCGCGTTACGAGAGGTCCGTGAGGAGACAGGCTTGAACTGCGACTTTCTCTATTCCGCTGATATCTGCGAGCAATTTTATGAGGCTGATCGCAATGCCATCAGCATGCTGCCGGTCTTCGTCGGCGTTGTGGATGCCGAGCAGACAGTTTTTATCAACGATGAGCACAGCGAATTTCAGTGGGTATCATTTGCAGAGGCTATGGAGATGGTGCCATTCGCCGGGCAGCGCCATGTTCTAAAACACGTAGAGGCAGAATTCGTGAATCGGAAGCCCACTGGACACCTTCTCATCCACGAGATGTCGCGAAAAATTTAAATCTCTGCGAAGTCTGACCGGTTTGAGGCGTAAGCCACCGGTGCGATCGGCAAGGGCAACGACCAAGTTCGCTTCGAGCTCTCCGCCTGTGCCCTGACCCGCCTCTCTCCGGCGACGCTAACCTGCTGCACTCTTCTTCCGGGCGCAAAGGTTCTGGCAGATTTGGCGCCGCCTTTCGCCTGCGTCCGGCCCTTGCCGGTACCCTCTCCGCGAACGGTCAACAAGCCCAGTTGACATGATCGTAAAATGGTGTCACTACAAGCGACATTAATACATCATGAGAGACATAATGTCCCAACAGTCGCCCACACGAAAATACAGCTCTCCCTTGCGGGAGTCGCAGGCCCAGGAAACACGGGAGCGCATCCTGCGCGCCACCTCAGATCTTCTCAACGGCAATGCGTTCGCGGACATTTCCATGGACGATGTCGCGCGGTCTGCCGGGGTAGAGAGGCGAACGGTGTTCCGGCATTTCGCAACGAAGGAAGCGCTGTTCGACGCGTTCTGGGTCCACATTAATCAAAGCATGAATGCGGCGACCCTTCCGACGACCCTGGAGGAGCTTCTTCGCTCGCCCCTCGACGCCTTTTCGCAGTTCGACAAGAACGAAGGTATCATTCGCGCCAGCCTTCATACGCCCACGGGTCACGCCATGCGGATGCGGACGGTCAAGGCACGGCGCATCGCGTTCCGGACGTGCCTTGAAGAGGCTAATCTGGATGTAAATTCCAAGAACGCCCGCAAGGTCGAGGCGCTCTTCCACCTTCTCTACAGCGCCAGCGCCTGGGAAACGCTTAAGGACTACGGCGGATTGACGGGGAAGGACGCGGGACAGGTCGCGTCTTGGGCGATGCAGGCGCTGTTGAAGGCGGCCGAGACCGACGAGAACTGATCACACACATGCCGGCGAGAGCCGGCCTAACGATGGAGGCGATGATGGATCAAGCATTCAAGACACGAGACACTGCGGACGCCCTTTGGGTCATTCGCGACAAGGTGCAGTTCATGGGCGAAGTGCCGGAGAAGGGCTTGTCCATCCTGGAGGTGACCGTGCCCCCCGGTTCCGGTACACCGCCGCACAAGCACGAATCCGTGGAGATATTCCGGGTCCTGAGCGGCGAGATCACCTTCACGGTGTTCGACAGCGTACCTCCCTCGCAAATGGTCGCGCGGCCCGGCGACGTTCTCACCCTGCGCTCCTTCCAGCCGCACAATTATGCCAATACCGGAAGCCTCCCCGCGCAGATGATCGCCGTCGTGGAACACTCGATGAGCCACTTCTTCCGCGACGTCGGCCAGAGCGAAGTCCCGCCAGACGGCCCCCCTTCGGCGGAGGAAATCGGCGCGGTATTGGCGGCGTGCCAGAGGCACGGTATTGAGGTCCTGGGCAGCTGATGGATGGCCGGGCGACGGCACATCCGTCGCCCTTCCAATCGACAACGACCCGTTGCGGAAGCGCCCCGGACGGGCGGCGGGCTCGAGCCCGGCCGACGCCAACCGGAAGGTGATGACGACATGCAGATTGCGAATTGGAGCGGTTCAGCTTTTCACGGACGCGCACAACCGCTCCGACCCTTTCATGGCCGTGTCACCGCCCTTGACGGATGCCTGCCATCGCTTAATTTGCTCCGGTTATTCTTCGGAGTATTTCCATGACGCAGTCCCTGCTTTTCGGCGCCTTTCTGGCGGCGCTGTTCTACGTGCTCATACCAGGCCCCGCCTTTCTGCAGCTGCTCGGCATCGGCGCCGGGCAGGGGCGAAAGGCCGGCGCCTTGTTCATGATGGGGCATCTGGTCGGGGATCTCATCTGGTCGTCGCTGGCGCTGATTGCGATCGTCGGGGCAAAGACGATCGGGACCTTCGTCTTCGATCTGCTCGGACTCGCCTGCGGCTTCTACCTCGCCTGGATCGGCTGGGGCGCCGTCAACGCCAAGCCGAAAGCGGATGGGCAGGCGCTTGTCGTGATCGAGCGGCCGTTCCGGCGTGGCCTGATTTTCGGCGTCACCAACCCGAAGGGTTATCCGGTGGCGCTTGCCACCTTCACCGCGCTGGTCGCAGGCTCGGCCGGCGCGCTCGATTTCGAGGCGCTGCCGGTGCTTCTCCTTGTATCCTTTCTGGGGTTCGTGACCGCCGACATCATCCTGATTGGAGTCATCGGCGCGGGTGCGGTGCGGCGCTTCTATCGCGCACATGAGCGGCTGATCGTGCGCTCGTCCGGCGTGCTGTTCATGGGCTTTGCCGCCCAGGCGCTATGGCACGCAACGCCGGGCCTCATCGGCTGGCGCAAGGCCTGACTTAGAACCGGATATCATCCTGTTCTAAACTAGATAATGAGAGCATGATGTCGTCCGAAAATCGCTCAGACTTTTCGGCATCATGCTTTGATCAGCCATCCAGAAAGTTTACGATTGATTTCAGCGTCTGAACCTCATGAGGATCGCCGATCGACATGGCGACTTGCAGCTGGTTCTTATAATAATCGAGGAAATTGAAACTCGTGCCGTCGGTGACGCTGGAGAGATCGATGATATTGCCCAGTGGATCGATCGCATGCATCGGCAACGGTTCGGAGATCGCGGCGTAAGTGTTCTGATCGATCAGGCCGCTATTGAAGCTTTGGCGGGCGTAGTTGCGCAGCTCGCCAGGGCTGACGGCGGTGAAATCCGGCCCCTCGTCGAGATTATCTTCGATCTGGAACGAAACCGGGGCCGGAGCTTTGGTCTCAATTTGAATATCGGCAGTCTTCGAATTTCTTGCGTTATTAGGATTGTTCTTAAATAGCAAACTCTGAGAAGACCGCAGGGAAAAAATTTCCATGGCGCATGTCCCCTGGCAGGAAGATCACCGGGAAACTAGCGCCTGTGCCTGATTCGCGTCAATCGTTTAGCAAATGGTTAATTTTCAACTGTCAAATCTTGTCAACCGGCTTTGGTTGACGTGCGTCAGATCGCCGAACGAGGCAAAAGGCCCCTTTCGGCGACATACCAATTCCGTGATGGCTCTCCTATATTGACCATCCCCGCATACCAAAAGGAATTCTCCGATGGCTTCTCTCCATGATTTCAATCCGGCGCTCGTCAACTGGGACGCTCTCCACGGCCTGCCACGTTTCGATGCCATCGATGATGGCGATTTTTCCGCCGCTTTCGACGCGGCGCTCGCCGCGCATGAACAGGAGATCGACGAGATTGCCGGAAACAGCGATGCGCCGACATTCGACAATACGGTGGTAGCGCTGGAGATTGCCGGCGATGCACTCTCGCGCGTTTCGGCGCTGTTCTGGAACAAGGCGGGCGCACATACCAACGAAGTCATCCAGGCGCTGGAGCGCGAGATCTCGCCGAAAATGTCACGCCACTATTCAAAGATCGGGATGAACGCCGCGCTCTTTGCCCGCATCGACACGCTTTGGGAGACGCGCGAGAGCCTGGGGCTGACGCTGGAGCAGACGCGGGTGCTGGAACGCCATTGGAAGGGTTTTGTCAAATCCGGCGCCAAGCTCGAAAAGCCCGAGCAGGAGAAACTTGCGGCGATCAATGAAAGGCTCGCGGGCCTCGGAACACAGTTCGGTCAGAACGTGCTGGCCGATGAGAAGGCCTGGGCGCTCATTCTTTCCGAGGGCGCGGAACTCGACGGACTGCCGGAATTCCTGCGCGACGCGATGGCGGCGGCGGCGCGCGAACGCGGTGAGGAGGGCAAATATGCGGTGACGCTGTCGCGCTCGATCATCGAGCCGTTCCTGACCTTTTCGGAGCGCCGGGATCTGCGCGAACAGGCTTTCAATGCGTGGGTGGCGCGCGGCGCAAACGGCGGGGAAACCGACAACCGCGCCGTCATCAAGGAAACGCTGGCGCTGCGCCATCAGGTGGCGAAGCTGCTCGGCTACGGCAATTTTGCCGAGCTGAAACTCGACAACACGATGGCGAAGACGGCGGATGCGGTGAACGGCCTGCTGCGGGCGGTCTGGGCGCGGGCGGTGAAACGCGCCGGCGAGGAAGAGGTCGACATCGCGGCGCTGATCGCCGAGGAGGGCCGGAACCACGAGGTAATGCCCTGGGACTGGCGCCACTACGCTGAAAAGATCCGAGCCCGGAAGTTCGATTTTTCCGAGGCCGAGCTCAAGCCCTATCTGCAACTCGAAAAGATCATCGACGCCTGCTTTGACGCGGCCGGCCGGCTGTTCGGCATCCGCGCCGTCGAGAAGAAGTGTGTCGCGGCCTATCATCCCGACGTCAGGGTGTTCGAAATCCGGGATCGGGACGACAGGCTGGTCGCCCTCTTCCTCGGCGATTATTTCGCCCGCAGCTCGAAACGCTCAGGCGCCTGGATGAGCTCGCTGCAATCGCAGCACAAGCTGCAACTGAAAAACGGCCGCCGCGGCGAATTGCCGATCATCTACAATGTCTGCAACTTCGCCAAACCCGCTGAAGGCAAGCCCGCGCTGCTGTCGCTCGACGATGCCCGCACGCTGTTCCATGAATTTGGCCATGCACTGCACGGCATGCTTTCAAACGTCACCTATCCCTCGGTTTCGGGCACCAGCGTCTCGCGCGATTTCGTCGAGCTGCCTTCGCAGCTTTACGAGCACTGGCTGACGGTTCCCGCCATCCTCAAGGAATATGCCGTGCATTTCGAGACAGGCGAGCCGATGCCGCAGGTGCTGCTCGACAAGGTGCTGGCGGCTCGCACCTTCAATGCCGGTTTCAACACCGTCGAATTCACCTCGTCGGCGCTGGTGGATATGGCGTTTCATACGCGCGAAGCCGTCGATGACCCGATGGCGGTACAGGCGGAGGTGCTGGCCGAGATCGGCCTGCCGAAGTCGATCGTCATGCGCCATGCCACACCGCACTTCCAGCACATCTTCTCCGGCGGCTATTCGGCCGGCTATTACTCCTACATGTGGTCGGAAGTTCTCGATGCCGATGCCTTTGCCGCCTTCGAGGAGACCGGGGATGCCTTCAACGGCGAGATGGCGCGCAAGCTCAAGGAGAATATCTATTCCACCGGCGGCTCGCTCGACCCCGAAGATGCCTACAAGGCCTTCCGCGGCAAGCTGCCGAGGCCGGATGCGATGCTCGTCAAAAAGGGACTTGCGACCTTCGAGGAATTGACAGGCAGCGACGCATAAGACAGTTTGATGACACGTTTCGATGCAGCATGGCGGCAGCCATGCCGCAGCTTTTGCGCGTTCCCCTCTTTCGCAAACGCAAAAAAAACTGTATGGACGCGCCAAACCAATAGGCGCGTCCTCAAGAGCGTGCGCCGCAGCCTCAGAGATTTCACATATGGCACTCCGCAATATCGCGATCATCGCGCACGTTGACCATGGCAAGACGACCCTGGTGGATGAGCTTCTCAAGCAGTCCGGCTCGTTCCGCGAAAACCAGCGCGTTGCCGAACGCGTGATGGACTCGAACGATCTCGAAAAAGAACGCGGCATCACCATTCTCGCCAAGGCGACCTCGGTCGAGTGGAAGGGTGTCCGGATCAACATCGTCGATACACCCGGCCACGCCGACTTCGGCGGTGAGGTCGAGCGCATTCTCTCGATGGTGGATGGCGCCATCGTTCTCGTCGACTCCTCCGAAGGACCGATGCCGCAGACCAAATTCGTCGTCTCCAAGGCGCTGAAGGTCGGTCTTCGCCCGATCGTCGCGATCAACAAGATCGACCGTCCCGATGGCCGCCACGAAGAAGTCATCAACGAAGTCTTCGATCTTTTCGCCAATCTCGACGCGACCGACGAGCAGCTTGACTTCCCGATCCTCTACGGGTCGGGCCGCGACGGCTGGATGAACGTCAATCCGGAAGGGCCGAAGGACGAGGGTCTTGCACCGCTTCTCGACCTGGTGCTCAAGCATGTTCCAGAGCCGACGGTCGAAGAAGGCCCTTTCCGCATGATCGGCACCATCCTCGAAGCCAACCCCTTCCTCGGCCGCATCATCACCGGCCGTATCGCATCGGGCTCGATTAAGCCGAACCAGGCCGTCAAGGTTCTCGGCCAGGATGGCAAGCTGATCGAAACCGGCCGAATCTCCAAGATCCTCGCCTTCCGAGGCATCGAGCGCACGGCGATCGACGAAGCGCACGCCGGCGACATCGTCGCGATCGCCGGCCTCTCCAAGGGCACCGTCGCCGACACTTTCTGCGATCCGGCCGTCTCGGAAGCCATGAAGGCGCAGCCGATCGATCCGCCGACGGTGACCATGTCCTTTATCGTCAACGACAGCCCGCTCGCGGGCACCGAAGGCGACAAGGTGACGAGCCGCGTCATCCGCGACCGTCTCTTCAAGGAAGCCGAAGGCAACGTCGCCCTGAAGATCGAAGAAGCCGAAGGCAAGGATTCGTTCTACGTGTCCGGCCGCGGCGAACTTCAGCTTGCCGTTCTCATCGAAACCATGCGTCGCGAAGGCTTCGAGCTTGCCGTGTCGCGTCCGCGCGTCGTGATGCACAAGGATGAAAGCGGGCAGCTTCTGGAGCCGATCGAAGAAGTCGTGATCGACGTCGATGAAGAACATTCCGGTGTCGTCGTGCAGAAGATGTCCGAGCGCAAGGCCGAAATGGTCGAGCTGCGTCCGTCGGGCGGCAACCGTCTTCGACTGCGCTTCTACGCACCGACCCGTGGCCTGATCGGCTATCAGTCGGAGCTGCTGACGGATACGCGCGGCACGGCGATCATGAACCGCCTGTTCCACGACTACCAGCCCTACAAGGGTGTGATCGGTGGCCGCGTCAACGGTGTGCTGCTCGCCAACGCCTCCGGCGAAGCCGTCGCCTATGCGATGTTCAACCTGGAAGATCGCGGCCCGATGATCATCGAGCCGGGTGAAAAGGTCTATGCCGGCATGATCATCGGCATCCATTCGCGCGACAACGACCTCGAAGTGAACGTGCTGAAGGGCAAGCAGCTCACCAACATCCGCGCCGCCGGCAAAGACGAAGCGGTAAAGCTGACGCCGCCGATCCGCATGACGCTTGATCGCGCGCTCTCCTGGATCCAGGACGACGAACTGATGGAAGTGACGCCGAAGAACATTCGTCTGCGCAAGATGTATCTCGACGCCAACGACCGCAAGCGTTTCGAAAAGTCGAAAGCTGCCCTCTGAGGGCTCGCAAATATGCCTTGAAAACCCCGGCCTTCGAGCCGGGGTTTTTTATTGTGCGCTGCGCTGATTCCGACTTGTGACAATCGTTAAAAAAGCGTTAAATTTTATCCGTCGTCCACATATCAAGTCTGTGGGCAATCGATCACGATGCGCTCGCCGCATATGGTTAATTGCCCGCGGCAGGACCAGAGTAAACGTTATGAAGACGTTGTCGATCGATGTCCGGCGGGCCGAACCGCACGATGCCCGAGCCATTTCGGAAACCCACAGGCTCGCCTGGCAACACACCTATGCGGGCATCATTCCGCATCGCGCGCTGACGCAGATGATCGAGCGGCGCGGTGAAAACTGGTGGCGCAAGGCAACACGCGGACCCGCGACATTGCTGGTTCTCGATGTCGCGGGGACGGTCGCCGGCTATGCGACGCTCGGTCTCAATCGTGCCCGCGCGCTGCCGCAGGAAGGCGAAATCTACGAGCTTTATCTTCGCCCCGAATATCAGGGCATCGGTCTCGGCCACATGCTGTTCGGCGAGGCGCGCCGGCTGTTGAAGTCGCTTGGCTGCAACGGGCTGGTCGTCTGGTGCCTTGAAGAAAACGAGGCCGCCAGCCGCTTCTACCGCCATCATGGCGGGACCGATTTCTGCGAAGGCATGGAAAATTTCGACCACAAGCAGTTGAAGAAGATCGGTTTCATCTGGAACTGATCGGCCTGCTCGATCGTCGCACACCTCTCCTCTAAAATTTTTGCGGCATCACGCCGGTGTCATCACGCATCGGTGATCTGCCGTGTTGCGTTGCGAGATGAAACTGATTATTTGGCTTCGAGCAATTCAACCCCGCGGGAGTATCCTATGCGCATCGACGCCATTTCAATCGGTAATAATCCACCTGAAGACGTCAACGTTATCGTCGAGGTTCCTGTTGGCGGTCATCCGATTAAGTATGAAATGGACAAGGAGGCCGGCACGCTGGTCGTCGATCGTTTCCTCTACACGCCGATGACCTATCCGGGCAATTACGGTTTCGTACCACACACCCTGTCTGAAGATGGCGACCCGATCGACGTGCTGATCGCCAGCACCCGGCCGCTGGTTCCGGGCTGCGTCATCAACGTGCGTCCGATCGGCGTCCTGAAGATGGAAGACAATTCCGGCAAGGACGAGAAGATCATTGCCGTGCCGTCGCCGAAGCTGACGCTGCGCTACGAGAAGGTGAAGGACTTTACCGATCTTCCGGAGATCACGCTGAAGCAGATCGAGCATTTCTTCGAACACTACAAGGATCTGGAGCCCGGCAAGTGGGTGAAGATCTTCGGCTGGGGCGATTCCAAGGAAGCCGGCCAGCTCATCATCGAAGCCGTCGAGCGGGCCAAGAAGGCGAAGGGCTGAACCGTCAGCCTAATAGCGCTTCGAGCTTTTTTACCAAATCCTCCGGGTCGCCCTCGATCCGGAGGATTTTTTTGCGCGCCGTCTCGCCGGAGACGAGACTGATGCTGGATTTCGGAATGCGCAGCGACCGGGCGATCAGAAGGATCAGCGCCTTGTTGGCCTTGCCCTTCTCGGGCACTGATGTGACGCGTGCCTTCAGCAGGGTTTCGCCGTCGCCATCCGCCTCGACGCCATCGATCGCGTCACGCCCGCCATTCGGCGTCAGCCGAACGGCAAGGCGCAGATGATCGTCAAATATCTTCCAAGGACGGTTCACATACGCACGCCGAAGACTGGCGCGACGCTGGTCGCCAGCAGCATGCGGATGAAGAAGATTATCAGCAGCAGAATGATCGGCGAAATATCGATGCCGCCGAGATTGGGCAGAAAGCGGCGGATCGGACGCAGGGCAGGTTCGGTGATGTTGTAGAGGAACGTCCCAATCTGATTGACGAATTGGTTATGGGAGTTAATGACGTTGAATGCGTAGAGCCACGAGAAAATGGCGCTGCCGACCAAAATCCAGATATAAATTTGCAAAGCTAAATCAATAGTGGCCAGCAGTGCATACATCGTCATCTCCAAATTCGTTGTTGACAGACATGTAGACATTGGCGACTAAACGGGCAAGTGCCGTGTCGAAACGCATGGCAGATCATGTTTAACGGGCGGCCTCGCAGCCATTCCGGCGCCCGCTTCCTCGGACAAGGCCCATGTCGTTTTCGCCCGCCGGAGACCGTTTCGCCGCGTTTCGGCATTCGTCCTACACGCGCTTCTTCTTCGCGCGTTTTCTGCTTTCCTTCTCGCAGCAGATCGTCAGCGTCGCCGTCGGCTGGCAGATGTACGACCAGACCGGCAAGGCGATCTATCTCGGCCTGATCGGTCTCGTGCAGTTCCTGCCGTCGCTGCTGCTCATCCTCGTCACCGGTTCGGTCGCCGATCGGCACAATCGCCGGGCCATCGCCGCTCTTTGCTCTCTGGTAAGCGCGCTCTGCACGCTGGCGCTGCTGATCATGACGGCGACGGAGACATTTGCGCCCTGGCCGGTCTTTGCGGTGCTGCTTATTTTCGGGATCGAGCGTGCCTTCATGTCGCCGGCGGTGCAGTCTCTCGCACCCAATCTCGTGCCCGAGCATGCCCTTTCCAATGCGATCGCCTGGAATTCATCGTCCTGGCAGCTAGCCGCGATCACCGGGCCTGTTATCGGCGGCCTGCTCTACGGGGTCAGCGCGACGACCGCCTATACGGTGGCGGTCATCTTTTCCATCCTCGGGGCGGCTCTTCTCTTCATGATCCCGAAGCCGGAACAGAAGACGACGGGTGAGGCCAAGAGCTGGGCGATGATCCTCGGTGGCTTCAGCTTCATCCGTGCGGAAAAAGTGGTGCTCGGCGCGATTTCGCTCGATCTCTTCGCCGTTCTGCTCGGTGGCGCCACTGCGCTGATGCCGATCTTCGCACGGGATATCCTGACGCTTGGCCCCTGGGGCCTTGGATTGCTGCGCGCAGCACCAGGGCTTGGGGCTATCGTCATGGCGATCTTCCTCGCCGCCTACCCGCTGAAACACCGCGCCGGTCTCTACATGTTCATCGGCGTTGCCCTGTTCGGTGTCGGCACCATTATCTTCGGCGCCTCGACCAATACCGAAATTTCGATCGCAGCACTGGCGCTGATGGGCGCGGCCGACATGGTGTCGGTCTATGTGCGCGAGAGCCTGATCGCGCTCTGGACGCCGGATCAGCTCCGCGGCCGGGTCAATGCGGTCAACATGGTCTTCGTCGGCGCTTCCAACGAACTTGGGGAGTTCAGGGCGGGCACGATGGCATCGGTATTCGGCGCGGTGCCGGCAGTCATCATCGGCGGGATCGGAACTCTGGCGGTTGCGGCGATCTGGGCTTCCAGTTTCCCGAAGCTGCGCCGGATCGACACGCTCGACGCGCCCGCCTGACCGCTAAACGGGATTATGCGTGCAGAGTAATAGACGATGTCGCCTTCGCCGACTTTCCCTCGAAGACGAGATCGAGGAATTCTGTCAGCCAGGCTCTCAGCGGCGCGTCGAACAGCATGCGGCCTTCGAGGTGTTCGCGGCCCTGCTGGGCGTTCGGCAGAATGAAGCGGTGCGCGCCGTGCACGACCCAGCGATGCATCATCACCCTGGTGAGCTCGGCATGGAACTGCAGGCCCCAGGCGTTGCCGTCGTAATGGAATGCTTGGTTCGGGTAGGCATCGCCTTCGGCCAGCAGGTCGGCGCCGTGTGGGAGCTCGAAGCCTTCGCGGTGAAAATGATAGACCATCTTCGGCCAGTGCATCAGCAGGCGGCCCTTCTCGGTCGGGTGCAGCGGGTACCAGCCGATCTCCGTCGAGCCGTCGGCATTCGGCTGCACCTTGCCGCCGAGATGACGCACCAGCATCTGGGCACCGAGGCAAATGCCGAGAAAAGGGCGTTTTTCCCGTAACGGGACCTCGATCCAGTCGATCTCCTTCTTGACGAAGTCATCCGGATCGTTGGCGCTCATCGGTCCGCCGAAGACGACGGCGCCGGCATGCTCTGCGAGCGTCGTCGGAAGCGGATCGCCGAGGACCGGGCGACGGATGTCGAGGCAGTAGCCTTTTTCGACCAGCAATTGCCCGACACGGCCGGCACTGGACCGCTCCTGATGCAGGACGATAAGGATCGGGCGCCGGTCGCGGTCCGGATTTTGCTCAGTCGGCATCATCTTGCGCAACCTGGATATCCGTGACCCTGGCGGCCGCCTCCTGCCGCTTCTGGATGCGTTCGCGTGAGGAGACCCCGAGCAGATCGGCGATACGCCAGATGACATGGTCTTCCATCTCGCTGCGCTCGCCATCGGCGTAAACGATGTCCCAGAGAATGCCGATCAGCTCCAGCCGTTGCTCGGTATCGAGATGGCGTTTCAGGTCGGCGGTGAAGCGATAATAATCGACGGCGGAGCTTTCGGCTTCGAGGCCGGCGGCCATCAAAGCATCGAGCTGCTTGCTGTCGAGCGAATACTGCTCCTTCAAGAGCTTGCGCAGCCGCTTCTTTTCACTGGCCTTGATCTGACCGTCGGCTTCCATCACCTGCATGCAGAGTGCTGCCACTGCGATGCGCGGGTCATCAGGGGCAAAGCCCTTCTTCGGACGATCGGCGGTGAGATTCTGGAAGAATGCCTGAAAGCGTTCGAACATGCGGGTTTCGTTCCGTGTCAGAAAAGGCGAAGCCGTGTCTTGGGTTCCGGTTCCCTCCTGGGATCGCGAACGCCGGGATCATCCGGCAGTCCGCCGAAAAAGGGCTTTGCTTCGTTCGGTGCCAGCGCTTTGTCGCTGGCGGTGGATTCGACGGGTTTCGGCTTTGCCGGTGCCGGTGGCGGGCGCACGGCCTCGGCGATCGTTGCGGCGCGTTCCAGCTCAATGATGCGGTGATCGTTGACCGGGCTTTCCGGCCTGACGTCACGCAGCGGCGGCAGGGTCTTCAGGGCCGTTTCGATCGAGGCGGGCGCCGACCCGTCTTCGAGCGGCCCCTCGATCTGACCGAAGGGCGCCTTCCATTCGAAGGCGTCGAGACGGCCTGTGACCGGCGACACCGGCAGCCATTTGTCGGAGACGAAACCATCCGCCACCCAGGCGGGATCGCGCGGGGCTTTCAGTGCCTGGGCCAGCCAGTGGCGCACGCGGCCCTGGTCGCCGGACTCGGCTTCCTCGATGTCGGCGAGCAGCAGGAAGGCGGCTTCACGCGGCTCAATATGCGCCGCCGCTTCCGCCTTGGCGCGCGCCTTGGCGAATTCCTGCGCGTCGAGCGCCGCCTGGGCGACGATGAGAAGAGATTCGACATTGTTCGGGCGCATCGCTTCCAGCCGTTCGGCGCGCTTCAGCCGGTCGAGCGTGGAATCGCCGCTGCGGGCTCTGACATAGGTCTGGCCAATCTCGGGGTGAGGCGCCGATTTCCACACCTGTTCGAGGATCGAAGCGGCCTTGCGCAGACCGCCTTCGCGGAACAGTGCCTTTGCGGCAATGAGAGCGGCCGGAACGAAATCGGCGGCGAACTTCAGCGCCTGCAGGGCGTCGTCGCGGGCACCGGCCGGGTTGCCTTCCAGCTTCTCGGCGGCGCGTGCCGTCAGGATCACGGCGTGCAGGCGGTTGGCCTCGGGTTTTTCGACGACGCGGGCGGCCTTCTGCTGCTCGAGCAGACGGATCGCATCATCCCAGCGGCCGGCTTGGCTGCGATATTCGAGGGTCGCCTGGGCGGCCCAGGGCAGATAGGGTGCGGTGTCGGCGGCCTTTTCGGCATATTGGCGGGCGGCTTCGTTGGCTCCGAGACGGCGGGCTTCGAGATAGAGACCGCGCAGGCCAAGCTCGCGCGTTTCCGGGTCATTGGCCATGGCTTCGAACTTGGCGCGGGCCTCGTCATGACGGCCCTCGATCAGCGCAGCCTGAGCCTCGAGCAGGTTGATCAGCGGCTCCTGATCGGCGCGGATGAGGCCGCGCGAGCGAGCGGCCATCTTGCGGGCGAGCAACGCATTGCCGGCGCCGGCGGCGATCAAGCCGGTCGACAGCGCCTGATAGCCGCGATCGCGCTTGCGGGCGCGGAAATAACGGGTCACCGAATGCGGCGAAGTCCACACCAGGCGAACGAACCACCAGGCGATCATCACGGCGGCGATAAGGGCGATGATCGCGCTGACCGCGACGATCAGTTTCGTCTGGTAGATCTGGCCCTCCCAGATCAGCGAGATGTCGCCAGGACGATCGGCGAACCAGGAGAAGCCGTAGGCGAGAGCCAACACGAAGAGGGCGAAGACGACAAGACGGATCAGCATGGTCTTATCCTTCCTTGCCTGTGCCGGAAACCGCTTTCGATAGCGCCCCGCCGACCAGTTCCTCGACACGGATGCGCGCTTCCAGCGACTGCTTGAAGGCGGCGGACGCCTGTTTGCCGGGGGGTGGTAGAGCGTTCCATTCGGCGGAAGCGCCGGGCAGATCGCCGTTCTTCACCTTGTCCTCCAGGCGGGCGGCGATCGCTTCGACGCTCTCACCTTCGATATTGCCGACCGGACGGACCTTGACCAGCGATTTCGCGCTCGCCATCAGCCGGTCCGACCAGCTCTGGTTCGGGTCCGGCTGGTTGACGGTTTCGACGATGGTGGTCGCAACGTCGGGAACCTGGCGCATCAGTTCGGCGCGCGAGGGAACGCCTGTCTCGGCAAAGCCACGCAGGTCGGTGACGGCAGGATCATCGGGCGCGACGCCGGCGAAGGTGTCGAGTTCGGCCATGAACGGGCCGCCGCGATCGATCGCTGCCTTCAGGGCGGCGGCCGCGATCGCCCGCGCGACGGCAACATCCTCGCGCGGTTCGTTGAGTTTCTTTTCGGCCTCGGCGAGACGCTTGGCGATATCGGCGTCGCTGCTCGTCTGCTGGTCGGAGGACTGGGTAAGCATCGAGCGCAGCTGATCGACCTGACTGCTCAGCTCTGCAATCTTCTGGTTGAGCGCCTCGACATTTGCAGGATCCGCCGATGGCGCCGCCGCGGGGTTCTTCGCAGCCGTTTCCAGCGCGGCGATCCGCGTCTCAAGCGCGCCGTCGTCCGCGCCTGCGGGATTGGCGGCAAGGTTGGCGACGGTCTGTTTCAACCCGTCGATCTCGCCGGAGAGATCGGCGATCTCGGGCGAGGAGATCTCAGGCGCTGAGGAGCCCGGGAGGTAACCGGCATATTGAATGACGCCTGCGCCAAGCAGCGCCACGAGGCCGCCGAAAATGCCGGCCGCGATAAGACCGGAGGTGCCGGCGCCCCGCGGCGCGGGTTGTTCGGCAGGGGGCGTGAAGGAAGGTTCGGCGACTGCCGGCGTCTCCTCCTCCGGCTCCGATTCGGGCTTGCTTTCAGGTTCAGGCTGCGACGCCGCTTCGGTTTCGGGCCGCGGGCCGAGATCCGCAGTGGGGCTATCGGCGTCGCCGGAATCATTGTTCACCGGCTTTTCGGTATCGGCTTCGGAGGCGAAGTCCTGTGCATCGAGGTCGATCGTGACCGGCTCATCGGCGCTCTTCGAATGGCGTGGCGGGTTTCCCGATACCATGAGGTCCTCTTTATCCTGCATTGCAACGAAACTAGACAGTGATGCCAATTAAGGGAAGAGGTTAGATCAAATTTGGGCGGTTTGAGCCTTTCCTGGTCAGATTGAAGCATTCTGTTGGCTCAAACGGAGTCGGATGGTCGACCGGCCGGCGCGCGTCGTAGCAAAGCTCTACGGCCAAGCCGGCCGGTCGATCAGGCGGCCCGTTTCAGCCAACCCGAAGGGCCGGGCATCTTTCCGCCAGGATCAAAGGCGATCGGCTCGGACGTACCAAGAGGTATGCCCGTCGCCAATCGCCTTTGCCCTGACGAAAACCTGCTCCGGCAGAACGCTTCAATCTGACCAGGAAAGGCTCAAAAGCCTTCAAAGCAGCGACAAAAGACTTTGCTCATCCGGCATGGATGAGATCGTCACAGTTTTTTTCAGGGACATCGGAATGGCCTGCGCCACCGCTTCGCTCAGGCAGAGAAGACGGATTTCGCGGTGTTCCGACAGGGCTGATCGCAGCTCCGCCAGGTGAAAAAAATCTTCCACCGTCTGCCGGGAATAGAAGAGAACGGCGTTAGGGCGGCCGCCGGAAAAGAGAGCTTCGATCTCGGCCGGGCTCGGAGCGACCGGCGTCATGCGATAACATTCGACGACCGAAAAGCGGATTCCGAGTTGGCACAATCTTGTTTCGAACGTTTCTGCGCGCGGCATGCCGGCAAGGTAGAGTAACTCTTCTGTTGCCTGTGCGGCGACGAGATCGGCGAGATCGCGGCCGTTGCCTGCGGCCGCGGCGACCGAGCGGAAACCGAGGCGGCGCGCCTCTTGCGCCGTCATCTCGCCGACCGCAAACAGCGGCCGGAGAAGATGCGGACGAAGTTTCTCGCCGAGCGCGGACACGACCCTGACGGCTTCGGCGCTGGTCACCGCGATCGCGCCGCTGGTGGCTTCGAGCGCGCCCGCCGCTGCGGCACTGTCGTGCTGTGGCCGGCGCAGCGGCAGCAGCAGAGGCTCGTGGCCCAGATCGCGCAGACGTTGTGCTGTTCTTGTCGCTGAATGCGCGGGGCGGGTGACGAGCACACGCATGGCGGCTTCAGTGCCAGTCGTCGAAGAAGGCGCTGCCGGCTCTTGCGCGCACGTCCTGGCCGGCGCGGGTGCCGAGTGCCGCCGCATCGCGGCGGTGGCCGTCGGTCGTCACCGCATGCTGGCTGCGGCCGTCGGGCGTGAGGATCAGGCCGGAGAAGCGGATCAGGTCGCCCTCGCAGACGGCATAGCCGGCGATCGGCGTGCGGCAGGAGCCGTCGAGAGCAGCGAGGAAGGCGCGCTCGCAGGAGACCGTGTCGAAGGTCGCGGCATCGTTGACTGCCGCCAGCAGGTCATCGATTTTTGTATCGCCGACACGGCTTTCGATGCAGATCGCCCCCTGCGCCGGCGCCGGTGGGAAGGTGTCGGGGTCGAGGATATCGGTGATCACCTCGACCCTGCCGAGCCGTTTCAGGCCGGCCAGCGCCAGCAGGGTCGCATCCGCCTGCCCTTCTTCAAGCTTGCGCAGCCGGGTTTCGACGAGGCCGCGGAAGGTGATGACGTTGATGTCTGGCCGCATGCGGCGGATCAGCGCCTGGCGGCGCAGCGACGAAGAGCCGACGGTGGCGCCATGCGGCAGGTCGATGAGCTTGCGCGCGGTGCGGCCGACGACGGCGTCGCGGATATCCTCGCGCGGCAGGTAGGCAGAGAGGTGAAGGCCGTCCGGCAGGTGCGTCGGCATGTCCTTGGCGGAGTGCACGGCATAATCCAGCTCGCCTGACACAAGTTTCTGCTCGAGCTCCTCGGTGAAGAGACCCTTGCCGCCGATCTCGGCCAGCGACCGATCGGTAATGCGGTCGCCCTTGGTGGACAGCACCACGATTTCGAACATCTCTTCGGGCAGATTATGCGCCGCCATCAGCCTGTCACGGGCCTCATGCGCCTGGGCAAGCGCCAGCGGGCTGCCCCGTGTGCCGATCCGGAAAGGTTTTGTTTGCATCCGCTCTGTTCCGTTGTTACCGGAATTCTCGTAAACGGGTTTCCGTTCCATCGCAATGAATGAACAGGCCACATGGTTCCCTTTCTGCGCATCCTCGGCATCGAAACAAGCTGCGACGAGACCGCCGCGGCCGTTGTCGAGCGTGATGCGGAGGGGCATTGCAACGTCCTGTCGGATGTTGTGCTTTCCCAGCTCGACGAGCACAGCGCCTATGGCGGCGTGGTGCCGGAGATCGCCGCGCGCGCCCATGTCGAGGCGCTGGACGAGCTGATCGAGCAGGCGCTGAAGCGCGCCAATGTGTCGCTTGATGATGTCGACGCCATCGCCGCCACTTCAGGCCCGGGCCTGATCGGCGGATTGCTTGTGGGATTGATGACCGGCAAGGCGATCGCCAGGGCCGCCGGCAAACCGCTCTATGCGGTCAACCATCTCGAGGGCCATGCGCTGACGGCGCGGCTGACCGACGGGCTCTCCTTTCCCTATCTGGTGCTGCTGGTCTCCGGCGGCCATACCCAGCTGATCCTGGTGCGCGGCGTCGGACAGTATGAACGTTGGGGCACGACGATCGACGATGCGCTCGGCGAAGCTTTCGACAAGACGGCAAAACTGCTCGGCCTGCCCTATCCCGGCGGCCCGGCGGTGGAGCGGATGGCGCGCGACGGCAATGCCGATCGCTTCGATTTTCCGCGCCCGCTCGTCGGCGAGGCGCGGCTGGACTTCTCCTTTTCCGGCCTGAAGACGGCGGTGCGGCAGGCGGCGCAGGATATCGCGCCGCTCAGCGATCAGGACGTGGCTGATATCTGCGCCTCGTTCCAGCGGGCGATTTCGCGCACGCTGAAGGACCGCATCGGCCGCGGACTGCAGCGGTTCAAGAGGGAGTTCCCGACGACCGGTGGGAAGCCGGCGCTGGTCGTTGCCGGCGGTGTCGCCGCCAATCTCGAACTGCGCGGTACGCTGCAGGCGCTCTGCGACAAGAACGGCTTCCGCTTCATTGCGCCGCCGCTCAGCCTCTGCACCGACAATGCGGTGATGATCGCCTGGGCGGGGCTCGAGCGCATGGCGACGGGCGTAGCGCCTGATACACTCGACGTGCAGCCGCGTTCGCGCTGGCCGCTCGACGCCAATGCCGAAACGCTGATCGGCTTTGGAAAGAGAGGAGCCAAGGCATGAGCGAAGAGATCGCCGTCATCGGATCGGGTGCTTTCGGCACGGCGCTTGCCGCCGTCATCGCCCTTGCCGGCCGCAGCGCCGTGACGCTCGTCGGACGCAAGCCATCGCTGATGGCCGATCTGAAGAGCGAACGGCTGCATGATGCCGTGCTGCCCGGCATTGTCCTGCCGGAATCGCTCGAATTCTCCGCCGAGACGGAGGCGGTCGCCGGCGCCTCCATCGTGCTCTTTGCGATGCCCTCGCAGGCGCAGGCCGATGCGGCGCGGCAATATGGTCCCTATCTGTCGAAGGATGCCGTTGTCGTCACCTGCGCCAAGGGCATCGAGCGGGCAACCGGCAATCTTTTGACCGACATGCTCGAGCGGGAACTGCCGGATCATCCGGTCGCGGTTCTCTCCGGTCCGGGATTTGCCGCCGATATCGCCAAAGGGCTGCCGACGGCGATGGCGATCGCGGCTGATGACATGGAGACGGCCGAGCGGCTCGCTCAGGCGATCTCCGGGCGGACCTTCCGGCTCTATGCTTCCACCGATCGCATCGGCGTGCAGCTCGGCGGCGCGCTCAAGAATGTACTGGCGATCGCCTGCGGCATCGTCGAAGGCCGCGGCATCGGCGAATCCGCCCGCGCGGCGTTGATTGCCCGCGGTCTCGCGGAAATGTCGCGTTTCATCGTGGCCAAAGGCGGTCAGGCCGATACGGTGCGCGGACTTTCCGGTCTTGGCGATCTGGTGCTGACGGCGACGAGCCAGCAATCGCGAAACCTGCGTTTCGGCATTGCGCTCGGGCGCGGCGAAAAGACCGATCCCGCGCACGGCGCGCTGGTGGAGGGTGCGTTTGCCGCTTCCGTCGCCTCCCGGCTTGCCGCGGAGCTTTCGATCAGCATGCCGATCACCGATGCCGTTTCCGCCATCATCGACGGCCGGCTCGATATATCGGACGCCATCGAGCAGTTGATGACGCGTCCAATCACCACCGAATAGGAGAATAGACATGCTTTTCGCCCTGCTCTGCAAGGACAAGCCGGGACATCTGAACGTCCGCATAGAGACGCGGCCGACGCATCTTGCCTATCTCGACAAGCTCAATGCCGAAGGCAAGCTCTCCATGGCCGGCCCTTTCCTTGACGACGAGGGCAAAGCCTGCGGCAGTCTGGTGCTTGTCAAGGCGGAGACGGCACAAGAGGCAAAGGCGCTCGCCGATGCCGATCCTTACGCCATGGCCGGTTTGTTCGAAAGCGTCGATATCAAGCCCTTCAACTGGGTCTTCAACAAGCCGGAGGCGTGAGCATGGCGCATTGGCTCTATAAATCCGAACCTGCCTCCTGGTCCTGGGAGCAGCAGAAGGCCGCCGGCGACAAGGGCACCGAATGGACCGGCGTGCGCAACTATCTGGCGCGCAACAACATGCGGGCGATGCAGATCGGCGACAAAGGGTTCTTCTACCATTCTAATGACGGGCTGGAGATCGTCGGCATCGTCGAAGTCGCAGCGCTGTCGCATCCCGACTCCACCGCCAGGGGCGATCCGAAGTGGGATTGCGTCGATATCCGCGCCGTCATGGACATGCCGAAGCCGGTGACGCTGAAGGACGTCAAGGCGAACCCGACGCTCGCCAAAATGTCGCTCGTCACCTCCATGCGCCTTTCGGTGCAGCCGGTGACGGATGACGAATGGGCCGAAGTCTGCCGCATGGGCGGGCTCGACAATCCGCCGCGCTGACGCCCTTTGAAGACCGATCCGGAAGCCTTCATTCGCGCCAATACCAGTCTGATGCCGCCGCCGCATGTGCCGGAGATTTCGCTCAATCTGGCGAGCGAGGCACATGAACTCTGGCTGAAGACCGAAGAGGAGCTGGAAGCCATCGGCCTGCCGCCACCCTTCTGGGCTTTTGCCTGGGCGGGCGGGCAGGGGCTGGCGCGCTACATCCTCGATCATCCGGACATGGTGCGTGGCAAGCGGGTGCTGGATTTTGCCAGCGGTTCCGGCCTTGTCGGCATTGCGGCCGTCATGGCCGGCGCCCGCGAGGTGTTGGCTGCCGATATCGACCCGTGGGCAAAGACGGCGATCCGGCTGAATGCCGAGGCCAATCATGTTGCGCTCGGGTTTACCGGCGCCGATCTGGTCGGTGCGAGTGTCGAGGCGGATATCGTGCTTGCCGGCGACGTCTTTTACGACCGCAGCTTTGCCGCTGCGCTCGTTCCGTGGTTCGCGAGGCTGGCGGCCGAGGGCAGGCTGGTGCTGGTCGGCGATCCCGGGCGAAGCTACCTGCCTCGGGACCGGCTGGAATTCTGCGCGGTTTATCAGGTGGCGGTGACGCGGGCGCTGGAGGACAGCGACGTCAAGAAGACGACCGTATGGCGCTTCGCGCCGGGTTGAAGAGAATTTTAAGGCCGGATGACGCAGACATTGGCTTCATAAGAGCAGGGGTCGTCCTGGATGGCGACGTCGATGATCTTCGCCTTCGGCGCCAGCGGCTCAGGCCGGGCTGCGGGATAGTAGCCATAGCCGTTGCCCCCGACATAGGTCCCGCCATCGGTTTCGTAGACATAGGAAGATCCGGCATAGGTGCCGCCGCCATATCCGCCGGCGGCCTGGGGCAGGAGGACGACGAGGCTGCCGCGGGTGACGCGATTGGCCGTCGGCGGCGAAAACCGCTCCAGCATCGGCATCCGCTTTCTGCCGTGTCGATGGCCATAGGCGCTGTCGAAACGAATGCCGCGATCGCGCCAGCTCAGCCTTTCACCGAGATAAAGTCCATCGTGGAAGGTGCGGTGATGACTGTGAAAGCGATGATCGTCGCGGCGCTCGCCCGCCATGGCAGGCAATGCTGCCACCGCGGCAAGGGTGAGCAAGGTAGCTCGCGAAAGAGTGCGAAACATGGATGCCGGCCTCCGGAAATGCAATCGTTAACAAATCATTAACGCCAGATTGCGCCAACAGCGGCAGCTTGTCCATGCGCGCCGGAAAAGGGGTCGAAATATTAAGCCGAAAAGCCCAGTTTCGTCGGCGCGCAAACTTCGCGGTAACCCGAATCGATTAAATTTAAAGCAGACAGCAATTGTGCTTGTCGTATCGCCTTCCGGTGATTAAACGTCGCATTTGATGCAACGCACACAAAGAATTCGTCATTCGTGTGGTTGACTGAGCATGCTCCGAAATCCGGGAGCGCAGAGAAGCCGCCGCGAGGTTCTGATGGCGAACGTGACAAATAACCGGCCCCTGTCGCCGCATTTGCAAGTCTATAAACTTATTCCCACCATGGTCATGTCCATCGTCCACCGCATCACCGGTGGCGCGCTCTACGTCGGCACGCTGCTGGTCGCCTGGTGGCTGATCGCGGCGGCAAGCGGCCAGAGCTCTTATGACTGGGCGAATTGGGTGCTCGGCAGCCTTCTCGGCAAACTCGTGCTGCTCGGCTACACCTGGGCACTGCTGCACCACATGCTCGGCGGTTTCCGCCATCTCATGTGGGACCTCGGCTACGGCTTCGAGAAGGAAGTCTCGACCAAGCTCGCCGTCGCCAACATCATCGGATCGCTCTGTCTGACCGTGCTGGTCTGGGCGATCGGCTTCCTCATTCGCTTCTGAAGGTCCTCTCATGGATATGCGCACCCCCCTCGGCAAGGTTCGCGGGCTCGGCTCCGCCAAGGAAGGCACCAGCCACTTCTGGCGTCAGCGGCTGACCGCGGTCTCCAATATTCCGTTGATCCTCTTCTTCGTCATCTTCATGATCACCTATGCCGGCGCGCCCTATGCGGATGTGGTTCGCGCCCTTTCGAACCCCTTCGTCGCGGTCGTCATGGGATTGATGGTGATATCGGGCGTCATCCATATGAAGCTCGGCATGCAGGTGATCATCGAGGATTACGTGCATGCCGAATTCGGCAAGATCGCTCTGCTGATGCTGAACACGTTCTTTGCGATCGTGATCGCCAGCCTCTGTCTCTTCGCCATTCTGAAAATCGCATTCGTAGGATAAGCTCGACATGGCACCGACTTCACCCGCCCAGAATGGCAAGGCCTACAAATATGTCGACCACTCCTATGACGTGATCGTCGTCGGCGCCGGCGGCGCGGGTTTGCGCGCGACGCTCGGCATGGCCGAGCAGGGTTTCCGTACCGCCTGCATCACCAAGGTGTTCCCGACCCGCTCGCATACGGTTGCGGCGCAGGGCGGCATCGCCGCCTCGCTGCGCAACATGACGCCGGACAGCTGGCAGTGGCATCTCTACGACACCGTCAAGGGTTCCGACTGGCTCGGCGACGTCGACGCCATGCAGTATCTCACCATGGAAGCGCCGAAGGCGGTCTATGAGCTCGAGCATTACGGCGTGCCGTTCTCGCGGAACGAGGAAGGCAAGATCTACCAGCGCCCGTTCGGCGGCCACATGCAGAATTACGGTGAAGGCCCGCCGGTGCAGCGCACCTGCGCCGTCGCCGACCGCACCGGCCACGCCATCCTGCATACGCTCTACGGCCAGTCGCTGCGCAACAATGCCGAATTCTTCATCGAATATTTCGCGCTCGATCTGATCATGTCGGAAGACGGCAGCCGCTGCACCGGCGTCGTCGCCTGGTGCCTCGATGACGGTACGATCCATCGCTTCGCCGCCAAGATGGTGGTGCTGGCGACCGGCGGCTACGGCCGCGCCTATTTCTCGGCAACGTCTGCCCATACCTGCACCGGCGATGGCGGCGGCATGGTGGCACGCGCCGGCCTGCCGCTTCAGGACATGGAATTCGTGCAGTTCCACCCGACCGGCATCTACGGTTCGGGCTGTCTGATCACCGAAGGCGCGCGCGGCGAAGGCGGTTACCTCGTCAACTCCGAGGGTGAGCGCTTCATGGAGCGTTATGCGCCTTCGGCCAAGGATCTTGCCTCGCGCGACGTCGTTTCGCGCTGCATGACGCTGGAGATCCGCGAAGGCCGTGGCGTCGGCAAGAACAAGGACCACATCTTCCTGCATCTCGACCATCTCGATCCGGCCGTTCTGCATGAGCGGCTGCCGGGGATTTCCGAGAGCGCCAAGATCTTCGCCGGCGTCGACGTCACGCGCGAACCGATCCCGGTTCTGCCGACCGTGCATTACAATATGGGCGGCATTCCCACCAATTATTGGGGCGAAGTGCTGAACGCCGATGGCGCCAATCCGGAGCGGATCATCCCTGGCCTGATGGCTGTGGGTGAAGCCGGCTGCGCCTCGGTGCACGGCGCCAACCGCCTCGGCTCCAACTCGCTGATCGACCTCGTGGTCTTCGGCCGCGCCGCTGCGATCCGCGCCGGCGAGGTGATCGACCGCGCAGCGCCGATCCCGCATCTCAACGTCGCTGCCTGCGACAAGATCATGGACCGCTTCGACGGTCTGCGTCACGCCAGCGGCGGCACGCCGACGGCTGTGCTGCGCGAGAAGATGCAGCGCGCCATGCAGGAAGACGCCGCCGTCTTCCGCACGCAGGAATCGCTGGAATCCGGCTGCCGGCGTATTTCGGCGATCTGGGGCGAAATGAAGGACATCAAGGTCACCGACCGATCGATGGTCTGGAACTCCGATCTCGTGGAAACGCTCGAGCTGCAGAACCTGATGGCAAACGCCATCACGACGATCTACGGCGCCGAGGCCCGCAAGGAGAGCCGCGGTTCGCACGCTCGCGAGGATTATACCGAAGGTGCATTCGCCGGCCGCGACGACGTCAACTGGCGCAAGCATACGCTCGCCTGGGTGAGCGAGGCAGGCGAGGTGAAACTCGACTACCGGCCTGTTCACACCGAGCTGATCGCTGAAGGCATCGATCCGCACAAGATCGAGCCGAAGGCGCGCGTCTACTGATCTCAAGAGGAACCTGGCATGGTTGAACTCGCTCTCCCCAAAAACTCCCAGATGCGCGAAGGCAAGGTCTGGCCGAAGCCGGCCGGTGCGACCAACACCCGCGAATTCCGCGTCTACCGCTGGAGCCCGGATGACGGCCAGAATCCGTCGATCGACACCTTCTACATCGATGTCGACGATTGCGGCCCGATGGTGCTCGACGGTCTGCTCTACATCAAGAACAAGATCGACCCGACGCTGACGCTGCGCCGCTCCTGTCGCGAAGGGATCTGCGGTTCCTGCGCGATGAACATCGACGGCACCAACACGCTTGCCTGCACCAAGGGCCTCGACGATATCACGGGCGCGGTGAAGATCTATCCGCTGCCGCATCTGCCCGTCGTCAAGGATCTGGTGCCCGATCTCAGCAACTTCTACGCCCAGCATCGCTCGATCGAGCCCTGGCTGAAGACGGTGTCGCCGACGCCCGCCAAGGAATGGAAGCAAAGCCATGAGGACCGGCAGAAGCTCGACGGTCTTTATGAATGCATCCTCTGCGCCTGCTGCTCGACCTCCTGTCCGAGCTACTGGTGGAACGGCGACCGTTATCTCGGTCCGGCGGTTCTGCTGCAGGCCTATCGCTGGCTGATCGATTCCAGAGACGAGGCGACCGGCGAACGTCTCGACAATCTCGAGGACCCGTTCCGCCTCTACCGCTGCCACACGATCATGAACTGTGCGCAGACCTGTCCGAAGGGCCTCAATCCGGCCAAGGCAATCGCCGAAATCAAGAAGATGATGGTCGAGCGCCGGGTCTGATCGGTATGCGTGCCACTGGGTTGGACGGCTTCGATCCCGGAGCCGTCGCGGAGATCACGCATCGGTCTGGTGATCGAAAGCGGCAACCGCGCCTGGGGCTTTCCGTCTCCCGATCATCTGGTGCCGGGAAAGTTGCGGCAAATTATGCCGGGCTTATGCGGCAACATTTTCAAGACCGCGCCGAAGCCGGTGCGGTTATTCCTGCGCAGTTCGTTCGAGCACTATTCCGAGACATTGCGGGAGTTTGGCAGAAATCCTGACAGAGATGAGCGCGCGCAACACCTTGCTGACAAATTCTATGTGCAGGAAGTTTTGCAGCAGGGCAGTTGAACTGTATCGTTTTTCGGTTAGGTGTTGTCACGGGCAATTTCTGCAACCGACTTGATTAACCAAAGCGAATTACGATAATCGAACATGTCTCACGCCCGTTCTTTGCGGCGATAGCCGAATTCAGGAGTATGATGATGCAGTTGCGATATGCGATGACAGGTCTGGTGGTGGCTCTCGCGCTAGCCGGTTGTCAGCGTACGGCATATGATTATAGCTCCAACTCGAACGCCGGACCGGCGCCGTTGACGGCGCAGCCTGTCCCCTCCGTGCAGGGCGGTCAGCTTCCGCCGCCGACCGGCAGCTCGCAGTTTCCGGCCGCGCCGACGGCGACGGCGCCGTTGCCCGGGGCACAGTCCGGCGCCATGGCTGCGAATGCGCTCGACGTCACCAAGGAATCGATGGTCGGAAGCTGGCGCGTCAACGGCAGCTGCGATATGTTCCTGACGCTCACCAATCTCGGCAGCGGGTCGCGTGGCGGCACGCGCGGTTGCGTCGGCGAGCTGACGGCGATGGGCTCCTGGGAGGTCGCGGGCAAGCAGGTGCTGCTCAAGGATCGTTCGGGCAACCAGATCGGCAGCGTCTACAAGACAGCCGACAATCGCTTCCAGGGCCAGACGAATACCGGTCAGCAGATCAGCCTCAGCCGGTAAACCAACCGCGCGGTAAACGATCCGGCGGCGCGCCGCTGATGACTGACAGGCGGACGTGCCCTCATGCAGCCAATGCCAGATTATACGCTCAGCGTTTGCGAACAGCTTAAATCGCTGACGCTTGCCGGTGCGTTGCAGGTCGATTCCGCCCAGATGGAGGTGGCCAAAAGCCTGGATCGGGTGCTTGCCGGGCTGAAGCAACTGCGGCCGGCGGCCAAAGCGAGCGCGCTCGGCTGGCTGTTTGCCAAGAAGAAGAAAGCCGCTGACGGCATCAAGGGGCTTTACATTCACGGCAGCGTCGGACGCGGCAAGACCATGCTGATGGACATGTTCTTCGCCATGGCGCCGTGCAGGAAGAAGCGCCGGGCGCATTTCCATGAATTCATGGCGGATGTGCACAACCGTATTGCTGCACACCGGCTGAAGCTCAAGAACGGCGAGACGAAGCAGGCCGATCCGATGCCGCCAGTCGCTGCAGCTCTCTACGAGGAAGCGGAACTGCTCTGCTTCGATGAATTCACCGTCACCGACATTGCCGACGCGATGATCCTGTCGCGGTTGTTCTCCGAACTCTTTGCGCGGGGATGCGTGCTGGTCGCGACCTCGAATGTCGAACCCGACAATCTCTACAAGGATGGGCTCAATCGCGGCCTGTTCCTGCCCTTCCTCGCTCTGCTCAAGCAGCATGTCGATGTCGTCACGCTGGATTCGCCGACCGACTACCGGATGGAGAAGCTGAATAGCCAACCGGTCTATCTCGTGCCAATCAGCGAGCATAACGACATGGCGATGGAGGCGTCCTGGACGCAGGCGCTGCATGGGCGCAAGGCGCAGCCGCTCGATATTCCGATGAAGGGGCGCTCCATCCACGTGCCGCTTGCCGCCGACCGGATGGCGCGCTTCTCTTTCGCCGATCTCTGCGACAAGCCGCTCGGGGCCGCCGATTTCCTGGCTATCGCCGAACGCTTCGATACAATCTTCCTCGATCACGTTCCCTTGCTCGGGCCGGAAAAGCGGAACCAGATCAAGCGTTTCATCATTCTGGTCGATACGCTCTACGATCATGCCGTGCGGCTTTACATATCCGCGGCGGCGTTGCCGGAGAACCTGCTCGTCAATCGCCGGGGCACCGAGGGCTTTGAATTCGATCGCACGGCGTCGCGCCTGTTCGAGATGCGGAGCGCGGAATATCTTGCGCTGCACCATGAGAAACGCGCCGCAGAGTAACAACGCGGTGGCAAACTATCTTACGTTTACGTAAGAATTTTAGTATCTAAACGATTGAAAATGCTGCATCAAAATTAATGGATTGCCATTTTTAGCCTTTGGGTCTATGCGAGTGCGTCATTGGGCGGCCCTGCAGCGTCGTTCGACGAATTTGATCGCAAAGGAAACAGCGAAATGGCGCGTAACAAGATCGCACTCATTGGTTCTGGCATGATTGGTGGCACGCTGGCGCATCTCGCCGGCCTGAAGGAACTCGGCGACATCGTCCTCTTCGACATTGCCGATGGCATCCCCCAGGGCAAGGGCCTCGACATCGCACAGTCCTCTCCGGTCGAAGGCTTCGACGCCAATCTGACCGGCGCCAGCGACTATTCGGCGATCGAGGGCGCCGACGTCTGCATCGTCACCGCCGGCGTTCCGCGCAAGCCGGGCATGAGCCGCGACGACCTTCTGGGCATCAACCTCAAGGTCATGGAGCAGGTCGGCGCCGGCATCAAGAAATATGCCCCGAACGCCTTCGTGATCTGCATCACCAACCCGCTCGATGCCATGGTCTGGGCGCTGCAGAAGTTCTCGGGCCTTCCGGCCAACAAGGTCGTCGGCATGGCCGGTGTTCTCGACTCCTCGCGCTTCCGTCTCTTTCTCGCCAAGGAATTCAACGTCTCCGTTCAGGATGTGACGGCCTTCGTGCTCGGCGGCCACGGCGATACGATGGTGCCGCTCGCCCGCTACTCCACCGTCGGCGGCATTCCGCTCACCGACCTCGTCACCATGGGCTGGGTCACCAAGGAGCGCCTCGAAGAGATCATCCAGCGCACCCGTGACGGCGGCGCCGAGATCGTCGGCCTGCTGAAGACCGGTTCGGCCTATTATGCGCCGGCTGCCTCGGCGATCGAAATGGCCGAATCCTACCTCAAGGACAAGAAGCGCGTCCTGCCTTGCGCGGCCCATCTGACCGGCCAGTACGGTGTCAAGGACATGTATGTCGGCGTTCCCACCGTCATCGGCGCCGGCGGCGTCGAGCGCGTCATCGAGATCGACCTCAACAAGACCGAGAAGGAAGCCTTCGACAAGTCGGTCGGCGCCGTCGCCGGTCTTTGCGAAGCCTGCATCAACATCGCGCCTGCCCTGAAGTAATCGGCGCTGAAGTAATCGAAACAGGGATAGACCCATGAACATTCATGAATATCAGGCCAAGGCTCTGCTGAAGGGCTATGGCGCACCGGTTGCCGAGGGTGTGGCAATTCTCAAGGTTGAAGAGGCCGAGGCGGCTGCCAAGTCGCTTCCCGGCCCGCTTTACGTGGTCAAGAGCCAGATCCATGCGGGCGGCCGCGGCAAGGGCAAGTTCAAGGAACTGTCGCCGGAAGCCAAGGGCGGCGTACGTCTCGCCAAGTCGATCGAAGACGTCGTTGCCAACGTCAAGGAGATGCTCGGCAACACGCTGGTGACTGCGCAGACCGGCGTAGCCGGCAAGCAGGTCAATCGCCTTTATATCGAAGACGGCGCCGACATCGAGCGCGAACTCTACTGCTCGCTGCTGGTCGACCGCTCGGTCGGTAAGGTCGCCTTCGTCGTCTCCACCGAAGGCGGCATGGACATCGAAGCCGTTGCCCACGATACGCCCGAGAAGATCCAGACCATCGCCATCGATCCGGAAGCCGGCGTGACGGCTGCCGACGTCGCCAAGATCTCCGCCGCTCTCAAGCTCGAAGGCGCTGCCGCAGAAGACGCCAAGTCGCTCTTCCCGCTGCTCTACAAGGCCTTCAACGAGAAGGATATGTCTCTTCTCGAAATCAATCCGCTGATCGTCATGAAGAATGGCCATCTGCGCGTCCTCGACGCCAAGATGTCGTTCGACGGCAACGCGCTCTTCCGTCACGACGACGTCAGGGCGCTGCGCGACGAGACCGAAGAAGACGCCAAGGAAATCGAGGCTTCCAAGTGGGACCTCGCCTATGTTGCGCTCGACGGCAATATCGGCTGCATGGTCAACGGCGCGGGCCTCGCCATGGCGACGATGGACATCATCAAGCTGTACGGCAAGGAGCCGGCCAACTTCTGCGACGTCGGCGGCGGCGCCGGCAAGGAGAAGGTCGCTGCGGCGTTCAAGATCATCACCGCAGACCCGAAGGTCGAGGGCATTCTCGTCAACATCTTCGGCGGCATCATGAAGTGCGACGTCATCGCTGAAGGCGTCATTGCCGCGGTCAAGGAAGTCGGTCTCAAGGTTCCGCTTGTCGTGCGCCTTGAAGGCACCAATGTCGAGCTCGGCAAGAAGATCCTGAACGAGTCGGGTCTCGCGATCACGGCGGCTGACGACTTGGACGATGCGGCCAAGAAGATCGTCGCGGCGATCAACGGCTAATTTTGAGGGATCGGAAAGAATGTCTATTCTCGTCAATAAAGACACCAAGGTCCTCGTTCAGGGTCTGACCGGCAAGACCGGCACGTTCCACACCGAACAGGCGCTCGCTTACTACGGCACCCAGATGGTCGGCGGCATCCACCCGAAGAAGGGTGGTGAAACCTGGACCGGCGCAAAAGGCGAAAGCCTGCCGATCTTCGCGACCGTTGCCGAGGGCAAGGAAAAGACCGGCGCCGACGCGACCGTCATCTATGTTCCGCCGGCGGGCGCTGCCGATGCTATCATCGAAGCGATCGACGCCGAGATACCGTTCATCACCTGCATCACCGAAGGCATTCCGGTCATGGACATGGTGCGCGTGAAGGCTCGCCTCGACCGCTCCAAGTCGCGCCTGCTTGGGCCGAACTGCCCGGGCATCCTGACGCCGGAAGAATGCAAGATCGGCATCATGCCGGGCTCAATCTTCCGCAAGGGTTCGGTCGGTATCGTGTCCCGCTCGGGCACGCTGACCTATGAAGCCGTCTTCCAGACCTCCAACGAAGGTCTCGGCCAGACGACGGCCGTCGGCATCGGCGGCGATCCGGTCAAGGGCACCGAGTTCATCGACGTGCTCGAGATGTTCCTCGCCGACGAAGCCACGACCTCGATCATCATGATCGGCGAAATCGGCGGCTCGGCTGAAGAAGACGCGGCTCAGTTCCTGAAGGACGAAGCCAAGAAGGGCCGCAAGAAGCCGATGGCCGGCTTCATCGCCGGCCGCACGGCGCCGAAGGGCCGCACCATGGGCCATGCCGGCGCCGTGGTATCCGGCGGCAAGGGCGATGCTGAATCGAAGATCGCGGCGATGGAATCGGCTGGCATCAAGGTGTCTCCGTCTCCGGCCCGCCTCGGCAAGACGCTGGTGGAAGTCCTGAAGGGCTGAAGCCACCTATAGACCGGGCGGAGGAACGGCATCTGCGCCTTCCGCCCGGCTTGCATACGAGAGCAGCAGATGCGCCGCGGACAGGCGGCGATCGGAATGCGGCAGCCGGCGATCGATCCGGCAAATTCATCAAAGTCAGGAGGCGGACCGAAGCGTCCGCATATCACCATGGCACGGCAAGAAGCCAACGAGCAGTTTCAGATCACCTCGTTTCTGGATGGCGCCAACGCGGCCTATATCGAGCAGCTCTATGCGCGCTACGAAGAGGATCCGGCGTCGGTCGACGATCAATGGCGCGCCTTCTTCAAGGCGCTGGAAGACGATCCTGCCGATGTGAAAAAGGCGGCCAAGGGAGCTTCCTGGCGCAGGAAGAACTGGCCTCTGGCGGCCGGCGGCGATCTGGTATCGGCGCTCGACGGCGACTGGGGCATCGTCGAGAAGGTGATCGAGACGAAGGTGAAGGCCAAGGCCGCAGCCGAGGGCAAGCCTGCCGACAGCATCGACGTGCTGCAGGCAACGCGCGATTCCGTGCGCGCCATCATGATGATCCGCGCCTACCGCATGCGCGGCCACCTGCATGCCAAGCTCGACCCGCTCGGCATCGCCGCCGCCGTCGACGACTATCGCGAACTGTCACCGGAAAATTACGGCTTCACATCAGCCGATTACGACCGCAAGATCTTCATCGACAACGTGCTCGGCCTGGAATACGCGACCATCCGCGAGATGATCGAAATCCTCGAACGCACCTACTGCTCGACGCTCGGCGTCGAATTCATGCATATCTCCAACCCGGAAGAGAAGGCCTGGATCCAGGAGCGCATCGAAGGTCCTGACAAGGGCGTGGCCTTCTCCCCCGAAGGCAAGAAGGCGATCCTTGCCAAGCTCGTCGAAGCTGAAGGCTACGAGCAGTTCCTTGACGTCAAGTTCAAGGGCACCAAGCGCTTCGGCCTCGACGGCGGCGAATCGCTGATCCCAGCGCTGGAGCAGATCCTGAAGCGCGGCGGTCATCTCGGTCTGAAGGAAGCCGTGTTCGGCATGGCCCATCGCGGCCGCCTAAACGTGCTCTCCCAGGTCATGGGCAAGCCGCACCGCGCCATCTTTCACGAATTCAAGGGCGGCTCCTACGCACCCGATGAAGTCGAAGGCTCGGGTGACGTCAAGTACCATCTCGGTGCATCCTCCGACCGCGAATTCGACGGCAACAAGGTACACGTGTCGCTGACGGCAAACCCGTCGCATCTCGAAATCGTCGATCCCGTCGTCATGGGCAAGGCGCGCGCCAAGCAGGACATGAGCGCTACGGTGTGGGAAGGCGACATCATCCCGCTTTCCGAACGCTCCAAAGTTCTGCCGCTGCTGATCCACGGCGATGCGGCCTTCGCCGGCCAAGGCGTCATTGCCGAAATCCTCGGTCTTTCCGGTCTGCGCGGCCACCGTGTTGCCGGCACCATGCACGTCATCATCAATAACCAGATCGGCTTCACGACCAATCCGGCCTTTTCGCGCTCGTCGCCCTATCCGTCCGACGTCGCCAAGATGATCGAAGCGCCGATCCTGCACGTCAACGGCGACGATCCGGAAGCGGTCGTCTACGCAGCCAAGATCGCGACCGAATTCCGCATGAAGTTCCACAAGCCTGTGGTGCTCGACATGTTCTGCTATCGCCGCTACGGCCATAATGAAGGCGACGAACCGTCCTTTACGCAGCCGAAGATGTACAAGGTCATTCGCGGTCACAAGACCGTGCTGCAGCTCTATGCGGCGCGCCTTGTCGCCGAAGGCCTGCTCACCGAAGGCGAAGTCGAGAAGATGAAGGCCGACTGGCGCGCGCATCTCGAGCAGGAGTTCGACGCCGGCCAGCACTACAAGCCGAACAAAGCCGACTGGCTTGATGGCGAGTGGTCGGGCCTGCGCACGGCCGACAATGCCGACGAACAGCGCCGCGGCAAGACCGCGGTGCCGATGAAGACGCTGAAGGAGATCGGCCGCAAGCTCTCGGAAATCCCGGCGGGCTTCAATGCGCACCGCACGATCCAGCGTTTCATGGAAAACCGGGCGAACATGATCGCCACCGGCGAGGGACTCGACTGGGCGATGGCCGAAGCGCTCGCTTTCGGCGCGCTTTGCCTCGAAGGCCACAAGATCCGCCTGTCCGGTCAGGATTGCGAACGCGGCACCTTCTCGCAACGCCACTCGGTTCTCTACGACCAGGAAACCGAGGAACGCTACATTCCGCTCGCCAATCTCTCGCCGACGCAGGCCCGCTACGAAGTCATCAACTCGATGCTTTCGGAAGAGGCCGTGCTCGGCTTCGAATACGGCTACTCGCTCGCCCGCCCGAATGCGCTGACGCTCTGGGAAGCGCAGTTCGGCGATTTCGCCAACGGCGCGCAGGTGGTCTTCGACCAGTTCATCTCGTCGGGAGAACGCAAGTGGCTGCGCATGTCCGGCCTCGTCTGCCTGCTGCCGCACGGCTATGAAGGCCAGGGTCCGGAGCACTCCTCGGCTCGCCTGGAACGCTTCCTGCAGCTCTGCGCGGAAGACAACATGCAGGTCGCCAATGTCACGACGCCGGCGAACTACTTCCACATCCTGCGCCGGCAGCTGAAGCGCGACTTCCGTAAGCCGCTGATCCTGATGACGCCGAAGTCGCTGCTGCGTCACAAGCGGGCCGTTTCGACTCTTGCGGAACTCGCCGGCGAATCGGCCTTCCATCGCCTGCTGTGGGACGATGCCGAGGTGATCAAGGACGGCCCGATCAAGCTGCAGAAGGACAACAAGATCCGCCGTGTCGTCATGTGCTCCGGCAAGGTCTATTACGACCTTCTGGAAGAGCGTGAAAAGCGCGGCATCGACGACATCTATCTCCTGCGCGTCGAGCAGCTCTATCCGTTCCCGGCAAAGGCGCTCATCAACGAACTGTCGCGCTTCCGCAATGCCGAGATGGTCTGGTGCCAGGAAGAGCCGAAGAACATGGGCGCATGGTCGTTCATCGACCCGTTCCTCGAGTGGGTGCTTGCCCATATCGACGCGAAGTACCAGCGCGTCCGTTATACCGGCCGCCCGGCCGCCGCCTCGCCGGCGACGGGCCTGATGTCCAAGCATCTGTCGCAGCTCGCCGCATTCCTCGAGGATGCATTGGGCGGCTAAATAAAGGGGGGCGCAATGGCTTATTTCTTTTTGAGACTGCTGCCGCCGCGCCCCACTTTTCCGCATGACGGGACGGGGGAAGAAATGGCGGCGATGAAACGCCATGTCGAATATTGGCATCGGCAGGCCCTTGCGGGATCGGCAATTGTTGTCGGTCCCGTGTTCGAGGGTCAAGGCGCCTTCGGCATGGCAGTCGTCGAAGTGGAGGATCAGCCGGCGGCGCAAGCTCTTGCCGACGGCGATCCGATCATCGCTTCCGGTCTCGGTTTCCGTTTCGATATTCTGCCGATGCCCTCGATCATTTTGCGGCCGCCCGCCGTCTGAAACGCATAAACGAAAACACACGAAATCAGGATTTGAACAATGGCCACAGAAATCCGCGTTCCAACTCTCGGTGAATCCGTCAGCGAGGCAACCGTCGGCACCTGGTTCAAGAAGGTCGGCGACGCCATCAAGGCCGACGAGCCGATTCTGGAGCTTGAAACCGATAAGGTGACCATCGAAGTTCCCGCGCCCGTCTCCGGCACGCTGTCGGAAATCGTCGCCGCCGCCGGCGAGACCGTCGGTCTCGGTGCGCTGCTCGGCCAGATCGCCGAAGGTGCCGGTGCTGCCGCCCCGGCTGCTGCCGCACCGGCCGCCGCTCCCGCTCAGCCGGCCCCGGCTGCCGCGGCCCAGCCGGCTGCTGCTGCCGCTGCATCGTCGTCGAGCGCTTCCGTCTCCACCATGCCGCCGGCACCAGCGGCTGCGAAGATGCTGGCTGAAAGCAATCTTTCCGCCGATCAGGTCGACGGCAGCGGCAAACGCGGCCAGGTGCTGAAGGGCGATGTCATCGCCGCCGTCGCCAAGGGCATTTCCACCCCCGCCGCGGCACCCGCCGCTCCAGCCGCCGCGCGCGGCCCGTCGACGGTCGAGGATGCCTCGCGCGAAGAGCGCGTGAAGATGACGCGCCTGCGCCAGACGATCGCCAAGCGCCTCAAGGACGCGCAGAACACCGCCGCCATGCTGACCACCTATAACGAGGTGGACATGAAGGCAGTCATGGACCTGCGCAACAAGTACAAGGACATTTTCGAGAAGAAGCACGGCGTCAAGCTCGGCTTCATGGGCTTCTTCACCAAAGCGGTGACGCATGCGCTGAAGGAACTGCCGGCAGTCAATGCCGAGATCGACGGCACCGACATCATCTACAAGAACTACTGCCATGTCGGCATGGCCGTCGGCACCGACAAGGGTCTTGTCGTTCCTGTTATCCGCGACGCCGACCAGATGTCGATCGCCGAAATCGAGAAGGAACTTGGCCGTCTTGCCAAGGCGGCCCGTGACGGCTCGCTTGCTATGGCCGACATGCAGGGCGGCACCTTCACCATCACCAATGGCGGTGTCTACGGTTCGCTGATGTCTTCGCCGATCCTCAACGCGCCGCAGTCCGGCATTCTCGGCATGCACAAGATCCAGGAGCGGCCGGTTGCGATCGGCGGCCAGGTGGTCATCCGTCCGATGATGTATCTGGCGCTGTCCTACGATCACCGCATCGTCGACGGCAAGGAAGCGGTCACTTTCCTCGTGCGCGTCAAGGAAAGCCTCGAAGATCCGGAACGTCTGGTTCTCGATCTCTAAGGGAGCATTTCGATGCGGAACCGGATCATGCAAGCAGCGCGCCTTCTTCTTTGCGCTGCCGCCGCGCATGCCCCGGTCCCCGCATCGGCCGCCGGCTGGGATGTCGGCAAGGCCAGCAGCAATTTCGAACTGGTGGCGCTTGATGATGCCGAACTCTCCAGCCGGTCGATCGATGTGGTCCATATGGGCGATGTCGAGCTGACCTCCGGGCGCATCGTCGCCGCTGATCCGCTTGCCCAGCCGGATCGTCCGGCGCTGGCAAGAACGGTGGCGCCGGGCGACTATCCGGTGACGCTCTACCGCGCCTTCGGGCGCATCGCGGCGGCGAGCATGCGGGTTGCCGAGGGCAAGCCCGATCACTGGGAGTTAGCCGTCCTTCCCGGGCAGGACCCGGCGATGCTGAAGGACGACGAGATCTTCGGCTATCCCGTCGATGCCGGCGTCGGCTGTTACATGGATGCCAATACGCTTGATCTGATCGATGAGCGTGAAGCGCAGGTCCAGGCGCAGAAGCCGGACGCCGACATCAATTATTACGACGACGTGCTGGCTTCGGAGCTCGATGCCAACAAGAACCACTATGCGCTGCACCGGCCGATTGCCGGCAAGAAGGGTAATGTCGCCGTGTTCTGGAGTGGCTGGGGCGACGGTGTCTATCCTGTCTTCTGGGGCCTCGACAAGGACGGCCGTCCATTGGTGCTGTTGACGGATTTTGGTGTGATCGAGAATTCCGACGGACGGCGAGAGCCGAAGGTGCAATGAGCGGGACGATCGGGATCATGGCAGGACGGAGAGGTGCGGCTGCGATTGCAGCTGCCGCGGTTTTCGCCATTCCGGTTGTTGCGTTCGCCGCCGACTGCAAACAAGAGCAGGCCGTCTACGTCGATCGTGACGGCGCCTATGAACTGCGTTTTACGCCGCTGAATTCTCCCTCGGCTGCCGCCAGCAACCAGTTCAAGGTCAATGCGCTCAAGACATCCGTCGTCATGGAAGGCTACGTGATGCCATCGGAAGATCCGGTGCGGGCGATCGGCGTCCTGATGTTCAACTGCCCGGAGGGAGACGCGACCGGCGCCGACCTCGATGCATGCACCATCTGGCAGGGCGCCGTCTACAGTATGAATGCCAAGGGCGAGATGGACAATCTGCAGCCGGAGGGTGCGGCGGCGGCCGAAAAGATCGTGCTTCCCGGCCTTGGTCCCGCCATTCGTGAATCGAGCGCCTGGGGCGAGGGCAAGGTTTCGGTGGCGCCCTGGGATGTGCTGACTTTCAAGGAGTGTGCGACATGAGTGATGCACCTGTTGTTCTCGTAACCGGCGGAAGCCGAGGTATTGGCGCCGCGGTCTGCCGGCTCGCCGCGCGCCAGGGCTGGCGCGTCGCCGTGAATTACGCCTCCAGCCGACAGGCGGCGGAGGCTGTCGTTGCGGCGATCACTGAGGCCGGCGGCGAGGCCGTGGCGATCCAGGGCGATGTCGGCACGGCTGCCGATATCGTCGCGATGTTTGCCGCGGTCGATCGCCATTTCGGCCGGCTCGACGGGCTGGTCAACAATGCCGGCATTGTCGATTATCCCCAGAGGGTCGACGAGATGGCGATCGAGCGGATCGAAAGGATGCTGCGCGTCAATGTGACCGGCTCCATTCTGTGCGCGGGAGAGGCCGTTCGCCGCATGTCGAGCCGTTACAGTGGGCGGGGCGGGGCGATCGTCAACGTTTCGTCGATGGCGGCAATCCTCGGCTCGGCGACGCAGTATGTCGATTATGCGGCCTCGAAGGCGGCGATCGATACCTTCACCATCGGGCTCGCGCGTGAGGTCGCAGCGGAGGGTATTCGTGTGAATGCCGTCAGACCCGGCATCATCGAAACCGATCTTCATGCTTCGGGCGGGCTGCCGGACCGGGCGCGCGAAATGGCGCCGTCGGTGCCGATGCAGCGTCCAGGCACCGCCGAGGAGGTGGCGGACGCTATCCTCTATCTTCTTTCTCCTTCCGCCTCCTATGTCACGGGCGCGATCCTCAATGTGAGCGGCGGCCGCTAGAAGGACGGGGCAAAACACAGCATGCAGTATATTCTCGAATTCCTCGGCCTGATGGCCGTCTTCTCGATCTTCCTCGTCGTGTCGGGCGCCGATTTCGCCGCCATCATGACCCGCCTCGGCATGGGCTGGTTTGCCGGCGTCTCCTATTTCTTCACGGTCAAGACGATCCGTGACCGCTTCATTGCCAGCGGCAAATGGTTCAACCGCATTACCGGAGCGGCACTCGTCGCCTTCGGCTTCCGCCTGGCGCTATCGCGCGCAGCCGACTAAACGAAAAATTCAAAGGGAAAGAAGCAATGTCTTATGATGTGATCATTATCGGAACCGGCCCGGGCGGCTACGTCTGCGCGGTCAAGGCAGCCCAGCTCGGCCTCAAGGTCGCCGTCGTCGAAAAGCGCGCGACCTATGGCGGCACCTGCCTGAACGTCGGCTGCATTCCGTCGAAGGCGCTGCTGCATGCTTCCGAAATGTTCCATCAGGCCGGCCACGGATTAAGCGCGCTTGGCATCGACGTGCCGGCGCCGACGCTCAACCTCGGCAATATGATGGCTCATAAGGATGCGACGGTGAAGTCGAACGTCGACGGCGTCGCCTTCCTGTTCAAGAAGAACAAGATCGACGCTTTCCAAGGTACCGGCAAGGTCGTTTCGGCCGGCAGGGTTTCCGTCACCGCCGAGGATGGGACGGCGCAGGAAATCGAAGGCAAGAACATCGTCATCGCCACCGGCTCCGACGTCGCCGGCATTCCCGGCGTGCAGGTCGAAATCGATGAAAAGACCATCATCTCGTCGACAGGCGGCATTGCGTTGGAAAAGGTGCCGGAAACGCTGATCGTCGTCGGCGGCGGCGTCATCGGCCTCGAACTCGGCTCGGTGTGGTCGCGCCTCGGCGCCAAGGTCACCGTCGTCGAATATCTCGACACCATTCTCGGCGGCATGGACGGCGAGGTCTCCAAGCAGTTCCAGCGCATGCTCGCCAAGCAGGGCATCGATTTCAACCTCAGCGCCAAGGTCACCGGCGTCGAGAAGGGCGGCAAGGGCGCCAAGGTCACGTTCGAGCCGGTCAAGGGCGGTGACGCGGTGACGCTCGACGCTGAAGTCGTGCTGATCGCCACCGGCCGCAAGCCCTACACCGCAGGCCTCGGCCTGGAAGAGGCAGGCGTGGCCCTCGACAATCGCGGCCGCGTCGAGATCGACGGACACTTCAAGACCAATGTCGCCGGCATCTATGCGATCGGTGACGTGGTGAAGGGTCCGATGCTGGCGCACAAGGCGGAAGACGAGGGTGTGGCGCTCGCCGAAATCCTCGCCGGTCAGCATGGCCACGTCAATTATGAGGTCATTCCGAGCGTCGTCTACACCCAGCCGGAAATCGCTTCGGTCGGCAAGACCGAGGACGAGCTGAAGGCGGCGGGCGTTGCATACAAAGTCGGCAAGTTCCCGTTCACGGCAAACGGCCGCGCCCGCGCGATGCTGGCGACCGACGGCTTCGTCAAGATCCTCGCGGACAAGGAGACGGACCGCGTGCTCGGCGGCCATATCGTCGGCTTCGGCGCTGGCGAGATGATCCACGAGATCGCCGTGCTGATGGAATTCGGCGGCTCGTCGGAAGATCTCGGCCGGACCTGCCATGCACATCCGACGATGTCCGAAGCGGTCAAGGAGGCTGCACTCGCGACCTTCTTCAAGCCGATCCATATGTAATCTTACATCTTCGTAATGAAGCGCGCAGCCGCTTGCCGAGAGGCAAGCGGCTGTTTTAGTTGTCTCATATCGCAGAGTTCGAGCATCCGGGGGAGATCAGGAATGCAGCAGCCGTCCATCCTGAGTTACAGTCTCAGCCAACGTTTCCTCCACTGGGCGGTGGCGTTGCTGATCTTCTTCAATCTGCGGTTTCCCGACGGGATGAATATCTGGCACCATCTCGTTCGCAGGGGCGAGGTGCCGACGCCCGAGCAGATTGCCTCGGCGAATATTCATGCCTATGTCGGCATCGCCATTCTGCTGCTTGCCGTCCTCAGGCTCTGCCTGCGTTTTATGCAGGGTGTGCCGCCCGAAGTTTCGCAGGAGCCGGCGATCTTTCGTCTCGGGGCAAAGTCCGCCCATGCCGGGCTTTATATCCTGCTCTTCGCGCTGCCGCTTTCCGGCATCGCCGCTTACTATTTCGGCATCAATCCCGCCGGCTTCGTTCACGCGGATGTCTTGAAGGTCATTCTTTGGGGGCTGATCGCTGCCCACGTCGCAGGCGCGCTCGTCCATCAGTTCTATTGGAAAAGCAATGTGCTGCGCCGCATGACCCTCGGCTGACGAAAACGAGTTCAGTTCACGGCGGTGACGGTGAAGCCCTGCTTGCGCAGTAATTCGATGACGCCGTCCTTGCCGGGCAGATGCAGGGCGCCGACGGCCATGAAGACGTTGCCGCCGTCGAGAATGGGGGCGGCGCGTTCCGCCATCACCCTGTTTCGATCGAGGATGACCCGCTGTTCGAAGGTGGCATAGTCGCTGCTTTCGCCTTCGTTCTCCGGTGTCACTGTCTTCAGCATCGGCATGGTCATGCCGATATCGCCGGAGAGGTAGAGATCGGTCATCGTTTCGACGACATCATTCATCTTGGCTCCGAGTTCCAGCGTCTCGATCAGCGACTTCATATGGAATTCGACCGGCAGATCGGCCATGGCCTGGATCTGCTCCGCAAGGGTTTCCAGCCCCTTGACCTCTTTGCCTTCGGCAACGGCGTCGCTGGCGATTTTCTGGTCGAGAAACTGCACGCCTCTGGCCTTGCGGGCGAGTTCGCAGACCGGAAGGGCGACGGCGCTGGAGATCATCCATGGCCGCATGCGGGAGACGGCGCTGAGCGGGATGCCGCGCTGCTTGAGGCCGGCTTCCAGGCGCTTGTAGTCCTCGGCAGAGAGCAGCTTATCGATCGTCGTGCCGTCGGTGAACATCGTCAGTTCCGGCCGTGCGAGCAGGGCGGCGGTCGCCTTGCGCTCATCGAGGATCTCGTCGGATTCGATGATGATCGTCTTGGCTGCGTCGTGGGCCGCCTGGGCGCGCGGCGGCAGGGCAAGCACGCGGGGATCGGTCACATGCATGCTGCCAAGCAGCCATGAGGGGGCAAGTCCGGGCTTTTCGATCTTCCAGAAGATGCCCTTGCCGTTCGGCGTTGCCTCGGCTTCCTTGACCGCCGCAGCATATCGGGCGGGGTCGCTCTGCTGCAAGTCGACTATGAGATTGCGGCCGGTGCAGGCTGTGTCTTCGGCCGCCGCCGGCCTTGCGGCGAGGAGGGCGACAAACAGAGCCGCAACAAGCAGCATGTGGAAGGCTGCAATCAGCCAGAGCAGCAGATTGCCCGGTGCTGCGAGGAAAAAAACCCGGCGGTTGATCGAAGTCGTCATCATGGTGTTCCCCACATGCCCTATCGCTTCTGCTCTACGCTCGGCTTGCGCATAATCCTTTAAGAGATTGCGTTAACGAAAACTTAGCGCATCGCTTCAGGCGGATTCATGGGCGCTAAGCTTGTCGACAATATGGGATGCCGTCGTCACAAGCGCTGCGCGTTTTGGACGACATCCATCAAGCGCGCGGATGGGCTCGATCATACACCTCAAGCAACCGCGATGCATCGACGCCGGTATAGACCTGTGTTGTCGAAAGGCTGGCGTGGCCGAGCAGTTCCTGGATGGTGCGCAGATCGCCGCCGCCGGCAAGCAGATGGGTGGCGAAAGAGTGACGGAGCGCATGCGGCGTCGCCGTCTCCGGCAGGCCGAAGGCGCCGCGGAGCTTCTGCATGGCCCGCTGGATGATCGCCGCCTGCAGCTTGCCGCCGCGGGCACCGCGAAACAGCGGCTCACCGCTTTCGAGATGATAGGGGCAGAGCGCGCGATATTTCTCGACCGCATCGAAAACAACGGGCAGAAGCGGCACCAGCCGTGTCTTGTTGCCCTTGCCGGTGATGCGCAATGTCGTCGCGCCCTTTTGCAGGTCGGCGGGAACGAGAGCCAGCGCTTCGGAAATGCGCAGGCCGCAGCCGTAGAGCAGGGTCATGACAGCCGCATCGCGCGCGGCGATCCAGGGTTCGTCATGCAGTTGGGCTTCATCGCTGACGATGGTGATCGCCTGCGTGTCCGACAGCGGTTTGGGCAGCGACTTCGGCTGTTTCGGCGAACGGATCGCGCCGGCGCCGGCGGCATTGACCAGGCCCTTCTTTTCCAGGTGACGCAACAGCGAACGAAGGCCGGCGAGATTGCGGCCGAGCGAACGGGCGCCGGAGCCTTGCCTGCGCCGAGCAGCCAGGAAGGCGCGGAAATCGGCGGGGCGCAATTCCCTGATATCGCCGAGCGTTGCCGGGCCGGCGAGATGAACGGTCAGGAAGGTCAGAAACTGGCGGGTGTCGCGCTCATAGGCATCGAGCGTATGCTCGGAAAGACGGCGTTCACGAGCGAGGTTTTCGAGCCACGCAGCGCGTTCCGCCATCAGGCGCGGGTCGGCGATTACAAGCAGTTCATTCACGTTGCTGGCCTTGAATTTGCCTTTAAGTCCGCCAATTTGAAGCAGGAACGGTTATGGAATTGCTAATGCCGGCCAAGCCTTTGTCATCCTTCGATCATATTGTACTGCGATAGCTTACAGCCCATAGACAGGATCTTTCATGGCACGGCGCGATTCCATGACGGCTTTCGGACAACTCGCGGAAGCGATCGCTCTTGTTTCGCAGGGAAAGCCCGGTCACATCGTCGATACGCTGATTGCCGAACGCGGCCAAAGGATCGTGAAACATCCGCTTTGGCCGATCATGCGACCGTTCCTCTACACGCTTCTGCGCTACAACAAGGCGATCGAATTCGCCAATGCGGTTGCCAACATGCCGGGTTTCCAGTCGTTCGAATATCTGAGCGACGTGTTGAAGCTCGACATCGGCGTCGCCAACGGCGAACGCATTCCTGAGAGCGGCGGCTTCATCCTCGTCAGCAATCACCCCACAGGCATTGCCGATGGGGTTGCCGTATTCGACCTGCTGAAAACGCGCCGGCCCGATATGATGTTCTTTGCCAATCGCGATGCGATCCGCGTCAATCCGCGTTTTGCTGAAATGGTCATCCCCGTCGAATGGCGGGAGGAGCACAAGAGCAAGCTCAAGGCGCGCGAGACGCTGCAATTGACGAACCACGCAGTGCGGGAAGGCAAGGCCACCGTGCTCTTTCCATCGGGCCGCATCGCCTATTGGGCCAATGGCCGGCTCAATGAGCGCCCATGGAAAACGTCGGCGGTTGGGCTGGCGCGCAAATACAATCTGCCGATTCTTCCGGTCCACATGACGGCCCGCAATTCCGGCCTTTTTTATTGGCTGGCGAAGTGGTCGACGGAGCTGCGCGACATGACGGTTTTCCACGAACTCTTGAACAAGCGCGGCGACCGTTTCGATTTCGTGATCGGCAGTCTCATTCCCGCCGAACATCTCGATGGCGATGTCAACGAGGTGACGAAGGCGCTGGAGAAACATACGGTCCACGACATGGCCCGCGATGGGGACGCGACCTTCGTGCCGGTCGCCGGGCCGGCTGCGGCGATGCCGCGCGAGATGTCGGTTCTGGCCGTCTAGAACCGTGACGATCGACATTCGCATCTTCCGTGATCGTTTGCCGGAGGCGATGACGGGACTTGCGCACGACGCCCGGCAGGAAGGCCATCTCCATATAGGCCGGCTTATCGATGAGTGGGCAGCAGGCGACATCCGCTTCGCGCGTGACGGCGAAAGGCTGCTCGGCGCCTTTGCCGGCGAAACACTCGTTGGTGTTGGTGGCATGACCATCGAACCCGCCATGCCGGAAGCGTTGCGGATGCGGCGTTTCTACGTTCGCCCGGCGATGCGCGGTCGCGGCGTCGGCCGGATGCTTGCTCTGGCACTTCTGGATCACGCGCGACGCTTCTGCCGTTGTGTCACCGTGCATGCGGGAAACGACGGTGCGGCGAAATTTTGGGAGTCGCTCGAGTTTCGTCCCCTTGACCAGGATGGCTATACCCATGTTCTCGATCTGCGCGGTTGAGGCGAGATCGCACACCATCATGCGCCGATCTCCTGGAGGCGGACGGCCTGGCGGGCCAAAAGCCGCTCGACATCGGCAATGTCGAGCGCTGAAAGTCTAGGCCCCGGCTTGCGCAAGGCGGGGGACTTGATGACGCCGCGCTTGGCAAGCACGTATTTGCGGCAGGCAAGACCGATGCCTTGCTGCTGTTCATAGCGGGCGAGCGGCAGATAGGCATCGAAGATTTCGTGGGCGCGCTCGGGATTGCCGGCACTATAGGCTTCGACGACGCCGACCATCATCTCGGGATAGCAGAAGCCGGTCATAGCGCCATCGGCTCCGCGGCCCATCTCCTCCGGCAGAAAAAGCCCGCCATTGCCGCAGAGGATGGAGATGCGCCGCATACCGCCCTTGTCGCTGGCTGCGCGAAGCGCGGTGATTTTCGACAGGCCCGGCCAATCCTCGTGTTTGAGCATGACGCAATTGGGCACGTCCCTGACGATGCGCTCGATGACCGCGGGTGCGATCGTCACATTGGTGGTGAGCGGGTAGTCCTGCAGCACGAAGGGCGTATCACCCAGAGTTTCACCAACCGACTGGTAGAAGGCGAAGACCTGATCGTCGGTCCTGATGGTCCAGGGCGGCGCAACCATGACGCCGGCGGCACCTTCGCCCATGACGGCCTTGGCGAGCTCACTCATCGGGGCAAGTCCGGGCGCCGACACGCCGACGACCACCGGCAGGCGCCCGTCAAGGCGCTTCAGCACACGCTCGACCACGCGCCGCGATTCCTCAGCAGTCAGCTTCGGGGCCTCGCCGAGCTGGCCGAGCACCGTCAGGCCGGTGACGCCGGCGCCTTCATAGAAATCGACCATGCTGTCGATGCTTTCGAGATCGAGCGCGCCGTCGTCGGCGAAGGGAGTTACCGCGATAACGTAGACGCCTTTGGCATTCTCGGTCAGTCTGGCCATTCAGTCTCCGATTCAGCTGTCGAACAAATCTTCCGGCAATCTTGGCGGCCAATTGCTTGCCCCGCAACCTTTTCGTCAAGGCGCGGTCCGTCTTGGCGAGTCGTTATCCACGTTGTCGCTCGACGAACCATCGCGTCTTTGCGGTTCCAATTCCATCGATTTGCGGGCATGGTCTCGCGCGATGAGCATAGATTCGTCCGATCTCTTTGGCGCGCTTTTCGAAGCACCGCCCGTGAACCGAACGGTTCCGGTGCTGGTGCCGATGCCGGCGCCGAAACCCTATTCCTACTCGGTGCCTGAGGGCATGGCGATCGAGCCCGGCTCGGTCGTGCAGGTGCCACTCGGGCCGCGGCAGGTGATCGGCGTCGTCTGGGACGGCGGCGAAGATGGCGTTGATCCGAAGAAGCTGCGGCCGATCAGCCATGTCTTCGATTGCCCGCCGCTTTCCAAGGAGATGCGCGATTTCATCGATTGGGTGGCGAGCTACACGCTCTCCCCGCCCGGTCTCGTTGCGCGCATGGCGCTCAGGGCGCCGAACGCCTTCGAGCCGGAGCCGATGGTGGAGGGGCTGAAATTCGTCGGCGGCGAACCTGAGCGGATGACACCGGCGCGTGCGCGCGTGCTCGCGGCCGCTTCCGACGGCCTGTCCTGGACGCGCAGCGGTCTGGCGCATGCGGCCGGCGTTTCGACGAGCGTCGTCGATGGGCTGATCACGCTCGGCATTTTCGAAACGGTGTTCCTGCCGCCGCCGCCTGTTGTGGCGATGCCGGATCCCGATTTTGCCGCCGCGCGCCTCGAAGGGCCGCAGAAAGAGGCGGCCGTGGAAATCGTCTCCGACGTCTGCCGGGGCGAATTTTCGGTGTCGCTGATCGACGGCGTGACCGGCTCCGGCAAAACGGAAGTTTATTTCGAGGCGATCGCCGAGACGCTGAAACGCGGCAAGCAGGTGCTGATCCTGCTGCCGGAGATCGCGCTGACGGCCAGTTTCCTGGAGCGTTTTCAGGACCGCTTCGGGGCAAAGCCGGCCGAATGGCATTCCGATCTCGCCCCGCGCATGCGCGAAAAGGTCTGGCGCCAGGCGGTGACCGGCGAGGTGCGCGTCGTCGCCGGCGCCCGCTCGGCGCTCTTCCTGCCTTTCGAGGATCTCGGCCTCATCATCGTCGACGAGGAGCATGATCCCGCTTACAAGCAGGAGGATCGCGTCTTCTATAATGCTCGCGACATGGCCGTCGTGCGCGGCCGCATCGGCGATTTTCCCGTCATCCTGGTCTCTGCGACGCCGTCGGTCGAAAGCCAGGTCAACGGGCAGAACGGCCGCTACAGCACCGTCCACCTGCCCACGCGGTTCGGCGACGCGGCGCTGCCGGACCTGCATCTCATCGATATGCGCAGGCACGCGCCGGAGCGGGGCGGCTTCCTGTCGCCGGTGCTGATCCGGGCGATCGGCAAGACCGTGGAGAGGCGCGAACAGGCGCTGCTCTTTCTCAATCGGCGCGGTTATGCGCCGCTGACGCTCTGCCGGGTCTGCGGTCACCGCTTCCAATGCCCGCAATGTTCGAGCTGGCTGGTCGAGCATCGCTTCCGCAAGCAACTGCAATGCCATCAATGCGGCCATGCCGAGCGCACGCCCGAAGCATGCCCGGAATGCGGGACGCTCGATCATCTGGTCGCCTGCGGCCCCGGCGTCGAGCGCATCGCCGAAGAGGTGGAGCGACATTTCCCCGAGGCGCGGACGATCGTTCTCTCCTCGGACATGATGGGCGGGGTGAAGCGGCTGCGGCTGGAGCTTGATGCGATTGCCAAGGGTGAGGCCGATATCGTCATCGGCACACAGCTCGTCGCCAAGGGTCATAATTTTCCGCTGATGACGCTGGTCGGCATTGTCGACGCCGATCTCGGCCTTGCCAATGGCGATCCGCGTGCGGCCGAGCGCACCTTTCAGCTTCTGTCGCAGGTGACGGGGCGCGCGGGGCGCTCCGGCCTCAAGAGCCATGGGCTGCTGCAGACTTACCAGCCGCAGCATCCGGTCATGCAGGCTATTGTTTCCGCTGATTCCGATGCTTTTTACGAGCGCGAAATCACCGAGCGCGAACGCGCGGCATTGCCACCCTTCGGCCGGCTCGCCTCGATCATCGTTTCGGCCGAAACGCGCCATGACGCCGAGAATCATGCGCGCGGCATGCGCAACGCAGCACCCCAGGTCTCCGGCATCTCGGTGCTCGGCCCGGCGGAAGCGCCGCTTGCCCTGGTGCGCGGCCGCCATCGCTTCCGCCTTTTAGTCCACGGACGGCGCAACTCCGACATGCAGGGGTTTTTGCGGGCGATGCTGTCGCAGTCGCCGAAGGAGCGCGGATCGGTGCAGGTGCAGCTCGACATCGATCCCCAGAGTTTTCTTTAAAATAGTACACCGCCATTTCCTCCTTTTCCGGCCCATGCCATAAAACACCGAATCATCCGGGCGATTTGGGGCTGATGCATGGAATTCTATTTTCCGACCGAACTCGGCGAGCAACTCGCCTTCTGCTCTGCCGCTTTTACGGCGCTGGCTGGCTTCACCATGATGTTTGCGCCAGGCCATGCTTTTCGTCTTCTCGGCCTGCAGGTGCAGGAGGGGCGGTCTGAAGGATATGGCGAGGGACGCTCGATGGGCGGTTTCTATCTCGGCTTCGGACTCGCGGCGATCATGCTTGCCCAGACGACGATCTACATGGCCTTCGGCGCTTGCTTTGCGATGGCTGCCTTTGCGCGGATCATATCGATCCTGTCCGATAAGGGGAGCAATCTGGTCAACTATTTACTTCTGGTTGTGCAGATCGTGCTGGCTGCGCTGCCGCTGCTCTATGTATTCGGCTTCATTCAAACGTGAATTTCACCGCCGGCGGGCCGCCTTCGCGGCCTGTCCGCAAGCCTTTGCGCACTTTTGCGAACAGAAATTCATGCGAAAGGCGTATTCGGACGTTACGCGTGTTGCGAGTCCGAACATCCTATGTTAGACGGACCCCGAATTTCGGAAGAAGCAAGAGGCTTCTCTTGTGATTTCTGGGGGAAATCAAAACGAATTCAAGATCATAGGTTCGGCGCCCGCCGAGAGCCGGATTTTGGATTGAAATCAGGGAAATTTGTGCCAGTGGCAGACACGTCCCAGCTTACTTCTGGTGTTGCCGAGCGCTATGCCTCGTCGCTTTTCGAGCTGGCGCTCGAACAGGGCGTCGTCGACAGCGTAACCGCCGATCTCGACCGTTTCCAGGCGATGCTGGATGAAAGCGCCGAACTGAAGCGCTTCGTCGCGAGCCCGGTTTTCTCCGCCGAGGACCAGCTGAAGGCGATCATCGCCATCAGCGAGAGGGCCGGCATCAGCGGCTTCTTCGCCAATTTCTTGAAGGTCGTGGCGCGCAACCGCCGCCTGTTCGCCCTGCCGGGCATGATCAAGGCCTTCCGCGTCATCGCCGCGAATCACCGCGGTGAAATCTCCGCCGAGGTCACCTCGGCCCATGCTCTGACCGCAGAGCAGGAAAATGAATTGAAGGCGGCGCTGAAGGGCGTCACCGGCAAAGACGTGGCGATTGCCGTCACGGTTGATCCGTCAATTCTTGGTGGTCTGATCGTCAAGGTCGGGTCCCGTCAGATTGATACGTCTCTTCGTACCAAACTCTCTACCCTTAAGCTTGCATTGAAAGAGGTCGGCTGATGGATATCCGCGCCGCGGAAATTTCCGCAATTCTCAAAGACCAGATCAAAAATTTCGGCAAAGAGGCAGAAGTCTCGGAAGTCGGCCAGGTTCTCTCCGTCGGTGACGGTATTGCTCGCGTTTACGGTCTGGACAACGTCCAGGCCGGTGAAATGGTCGAGTTCCCCGGCGGCATCCGCGGCATGGCTCTGAACCTTGAATCTGACAACGTCGGTGTCGTTATTTTCGGCTCCGACCGCGACATCAAGGAAGGCGACACCGTCAAGCGGACCGGCGCCATCGTCGACGTTCCGGTCGGTCCGGAACTGCTCGGCCGCGTCGTCGACGCGCTCGGCAACCCGATCGACGGCAAAGGCCCGATCAACGCGACCCGCCGTTCGCGCGTCGACGTCAAGGCTCCCGGCATCATTCCGCGCAAGTCGGTTCATGAGCCGATGTCGACCGGCCTCAAGGCCATCGACGCCCTCATCCCGGTCGGCCGCGGCCAGCGCGAGCTCGTCATCGGCGACCGCCAGACCGGCAAGACCGCGATCCTGCTTGATGCCTTCCTCAACCAGAAGGCCATCCACGACAACGGTCCGGAAGGCGAGAAGCTTTACTGCGTCTACGTCGCCGTCGGCCAGAAGCGCTCCACCGTTGCCCAGTTCGTCAAGGTTCTCGAAGAGCGCGGCGCACTGAAGTATTCGATCATCGTTGCCGCGACCGCTTCCGACCCGGCGCCGATGCAGTTCCTCGCTCCGTTTGCCGGCTGCGCCATGGGCGAATATTTCCGCGACAACGGCATGCACGCGCTGATCGGTTACGACGACTTGTCGAAGCAGGCCGTATCCTATCGCCAGATGTCGCTGCTGCTGCGCCGTCCGCCGGGCCGCGAAGCCTATCCGGGCGACGTTTTCTACCTGCATTCGCGCCTGCTCGAGCGCGCTGCGAAGATGAACGACGACAAGGGCGCCGGTTCGCTGACCGCTCTGCCGGTTATCGAAACGCAGGGCAACGACGTGTCGGCCTTCATTCCGACCAACGTGATCTCGATCACGGACGGCCAGATCTTCCTCGAAACCGACCTGTTCTATCAGGGTATCCGTCCGGCCGTTAACGTCGGTCTCTCGGTTTCCCGCGTCGGCTCGTCGGCACAGATCAAGGCGATGAAGCAGGTCGCCGGCTCGATCAAGGGCGAACTTGCCCAGTATCGTGAAATGGCCGCCTTCGCCCAGTTTGGTTCTGACCTCGACGCTGCAACGCAGCGCCTCTTGAACCGCGGCGCACGCCTGACCGAACTCCTGAAGCAGCCGCAGTTCTCGCCGCTGAAGACGGAAGAGCAGGTCGCCGTGATCTTCGCCGGCGTCAACGGCTACCTCGACAAGCTGCCGGTCGCTCAGGTCGGCAAGTTCGAACAGGGCCTGTTGTCCTATCTGCGTTCGGAAGGCTCCGCCATCCTCGATGCGATCCGCACGGAAAAGGCTATCAGCGATGACACGAAGGGCAAGCTCGTTGCTGCTCTCGACAGCTTCGCCAAGTCTTTCCAGTAATCGGGCCCTAAGTTAGGACGGATCACGGATGCCTTCACTCAAGGATCTGAAAAACCGGATCGCCTCCGTCAAGGCGACGCAGAAGATCACCAAGGCGATGAAAATGGTCGCCGCGGCGAAGCTTCGGCGTGCGCAGGAGGCGGCCGAGGCCGCACGGCCTTATTCGCAGCGCATGGGTGCGGTTCTGGCGAACATCGCCAAGGCCGTCACCGATGCGGATGGCGCACCGGCGCTGATGACCGGCAGCGGCCAGGACAAGGTCCATCTTCTGGTGGTCTGCACGGCCGAACGCGGTCTCTGCGGCGGCTTCAATTCGCAGATTGCCCGCTTTGCACGCGACCATGTCCGCAAGCTGCTGGCCGAGGGCAAGACGGTGAAGATCTTCACCGTCGGCAAGAAGGGTTACGACATCCTTCGCCGCGAATTTGCGCCGTTGATCATCGAGCGCAAGGAACTGCGCGAAGTCAAGAAGATCGGTTTCGAGAATGCCGACCAGATCGGCAAGCGCATCATCGACATGTTTGCCGCCGGCGAGTTCGACGTCTGCACGCTGTTCTACTCCGAATTCAAGTCGGTCATCTCACAGGTTCCGACCGCGCAGCAACTGATCCCGGCCAAGGCTCCGGAAGCGGTCGCTGAAGATGCCGCTCATGCCGGCGCCGTCTATGAATATGAGCCGGATCCGGCGTCGATCCTCGACGATCTGATCCCGCGCAACATCTCCGTCCAGATCTTCCGCGCGCTTCTTGAGAACGTCGCAGGCGAGATGGGCGCCAAGATGAGCGCTATGGACAATGCCACGCGCAATGCCGGTGAGATGATCAACAAGCTGACGCTGAACTACAACCGTCAGCGTCAGGCTCAGATCACCAAGGAACTGATTGAAATCATTTCGGGCGCGGAAGCGCTCTGAATTAGGGAAAGAGGGTAAGAAAATGGCTGAGGCAGCTACCCGCTCTGTCGGCAAAATCACCCAGGTTATCGGCGCCGTCGTCGACGTTGCTTTCGAAGGCGAACTGCCGGCGATTTTGAACGCGCTTGAAACCGACAACAACGGCAACCGCCTGGTTCTCGAAGTCGCTCAGCATCTGGGCGAAAACGAAGTCCGCACGATCGCGATGGACTCGAGCGAAGGTCTCGTTCGCGGCCAGCAGGTCACCGATACCGGCGCTCCGATCATGGTTCCGGTCGGCAACGAAACGCTCGGCCGCATCATGAACGTCATCGGCGAGCCGGTCGACGAAGCAGGTCCGCTGGTCACCGCGCACAAGCGCGCCATCCACCAGGATGCGCCGGCATATGTCGATCAGTCAACGGAAGCACAGATCCTTGTCACCGGCATCAAGGTCGTCGACCTTCTGGCACCCTATGCGAGGGGCGGCAAGATCGGCCTGTTCGGCGGCGCTGGCGTCGGCAAGACCGTTCTGATCATGGAACTGATCAACAACGTTGCCAAGGCGCACGGTGGTTACTCGGTCTTCGCAGGCGTGGGTGAGCGTACCCGTGAAGGCAACGACCTTTACCATGAAATGATCGAATCGAACGTCAACAAGCATGGCGGCGGCGAAGGCTCCAAGGCCGCGCTGGTTTACGGGCAGATGAACGAACCGCCGGGCGCCCGCGCCCGCGTCGCTCTGACCGGCCTGACCGTCGCTGAACATTTCCGCGATCAGGGCCAGGACGTTCTGTTCTTCGTCGACAACATCTTCCGCTTCACCCAGGCTGGTTCGGAAGTGTCGGCTCTGCTCGGCCGTATTCCTTCGGCCGTGGGCTATCAGCCGACGCTGGCAACCGACATGGGTCAGATGCAGGAACGCATCACGACGACGACGACGGGCTCGATCACCTCGGTCCAGGCGATTTACGTTCCGGCCGACGACTTGACCGACCCGGCACCGGCAACCTCGTTCGCCCACCTGGACGCAACGACGGTTCTGTCGCGCTCCATTGCTGAAAAGGGCATTTATCCGGCCGTCGACCCGCTCGACTCCACCTCGCGCATGCTTGACCCAATGGTCGTCGGCGAAGAGCACTACGAAGTTGCCCGTAAGGTTCAGTCGACGCTGCAGCGCTACAAGGCCCTGCAGGACATCATCGCCATCCTGGGCATGGACGAACTGTCGGAAGAGGACAAGATTGCCGTCGCCCGCGCCCGCAAAATCGAGCGCTTCCTGTCGCAGCCGTTCTTCGTCGCAGAAGTCTTCACCGGTTCGCCGGGCAAGCTGGTTGCTCTCGAAGACACGATCAAGGGCTTCAAGGGTCTCGTCAACGGCGAATACGACAATCTGCCGGAAGCCGCTTTCTACATGGTCGGTTCGATGGACGAAGCTATCGAGAAGGCCAAGAAGCTCGCTGCTGCTTGATGAGCGACGCTCAGGACGAGATATTCTGCTGCGACTCCCTCAAAGGGGTCGTGGCGGAACTTCCGGAACCGGCCGCGCCGACTGTCTATCGTGCCGATAACGGCGTGCTGATGATGGTCGTCGGACTGGTTCAGACCGAGGAGGGCCTCGGATATCTCGACCAGGCCATACTGCACTGCCCGTTCTGCGGGACAAAATTGCAAGATGCAAAAGCCATAGCCGAGAAGGTAAGTCACTGATGGCTGACAATTTCAACTTTGAGCTCGTTTCGCCGGAGCGTCTGCTGCTGTCGGAGATGGTGACCGAGGTCGTCGTTCCCGCGACCGAGGGCGAGATGACCGTCATGGCGAACCACGCGCCGACGATGACGACGATCAAGCCGGGCGTGGTGAGCGTGCGTTCGGCGTCCGGCAAGAAGCAGGACTACGTGGTGTTCGGCGGTTTTGCCGATATTCTGCCGACGGGTTGCACACTGCTGGCCGAATCCGCCGTTCCGGTCGAGGAACTCCATAAGGACGAGCTGACCCGCCGCATCGAGGCTGCCCGCAAGGAGCTCGAACATGCCGAGCTGCACGAGCACAAGTCGAAGCTCGAGCACTTCATCATGGAACTGACGCATCTTCGCGGCATCGTCCAGGATTGATCACACCGACAGCATCACTGAAAGGCGGCCCTCGAAGGCCGCTTTTTTGTTTTTGCCGTCTTCGAGCGAAGAGCGAAGCCACATCATCGAAGAGCTTGAAAGAAAGAGTGGGCGTTCAAAACCGCTTTTGCCCGGCTTATAACGGAAAGGCCACACTTGCAGCGCCGTCCGCCCCCAAGGCGCGCAAAGGCGCTGCGGCCCTTAATAAACCCATAGTGTTTTTCTGATTTGGGTCGATGTGCTGAAGCACGTCGCGATCTTTCAGATTCGCTTGTCGCGCTTCAGCGTCTTGTTTTGCCATGTCGTTTTCGTGGCCGCACATCTTTGCGCGCCATGCTTTGAACCGGGTAGACTCTCACTAGAAGCCGGTGCCGCCGCGCAACTCGATGACCAGCGTCTTGAACAGAATTTTCAGGTCGAGCAGCAGGCTGAAATTCCTGACATAATAGATATCGCAGGCGATGCGAGCCCGGGCTTGCAGCGGGCGCGCCGTCGGTCCGCGCCAGCCGCGTGTCTGCGCGAGGCCGGTGATACCGGGGCGCATGATGTGGCGATGGTGGTAGTTCGGCACCAATTCTTCGTAGAGCCTGCCGGCTGCGCGCATGTTGATGGCATGACAGCGCGGACCGACCAGTGACATGTCGCCCCTGAGGACGTTCAGAAGCTGCGGCAGCTCATCAATGTTGGTCCTGCGGAGCAGAGCGCCGATGCCGGTCACCCGTCTGTCGCCCTTGACGGTCTGCTGGATGCCGCTGGGATCGCAAGCGTCGGTGTGCATCGAGCGGAACTTGAAGACGGTGATCTTCCGGCCGTTCAGGCCCCAACGGATCTGACGGAAGAATACGGGGCCACCATCGTCGAGTTTGATGAAAAGAGCGATTGCCAGGAAAAGCGGAGCCAGCACGAGGAGAGCGCTGGCCGACATGACGATGTCGATCAGCCGCTTTACCGCCAATCGCAGAGCGGCCTTTCTGTCGGAATCGAAAAAGCTCTCCGGCTGGCGAATGTTGGAGTTCGCTACAACCAGGGTCCGGATTTTGTTCTGACGCTGAGACGAATCGAAGCGTGAACTTATCTTCGAAGTAAAAGCATTCATTACTCAAAGCCCAGAAGTTTAGATGCGATACTGAACAGCGGGGAGACAGATACATGCTTACGTATGGTTTGTCATCGTTATAAATAAGAAATCGCTAAGCATAAAGACGCCAAAAATGGGAGTATTTCGCGTTAACCTTAATGCCTCTAGTTGAGTGGTGTTCGAAATTATACTTCTAAAGGAGTAGCCCGATTACGCGGGCGCGATGTCAGGCGGTTACCCAAATCGATTACCGGTCGTTCCAACAGATAATAACTGAGGCTTGCCACCAGAAGAACCAGCGCCGCCGTCAGTGTGCAGGATTGCAGCCAACCGGTGACCACATTCTCCGAGGAGGCCCCGAACGAGCCGGGGGCGAGTCTCTGAATCAATGTCAGGATGATCTCCTGCCAGATATAAATGCCGAAGGAGATCTTGGCGACGTAGCGGACAGGAGCGTTATCAAGCAGCCTGCCCAGACGCTGCGAATGGCTGAGTGAAATCAGCGTTGTTGCGACCGCCAGTGGAAAGACCGGAAATCCATAGGGGATGTCAAGCCAGCCGTAACCTTCGGGCGAGCCGCCGGGGGATATGAGAAGGCGGTAACCGGCAATCGCAAGGGCGAGGAGTGCCGCGGCGTCGAACCAGGGGGAGCGTCTTGCGGGCAACATCACTTCGATGCCCGCGGCAAGCGCGCCGAGCGCGAAGACGGCAAAGAAGCCGATCGGATTATATTTGGGCATCCATTCCTTCGCCCCACCCTGAAGGCCATTTGCCCAGCCGCGCCCGATATCGTCGAGCGCAAAGAGCCTCAGGATCGTCAGATGGGCAAGAAGGACGACGGCAATGAAGCAGAGCCAGGCGGCGCGGGCGAAGAACGGACGTTGCCGCAGCAGCGGCAAGCGAAACAGCAGGAAAAAGCCGACCGGCAGGAGCACATAGCTGGTCACCTCGAAGGGAATGGACCAGAGCGGCCCATCGGCTTCGACGGGAAAAAACGTGCGCCAATGCCACTGGCTCATGAACAGCAGTCCCGAGACGTAGCGGACGACGAGTTCCGGCGTCAGCGGCAGGGCAAGCAGCGTCAGGCTGAGGACGAAGCTGACGCTGGCGGCGAACCAGAAGCCCGGAGCGATGCGCGCCAACCTGCGGATGGCGTAGTGCCCAAGGCTCGGCATGGCGCCGCCGGCGTCGAGAGCATGCCAGAAGGGGCGGGCAAGGAGAAAGCCGCTGAGCACGAAGAAGATGGCGACGCCGAAATTGCCGAAGCGGAGGATGTTTGCCGTTGGCGCCAATTCATCCGGAATTCTGCGCATATCCAGCCGAAGCGCGAGATGATGCGCGAGCACCAACAAGCAGGCCATCGCGCGCAGAAAGTCGGCTCCGGCCAGTCTGTCCTGTGCTCGCATGTCGTTCCCCGCCCTGCCCGATTCGGCTCAAACCGCCAGGCTCGAAGCATTGCCGCGGAAGACCGCGTCGGCAAGGCCGGGGCGGGCTCATCCGAGGAGTTCGTTGGTATAATAGGTGGAAAAATCCGGCTTCTCCTTGAGCACGACGCCATTCGCATCGACGAGGATGCCGTTCTCGGCCAGGAAGCCGCCGATGGCATCGGCCTTTGCCGGGTCAAGCGTGCCGATCACGCCGGCCTCGGATCTCAGGAAATGGCCTTCGATCAACGCCTTCTGAGATGCTTTTACCAGTTCCGTGTTCATCAGCGCACCGTTGCTTCCTGATATCAGCAGGTCGCAGGCTTCGTCGGGATGGTCGATGGAGTAGACATAGCCTTGACGTGTGGCCTGGATGAAGGCGCGCGCGTGTTCTCGACTGGCCGAGAGATAGGCGTCGCTGGAAACGATGACCGTCGTCTGCTCGTCGGGAATGCCGTAATCGGAATAGTGGAAGCGGCTGATCTTCCGGTTTTCCAGCTCGGCGGCGATGCCCTCCCAGGTGTAGATCTCCAGCGTGAAGTCGATCGAGCCATTGTCCAGCGCCTCATAGGCGGAGGTGCCGAGGGTGACGGTCTTGACGTCGCCTTTGCCGCCGTCATTGCGGATCATCGCCGAGACCAGCGCGCTTTCCCAGGTGCCGCCGAAGCCGCCATAGGTCTTGCCGTCGAGATCTCTAGGGCTCTTGATGTCGTCGCGTCCGCCCTTGAAGATCAAGCGGGCGGTTTCCGTCTGGACGACGCCGTAGACCATCTTCACGTCACCGCCGCCAGCCCGCTGCGTGAGGGCCTCGATCTCGCTGCTGATGCCGAAGTCGGCGACCCCGTTCGACACCAGCGTGCCGGCGCTGGTGTCGGTAAAGGGTAGAATTTCGACGTCTAGGCCGGCGGCCGTGTAGAAGCCCTTCGCCTTGGCGACATAGATGCCGATATGGTTGGTGTTGGGCGTCCAGTCGAGCGCGATACGAACCTTTGCGGGGGCCGATTGGGCGAAGGCGGCGCGGCCGGCGAGGCTTGTTGCAATGGCGGCGAGGATCGTCTGGCGACGAGTGAGAAGCGGCATGGTGACCTCCTCAGGTCTTGAGAGCATGGCGCCGAAAAGTGTGAGCGTTTTCGCACGACATCAGGCTCTAACTCTTTAAATTGGAACAGGATTCGGATTTCAGGCCGGCCGGCCTAAAATCATCCTGTTCTTGCGGATGAAGCAGGGTTTGCAGGATTTCGGTCTCGATTGCCTGGGCCGCGGGTGAACCGAGATCGGCGATGCTTCTCGGGCGGGGCAGGGGAACGCGGAATTCGCGGATGACACGGGCCGGACGGGCAGACAGCACGTAGATCCGGTCGGAGAGGAAAACGGCCTCGCGAACATCGTGGGTGATCAGCAGCGCCGTCCAGCGATGTTCGGTCCACATGCCTTGCAGCCACTCCTGGATCTGCGTGCGGGTCAGCGCATCGAGAGCGCCGAAAGGCTCGTCGAGCAGCAGCATGTCCTGCTTCTGGATGACGGTGCGCAGCAGCGCAGCACGTTGGCGCATGCCGCCGGAAAGAAAGGCGGGGTAGTGATGCTCGAAGCCGGCGAGGCCGAACCGCTCGAAAAGGGGCGCGACAGCGGCGCGGGCCGCCCGACGGCCCATGCCCTTCACTTCCAGGCCGAGCGCGGCATTGTCGATGATCCGGCGCCAGGGCATCAGCGCATCACGTTGCGGCATGAAGGCAAAGGAATGCGGCGTCTGTTCCAGCGCTGCACCGTTGAAAAGCATGGCGCCGGAATCCGGCCGCAGCGCCTGTGTCAGCAGTCTCAGCACGGTCGATTTTCCGGAGCCGGATGGGCCGACGATCGATACGAACTCGCCGTTTGCGACGGTGAGTGAAATGTCGCTCAGAACCTTCATGCCTTCGAAGGACTTCGAGATGTTGCGCAGCTCAAGCATCTGACCGGTCATCGGCGCCGCTCCTGGGATGGCTGCCAGGGCATGACGAAATGCTGGATAACCAGCGTCAGCGCAAAGAGGCAGAGCGTCAACAGAGCGCTGACGATCACGGCGGCGAGCACGAGATCGGAACGGAAATTGTTCTTGGCGTTGAGGATGTAGATGCCGAGGCCGCTTGCTGCGCCGGCATATTCGGCAAAGATTGCGCCGACGACGGCATAGGTGATCGAGATTCGGAGGCCGGCGAAGAAATAGGGCAGCGACGAGGGAAACCGCGCCAGGCGGAAAATGCGCCAGCGGCTCGCCTTCATCGAATTCAAGAGCTCGGCAATGTCGCGATCGGTCGCCTCGTAACCCTGAAGCAGGGCGACGAGCAGCGGGAAGAAGGTGACGAGCGCCACCAGCAATATCTTGGGCACGAGGCCGAAACCGAACCAGAGAACGACGAGGGGTGCGATCGCCACCAGCGGCAAAGTCTGGCTGGCGATGAAGATCGGCAGCAGTGCCCGGCGCATGAAGGGCATGAAATCCATCAGGACCGAAGAGGCAAGGGCGAAGGCGAGCGACAGGGCGAAACCGCCGAGTGTGGCGCCGAGCGTAGGCCAGGTGTTTGATATCAGCCCCTCTCGGTTCAGCCAGCCCTGGACAAGGATGCGCGAAGGCGCCGGCAGAATGGACGGTTTGATGCCGGAAAGATCGACATAGAGTTCCCATGCCGCCAGAAAGGCAAAGCCTGCGAGCAAGGCTGGCATTGCCCGGTACACGGCGAGACAGAGCGTCGCAAAACGCGAATCCGATGGGCGTGGCGAAGTCATCGGCGTTCGATTTCAGGCTTTCTTCGGGCCGTTCGCGCAAACCTGTCGAGGGCATCGGTCTCGATGCCCAGCCTGCCGCGATTGGGGGCGATTGCCTTGACGGCATCGATAGGGATGCCGGCGGAATTGCCGGATGTCGGGTAGAGTGACACTTGCGCGCCGGAATGCATTTGGACCTCGCTCCGCTGGCATTACCCAGATCAGCTTAGAAGGGTCCGGAAGCTTGCGCCTCGCATCTCAGCCCCGGCGACACGGAGCTCCCCTGTTATTTCGGCGAAAACTATCATCGGGGTTTTCTTGCCGCAACCGCAAAATTGCAAAGCCGTCCGGCAGGTCGGGACGGGGCGCAGATGAAAAAACACCCGGACGGAGGTCCTGTCCGGGTGTTTTCCGAGGTTCCGTACCTGCCGGGAACGGAACCCGAGCGCTCGCCTCTCGGCGGCTATATCGGCGAGGGCGATCGGTACGGGGGCGGACGAGCGCCGATGCCATCATTCCAGCTTGTATCGGCCGGATACTCTCGCTGTCGCTTCTTCCTGCGCCTCGCGCTTTACGGCCGCGGGAGCAGGGGTTATAAAACCTCAACTAATATTGAGGTCAATAGGCGATGAATAGGATTTCTGCAGCGCCGCTCGGCAGGCTTCTGACGGTCGGCGAAGTGGCGCAACGCAGTGGCCTTGCCGTCTCGGCGCTGCATTTCTATGAGGCCAAGGGGCTGATCTCGAGTATCCGCACGCGCGGCAACCAGCGGCGCTACGGACGCGATGTGCTTCGCCGGCTCGGCATCATCAAGGTGGCGCAACGTGTCGGCATTCCACTTTCGGAAATCCAATCGGCATTTGCCTCCCTGCCGCAGGGACGCACGCCGACGATTGCCGACTGGCAGACGCTGTCGGCGCGCTGGAAGGATGAACTCGACACGCGAATCAGACGGCTGAGCCTACTGCGAGACCGCCTGACCGGCTGCATCGGCTGCGGCTGCCTGTCGATCGAAAGCTGTCCGTTGCGCAATCCCTTCGATCGGCTCGGCGAGGAAGGGCCAGGCGCACGGCTGCTGGAAAGCGAAATCGAAGTGTGAGCTTTCATGAAAAGCTCTAACCTCTCTGGGAAAGATGATGCCTCCTTTCTTTCGGCCGGCGCGCTCATATGTTAAGGGCGAATGGCGCAACAGGCGGCTTTGTCCGCGAGGAGGACGGCTTCGTGTTCCATCCGAGACTATTCGAAAATCGCAATGTCATCGTGACTGGCGCCGGGCGGGGCATTGGCCTCGAAGTGGCCCGGCAGTTCCTAGACTGCGGTGCGAAGGTGATCGTCCATACCGGACGCAAGCCAGGACGCGACCTGCCGGATTTTCTGCTGACGGCTGAATCCGAAAGGCGGGCGCTGCTGCTGCACGCCGATTTCACCGCCGCTGGCGGCGCTGCGCAATTTGCCGAAAATGCGCTCGCTTTCTTCGAGAAGGTGCATGTGCTCGTCAATAACGCCGGCACCATGCTCGGCCGTTTTCCTGCTGCCACACTGACCGACGCAGATTATGAGGCGATCGTGCGTTTGAACCAGACGTCGGTGGTGGCGCTGACGCGTGCGCTGCTGCCGGCCTTGAAGGCGGCGGAAGGTGCTGCCATCGTCAACACCGTTTCAATTTCCGCGCTGACCGGCGGCAGTCCCGGTTCTTCGATCTATTCCGCCGCGAAAGCCTTCGTTTCCACCTATTCCAAGGCGCTTGCCCGCGAGCTCGCGCCGGATGGCATCCGCGTCAATTGTGTCTCACCCGGAACGATCGAGACGGATTTCCATGAGCGCTATTCCTCCCGCGAAAAGCTGGAGCAGACGAGAAAGTCTATTCCCTTGCAGCGGCTGGGCACAGCGGAGGACTGCGCTCCAGCCTATCTGTTCTTGGCGGCACCCTCCCTCTCCGGATACACTACCGGCCAGGTCCTCGAGATCAATGGCGGCCAGCTTATTTGCTGATTTAGTTAGACCTTTTTTGACATTTCATCACTTTTGGCAAATTCGCGTGTGCGAATATGCTATTGTGCTGATCTGCCTTTTCGCTCCCCTTCCGAGATGTCGAATGCCATTGCCCAAGCCCGAACCGGGAATGTCCGGTCAGGAACTGCACAAACTCGCTGGAAACGCTCGTGAGGCGAGCGATCTGCTGAAGGCGCTGGCGCACCAGACCCGACTTCTGATTCTTTGCATACTCGCGAATGAGGAGCGGACGGTCGGTGAAATCGAAAACATCCTCGGCATTCAGCAGGCAATGGTCTCGCAGCAGCTCGCGCGTTTGAGGCTCGAAGGCCTCGTCAATACGCGCCGTCAGGGCAGGCTGGTCTATTACCGTATCGGCAATACGAGCGTGCTTGCCTTCCTCGAATCGCTGTTCGATCTTTTTCCGGCTGCAGAAAACAATTAGTACCCGCCCTTGCGGAGCACGGTTGCTGCGTCGAAGATAGGCTGATCCGGATGATTTCGCGCCGGATCGGGAGACCGGATGATCGACAAGCTGGAATTTTTCATTGCCCTTGCCAACGAAAAGCATTTCGGCCGCGCCGCCGAGGAGTGCGGGATCTCGCAGCCGACACTCTCGGCCGCCATCCGGCAGCTTGAAGATCAACTTGGCGTCATGCTGGTGCAGCGCGGCTCGCGGTTTCAGGGGCTGACGCCGGAGGGGCAGCGGGTGCTTGAATGGGCGCGGCGCATCGTCGGCGACGCCCGCACCATGCGCGAGGAGATGCGCGCGGCCCGCCGCGGCCTTTCCGGCCACATTCGCCTTGCCGCCATTCCGACGGCGCTCGCCATGCTTTCGCGCATCACCACGCCCTTTCAGGAACGGCATCCCGGCGTGACCTTCTCGATCGTCTCGCGTAATTCGCTGCAGGTGCTGAGCATGCTCGAAAATCTCGAAATCGATGCCGGCATCACCTATCTCGAAAACGAGCCGCTCGGCCGGGTCACCAGCGTTCCGCTCTACGCCGAGCGCTATCATCTGATTACGGCTGCAGGCAGCCCGCTGTCCGATCGCGACAATGTGACCTGGAAGGAGGTCGGCGATCTTAGGCTTTGTCTATTGACCGCCGACATGCAGAACCGGCGCATCATCAACCGGCATCTGACGGAAGCCGGCGCCACGGTGCATCCGACGCTCGAATCCAATTCGATGATCGTGCTGTTCTCGCATGTCAGGACCGGGCGCTGGGCGAGCATCATGCCGCGCAACGTCGCGAAATCGTTCGGTTTTCCAGTGGAAATCCGGATGATTCCGATCGTCGAGCCTGAGGCGCATCATCTGGTCGGTCTTGTCGCGCCTTATCGCGAGCCCTTCACCCCGCTCGTCTCGGCACTGCTGCACGAAGCGAGAGTGCTCGTGCGGGACGAGGAACTCTGATAGAAAAAACCTATCAATCCACGAGATAGCTTTATTGATTGTCGTCGGCTTCCCTGAGATGGTGTCTCGACGATGGCGCCGGCTGGGGGAGGCCTGCCATCCCGAAACGAGCGAGCCGCCGGGAGGGCTGCCTGATGACCATTCATATCGCCGCAGGCGATATCGCAGCGCGTACGCGTACCATCGTCGCCGACCTTCGCTTCCTTGAAGGACCGCTGCTTCCCATTCTTCACGAGGTTCAGCGAGAATTCGGTTATGTGCCGCAGGAAGCCCTGCCTGTGATCGCGGAAGAACTGAACCTCTCGCGCGCCGAAGTGCACGGGGTGATGACATTCTATCACGATTATCGCGACCATCCCGCCGGCCGCCATGTGCTGAAGCTCTGTCGCGCCGAGGCCTGCCAGTCGACGGGCGGCGACGCGCTGGCTGAACGCGTCAAGGCGCTGCTCGGTATCGATTTTCATCAGACGACGCTCGACGGCACCGTGACGCTGGAGCCGGTCTACTGTCTCGGCCTTTGTGCCTGCGCCCCGTCGGCGATGCTCGACGGCGAGGTTTATGGCCGGCTCGACGATCAGCTGGTCGCGGAACTCGTTGCGGAGACACGTCGATGACAGTCAAGATTTATGTTCCGCGCGATGCCGCTGCGCTGGCGCTTGGGGCCGAAAAGGTGGCAAAGGCGATTGCCCAGGAGATCGCCGCCCGCGGCTTCGATGCAGAGATCGTGCGCAACGGCTCGCGCGGAATGTTCTGGCTGGAGCCGCTGGTCGAAGTCGAGGCCGCCGGCAAGCGCATCGGCTACGGGCCGGTGAAGGCAAAGGATGTGCCTGCTCTGTTCGACGCCGGAATGATGAACAGCGGCGGACACCCGCTCTGTCTCGGGGAGGTTGAAGACCTCCCGTTTCTGAAGGAACAGACCCGCCTGACCTTCGCCCGCTGTGGCGTCACCGATCCGCTTTCGCTCGGCGATTACGAGGCGCATGGCGGCCTTGCCGGCCTTCGCCGCGCCGTTTCTATGACGCCCGCCGAAGTGGTCAAGGAAGTCACCGATTCCGGCCTGCGCGGACGCGGCGGTGCCGGTTTTCCCACCGGCATCAAGTGGAAGACCGTTCTCGATGCCAGCGGCGAACGCAAATATATCGTCTGCAACGCCGATGAGGGCGATAGCGGCACCTTTGCCGACAGGATGATCATGGAAGGCGATCCCTTCGTGCTGATCGAAGGCATGGCGATTGCGGGGCTTGCGACCGATGCGACGAAGGGGTTCGTCTACACCCGTTCGGAATATCCGCATGCGATCGCGGTGATGAGCGAGGCGATCGGCATCGCCAGACAGGCCGGCATTCTCGGCCCGTCGGTGCTTGGCTCGGGCCGCGCCTTCGATATTGAGGTGCGCACCGGCGCCGGCGCCTATGTCTGCGGTGAAGAAACGGCTCTCTTGAACAGTCTCGAAGGCAAGCGCGGGATCGTGCGCGCCAAGCCGCCGCTGCCGGCGCATAAGGGCCTGTTCGACTGCCCGACCGTCATCAACAATGTGATCTCGCTCGCATCGGTACCCGTCATCATGGAAAGGGGCGCCGCCTTCTACCGCGATTTCGGCATGGGCCGCTCGCGCGGCACCATTCCGCTGCAGATCGCCGGCAATGTCAGATATGGCGGTCTCTATGAGACCGCCTTCGGTCTTTCACTCGGTGAGATCGTCGACAGGATCGGCGGCGGCACGAGGAGTGGTCGGCCGGTCAAGGCGGTTCAGGTCGGCGGGCCGCTCGGCGCCTATTTCCCGCGGGCGCTGTTCGATACGCCTTTCGACTACGAGGCCTTCGCCGCCAAGGACGGGCTGATCGGCCACGCCGGCATCGTTGTCTTCGACGACACCGCCGACATGCTGAAACAGGCGCGTTTCGCCATGGAATTCTGTGCCGTCGAAAGCTGCGGCAAATGCACGCCCTGCCGCATCGGTTCGACGCGCGGCGTCGAGACGGTCGACAAGATCGCGCGCGGCATCGAGCCGGAGAAGAACCGGGTACTGCTTGGCGATCTCTGCAATACCATGAAATTCGGGTCGCTCTGTGCGCTTGGCGGCTTCACGCCCTATCCGGTGATGAGCGCCATGACGCATTTCCCGGAAGATTTTTCGCCGGCACCGGTCGTGGAGGCGGCTGAGTAATGGTTTTTTATTCGAAGTTGCCCCTCACCCTAACCCGCTCCTCGCCTGCGGGGAGAGGGGACGTGCCACGAGGGCGCGTATCGAGTGAAGGTGGTGCGGCATACCCCTTCGCCCCGCTTGCGGGGAGAAGGTGCCGGCAGGCGGATGAGCGGCATGCCTCAAGGCGCCCGATACTGAAATCTAGCGGAGGTGCAATCCATGTCTCTCATCCATGAAATCGACTACGGCACTCCCGCTTCGAAATCCGAAACCATGGTGACGCTCACCATTGACGGGCAGCAGATCAGCGTGCCGGAGGGCACCTCTATCATGCGGGCCTCGATGGAAGCCGGCATCGAGGTGCCGAAGCTCTGCGCCACCGACATGGTCGATGCCTTCGGCTCCTGCCGACTCTGTCTCGTCGAGATCGAGGGCCGCGCCGGCACGCCGGCCTCCTGCACGACGCCGGTGGCGGCAAACATGGTGGTTCACACGCAGACGGGACGATTGAAGGATATCCGCCGCGGTGTGATGGAGCTTTATATTTCCGATCATCCGCTCGACTGTCTCACCTGCGCTGCCAATGGCGATTGCCAGTTGCAGGATATGGCCGGTGCTGTCGGCCTGCGCGACGTGCGCTACGGCTATGAGGGCGACAATCACGTCCAGGCGCGCAGCAACGGCGACATTAATCTGAAATGGATGCCGAAGGACGAGTCCAATCCATATTTCACCTATGATCCCTCCAAATGCATTGTCTGTTCGCTTTGCGTGCGCGCCTGCGAGGAAGTGCAGGGCACCTTCGCGCTGACGATCGAAGGGCGTGGTTTTGGCTCCCGCGTGTCACCCGGCATGCATGAGAATTTCATGGATTCCGAATGTGTTTCCTGCGGCGCCTGCGTCCAGGCCTGTCCGACGGCGACGCTGACGGAGAAATCGGTGATCGAGATCGGCCAGCCGGAGCATTCGGCCGTCACCACCTGCGCCTATTGCGGTGTCGGCTGCTCCTTCAAGGCGGAGATGCGCGGGGAGGAACTGGTGCGCATGGTGCCGTGGAAGGACGGACAAGCCAATCGCGGCCATTCCTGCGTCAAAGGCCGCTTCGCCTACGGTTATTCCACACACAAGGACCGCATTCTCAACCCGATGATCCGCGAAAAGGTCAGCGATCCCTGGCGGGAGGTGAGCTGGGACGAGGCCTTCGCGCATGTGGCGTCGGAGTTCCGCCGCATTCAGTATCAATATGGGCGCGACGCGATCGGCGGCATTACCTCCTCGCGCTGCACCAATGAGGAAACCTATCTGGTGCAGAAGCTGGTCCGCGCCGGTTTCGGCAACAACAATGTCGATACCTGCGCCCGCGTCTGCCATTCCCCGACTGGCTACGGTCTCGGCCAGACATTCGGAACCTCGGCCGGCACACAGAATTTCGACAGCGTGGAACAATCCGATGTCGTCGTCATCATCGGCGCCAATCCGACGGACGGCCATCCGGTGTTCGGCTCGCGGCTGAAGAAGCGGCTGCGTCAGGGGGCGAAGCTCATCGTCATCGATCCGCGCCGCACTGATATCGTCCGGTCGCCACATGTCGAGGCTTCCTACCACCTGCCGCTGAAGCCGGGCACCAATGTCGCGGTCATGACGGCGTTGGCGCATGTGATCGTCACCGAAGGGCTCTACGACGAGGCATTCATCCGCGAGCGCTGCGACTGGTCGGAATTCGAGGACTGGGCGGCCTTCGTCGCCGAACCGCAACATAGTCCCGAAGCGACGGAGGTTTTCACCGGCGTGCCGGCGGCGGATCTGCGCGGTGCGGCAAGGCTCTATGCCAAGGGCGGCAATGGTGCGATCTATTACGGCCTCGGTGTCACCGAACACAGCCAGGGTTCGACGACGGTCATCGCGATTGCCAATCTGGCGATGGCGACCGGCAATATTGGCCGTCCCGGCGTCGGCGTGAACCCGCTGCGCGGCCAGAACAATGTGCAGGGCTCCTGCGATATGGGTTCCTTCCCGCACGAGCTGCCCGGCTACCGGCATATTTCCGACGATGCCACGCGCGACATCTTCGAAAAGCTCTGGGGTGTGAAGCTCAGCGACGAGCCGGGCCTGCGCATTCCGAATATGCTTGATGCGGCGGTCGACGGCTCCTTCAAAGGCCTTTACGTCCAGGGCGAGGACATTCTCCAATCCGATCCCGACACGAAACATGTCGCGGCAGGCCTTGCGGCAATGGAATGCGTCGTCGTGCAGGACCTGTTCCTCAACGAAACCGCCAACTACGCCCATGTCTTCCTGCCCGGTTCGACCTTCCTCGAGAAGGACGGCACATTCACCAATGCCGAGCGACGCATCAACCGCGTGCGCAAGGTAATGACGCCGCGCAACGGTTATGGCGATTGGGAGGTGACGCAGAAGCTTGCCCAGACCATGGGGCTCGACTGGAATTATGCCCATCCGTCCGAGATCATGGACGAGATTGCCGCGACGACGCCGAGTTTCGCGCTTGTGTCCTACGATTACCTCGACAAGATGGGCTCGGTGCAGTGGCCCTGCAACGAGAAGAACCCGCTCGGCTCGCCGATCATGCATGTCAACGGTTTCGTGCGCGGTAAGGGCAAGTTCATCCGCACTGAATATGTGGCGACCGACGAGCGCACCGGCCCGCGCTTCCCGCTGCTGCTCACCACGGGCCGCATCCTCAGCCAGTATAATGTCGGAGCGCAGACACGCCGGACGGAGAACGTCGTCTGGCACGCGGAAGACCGGCTGGAGATCCACCCGCACGATGCCGAACAGCGCGGCGTCCGCGATGGCGATTGGGTGAAGCTCGCCAGCCGCTCCGGCGACACCACGCTCCGGGCGTTGATCACCGATCGTGTCGCGCCCGGTGTCGTCTATACGACCTTCCATCATCCCAATACGCAGGCCAACGTCATCACCACCGACTTTTCCGATTGGGCGACCAACTGCCCGGAGTATAAGGTGACAGCGGTGCAGGTCTCGCCGTCGAACGGACCGAGCGAGTGGCAGCTCGAATATGACGAGCAGGCACGGCAATCGCGCCGCATCGCCGGCAAGCTCGAAGCGGCGGAGTGACGATGCCGGGGCGATTTGGCGTTGTCGGCGAGGTTCTTCCTTCTCCCCTCGGGGAGAAGAGGAGGCGTCTGTGATGACTTTCGCCACCACGGCCCGTGCTCCCGAAACCGCCCGCCGCAACGGCGTCATGCACAGCGGTTCGCGCATCGTGCCCGAGGAAGTGCCGATCGCCTTTTCCTATGGCGGCAGTTCGCATGCGGTGATGATGGCGACACCGGCGGATCTTGAGGATTTCGCCGTCGGCTTCAGCCTAACGGAAGGAATTATTGCCAAGCCGGCGGAGATATCCGCCGTCGAGATCGTCGCGGGTGGGCAGGGCATCGACGTGCAGGTTAGCCTTGCCGACGACGTCGCCGATCGGCTGCAGGCCCGCCGCCGCAGCATGGCCGGACCGGTTGGCTGCGGGCTCTGTGGGATCGAATCGATCGAACAGGCGGTGCGGCCGGTGCCCGATGTCTCGGCATCGCCGTTGATGCTGTCTCATGCGGATATCGTTCGGGCCGTTTCGCTTCTGAACGAGGCGCAGCCGCTGCATCGGGAGACGCGGGCCGTCCATGGCGCTGGATTCTACCTTCCCGGCGGCGGGCTGATTGCGGTTCGCGAAGATGTCGGTCGCCACAACGCGCTGGACAAACTCTGCGGCGCCGTCATCCGCGCCGGCGAAAGTGGCGGGAACGGCGCGGTCGTCGTCACCAGCCGGCTGTCGGTCGAAATGGTGCAGAAGGCGGCGATCCTCGGCAGCCCCGCACTTATCGCCATTTCAGCGCCGACGGCCCTTGCCATCCGCACGGCCGAAGCGGCCGGCATGACGCTCGTCGCGCTGGTGCGCGGCGAAGATTTCGAGATTTTCACACACCCGCACCGCATCTCGCCCGGAAGTATCGCCGATGTCGCATGATACCAAAACCAAGCTTGTCTATATGGCAAATCAGATCGCCACCTTTTTCAAAAGCCAGCCGCAAAACGAGGCCGCACAAGGCGTCGCCACGCACATCAACAAATTCTGGGAGCCGCGCATGCGGCGGCAATTGTTTGAAATTCTCGAAAAGGAGGAAAACGGTCTGGATGCTCTCGTGCTTCAGGCCGCTCCCATGATCCGCAAGCCGGAGGCGGAGGCAAACCAGGTCCGGTAATCCAAAGTGGCGTCTGCCGGGGGCGCAGCAAACTGCCTGCGCATGCGCCACTGCATACGTCGAAATCTAATCGATTTAAAAACGGAAGTTCGAAGTTTTACAGCCTCCTTTGCGCGCCTGAGGCGGTTGACCGGTCCGGCCGACGAGACCGACCGCTGCAAGCCTAAATTTCCTAACGAGCAATAAAAAACCGCCGGGAGCGGCGGTTTTCCGATATCCAATCGTTCTGGCAGATCAGGCGGCCAGTTCATCCGTCTCGTTTTCCTTGAACATCTTGGCAAGGTTCAGGAAGCAGATCATGCCGTTTTCCGAAGCGATGATGCCCTCGCAGAAAGCGCGGTCGAAGGAGGCGGTCACCTCAGGCACCGGCTGGACCTGGCTGGACGAGATGGTGAGAATATCCGAGACGCGGTCCACGAGCATGCCGATGACCATGCTATGAACTTCGGCGACCACGATGGCGCTGCGTTCGTTGGCAACCGTACTCTTCATGCCGAGCTTATAGGCGAGATCGATGATCGGGATGACCGAACCACGCAGGTTCATGACACCGATAACATCGGCCGGCGAATGCGGGATCGGGGTCGAGGGCGCCCAACCGCGGATTTCGCGGATGGTCGTGGTCTTGACGCAAAATTCCTGATCATGGAGGCGGAAGGCAATGATCTCGAGCGTATCGCCGCTGAAGCTAGTGGAATTGATCGTGGCCATTAGAATTCTTCCCAACTGTCGTAAGCCAAAGCAGAAGCGGGTGCGCCACCATTGGCGCGGACGAGCTTTGCCTTCACACCACGCGATGACTTTGCACTCAAAGCATCGTTACGGTTAGCGACGACATTAACGGAAGAGTGTTGCCCAAATCTAAATCGGGAACGGGAGTGTGAAGCTTTTCCGCCTCGCTCTACTTCAGCCGATCGTCATTTCGATCTGCGAGACGGCCCAATCGACCTGCTCCCTCGTTATAACAAGTGGCGGAGCGAGGCGAATCGTGTGGTCATGGGTGTCCTTGGCGAGAAGGCCGCGCTCCTTCAGCGCATGGCAATATTGCCGCGCGCCGCCGGCTTCGGGCTCCAGCTCGATCGCCATCATCAGGCCACGGCCACGTACATCTCTGACAATGTTGGAGCGGATCGACCTCAAGCCTTCGAGGAAATAATCGCCCATCGCGGCGGCGTTCTCGATCATGCCTTCCTCCACGAGCACCTTGAGGGCCGTGCGCGCCACCGCGCAGGCGAGCGGATTGCCGCCGAAGGTCGAACCGTGCTGGCCAGGCTTCAGCACGCCCAGCACCTCGGAATTGGAAAGGACGGCGGATACGGGATAGAAGCCGCCGGAAAGCGCCTTGCCGATCAGCGTCACATCGGCCTCTATGCCTTCGTGCTCCTCCGCCAGCAGCTTGCCGGTACGGCCGAGGCCGGTCTGGATCTCATCGAGGATCAGAGTGACGTTGTTGTCGGTGCAGAGCTCGCGGATGCGGGTGAAATAACCGGCCGGCGGGATGATGACGCCGGCTTCGCCCTGGATCGGCTCGATCAGGGCTGCCACGGTATTGCCGTTGATCGCGGCCTCGAATGCCTCGGCGTCGCCGAAGGGAATGATGCGGAAGCCCGGCGTGTAGGGGCCGAAGCCGGTGCGGGCGTCGGGATCTGTGGAGAAACTGATGATGCTCAGCGTGCGGCCATGGAAATTGTCGGCGCAGACGATGATTTCCGCATTTCCTTTAGGAACGCCCTTGACCTCGTAACCCCATTTGCGCACCGCCTTGATGGCGGTCTCCACAGCCTCGGCGCCGGAATTCATCGGCAGGATCTTGTGCGAGCCCGTCAGCGCCGCAAGCTCCTCGTAGAGATGGGCGAGCTGATCGTTGCGGAAGGCGCGGGATGTGAGCGTCAGTCTGCCCGCCTGTTCGACCATGGCGGCGAGGATCTTCGGGTGGCAATGGCCCTGATTGACGGCAGAATAGGCCGAGAGGCAATCGAGATAACGATTGCCGTCGGTATCCCAGACATACACGCCTTCGCCACGCGTCAGCACCACGTCGAGCGGCTTATAGTTGTGGGCGCCGAGTCGCTGTTCCGTTGCGATCAGTTTTTCCGAAGTGTTCATGGCGCTTCTCCCTCAGCTTGTCTATGCGGCGCGTGTCGGACGATCGAAGATGCGGCGGCCGAAGAGGCTTGCCGTCAGTTCCACCAGTATACGGGCGCTCTTGCCGCGATCATCGAGGAACGGATTGAGCTCGACGAGATCGAGCGACGAGACGAGGCCGCTGTCGGAAAGCATTTCCATGACAAGATGCGCTTCGCGGAAGGTCGCACCGCCAGGCACCGTCGTGCCGACTCCGGGCGCGATGTCGGGATCGAGGAAGTCGAGATCGAGGCTGACATGCAGCAGGCCGTTGGCCTTGGCGACAACAGCGAGAATCTCGCGCATGATGGCGCCGATGCCCTGCTCGTCGATCGCCCGCATGTCGAAGACGTTGACGCCGTGTTCATGGATTTCCTCGCGCTCGCGCGCATCGACCGAACGGATACCGACTTGGAAGACATTCTTCGGGTCGACGAAGGGCCGGTCCTTCGGGAGGATTTCGGCGAAATCCGCCTCGCCGCAGAAGAAGGCAACAGGCATGCCGTGAATATTGCCGGAGGGTGATGTTGCCGGAGAGTTGAAATCGGCATGGGCATCGAGCCAGAGCACGAAGAGCGGGCGCTCCTTGCTGGCGGCATAACGCGCCATGCCGGAGACGCTGCCCATCGACAGGCTGTGATCGCCGCCGAGAATCAGCGGAAAGCGGCCGGCGGCGGCGACGTCATAGACGCTGCTTTCCAATGCGCGGGTGAAGGCACCGACGATCCTCAGATTATGGGCTTTCGGATGATTCGGCAGATCCATCGCCGGCACGACAGAGAGATCGCCGATATCGGCGACGTCGTGGCCGAGATCAATTAGGGTCTGGTCGACGCCGGCGATCCGCAGGGCGGCAGGGCCCATGGCGGCGCCTCTGCGACCCGAACCTTCTTCCAAGGGTGCGCCGATGAGGGTGACAGATCGCGATTGCGCATTCATTCGAGGGCTCCGTTTGAGGCCTGTTTTCGGCCGATAGTGGGATAAAGGGCTGGCGGCAAAAAGATGGAAAAGTGCCAGAAATGGATTATGATTGCGCAGATTGATAAAGCTATTTTGACAAAGTGTTCGACGTGGACGATCTCGATACCGAACTTCTGAGTGCGCTTCGCCACAATGCTCGCATGTCCGTCTCCTCGCTCGCGGCAATGACCGGTGCATCGCGGGCAACGGTCGCCGCCCGTATCGACCGGCTGGTCGCCGGCGGCACCATCGTCGGCTTCACCATCCGCACCAGTCACGAGACGCGATCCGCCGGCGTGCGCGCGATCGTCATGATCGAGGTGCTCGGCAAGCTCGCCGACCGGGTGGCCGATCAGCTCAGGGGCTTGCCGCAGGTGCGGGCGCTTCACAGCACCAACGGCAAATGGGATTTCGTCGCCGAACTGGAGGACCGCGATCTTGCCGCCTTTGACGAGACGCTGCGTCGAATCAGGTTGATCAACGGCATCAATTCGACCGAGACCAACATTCTTCTTAAAACGAGCAAGACGGGTTTCTAAGCTGCTTTAATATTCCCGTTCATAGACGATGCCCGCTTCGCCGGCGCCATTCCCGCCGGCGGCTCCCCGCAATTTGACGCCGCGGCCGACATCGAGATTGATGATTGCCTTGGCGCCGGCCGAGCCGCCCTGCTGCAATTCGAAATAGGTACGGTCGTTGAGATAGCGGCCGACGCTGACGCTCGTCTGGCCCTTCGCGTCGGTGCTGATGTCGAAATCGTCGACGCCGAGCTGGTTGCGCAGGCCCTCGAAAAGCGAGGTGGAGCGGTTGCCGGCCAGCTGGCTGACCGCATCGGCGAGCTGGGCGATCTGCACCGGCGACAGCTTCGACATCGACTGACCGAAGATCAGCTGCGCCAGCACCTCGTCTTGCGGCAGCTGGGGCGAGGAGGAAAAGGTGATCGAAGGATCGGTGGCAAGGCCTGAGACATCGACCGTCAGGGTCGTCGTGCCGGAGGTGGAGGTCGCTTCCATGTCGAGCGCCGGCGTCAGGTCGCCGGCAAAGGTGATCCTGCTCTTGTCGGAGAAGTTCAGACGGCGGTTGAGAATGGTCAGCCGGCCGCGGCGCATGGTAAAGCCGCCGGTGACGATGGGTGCTGCCGCCGTTCCGCGGATCGTCACGAGACCTCCGAGCTCGGCATCGATGCCGCGGCCGCGCGCGAAGATCTGCGAGGGCGCATCGATTTCGAGGTCGAGCGTGATAACGGAGGACTTCTCGCCCGGCTTTCGCTCGCCGTCAGCGCGCAGCTGCGCCAGCACCGCTCGCGGTGCATTCTTATGCCGGATGTCGATTTCGCGCAGCGAGGTCGGCAATCTCTCCGGGACAGTGATCGAGGTCTTGTCCAGCCGGAGCTTGCCGCTCAGCGTTGCGCTCATGATCGGCCCGCGCAGGCCCACCGTCCCGTTGACAGTCGAGACAACAAGCGTTCCGTCGACATAGACGGCCTTGTCGAGCTTGATCGAGATGTCGGCGGGAAAACCGCCGGCGGGCTGGATGCCGATGGTGCCGCTTGCCGAAATCGTGCCGCCGCCGCCAAGATTGCCGCTGAGGCGCGAGATGACGGCCTGGTTGCCATTGAAGGTGACGGTGGCTGCGAGATTGTTGACGGCAAGATTGCGCCTGACGTCGACGAGCTTGGCGCCTGATGTCGAGACAGTGCCGTTAATGACGGGTGCCGCGGCCGTTCCGCCAATCTTAAGATCGACGCTGGCGACGCCGTCGGCGACAAAGCCCTGCTGTGCGAGCGGGGCACCAAGTACGGCGAAGGGAACATTGCCGTTGAAGCGCATGTCGATGGCGCGGTTGCCCGATATCACGACGCTACCGCCGCCTTTCAGCGACATGCCGGCGTCGCCGGCAAGGCTGGTATCGACCGTCAGCCTGTTGTCGGCAAGCTTGCCGGATGCCCCGATGCTGAATGACGAAAGACCGGCGCCTTTCGTCTGGCTCGTCGCGGCATTTTTCCAGTCGACCTTGAAATCGACGGCGGGCGAGGACAGCGCGCCCGTCGCCTTGGCCGTTGCCGTGATCGTACCTTCGGCTCCGATGCCCGGAACAAAGCCGTTGGCGATGGCGGCCGGAACATTGGCAGCGTTCGCGGTGACGTCGATCGATCGGATCGTAGTGCCTGCAATGGAAAGATTACCGGTGGCTTTCAGCGAAATGCCGCCACTGCCGCTGAGGTCGGCATCGAAATCCAGTCGGTCGCCGGCATATTTTCCCGTCGCCGCCAAGGCAAGGCGGGAGAGGCCGGCGGCCTTGGTGTGGCTGGTCGCGGCATCTTTCCAGTTCAGCTTGAAATCGATGATCGGGTCGGCGGGCGTTCCCGATGTCTGGGCGCTCGCCGACAGTGTGCCTTCGGCACCGAGGCCGGGAACAAAGGCATTGGCGATATTTGCCGGCAGCGCCGGAATATCGGCATTGATCGAAAGATCGCGTATGGCCTTTCCCGCGATCGTTACGCCACCCGCCGCCTTGGCCAACGTGCCCTCCTTGCCGGCAAGGCTGGCATCGAAGTCGACCCTGTCATTGACGAACTTGCCGGAGGCCGCGGCACTCAGGCCCGACAAGCCGCTGCTCCTGGTCTGGGCGGTGGCGGCGTTCTTCCAATCGAGCTTGAAATCGACAGCGGGTTTGGGCAGCGCTCCTGAGGCGGATGCCGTTCCCGACACGGTGCCCTCCGCGGCAAGACCGGGAACGAAGCCGTTGGCAAGGCCCGCGGGCAGATTGGCGAGATCGGCTTTGACGTCAATGTTGCGGACCGAGGTACCCGATATCGCCACATTGCCCGCGGCATTCAGTGAGAGACCGTCCTGGCCGCCAAGATTGGCGTTGAAGTCGAGCTTGTTGTCGGCAAGATGTCCCGATGCGGCAAGCGCGAGGCCGGAAAGATGCGCGCTTCTGGTGTGGCTGGTTGCGGCGTCCGCCCAGTCGAGCTTGAAATCGGCCTTGGGTGCAGCGGGTGTTCCGGCTGCCGAGAGCGTGCCGGATATCATGCCGCCGGCCGCCAGATCGGGGACGAAGGCATTGGCGAGAGCGGCGGGGAGTTTGGCGATTTCGGCATCGACCTTCACGCTGTCGATTGCCGTACCGGCGAGAGCGACATTGCCCGTGGCCTTCAATGAGAGACCTTGATCGCCACCGGCCGCCGCGTTGAAATCCAGCTTGTTATCGGCAAATTTCCCCGATGCGGTCATGTCGAGTGTGGCAAGGCCGGCACGCTTCGTGTGGCTCGTCGCAGCGTCTTTCCAATTGAAATCGAAATTGGCGGTCGGGGCGGAAAGCGAGCCGGCAGCCGAAACCCTCCCCGAGACCGTGCCTTCGGCGGCGAGATCGGCGACGAAGCTGTTTGCCAGGCTTGCCGGGATATTTGCCAGCGTCGCATCGGCCGCGACGGTGCCGATCGTCGTGCCGGTAACGGCGACATTGCCGTTCGCCTTCAGCGAGAGGTGGTTGGCGCCGGCAACCGCGGCGTCGAAATCAAACTTGTTGTCGGCGAACTTTCCGGACGCGGTGACGCCAAGACCGGCGAGGCCGGCCCGTTGTGTGTGGCGCGTCGCGGCGTTTAGCCAATGGAGATCGAAATCGGCGGTCGGGGCTGCAAGCGACCCGCTGGCCGCGACGGTTCCGGAGATCGCGCCTTCCGCTGCGAGATCGGGGACGAAGCCGTTGGCAATCGCTGCCGGGATATTGTCCAGTGTTGCGCCGACCTTGACGTCGCCGATCGTCGTCCCGGCGATATCCATGTTGCCGTTTGCCTTGACCGAGAGTCTGTCGGCGCCGATGGCTGCAGCGTCGAAATCGAGCTTGTTGTCCGCGAATTTGCCGGACGCGGTCACATCAAGAGCCGCGAGGCCGGCGCGCTTCGTGTGGCGCGTCGCAGCACTTTTCCAGGCGAGGTCGAAATTGGCGGTTGGAGCCTTAAGGGAACCGGCGGCAGTCACCTTTCCCGTGATCGCGCCTTCGGCGGCGAGATCGGAAACGAAACCATTGGCGACCTGCGCCGGCAGGTTGAGGATATCGGCGTCGATATCGAACACCGGCGCCGCCGGATCAGCGAGCCCGACGTCGCCGCCAGCCTTGAGGGAAAGGCCGTCGGCCCCGCCGATCGTCGTATCGAAATCGAGCTTCTTGTCGGCAAATTTACCGCTGGCGGTGATGCCGAGCGGTGCCAGGCCCGCGCCCTTAAGCTGCCCTGTCGTCGCATCCTTCCAGTCGAGTTTGAAATCGGCGATGGGTGCTGCCGGCGTTCCCGTCACGGCAATCGTTCCCGAGATCGTGCCGCCGGCCGAAAGGTTCGGCACGAAACCATTGGCCAGCGCTGCTGGCAGTTCATGGATGTCGGCATTCAGCTTCAGCGTCTCGCCGACGGAGCCGGTGACGCTCACCGAACCGGTGCCTGTTTTCAGCGTCAGTCCGTTCAGACTGGCGGTGCCGCCGCCGATCGTGACCTCAGTCGGTGCGGCAAGCTCGACCGGGATGTTGCGGGGGCTGGCCGAGAAGCGGTCAAGGTTTACCGCGATCGTGCCGCCTGGCGCCTGGATATTGCCGGCGGCCAGCACCGGATTGCCGTCATAGGCGGCGTTAAGATCGAAATCGGTTCGGTTCTGCTGCCTGGTGAAATCGAGCGAAAGGCCGGCGAGCCTGTTTTCTCCGGCAGCCAACTCTTCGGCGCGGATTGTGCCGTTTGCCGCAAGGGCGCTGAGATCGCTGACCGTGAGGTCGATATCCGGCTTGACGATCGCCAGCGTATCGCGGCGGATCGAGGCGCCTGATGCAATGAGCTTGAGCGCGATCTTGCCGCCGTCGCTCTCGATGCCGAGCGAACCCTTGAGATCTCCTTCGGCTTTCTGGCCGCCGAGCGCAGCCAGCAAGCCGAGCTTGGGAAAATCGAAGGTCAATGCGCCCGAGGGCGTCAGGGAGGGCGAAAGCTCCAGCTTGCCGGTCAGCCGGTTGCCGCCGACATCGGCGGTCAGTGCGGGAATGCTCGTCTTGCCGTTCTCAGAACGGATGTCGCCGTTGATGCCGATCGGCTGTCCGTCGATCGTGCCGGTGGCCGCAAACTTCCCCTGCGGCGCCTTGGGATCGGCGACACCCGACAGATCGATATTGAGGTTGGCGAGCGCGCGATCAGCCATCTGCAGGCTGGGAGCCTTGATATTGGCGGTCACGGAGATCGCCGGCAGTTCGCCTCCGATCCTCAGCGCGTAACCGGCGCCGCCACTCGCGCTCGTCATCAGCTTGCCGACATCGGGCAGCCGACCTGAAAGATCGGCGTTCAACATCGAACCGTCGAGCGCGACGTTGCCGGCCGCTTCAAGCGTGCCGGATTTCAGGACGAGATTGGACAGCGCGAATTTCGACGGGATCGTGCCGGTCACCTGGCTTTCGAGCAAGATCGGCTGATCGAACCTGCTCGTCGCCGCGGACGGCAGGGCCGCCGGTTCGACACTCACCTTGACATTGCCGGTCAGCGCGCGGTCCGCCAGCCGATAGGAGCCGTTGAGGCTGCCGTTGATATTGGCGCTTTCGACGGTGGTGCCGTTGAAGCCGATGTCGCCCGACGAAATCTGGAGCGGCGAGGCGATGGTGATAGGGCCTTGAACTGCGCGATTGAGGTTCGGTTCGGCAAAGGTCGCGTCGCCGGCTACGAGGCGCAGCTGAACGCTGCCGGAACGGGCGGCAAGATTAAAGGCGTCGCTCTTTGCCGTCAGCTTGACGTTGCCGATATCGGCCTGCGGCAGGGTTGCGCTGTCGAGCGAGCCGCTGAGGCTCAGTCGGGCGGCCTGCGCGTCGCCTGTCAGAGCCAGGTTGAGGCCCGATATCAGGAAGCGCGCTTCGCCTTCGGCGAGCGGCCAGCGGAAATCGACGGGGCCGGATGTGCCGAGCAGATTGGCGTTCAGGCTGTTGTTGCCGGCCGGATCAAGCGCTCCCGATGCGGCGATGACGACGCTGCCGGTGGCGATATTGCCGGTCTGGATATCGATCTTGCCGTGGTCGTCGAAGGTGGCGGCAAGGTCGATATTGGTCTGGCCGGCGAAAAGCGGCCGGAATGCCGCGGGAAGAAGCGAGCTCAGGTCACCGCCACCCTTGAGATCGAGATGGTGCAGCCCCTCTGCGCCAATCGCATGCCGGCCCTCGATTGCAGCGCGCTGTTGCCCGTCGAGCGCAGCCTGTATCTTGCCTGTCCAGTCGGATATCGGTCCCTGGCCGTCGAGGTCGATGTTGACGGCAGGATTGCCAGGCAGGCCGAGGAAGCCCGCCAACAGCCCACCCTTCGGCTCGGCAAGCTGCGCCTTCAGCCGCAGCCGGTTTTCGGCCGGCGCGTAGGCGATATCGGCAGTAAGGCGCGCATCCGGAACCGCGTGGCGGCTGACATTGACCATCGCTTCGCCGCCGTCGCCATCCGCCGAAAGGCTGCCGTCGGCGGCGAGCGCGAAGGCCCGCCCGGCAAAAGCTTCGGCCAGTTTGATATCGGGCAGGGCCACATGGTCGACATCGATCTTGACCGGAAGTGCGAAGCCGCCGGAATTTTCGGCGCCGGGCCGCGAAGGCAGGGTGCGCACCGGCTTGCGCAGCACGTTGATCGTGTCGATCTGGAAACGTTTGGCGTGGAATGTTCCCGTCAGCAGCGCCAGCGGGTTCCAATCGATTGCCACACCGTGGATTTCCGCAAAAACGCCCCTCGTGTCGGATAGGGAGATTTCGGCGGCGCGAAGCCCGCCGGTCAAAAGGCCTTCCGGTTCGCGCACCTCGATCGTCATGTCGCGGTTGGAAAGGGTGGAGGCGATCCTTTCGGTGACGATGCGGGCGCCAAAGGAGGTGAAGCCGAAGATCGCGAGCGCCGCCACAGCGAGAATCAAAATGGCGCCTACGGCATAGCCGGTGACCCGCACAATCCAGTTGACGATTTTTGCCAGCGTTTGCATCGGCGCGGACTACCCCGTTTTCATGCGGCCCATCGATCGGAAAGAACCAAAAGCGGCAACCCTAGAAGGATTGGCCGATGCCGGCATAAATTCCATAATCTGTGCCATCTTCGTACTTGTTCAGCGGCACGGCAAAATCAAGCCGCAGCGGCCCGAAAGGTGTGGCATATCGTATTCCCGCGCCGGCGCCCGCGCGGATATCGGAAAAACCCGGGAAGGTGCTGTCCGATACGGTGCCGACATCGATGAAGGGCACGAGGCCGATCGTATCTGTGATCTTGAAGCGGGCCTCCAGCGACCCCGTCACATAGGAGCGGCCGCCGGTGGCATCGCCATTGTCATTGTAAGGCGAAATTTCCTGATAACTGTATCCCCGCACCGAACCGCCGCCGCCGGCGAAAAAGCGCTGCGTGGCAGGAATGTCCTCGATCCCGCCGCCGCCGATCAGCACGCCGGCGGCGACCTTGCCGGCAAGCACGAGGCGATCTTCAGCGCCGAACGGTAGATAGCCGGAGATCGAGCCCTCGAACGCCGCATAGGGTGTGGCGTTGAATACCTCGTAGCCGGGCTTTGCCGAGGCTGTCGCGCGATAGCCTTCGGTCGGATTGAACTTGTCGTCGCGTGCGTCACGATCATATTGAAGCGGGAGGGCGATGGTCAGATAGTCATTGGTGCCAAAGGCGTCGTCATCGCGCTCCCAGCTGACTTCGCCGCTCGCCGACACCGTGTCCTTCTCGGTCAGTTCATAGGAAAGGCCCAACGAGGCGGTGACGAGCGTCGCGTTATAAGCGTCCGGATTCTGGGTCTTGGCGACGATACCGGCCTTCAGCGTGGCGGCCGGGAAGAAGGCGCCGGGCTTGGTGAAGAGGATGCCGGCGGAATAGTCGAGGCTGCCGACATCGGTGGCTTCGCCGAGCCGCGAGACCGAGCCTTCGATCCTCAGCGTCTCGGCCTCGCCGAACAGGTTGCGGTGGCCCCAATAGCCCTGGATGCCGAGGCCGTCGGTGGTGGAATATTGCGCGCCGACGCCGAAATAGCGCCTCTTGCCTTCGGACACCTCGATCGTCATCGGCAGCGTACCATCAGGCGCCAGCGCATCGCCCTCATGAATGGTGACGCTCGAAAAGACGCCGAGGGCGCGAAGCCGCTCGCCGGCCTTCTTCAGCCTTTCCGGCGAATAGGCGTCCCCTTTGTTCAGCCGGGAATAACGCTGGATAAAACCTGGCCGCACGGTTTTTTCGCCGGTGACCCCGACATCGCCGATCGGGGCGACAGGCCCGCCTTCGGCAGCAAGCACGATGTCGACCGTATCGCTCCTGTGATCGGCGACGACCTTGCGTTCGGTCAATTTGGCAAAGGGCCGGCCTTCGCTTTTCAACTGTTCGACAATCTTGTCGCCGGCCTTAATGATGGCGAGCGAGCCGGCCTCGGCGCCGGGGGCAAGGTCGTAATCGGCGGGATTGCGATCCGCGGCGTCGCCGCCGAATTGCACCTCTCTGACCCTGAAAACAGGGCCGGGTGTTATATTGACGGTGACGGGGACCGGCCCGGAGCGGTCGAATGTCGGATTGGGCGGCAGGTCGTCGATATCCTTGCCATCGATGGCGATCGTCACCACGCCGCCGTAACGGGCTTTTTCATACAGGGTGGCGATCAGCCGCTCGCGGTCGTCACGGGCCTTGACGACGATGCCGAGATCGCCGGAGACGGGCTGTTTCTGGTCGCTGACGAGGCGGGAGCTGTTTTCGAGCGCTTCCTTAAGATCGGGATCGGCGGTGTCGGCCTTGAGGTCGACGTGATAGCGCACCGGATCGGGCACCTGTTCGCTCTCGTCCTCCTCCTTGCCGAAGATGGTGATGCCGAAAAGCTTGAAGGCGTAAGCATCGCCGATCAGGACCGGTGAGAAAGCAGCTGCCGCTGCGACCACCATCATGGTGCCTGTTCGCCGATACGCAGTACCTATTTTCGGACTTGTCCCTCTAATCCGCATCCGCTGCTTTTGGTTACGCCTACATGAAGCTTCGTTGCCCAGCCGTGAACAGCTTAGCGGCAAAATCGCGCAGGGTGTACCATTTTAAATTGCCCACGCGCTAATTCAGTACAAAAAATCCCGGATGTGTGTCCGGGATTTCCTGATTTTGCGTCTTGCCAGCGCTGTCAGCGCGGGCAAGCGTCGATATAACGGCGACCATAACGGTCGCGATAGTAGCACTGGCCGGGCTGTTCCGCGACGCTACCGATCAAGGCCCCCGACACGCCGCCGATGGCGGCACCGACCGCAGCACCTCGGACATTGCCGGTGACTGCACCGCCAATGACTGCGCCGGATGCAGCACCGATTCCGGCGCCCTGCTGCGTCGGTGTGCAGCTTGCGACCGACAGGCCGATCAATGCGAGTATGACAGCTTTTTTCATCTCTTTTCTCCTGGGTTATCGCCCAATGGGCATAGGCCGTCCCTATTGTTTTTTTGGCACGCTAGCTCGAAAACTATGTCGGAAGAAAGGGTTGTCCACTCCTGTCCGGATTTTTTTGCTTTGAAGGGGTGTTGCGGGCCTTGCGGAATTTGCGCCTATGTCGGGCGCTTTTGCCGCATGGCCCCATTGATTGTGGCGCACGTATTTTTTTGTCTGGAATCATTCAAAAAACTGGGCCTTTTGCCGCAGTTGATGTTAAACCAAAGGGTAAGCATTGACGCGCGGACGTCCGATCGGCAAGAACGGCCGCGTGATACTGGAGCATATGATGGATTTCGAAGCATTTTTCAAAAACGAGCTTGACGGGCTTCATGCCGAGGGCCGCTACCGCGTTTTTGCCGATCTCGAACGTCACCGCGGCAACTTCCCACGTGCGACGCGCCATACGGCCGATGGCGAGAAGGAAGTCACGGTCTGGTGCTCCAACGACTATCTCGGCATGGGCCAGAACCCGAAGGTCATCGAGGCGATGAAGGCCGCCATCGACCACTGTGGCGCGGGTGCGGGAGGCACCCGGAATATTTCTGGCACCAACCATTACCACGTCCTGCTCGAGCGTGAGCTTGCCGATCTGCACGGCAAGGAATCGGCACTGATCTTCACCTCAGGCTATGTCTCCAACTGGGCCGCACTCGGCACGCTCGGCGCGAAAATTCCCGGCCTGATCATCTTCTCCGATGCGCTCAACCATGCCTCGATGATCGAGGGCATTCGTCATGCCAAATGCGACAAGGTGATCTGGAAACACAATGACGTCGCCGATCTCGAAGCCAAGCTTGCGGCCTCCGATCCGAAGGCGCCGAAGCTGATCGCCTTCGAGAGCGTCTATTCGATGGATGGTGACATCGCCCCGATCAAGGAGATCTGCGATCTGGCCGACAAATACGGCGCGATGACCTATCTCGACGAGGTGCATGCGGTCGGCATGTACGGCCCCCGCGGCGGCGGCATTGCCGAGCGCGAGGGACTGATGGATCGGCTGACGGTGATCGAGGGCACACTCGGCAAGGCCTTCGGCGTGATGGGCGGCTATATCGCTGCCTCAGCGGCGTTGTGCGACTTCATCCGCTCGTTTGCCTCCGGCTTCATCTTCACCACGGCGCTGCCGCCGGCATTGGCCGCTGGTGCGGTCGCCTCGATCCAGCATCTGAAGGTCAGCCAGTTCGAGCGCGCCCGCCATCAGGACCGGGTGCGCAAATTACGCTCGCTGCTCGATCAGCGCGGCATTCCGCATATGCACAATCCCAGCCACATCGTGCCGGTGATGGTCGGCGATGCCGCCAAGTGCAAGTGGATCTCCGACCTCTTGCTCGACAATTGCGGCGTCTATGTCCAGCCGATTAACTATCCCACAGTGCCGAAGAAGACCGAGCGGCTGCGCATCACCCCGACACCGCTGCATTCCGACGCCGATATCGCCCATCTCGTGGACGCCCTGCATTCGCTCTGGTCGCGTTGCGCGCTGGCAAGGCACGTCGCCTGATCTTTCAACGATCGCCCGGGTTCTAATCCCGCGAATCAGAACCTCGATCGGAGGTTCCGACGGCGATTGTTCGTTCCACATTCATTAGCTGGTAAGGTTATCCAGCGCCGCCCTGTCGCTCTGCCGATGAATGATGCATTGCAATCCGCTCTCATGGATTCGCATCGGCTTTTTCCACGCCTTCCTTCCTGCAATTCACGCCTCGCTGTTCCGTCTCTCGAATTGCATGAGAAAACCTTTTCTCACTTGACAATAAGATTGGTAAAAGCTTTTCTCAAGCCAATTCAGAAGGAGGACGTTCTGAACATATCGGGAGGAAAAAGAGGCAGGATCACCATCCATGAGGTCGCGTCGGCTGCTGGCGTGAGCATTTCGACGGCGTCGAAGGCGCTCAACGACACCGGCCGGATGGGAGCGGAAACCCGCGAACGGGTGAAGCGGATTGCCGGCGAAATCGGATATCGGCCGAATGCGCTGGCAAGAGGGCTTCTCAGCAAACGCAGCTTCACCGTCGGGCTGCTGACCAACGACACTTACGGCCGTTTCACGCTGCCTGTGATGGCGGGTATTTCGGACGCTCTCGTCGATCATGGCGTTTCGGTTTTCCTGTGCGCCATCGAAGACGATCCGGCGCTCGCCCAGATCCACGTCGATGCGATGCTGGACAAGCAGGTCGACGGCATCATCGCCACGGGAAAGCGCCTGGACAGGCGTCTGCCTGTCGACCTGTCGAATTTGCATGTGCCTGTCGTCTACGCCTTCACCGAGGGGACGCAGAACAGCGTTACCTTTCGTTCGGACGACGAGCAGGGTGCGAGGCTGGCGGTCGAATGGCTCGCGACGATCGGGCGGCGGCGGATTGCGCATATTACCGGGCCGGAGGACTTCTTCTCGGTGCGGGAGCGGGCCGGGGCCTATCATCAGGTGGCGGGCCACCGCGAGCCGGTGCTCTATGGCGTCTGGTCGGAAAACTGGGGCCATGAGGCGGTGGAACAGCTTTGGGAGAGGCCGGGGGAAAAGCCGGATGCGCTCTTCTGCGGCAACGACCAGATCGCCCGGGGCGCCGTAGATGCGCTGCGCGAGCGCGGCGTCAAGGTGCCGCAGGACGTCTCGGTGATCGGCTTTGACAATTGGGAGATTGTTGCGGCCCAGACGCGGCCGCCGCTGACGACGGTAGATATGGAGCTGAAGGAGCTCGGGCGGCAGGCCGGATTGACGGTGCTGGCGCTTGCGGAAGGACGGCCTGTCGAGCCGGGAGTGAGGAAGTTGCCCTGCCGGCTCGTCGTCCGGCGGTCATGCGGGGGTAGGACCCCCGAGGAATAAGAATCAGGGAAATGAGCAAAGGCGCGAGGAGATGCGCCATATTGGGAGGAGTGTCATGATCAAGCGTCTATTGGCGGCGACCGGCATCGCTACTTTGTGCCTGGTGTCGGCTGCATCGGCTGCCGAAAACGTCGAAATGTGGGTCCGGTCGGGGATCGGCGACGCCTTCAAGAAAGTCGTCGAAGCCTATAATTCCAGTCATGAGAACAAGGTCGTGATGACCGAAGTGCCGTTCTCCGAACTGGTGCAGAAATATGCGACGGCAATTGCCGGCGGACAGGCGCCGGATGCGCTGTCGATGGACCTCATCTACAATCCAGCCTTTGCGGCGGCCGGGCAGCTGGAAGACCTGACGGACTGGGCGAAGTCGCTGCCCTATTTCAACTCGCTGTCGCCGTCGCATGTCCGCCTCGGCACCTATCAGGACAAGATCTACGGCCTGCCGCTCTCTGTGGAAACCTCGGTCTTCGCCTGGAACAAGGATCTCTACAAGAAGGCCGGCCTCGACCCGGAAAAGGCGCCTGATAACTGGGATGAAATCACCGCCAATGCCGAGAAGATCCGGGCTCTCGGTGACGATACTTATGGCTTCTATTTCTCCGGCGGCGGCTGCGGCGGCTGCATGATCTTCACCTTCACGCCGCTCACCTGGGGTGCCGGCGCCGATATCCTGTCGGCCGACAGCAAGAAAGCGACGCTCGATACGCCTCAGATGCGCAAGGCCGTCGACATCTACCGCAACATGGTCAAGAAGGACCTGGTGCCGGCGGGTGCGGCCAGCGACAACGGTACGAACTTCCTGACCTTCACCAACGGCAAGATCGGCCAGCAGAGCCTCGGCGCCTTTGCCATCGGCACACTGGTGACCCAGCATCCCGAGATCAATTTCGGCGTGACCCTCATTCCCGGCGTCGACGGCAAGCCTTCCTCCTTTGCCGGTGGCGACAATTTCGTCATCACCAAGGGAACGAAGAAGATCGACGCGGTGAAGGAATTCCTCGAATATATCTATTCGATGGACGGCCAGAAGATCATGGCGAAATATGGCAGCCTGCCGACACGCGGCGATATCGCCGACAAGGTGCTGGAAGGTCTCGATCCGCGCATGCAGGTCGGCCTGAAGGCGATCAGTGTCGCCAAGACGCCCTATACGCTGCAGTTCAACGACCTGATCAACAGCGCCAACGGTCCGTGGGCAAGCTTCACCAACGCGGCGATCTTCGGCGACGATGTCGACGGTGCGTTCTCCAGCGCCCAGTCGGAAATGCAGTCGATCATCGATAGCGGCCAATAACTCTCCCAAGGCCGCGGCCGGGGAGCGGTGGCAGCTTCCCGGCCAACTTCCATAGACAGATGCGGAGCGTTTGATGACCGGTTCCGGTTCAGAGACCCTATTGCCTCGGCGGAGGCGGCGGCGCAGATCCAACTGGCGCGGCCCTCTCTACATCGCGCCTGCCATGGCGCTGGTCATCGTCTTCTTCGTCATGCCGGTTCTTTTCACCGGATGGATGAGCCTGCACAACTGGCCGCTGATGGGAGCGTCGCGCTGGATCGGCCTCAACAATTACTACCGCATGGTCAACGACACTCGCTTCATGACGGCGCTGAATTTCACCGCCTATTACACCGTGATCGTCACCATCGCGATCTTCGCCGTCGCCTTTCCGCTGGCGATCTTCGTCGAGAAGGAACGGCAGTTCGTCAGCGCCTACCGGACGATCATCTTCCTGCCTGTCGTGGTCGGCCTTGCCACGGCCTCGCTGCTCTGGGTCTGGCTCGCCAATGTCGATAGCGGCTTCATCGGCCCCGCCCTGAAAGCGCTCGGTCTTGTGGAAAAGAGCCCCAATCTTCTTGCGACCTTCGACACCGCCTTCCTGACTGTTGTGGTGATGGTCGTCTGGAAGATCGCCGGCTTCACCATGATCATTCTGCTGACCGGGCTGCAGGCCATTCCGTCCGATCTGACCGAGGCGGCCCGCATCGACGGCGCCGGCCGCTGGCAGCGTTTCCGGCATCTGACGCTGCCGCTGATGCGCAAGACGATCGCGCTGGCGCTGATCGTCTCGGTCACCGGCTCGATCCTCGCTTTCGACCAGTTCTACATCATGACGGCGGGTGGACCGCAGAACAAAATGATCTCGGTGGTCTATTACATCTTCAACCAGTCCTTCGTCTCCTTCAATCTCGGATATGGCGCAGCGCTCTCGATAGCCCTTCTCGCCATCCTGGTCGCCATCAGCATCGTGCAGCTCTGGCTGCTTCGCGTCGGGGAGGAGCGTTCATGACGACATCAAGGCAACGCCGCGCCCGCAAGGCCATCCGCACGAAGTCGGCCTATCATCTGACAGGCATCGCCATTTCGATCTTCTTTCTGGCGCCCTTCGCGATCACGCTGCTCGCCTCCTTCCGGCCGGGTGCCGAAGCCAGCCTGCCGCCCTTGCCGCCGTGGCCGACATCCGGCGTCAGCTTCGACGCCTATGCGCTACTCGATACGTTCGGCGCCGGCATCTGGCAGCACATGATCAATTCGCTGCTCGTTTCGGTCGCTACCGTGGTGCTCACCGTCCTCGTCAGCCTGCTCGCCGGCTATGGCTTCTCGCGTTATCGCTTCCCGATGAAGAATGCACTCTTCGTGCTGATCATCGCCACTTTGATGATCCCGTTCCAGTCGATCCTGACGCCGCTCTTCATCATCCTGGCAAAACTCGGCCTCAACAATTCACTGCTCGGGCTGACGCTCGTCTATGCGACGCTGCAGCTGCCCTTCTCGGTCTTCATGATGCGCAATGCTTTCGATGCCGTGCCGAAGGAAATCGAGGAGGCCGCGCGCATCGACGGCGCGCGCGATCTGAAGCTCCTGGCGCGGGTTCTCCTGCCGCTGTTGTTGCCCGGTGTCGCGACGGTGGCGATCTTTGCCTTCCTCAATGCCTGGAACGAGTTTCTTGCCGCGCTCGTGCTCCTCTCGAGCAATGAGAAATACACCCTGCCGGTGCTGATGACGGCGGTTCGCGCCGGACGGCTCGGCGCCATCAACTGGGGAGCGGTGCAGGCCGGTGTCGTCGTCATGACGATCCCCTGCCTGATCGTCTTCCTGCTCCTGCAACGCTACTACATGCGCGGGCTGATGGCCGGCGCGGTGAAATGATCCCAAGAACAGGATGATTTTAGGCCGTCGGCCTAAAATCTGAATCCTGTTCTAAATTAAATAGTTAGAACATGATGTCGTCCGAAAACCGCTCACACTTTCCGGCATCATGCTCAAGGTAGAGCCCATGACCAAATCAAGCAACGACCGCCAGTTTCGTCCCGTCGCCGTTCCCGATGTCGAGCTCGGCGGCTTCTGGGGCAAATGGCAGGACGCCGTCTGCAATTCCACCGCTGAAACCTTGCTCGACCGCTGCGTCGAGGCCGGTATGCTGAAGGCGATCGACGTCAGCCAGCCGAGCCCCGGCGTCGTCATTCCGATCCAGCCCTGGGGCGGCACGACGCAGATGTTCTGGGATTCGGATCTTGGCAAGTCGATCGAGACCATCGCCTATTCGCTTTATCGCCGGCCGAACCCGAAGCTGGAGGCGCGCGCCGATGAGATCATCGACATGTATGAGAAGATGCAGGACAAGGATGGTTATCTGAACGCCTGGTTCCAGCGCGTCGAGCCATCCCGCCGCTGGACCAACCTGCGCGACCATCACGAGCTCTATTGCGCCGGCCATCTGATGGAAGCCGCGGTCGCCTATTATCAGGCGACCGGCAAGCGAAAGCTGCTCGATATCATGTGCCGCTACGCCGATTACATGATCAAGGTTTTCGGCCATGGCGAGGGTCAAATACCAGGCTATTGCGGCCATGAGGAAATCGAGCTGGCGCTGGTCAAGCTTGCCCGCGTGACCGGCGAGAAGAAATATCTCGACCTCTCGAAATTCTTCATCGACGAACGCGGCACCGAGCCCCACTTTTTCACGGCGGAGGCCGCTCGCGACGGCCGCAGCGCTGCCGACTTCCATCAGAAGACCTATGAATATGGACAGGCGCACCTGCCGGTACGCGAACAGACGAAGGTCGTCGGCCATGCCGTGCGCGCCATGTACCTCTATTCCGGCATGGCCGACATCGCCACCGAATATAAGGACGACAGCCTGACGGCGGCGCTCGAAACGCTCTGGGACGATCTGACCACCAAGCAGATGTACATCACCGGCGGCATCGGCCCGGCCGCCTCCAACGAAGGCTTCACCGATTATTACGATCTGCCCAACGACACGGCCTATGCGGAAACCTGCGCCTCCGTCGGCCTGGTCTTCTGGGCAAGCCGCATGCTCGGGCGCGGGCCGGACCGGCGTTACGCCGACATCATGGAGCAGGCGCTCTATAACGGCGCGCTGCCGGGTCTTTCCACCGACGGCAAGACCTTCTTCTATGACAATCCGCTGGAAAGTGCGGGCAAGCACCATCGCTGGAAATGGCACCATTGCCCGTGCTGCCCGCCGAACATCGCCCGTCTGGTGACGTCGATCGGCTCATACATGTATGCGGTTGCCGACGATGAGATCGCCGTGCATCTCTATGGCGAAAGCACCGCCCGGCTGAAGCTTGCCAATGGCGCCGAGGTGGCGTTGGAGCAGAGCACCAACTATCCGTGGGACGGCGCCGTTGCCTTCACGGCCAGGCTGACAAAACCGGCTCAGTTTGCACTGTCGCTGCGCATTCCGGACTGGGCGGAGGGCGCAACCCTCAGCGTCAACGGGACGATGCTCGAGCTCGGCGCCCATGTCCGCGACGGGTATGCCAGGATCGACCGCGAATGGGCGGACGGCGATCGCGTCGCCCTCTACCTGCCGCTGGCGCTTCGCCCGCAATATGCAAACCCGAAAGTGCGCCAGGATGCCGGCCGTGTCGCCTTGATGCGCGGCCCCCTCGTCTATTGTGTGGAAACAACGGACAATGGCAAAGACCTCAACGCCATCGTTCTGCCTCGCGAACTCCCGGCCGCCGAAACCGTCCTGCTGAAGGACCTCAATGATGCCGTCGCACTCGATCTCAAGGTTGAGCGTGAGGAAACATCGAATTGGGGCACTTCGCTCTATCGCAAGGCGCCGGCCGAAAGGCGGGTCGCCACCGCGCGCTTCGTGCCCTATCATCTCTGGGACAACCGCGCGCCCGGAGAGATGCTCGTCTGGGTCCAGGCGGACAAGTAGGTCGTTTGGGGATGACGAACGGTATGGGTAACAAGAGCGTCGTCCTTCAGGACGTGCGAAAAAGCTATGGCAATCTGCCGGTGGTCCACGGCATCGACCTGACGATCGAGGAGGGCGATTTCGTCGTCTTCGTCGGTCCGTCCGGCTGCGGAAAATCGACGCTGCTTCGCATGATCGCGGGTCTTGAGGACGTGACCGATGGGGAGATCGAGATCAAGGGACGTGTTGTCACCGACCTCGATCCATCCGAGCGCGGCATCGCCATGGTCTTCCAATCCTACGCGCTCTATCCGCATATGAGCGTGCGCGACAACCTGGCCTTCGGACTGAAGATGGCGCGTACGAATGCCGCCGAGATCGAGACGCGCGTCAAGGCAGCCTCCGCGATCCTGAAGATCGACCATCTGCTCGACCGGCGGCCCGGCCAGCTTTCCGGCGGCCAGCGCCAGCGTGTGGCGATCGGGCGAGCGATCGTGCGCGAGCCCGATGTTTTCCTGTTCGACGAACCGCTGTCCAATCTCGATGCGGAACTGCGCGTTTCCATGCGCATCGAGATCGCCCGCCTTCATCGCGAGCTCGGCAACACGATGATCTATGTCACGCATGATCAGACCGAGGCGATGACGCTCGCCGACAAGATCGTCGTGTTGCGCGACGGCCGCGTCGAGCAGGCCGGGACACCGCGGGAAATCTACGAGAATCCTTCGAATACATTCGTGGCGGGCTTCATCGGCTCGCCGAGGATGAATCTCCTGAATGCCCGATGGAGCGAAGACGGCCTGGTCGACGTTGCCGGCGGGCGCGTCGAAAGTGGCCTGCTGCCGAAAGACAGGCCGGCCGGTGCGGCCGTGACGCTCGGTCTGCGGCCGGAGCATCTGAAAGTGGCGCCCGAGCTGACTGGCGGCCTTACGGCAAGGGTCGATTTTTCCGAGTATCTCGGCGGAACGCAGTATCTCTACTGCCAGCTCTGCGATGGCCAGTCGCTCACCGTCGAGCACCGGTCGCCGACCAGCATTGCGGCCGGCGAAGAGGTCAGCCTGCAGTTCGAGCCGTCGAATTGCCGATTGTTCGATGAGGGCGGCAATCGGCTGCGATAGAGCGGTTCAGGTTTTCACGGAAGTGCTGAACCGCTCTAACTTTTTGGATTTACGCAATTCCCGGCAAAAGCGCTTTGCGCTTTGCCTGGGAAAACCGCTTCGCACTTTTCCTGGAATTGCTCTGCAGCCGCCCGAGCCCTCACCCGACGAGATCGAGTTTCATCAGCTTTGCCGCCCGTTGCCGGGCTTGCCTGTCGGCGTTGAAAACGTCGTCCATGCCGGCAGCCGGCGGCAGGCCGGCCAGTTCGTCCATGACCCTCTCGGTGACCTCGGCCATGGCGAGGAAGGACAGGCGCCCTTCGATGAAGGCTTCGAGCGCTACTTCCTTGGCGCCGTTCAGCACCGCGCCCTGAACGCCGCCGCGCGTCATCGCAAGGCGCGCCAGCCGCAAGGCGGGGAACCGCACCTCATCCGGCGCCTCGAAATCGAGCCGCGCGAGTCTGGCGAAATCCAGCCGCTCGACCGGCAAGTTCGGCCGGCGCGGGAAGGACAGCGCGTAACCGATGGCGGTGCGCATGTCAGGCGCGCCGAGCTGCGCCAGCACCGAACCGTCGGTATAACCGACCATGGAATGGATGATCGACTGCGGATGGAAAATCACCTCGATCTGTTCGGGCCTCAGCCCGAAAAGGTGGCGGGCTTCGATCATCTCCAGCGCCTTGTTGAACATCGAGGCGCTGTCGATCGAGATCTTCAAGCCCATCGACCAGTTCGGATGGGCGCGCGCGGTTTCCACCGTCACATCGGCCATCTCCTTCAACGAAGCGGTACGGAAAGGGCCGCCCGAGGCGGTCAGGATGACACGCTCGACGGCATGGCGCTGGTTTTCTTCCAGCACCTGGAAAATCGCATTGTGCTCGCTGTCGACGGGAAGCAGTTTTCCGCCGCCGGCGCGGATCGCAGCGATGAAGAGATCGCCGGCCGAGACCAGACATTCCTTGTTGGCAAGGGCGATATCGGCGCCACGGCGTGCAGCGGCAAGCGTCGGCGCCAGACCCGCAGTGCCGACGATTGCCGCCATCGCCCAGTCGGCATCGCGGTCGGCCGCTTCCATCAGGCCGGATTTTCCCGACGCGACCGCGATGCCGCTGCCGAAAAGTTCGCTCTTCAGCGCTTCATAATGCCGGTCGTTTGCCGTCACTGCCAGCCGCGCACCGAAGGATCTGGCCTGCCGGGCGAGCAGCTCGACATTGCCGTTGCCTGTCAGAACGGAAATTTCGAAGTTCTCCCGCCCGCCCAGATGTTCGACAACATTGAGGGTATTGCGGCCGATCGACCCGGTTGAGCCGAAGATGCTGAGGCGCCGCGGCGCGGTTTTGCCGGTCATCATTTGGAATTTCGCGAAAATGTCTCTCGTAGGCTCAGGCTCTACTAGGGTTTGGAGGGTGCGGCAAGTGTGCGGTGCAGCAGATATCAGCCCTTCGGGGGTTTACAGAGCGGCGGTGGGATGTGATCCTTATGACATTCCCGAAGGGATGTGATTCCCATGCGGCCTGTCTTGGGCGCATGGGCTATCGGGGCGCTGCGGCGGCCATTGAAAAACGGGCACTTGGCTGCCCTCGGCTTTTTCGGCCAACATTAAATCGAGGATGACATCGGGATGAACGGCTTGGCCGTGCTGCCCGTTCGCGTTCGCTGCGAGCACTTTGGTGCGGTATCGTGCCGTTCGATGAGCCGGCACGTGTCAGGTCAAAACGATCGGATCACATGACGACATTCAGAATAGCCATCCTTCTTTTCGCCATCCTGCCTCCGCTGAGCGCGGCTGCGAAGGCGGACGACCTGCTGATCTGGTCGCCTGCCAAGGTCTCGGATCGGTCGTACAAGGCGACGATGGGTTTTCGTCTGCCGGCCGAATGGGAGACGAGCGCCGGCGCCGACCTCGCATTGGCAGCAACAAAAGCCGGTGCGCCGCTGCCAGATTCCGAACAGGCCATGCTCTGGGGCAGGATCAGCAAGACGACCGTTACGCCGGCGGGTCAATCGCAGCGGGGCGCCAGGGTCAGCGTCGATACGCTGCGCGGCAGCGGCGCTCTGACGCTCAGCCGCTCGCGCAGCTGGATCCTGTCGGACTCGCTCGACATGCAATCGAGCCGCTCCCTCAGCGTCCGTTACGACCCGGTCGATGCCAGGGAGACTTCGGTAACGGCATCGCAGGCGCTGAAGCTGATCTATCCCTGGACCGGAACCTCGCTTTCGGCCGGCGCAGGCGTCAGCAATGCCAGCGGCGACTTCTCGAGCACGGTGGCGGTCAACCAGGCGATCCTGCCGAATCTCAACCTCGATGCCTCGGTCAGCAATCCGTTCTCGCCCGATGAGGCCGGCAGCGTCAATCTCCGCTATCGCGTCAGCTGGTAACGCAGGAAACCAAACGGGGCCGATGGCGTTTCTTCTTCAGATCTTTCGGAGGAACGGAATATGGTTTTCAAAGAGCCGACATTTCACGGACTTGCGCCCGAAATGGAAGCGGAGATCGCCAATCGCGCATCTCTCGAGGCCGCCGTCGCCAATGCATTGGCAATCGCCGGCGGCATCGATGCCTCGGATGTGGAAGTGACGATGGAGGAAGGTCAGGTCGTATTGACAGGCACGGTCGGTACGGTCGGGGAGATCGAACGGGCAACCGCTGTCGCCAGGGCGGTCGAAGGCGTCAATGCGGTGCAGAACCGAATCCTGCTCAGCGGGTCTGCCGTCGGCAGCCCGCATTGATATTATCGAAACCTGTCTCGCTTGCGAGCGCGCCGGCCTTGCCGGCGCCTTTACGCCGGCGCTTGGCCGATCAACCGGCGAAGCGCTCGACGAGGAAGGATGAACCGGCCGGTCGATCGGTCTTCGCTGTGGCCACCGGCCCCTGCGGCTGATAGGCGATGGCGAGCAGCAGAGCGCTGACGGCGACATAGGCGATTGCCAAAAGAGTCATCTTGATACGCATGATGCGTTCTCCCGTTTTCGCGATAAACGCGGCCGATGTCGCGAAGTTCCTCATGGCGAAATCAGAGGAAAAGCCCGACCAGGGGAGGAGCGGCCGGGCTTTTCGTGCCTAGACACTGCCTTATCGGCAGATCCGGGTCTCCTTGATGATCGTATGGCCGTGACGGCGGATTCTTTCCGTCTTGGTGAAGCAATCCTCGGAGACGCGGCGCATCATGTGATGGCGGTAGTAGGGCCGGTGGCGATAATAGGGGCGCTCCGAATCGGTATAATAAGGACGCGGGTTATCGGTGGTGATAGTCACGCTGGCCGCCTGGGACGGCATGGCGGAAAGGACGGACGCTGCAGCGAGCGTGCAAGCAAGAATGAACTGTTTCATGACGAGCCTCTCTTTCTGAGTTGGTCATAGTTTCAACTCGCCGGAAGCGCCGCCGGTTCAATCACATAGCGTTACCGATTGTGTCGAAGGCAGAAACCTTTGCGGCTGCGGATCGTTAGCGCAGGGAACAGCCGGAGGCCACGATCGTGGGACAGATTGCAAGGATCATCGCCATTGTTGCCGGTCTTGCCGGCGGCACGGTGTTTTCGCAGGCGCCGGAATTTGCGCAACAATATCGCCAGCGGATCGGCGGCGCGATCGATGAGCTGCGTGTCATCGTCGAAGACTTCAACCGCCAAGCCGCTCAGCACCAGCTCGACCGCCAGCAGGCGCTGAACGCCTATGCGCAATCTTCCGACGATTTCCTGCGCGACCGCGGCATTTCCATGCAAAGCACGATCACCCGTTATGAAACGCTGCAGTCGCAGCAACTGAAACTCGGCACCGCCGCTCCTGTCGCCAAGCCCTTCGTGCTGCTGAGGAATGCGGATGATGTGGTTTTCGCCAATACCTGGCGCGACTTCGTGCCTGGCCTGCCGGTCAGCTTCGCCGGACTGGTCTGGGGCGCGATCGGTTTTGTCGGCGGATCGGTTGCGGCGGCGCTGCTGGGATGGGGGGCGCGACGCGTTGGCCGCGGACGACGAGCCTATCGTCAGCTGCCGTGAGCCAATACCGGAGGTCAGGCGCCCTGCTGCCCATCTTCAAGACGAGATCAGTGCTTCCATTCCTCCGGCAGCATGTGCCGAAGCAGACGAATTAAAGCAAGCGGCCGCCGCAAGATGCTCTGCCCAGCTCAATGAAGAACGGCGATGGTCGTTCCGCCAGCTTCATCCGCGGCGCGAATAATCGCCGCCCTCAGTTGCTCAGGTTTAGCGTGACCGTTCACTTCGTTGGCATCTCTGGGATAATCGCACTCGCTGGGCTTACGGCCGGCGCGACCATCACCTGGGCGAGCGATGGAGCGGTTGCGTGGCTGCGGCACTGGTTGAGGATCAACTGAAGATTGGGATAGCAGCGCTATCGATCTCGTTTTCGATGCGCGATCTGGGGTATTGCTGCATCGATATGAACTTCGGCAGCCAGATGACCATGGACGTCCCGAATCTCGATCGCCTGCGGGAGTTCCTTCTGATTGGATAAGATGGCCCTGCCAACTAGTTCTCTGAGGGCTTCGCCTGCCTCTTCTCTTGCTGCGTTCAAGTCAAGGAACATCTCACCGTCTGGGTCGAGCACGATGTGGTCAGCGTGTTTGATGTGAAAATAATAGGTGGGCAATGCACTCCCCATCTCCAGTCGTTCCACGTCTGGCAATCACCTGCACGTGGCGGCTGAGAATGAGGCTTCCAGGCCAGGCTTACACAGGTGGCAATTCCCTGCAGTTTGTCGCCAAACCGATTTTTCGCATGCAGGTTCCGCTGGGGTGGAGCATATTAGCAATTGGGATTAAAACGGTATCGATTGCCTCGCTCGTGCGTTTAAGAGGGCGAATGGGTCTGAATCGGCAAATGACTATGCCAACGCAGACACAGGGAGGCGTGACGCTGTGACAAAAATTGCGCAAAAAAATACCAGGAACAAGTTGCTGCGAAGGCTTCGAGAGGAGGCTTTTGAGCATATCGCATCAGACCTGAATCGCGTTGATCTTCCGGTCCGCCGGTCTTTGGTTGAACCTAATCAACCCATTGAGCGCGTTTGTTTTATTGAGAGCGGCTTAGCTTCAATGGTGGCCGTGGCTCCAAACGGAACAGGCATCGAGGTGGGTCAGATTGGATACGAGGGGATGAGCGGATATCCGGTGGTGCTCGGCGTCGATCGGATGCCAAACCGCGCTTTCATGCAGGTTTCAGGGGACGGCATTGAACTGCCCACCAGCCGCTTCCTGCCGCTCTTGCGCGACGAAGCAACTCGCCTGATGTTTCTCCGCTATGTTCACACGCGGGAGCTGCAACTGGCTTACTCGGCTCTGGCGGCGGGCCGATACAACATGCATCAGCGTCTCGCGAGATGGCTGCTTATGTGCCATGACCGTCTTCTCGTGGACACTATGCCCGTTACTCACGAGTTTCTGGCATTAATGCTTGGTGTCAGGCGGTCCGGTGTCACCGACCATCTGCATATCCTCGAGGGCATGCGCGCCATTAGGTCGACGCGAGGGAACGTCCAGATTTTAAACCGCCAAGTTCTCCTCGATGTTGCCGATGGTTGTTACGGCGCCCCGGAAGCCGAGTACGAACGTCTTCTTGGGTCCCCGTCGTCAGACGATCAAAGACCGGCAAGATTGAAGGGGGCGTGGGGTACGTGGTCTGGCTCTACTATCGAAAATCAATAAGCAGGCTCAACAAACTGTCCTCATCCTTTAAGCCGTGCTGATAAGACTGAATGATCCGAGAGGCTAGGTCCTGGCGCTGCGGGTCCGAGGTGATCTTTTTCGCCGATGCCACGTGATCGAAGACCCTTTGGCAGAGGGCCACTTCGGCGTCATTCAGCACGTTCTGCGCCTGTGCAATTGGAGATGGGATCATGACAGCCTCATTTCCCCGGCAAGCGAAGGGTAGGGCTGAATGGCGCCTGATCAAGCAGGATCGCAAACACGAAGTATTTCGTGGGTTAATCACACCAATCGTTTCGTTGAGCGGGGCTCCATGTCCGGGCGAATCCCTCCCGGAGCAGCTTGGCTCCGATCTCTTGTAGCACCGGCGGAGTCCAGATCGCCCGTCGTCTTTTTCGGTGATCTAGATTACAGCCCTTTCAAGCAAGAACCGCTGGCCGGGCGCAGCATTTCAGCGCAATTTTCTATGATCTGGTCAATCTTGTCGAACTCGCAGCTTTGGATATTGTGTGCGAAATGGATTACACGCGTGCCGATGGAACCCGGAATACTGAGCTTGATGGGGTTTCAGGTTTACAGCACGTCTTGTGTTCAAACCTCGGCAGGCTTCGTGAGTCCGCGGCGGTACTCGATGGACCAACTGCATGGGTGCCGGCGAGAAGCGTTTGAGAGATTCGCGGCTTCCATGTTGCACCGCATGTTGCATGGATTTGCCGCTAGCTCTTTGAAATGACTGTAAACCAATGCGAGCGGTTGCAACATGAATGCGCCACAGAATGACGGAAAATCAGTGCTAAGCACTTGATTTGGATGGTGATCCCGGCGCGATTCGAACGCGCGACCCCCAGATTAGGAATCTGGTGCTCTATCCTGCTGAGCTACGGGACCACTAGATGCCATGCATACAAAAGGCTTGGCGCGAAGCCAAGCCTTAATTCTCGTCAAAGGCCGAGGCGTTGTTCGGCGAGGCGGACCCAGTAGGAGATGCCGTGGGCGATGGCTTCGTCGTTGAAGTCGTAGGCCGGGTTGTGGAGGCCGGCGCTGTCTCCGTTGCCGATGAAGATGAAGGCGCCGGGACGGGCGTTCAGCATGTAGGAGAAGTCCTCGCCGCCCATCATCGGATCGATTTCGGCATTGACGTTTGCCTCGCCGGCAATGGCGCTCGCAGTGGCGACGGCATGCTCGGTCTCATCGGGATGGTTGACGGTGACGGGATAATTGCGATTGAAGCTGATCTCGGCCTCGGCGCCATGGGCTGCGACCAGGCCTTCGACGATCTGCCGGAAGCGTTTTTCGGCGAGCGTGCGCACCTCGCTGTCGAGGGTGCGGACGGTGCCGGCGAAAGTCGCGTCATTGGGGATGACGTTATGGGCGAAACCGGCATTGAACTTGGTCACCGAGACGACGACAGAGCTGATCGGATCGGCGGTGCGCGAGGCGATCATCTGCAGATTGCTGACGATCTGGGCGCTGATGGCGATCGGGTCGATCGTCCGGTGCGGCTGGGCGGCGTGGCCGCCGCGGCCCTTGATGGTGACGGTGAACTCGTCGGTTGCCGCCATGATGGCGCCCTTGCGGATCGCAAACTGTCCGACAGGCAGGCCCGGCAGGTTGTGCATGCCGTAGACCTCTTCGATGCCGAAGCGCTCCATCATGCCATCCTTGACCATCAGATTGCCGCCGCCGCCGCCTTCTTCGGCGGGCTGGAAGATGACGGCGACATTGCCGTTGAAATTGCGGGTTTCGGCGAGATATTTCGCAGCGCCGAGCAGCATGGCGGTATGGCCGTCATGGCCGCAGGCATGCATCTTGCCGGGTGTCTTCGAAGCCCAGGGCTTGCCGGTGACTTCGGTCAGCGGCAGGGCATCCATGTCGGCGCGCAGGCCGATCGTGCGGCGGCCTTCGCCCTTGCCCTTGATCAGGCCGACGACGCCGGTGCGGCCGATGCCGGTGACGATCTCGTCGACCCCGAATTCCTTGAGTTTTTCAGCGACGAAAGCAGCCGTGTTTTCCACCGCGAAAAGAAGCTCGGGCCGGGCATGGATATGGCGGCGCCATTCGGCGACTTCGTCCTGCAATTCGGCGGCTCTGTTCAAAATCGGCATATTGGCTTTCCTGTTATCAAATCCCGACAATCGTTCATCACTTCAAAAGGGCGTGAGGCCCGTGCAAATTACTTCGTCAATGACCTTTGCCATGTCATAGCCATATAGGCTAGATAGATGAAGGTTGCGAGATTTTCCGGACATCTGAAGGACGAACCGTGTCGACGAGCCACTTCCGTTTGTTTGCCGCCAAGCGGCCGTTTCGTTTCATGATTGCCGCGACTGCCGCTTTTGTCGCCTCCGTTTCGCTCGTGCAGGCCAATCCGCATATTCTCGTCGACGTGCAGACAGGCCGCGTCCTCGAACACGAAGAAGCCTTCCGCAAGTGGTATCCGGCCTCGCTCACCAAGCTGATGACCGTCTATACGGTCTTCGATGCGATCCGCGCCGGTCAGATCAGCCTCGATACACCCATCGTCATCAGCAAACGCGCCGCCGCCCAACCGGCCGCCAAGATGTATTTCAAGCCGGGCCAGAAGCTGACGCTCGACAGTGCCTTGAAGATCCTGATGGTGAAATCGGCCAACGACATTGCGGTTGCGGTCGCAGAAGCCGTCGGCGGTACGCAGGAAGGTTTCGTGACCCGGATGAACGGCGAGGCGCTGAAGCTCGGCATGACGGATTCGCACTTCGTCAATCCGAACGGCCTGCCCGGCAAAGGCCAGTATACGACGGCGCGCGACCTAGCGGTGCTGACGGTGGCGCTGCGTCGCGACTTTCCGCAATATGCCAGCTATTTCGCGCTCGAGGGCTTCACCACCGGCCAGCAGAACGTGCCGAACCTCAATATGCTGATCGGCCGTTTCGCCGGTGCCGACGGCATGAAGACCGGCTTCATCTGCGCCTCGGGCTTCAACCAGATCGGTTCGGCGACGCGCAACGGCCGTACGCTTGTTTCCGTCGTGCTCGGCACGGACAGTCTCGCGGCGCGTGCCGATGCGACGGCGAACCTGTTGCAGAAGGGCTTTACGACGCAGTTTCCCGGCAGCGACACGCTCGGCTCGCTGAAGCCCTACGGCCTGGGACAAGACCAGGTGACCGACATTACCGCCGATATCTGCAGCGCCAAGGGCGCCAAGGTGCGCAGCGAAACGCGAGACGAGGTCGGCCGCATGAAGGTGCACTCGCCCTATATTCTGGAAATGGACCACGACCCGCAATTCGTCTTCGCCGGCCTCATCCCAGGGCAGGACCCGCAGCCGCCTCAGCAGCCGGAAAAGGTCGCGACCGGCGATACGGCCGGCGGCATCGCCAACGTGCCGGTGCCGCTGCCGCGTCCGACCGCGTTCTAAGACAAGATGGGCTTCTAAGGTAAGGCAGATATGAGCGCGTTTAACGACAGGATTCCGGTCACCATCCTGACCGGCTTTCTCGGCGCCGGCAAATCGACGCTGCTGAACCGCATCCTCAAAGACCCCGAGATGAAGGATGCGGCTGTCATCATCAATGAATTCGGCGATGTCGGCATCGACCATCTGCTGGTCGAAAGTTCCGGCGACTCGATCATCGAATTGTCCGACGGCTGCCTCTGCTGCACGGTGCGCGGCGAGCTTGTCGATACGCTGGCGAACCTGATGGATGCCGTGCAGACGGGCCGCGTCAAGCCGGTGAAGCGCGTCGTCATCGAAACCACCGGCCTTGCCGATCCGGCGCCCGTCATGCAGGCGATCATGGGCAATCCGGTCATCGCCACGAATTTCGAACTCGACGGTGTCGTGACGGTCGTCGACGCAGTGAACGGGCTGCAGACGCTCGACAATCACGAGGAAGCACGCAAGCAGGCGGCCGTCGCAGACCGGCTGATCGTCTCGAAGACATCGATGGCCGGCGGGACGGCGGAGCTGGAACAGCGCCTGCGGACGCTCAATCCGCGCGCGGCGATGATGGATGCCGACGGCGCCGAGGCCGGCAGCGCCGCGCTCCTGGTCAACGGTCTCTATGATCCCACGACGAAGATCGCCGATGTCGGCCGCTGGCTGCAGGACGAGGATGCGCACGAGACGCATCACCACACTCACGGCCACGATCATGATCACGATGGCGATCACCATCACCACGGCCACCGCCATGATCACGGCCATGCGGGTCAGGATCCGCACGACGTCAATCGTCACGATGCCTCGATCCGGTCTTTCTCCATCGTCGAAGAGAAGCCGATCGATCCGATGGCGCTCGAAATGTTCGTCGATCTCTTGCGCTCGGCCCATGGCGAAAAGCTGCTACGGATGAAGGCGATCGTATCCGTCTCCGACCGGCCGGAACGGCCGCTGGTGCTGCACGGCGTCCAGAGCATCTTCCACCCGCCGGTGCGGCTGCCGGCGTGGCCGGATCCGCAAGACCGGCGCACGCGCATGGTGCTGATCACCAAGGACCTGCCCGAGGCCTTCGTGAAGGATCTCTTTGACGCCTTCCTCGGCAAGCCGCGGATCGACACGCCGGATCGTCAGGCGCTGTCCGACAATCCACTCGCCATTCCGGGTTTGCGCATCTAGAGCGTGCTGCAATTTTCCGGAATCGGGATTCGCAAATCAGCGGAAATGTGATTCCCTATGCATGCCGGGAAAGGATGGCCGGCATGGATGACGCGACCCTATTCCGCAGACCTTCGCGAGCGTGCGTTGGTCCGATTGAGTGCCGGGGAGACGACGCGGTCGATCGCGGCCGCACTTTCGATTGCTCCCTCCTGCGTTTCGAAATGGAAGCGACGCCTTGCCGAGACCGGCTCGCTTGAGCCTGGCCGCGCCGGCGGAGGCAAGAAGCGAACTCTGTCGGGCGAGCGGGCCGACTGGTTGCGTGAACGCTGCCGATCCAGCCCGTTCACGACACGCGGATTGGTGGCGGAATTGGCCGAACGTGGCAT
>NZ_JACIFV010000004.1 GCF_014197535.1 Rhizobium aethiopicum
GCGTAAACCTCAATCTCTCGAACCGCCCGGTGCGGACCCGCATGCCGGGTGGTGTGGCAGGGGTGCGATCACATCGATCGCCCCCTATGCCGATTGGTAACGGGTCGAGGAGTTAACGCCTCTTCAGGGGCCTGCAAGCAGGCAACGCCCACGCCGCGGGACAGAATAACCCCAAAGCCTGCCCGAAACCAAAACTCCCTCTCCAAGTATCACAAAGCCTTTATCGCTGGCGGAAAAGCTTCACTTTCCCTTAGCGACCGTAGCTCGTCGTTCGCTAAAGCTCACCATAACCTGAAGGGTCAGCCTGCGAACGGTTCAAATCCCGCCTCCGCAACCAAAATTCCCTTCATCTCCTGCAACACCACGGTCAGTTATGGCCGGCGCGAAGACTTCATCTTTGCTGGTCCGTTCCTGCATGCCGGACATCATTGCTGGAAAATCAACAGGACGTAGGCCAGGAAAAGCACGAGATGGACCGCACCCTGCATCAGATGCGTGCGACCGCTGGCAAAGGTGATGATGCTGACGGCAAGAGTGAGCAGCAGCATCACAAGATCTCCATGCTCCAGACCGAGTGTTACCGGGTGTCCATAAAGGCGGCTGATGACGAGCATCGCCGGCACGGTCAGCCCGATCGTCGACAAAACCGACCCGAGAAAAATATTGACGGAGCGTTGAAGATTGTTGGCGATGGATGCGCGCACGGCGCTGATTGCCTCGGGGGTCGCGACAAGAATGGCCATGACGACACCGCCAAATGCGGTTGGAGCCTGCAGGGTTTCGATAATGTAATCGATCGGCCGCGCGAGTTGTTCGACCAGAAACACCACGGGCCCCATATAGGCGAACAGCAAAAGGGCATGAGGCCACACCGGCGCGTGGTAAAGCGCTGCTTCGCCGGGAGGTTCGCGGCGATTGCTGCCGTCGGTGAAATAGTCCTGATGGCGACCGGCTTGAAGAAACAGAAACGTGGCATAAAGGCCGACGGAGAGTATGCCGAGGATCAATTGACGTGGCGCCGACGGGTGCTGTCCGTCCGGGCCGGAAAGAAATGTCGGCATCACCAGGCTGAGTGTTGCCAAGGGCACGATGACGCCGAGATAGGCGTTGGCGCCCTGGAGGTTATGCTGTTGCTCCGGGCGCCGCCATGCACCCAAGAGCAATGACAGGCCGACCATGCCGTTCAGGATGATCATGACGACCGCAAACAAAGTGTCGCGGGCCAGCGTCGGGTTGTTTTCGCCATGAATCATCACGGCGGAAATCGCCATCACTTCGATCGAAGTGATGGCGAGCGTCAGAATAAGGGTGCCGTAAGGCTCCTTAAGGCGCTCCGCCAGGTGATCCGCGTGCCGCACGACCGACAGAGCCGAACCGAGCACGACGGTAAATAGCCACGCGAAAACGACGGTGAACCAAAGCGGATCGGAAAGTCGGCTGAACAGGTCGTCCTGGAAAACAAGGAACGCCAAGCTCGTCGCGATGCTGACGCCCAGGAACCATTCCTCGCGCATCAGGTCGGTTGCGCCGGTGGGCAATGCCGGCCCGTCAGCCATCGCAACCACCGTAATCCGGCAGATGCCGCCGCAATGCGATCATTGACACCATCGCCTGCCCGATCCTGAGATAAAGTCGTTCATTTGTCGTCGGCCCACAGTAGCAAAAGGACCGTGCTCCAGGCCAGATGGCAGTGACCATTCCAAATGGGCGCAGCTTGCCTATTCGCGGCCGGTGGCCGGAATCGCTGCGCCGGTAACGACGGCTGCGGCGGGTGATATCAGGAAAGCGATGAGCCGGGCGATCGACTGCGGCGATACCCAGGCGTCCGTTTTTGCGTTGGGCATGGCAGCACGATTCTCGGGCGTATCGATCGTGCCGGGCAGAATGCAGTTGGCGGTGATGCGGTCGTCGCGGCATTCGGCAGCAAGCGCTTCCGTCAGCCGGATGACGGCCGCTTTCGAGGCAGCATAGGCGGCTTGATTGGGGCCGGCCTTCAGGCCGGGCATCGCAGCGACGTGTACAATGCGGCCGTAGCCTGCAGCTTTCATCGTCGGCAGAACCGCCGCGCTGATCGTCAGCGCGGTGCGGGCGTTTGCCGTCATCATGGTATCCCATTGCGCCGGGGCCTCCGGCCCGACCGGTCCCATCTGAAAACCGCCGACTGTGTTGACCAATGCGCCTACGCCGCCGAAGCGCTTGACGGCTCGGGCGACGGCGGTAGCGCAGGAGGCATAGTCGGTGAGATCCGTTCCGGCGATCGAGAGAAACTCCGTGGATGCGGGAAGCTCACCGGCCAAAGTTTCCAGCTCCTGGCTCGAACGGTTCATGCAGACGAGTTTTACGCCGGCGCCTGCAAGCTCCCGGACAACGGCGCTGCCGAGGTTGCCGCCGGCTCCCGTGACGATCACGGCTTTCTGGTCGTTCATGGCAAGCGATCTCCTGACGGTGCCGGTGCTGGATGATGCCGCGCATTGTTGGTCCAGGCTGCGCCGTAACGCAACCCCTGCGCAACCGCGCCAGTCAGGTATCTTGAGAAGGCGGGCGGAGCAGAGAGCTCCGCCCGCCTTCATCCCGGCTCGGTCGGGTCGGGGTCAGTGATATTTTTCCCGTTCGCGGCCGAGGATGACCGGCGCATCCAACTCAGAGATCGGGCGGGTGACATCTGCCGGGATGTCACCGGCGAGCTGCAGGTCGAGATATCGGGCGCAGCAGACGCGCAGGAAGGATGTGAAGTTCCCGAGATCATGGCCGGCATCGATCGATTCATGGTGCAGCCGGGTAATCAGCTGCACGACGTTCATGCCGTCGCGCCGGGCAATTTCCTCAAGCTTCGACCAAAAGAAGTTCTCCAGCCTGACGCTGGTGACCATGCCGTCGATGCGCAGCGACCGGGTGGTGCTTTCCCATAGCCGCGCATCCGCCTTGATGAAGAGTTCACACATGTCGTCCTCCCGGCGCCGCCACCTCAGGCGGCGTTGGTTTCAGGTATTGACGAGGCATCGAGCACGGCCATGAACTGCCGCAGCCAGGAGGGATGCGCCGGCCAGGCCGGCGCGGTGACCAGGTTGCCGTCCGAGACCGCATCGGTGATGGAAATATCGGCGTAAATGCCGCCGGCAAGTTCGACTTCCGGCCTGCAGGCGGGATAGGCCGAGCAGGTGCGGCCCTTCAACACGCCGGCGGCGGCAAGCAGCTGCGCGCCGTGGCAAATGGCTGCAACGGGTTTTCCGGCATCGAAGAAATGCCGGACCGATTTGATGACGTCGGCATTGAGGCGAAGATATTCCGGCGCGCGACCGCCGGGGATAACCAAGGCATCGTAATTCTCCGACCGCACGCTGTCGAAAGTGGCGTTCAGCGCGAAATTATGGCCGCGTTTTTCCGAGTAGGTCTGATCGCCCTCGAAATCATGAATGGCGGTGGCAACGGTCTCGCCCGCCTTCTTGCCTGGGCAGACGGCATCGACCGTATAGCCGCAGGCGAGCAGTGCCTGAAACGGCACCATCGTTTCATAATCTTCGGTGAAGTCACCCGTGATCATCAGGATCTTAGAAGCTGGCATCGCATCCTCCCTTGAAACCAACAGACGAAGATTAACAAAGACCGCTCAGCAGCAGGTACTATGGGAATACTACAGACGAAATTCTCGGCCGGAAGCAGGTGAGCATCACGAGCTTTCAGACCCTCTCCCGTATGTAAAACCGTTGCATCTGTCGGGCGGCAGATGTCAGACCGTCCTGACCGTCGCATCCGGGACGGCACAGGCCTCGCCGCCGCCGAAGAGACGGGAACGGGTGAGGAAGCGTTTCTCGCGGCCGTTGTCGAGCGAGAACATGCCGCCGCGTCCCGGCACGACGTCGATGATGAGCTGCGTATGTTTCCACGCCTCGAACTGGCTGATGCTGATATAGACCGGCACGCCGCCGATCTCGCCGAGCTTGACGTCGCTGTCGCCGACCATGAACTCATTGGCGGGATAACACATGGGGGAAGAGCCGTCGCAGCAGCCGCCGGACTGGTGGAAGAGGATATCGGGATGATCCCGCTTGATTTCTGCGATCAGATCAAGGGCCGCATCGGTTGCGAGAACACGCGGTTCGCCGTTGACGGTCGTTTCCATGGTTCTTCCTCCTAAAATTTGGGGAAGAAAAGACCCCTCCCCAAACCCCTCCCCACAAGGGGGAGGGACTTAACTTGTTGAATAGCCTCGTCTAAAAGCGATGTATTGCCTTGCTGAGACTTCGGTAAGGAAAGCTGGTGGAGCGGCATCATAGGCCCCTCCCCCTTGTGGGGAGGGGTTGGGGAGGGGTTACCTCTCCCATATGAAAGCATCTCAGAAGAAACCCAGTGCCTTCGGGCTGTAGCTGACCAGCATGTTCTTGGTCTGCTGGTAATGCTCGAGCATCATCTTGTGGGTTTCGCGGCCGATGCCGGATTGCTTGTAGCCGCCGAAGGCGGCATGGGCCGGGTAGGCATGATAGCAGTTGGTCCAGACGCGGCCGGCCTGGATCTCGCGGCCGAAACGGTAGCAGCGATTGGCGTCGCGGCTCCAGACACCGGCACCAAGACCGTAGAGCGTGTCGTTGGCGATTTCGAGCGCTTCCTTCTCATCCTTGAAGGTCGCGACCGAGACCACAGGTCCGAAGATCTCCTCCTGGAACACACGCATCTTGTTGTGGCCCTTGAAGATCGTCGGCTTGACGTAATAGCCGTTCGCCAGTTCGCCGCCGAGATCGTTGCGCGAGCCGCCGGCCAGAACCTGGGCGCCTTCCTGCTTGCCGATATCGAGATAGGCGAGGATCTTCTCAAGCTGCTCCGTCGATGCCTGAGCGCCGATCATCGTTTCCGGATCGAGCGGGTTGCCCTGTTTGATCGCCTCGACGCGTTTGACGGCTTTCTCCATGAAGCGGTCGTAGATCGATTCCTGAACGAGGGCGCGGCTCGGGCAGGTGCAGACTTCACCCTGGTTCAAGGCGAACATCGCAAAGCCCTCGAGCGCCTTGTCGAGGAAATCGTCGTCCTCGGCCATCACGTCGGCGAAGAAGATGTTCGGGGATTTGCCGCCGAGCTCCAGCGTCACTGGAATGAGGTTCTGGCTGGCATATTGCATGATCAGCCGGCCGGTCGTCGTTTCGCCGGTGAAGGCAATCTTGGCGATGCGCGTGCTGGTCGCCAGCGGCTTTCCGGCCTCGATCCCGAAGCCGTTGACGATGTTGAGCACGCCGGGCGGCAGGAGGTCGCCGACGAGTTCGGCCCAGAGCAGGATCGAGGCCGGGGTCTGCTCGGCGGGCTTCAGAACGACGCAGTTGCCGGCGGCAAGTGCCGGCGCCAGCTTCCAGGTCGCCATTAGAATCGGGAAGTTCCAGGGAATGATCTGGCCGACGACGCCAAGCGGCTCGTGGAAGTGATAGGCGACTGTATCTTGGTCGATCTCGCCGATCGAGCCCTCCTGGGCACGGATGCAGGAGGCGAAGTAGCGGAAGTGGTCGATCGCCAGCGGAATGTCGGCCGCCATGGTTTCGCGGATCGGCTTGCCATTGTCCCAGGTCTCGGCCTGGGCGAGCAGTTCCAGCTTGTCTTCCATGCGCTGGGCGATCTTCATGAGGATATTGGAGCGCTCGGCGGCGGAAGTGCGGCCCCATTTTTCCTTGGCCGCATGGGCCGCATCGAGCGCGAGATTGATGTCCTTTTCATCGGAGCGCGGGATGTCGCAGAGTTTGCCGCCTGTGACCGGCGTCACGTTTTCAAAGTATCTGCCTTCGACCGGCTCGCGCCATTCGCCGCCGATATAGTTGCCGTATTTCAGCTTGAACGGCGATTCCACGATTTTCTGATGAAGCATGTCATCCTCCCTTGATGGTCCAGGTTCCAATCGAACCAGTGGGAGCAAAATGTGCGCGTTTTGCCGAAGGGAACAGGGTGGAGGATCAATACCGCAGCGCACACTGTCGCAGACATGCGACAGGGTCGCGTTTTGATTGCGATGTCCTATGGAACCGCCGGAGCCTGGTTTAATGGAGGCCTAATTTCTTCATCTTTCGGTGGAGCGTGGCGCGGCTGATCCCGAGGGCGATCGCCGCCTGCGAGACATTGCCGCTGGTGCGCGATAGCGCGCGCAGCAGGGCCGCTTTTTCAGCTTCGACAATCTCTTCCTGTTGTGAGACGGTGGCTTCATGTAGCGCATCGGCGGCGGGTATGCCGGCCGCGATCCGTTTGTCGTCCAATTGCAGCGCGATCCGGGCTGCACGGGTGGCGCCGAGGACGAGATCGTGCCTGTCGACGGCGAGCAGGGCGGCCGCGGAATTGGCGCTCGTGGGGACCATCAGGAAACGGGCGCCGGCAAAGGCCGATCGAAACAGATTGAGCTCGATGCGCAACGCCGCGTCGCGCACAGTCTGCGTGAGGATCGCCAGCGTCATCTCGTTGACCTCGTCGCGGCAGGTCGAGATGTCGAGGGCAGCGGCGAGTTCGCCGCGATGATCGCGGATTGGGGCCGTCGTGCAACTCAGGCGGATATTCGAGCAGAAGAAATGTTGATCCCGAAAAATGGCGACGGAGCGCTCGTCGGCAAGGGCGGTTCCAATGCCGTTGGTGCCCATGCTCGCCTCGGTCCATACCGAGCCGGTCCAGAGGCCAAGATCGTGGAAATCCTTGTCGTCGCCGGCAGAGCCCCGGCGCTCCAGCGCGATGCCCTTCCTGTCCGTTAGAAGAATGCAGCAGCCGGCCCTGCCCACCGTGGTGAAGAGGCGGTCCAGTTCCTCGGTTGCGCCGGCGATCAGTTGTTCCGATTGTTTGCGAGCGTCAAGAAATTCCTGGTCGGTCAGGCGCATCGGCGCGCGCTCGTCCTCGGGGACGAGGCGATGCATGGTCATACACCGCCGCCACGACGCGACGATCGGAGAACTCGCGGCAGCGGAATTCCGTTGCGCAGAGGTGTAGACATGCTCCGCATGTGCTGACTGTTCCTGCATCTGCTCCTCCCACGGAACTTCAGCATAGTCTGATGGAAAAGCGGGCGGTTTGCAATTGCACGCTCGGCCGTCTCCCTCTTCGCCCTTGGTGATCAGACGCAGTGCTGAAAAGCTTCAGGGATCGTTGCACGACATCGTGCTCCACGTCATTGATCTAGATCTGGTTCAAAACCATCGATGTCTATCGCGACAGCCAGGCCTCGATGCCGCGCGAGGCCGCCCTGCCGGTCGCAAGGCAGGCGGTGAGCAGATAGCCGCCGGTCGGCGCCTCCCAGTCGAGCATCTCGCCGGCGACGAAGGTGCCCGGCAGCGCCTTCAGCATGAAGCCGTCGTCGATGCTGGTCCAGCGGATGCCACCGGCAGAGGAGATCGCCTCGGCGATCGGCCTTGTATCGAGAACCGGTACCGGCAGAGCCTTGATCATACCGGCGAGACGTTCGGGATCGGTTCGGTCGCGGTCCGGCGCGAGTTCGCGCAGCAATGCCGCCTTGACGCCGTCAAGCCCGGCGCCCTTGCGCAGGCGGTTTGAAAAGCTCGACTTGGTGTCCTGCCGCGTCAGGTCGCGCGCCAGCCTTTCGATCGCCCGACCCGGGGCGAGGTCGAGCGTCAGGGCCGCGCTGCCGTGATGCAGCAGCCGGTCGCGGAGGCTGGCCGCATGGGCATAGACCAGACTGCCCTCGATGCCGCTGTCGGTAATGACGAACTCGCCGGGAAAGGTGCCGGCTTCGGATGTGGCGGTGACCGACTTGACGGGCTCGCCGGCGAAACGCGCGCTTAAGCTGGCGCTCCAGCCGACGATGAAGCCGCAATTGGCGGGCCGGAAGGCGTCGATCTCGACGCCCCTCTCGGCCAACCAGGGCAGCCAGGCCGCATCCGAGCCGAGGCGCGGCCAACTTGCGCCGCCAAGCGCCAGCAGGGCGGCGTCGCAATGGACGATGCTACGCCCTTCCGGCGTTTCGAAAACGTAACCGCCTTCGACAAGGCCGGTGCAGCGGTGGCGGGTGCGCAACGCGACACCCCGCTCTCCCAGCCGCTTGAGCCAGGCACGCAGCAAAGGAGAAGCCTTCATCACCTTCGGGAAAACCCGGCCGGAGGAGCCGACGAAAGTCTCGGTGCCGAGCCCTGCGGCCCAATCCCTGATATCGGCAGGGGTAAAGGCATCGAGAGCGGGACGCAGACAGGCTGAAGCCGCGCCGAAGCGGGTGACGAAGCGGGCATAGTCCTCGGAATGGGTGATATTGAGGCCCGACTTGCCGGCCAGCAGAAACTTGCGGGCGAAGGTCGGCATGGCGTCGTAGACCGTCACCGCATGGCCGGAGAGCGACAGCCGCTCGGCAGCCGCAAGACCCGCGGGGCCGCCGCCGATGATCGCAATCCGGTTCTGGCTCATGATGTCTTCGCCCGATTCTTTCCCGCGCAGTTTTGCCGCGGGCGCTGATCACCTGCAAGGGTGCAGGTTCGTCAATGGTGCGAATGCGTGCATTGACCGTGGTCGGCGAGAACCTCGATGACGCGGCATTGGTCAACGCGGCCGTGGCCGCAGCTCTCCACCATCATTTCCAGCTCGGCCTTTAAAGCCATCAGGCTGCGGATGCGCTGCTCGACTTCGACGAGGCGAGCCTTGGCGATGGCGTCGGCCGAGGCGCAGGACTGGTTCGGATCATCCTGCAGAGTGAGCAGCGTACGGATCGCCTCGATCTCGAAACCGAGCTCGCGCGCGTGGCGGATGAAAGCGAGGCGGCTGATGTCGGCAGGTTCGAAGGATCGCTGGTTGCCTTCGCTGCGGCTCGGGGCCGCGAGCAGGCCGATGCTCTCGTAATAGCGCACCGTCGGCACCTTGACGCCGCTTCGGCGGGCCGCCTCGCCAATCGTGATCTTTTTCATGATTTTTCTCTTGCACCTCTAGTCGCTAGAGGATGTAGGGGGGATGCTTCTGTTTGACAAGGAAGCGGATATGGCTGAGACGAGCGAGACACGATACAGGGTCGGCGGCATGGATTGCGCCGCCTGCGCGAGCAAGATCGATACCGCGGTCAGGCGCGTAGCAGGCGTTGCCGATGTCTCAGTCTCGGTGGTGACGGGCACCATGACCATCCGGCATGACGGCAGCAGCGATCTCAAGGCAGTCGAGAGGAAGGTGACGGGGCTTGGTTATTCCGTCTCGCCCTTTACCACGCCCGCGCGTGAAGGCCGCCCGCACCATCATCACGATCACGCCGCTCATGGCCATGGAGATCACGACCATGCCCATGACGAGAAGGAAATCGAAGGCCTGCATGGGCACGACCATGCGCCGATGGCCGGTCCCTGGTGGCGGAGCAGGAAAGGCCGCCTGGCCATTTTTTCGGGTGCGGCACTCGTTGTCGCCTATGCCGTCGGCCATCTGGTGCCGGCGATCGCGTCCTATGCCTTCTTCGTTGCGATACTGGTCGGTCTGCTGCCGATTGCGCGGCGAGCCGTCATGGCGGCTTTGTCAGGCACGCCGTTTTCGATCGAGATGCTGATGACGATCGCCGCCGTCGGCGCCGTCATCATCAATGCGGGCGAGGAGGCAGCAACGGTCGTATTCCTGTTCCTCGTCGGCGAGCTGCTCGAAGGTGTGGCGGCGGGCAGGGCGCGTGAAAGCATCCAGTCGCTGACGGCCCTGGTGCCGAAGACCGCGCTGCTTGAACACAATGGTCAGATGCGGGAGGTGCCGGCGGAAAGTCTTGCCGTCGGCGCGGTCATCATGGTTCGTCCCGGCGATCGCATCTCTGCCGACGGCGTCATCGTATCAGGCGAGAGCGCGATCGACGAGGCTCCGGTGACAGGCGAGAGCACGCCGCTGCGCAAGGGCGTCGATGCCGTCGTCTATGCCGGTACGGTCAATGGCGATGCGGTGCTCAGGGTTCGCGTCACGGCAGCCGCTGCCGACAATACCATCGCTCGCGTCGTCAAGCTGGTGGAAGAAGCGCAGGAATCGAAGGCGCCGACGGAGCGCTTTATCGATCGGTTCTCTTGCTACTACACGCCGGGCGTGGTCGTGGTCGCAGCACTGGTCGCAGTCGTTCCGCCGCTGTTTTTCAGCGGCGCGTGGGGGGAATGGATCTACAAGGGACTTGCCATCCTCCTGATTGGCTGCCCCTGCGCCCTCGTCATCTCGACGCCGGCGGCGATCGCCGCTTCGCTGTCGGCGGGCGCACGGCGCGGGCTGCTGATGAAGGGCGGCGCGGTCCTGGAGACGCTCGGCAAGGTGACGATGGTCGCCTTCGACAAGACGGGCACGCTGACGGAAGGCAAGCCTCGGGTGACCGACATCCTTTCCTTCGGGTTGAGCGAGGCGCAGCTCCTGTCGCGCGCGGCTGTGCTCGAGCAGGGCTCCAGCCATCCGCTGGCACTGGCGATCCTCGACCGCGCCAAGGCGGACGGCGTGCCCGTGCCGCCCGCCTTCGAACTGGAAGCGCTGCCGGGCAAGGGTGTCACCGGCAAGATCGGCGGCGAGACAGTGGATCTCTTGTCGCCGCCCGCCGCCCGCGAGCGTGGGGCGCTCAACGCGGAACAGGAGGCGCGTATTGCAGGGCTCAATGATGAGGGCAAGAGCGTATCGGTGCTGCTCGTCAATGGCGCTGCGGCCGGCCTGATCGCCATGCGCGACGAGCCGCGCGAGGATGCCGGGGCGGGGCTCTCGGCGCTCAAATCGGCCGGTGTCAAGGCGATGATGCTGACGGGCGACAACAAGCGGACGGCGGCCGCCGTCGCCGGCATGCTCGGCATCGACTGGCGTGGGGAGATGATGCCCGAGGACAAGCAACGGGTCGTCGGCGAATTGAAGCGCGAGGGCTTCGTCGTCGCCAAGGTCGGCGACGGCATCAACGACGCGCCGGCGCTCGCTGCCGCCGATATCGGCATCGCCATGGGCGGCGGCACCGACGTGGCGCTGGAGACCGCCGATGCCGCCGTGCTGCACGGACGCGTCGGCGACGTGGCGCGGATGATCGCGCTTTCCAAGCGCACGATGCGCAATATCTCGCAGAATATCACCATCGCGCTCGGGCTGAAGGCTTTCTTTCTGGTGACGACGATCGCCGGCATCAGCGGACTCTGGCCAGCGATCCTCGCCGATACCGGCGCCACCGTGCTGGTGACGATCAATGCGCTCAGGCTGCTTCGTGTACGGGAATGAATGTTTTGCCGCTGGCGGTTTGAAGACCAGCGATTAGGACCGGTCTCCGTTAGGTCGGCTCTCGGTTTGCTGACAAGGTCTCCTCGGTCATGCTCGGCCTTGTGCCGAACATCTGACCACTGCAATTATTTGGCAGGAAAACTCTTATTTTCAGATGCTTAGTTGACCTGGGTGGGGTCCTCGGCACGAGGCCGAGGATGACGTCGCGGGTTTTGCGTCGTCTGTCGGCAGCCAAGGAGCTGGCTATAGGCCAGCCGTCATCACGGTCTGTTCCACAGCGTCTTTTTCTTAAGATTTCGTTATCCCTGTTTTTCACAGGAACGCAGCGATTTCAAACCTGCCCTAACGCAAGGCGCCAACCATCTGTTGACGTGATTTTTGATTCGCGTACTATATCTAGTGTTTGAGGTTCCCTCGATTCGTAAGGGTCGCGGGCTAAGATGGGAATACGGTGCATTTGCGCCATCATGGCGTGGCAATGCCGGAGCTGCCCCCGCAACTGTAAGCGGCGAGCAACTGTCCGATTTCAGGTCACTGGAGCATGATGCTCCGGGAAGGCCGGGCAGGGTGCTTCGACCCGTGAGCCAGGAGACCTGCCTTGAACGAAACGTCCACGGGCGGGGTGTCCGGAAGGTCGCGTGATCAAAGGCGGAATGATCCGTGCTTGTTGCGCTGCCCCGAACGTCCGCATGAGCACTTCGGGGTTTGAAGCATGTCGAAAACATCAAGGCCGTCGCCCGCGCACATCCTGCGAGGGATGATATCAGGCGTTTAAAGCGCCAACCTTGCCACATCATTATCAAGCATTGTCCCGGACGCCGTACGACGCCCGATCCAGTCCTGCGTCCTGAATCCACTGACATCACGAGGAACATGATGAGCGTTACCGTTTACAGCAAGCCGGCCTGCGTCCAATGCACCGCCACCTACCGCGCCCTCGACCGCCTGGGCGTGGACTATGAAGTGGTCGATATTTCCCAGGATGCCGAAGCGCTCGATCGTGTGCGCGGCATGGGCTACATGCAGGTTCCGGTCGTGGTTGCCGGCAGCCAGCATTGGGCGGGTTTCCGTCCCGACATGATCAGCGCGCTCTCCTGAGCCGAGAAAGGCGATGGGGCTGATCGTCTACTATTCCAGCCGGTCCGGGAACACCCATCGGTTCGTCGCCAAGCTCGGATTGCGCGCGGCGCGCATTCCCCTCGGCGCTGAGGCCATCCACATTCGCGAACCCTATGTGCTGATCTCACCCACCTATTGCGGCGATGGCGGCAAAGGGGCCGTGCCCAGGCAGGTGATCCGCTTCCTCAACGATGCGGAAAACCGTTCCAACATCCGCGGCGTGATCGCCGCGGGCAACAGCAATTTCGGCGAGACCTACGGGCTTGCCGGCGATGTGATCTCGCGGAAATGCCAGGTGCCGTATCTCTACAGGTTCGAGCTTCTGGGGACGGCCGAGGATGTCGCCAATGTCAAAGACGGGATGGGACGATTTTGGACACGGGAACGAATTTGACGCGGGATGCGGGCGCAAAAGCGCTGAAGGCGGCCGAAACGCTCGATTATCATGCGCTGAACGCGATGTTGAACCTCTACGACGATGAGGGCAGGATCCAGCTCGACAAGGACCGCATGGCGGCCAAGCAGTATTTCCTGCAGCATGTGAACCAGAACACGGTGTTCTTTCACAATCTTCGGGAAAAGCTCGATTACCTCGTCAGCGAGGGCTATTACGAGCAGGAGGTTCTCGATCAGTATTCCTTCAATTTCGTTCGCGACCTGTTCGATCAGGCCTATGCCAGGAAATTCCGGTTTCCCACCTTTCTCGGCGCCTTCAAATATTACACCAGCTACACGCTGAAGACCTTCGACGGAAAGCGTTATCTCGAGCGCTATGAGGACCGCATCTGCATGGTGGCGCTGACTTTGGCACGCGGCGATGAGGCCCTTGCGCGCGACATGGTCGACGAGATCATTTCCGGCCGTTTCCAGCCGGCGACGCCGACCTTCCTCAATGCCGGCAAGAAGCAGCGCGGCGAACTCGTCTCGTGTTTCCTGCTGCGCGTCGAGGACAACATGGAATCGATCGGCCGCTCGATCAATTCGGCGCTGCAGCTCTCGAAGCGCGGCGGCGGCGTGGCCTTGTCTCTGACGAACATCCGTGAAGCCGGCGCACCGATCAAGCAGATCGAGAACCAGTCCTCCGGCATCATTCCGGTGATGAAGCTGCTCGAAGACAGCTTCTCCTATGCCAACCAGCTTGGTGCGCGCCAGGGCGCGGGCGCGGTCTATCTCAACGCCCATCATCCCGACATCATGGGATTTCTCGACACCAAGCGTGAAAACGCCGACGAGAAGATCCGCATCAAAACGCTATCGCTCGGCGTCGTCGTGCCAGACGTTACCTTCGAGCTCGCCAGGAACAATGAGGACATGTACCTGTTCTCGCCCTATGACGTGGAGCGCGTCTATGGTGTGCCCTTCACCGAGATTTCGGTGACGGAAAAGTACCGGGAGATGGTGGCGGACGCCCGTATCTCGAAGAAGAAGATCAAGGCGCGCGAATTCTTCCAGGTGATCGCCGAAATCCAGTTCGAAAGCGGTTATCCCTACATCATGTTCGAGGACACGGTGAATCGGGCGAACCCGGTGGCCGGGCGCATCTCCATGAGCAATCTCTGCTCGGAGATCCTGCAGGTGAGCGAGGCGAGCGAATACAATGACGACCTCTCCTACAAACATCTCGGCAAGGATATTTCCTGCAATCTCGGCTCGCTGAACATTGCGGCGGCGATGGATTCAGCCGATTTCGGCAAGACGATCGAGACCTCGATCCGGGCGCTGACGGCGGTCTCCGACATGAGCCATATCTCCTCGGTTCCGTCGATCGAGAAGGGCAATGACGAGAGCCATGCGATCGGGCTCGGCCAGATGAACCTGCACGGATACCTCGCCCGCGAACGCATCCATTATGGTTCGGAAGAAGGCGTCGATTTCACCAATATCTATTTCTATACGGTGACCTATCACGCCATCCGCGCCTCGAACCTGCTGGCGGTCGAACGCGGCACTAGCTTCAAGGGCTTCGAGAACTCGAAATATGTCTCGGGCGAATACTTCGACAAATATACCGAGCAGGAATGGAAGCCGGCGACCGAAAAGGTGCAGGCGCTGTTCGACAAATCAGGCATCGATATTCCGGCGCGGGAAGACTGGGTGGCGCTGAAGAAGGCCGTCATGACCTCCGGTCTCTATAACCAGAACCTGCAGGCGGTGCCGCCGACGGGATCGATCTCCTACATCAACCACTCGACCTCCTCGATCCATCCGATCGTCTCGAAGATCGAGATCCGCAAGGAAGGCAAGATCGGCCGCGTCTATTATCCGGCGCCGTTCATGACCAACCACAATCTCGATTACTACCAGGACGCCTACGAGATTGGGCCGGAGAAGATCATCGACACCTACGCGGCGGCGACCCAGCATGTCGACCAGGGTCTGTCGCTGACCTTGTTCTTCCGCGATACGGCAACGACGCGCGACATCAACAAGGCGCAGATTTACGCCTGGAAGAAGGGCATCAAGACGATTTATTACATCCGTCTTCGCCAGATGGCACTTTCGGGTACGGAAGTGCAGGGGTGTGTGTCTTGTACGCTTTGAGTTGATTTCGGCCGTGAACCTTTGAGTGCGTGGCCCCCTCACCCTGCCCTCTCCCCGAGGGGAGAGGGGATGTCGCGCCTGCCGCAGATGTCTTCTCCCCATAGGGGAGAAGGTGCCGGCAGGCGGATGAGGGGGCTCCGAACGCCATCATCTATTGGAAGGACATAATCACCATGAACATCGCTGTAAAGCCAACCTGCCGCGGGCGCGCCATCAACTGGAACCGCATCGAGGACGATAAGGATCTCGAAGTCTGGAACCGGCTGACCGGCAATTTCTGGCTGCCGGAGAAGGTGCCGCTGTCGAACGATATCCCATCCTGGGCGACGCTGACGGCGGCCGAGCAGCAGCTGACCATCCGTGTCTTCACCGGATTGACGCTGCTCGACACGATCCAGAACGGTGTCGGCTCCATCAGGCTGATGGAGGATGCGGCGACACCGCATGAGGAGGCAGTGCTTTCCAATGTCTCCTTCATGGAGGCGGTGCATGCGCGCTCCTATTCCTCGATCTTCTCGACGCTGTGCTCGACTGTTGATGTCGACGATGCCTATCGCTGGTCGGAGGAAAACGAATTCCTGCAGCGCAAATCGGCGATGATCATCGAGCAGTATCGCTCCGGCGATCCCCTGAAGAAGAAGGTCGCCAGCGTCTTCCTCGAAAGCTTCCTGTTCTATTCCGGCTTCTACCTGCCGATGTATTGGTCGAGCCGCGCCAAGCTCACCAATACGGCCGACATGATCCGCCTCATCATCCGGGACGAGGCGGTGCACGGTTATTACATCGGCTACAAGTTCCAGCGTGGCCTTGAAACGCTCTCCGAAGAGCGCCGGCAGGAGATCAAGGATTTCGCTTTCGACCTCTTGCTCGAACTCTACGATAACGAGGCGCGATATACCGAGGCGCTCTATGACGGCGTCGGGCTGAGCGAAGACGTCAAGAAGTTCCTGCATTACAACGCCAACAAGGCGTTGATGAACCTCGGCTACGAGGCGCTGTTCCCGGCCGAAGCCTGCAAGGTCAATCCGGCGATCCTGTCGGCGTTGTCGCCGAATGCCGACGAGAACCACGACTTTTTCTCCGGCTCCGGGTCCTCCTATGTCATCGGCAAGGCAGTGGCCACCGAGGATGAAGACTGGGATTTTTGAGACTTGATCGCAGTTTCCCCTTATCATTTGCCTGCCTGTCGACCACATACAGCGGAAATCGGATCCGGCCTTTGCCGGTGACGCGGCGTAACGGGAGTTTTTGATGTCGTCTTTTCCAAACAAGGTCGGGAGGGCCGTTGAGGCGGAGGAGGGTGTCTGGCCGATCCGCCGGAGACGGATTCTCGACTGGCTGGTGAACGAGACGCGCGGCGAGCGCTTCATCGACAATATCCTGGTGGAGATGTGCGGCAAGCTGCTTTCGGCAGGGGTGCCGGTGGCGCGGGCGACGCTGCATTTCAGGGTGAACCACCCGCAATGGATCGGAGCGCGCATTCTCTGGAAGGAGGGGCTCACGGAGGCGAAGATCGACACATTCGCCTATGGCGTCGAAAACACGCCGGAGTTTCTGAACAGTCCGATCAATGCGATCCATCAGGGTGCCGAGGAACTGCGCAAACGGCTGGAAGGCGCAGCCGACGGCGACCTGGATTCATTCTATCAGGAACTGCATGACGACGGCCTGACCGAATATATCGCCTGGCCGGTCGAACACACCTTCGGCAAACGGCATGTCGTGACATTTTCCACCCGCCGGCCGGGCGGTTTTGCGAGCGAACATGTCGATTTCCTGCGCGATCTCCTGCCGGCGCTGACCCTCGTCAGCGAAATCAGGCTGAAGAACATCATGGCGCGCACGCTGCTGCAGACCTATGTCGGGCCGCATGCGAGCGAGCAGATCTTGTCGGGTGTCACGACCCGCGGCAGCGGCGCGACCGTCGGCGCGGCCATCATGATCTGCGATCTGCGCGATTTCACGGCGATCTCCGATCTCTGGCCGCGTGACGACGTCATCCACCTGCTGAACGATTATTTCGACGCCATGTCCGATCCGATCGAACGACATGGCGGGGAAATCCTGAAGTTCATGGGAGACGGGCTGCTGGCGATCTTCCCGCTAGCCAAGGAGACGGCCTGCCTCGATCTGCTGCAGGCGATCCGCGAAGGGCAGGCGTCGATGGCCGAGCTGAACGAGGAGCACCTGCGCACGGGACGGGAACCCCTGCGCTACGGCGTCGGTGTGCATGTCGGCGACGTCATGTACGGCAATATCGGCTCGCGCCGGCGGCTGGATTTCACCGTTATCGGCCCAGCGGTCAATGTCGCGTCACGGCTGGAAAGCCTGACCAAGGAGGTTAAGCGTCCGGTGCTCTTGTCGCGGGCCTTCGTCGAAATGGCAGGCTGCGCGAAAGACATGGACGGTCTCGGCACCTTCCCGCTGCGCGGGCTCGGAGAGCCTGTCGATGTCTTTGCTTTCCCGGAACGGTAGAGCATGTCGCGCAAAAGTGCGCAGCGGTTTTGCGACAACGAACTGCGCAAAAACAAAGACCTAAAGCGTGGAGCGAATCTGAAAGATCGCGACACGCTTTAGACGGGCTCAGACGCCTCGCTTGTTTCCCCACAGCAGCACGTGCAACTGCGGCAGCACGCGCGGGGCAAACCATCGGTCGGCCGTTACCTTCTCGACCAGCCAGTGCATGCGATCCATGACGCCGTCGATATCGATGCGGGCGTCGACGTCATCGGGCGGCGGCGGTGTATGGTTGCCCGGCTGAAGGTACAAGGGAATATAGGGGTAGCGCTGGCCCACCTCTCGGGCGAAAGCATAATCGGCATCGTCGAAGACGACGATTTTCAAGGCGATCTCCGGTCCGCCGGCGGTCAGCCGGAGACAGTCGTCGACCTCACCCCAGTCTGTCAGCATCCCGCTTGACGGCGGCTTGGGACTGAGGACCAGGGTGTCGAGATCGCGAAACCAGTTCCGGGCCACACTTCCCTGTGTTTCCAATGCGAAGCGATATCCCTGGGAATGGCCGAGTTCGATCAGCGGCCCCAGTGGCTGGATAGCCGGATTGCCCCCGGAAAGGGAAACCATTATCGGCTTGCCTCCGGAGAGTTTCGTAACCTCCTGCCAGATCGCCTCGACCGACATGGGGGCCCATTGATCCCGGAAGGCGCTATCGACCGCGTGAAGACTGTCGCACCAGGAGCAGCGGTAATCGCAGCCGCCTGTCCTGACGAATACCGTCGGCAGCCCGATCAATGCGCCTTCGCCCTGTATGGTCGGACCGAAGATCTCGCTGACGCGGATGGTCTCCGCGCTCACGGTCTGTACTCCGCCCAGGTCTTCGGCGTTTCGCTGACGCGGACGGACGAAGTCTCGGGGAAGCGCTGCTTGCACCAGTCGTAGAAATGCCTGGCTAGGAACTCGGAGGTGACTTTCGAGTGGCCGAAGACCTCGTTCAGATGCCGATGATCGAGAGCCTCGTCGATATAGCGCTTGAGCGGGGAGAGGTCGTGATAGTCGCGAACGAAGCCATCGTCATTCAGGGTTTCGGCAGACAGTTCGACGACGACGATATAGTTGTGACCATGGAGCCGGGCACATTGATGACCGGCCGGCAGATGATCGAGCTGATGCGAGGCGGAGAGATGAAATTCCTTGGTGATGCGGTACATCAACGCACCTCCGTCGCGGCATGTTGCGACACCGCCGCCTTCCAGAAGTCGCGGTCCTCGTATTCCGTCGGATCGGCGACACCGGCAAGATGGAAGGCTTCGCGGCGTTCGACACAGGTGCCGCAGCGTCCGCAATGAAGCCTGCCACCCTTGTAGCAGGACCATGTTTCCGCGAAGGGCGTGCCATGTTTTGTGCCATCGGCCACGATCGCTGCTTTGGACACCTCGACATAGGGTGCAAGCAGTCTGACGCTGGCATACCCATCCAGTGCTTCGTTCTGCATGCGCTGGAAAGCGTCGATAAAGCCCGGCCGGCAGTCGGGATAGATGAAGTGGTCGCCACCGTGGACGGCGACGGCGACCGCATCCGCCTTTTGCGCGGCTGCCAGGCCGAAGGCGATGGCCAGCATGATGGCGTTGCGATTGGGTACCACAGTGGCCTTCATGGTCTCCTCGGCGTAGTGGCCGTCCGGGACCTCGACATTATCGGTCAGCGCCGATCCGCTGAGATGGCTGCCGATGGCGGCAATGTCGATGATATGGTGGGGAACGGCAAGGCGTGCGGCACATTTGGCGGCGAAGTCGAGTTCCTTGCGATGCCGTTGGCCGTAATCGAAGGAGACGAGGCCGATAAGCTGTTCTTCCGCCGCTATCTTGTGGGCAAGCGAAACGGAGTCGAGTCCGCCAGAGCAGACGACGATGGTCTTCATATTTTGGATTCCCTTGTTTTGACCGGGTGGGCTGCGACCGGATTACGCGGTGCTTTTAAGCCAAATCACGCGCCATGAAAACAGTTTTAATATGACCGCCCTTCGATCCGGCGGGCTAACCGACCGGAAAGTTGATCTGCGGCGGCAGCAGGAGGTGCAGATCCTCGGCGTCGGGATTGTTGATGCGCTGCAGCAGCATGCGGCCGAGATCCTCTCCCGCCGCCGTCAGGTCCTCATGGATCGTGTCGACCTTCGGCTGCAATTGGGTGAGAAGGCGGGATGTCTCCTTGGCGACGATATCATAATCGGTGGCGAGTGTACGGCCGGCATCGCTCATGCCGCCGATGACGGCGAGCGCCGAAACTTCGCCGGGGCAGACGAAACCATCGGGCGCATCTGGTGCGGCTGCGCGGGCGCGCACAAAATCGCGCAACACATCCGCTGGCGTGTCGAGATCGACCTTCTCCGGGACTTCGTATGCGATGCCGGCCTCGCGCACGGCCGTCATGAAACCATGCAGGATATGCTGGCAGAAGGTCAGCCGCTTTGGCGGCAGGATCACCGCCACCTTTGTCCGGCCCTTCGCGATCAACCGGCGGGTGGCTTCATAGGCAAAGGTGAAATTGTCGTAGTCGACATAGGGATGCGGTGTCGAAAATTCGGTGCGGCCGTGACAGATGAAGGGAAAACCGGCTTCGAGCAGCAGGCGGACGCGGGCATCGAGCGGCTCGGTCCGCGTGAAGATCAGCCCGTCGGCCAGGTGGTTGCGGATGATGTATTCGGCAGCTTCGGCGTTGGTCGTCGACAGGAAGTTCGGGGCGACGACAAGATGGTAGGGCGTCTCTTTCAGCGCCTTGGCGATGCCGTACATGATCGAGGTGGTGAAACCGACCACCTCCTCGTGTGGATCGAGCAAGATGGCGACGACGTTGGTGCGGCCGGTCTTCAGACGCTGGGCGGCCCGATCCGGGAGATAGCCGATCTCGCGGGCAATGCGGTGCACGCGCTGGCGGGTTTCAAGAGAGATCTGCGGCGCATCGGAGAGCGCCCTCGACACGGTTGTCACCGCAAGGCCGGCGATCGTGGCGATCGTTCGCAAGGTCGGCTTGCCGCGCTTGTGCGTGATATCGAGATTTTCGCCGCGCTGCGGCCGGGACGGTTCGGTCACTCTAGGCTTTCCATGCTGGAATTGCCGATACAATAACACGATGACCCGAGTGGGCAATCTGGGAATGAAAACGTTTTAAATTTTAACGCTTTATTATCCAATTGGATTATTTCAATATAATTCAATATGTTATGGTAGTAATCATATTTTTCTCGAGAGTCGAGAAAGGGCTTGACGACCAAAGGCTTATAACGTTTTAAATTGTTAACCGCGCGGAGGAGCGCGGCTTCATGCCGACCGCTGCAATGGCGGGACGCATCTGGTGGCGGGGAGGGTCCTGCCGCCGATTTCAAACGGGAGGAAATTCATGCGCAAGTTCATGAGCTCGGCAGCTGTTGCTGTCGTGATGCTGGCTGGTTTGGGTGCGGCGCAGGCTGCTGACGTCAAGGAAGTGCAGATGCTGCACTGGTGGACGTCGGGCGGCGAGGCAGCGGCTTTGAACGTTCTGAAGCAGGATCTGTCGAAGGAAGGCTTTGCCTGGAAGGACGTGCCGGTTGCCGGCGGCGGCGGTGATGCGGCGATGACGGCGCTGAAGGCGATGGTGGCGGCCGGTACCTATCCGACGGCCTCGCAGATGCTCGGTTACACCGTGCTCGATTATGCCCAGGCCGGTGTCATGGGCGACCTGACCGAGACGGCCAAGAAGGAAGGCTGGGACAAGTCGGTGCCGGCCGCACTGCAGAAGTTCTCCGTCTATGACGGCAAATGGGTTGCCGCCCCGGTCAACGTCCATTCGGTCAACTGGCTGTGGATCAACAAGGCGGTGATGGACAAGATCGGCGGCACTCAGCCGAAGAGCTTCGACGATCTGATTGCGCTCCTCGACAAGGCCAAGGCCGCAGGCGTCATCCCTTTGGCGCTCGGCGGTCAGAACTGGCAGGAAGCGACGATGTTCGATTCGATCGTGCTGTCGACCGGCGGGCCGGAATTCTACAAGAAGGCCTTCAACGATCTCGACGAGGAGTCACTGAAGTCGGACACGATGAAGAAGTCGTTCGACAACCTTGCGAAGATCGTCAAATATGTCGACCCGAACTTCTCCGGCCGCGACTGGAACCTGGCGACCGCCATGGTCATCAAGGGTGATGCGCTGGTGCAGGTGATGGGCGACTGGGCCAAGGGCGAATTCGTCGCCGCCAAGAAGACACCGGATAAAGACTTCCTGTGCTACCGCTTCCCCGGAACCGAAGGCAGCGTCATCTACAACTCCGACATGTTCGGCATGTTCAACGTTCCCGACGACCGCAAGGCCGCGCAGGTGGCGCTGGCGACGGCGACGCTGTCGAAGAGCTTCCAGTCGGCCTTCAACGTCGTCAAGGGTTCGGTTCCCGCCCGCACCGACGTTCCCGACACCGACTTCGACGCCTGCGGCAAGAAGGGCATCGCCGATCTGAAGGCCGCCAACGAGGGCGGCACGCTGTTCGGTTCGCTCGCCCAGGGTTACGGCGCCCCTCCGGCGATCGCCAATGCCTATAAGGACGTCGTCTCGAAGTTCGTCCATGGCCAGATCAAGAGCTCCGACGAGGCCGTCACCCAGCTCGTCCAGGCGATCGACGACGCCCGCTGAGACCATCGTCGATGAACAAGGCTTCCCCGCGCGCTTCGCGAGGAAGCTCCAGGCCCCTGACGGAGATGCAGGGGCGATCATGCGGGGACAGGCATGCTGGCCAGCCCCCCATGACGACATGCAGGGAGGAGATGACATCCATGAGCACAGTTGCCACCACCGATCCGGTTCTGACGCCGCGGCAAGCGACGCGGGTCTCACTGCGCGGCCGGCTGCAGGATGCGCTGCCGAAGATCGTGCTGGCGCCGAGCTTCGTCATCACGCTCATCTTCGTCTACGGCTTCATCGTCTGGACCGCCTATCTCTCCTTCACCAATTCCAAGACCTTCCCCTCCTATGCGCTGACCGGGGCGCGCGCCTATCAGCGGCTGTGGCGCTGGACCTTCGAGAACGATCCGCCGTCCTCCTGGTATACCTCGATCACCAACATGGCGATCTTCGGCTTCCTCTATGTCGGCATCTGCCTGGCGCTCGGCCTGCTGCTCGCCATCCTGCTCGACCAGAAGATCCGCGGCGAGGGGCTGCTGAGACCGATCTTCCTCTATCCGATGGCGCTCTCCTTCATCGTCACCGGGGTCGCCTGGAAATGGTTCCTCGACCCCGGCCTCGGGCTCGAGCAGACGCTGCACCACTTCGGCTGGACGAGCTTCCACTTCGACTGGATCAAGAACAAGGACTTCGTCATCTATACCGTCGTCATCGCCGGCGTCTGGCAGGCGTCGGGCTTCGTCATGGCGATGTTCCTCGCCGGGCTGCGCGGCATCGACGGCGAGATCATGAAGGCGGCGCAGATCGACGGCGCCTCACCCTTCCAGCTTTATCGCCGCATCGTCATTCCGCTGTTGCGGCCGATCTTCCTGTCGGCCTTCATCGTGCTCGCGCATATGGCGATCAAGTCCTACGACCTGGTGGTGGCGCTGACCTCGGGCGGGCCGGGCGGCTCGGCCTGGCTGCCGTCCAACTTCATGTATGAATATACCTTCAAGCGCAACGAGATGGCCGTCGGCTCGGCCAGCGCCATCATCATGCTGATGACGATCTCGGCGATCATCGTTCCCTATCTCTATTCCGAACTGAAGGAGAAGGCCCGATGAGCAGCCTTACCTCTTCCATCGGCAGGTCCTCATCGGCAACGGCCGCCGCAGGCGAAGGCGTTGAGAGCGCCAAGCATGCCCGCTGGGTCGGTCGCCTGGTCATCTACGGCCTGCTGGTGATCTTCGCCATCCTCTACCTGATGCCGCTCTTCGTCATGCTGACGACCTCGTTCAAGACGATGGACGAGATCCAGGGCGGCAACATGCTGGCGCTGCCTGAGGCGCCGACCTTCGATCCCTGGGTCAAGGCCTGGGGCGAGGCCTGCGTCGGGCTGACCTGCGCCGGCATCAAGGGCTACTTCTGGAACTCGATCAAGATGGTGGTGCCGGCGGTAGCGATCTCCACGATCATGGGGGCGCTCAACGGTTATATCCTGACCAAATGGCGCTTCCCCGGCCACACGCTGGTGTTCGGCCTGATGCTGTTTGCCTGCTTCATCCCGTTCCAGTCGGTGCTGTTGCCGATGGCGACGATCCTCGGCTCGCTCGGCCGCTTCGGCGTCACCCTGCAGAACGCCACCGGCTGGAACTTCGGCTTCGGCAATTCGACGGTCAATCTGGTCTTCGTCCATGTCGTCTACGGCCTCGGCTTCACCACGCTGTTCTTCCGCAATTTCTACGAGGCCTTTCCGACCGAACTGGTCAGAGCCGCCCAGGTCGATGGCGCGAGCTTCTTCCAGATCTTCCGCCGCATCATGCTGCCGAACTCGCTGCCGATCATTGTCGTCACCGTCATCTACCAGTTCACCAACATCTGGAACGACTTCCTGTTTGCCTCGGCTTACGCCGGCACCGGTGATTCCATGCCGATGACGGTGGCGCTCAACAACGTCGTCAACACCTCGACCGGGGTGGTCGAATACAATGTCAACATGGCGGCGGCGATGATCGCGGCCGTGCCGACGCTCATCGTCTATATCCTCGCCGGCCGCTATTTCGTGCGCGGCCTGATGGCGGGCGCAGTCAAAGGGTAAGTCATGGCCTTCCTGGAAATCTCCGGTCTCAGAAAGCGCTTCGGCGCCGTCGACATCCTCAAGGGGATCGATCTCGAACTCGAAAAGGGCGGCTTCCTCGTGCTGGTCGGCCCGTCCGGCTGCGGCAAGTCGACCCTGCTCAACACCATTGCCGGGCTGGAGACGATCACCGCGGGCGAGATCAAGATCGACGGCCGCGACATCAGCGGGTTGCATCCGTCCAAGCGCGACATCGCCATGGTGTTCCAGTCTTATGCGCTCTATCCGAACATGACGGTGGCTGGAAATATCGCCTTCGGCATGGAGATCCGCGGCATTCCCAAGGAGGAGCGGGCCAAGGCGATCAAACAGGTCTCCGACATGCTGCAGATCGGCCATCTGCTCGACCGCAAGCCGAGCCAACTGTCCGGCGGCCAGCGCCAGCGCGTCGCCATGGGCCGGGCCTTGGTGCGCAATCCGCAGGTCTTCCTGTTCGACGAGCCGCTCTCCAATCTCGATGCCAAGCTGCGCGTCGACATGCGCACCGAGATCAAGCGGCTGCACCAGCGCATGGGCACCACCTTCGTCTATGTCACTCACGACCAGATCGAGGCGATGACGCTGGCGACCAAGATCGCCGTGCTGAAGGACGGGGTGCTGCAGCAGTTCGGCACGCCGGCCGAGATCTATAACAGCCCCGCCAATCTCTTCGTCGCCGACTTCATGGGCTCGCCGGCGATGAACCTGCTCAACGCCACCGTCGAGAACGGTGCCGCCGGGCTGGCGGTCTCGCTCGAACGGCCGAATGGCGCGCCGCTCAGATTGCCCGTCATGGCAGGCAATGACGGGCTGACCCGCTATGCCGGCAAGCCGGTGATCTTCGGCATCCGTCCCGAAGCCTTGACCGATCCCGACGGCGCCGATCGCAAGGCGCGTTCGCTGACCGAGGACGATTGCCTGATCGAGGTCGTCGAACCGGCCGGCTCCGACACCTTCGCCGTCACCAAACTCGGCGGCAAATCCGTCGTCGCCCGCCTGCGCGCCGATGCCGGCATCGCCCCAGGCCAGAACACTCGCCTCGCCTTCAATCTCGACAAGGCCGTGTTCTTCGATCCGGAAACGCAGGCCAGGATTTCGTAAGTGGCGCCACGCGTCCGATAAGACGCGCGGCGCTCTATGCTCTCAGAAAATCGATTTCGATTTTCGGGCTATGCGTTAGGCGACGGCCGTTACGTTGAGGGTCACCGGCGCGAAGCGTGAGGAGACCGCTTCGACGGTAATTTCTCCCACCAGCCCCGTCGCTTCCAGCCAGAAGCCTGATGTGCCGCCCTGCAGCGGCACATTGGTCGGGCCGACGATCCTTGCGGGTCCATGCACCTTCAGCGAAATGCTGTCGTTCATGAAAGGCAGGCGCTGGCCGCACTGGTCGAGGGCGCGGATGATGACGCGGGTGCTGTCGCGTTCGCGAGTCTTCAGCGTCGAGCTGTCGGCGACCATTTCCAATGTCGTCGGCAAGGGATCGGCTGCCAGCTTCAGGCTGGCTACCGCTTCGCCGGCGATATAGCCGGTGAGGGTGCCGTCGATCCATTCCAGACCCCAGGTGCCGAGCTCATCTGATGTGAAGTGCCGGTGATCGAGCACAACAGGCGGATGCGGCAGATGCGGGTAATTCTCGCGATCCGGGCCGACGCGTTTGCTGAGCGCGCCATATTGCAGTTCCACCTCGTCGCAGTTGGTCAGGATGATCAGCGGCAGCACGCCGCCGATATTGCGCTCGCCGCGCGCCCAGAAGGTAACGGGCTTCATGACGATCTCTTCGGAACGATCGCATTGGCTGATATAGGCATAGGCCGCGAATTTCGGTTCGCGGAACATGTCCATGACGCCGTGATAGCAAATGCGATCGCCGGAGCCGAAATCCTTGTGGGTATTGTAATCGAACATGCACCAGCCGATGGCGCCGGAAATATCCGGATCGCCGTAGGCGGCATTCAGCACTTCGAGGTGACGGCGCACATGCTCGGCCTGGCGCTGTTCCTGATCGTAGATCTTGGTCGGGTGCATATGGCCGTTGAACTCGGTGATGAGGTACGGCACCTTATGTGACAGCCCGGTATTTTCCTGCTGGGTGCGGAGCGCGGTGCGCGGGCGGTTGGAGCCCGGCAGTTCCTCGTTGCCGAGGATGAAGTCGTTCATCGTGTAGACGTCTTCGAGCAGCTCGCTTTCGGTGATGTAACGCACGCCGCCGGTCTGGCGGGTGCTGTCGAGTTCACGGGCCAGCCGATTGGTCTCGACGTAGAAATCGTGACTGTCCTGTGATTCGTTGATGCGCACGCCCCAGATGATGATCGACGGATGGTTCCAGTCGCGCTCGATCATGCGGCGGACGTTTTCGATCGATTCCTTCTGCCACTCGGCATCGCCGATATGCTGCCAGCCGGGGATTTCCTCGAAGACCAGCAGGCCGATCGCATCGCAACGGTCGAGGAACCATTTCGACTGCGGATAATGCGAGGTGCGGACGATATTGCACTTCAGCACGCTCTTCATGATGTCGGCGTCGCGCTCCTGGGCCGACCGGCCGGCGGCATAACCGACATAGGGGAAGGCCTGGTGGCGGTTGAGGCCGCGCAGCTTCAGCGGCTTGCCGTTCAGCAGGAAACCTTCAGGTGTGAATTCGGCGGTGCGGAAGCCGAAACGGGTGGAAAGACGGTCGGAGCCGTGCTCGGTCCTGACTTCGACCGTCACCTCATAGAGCGTCGGGTCGGTGATGTCCCAGAGCACGATGCCGGTGAGGCCGCCGAAGGAAAGCGTCGTGCGGTCGCCGATCGTTTCGGTCGCTGCGGTGGCGATCACCGTGCCGTCGGCCTGTTTCAGCGTGGCCGTGACAGTCGCCGAGAAGCTGCGACCCTCCGGGTTGGCGAGATGAACGCGGATGCTTGCCGACTTCTGCTGGGCAAGAACGTCAGCCGTTTCGATCTTGAGATTACGGATCGAAACCGGATCGGTGACCTTCAGCCAGACGTCGCGGTAGATGCCGGCATAAGTCAGATAATCGATGCGGCCGCCGAAGGGTGGGATCTCGGGGTTTTCGCTGCCGTCGATCTTGACGGTCAGGAGGTTCTCGCCCTTGAGCAGCCTGCCGGTGAGGCGGGCCTCGAAGGGTGTATAGCCGTCCTTATGGGCGATGATCTCTTCGCCGTTCAGGTAGACGACGCTATCGGCCATGGCTGCGTCGAAGACGAGGGAGACCTCGCGACCCTCGAATTCCGGTAGCCAACGCAGCACCTTCTGATAGGTGAAGGCACGCTGATAGCTCTTCTCATCGAAATAGTTGAAGGGCAGTTCGACGGCGGTGTGGGGCAGGCTGACCGACTTGGCGGCATCGAAGCTTTCGAGCAGGCGCTGGCCGAAGCCCTCGTGGAAACTCCAGCCCTCATTGAAGGAAACGACGGAACGCATCTCAGGCTCTCCCGGGCGTGGCATCAGGAGCCGTGCGGCGCCCCTTGCTGCGTGAATATCGGATCATCGGGTATTCCTCCTTGATGCAATGAGGTGCGAGCGCTCCAGTGCGTCGTATCAAATCTGATTCATGTGATGCGCTTTAGCTTTTTTCGTGCAGGTCGTCATCCGGAACTGCTGTTGCTCCTTGCAGATGACGCGCCGGGGGCAACACCGTCCTGTCAGACGATGGCGATATCGTCAGGCGTGTCTGTCGAGCGCACGGCGCGCCGTGCTTCCATAAGTTACGGATATTGTGCGCCGTTCGTCTTGGTATAGATCGAATAGACCGAGCGGGTCGCGGTGATGAAGAGTCGGTTCTTCTTGGGGCCGCCGAAGGTGAGGTTGGACACTGTCTGCGGCACTTTGATCTTGCCGAGCAACGTGCCGTCGGGTGAGAAGCAATGCACACCATCACCCGCGCTCGTCCAGAGATTGCCGCTGACATCGAAACGAAAGCCGTCGGGATGGCCGGCATCGAGGCTGCAGAAATAACGGCTGTTGGCAAGCTTTCTGCCGTCGACGACATCGAAAACTCTTACATGGCAAGGCACTTCGTGTTTGCCCGAACCGGAATCGGCAATGTAGAGTTTCGTTTCATCGGGCGAGAAGGCAAGGCCGTTCGGCTGGATGAAATCCTCGACGACGGCGTCGATTCCGCCGCTTGCGGGGTCGATCCGGTAGACGTTGCGGGTCAGCTGCTCGGGTTCGGCCTTATGGCCCTCATAGTCCGAGAGGATGCCGTAGGTCGGGTCAGTGAACCAGATCCCGCCGTCCGAATGGACGACGACGTCGTTCGGCGAATTCAATCTCTTGCCCTTGTAGCTGTCGGCGAGGACGGTGATGCTGCCGTTGAGTTCGGTGCGGGTGACGCGGCGGCCGCCATGTTCGCAGGAGACCAACCGGCCGTGCCGGTCCCGCGTATTGCCGTTGACATAGTTCGAGGGCGAGCGGAAGACGGAGACCGTCCCATCCGGTGTCCAGCGCATCATGCGTTCGTTCGGGATATCGCTCCAGAGAAGGCAGTTCAGGTCGGAAAACCAGACCGGGCCCTCCGTCCAGCGGCAGCAGGAATAAAGCTCATCGAGGGAGGCGCTGCCGATAACCAGAGCGGCGAAACGTTCATCGCGGATCTCATAAAGCGGATTGTCAGCCACGCCAGTTCCTCCCTGAATGCGTCGTCCTTCTCGTAACGATAAATCCTCCCGGGTGCCAGAGCCCGGCAACGGGAAATGTAAGCTTGGGTTTTCTCAGAGAGCGGCGACCGGATGCGGCGAGCCGTCGTAAGCCCCCCAGATCGATTGATCGAAACAGATGACCGAGCCGGTCATCAGGCCGGATTCCGCCGATGACAGGTAGGCGCAGGCGCGCGCCACCTCGTGCGGATCGACGAGCCGGCCGAAGGGCTGGTTCGCCGCCGCCTTCTCCAGCCAGTCGGCAGGTGCATCGTGATATTCGCGCTGGATGCGGTCCTCGCCTTCGGAGGCCATCCAGCCGATGTTGAGGCCGTTGACGCGAATGCGGTTGCGCAGCAGCGCATAGGCGGTGTTCTTCGTCAGGGTTTCCAGCGCGCCCTTGGAGGCGCAATAGGCGGCGATGAACGGCTGGCCGGCTTTGGCCGACATCGAGCCGATATTGACGATGGTGCCTTCGATCTTTTCGCGGCGCATGATCTTTACCGCCTCCTGCATCAGGAAAAACGGTGCGCGTACATTGACGGCGAACATGGCATCGAACAGCTCGGGGCTGGTGTCGAGAATGGTGCCGCGATCGGTGATGGCGGCGGCATTGACCAGGGCGTCGACACGGCCGAAGGCCTGGTCGCAGACGTGCACCACATTTCGGGCATCCTCGACCTTGCCGAGATCAGCTTTGACATAGACGACCCTGGCACCGGTCGCAGCCGAAATCTCCGCGGCCTTCGCTTTGCCCTTGGCTTCGTTGCGGCCGCAGATGACGATGCCTTCCGCGCCGCGTTCGGCGAAGAGACGGGCGATGGTTGCGCCCAATCCCTGCGTACCACCGGTGACGATGGCAATCTTACCGTCGAGGCGGCCGTGATCTGTGCTCATGTGGTTGCTCCTTGGTGATGATGTGCGAATGGCCTCCCGCGGGGGTGCGGAAGGCTCTTAGATTGGTGCCGTGTGGCCCCCTCATCCGCCCTACAGGCACCTTCTCCCCGAGGGGAGAAGAGGAACCGAGACATCGCCTCAAATCTCTTCTCCCCTCGGGGAGAAGCCGGCAGGCGGATGAGGGGGCCCCTATCTCTACTTCAGCTCAATTTCTTCTGCGCCTGCTCGGCAAGCGCTGCCTTAAAAGTCTCGTCGCTCCAGCCTTCCCGCAGCGCCTCGTGCATCAACTGCGCCTGCGTCTTCGGCGCCAGCCCGCCGAGCGGCGGGTCGCGGTCGAGATTGGTGGGGAAGGAATAACCTTCGGCGCAGGCGGCGATGGCGTTGGCGATTTCGTCGGGCGAGAGCCGGTCTCGCAACGCCTTAAGGGCGGGAAAGAGTCTGGCGCTCATTCTCTCTCGGTTGACGGTCTCCATGGCTCGTCCGAAGGCGGAGGAGACCTGCAGGAGGTTGGCGACACGCTTGATGTCGGCCGAGCGGTTGGTGCCGGCGGCGTGGAAGAGGGCGGGATTGAAGAAGACGACGTCGCCCTTTTCGAGTGGCAGCTGGACGTGGTTGGCCTCGAAATAATCACGGAACTCCTGGCGCTTCAGCGCCAGATAACCTGGCACATAGGTCTGGCTGTGCGGCAGGAAGAGTGTCGGACCGCTTTCGAGCGGCATCTCGCAATGGGCGACCGCACCCTGCAGCGTCAACACAGGCGAGAGACGGTGCACATGCGCCGGGAATTGCTCGATGACCGCAGACGACTGGAAGCCGAGATGATAGTCGCGATGGGCCGACTGCGCCGCACCGCCCGGATTGACGCGGTTGACCTGCGCCGTCATCTGGTAGCTCGGGCCGAGCCAGGCTTCGCTTGCGAGCGCGATAATGGCGTTGCTGTAATATTCGGCGAAATTTTTCGGATCGGCGAGGCAGTGTTTTTCCAGCGAATTCCAGATGCGGTCGTTGGCGCCGGGCTTGGCGAAGTGATCGCCGCCGCCTGTCGAGGTGCGGTGCTGTTCCTCGATGATGGCCTCGAAAATCGCGCTGGCGCGGTCGATGGTGGCGGTGTCTTGGTAAGCATGCTTGAAAACGACGACGCCGGGGCCTTCACCGAAAGCTTCGCAGATTTCAGCCAGCACGAGGCGTTTGCCTTCGCCGGTTGCCGCCGCTGCCGTTACCTTGCTGCTGTCATAGATCAGCACGTTCTTCTCGACTGCTGAAGCTGTCGGGTAATCGGCAAGGGCGGTCGTCTTTTGCGCAAGGCGGCGAAAATCGCCGAGGTCGCAGGCGTCTTCGCTGAGCCAGACGCGGTCAGCGCGCAGCTTCTGCGAATTGTCGGCTTTCATGATGGCTCCTCCTCTTTTTGATGAAGGCACTATACGCCGCGATGGCGGGTGATATAGATCAGAAACCCATCAAAAAACCATCAAGCGGATTCCGTGGCCCATCTCTTCCTCGTCAAGGACATTGCCTTCCAGGCCGGCTTGAGCACCGCGACCGTCGACCGCGTGCTGAACGGCCGGCCGGGTGTGCGTCAGCAGACGGAAATGAGGGTGAAGGCGGCGATCGCGGAGCTGGAAAAACAGCAGGCAGTGGCGATGGGCAGCGGGCGCATGCTGGCGATCGATATCGTTATGGAGACGCCTCAGCGTTTCAGCGATGCGGTGCGCGCCGCCTTCGAGGCCGAGATGGCGACCTTCCTGCCCGGCGTCTTCCGCTGCCGCTTCCACTTTGCCGAGGTGATGAAGCCGGCCGAGCTGGTGCAGCTTCTCGATCGCATCCGGTTACGCGGCACGCACGGGATCGTGCTCAAGGCGCCTGACGTTGCCGAGGTCGCTGCCGCCGTCGCGCGGGCGGATGCGGCCGGCATTCCGGTGGTGACGCTGGTGACCGATCTGCCGAATTCGCTTCGCATCGCCTATGCGGGCGCCGACAACCGGGCGGCGGGAGAGACCGCCGCCTATCTGATGGGCGAATTCCTCGGACGTGACGGAGGCAAGGTGCTGGTGACACTGTCGAGCGGGCGGTTCCGCGGTGAGGAGGAGCGTGAAATCGGTTTTCGCCGCATCATCCGCGCCCGTTACCCGGATATCGGCATCACCGAAATCAGCGAAGGGCACGGCAGCGACAGGGCGACGGGAACACTTGCGGCGGCAGCGCTCGCGGCCGATCCCGCCATCAACGCCGTCTATTCGATCGGCGGTGGCAATCGCGCGGTGCTGGCAGCCTTCGATGCCGCCGACCGTCCCGTCCGAGTCTTTGTCGCCCACGACCTCGATGCCGATAACCGCGCCCTGCTTGCCGCAGGCCGTATCGGCTTCGTGCTGCATCACGATCTCAGAACCGACGCCCGCTCGGCCTTCAGGGCGATCATGAGCCGGGCACAAGCACCGGGGCGGGCCGTTCCAGCTTCGCTTTCTTCCATCGAAATCGTCACGCCCTATAATATGCCTACGGACGGTTGAACCAATCGACTTCCTTCCACGCTGAGTTCGGGCTACAGCTTCGGAACGTACAAAGGTGAGCGGCATGGATTACAGCGACGTCAGCACGATTGCAGCCTGGGTTACGGAGCAGGGGCTGAAGGGCGCTTCGGAAGCGGAGCTCATGACCGGCTTCTGCGCGGCCTGTCGCGATGCCGGCCTGCCGCTCGACCGCGGCATGGCGCTGATGGACACGCTGCACCCCGTGCATGAGGGCCGGGCCTTCCGCTGGGACAGCGTCGAGGAGATCGAAACCGAATTCGAGTATGGCCCGACGGGCTCGGGCGAAGCGGCTGCGACCTGGCAGCGCTCTGCCTTCTATCATCTTTGGTCGGGCAACGAGCGGGAGGTCCGCCGACGCATCGGCTTCGGCGATCCGATCGATTTCACCATGCTCGACAAGATCGCCGAAGCCGGCAACACCGATTTCGTAGCAATGATGCATCGTTTCAGCGAAGCCGGCACGATCGGTGAGATGGATTGCTTCTTCTCGCATTTCGCAACCAAACATCCCGAGGGCTTTTCCGATCACGATCTCGCCATCCTGCGCAAGCTGGTGCCGGTCCTCGGATTGGCGATCAAGTGCGTTGCGCTCGGGCGCATCGCCCGCACCATCGCGGAAGTCTATCTCGGCGAGGATGCGGCGCGCCAGGTGATGGAAGGCAAGATCAGCCGCGGTAAATCGGAGCGGATCTCGGCCGCGCTGTGGTTTTCCGATCTGTTGAACTACACCAAGATTTCCGATCGCGTGCCACCGGAGGAAATCATTCCGCTGCTCAACGATTACAGCGAGGTAGCCATCTCGGCGATCCATGAGGCCGGCGGCAATGTGCTGAAGCTGATCGGCGACGGTGTGCTCGCCATCTTCAAGGGCGAGGTACCGGCCGAAACCTGCCGTGCGGCGCTCGGGGCCGAATCGCTGCTGCGGGAAAAGCTCGCCAAGCTGAATGCGGCGCGCGCTGCCGACGGCCGGGCGACGACCGACGTCTATATCGGCCTGCATATCGGCGATGTCTTCTACGGCAATATCGGCAGCCAGGACCGGCTGGACTTCACCGTCATCGGCCCCGCCGTCAACGAAGTCAGCCGGATCGCTTCGATGTGCCGTTCGGTCGACCTCAACCTGCTGATCTCCTCCGATTTCGCCGCGGCCATACCGGCGGAAGAGCGCGCCGCGCTTGCCTGCGTCGGACGTTATGCGTTGCGCGGGGTGCAGCGCGCCCAGGAACTCTATACGTTCGACAGCGCCCGGCTGAACGGCTGATATTCCGCCAAACATTCGAGGCTTACCGCAACAGGCCTTGGCCGCCGTCGATCCAGATAGGTGTGCCGGTGATGTGCCGGGCGCGATCGGAGGCAAGGAAGAGGATGGTTTCGGCAACATCCTCGCTTTTGCCTGCCCTTCCGCCAGCAATCGGAATATCGCCCTGCGGCCAGATGACCGGCACCTCCGTCTCCTCGCGACGGCGGCTATCGGTATTGGCATTGATATTGGTCTCGATCTCGCCGGGGCAGACGGCATTGACGCGGATGTCGTGGCGGCCGAGTTCCAGGGCAAGCTGCTGGACCATGGCGACCTGGCCCGCCTTGGTTGCGCTGTAGGCGGTGGCGCCCGGCGTCGTGAAGGTGCGGGTGCCGTTGATCGACGAGACGACGACGATCGAACCGCCGCGGCGCTTCAGATGCGGAACCGTCAGATGCAGGGTCAGATAGGTGCCGCGCAGATTGACGGCAATGGTCTTGTCCCATTCTTCCGGCTTCAGATCGTCGATCGGTGCCCAAACGCCATTGATCCCGGCATTGGCGACAACGATGTCGAGGCCGTTGAAGGTCTCTGTGAGTTTCTGCACCGCAGCTCGCATTTGGCCTTCGTCGCTGGTGTCGGCGGTCAGCGAGATCGACTCGCCGCCGGCGGCCCCGATCTCGGCGCAGGTCTTCTCGACCTCGTCTGCCGTCCGGCTCAGCACTGCGACCTTTGCCCCTTCGGCGGCGAGTTTCAATGCGGCCGCTTTGCCGATGCCGGAACCGGCACCAGTGACCAGCGCAACCTTGTCCTTCAGCTCCATGGGCGACCCTCCGTAACGTTCTGCAGATAGGCCAATGTTTGGCGCGGCAGTTCGTTCCGGAGGGAAAAGCCTAACGGAGGAACGTTTGCCGCAAGGCCCATCTCTCCGGCCCGTGGACGGCGGCGAAGAGCAGGCCGGCGAGGAAGGTGAAGTGATCGACGAAGAAGCCGAATTCGGCCTGGTTCTGTTGCCAATGGGACGGACCGTGGAAGGCGAACGCAAGGAAGATCACGTAGATGCCCGCCAGCAGGCTCGCCTCGGTGAAGAAGGCGCCCGAGATGAAGGCTAGGGCCAAGGCGATTTCGAAAAAGGCTGCGACCCAGGTGAGGAAGGTCGCCATCGGGAAGCCGGCGGCGGCAATGTAGCTCGCCGTGGCGCCGATATCGGCGAATTTGAAGCCGGCGGCCATGAAGAAGATGAAACTAAAGATGAAGCGGGCGATGATGATTGCGATTGCTCTGGCCATGGGAAACCTCCTCTTGAGCTTCCATTATGACGCAGGAGATGGTTGATATCCTACAATGCGAATGAAAAAGGGCCGCTGGCGCGACCCTTCATTCTCTCACCACTCGGCAAAGCTGCCGTCGGCGTGCCGCCAGATCGGGTTGCGCCAGCGATGGCCCTCCTTGGCGCGCTCGATGACATAGGCCTCGTCGACCTCGATGCCGAGGCCCGGCCCCTGCGGGATCGAGACGAAACCATCGGCATAGTGGAACACCTCCTTGTTCGAGACGTAGTCAAGGATGTCATTGCCGGTATTGTAATGAATGCCGAGGCTCTGTTCCTGGATGAAAGCATTGTAGCTGACGGCATCGACCTGCAGGCAGGCGGCGAGCGCGATTGGGCCGAGCGGGCAATGCGGCGCCAGAGCGACGTCATAGGCTTCGGCCATGGCGGCGATCTTGCGGCATTCGGTGATGCCGCCGGCATGGGAAAGATCCGGCTGGATGATGTCGACATAGCCGTCCGAGAGGACCTGCTTGAAGTCCCAGCGTGAATAGAGCCGCTCACCAAGCGCGATCGGTGTCGAGGTATGATTGACGATGTCGCGCAACGCTTCCTTGTTTTCCGAAAGCACCGGTTCCTCGATGAACATCAGCTTGTAGGGCTCGAGTTCCTTGGCGAGAACCTTGGCCATCGGCTTGTGCACGCGGCCGTGGAAATCGACGCCGATGCCGATATGCGGACCGATCGCCTCACGGATGGCGGCGATGGTCTCGACCGCCCTTTCCACCTTCTCGTTGGTGTCGACGATCTGCATTTCCTCGCAGCCGTTGAGCTTGATCGCCTTGAAGCCGCGGGCAACCACGTTTCTGGCATTGTTGGCGACGTCAGAAGGACGGTCGCCGCCGATCCAGGAATAGACCTTGATGCGGTCGCGCAGCTGGCCGCCGAGCAGGGAATGGATCGGCTGGCCGAGCGCCTTTCCCTTGATGTCCCAGAGCGCCTGGTCGATGCCTGAGATCGCGCTCATATGGGCGGCGCCGCCGCGATAGAAACCGCCGCGATACATCACCGTCCAATGGTCCTCGATCAGGAAGGGATCCCTGCCGATCAGGTAGTCTTCCAGTTCGTGGACGGCGGCCTCGACGGTCAGCGCACGGCCTTCGACGACCGGTTCGCCCCAGCCGACGATGCCTTCATCGGTCTCGACCTTCACAAACAGCCAGCGCGGCGGAACGATATAGGTGGTGAGTTTGGTGATCTTCATCTTAGGTCTTAATCTCTTCTCGGATTTGCGATGGGACAGCGCGTGATCATTTCGTTCTGCCGATCACCTTCTCGGCGGCGGCAAGGTCGCGAACCGCAAGGTCGAGCATGCGATTGGCGCATTCCCTCGCGCCGGTTTTGTCGCGCATGCGCAAGGCCTCGACCAGTTCGCCGTGAACGAGCACCGCATCCTCCCGGTTTTCAACGGCGATGTTGGAGGCATGCAGCGCATATTTCAGCGCCGCGTGAATGGCGCTCGACAGACGGCGGAACACTTGGTTGTGACTGGCGGTCAGCAGCACCGTATGAAACATTACGTCGGCATCGGTGAAGCTTTCCGGATCGCCTGCACTGTCGCGCATCTGACGCCAGGCCTTGTCGAGGTCGGCGATTTCCTGGGCGCTGGCGCGTTCGGCGGCATATTCTGCGGCCGCCGGCTCTATGGTGCGCCGGGCTTCGAGAATGCAGCCGAGCAGGTCGAAGTCCCTGATGTAGGGCCCCATCCAGTCGAGCACCTCGGCGTCCAGGATGTTCCAGTCATCCCGATCGCAAACGGTCGTTCCGACCCGCGGCTTGCCACGGACAAGCCCCTTGGATTCCAACACTTTTAATGATTCGCGGATCACCGTGCGGCTGACGCCGTAGAGTTCGCAGAGGTCGTTCTCGCGCGGCAGCGGCGAGCCCGAGGGATAGCGGTCCGCGCAGATGTCCTGAGCGATGGCCGCCGTCACGTTGCGGCGTACGCGCGGGCGGCGTTCGCTGCCGGAGGTTTCCATTCGGCCTTGTTCCTCAGTCGATTCCAACTTCACCTCTCCGCGCTCTCTCCCAGGCAGCCACCGAACCTGATTAACCGAATTCGATCCAGTTTGCGACGGGTCCATCCGTCTGTCGTCCCTATCCTATTATTCCAATCATCATACATTGGCAATTGACTGGTATGATGATTTAACCTAATTCATTGGGCGCTGCCTGGGAGGCAGTTGCTCGATTTCAGAGTTTAGGGAGAGAGACATGCGCTTGTTCAAAGCAGCTATTCTGGCTGGCACTTTCGCCATTCTGACAGCCGGCTCGGCATTTTCCGCAGACGTCAAGATCGGTTTCATCGTCAAACAGCCGGAAGAGCCCTGGTTCCAGGACGAATGGAAATTCGCCGACCAGGCCGCCAAGGAAAAAGGCTTCACCGTCGTCAAGATCGGCGCTGAAGACGGCGAGAAGGTTCAGTCGGCGATCGACAATCTCGGTGCTCAGGGCGCGCAGGGTTTCATCATCTGCACGCCCGACGTCAAACTCGGTCCCGGCATCGTCGCCAAGGCCGAAGCCAACCAGCTGAAGCTGATGACGGTCGACGATCGTCTCGTCAGTGCCGACGGCAAACCGCTGGAAGAGGTGCCGCATATGGGTATCTCAGCCACCAAGATCGGCGAGACCGTCGGACAGGCCATCGTCGACGAAATCAAGAAACGCGGCTGGGACATGAAGAATGTCGGCGCGATCCGGGTCTCCTACGATCAGCTGCCGACCGCCGTCGATCGCGTCGAAGGTGCAATCTCGGTATTGAAGTCGGCCGGCTTCCCGGCCGAGAACATCTATGATGCGCCGCAGGCGAAAACGGATACCGAGGCAGCGCTCAATGCGGCGACCACCGTCCTCAACAAGCATGCCGACGTGAAATACTGGGTGGCTTTTGGACTCAACGACGAAGCCGTTCTCGGCGCCGTCCGCGCTTCGGAATCGGTCGGAATTCCGGCTGCCAACGTGATCGGCGTCGGCATCGGCGGCGCGGAATCGGCGATCAACGAGTTCAAGAAGCCGGCTGCGACCGGCTTCTTCGGCACGGTCATCATCTCGCCGAAGCGTCACGGCTATGAAACGGCGCTGAACATGTACGACTGGATCGCCAACAACAAGGAGCCGGAAAAGCTGACGCTGACCTCCGGTTCGCTGGCACTGCGCGGCGACTACGAGAAGGTCCGCAAGGAACTCGGCATCGAGTAATCATCGCCCGCGATGATGCATCTCCGGCGGCCGCTTGAATGTGCCGCCGGGACCTTCGGTGGAGTGACGATGGCTTTTCTCGAATTCAAACATATCTCCAAGGGCTATCCGGGCGTGCAGGCGCTGTCGGATGTTTCCTTCACGGTCGAGAAGGGCGCTGTCCACGGCCTGATGGGTGAGAACGGCGCGGGCAAATCGACGCTGATCCGCGTATTGTCAGGCGATCAGGCCGCCGATGCCGGCAGCATTCTCATCGATGACGAAGAACAGAAATATGCCTCGGTGCGTGACGCCTTCCATGCCGGCGTCATCGTCATCCATCAGGAACTGCAGCTCGTTCCGGAGCTGACGGTGGCCGAGAATCTCTGGCTTGGCCGCTTTCCCGGCAAGGGCGGCGTGATTAATGCCAAAACACTGATCGAGACGGTGCGGTCGAAACTCGAAGAGATCGGCATCGATGTTGATCCATCGGCCAAAGTCGCTTCGCTTTCGATCGGCGCGCGGCAGATGGTCGAGATCGCCAAGGCGGTCATGCTCGACGCACGGGTCATTGCGCTCGACGAGCCGACCTCCTCGCTTTCCTCGCGCGAAAGCGAAATCCTGTTTTCACTCATCGACAGGCTGAAGGCGAGGGGAACGGTCATTCTCTACGTTTCGCATCGCCTTGACGAGATTTTTCGGCTTTGCGACAGCCTTACCGTGTTGCGCGACGGCAGGCTTGCCGCCCACCATGCCGAGATCGCGAAGACGACGCGCGAGCAGATCATTGCCGAAATGGTCGGGCGCGAGATCAGCAATGTCTGGGGGTGGCGTGAGCGCCCGCTCGGCGGCGTCAGGCTTGAGGTCAAGGGCCTGTCGGGACCAAGGCTGCGCAATCCCATCAGTTTTTCCGTCCGCCAGGGTGAGATTCTCGGCTTCTTCGGCCTGATCGGTGCTGGCCGCAGCGAGATGGCGCGGCTGCTTTACGGCGCCGACAACAGGCATCAGGGCGAGGTTACGATCGACGGCGTTGCCGTTTCGCCGAACGATCCGAAGGCGGCGATCCGGGCCGGCATGGTGCTCTGCCCGGAGGACCGCAAGTTCGACGGTATCGTCCAGGGCCGATCGATCGAAGAGAATATCGCAATCTCGTCGCGCCGGCATTTTTCGCCATTCGGCATATTGAACCCGAAGAAGGAGGCGGCGATGGCCGATCAGTTCATCGCCCGGCTGCGGGTGCGCACGCCGTCGCGCAGGCAGGACATCATCAATCTGTCCGGTGGCAATCAGCAGAAAGTCATCCTTGGCCGCTGGCTCTCCGAGCAGGGCATCAAGGTTCTCGTGATCGACGAACCGACGCGCGGCATCGACGTCGGGGCGAAGTCGGAAATCTATGAAATTCTTTATGAGCTGGCGGCTGGCGGCATGGCGATCGTGGTGATCTCGAGCGAGCTGCCCGAGGTGATGGGCATTGCCGATCGCATCATGGTGATGTGCCAGGGCAGAGTGGCGGCCAATGTCGCCCGCCCGGATTTCCACGAGCGCAGCATCCTGACGGCGGCACTCCCTGACAAGAACGCCGCCGGCATCATTTAAGACTGGGAACACGGACGATGACTTCGTTGAAAAAAATCCTTCTGGGCGAACAGGGGCTGGTGGTGATCTTCGCCGCCGCCTTCGTGATCGTCTCGCTCTTCGTTCCGAATTTCCTGACCGAGCGGAACATGCTGGGGCTGCTGCAATCGGTCGTCACGATCGGCATCGTCGCCTGCACAATGATGTTCTGCCTGGCCTCCCGCGATTTCGATCTTTCAGTCGGATCGATCGTCGCTTTCTCCGGCATGGCCGCGGTGATGGTGTCGAACGCGACAGGCTCCATTCCCGTCGGGCTGCTGGCAGCCCTGCTCTGCGGCGCCGTCGTCGGTTTCGTCAACGGCATCGTCATCGCCCGGTTCCGCATCAACGCGCTGATCACCACGCTTGCGACCATGCAGATCGTCCGCGGGCTGGCGCTGATCGCTTCGGACGGCCGCGCCGTCGGCATCAACGATCCCGGCTTCTACCAGCTGGCGCTGTCGCGCTTCCTCACGGTGCCGACGCCGATCTGGATCATGCTGATCCTTTTCCTCTTCTTCGGCTTCGTGCTCAACAGCACAGTCTTCGGCAAGAACACGCTGGCGATCGGCGGCAATCCGGAAGCCTCGCGGCTTGCCGGCGTCAATGTCGTCACCATGCGCGTCTGGATCTTTGCGCTGCAGGGTCTCGTCTGCGGCATTGCCGGCATCCTGCTTGCCTCGCGCATCACTTCCGGCCAGCCGAATGCGGCGACGGGGCTCGAGCTCTCGGTGATTTCGGCCTGCGTCCTCGGCGGCGTTTCGCTCGCCGGCGGCCGGGCGGCAATGAGCGGTGTCATCGTCGGCGTGCTGATCATGGGTATTGCCGAAAACGTTATGAACCTGCTGAATATTCAGGCATTCTATCAGTATGTCGTGCGCGGGCTGATCCTGCTGATCGCCGTGCTGCTCGACAATTTGAGATCTTCGGCTGCGGGGCGACGCGGATGAGCCATGAGCGGGCAGGGGACGAAATCGAACTGAGCCACGGCGATCTCGCCGTTCGGGTCAGCCGCCGGGGTGCTGCCGTCACCGCGGCAACATATCGGGAGACGCCCTTTCTCGTCGCGGCCGGCGGGCCGGATGGGGCGATGGCGAATTTTGCGATGGTGCCGTTCGGCAATCGTGTGGAAGGCAACACCATGTCCTTTGCCGGACGTGCCTATACCTTCCAGCCGAATACTTCCGATCCGCTCTATCGGCACGGCGATGGCTGGCTCGGCTTCTGGCAGCTGGAAGAGGCCAGCGTCGAGCATGTGCAGTTCTCCTTTTCCCGCAGTGTCGACAGGGTTTCACCCTATGCCTATCTGACCCGGCAGGAGATCCGTCTCGCCGGCGATAGCCTGGTGCTGACGCTTTCCGTGGAAAACCGCGGCGAAACCGCTCTTCCCTTCGGGCTCGGTCAACATCCCTTCTTCGCCCGGACCCCAAAGACGAGGCTGACGATTGCTGCCGACCGCTACTGGAACGAGCGACCCGACCATCTTCCAGATATGCCTGGGCCTGTGCCTGATGATTTCGATTTCAGGTCCGGCAAGCTGTTGCCGCAGAAATGGATGAATAATGCCTTCGAGGGCTGGAACAGGCGGGCGGCAATCGCCTGGCCGGAGCTAGGAATTCAGGCGGCGCTGAAAGCCGAGGGCGCGCTTGACCGCTTCATGCTCTATATGCCGACCGACCGGAACGACTTCTTCTGTCTCGAGCCGATGAGCCACCTTCCGAACGGCCATCACTTGCCCGAATTCGGCGGGCTCATGCCGCTTGCGCCGGGTGAAGCCCTTGCCGGCAAGGTGATGATCGATCTGTCGGCGCTGCCGCTTCAGCCGGAGGGGAGATAGATGAGCGATCGCCTGCAAGGCAAAAATATTCTGGTCACCGGCGCTGCGCAGGGTATCGGCCTTGCGATCGCCAGGGCTTTCCTCAGGGAGAATGCTGCGGTCTATCTCGTCGATCGCGATGGAGCGCTGCTGGCGCAGGCAGCGGCAGAGCTCGCAAGCACAGGCGGCCGGCTTGGTTATCTGCCGGCCGACATTACCGATGCCGGAACGATTACGAAGGCGGTTGCTCAGGCGAACGACGAGATCGGCCCATTGAATGGGCTCGTCAACAATGCCGGGGTCAACGTCTTTGCCGAACCGCTCCACACGACCGACGAGGAGTGGAGCCGCTGCTTCGATATCAATCTCAAGGGAGCATGGAATTGCTGCAAGGCGGTGCTGCCGGGGTTTATCGAGCGCGGCGGCGGCGTCATCCTCAACATCGCCTCCACGCACGCTTTCACGATCATTCCGCACACCTTTCCCTATCCGCTGGCGAAACATGCGCTGCTCGGCATGACGAAATCCCTCGGCCTGGAGTACGCGCCCCGCAATATCCGGGTCAACGCGCTGGCGCCGGGTTATGTCTCGACACAGAAGGTCATCGACTACTGGAACAGCTTCCCCGATCCGGAGGCAGCTAAAGCCGAGACGATGAAGCTGCATCCTGGCGGGCGGATCGCGACGCCGGAAGAGATCGCCATGGCGGCGGTGTTCATGATCTCCGACGAATGCCCGTTCATGAACGCCACCTGCCTGACGATCGACGGCGGCCTCGGCGTGCAGCAGCATCCCGCCTGAAAGGCTTTCTATTCCGCCGATTTTTACGAGCCTGTCGTCTTCTCAGGATAGAGCGTTATATTGTCTCGCGGGGAGCCTATCCAATCTCCCTCAGGCATGGAGCGGCGCCCTGCCGCTTCCTCAAAACCATCGAAACAGGAGGACGGCATGCAGATCAATCGCACGGCTTCGGCTCATTGGAGCGGCGGCCTCAAGGACGGCAAGGGCCTGATCTCGACCCAGAGCGGCGCCCTGACAGACTATCCCTACGGCTTTGCCAGCCGCTTCGAAGGCATTCCCGGCACCAACCCGGAAGAGCTGATCGGTGCTGCCCATGCCGGCTGCTTCACCATGGCGCTGTCGCTGATTCTCGGCGAAGCCGGTTTCACCGCCGAGCATATGGAAACCTCGGCCAAGGTGACGCTCGAAAGCGTCGAGGGTGGCTTCGCCGTCACCGCCATCCATCTCTCGCTTTCCGGCCGCATCCCCGGCGCCGATGAGGCAACCTTCACCGAACTCGCCAACAAGGCGAAGGCCGGCTGCCCGATTTCCAAGGCGCTCGCCGCCGTTCCGATCACGCTCGACGTCAAGCTCGCCTGATTTTTCTGCTGTCGCCGACGAAGTGCCGCGCGTCTCACGTCGCGGCACTTTTCAATTTTGGCCGACGCTCATCATCACATCGTTTCGAAATTTCATCACGCTCAGCCGCTCGTGCCACGCAGGCGGCATTGACAAATGACGCCTGATATTTTACGACTGACGAAATTCGAAAATCGTCAGTCGTAATTCGAGGCACCAATACTCATGAACGACATTGCGGAAAATACGCTCGACGTCACGCGGCAGGAGAATGTCACGCGCATTCTCGACGCGGCCGAGCGGCTGTTCCGTCACTACGGCTACAGCAAGACGACAGTGGCCGACATCGCCCGCGATCTCGGCATGTCTCCCGCCAATATCTATCGTTTCTTCGCCTCCAAGGTGGAAATCCATCAGGCGCTTTGTGGGCGCATGCTCGCGACCTGCTATCAGCTTGCTTATGACATCCGCCACCAGCCGCTCAGCGCCAGCGAGCGGCTGCGCCTCTATGTCGAGACCCAGTATCAATGGACGATGGATACGATGCTCGACGAGATGAAGGTGCACGAGATGATCGTGGTTGCGATCGAGCGCGACTGGCATGTCATCGAAAAACATATCGATCGCGTCCATGATCTCATCGCCGAAATCATCGCCGAAGGCATCGCAGCCGGCGAATTCGCCGAGCAGGACCCGGTCGTCGCCTCCCGCTGTTTCGGCGCGGCGACGATCAATCTCTGTCATCCGCAGATGGTGGCGCAATGTCTTGCCAAAACCAACCGCGCAAGCGTCGACGAACTGATCGACTACGTCATCAGGGCGCTCAAGAAATAATCGACGGCAGCCACCGTCGATCCCCCGAAACATTCCAGGAGTGCGGAAGATGTTTTCGCTCAAGACCCTCAGCAAACGCATGCCGTCCGTCGCAAGCCTCGCGCTTGTCGGCGCCATCGGCATCGGCCTTTCCGCCTGCTCGGAAGAAAAAGCTGAGGTCAAGGAAGTCATCCGGCCGGTGAAGGTCGTGGAGATCGCCAAGGCCGACGATACTCGCAAGCTTGATTATTCAGGGGCGGTCAAGGCGCGCACGGAGATGAACCTCGGCTTCCGGGTGGCTGGCAAGATCACCGAGCGTCTCGTCGATATTGGTGATCGGGTGACGCCCGGCGACGTTCTCACCCGCGTCGACGCCACGGACTACCAGCTCGCGGTCAAGACGGCGGAGGCCAATCTCGCCGCGGCGGAAAGGGGCGTCGAAACCGCCGATCTCGCCAACAAGCGCGCCGAGCAGCTGTTCGACAAGAGCGTCGCTCCGAAGTCGCAGCTCGAGCAGGCCGCGCTCAGCCATGACCAGGCGATCTCGCAGCGGGACGCAGCGCTCTCGGCGCTGGACCAGGCGAAGAACCAGGTGAGCTATACCGAGCTCAAGGCCGGGCAGAATGGCATCGTGACATCGATCAATGCCGATATCGGCCAGGTCGTCGGCTCCGGCAGCCCCGTTGTTACCGTTGCCGTCGATGGCGAAAAGGAAGTGCAGATCGCGGTTCCGGAAAACGACATTGCCGAATTCAAGCCCGGCAAGACGGTCAAGGCCAGTTTCTGGGCGGACGACAGGCTGGTGCTCGACGGCAAGGTGCGCGAGGTTTCCGGCAGCGCCGACCAGCAGTCGCGCACCTTTGCGGTTCGCGTGAGCCTGCCGAACGATCCCCGCGTGTTGCTCGGCATGACCGCGACGATCGAAGCCGATGTCAATAACGATAACAGCTATGTCTCGATCCCGCTCACTGCGCTGGCCGAGAGGGACGGCAAGCAAATGGTCTGGACGGTCGACCGCGACACGGCGACGGTACATGGCCGCGATATCAAGGTCGCCGATTTCACCGGCGACGGCGTGCATGTGACCGAAGGCCTCGATAGCGGCGATCTCGTCGTTGCCGCCGGCACCCAGTTCATGAGCGAGAACCTGAAGGTGAAGATGCCCGAGCAGCAATCGGCCTCGGCCGATACGGATCAGACCGTGCGCTGATCGCGCAAATTAAAGCAATTTGAGCATGATGTTCCCGAAAACCGCTGACACTTTTCGGCATCATGCTCCAAAGGAAACATGACCATGGACGCCAATACCGAAAAGCGGCCCTTCAATCTGTCGCGCTGGGCGATCGGCCATCCAAGCATCGCCCGCTTCCTCTTCGGACTGATCATCATCACCGGCGTGCTCGGCCTGATGCGCATGGGCCAGCGCGAAGATCCGGAATTCACTTTCCGCGTCATGGTCGTGCAGGCGATCTGGCCCGGCGCTTCCATTCAGGAAATGGAAGATCAGGTCGTCAACAAGATCGAACGCAAGCTGCAGGAGACGCCGCATATCGACTGGGTCAAGTCCTATACGCGGGCGGGCAGTGCGATCATCACGCTGCAGGTCAAGGGCGACACGAATTCGAAGGACGTGGCGGATGCCTTCTACCAGGTGCGCAAGAAGGTTGGCGACATTTCCAGCGAACTGCCGCAGGGCCTGCTCGGTCCCTATTTCAACGACGAATTCGGCGATACCTTCATCACGCTGCATTCGATCAGCGGCGACGGTTATTCCTATCCGGAACTGAAGAAATTCGCGATCCAGGCGCGCGACATGCTGCTGACGACGCCGGGCGTCGAGAAGGCCGTCATCATCGGCGACCAGCCTGAGAAGATCTATATCGACGTTTCGTCCAAGGCGCTTGCCGAGCGCGGCCTGACCATCCCAGACCTGCAGAATGCCATCAAGGGCCAGAACAATGTCGATCCGGCAGGCTCGGTCGATACCGGCCTGCGCTCGGTGCGCATTTCGGTCGAAGGCGACATGAAGAAGGTGGCCGATATCCGCGATCTCAGCCTTCGCGCCGGCGGCCAGGTGACCCGCCTCGGCGATATCGCCACCGTCAGTTCCGGGCTCGAGGATCCCTACCAGCGCAAATACCGTTTCAACGGCCATGACAGTGTTCAGGTCGGCGTTGTCATGGCCAAGGGCTTCAACGTCACCGACGTCGGCAAGGGCGTGGAGGCGACCTATCAGCGCTTCGAAGAGGCTCTGCCTTACGGTGTTGCCGTCGATCAGATCGCCAACCAGCCCGACGTGGTGACGGATGCGGTCAGCGAATTCATGCATGCGCTCGGCGAAGCCCTCGTCATCGTGCTCGTCGTCTCGTTCCTGTCGATCGGCTGGCGCTCGGGCTTGGTCATCGCCATCGCCATTCCGCTGGTGCTCGCCGCCACCTTCGCACTGATGTACGAACTCGGCATCGACCTGCAGCGCATCTCGCTCGGCGCGCTGATCATCGCACTCGGCCTGCTGGTCGACGATGCAATGATCGTCGTCGAGATGATGGAGCGAAAGCTGGAGGAGGGGCTCGTCAAGATCGAGGCGGCAAGTTTCGCCTATTCTTCGACCGCTTTCCCGATGCTGACGGGGACGCTGATCACCACGGCCGGCTTCATTCCCGTCGGTTTCGCGGCATCGACGGCAGGCGAATATGTCCGTTCGCTGTTCTACGTCGTCGGCATCGCGCTTGTTACCTCGTGGTTCGTCGCGGTCTACTTTACGCCGTGGCTCGGCTACATGATCCTCAAGCAGCGCCATCACGCCGGCGAGCATCACGATGCTTTTGACACGAGCTTCTATCGCCGGCTGCGCGGCACGGTCGGCTGGGCGGTTCGCCATCGGGTGATCGTGCTGCTCTTGACGCTCGGAACCTTCGTTACCAGCCTCTGGGCCTTCCAGTTCATTCCGCAGAATTTCTTCCCGCAATCTTCGCGGCCGGAAATCCTGGTCGATCTCTGGCTGCCCGAAGGCACCAGCGTTCGGGAAGTCGAGGTGCAGGCAAAGGCGCTCGAAGCGAAGATGATGGATGATCCCGACAAGCGGTTCATCGCTACCTATATCGGCGAAGGCGCACCGCGCTTCTTCCTGCCGCTCGACCAGCAGCTGCGCAATCCGAACTTCGCCCAGCTGCTGGTCATGGCGAAGGACGAACCGGCGCGCGAACGCTTGATCGTCAAGCTGCGCACGATCCTTGCGGAGGATTTCCCCTCGATCCGCGGCAAGGTCGACCGCCTCTTCCTCGGTCCGCCCACCGGCTGGCCGGTGCAGATGCGCATCATGGGACCTGACCGCCAGGAGGTGCGAGCGATCGCCGATCAGGTGAAGGCGCGTTTCGAAGCCAATCCGATGCTCGGCGCCATCCACGACGACTGGCTGGAGCCGGTGCCGGCGATGAAGCTGGTGATCGACCAGGATCGCGCCCGGGCGCTTGGTGTGACCTCGCAGCGCGTGCGTCAGATGCTGCAGACCGCCATGTCCGGGGCGCCGCTCGACGATTTTCGTGACGGCGAGGAGACGGTCTCGATCGTCGCCCGCGAGCCGGATGCCAACCGCTCGTTGCTGTCGGCGGTCAACTCGGTCTATGTCCCGACCGATTTCGGCGGCTTCGTGCCGGTCTCGCAGGTCGCCAAGGTCGTACCTGTCATGGAGCAGGGCATCGAATGGCGGCGCGACCGGCTGCCGACGATCACGGTGCGCGCGACGCTGCCGGATGGCGTGCAGCCGAACGACGTCGTCATGAAGATGTACGCCGACATGAAGGACCTGCGCGACAGCCTGCCGGCCGGTTACAACGTCGAGATTCAGGGCGGCGCCGAGGATGCGGCGGAAAGCCAGATGTCGATCGCCGCCAAGGCGCCGATCATGCTCGCCGTCATCATCGTGCTGCTGATGGTGCAGCTGCAGCATTTCGGCAAGGCGATGCTGGTGCTCGCCACCGGGCCGCTCGGCATCATCGGGGCTGCGGCCGCCCTGCTGATCAGCGGCGCGCCCTTCGGTTTCGTCGCGATCCTCGGCGTCATCGCGCTGCTCGGCATCATTATGCGCAACTCGATCATCCTGGTCGACCAGATCGACCAGGATATCAAGGCCGGCATGCACCGGCAGGAGGCGATCGTCGGTGCTGCCGTTCGGCGTTTCCGGCCGATCATGCTGACGGCGCTGACCGCCGTGCTGGCGCTGATCCCGATCTCGCGCGGCGTCTTCTGGGGTCCGCTCGCCTACGCGATGATGGGCGGCATCCTGGTTGCGACAGTGCTCACCATTCTGGTTCTGCCCGCCGGTTACGCCCTTTTCTTCGGCCGCGAGCCGAAGGCAAAGGACGAGCCGGGCCGGGATGCCGACGCCATCCAGGAAGAGGCGGATGACAGAGATCCGCCGGCGTTGGCAGCCGAGTGAGGACGGCGCGGCGAAAGCCGCGCCGTTTTCCTTGCAGGTCGAAATCTCACGGTTCTCATCACTGCCCGGTTCCTCTCGACTCGCGCCGATTCCCTTGCCGCCTCGAAAAAGCTAAGCTCGTGAAAGCATGTCGGGAGAGCAGCCGCGATCCCGGCCGCTCATCGACCGAGGAGGCGCGACCATGGCCGATTATCGTCTGGAAACAAGCTGGCGTCCGGTCGAAGGCAGTTTCGGGCGCTTGATCTTCACCCTCTTCAATCTTTCAGCCGAGCCGCTTTCCGGCTTCTCGCTCGCCTATACGTCGGAGACGCGGGTTGCCGACAAACATGTCTGCGATGGCGGCAGCCTGAAGCGACAAGTCGCGCATCTGCATGAGTTCCGGCCGCCAGAGGGGCTGAGCGTGCCGCCGGGCGGCCACTGGCGGTTCACCGTCGAGGGGCTGACCCGAGAACCGAAACATGTGACATCAGGGGTCAAATCGGCCTATCTGACACTTGGCGACGGGCGCCATCTTCCTGTCGGTTTCGGCGATCTCCTTCTCGAAGGCCGGGATGGCGGCATTTCGCCGCCGCTTCTGCCGCCGGGCCGGGTGGAGGAGCCCTATTCGCTGCTGCCCTGGCCGCTGGCGCTCGCGCTGAAGGCGGGAGAGCTGCCGGTCGTCCTTTATCCGGCCGAGAGCACACGACCCGAAGCGGTCAAGGCACTGTCCCTTGTTCTTTCGCTTTACCAGCGGCTCTATCCGGCCGAAAACGTGCCGTTTTCGCTCTGCGGCGTAAAGGGCGGGCGCGCTGTTCGTTTCGTCAACGAATCATCGATCGCTGCGCTCGCCTATGAAATACGATTTACCGCGCATGAGGTCGTGCTCTCCAGCGCGGATGCGGCGGGTCGGCACTATGGCCTGATCAGTCTGGCGCAAATCATGCACGGCGCGCGTGCCGATCGCGAGAGCTTCAGATTTCCGAATTTCGGCACGATTGCCGACCAGCCGCGTTATGACTGGCGCGGCTGCCATCTCGATGTGGCCAGACAGTTCTATCCGGTGGCTGACGTCATGCGGCTGATCGATATCCTCGCCTGGAACAAGCTCAACGTCTTCCATTGGCACCTGACCGACGACGAAGCCTGGCGGCTGGAGATCAAGGCCTATCCCCAGCTTACGGAGATCGGCGCGCGGCATGGCCCGGACGAGGCGCTCGTGCCGCAGCTTGGTGACGGGGCGGAACCGCGCTCCGGCCATTACACGCAGGAGGACGTCAGGCGGATCGTCGCGCATGCCGCCGCGCTGCATATCGAGGTGGTGCCGGAAATAGATGTCCCCGGCCATAGCACCGCGACGCTGTTGTCACTCCCCGGCCTCGTCGACGGGCAGGAGGCGCCGGACAGCTATCGCGCCGTCCAGGGTTATCCCAACAATGCCCTCAATCCGGCGGTCGAATTCACCTATGAATTTCTCGGCAAGGTGTTCGACGAGATGATCACGCTGTTCCCCGGTGAATATATTCACATCGGCGGCGACGAGGTCGCAAGCGGCGCCTGGCTTTCGTCGCCGCTTTGCAAGGCGCTGATGGAGCGGGAGAAAATCGCCGGCACGGCCGAGCTGCAATCCTATTTTCTGAAACGGATCAAGGCCATGTTGTCGGATCGCGGCAAGAAGCTCGCCGGCTGGAACGAAGTCTCACATGGTGGCGGCGTCCACCGCGACGGCACTTTGCTGATGGCTTGGGAAGAGTCCGCTGTCGGCATCGAGCTGGCGCAGCAAGGCTATGATGTGGTGATGACGCCGGGCCAAGCCTATTATCTCGACATGGCGCAGGCGGAAGCCTGGGATGAGCCCGGTGCGAGCTGGGCGGGCCATGCACCGCCGGAACATACCTATGCTTACGAGGCCGAGGGCGAGTTGTCGGAAGCATTGCGGGACAGGATGCGTGGGGTTCAGGCCTGCATCTGGACCGGAAATTTCCTTTCTCGAGCCTACTTCAACCGGCTGGTCTTCCCGCGCCTTCCGGCAGTCGCCGAAGCCGGATGGACGCCGTTGGAACGCAAAGACTGGAGCCGGTTCGCAGCGATCGTGCGGATGTGGCCGGTGCTTTAGGATGCAGCGGCATTGGCTTTCAGTCCCAGCAGCGCTGCGCCGATCAAGCCTGGTTCGATGCGGCATTCGCTCGGCACCACCAGCGGCCGGTCGAACTTGCGCAGGGTGCGGGTACGCACCGCCCGGTCGAGCTCGGCCAGCAGGGGCGCGACATTGGAAAGTCCGCCGCCGACCGGCACGATGGTGGCGCCGGTGATGTTGATCGTCAGGGCGAGCGGCGAGGCGACGAGATCGATATAGACGTCGACGGTGCGCGTCGCCTTCTCCTCGCCGCGCCGCCACTGATCGATGATCTCTTCGCTCGCAAGGTCGAGATCATGCAGCGTCTTGTGCAGGCGCTCCAGGCCGCGGGCGCCGCCGACGGTGTCGACACAACCCTTCTGACCGCAGCCGCAGGCATAGGCGGGAATGGCGACGGGCGGATTGCCGGCCACCGATGCGATGATCGGGCCATGGCCCCATTCGCCGGCAAAGCCTCCGGCCTCGTTGACGAGGCGCCCATCGGCGACCAGGCCGCCACCGACGCCGGTGCCGAGGATGGCGCCGAAGACGATACGGTGGCCGCGGCCGGCGCCGAGACCGGCTTCAGCCATAGCGAAACAGTCAGCGTCATTGGCGATCAAAACAGGCAGAGCAAGTTCGGCTTCGAGGTCGGCTGCGAGCGTGCGGCCGTGGATGCAGGGAATGTTGGCGCAGGTCAGCCGCTGGGTATCGGGATCGACGACGCCGGCGATCGACAGAGCAACGCGGCTCGGCTGTTCGCCGATTTCGGCGATGATGTCGCGCAGGGTCTCGACGAAAGCGGCAAAATCCTCCTTCGGCGTCGCACGGCGGCCGAGGGGAACGATGTCTGTTTCGGAGCGGGCGATGCCGCCCTTGATGGCGGAGCCGCCGATGTCGAACGAAATAATCATTGCCTGCCTGCCGTTTCTCTGACCTTCAGCGTCTGCTCGCACTGTTGGCCAAGAATTACAAGACTTGATGCATCTGCCTGGCATGGGCTTGCTGCGCAAAGGAGAGATAGTCGAACGCAAATAGCCGCCGACAGGTCTTCTCATTGATTTCCTATCCCTTAAGTCATTCAATTGGCATATTGCGCGGCCAAACTCGGACCCTGCACTTCCATCATCTACCGGTATCATGAGCATCGAAAACGCCGATTCCAACAGACGCAGAAGACCCCGTCCGCCACGTCCCCAAGGCCGCCGCCTCTCAGCGGTCCTGCGGCAGCTGGCAGGCGACCGAAGCCGGGAGTGGATTTCGATCGGCGATCTGTTCGAGACGATGGGTGACAGGGCGATCAGTGCTCTAATGCTGATCTTCGCGCTGCCGAACGCCTTTCCCACCCCGCCCGGCACCTCGGCCGTGCTCGGCGCGCCGCTGGTTTTTCTGGCAGTGCAATTGACCTTCGGGCTGAAACCCTGGCTGCCGAAGGCGATCGCAAACCGTTCGATGCGGCGAGAAGATTTCGAGGCCATCGTCGGCCGTATCCACCGCTGGCTCGCCTGGGCGGAGCGCATGCTGAAGCCGCGGCTTGCGATCTTCGCCGAGCCGCCGGCGGAATATTTCGCCGGCCTTGCCTGTCTGCTGCTTTCGATCGTGCTGGTTCTGCCGGTTCCGCTCGGCAACATCCTGCCGGCAATCACCATTTCGGTGTTCGCTTTCGGCATTATGGGCCGTGACGGGCTCTTCGCGCTCATCGGCTTTATCATGACGACCGTGTCGCTCGTCATTGCCGGCAGCGTGATTTACGGTCTCGCGAAGGCGTCGATTTATTTCGTCATGCAATGGTTCGCCTGAGCGGTGGCGTCAACAGGCTCGACATTTTCGGGAATTTTGTTTTGATCTGGCGCATAGAGACTCACATCAAGCCGGCGGCGGCAAGCCGGCTCATTTTGCGCGGTAGGCAGTAGATGGCAAAAAGATCAGAGACCCCTGCACGGCTCGACGATGCAGCCCGTGCCGGCTGGCTTTATTACGTCGCCGGACGCACGCAGGATGAAATCGCCGCCGCGATGGGCATCTCGCGGCAATCGGCGCAGCGGCTGGTGTCGCTTGCGGTCGCCGAGCGTCTGATCAAAGTGCGGCTCGACCATCCGATTGCTGCCTGCCTCGAGCTTGCCAACCAGCTGCGGCGAAAATTCGGGCTGAAACATGTGGAGGTGGTGCCGAGCGATGCAGGTTCCTCATCGACCACCGTCGGCATCGCCGAGGCGGGTGCGGCCGAGATCGAGCGCTGGCTGAAACGGCCGGAACCGATCGTGCTGGCGGTCGGCACCGGCCGCACGCTGAAGGCGGCGGTCGACCAGCTTCCGGCGATCGAATGTCCCAATCATCGGATCGTCTCGCTGACCGGCAATATCGCGCCGGACGGATCGGCTGCCTATTACAACGTCATCTTCAGCATGGCGGATGCGGTCAAGGCGCGGCACTATCCGATGCCGCTGCCGGTGCTCGTCACCTCGGCCGAGGAGCGGGAGCTGCTGCATGGCCAGCAACTGGTGCGCTCGACGCTTGATATGAGCGCGCAGGCCGATGTCACCTTCGTCGGCATCGGCGAGCTCGGCATCGACGGACCGCTCTGCGTCGACGGCTTTCTCGAGAAGGACGAGATGATGGAGCTGATGCGCGGGGGCGCCGTCGGTGAAATCTGCGGCTGGATCTTCGATGTCGACGGCAAACTGCTGGACAACCCGATCAACGAGCGTGTCGCCTCGGCGCCGATCCCCTCTCGCGAGGCTTCGATGGTCATCGGGCTTGCCAAGGGCAAGCGAAAATACAAGGCGATCAGAGCCGCCGTCGTCGGCCACCAAATCAACGCTCTGATCACCGATGAAGAGACGGCTGAGTTTTTGCTCAAAAGCTGAGCAAAAATATAACAATCAAATCAAAGAAAAGGGCGCTGTCTTCGGCATCGCAGCAACGATTGCCAATTGACTTTTTTCGCGGAGTGATGAGTAATTGCTCATGAGCAAAGCGAATGCTCACATCTCGTCTTCTGGGAGGAAGATATGACATTGAGAACTTTCCTGCTGGGCGCCTGCTCAGCATTGGCGTTTGCCAGCATGGCTTCGGCCGAGACGCTGACAATCGCGACCGTCAACAACGGCGACATGATCCGGATGCAGAAGCTGACGGATGACTTCAAGGCGAAGAATCCCGGCATCGACCTTGAATGGGTCACCCTCGAAGAAAACGTGCTGCGCCAGAAGGTCACGACCGACATCGCGACCAAGGGCGGCCAGTACGATGTTCTGACGATCGGCACCTATGAAGTTCCGATCTGGGCGAAGCAGGGCTGGCTGCTGCCGCTCGACAAACTTGGCGACGCCTATGACGTCAACGACCTGCTGCCGGCCATCCGCAGCGGCATCAGCATGGACGGCAAGCTCTATGCCGCGCCGTTCTACGGCGAAAGCTCGATGGTCATGTACCGCAAGGACCTTTTCGACGCCGCCGGTCTGAAGATGCCCGATGCGCCGACCTGGGACTTCATCGCAGACGCTGCGAAGAAGATCACCAACAAGGACAAGGAAATCTACGGCATCTGCCTGCGCGGCAAAGCCGGTTGGGGCGAAAACATGGCCTTCCTGACGGCGATGTCGAACTCCTTCGGCGCGCGCTGGTTCGATGAGAAGTGGAAGCCGCAGTTCGACCAGCCCGAATGGAAGGACACGCTGACCTTCTACGTCAACCTGATGAAGGAAGCCGGCCCTCCGGGCGCCTCCTCCAACGGTTTCAACGAAAACCTGGCGCTGTTCCAGACCGGCAAGTGCGGCATGTGGATCGATGCAACGGTCGCCGCTTCCTTCGTCTCCGATCCGAAGCAGTCGCAGGTCGCCGACAAGGTCGGCTTCGCGCTCGCTCCGGACAAGGGCCTCGGCAAACGCGGCAACTGGCTCTGGGCCTGGAACCTCGCTATCCCGGCAGGCTCGCAGAAGGTCGAAGCCGCCGAGAAATTCGTCGCCTGGGCAACGAGCAAGGAATACACCAACCTCGTCGCCGAGAAGGAAGGCTGGCTGAACGCACCTCCCGGCACCCGCACCTCGCTTTATGCGAATGCGGAGTATCAGAAGGCTGCTCCCTTCGCCAAAATGACTCTCGATTCGATCAACTCGGCTGACCCGACCAAGCCGACCGTCAAGCCGGTCCCCTATGTTGGCGTCCAGTTCGTGGCGATTCCTGAATTCCAGGGCATCGGCACGGCGGTGGGCCAGCAGTTCTCGGCAGCCCTCGCCGGCCAGATTTCGGTCGATCAGGCGTTGAAGAGCGCACAGCAGCTGGCAACCCGCGAAATGACCAAAGCCGGCTACATTAAATAAACCTCCTGAGAAGGGGCGGATCCTTGACAATCCGCCCCTCTGGGCCGCCGATTGCCCGAACCGCATCGGCGGCCTCTTTTCCAGATTAAAGCTGCCTTGCGGCCGCTCCCTGCTTCAGATCAGATCGGTGATTGCCATGGCAACAACACATACTCGCTCCGCGGCGCGCCTGATGATTGCGCCCTCCGTGCTGTTCCTCTTTGCGTGGATGATCGTTCCGCTCGCGATGACGATCTATTTCTCGCTGCTGAACTACAATCTGCTCAGCCCCGGCATGGAGAGCTTTGTCGGCCTGCTGAACTACGAATATTTCCTGTCCGATCCGGCCTTCATCGCCGCGCTGATCAATACGCTGCTGCTTGTTGCCGGCGTTCTTGTCGTCACCGTCGTCGGCGGCATCGCCTTTGCGCTGCTGCTCGACCAGCCGATGTATGGCCAGGGCATCGTGCGCATCCTTGTCATCGCGCCGTTCTTCGTCATGCCGACAGTGGCTGCACTCGTCTGGAAGAACATGTTCATGAACCCGGTCAACGGCCTGTTTGCGCATCTTGCGAAGGCGCTCGGCCTGCAGCCGATCGACTGGCTGGCGAATGCGCCGCTGGTTTCCGTCATCCTCATCGTCGCCTGGCAATGGCTGCCCTTCGCCACCCTCATCCTGTTGACGGCGCTGCAGTCGCTCGACGAGGAGCAGAAGGAGGCGGCTGAAATGGACGGCGCCGGCGCGATCTCGAAATTCATCTACATCATCCTGCCGCACATGGCGCGCGCCATCACCGTGGTGATCCTGATCCAGACGATCTTCCTGCTTTCGGTCTTCGCCGAAATCCTCGTCACCACCAATGGCGGGCCGGGCACCGACAGCACCAATCTCACCTATCTCGTCTATGCGCAGGCGCTCCTGCAGTTCGATATCGGCGGCGCTTCGGCAGGCGGCATCGTCGCGGTCGTGCTTGCCAATATCGTTGCGATCTTCCTCGTCCGCCTCGTCGGCAAGAATCTGGAGGCTTGAGATGGCCAGAAAAGTCACAACTCAGCGCAAGGTCATCATGACCGCGATTGCCTGGACGCTCGGCATCCTGATCTTCTTCCCGATCCTCTGGACGTTCCTGACCAGCTTCAAATCGGAAGCCGACGCCATTGCCTCGCCGCCGCAGTTCCTGTTCTTCAACTGGACGACGGAAAATTATGCGGAGGTGCAGAGCCGGTCGAACTATCTCAGCCATTTCATGAACTCGGTGGTCATTTCCTTCGGCTCGACGCTGATCGGACTCGTCATCGCCATTCCGGCCGCCTGGGCGATGGCGTTCGCGCCCACCAAGCGGACCAAGGACGTGCTGATGTGGATGCTCTCGACCAAGATGATGCCGCCCGTCGGCGCGCTGATCCCGATCTATCTGATGTTCCGCAATTCAGGCCTGCTCGACACGCGCACCGGGCTGGTGATCGTGCTGACGCTGATCAACCTGCCGATCATCGTCTGGATGCTCTACACCTACTTCAAGGAAATCCCCGGCGAGATCCTCGAAGCAGCCCGCATGGACGGAGCGTCGCTGATGAAGGAGATCGTCTACGTGCTGACGCCGATGGCGGTGCCGGGCATTGCCTCGACGCTGCTTCTGAACATCATCCTGGCCTGGAACGAGGCGTTCTGGACGCTCAACCTCACCGCCTCGAAGGCGGCGCCCTTGACGGCCTTCATCGCCTCCTATTCCAGCCCGGAAGGCCTGTTCTACGCCAAGCTCTCGGCGGCCTCGACCATGGCGATCGCGCCGATCCTGATCCTCGGCTGGTTCAGCCAGAAGCAACTCGTCCGCGGCCTGACCTTCGGCGCAGTGAAATAAGAAAAGGGAGACAAACATGGGCAGCATTACCCTTCAGAAGGTTTCCAAGGTCTTCGGCGAAGCCAAGGTCATCCCTTCGATCGATCTCGATATCAACGACGGCGAATTCGTCGTCTTCGTCGGTCCATCGGGCTGCGGCAAGTCCACACTGCTCAGGCTGATTGCGGGTCTCGAGGACGTGTCCGGCGGCAAGATCGTTATCGACGGCAAGGACGCCACCGAAAAAGCGCCGTCCGAGCGTGGCCTTGCCATGGTGTTCCAGTCCTATGCGCTTTATCCGCATATGAGCGTGCGCAACAACATCGCCTTCCCGCTGAAGATGGCGGGCGTCGACAAGGCGGAAATCGACCGCAAGGTGACGGATGCCGCGCGGGTGCTCAATCTCACCGACTATCTGGAGCGCAAGCCGCGCCAGCTTTCCGGCGGTCAGCGCCAGCGCGTCGCAATCGGCCGCGCCATCGTGCGCCAGCCTTCGGCCTTCCTGTTCGACGAGCCGCTGTCGAACCTTGACGGCGCTCTGCGCGTCAACATGCGTCTCGAAATCAGCGAACTGCATCAGCAGCTGAAGACGACGATGATCTACGTCACCCATGATCAGGTCGAGGCCATGACCATGGCCGACAAAATCGTCGTCTTGAACCGCGGCAATATCGAGCAGGTTGGCTCGCCGCTCGAACTCTACAGCCGCCCGCGCAATCTTTTTGTCGCCGGCTTCATCGGTTCGCCGAAGATGAATTTCATCAAGGGCCAGAATGCTGCCGAGCTCGGCGCGCATACGATCGGCATCCGCCCCGAACACATGCTGCTGTCGATGGAGAGCGGCGACTGGAAGGGCAGGGTCGTGGTCGCCGAGCATCTCGGCTCCGATACGTTCCTGCATATCGATGTCGACGGGATCGGCATGGTGACGGCGCGCGGTAGCGGCGATTTTCCAGCAAAGGCCGGTGATGCGGTTTATCTGACGCCGGATCGGTCGCGCATTCACAAATTCAACGAGGGCGGCCTTGCCCTCTGAGCAGGCGGCCGGCTGAGGGCAGGCATGCGAGCCGGGCGATGGCGCCCGGCCGTCTCGGCAAGACCTTCAAGAGGACTGAAACATGACGTGCAAACTATCGCTGGCAACGCTTTCGGACGTGGCGCGCACTGCCGCCATCCCTTCCTATGAGAGGGCATCGCTGAAAGCCGGCATCGTGCACTTCGGCGTCGGCAATTTCCACCGCGCCCATGAGGCGATCTATCTCGACGATCTCTTCAACCAGGGCGCCGATCACGACTGGGCAATTATCGGCGCCGGCGTTCTGCCATCGGATGCCGCCATGCGCGAGAAGCTTGCGGCGCAGGATTTCCTGACGACGGTGGTGGAGCAGGACAACAACAAAACGGCGGCGCGAGTGACCGCCCCGATGATCGACATTCTGCCGGTCGGCGATCCCGCCGCCATCATCGCCAGGCTTGCCGATCCCGAGATCCGCATCGTCTCGCTGACAATCACCGAGGGCGGTTATTTCATCGACGCTTCAGGCACGTTCAATCCGGCCCATCCTGATATTGCCGCCGACGGACAAAATCCCGGTGCGCCGAAGACGGTCTTCGGTCTGATCGTTGCCGGCCTGAAGTCCCGCAAGGACAAGGGCATCGGACCCTTCACCGTGATGTCCTGCGACAACATCCCCCATAATGGCGTCGTCACCGCCAACGCCGTGATCGGCACGGCAGCCCTTTCGGATGCCGCCCTTGCCAACTGGATCAGGACTCACGTCGCCTTCCCAAATGCGATGGTCGACCGCATTACGCCGGCGACCGGCCAGCGGGAGATCGATTTCCTCAGGGACAATTTCGGCATCGAGGACAACTGGCCGGTTTATTGCGAAGAATTCAAGCAGTGGGTGCTCGAAGACAAGTTCACGGCCGGCCGCCCGGCCCTGGATAAGGTCGGCGTCACGTTCGTTCCCGATGTCACGCCTTACGAGCATATGAAGATCCGCATCCTGAACGGCGGACATGCCGCGATCGCCTATCCGGCGGCACTGATGGACATTCATTTCGTGCATGACGCCATGGAAGATCCGCTGATCCGGGCTTTCCTGGCCAAGCTCGAGAAGGACGAGATCATTCCGATCGTGCCGCCGGTGCCGAATACCTCGCTGACGGATTATTTTGCTCTCATCGAGCATCGGCTTCTCAATCCGAAGATCGCCGACACCATCCCGCGTCTGGCGCAGGACGGCTCGAACCGCCAGCCGAAATTCATCCTGCCGTCGACGCTCGACAATCTGCGCCAGGGCAGGGACGTCATCGGCCTGGCGCTGGTCTCGGCGCTCTGGTGCCGTTATTTCGCCGGCAAGACCGACAGCGGCAAGGATATCGCCTTCAACGACGCCAGCGCCGAGCGCCTGCACGCAGCGGCGCTGAAGGCAAAGGACGATCCGTCGGCCTTCCTCGTCTTCGATGATATTTTCGGCGAGGTGGCGAAATCGGACCTTTTCCGAAAGCGTTTCGCTCATGCTCTGAAAACCTTGTGGGAAAAGGGCACGCGGGAAACGCTGCAGCTCTATCTCGACAGCAAGCTCGCAGTGTAAGGGAATGTGGGTGGCGGGATCGGCTGGCCATCCAATCACGTCTTGCGGGCGAAGCGGGACAATCATGCGTCCGAATTGAAGTCAGGTTGGGTCTTTCATGGCTGATGCTGAACCACGGCTGGTCATTTTCGATTGCGACGGCGTGCTCGTCGACAGCGAACCGATCTCGATCAGCGTACTCGTCCGGGCGATGAGCGATCTCGGCGTTTCGATCACCGAAGACCAGGCCTATGAGCGCTTCCTCGGCCGCAGCCTGGCAACCCTCGTCGATACGCTCGAAACCGAGTTCAATATTCACGCCGGCGAGGAATTCCTCGAGCGCATCCGCACCGATCTCTACGCGCGGTTCCGCACCGAGCTGAAGCCGATAGACGGCATCGCAGCGACGATAGACGGGCTCGGCATTCCTTGTTGTGTCGCATCTTCAAGCCAAATGGAGCGAATCCGGCTGTCGCTGTCTGTCACCGGACTTCTCGACAAACTCCCCGACATTTTCAGCGCGACAATGGTCAAGCGCGGAAAACCGGCGCCCGATCTCTTCCTGCATGCCGCCCGGCAGATGCATGTCGAGCCGGGGTCCTGCCTTGTCATAGAGGACAGTCCGGCCGGCATTGCCGCCGCCAAGGCGGCGGGCATGACCGTCTTTGCCTTCACCGGCGGATCGCATGCGAATTTCGGCGGATACCGCGCCGAACTCGACCGACTTTCGCCTGATGTGGTGTTTGACGCCATGCCGGATTTGATACACCTTGTCCGCAACCATAAGCTGGACGGGACCGAGATTTGATGCGTGATCATGTGGTTGCGGTGGATGTCGGCACCGGCAGTGCGCGCGCCGGCGTCTTCGATGCCAGCGGCCGTCTGCTGGCCAAGGCCGAACATCCGATCGTCATGAACCGGCCGCGTGAATACCACGCCGAGCACGATTCCGAAGACATCTGGTCGGCCGCGTGCACCGCGGTGCGCAGGGCTGTGGCGCAATCCGGTATCGTCGCCGCCTCGGTCGGAGCAATCGGTTTCGACGCCACCTGTTCGCTCGTCGTCCGCGACGTCGAAGGCCGGCAGATCAGTGTGTCCACAACAGGCGAGCGGCGTTTCGACACCATCGTGTGGCTCGATCATCGCGCGCTGAAGGAAGCGGACTTCTGCACGGCGACGGAGCACAGGGTGCTCGAACATTCCGGGCACGTCATGTCGCCGGAAATGGAAATGCCAAAGCTGATGTGGTTGAAGAAGAAGCTGCCGGCGACGTGGGAAAAGGCGGGCTATTTCTTCGACCTTGCCGATTTCATGACCTGGAAATCGACGGGTTCGACTGCCCGTTCGCGCTGCACGCTGACGGCAAAATGGAACTACCTCGCCCATCTCGAAACGGGATGGCAGCAGGATTTCCTGCAGCGGATCGAGCTGGACGATCTTCAGGCCCGCGGCGGGCTGCCGGACGAGACTGTGCCGGTCGGCGGCAGTATAGGCCGGCTGACGGCTGATGCGGCCGAGGCGCTAGGGCTGACAACGGAGTGCCATGTCTCTGCGGGAATGATCGACGCCTATGCCGGGGCACTCGGGGCGCTCGGCGGTTATGCCGCCGATCCTGTAACACGCGAGCGGCAGCTGGCACTGATCGCTGGAACATCAAGCTGCATCGTCGCCTTCTCGCAGGAGTGCAAGCCGAGCCACGGCATGTGGGGACCCTATTACGAGGTTGTCTTTCCGCAGTCCTGGCTGGTGGAGGCCGGGCAATCTGCGACCGGTGCGCTGCTCGACCATATCGTGCGCATGCATGCGGCCGGCGGTGAACCGGCGGCGGCGCTGCACCAGAAAATTGTCGCGCGCATCGCCGAATTGCGGGCAGAGGAGGGCGACGCTTTCGGCGAGCGCATTTTTGTGCTGCCGGACTTTCATGGCAATCGCTCGCCGCTTGCCGATCCGCATGCCGTCGGTGTAATCAGCGGGCTGACCCTCGACACCTCCTTCGACGGGCTCTGCGCGCTCTATTGGCGGTCCGCCGTCGCGATCGCTCTGGGCATCCGCCACATCCTGGAGACGATGAAGGAATATGGCTACGTGCCCGATACGCTGCATATCGCCGGCGGACACGTGAAGAACCCGGTGCTGATGGAGCTCTACAGCGACGCCACCGGCTGCAAGGTCGTGGTGCCGAAGATGAACGAGGCGGTGCTGCTCGGCACGGCTATTGCGGCATCCGTCGCCTGCGGCCTGCACGAGGATCTGGCGGCAGCCGGCGAGGCGATGTATCCGGGCGGCGATGAACGGCTTCCCGACAAGGCGAAACAGGCGCTTTACGACCGCGACTACCGCCGTCTTCTGGCCATGCATCGGCACCGTGCCGAACTGGAAGCGATGTTCTAAAAGCTCACATCTAGTGGTTCGCGGTCTCGCCGAGGACGGTCGCAAATTCCAGCATGCGGCGGCGACGGAGGGCTGCCTCCTCTCCGACTTCGAGAATGACGGATTCGGACAGGCAATCGAGCAGCGCGATCAGCGGCGGAAGGTTGTCGAGATCGGGAGCGCGTGCCGGCGGCAAGGACAGCATGACGTTTGACTGATCCGCCATCCAGTCTGCTTGCTGCGGCGAAATCAGCACGACCTTGTAGCCGTAGCGCCGGGCGGTTCTGGCAAGCAGCCGTGCCTTGGCGAAACGGCGGCAGTCGATGATGACGAGCAAAGCGTCGTCGACGGCCTGCCGGGCGAAGAGTTCGGCAAAACGGTTGTCGGTGGCATCGAGCGTGCGAACGCCATCGCGGGCTTGCGTCAGCCGCTGGCAGAAATGATTGGCAAGGCTTGCGAGCCGCGCATGCGTGGCGATCGAGACTTCGCGGGCCGTGCTGATCAGGCGGACGGCTTCGGCCCAAAGCGGCTGCGCCGTCAGATGATAGATGTGATGCAGCGCCTGGATCTGCTCGGCAACCAGCACGGCAAGCGGCTTGCCCTCCGCGGCGTCCGCGTGCAGCTCGCTCATGGCGCTCTGCAACTGCGCCGGCGATGTCGTCACGGTTTCGCGAATTTCCACCTTGACGCTGTCTAAACCCTGGTAGCCGAGCGCGCGCAGGAAGCGCCCGACGGTCATCGGCGAGAGATCCAGCCTGTCGGCGACAGATGCTGCCGTCTCAAACGGCAGGTCGTTCAGGTGCTCGGAGAAATATTTCGCAATGCGACGCTCGGCCGGTGTGCCGCTTTTTACGTATTGCCTGAGTTTGTGCACAAAGTCTTCCACATCAGCCTCCCCGTATTTCCTCAGAGGCGTTCCGTGGATGCGCTAACGCGCCCCTTTGTCTTTGCAACTATTTTCGGAAGCTGCTTCTCAGGCTCGTATTTCTGCGTCTGATAATATTATATTCGTTCTAATATTGCGACAAGTTTCTATTACAGCCTGCAATTTTATTCTCTCTTGTCGGTAGCATTCGCCTTTCCTACATCTTCTGCGTAACCGGAGACGCTGAAGAAATGATTCTTGATGCCGCACGCCTTTCGCTCGCCAATCTGTTCGCGCCGGAGACACGCTCGGTCTTCTGGAAAGTGCTCGGCCTGACGCTTCTCGTGCTCGTCGGCCTCTGGTTCGCGCTACGCGGGGCTTTCATGGCCTTTCTCTTTCCCTGGCTCACCAGCTTCTTTCCCGATATGCCGGATTGGGCCGGATGGTTTGCTCTGGTCTTCGCAATCCTTGCCGGGATCGGCCTTGCGCTCGTGCTGGCGCTGCTGCTTTCGCCGGTTACTGCGCTGATCGCAGGCCTTTTCCTCGACGATGTCGCCGACGTTATCGAAAAACGTGACTATCCCGCCGACGCGCCGGGCGCCGCCATGCCGCTCGGCCCGGCAATGGCGAGCTCCATCAAATTTCTCGGAGTAGTGATCCTTGGCAATATCGTGGCGTTGTTGCTGCTGTTCATTCCCGGCGTCAATCTGGTCGCTTTCTTTCTGGTGAACGGCTACCTGCTCGGACGGGAATTCTTCGAATTCGCCGCCATGCGCTTCCGTCCGCCTCATGAGGCACGGCTCTTCCGTGCCAAACATGCGCCGACGGTCTTTCTCGGCGGGCTGGTGATCGCTCTCTTTCTGGCGATCCCCGCGGTCAACCTGCTGACGCCTCTCTTTGCCGCGGGCATGATGGTGCATCTGCACAAGCTGATATCCGCAAAGGACGCCGGTTTTCGCGCCTGAGGATCACCCCGGTAAGGCTGATGTCTCGTACATTGGCGCAAATTCGGCGCTCGGCGGGATCGGCGTGATGATGTCGATCAGCACGCCGTTCGGATCGGCGGTGATGAAATGCCGCTGGCCGAAATCCTCGTCGCGGATCTCCTGCAGGATCGGGAGGTTTGCGCTGTTGCAGGCCGCGTAGACCGCATCGACATCGGCAACCTCGAAATTGAGGAGCAGTCCGGACACTTTGCCGCGAGCCGCAGGCGGGATGGTTTCGTGGCTGCCGTCGAGGATTGCGAGCGCGACATGCTCCGCCTCGGTCGATTGCAGATGAACGTACCACTCGCTCTCGAACAACGCCCCGAAGCCGAAATGCGCGCAATAGAAGCGGGCGGAACCGGCGACGTCGTCGGTCATAATGACAGGATAATAGCTCGTCGATTTCATCCATTTCCTCCAAGATACAGACAGACTGTATGTTTTTATTCTTAACATACAGTCTGTTTGTATGTAAATGGGGGAGATGAGCCGCAGCAATCGCGAAAGAACGGAACAGACAAGAGGGGCGCTGATCGATGCCGGACGACGCCTCTTCGTCGATAAAGGGTATGCCGAAACGGCGACGCCGGAGATCGCAGCGGCGGCGGGTGTGACACGCGGAGCGCTCTATCACCATTTCGAAGACAAAAAGGCGCTCTTTCGCGCGGTTGTCGAAGTCGAGGCGCGCGCAGTCGCCGAAGCAATCGCGGCATCTTCGGCGTCCGATGATACGCCGCGCGACGCGCTGATTGCCGGCGTTTCGGCCTATTTCGACGCAATGATGGCGGAAGGCCGCACGCGGCTGCTATTGATCGACGCTCCTGCCGTTCTCGGTCTGCCGGCGAGCCAGGCGATCGATGCCGACAACGCGGAAAGGACATTGCGGACAGGACTTGCAGCCATGCTTCCGAGAGCTGGCGCTACGCTTGAGCCTCTGACATTGCTGCTATCGGCGGGCTTCGACCGCGCGGCAATTGCGATCGAGGCGGGGGCCGAACGGCGGAGTTACGAGCAAGCGATCACTGTTCTACTCGACAGCCTCGCCGATCACCTGCGGCGGTAGCTCGACCAGCGGAGCCGGCACATCCGAACTCTTCTCCGGCGATTTGCAAATATCGGCGATGACGCAGCGCTCGCATTCGGGGCGGCGTGCCTTGCAGGTGTAGCGCCCGTGCAGGATCAGCCAGTGATGGGCGTGATAGAGGTAGTGTTTCGGCACCACTTTCATCAATCGCGCTTCGACTTCATCAGGCGTCTTGCCGGGAGCAAGTCTGATGCGATTGGCGATCCGGAAGATGTGCGTATCGACGGCCATGGTGGCCTGGCCAAAGGCCATGGACAGCACTACATTGGCAGTCTTGCGGCCGACACCCGGCAGGCGCACCAGTTCCTCGCGCGTTTCCGGCACCTTGCCGGCGAAGTCGTCGACCAGCATTTGCGAGAGCGCGATGACGTTTTTCGCCTTGTTGCGATATAGGCCGATTGTCTTGATGTAATCGCGAAGCTTGTCCTCGCCGAGATCGAGCATTTTCTGCGGCGTATCGGCCACCTTGAAAAGCGCTCGCGTCGCCTTGTTGACACCGGCATCGGTGGCCTGGGCGGAGAGAGCCACCGCCACGACGAGGGTGAAAGGGTTGGTATGCTCCAGCTCGCCCCGCGGCTCGGGTCGCTGCACCGAAAAGCGACGGAAGATTTCCTCGCGCTCGGCCTGCGAATAGGCGGTTTTGACCGCCGCCGCCGGTTTGCGGCGGGTGATCACATTCGTGCCTTGCGGCGGGGATTTGAGTTTCGGATTCGCCATGGAAACTCTATACTCAGCGCTTATGATGGAAAGCAACGCCAACAGCTCTAGCGAGCAGCCTGTTTTCGCCGCCGAGCTCTTCCCACACCGGTCGCTCGGCCGCCGGGGCTTCAAGGTGCTGCTCATTCTGTCCGGCGCCGTCTGCTTCCTCTATGGGATGTTCTTCATCGCCACCGGCGCCTGGCCGATCGGCTTCTTCTTCGGATTGGATTTCGCGCTTCTCTACGGCGCCTTCTGGCTGAATTACCGCTCCGGGCGGGTGCGCGAACAGGTCACCGTGTCGCGCACGGACGTATTGGTGCGCAAGTTTGCCCCATCGGGGCGGATGGTGGAGCATCATTTCAACCCGTTCTGGGCGCGGTTCCTCGTCCGAAGGCACCAGGAGATCGGCATCCTCTCCATGCATATTTTCGGCGAGGGCCGGCGAACCGATATCGGCTCTTTTCTCAATCCTGACGATCGCGAAAGCTTCGCCAAAGCCTTCAAGGGTGCGCTCGCCACGGTCAAACAGCGTATCTGAGCGTATCAGGCGAGCGCGCAAGAATCGGGTGGTTTAGCCCGGGCCTATTGATTATCTCCTTGTTACAAGGAGAAAGACCATGGATATGATCGCGAACCCGCAGACTGACATCACGCCTGACGGCCCTGATTACGATATCGTCCGTCGGGTCATCGAACTCATCACCGAGGATTATCGCGACCAGCCGTCGCTGGAGGCGATCGCCGCGCGGCTCAACCAGTCGCCGACGCAGCTGCAGAAGACCTTCACCCGCTGGGCTGGCCTCTCGCCGAAAGGTTTCCTGCAGGCGGTGACGCTCGACCACGCCAAGCGGCTGCTGCGCAAGGAAGACATGCCGTTGCTCGAGACGTCGATCGAAGTCGGCCTCTCCGGGCCGAGCCGCCTCCACGACCTTTTCGTGACCCATGAGGCGATGTCACCCGGCGAATGGAAGGCAAAAGGCGGCGGCCTCACCATTCGCTACGGCTTCCACATCTGTCCCTTCGGCGTGGCATTGATCATGGTGACCGATCGCGGTCTTGCCGGCCTTGCCTTCAGCGATTCCGGCGGTGAAAGGGCTTGCCTCGAGGACATGTCCTGTCGCTGGCCGAATGCCGAATACATCGAAGACCTGCAGGCGACGATGCCCTATGCCGCCCGCATCTTCCAACCCGGAAAATGGTCTTCCGAGCAGCCGCTCCGCGTCGTGCTGATCGGCACGGACTTCCAGGTGCGTGTCTGGCAGAGCCTGCTGAAGATACCGTTCGGCAAGGCGGTCACCTATTCCGACATCGCCAACGATATCGGCCGGCCGACAGCGCAGCGCGCCGTGGGCGCGGCGGTCGGGGCAAATCCGATCTCCTTCGTGGTGCCTTGCCACCGGGCGCTCGGCAAGAACGGCGCGCTGACGGGCTACCACTGGGGCCTCACCCGCAAACGCGCGATGCTCGGTTGGGAATCGGCGCATGCGTAAAACATGCCGTGCAAAAAGCACGGCATGAAGCATGGCAAGCCACTCTGAACGATCACGGCGCGCTTCAGGCCTGTTCGGCCAGATCAAGCAATGCTTGCGCGGCACCTTCATCGGTGATCAGCGTGTTGCAGCCGATGCGCTTGATCGTGGCGCGGATGGCGGTGGCCCGGTGGGCGCCGCCGGAGGAAAGCACGATGTGCTTGGCCTCTTTCAACATATCGAGGTCGACGGACATCACGCGCTGGTTGATCGAGTGATCGACCGAATTGCCGTCCTTGTCGAGGAAATTGAACATGGTGTCGCAGACGCAGCCTGCATTGATCAGTTCCTGCAGCTCGGCTTTCGAGATCCAGCCTTCCGATAGCGAGGTCGAGTGCGGCCCGATATCACCGCAGCTGACGATCGCGAGATCGAGGTTCTCGGCGAGACGGTAGATCGTGTCCAACCCGCATTTGTCGATCAGATTGCGTTTGGTTTCGATGGAATCGACCAGAAGCGGTGCCAGGAACATGTAGCATTCGGCGCCGAGCTGATTTGCCAGCCGCCAAGTGTAATCGATCGGGTTCGTCTGGTGCACGGCAACGATGCCGCCGAGCAGCGAGACGACCTTACAATTGGCGCGGCGTGGCGGCCGGAAGCTCGCCAGCGAGGCGGTCATGGTGCGACCCCAGCCGACACCGATCGTATAGTCGTCGGGAATGGCTTCGGAGAGGAACTGGCCAAGCGCCAAACCGACGTTCTTTGCCAACGAATCGACATCGCAGTGAACCGGCGCAGGCACGACGATCGCCTCGTCGAGCCCATAGGCACGCTCCAGCTTGACCGAAAGCTCGACGCAATCGCCGATCGAATCGTTGATCCAGATTTGGACCTCGCTGCGTTTCATCGACTCGTCGAGCAGGCGGATCACCGTCGTCCGGCTGATGCCGAGCTGTTCGGCAACGTCTTTCTGCGTCAGGCCTTCGTTGTAATAGAGCCATGCGGCCCTCAGCCGCAGCGAGGACGCTTCGGAATAGGCGGTATGGGTGCCGCGTTTGAGTTTGACCACATTTCCTCCAGCCGAATTCCCGGCCCTAAATCCCGTTGGGGATGAACGGCTGTCACGGCGCGTTTGTGAAGGGAATAATGACCGGAGTGACACTTATGTCAATTCAAATGCACAAATGTCCTTGACTTTCCCTCAGGCGAACGGCGATAGTCCTGGCGACATGAAGTCGTCGTTCTGTCCGTCCGAGGAGGACATAGTGCGGGCATGCCGAAAGTCACGACCGGCCTTCCAGCCGCAGGCGTTGCCTGCGTTCGAGCGGACGTTTGTCCGCGGGAACACCGCCACTGTCCTTTACGTTTATGAATCAGCCGTGACGGATGCGCGGATTTTCGCCTGCAGCATGCAAACTACCTGTCGGTAGATCACCTTCGCCGGGCGGAACTCGCACCGGTCGTAGCCCAAGTTCAACAAGGATTATTGACCATGACATCCAAGCTTGACCAACTCCGCGAGATTACCACCGTCGTCGCCGATACCGGCGACATCGAAGCCGTCGCCCGCCTGAAGCCTGTGGATTGCACGACCAACCCGAGCATCGTGCTGAAGGCATTGGGCACGCCGATGTTTGCCGACGCCATCAAGGAAGCCGTCGCCTGGGGCAAGAAGCAGGGCGGCAATCCGGAAGCCGTTTCCTCGGCCGTCGCCGATCGCCTCGCCATCTCCGTCGGCGCCGCGCTGGTGAAGCTCGTCCCAGGCCGCGTCTCGACCGAGGTCGACGCCGATCTCTCCTTCGATACAGAGGCTTCGCTTGCCAAGGCACGTTCGATCATCGCCGCCTACAAGGATCGCGGCATCGATCGGGACCGCATCCTCATCAAGCTCGCTTCCACCTGGGAAGGTATTCGCGCCGCGGAAGTGCTGCAGAAGGAAGGCATCGACTGCAATCTGACGCTTCTGTTCAGCAAGGCCCAGGCGATTGCTTGCGCCGATGCCAAGGTGTTCCTGATCTCCCCCTTCGTCGGCCGCATCCTCGACTGGTACAAGAAGTCGACCGGCAAGGACTACACCGCCGAGGAAGATCCGGGCGTCATCTCCGTCCGCGAGATCTACAATTACTACAAGGCGAACGATATCAAGACGATCGTCATGGGCGCCTCCTTCCGCAACGCCGGCGAAATCGAAGCCCTTGCCGGCTGCGACCGGCTGACCATCAGCCCGGCGCTGCTCGACGAACTTTCCAAGGATGACGGCAAACTGGAGCGCAAGCTCTCGCCGGAAGGCCGCAAGCCCGATGCGAAGATCTCGGTCGACGAAAAGACCTTCCGCTGGATGATGAACGAAGACGCGATGGCGACGGAAAAGCTCGCGGAAGGCATCCGCGCCTTCGCCAAGGACCTGTCGACGCTGCGCACCATGGTGCAGAAGGAACTGCAGCTCGCTGCCGCCTGATAGAGCACGCCAACGACCGAAGGCGCGGATGCCGGCTGGCAACCGCGCCTTTTTCGTGCTCTTATCAATGACATATGCTGTCGGAGACCGATATGGCGGATGAGGAACCGGCAAGTTCGCTTGTGGCACTTGCACTTGCCCGCAAGCACGCAAGCTTCATCGTCGCCGCGGTTGCCGGACTGGTGGTCTTCCTGTTTCTGACCTCGCGGGAGGTCAGCGCCGGCAATATCCTGTTCGGCTGGAATGTCAGCGCCATTGTTTTTGTCGCGCTCAGCTGGCGCAAGATGCTGCGGGCGACGGTCGAAACGATCCGGAAACGCTCCGCCGATCTCGATTTTTCCGATACCGTTTTGCTGGCCCTTTCGATCGGTGCTGCGCTTGCGAGCATCGCCGGCATCGGCACCGAGCTTCATTCGATCAAGGAGGCGCCACCTGACGTCGCGCTGACGCGGGCGGGTGCCGCGGTGCTGACGATCCTGATCTCCTGGATTTTTCTGCATACGCTGTTCACCATCCACTATGCCCATTACTTTTATGGCGGGGCGGATGAAGAAAGCGGCCTCAAATTTCCCGACGGCATCGAAGAGCCCGGCTATTGGGACTTCCTCTATTTCTCCTTCACCATCGGCGTGGCCGCCCAGACCGCGGATGTCGCGGTCAGTTCGACCAGCATGCGCAAGCTGACGCTGCTGCATGCCGTGCTGTCGTTCCTTTTCAACACGACGATCCTGGCGCTGGCGATCAATGTCGGGGCAAGCCTGTTATAATGCGCCTTGACCGGCGACCAGAGGATCCACTCCATAGCATCCGGGAGACGGGACGGAAATCAACGCAGGGGCCACACAAGCGGTCCACCTGCTCTGCTAAGCGGAGGGTATGATGAAAAGCGTCGCACGCCGGTTCCGACCAGCCGACCTCGTTCTGCTTCTGGGCAGGCTTCTGCTGGCGCTGATTTTTCTGCACGAAGGCTCGTCTCTTGCGGCAGATCTCGCGGCGACCATCGACACTTTCTCGAAATTGGGGCTGTCGGCGCCGGTAGCCTTCGCCACAATCGCTCTTCAGCTCGGCGCCGGCATTTCCGTCGCTGCGGGTTTCCTCGGTCGGCTGGGTGCCACGGCGCTGGCGCTCTTCTGCCTGGCGACCGCCTTTCTCTTTCATACGAACTTTGCCAGCCAAAACGAACTCTTGCATTTCGAGAAGGACCTGGCGATTGCCGGCGGCATGTTCGTCCTCGCCGCTTCCGGAGCGGGTTCGATATCGGTCGACAATCTGCTGAAAAGGCGGGCTAGCAGCCTTCATCCCTGGCTGAGGGCGATGATGTAGCCAATTGGCCGCAAGCTTTTGCGCGCTATGCACACTCCGCGGCTTTTCCGAGCCGCGGAATTGCTCCGGTTTTTGCGGCGCTCGTTTACAAGACCGCCTGACCGGCCATCAGCGCCAGAACCAGGAAGATCAGGAAGATCACCAGTGCGATACCGAAGAGCACGCGGGCGATGGTCGCAGTGGCGGCGGAAACGCCGGAGAAGCCAAAGAAGCCGGCGATGATCGAAATAACGAAGAATATCAGAGCCCATTTCAGCATGACACATCATCCTTTGCGTTTGTCTGAAAAGACGCGGCAACCGGGAAATTGTTCCACGTCGCGCGAAATTGGATGGCGTTATCTGCTGTCGGCGTTCTATATCCTTGCCGTTTTCGCCGCTCAGCCGTGATTGATCATCACATGGCGCACGGCGGTATAATCCTCCAGCGCATAGACCGACATGTCCTTGCCGTAGCCCGACTGTTTGAGGCCGCCATGCGGCATCTCGTTGACCAGCATGAAATGGGTGTTGATCCAGGTGCAGCCATATTGCAGGCGGGCGGCGGTCTTCATGCCGCGGCCAATATCCCTGGTCCAGACCGAGGAGGCGAGGCCGTAATCGCTGTCGTTCGCCCAGGCGATGGCATCATCGGCGTCGGAGAAGCGGGTGACCGAGACGACCGGGCCGAAGACCTCGCGGCGGACGATCTCGTCGTCTTGCAAGGCGCCGGCCACGACGGTCGGGGTGAAGAAGAAGCCCTTGTCGCCGGATACTTGGCCGCCGGTGGTGATCTCCATATGTTTATGCTCGGAAGCGCGGGCGACGAAGCTTTCGACGCGATCACGCTGGCGCCTGGAGATCAGCGGACCGATCTCGTTTTCGGTATCGTCGGCCTGGTTGAAACGGATGCTTGCGACGGCCGAAGAGAGATCGGCAACGAAATTGTCGTAGACCTTGGCGTCGGCATAGATGCGGCAGGCCGCGGTGCAGTCCTGACCGGCATTGTAATAGCCGAAGGTGCGGATGCCTGACACAACGGCATCGATATCGGCGTCGTCGAAGACGATGACCGGGGCCTTGCCGCCGAGTTCCAGATGAGTACGCTTGACGGTCTTGGCGGCGGCCTGCAGCACCTTCTTGCCGGTGGCGACATCGCCTGTTATCGAGACCATGTTGACCTTGGCATGGTTGATCAGCGCATTGCCGACGCTTTCGCCGCGGCCGAGGATGACGTTGACGACGCCTTCGGGAAGGATGTCGGAAAGCAGCTTCGCCATCTTCAGCGCCGTCAGTGGCGTCTGCTCCGAAGGCTTGAAGACGACGGTATTGCCGCCGGCGATTGCCGGCGCCAGCTTCCAGGCCATCATCATCAACGGATAGTTCCACGGTGCGATCGAGCCGACGATGCCGATCGGATCACGGCGGATCATCGAGGTGTGGCCGGGCAGGTATTCGCCCCCGGCCGGTCCGTGCAAGTTGCGCACCGCGCCCGCGAAGAAGCGATAACAATCGACGATCGCCGGGATTTCGTCGTTCAGCACTGAATTGATCGGCTTGCCGCAGTTCAGCGCTTCCAGCGCGGCGAAACCGGCGGCATCCTTCTCGATGGCGTCGGCGATCTTCAGAAGGTAGCCGGAACGCTCGCCCGGTGTCGTCTGCGACCAGCTCTTGAAGGCTTTTTCGGCGGCATCGACGGCGGCATCGACCTGAGACAGCGAGGCTTCGGGAAGGTCGATCACCGTCTCGCCGGTCCTCGGGTTCAGGATGTGCTCTTCCGTCTCCGTGCCTTTTTCGAAACGGGAACCGATCAACATTTGCATATCCATGATGTTCTCCCTGTTATTTGCCGGCGCCGGCGATCTGGTCGCCGTCGCGGGTGAGGTAATAGGCTGCCAGGATCGGCAGGAAGGTGACGAGCACCACGACCATGGCGACCACATTGGTGACGGGGCGCTGGCGCGGGCGGATGAGTTCTTCGAGCATCCAGATCGGCAGCGTCGATTGCTGGCCGCCGGTGAAGGTGGTGACGATGACCTCGTCGAAGGACAGGGCAAAAGCGAGCATGCCGCCGGCAAGCAGGGCGGTGCCGATATTCGGCAGGATGACATGGCGGAAGGTCTGGAAGCCGTCGGCGCCGAGGTCCATCGAGGCCTCGATCAGCGAGCCGGAGGTGCGGCGGAAGCGGGCGACGGCGTTGTTGTAGACGACCACCACGCAGAAAGTGGCGTGGCCGAGCACGATGGTCCAGACCGAGAACGGAATGTCGAAGAGGCTGAAGGCGGAGCGCAGCGCAATGCCGGTGATGATGCCGGGAAGGGCGATCGGCAGGATGACCAGCAGCGAGATCGCCTCGCGGCCGAAGAATTTCGTCTGGCTGACGGCGGCCGCGCAAAGCGTGCCGAGAACGAGCGCGATCGCGGTGGCGATGACGGCGACCTGCACGGAGAGGCCGAGCGCCGACCAGACATCAGGCCGGTTCCAGGCAATGGCGAACCATTGCAGTGTCAGCCCGGGCGGCGGCCACTGATAACTCTTCTCCTCGGTCGTGAAGGCATAGACGAAGATCAGCAGGATCGGCAGGTGCAGGAAGAGCAGCCCGCCTGCGGCGGCGATCTTCAGCGGCAGCGGCGATGTCTTGAGGTCAGAGCGCATCGAAGGCCCCCAGTCTTTTGGCAAGCGACAGATAAAGCGCCATGATGACGATCGGCACGACCGAGAAGGCGGCCGCCAGCGGCACGTTGCCGGCCGTTCCCTGCTGCGCATAGACGGCCTGGCCGATGAACAGCCTGGAAGAGCCGATGATCTGCGGGATGATGTAATCGCCGAGTGTCAGCGAGAAGGTGAAGATCGAGCCGGCGACGATGCCCGGCAGCGCCAGGGGCAGCAGCACGGTGCGGAACGTCTGGCGCGGCGTGGCGCCGAGATCCGCTGAGGCCTCGATCAGGTTGCGTGGCACACGCTCGAGGGCCGCCTGCGTCGGCAGGATCATGTAGGGCAGCCAGATATAGACGAAGACGATGAAGGTGCCGAGATAGCTGACCGAAAGCGAATTGCCGCCGACGACCGGCAGGTTCAGGACGCCGTCGAGAAGCCAGGAGAGATGCAGCTGTTCGAAGATCCAGGTCAGGATGCCTTCCTTGGCGAGGATCAGCTTCCAGGCGTAGATCTTGACGAGATAGCTCGACCAGAGCGGCAGCATGACGCCGAGATAGAACAGCACCTTCCATTTGCCCTGCGCATAACGCGCCGCGTAATAGGCGATCGGGAAGGCGATCAATGCAGAAGCGATGGTGACGAGCGCGGCCATCATGACGGTGCGGGTGATGATGTCGAAATTTGTTGGGCTCAGAAGCTGGGCGTAGGTCGAGAGCGTGAATTCGTAATTTACCAGTCCGGAGAAATCGTCGATCGAGAAGAAGCTCTGCAGAAGCAGGGCGATCAGCGAGCCGATATAGATGATGCCGAGCCAGAGCAGGGGCGGAGCCAGCATCAGGAAGAGCAGCAGCTTCGGGTGTCGCCAGAAGGCGTCCGACAGCCGGCCGAAGACGCCGCTGCGTCCCGGAAGGATCGATGTCCTGCCATCGGAGATGATGAGTGCCGTCATGCCGCATCGTCCATGTAGTGGATATCGGCTGCCTGCCAGGCGAGGTGGATGCCGTCGCCGACATCCGGCACAGGCGTACCTGCCGGCAGCGTGACATGCAGCCGGCAGCCCCTGAGGTCGACGCTGAGGCGGGTGGCGGCGCCGAGGAAGCTCGCATGCTCGACCTTCGCCTCGATGCCGTCGCTTGCCAGCCGGATCGCCTCGGGGCGCAGGCTCGCCCAGCGTTTCTCGCCGCCGAGCGCGGCCATCAGATCAGGCGCGATCACATTGGACGAGCCGACGAAATCGGCGACGAAGCGGGTTTTCGGGCAACGATAGATATCCTGCGGCGTGCCGTGCTGGACGATATTGCCATTGTTGAAGACCGCGACGCGATCGGCCATCGACAGCGCTTCGCCCTGATCATGGGTGACGAAGACGAAGGTGATGCCGAGCGTGCGCTGCAGGCTCTTCAATTCCTCCTGCATCTGCTCGCGCAGCTTCAGGTCCAGCGCACCGAGCGGCTCATCGAGCAGCAGCACTTTCGGCTTGTTGACGAGGGCGCGGGCGAGCGCCACGCGCTGCCGCTGACCGCCGGACAATTGGCCGGGTCGGCGAGCGCCATAACCCGGCAGCTTGACGAGTTCGAGGGCATCGTTCGCAGCCTTCATCCGCTCTGCCTTGCCGATGCCCTTGACCATCAGCCCATAAGCGACGTTGTCGAGGATGTTGAGATGCGGGAAGAGCGCGTAGTCCTGGAATACGGTGTTGACGTTGCGGCGGTATGGCGGAACGCCGTCGGCCGTCTCGCCGAAAATCTGGATGTGGCCTGATGTCGGCTGCTCGAAGCCGGCGATCAATCTGAGGCACGTCGTCTTGCCGGAACCGGACGGCCCGAGCATGGCGAAGAACTCGCCGGGCGCGATCTCCAGATCGACGCCGTCGACGGCGCGAACCTGGCCGAAATGGCGCGATACCTGTTGGAAACGGACGGCTGACGTCATGGGGGACTCCGGGTCTTGCATGTTTAGAGAGGGCTTGGTCCTGGCCAATAAAGACCCCGCCCCAAACCCCTCCCCACAAGGGGGAGGGGCTTAATCTGCCGCACCCTTTCGCAAATACCTTGGTGTTTCGGCAGGATTCGGCCGGTGCCACTCTTAGTCCCTCCCCCTTGTGGGGAGGGGTTGGGGAGGGGACCTTACGGATACGAGCGGAATTGGCTCACCGCCCGCCGATCACACCGATGTAATCCGACACCCAGCGGTGATAGGGCACGCATTCGCTCTGCGTGGCGCATTTGGCGACCGGGGTTTTCCAGAACTTGATCTTGTCGAAGTGATCGAAACCGTTGGTGGCGCAGCCGGTATCGCCCATCAGCTCGTTGCCCTTGCAGGCGGCGGGAACGGAGGGCACGGCGCCGAACCAGGCGGCGGCGTCGCCCTGGACCTTGGCCTGCAGCGAATGTTCCATCCACATATAGGCGCAGTTCGGATGTTCGCTGTCGGCGTGCAGCATGGTCGTGTCGGCCCAGCCGGTGACGCCTTCATCCGGGAAGGTGGAGGCGATCTTCTGCTTGTCGGCCTGGAGCAGGTTGACCTGGAAGGGCCAGGAGCCGGAGGCGACGACGCCTTCGTTCTTGAAGTCGTCGATCTGGATCATCGCGTCGTGCCAGTAGCGCGAGACGAGCTTGCGCTGGCCGCGCAGCAGATCGAGGGCCGCCTTGTACTGGTCTTCGGTCAGTTCGTACGGGTCCTTGATGCCGAGATCCGGCTTGTGGGCCATCAGATACATGGCTGCATCGGCGATATAGATCGCGCCGTCATAGGCCTGGACGCGGCCCTTGTTCGACTTGCCGTCGGGCAGGGTCTGTTCCTCGAAGACGACGGCCCAGCTGGTCGGCGCCTTGTCCTTGAAGACATCGGTATTGTACATCAGCACGTTCGGCCCCCAGAGATAGGGCACGCCATAATGCACGCCGCCGACCGTGTACCACGGGCCGTCCTGCAGGCGCTTGTCGACATTTTTGAAGCTCGGGACCAGATCGGTATTGATCGGCTGGACGCGCTTGCCGGCGATGAGGCGGAGCGATGCGTCGCCGGATGCGGTGACGAGATCGAAGCCCCCTTCGTTCATCAGCGACACCATTTCATCGGACGTGGCGGCAGTCTTAACGGAAACCTTGCAGCCGGTCTCCTTTTCGAAGCCGGTGACCCAGTCGTAATTCTTGTCGGTTTCGCCGCGTTCGATATAGCCGGCCCAGGCGACGATGCTGACCGCGCCTTCGCCCTTGCCCAAGGCCTTCAGCGGTTCGGCGGCGACCACCTGTGTCGCGAAGCTCAGGCAGGCGAGCGCTGCCGTGCAGGATTTCAAGAGATTCGTCATCATCCGTCTCCCGGTTTGGTGCCACTTCTGTGGCAATTTGTTCCCGGCTGAAAAGGTGACGCGAAAAGCCCGGTTTCGCAAATTCATTTATCAGAAAGGCGATATCGGAAAATCCGATATCAACGAAGCCGGCCGGACCGCATGGTTTCGGCAATGCCGACGAAATCGCGCGCCGCCTGCGGCAGGCTGGAGCCCTTGCGCCAGACCATGCCGACTTGGACGACCGGCAGCGAGCCGGAGACGTCGCGGCTCTCGATGCGATCGCCTTCGAGCGACCAAGGTCGGTAGACGAGATCGGGAAGCAGCGCCACGCCGGCGCCCGTGGCGACCAGGCTGCGCACCGCTTCGACGGAGCGGGTGCGGAAGGCGACATGCGGGCGGGCGCCGAGTGCGGAGAGCAGCTTGCCGGTATTCTCCTCGATCTCGTCGACCGTTAGCATGATCAGCGGTTCGCGGGCGATATCGGCGACGGAGATGATGTCGGCCGACACCAGCGGATGGCCCATCGGCAGCCAGAGGCGATAGGGCGAGGTTTCGAGGATTTCGGCCTGCAGCGCCATGCGGTCGCGCAGATTGGATATCACCATGACGGCCACATCGAGTTCGCCGCCGACCAGGAGATGTTCGAGATAGCCGCCATTGTCCTCGATGGCGCTGACCTCGATGCCCGGACAGGCGCGCCGGTATCGCGCCAGCAGATCGGAGAGAACGTAGCCGGCGACAAGCGAGGTGACGCCGATGTTCAACGTGCCGGAGAGAGCACTCCGCTGGCCGGCGAAGCTGGTTCGCGCATCGGAGACGGAGGCGAGAATCTTGGTCGCGTGCCGGAGGAACTGATGTCCGTTGTGGGTGATCGTCAGGCCGCGCGGATGGCGCTCGAACAATTCGACGCCAAGATCGGTTTCCAGCTCCTTCAGCGCTTCCGTCACCGAGGACTGCGAGATCGACAGGTTCTGCGCGGCGCGTGTCACCGAACCTTGTTCGGCGACGGCCACGAAATATTGGATCTGGCGGAGCGTGAAGGCCATGGGCGTATAGAGCATGGTGGGATGCGCGGTGGCAAGCGGCTGAAAAAGGTGGACCTTTTTTGGTCTTTTTCAAAATGGGGCGGGCTTGGCTTGTTCACTTAAACTTTCGGAAACGTCATTTCCCTAGCATTCTCGGCACCTGTCCTGCGTTGGAGTTTGAGATGGCGGAGCAGTTGGCGTGAAGGCCTTACTGCGCATATTCCGGCCTTCCCGGAAATTGGCAATCATCATCGGCGGAGTCGCGCTTCTGGCGGGCGTTTCCGGCGGCGCGGCCGTCTATGTCGGCAAGGACAGGCTGATCGGTGCCTCCCACCGGGCGTACGGGCTCGAATGCAGCGACGTCAATCTGGTGACGATCAGGAAACAGGACCATGTTTGGGTGCGGAAATACATCAAGACCGAACCGACCGATGGCATGACGCGTGTCCGGACCGCGCTGCGGGTCGCCCAGGCCGTCTATGCCGCGCAGAAACCGGATCTGGTCCAGGTGGTGGTGCTCGATGAGAACGGTCCGACGCTGCGCGCCGATATACGCGGCCGCGCGATCGGGGCCGACGTCGTCTACATCCCGCATCCCGACAGGACCGTTCCCGGCCTCGACGACAAGCCCTATACGGCACGCTACTATGACGGCAAGGCCAGCGAAAATGGGTTGTTCTTCGGCGAGCGTATCGAACTGCCGGCCGATGAGATCGCGATGATCAGCGCTGGCTTCAAGGATCCGGAGGATTGCGTCGATCCGGTCGCCGTCGCCTCGACCAAGAACGAGGAGACGGGCAAGAAGGCTGAGGGCGGCGCTCATGGCGCAGCGCCGGCGGCCGAAACCGAAGCGGCGCCTGCCGCCGAGGGCAACGCCGCCGATGTGGTGGCCGAGGCGCCGGCCGAAGAGCCGCCAGCGGAAGCCGCCAAGGTCCACTGAACAGGCACATGAAAAAGCGGAGCGCCGACCGGCACTCCGCCTTGATCAGTCTTCGTCTTTCCTGTTAGTCGGCCTTGCTGCGGCGGGCCGGGAAGAGGATGACGTCGCGGATCGACGGAGCGTTGGTCAGAAGCATGATCAAGCGGTCGACGCCGATGCCGAGGCCACCGGCCGGCGGCATGCCCTGGTCGATCGCATCGAGGAATTCGTCGTCCAGCTGCTTTTCCTTTTCGCCGCGGGCATGCGCCTGTTCCAGCTGCTCGACCATGCGGCGGCGCTGTTCCTCGGGATCGTTGAGTTCCGAGAAGGCATTGCCGAGTTCCCAGGCGTTGCAATAGGTCTCGAAGCGTTCGACAAGTCGCGGCTCGCCCGGCACTTCCTTTGCAAAGGGTGAGATGTCCTTCGGGAAATGCGTGACGTGAGAGGGTTGGATCAGTGTGGCTTCGACCTTCTCCTCGAAGATGAAGGCGAGGCATTCGCCCCAGGTCCAATCCTTCTCGACTTCGAAACCGGCAGCCTTGGCGGCATCACGGGCTTCTTCGTCGGTCTTCATCGCCAGGAAGTCGATACCGGTGGCTTCCTTGACGGCGTCAGGCATCGGAACGCGCTTGAACGGACCCTTGAAGGAGAGCCGCTTGTCGACGAAGTCGAATTCCGTCGTGCCATGGATGGAGAGCGCCAGGGTCTCGAACAGCCGTTCGACGAGGTCCATCATGTCCTCGTAATCGGCATAGGCCCAGTAACATTCCATCATGGTGAATTCAGGATTGTGCCGGGTGGAGACGCCTTCGTTGCGGAAGTTGCGGTTGATCTCGAAGACCTTGTCGGTGAGGCCCGAGACCAGCGTGCGCTTCAGGAACAGTTCCGGCGCGATGCGCAGGTACATGTCGAGCTTCAGCGTGTTGTGATGCGTCTTGAACGGCTCGGCGGTGGCGCCGCCATAGATCGATTGCAGCATCGGCGTCTCGACTTCCATGAAGCCGTCATTTTCCATGAAACGGCGGATGCCGGAAACGATCTTCGAGCGCTGCTGGAAGCGCAGCTTCGAATCCTCATTGGTCATGATGTCGAGATGGCGCTTGCGGTAACGCAGCTCGATGTCGGAGAGACCGTGCCACTTCTCGGGCATCGGCAGCAGCGACTTCGTCAGCATCTCGATCTTCTGGGCGTTGATCGTCAACTCGCCGCGCTTGGTGCGGCGCACGATGCCGGTAACACCGATGATGTCGCCGATGTCGATCATCGGCAGCAGGGCGCGGGCTTCCTCGCCGGTGACGTCCTTGTGCGAGAAGATCTGGATCTTGCCGGAGGAGTCATGGATATCCATGAACATGCCCGAGTTGCGCGAGGAATAGACCCGGCCGGCGACGGTGACGATGTCCTGCGTCTCGACATCGGGTTCCAGGCCCTCGTATTTCGCGCCGAGCTCAGCATTGGTCAGGGTGCGATGAAAATGCGCCGGATAGACGTCGCCGATCTGCTCGCGCAGCAGCTTCAGCTTCTGGGCGCGCACCTCGGTCGCGTCGGAGGAAAGGGTGTTTTCGGTCTTGTCACTCATGTCTTTTGCCTCGTCGATGGGCATGAACTCTAAAAATCAGCGTTTGCTGCTTGAAGCGCGGCGTCTGGCTCCGCGCTAACTCTTCCCCTTGTGGGGAGGGTCGGAGCGAAGCGGAGGGGAGGGGTTTTCTGGGGAAAAGCCCCTCCCCAACCCCTCCCCACAAGGGGGAGGGGCTTCCACTGTCATTTCGAGCCGACGAGGGCGGCGACCGCCTGTGCGGCGAGCTTCAGGCGCTGGCGCACGACGGAGCGGCCGAGGATCGCCATGGAATCGAAGAGCGGCAGCGAACGCGACGAGCCGGAGACGGCGACGAAGAGGGGTGCCACCACGACCTTCAGCTTCTTGCCCATGCGGTCGGAGATCGCGCGCAGTTCCGCCTCGATCGTCTCGACGTTCCATTCCAGGATCTTTTCGAGATCCGGCTGGACGGTGTTGAGGATCTCCAGGATCTCTTCCGGCGTCGACTTGATCTTGGCGAAGTCGGACGGCTGCAGGCCGAGATCGGATTTCAGCAGGAAGCTGGCGAGATCGGGTAGCTCGCCAAGCTTGGAAATGCGCGTCTGCGACAGACGTAGACCAGCCATCAGACGATCGTTTTCCGTCGCCCAGGTCAGTACGCGCGCCTGGAACTCCTCTTCGGAGAGCTTTTCACGGATCCAGCGGCCGTTCAGCCAGTCGAGCTTCTGGATATCGAAGATCGCGCCTGCTTTGGAGAGGTTTTCCGGATCGAACTTTTCGGACAGTTCTTCCATCGTCAGCAGCTCTTCGCCCTCGGCGATCTGCATGAAGAACAGGCCGAGGAAGTTCATCAGCGCTTCGGGGATATAACCGAGCGCGGAATAGTAGGAGATCGAGGTCGGGTTCTTGCGCTTCGACAGCTTCGACTTGTCGGCATTGCGCATCAGCGACAGATGCATGAAGACCGGCTGCTCCCAGCCGAAATAGCGATAGAGCAGGATGTGTTTCGGCACGGAAGCCAGCCATTCCTCGCCACGCGCCACATGGGTGATTTTCATCAGATGGTCGTCGATGACGTTGGCCATGTGATAGGTCGGCATGCCGTCGGCCTTGATCAGCACCTGCATGTCGACGGAATCCCACGGAATGGACACGTCGCCGTAGACGCCGTCGGTAAAGTCGCAGGAGCCCTCGGCCGGGATCTTCATGCGGATGACCGAGGCTTCGCCCGCCGCCATGCGTAACGTCACCTCTTCCGCCGTCAGGTTGAGGCAGTGGCCATCATATTTCGGCGGCTTGCCGGCGGCGCGCTGCGCCTCGCGCATCTGTTCCAACCGCGCGGGCGTGCAGAAACAGCGGAAGGCATGGCCATTGTCCAGCAGCTCCTGTGCATAGGGCTGATACATCGGCTTGCGGTCGGACTGGCGATAGGGGCCGTAGGGGCCGCCGATATCGGGACCTTCCTTCCATTCCAGCCCGCACCATTTCAGCGCGTCCAGCACCTTCGTCTCGAATTCCGGGGTCGAGCGCGTGGCATCGGTATCTTCGATGCGCAGGATGAACTCGCCACCGTGCTTCTTGGCGAAGAGGTAGTTGAAGAGAGCGATATAAGCGGTGCCGACATGCGGCTCGCCGGTCGGCGAGGGAGCGATGCGGACGCGGACGCCGGAAGCTGTCCCGGAATTTGTCATTGTATGTGCCCGTCAATGAATGCCGGACTGCTTTCACGGGAAAGCGAGGTTCGGCCGGAAGGATGCAGATATCTTCATCGGCAAACCGGCCGAAAAAGGGCATTCGCCCGCACCATTCGCCGATCGTCCGTTCGGCTGGCCTTAGGCCATATTCAACCGGGCGCGTCAAGAAAAACCGCGTCCGCAACGGCTTGCCGGCGCTGAGAGGATGCGCCAATGCGGCGCGCCCTCCCGTATCAGCCTCAATGCGCGCCTTCGCGTTTGCGCTTGCGGGCGTTGCGTGCGAACATGTTCAGCACCTCAACCAGCGCCGAGAAGGCCATGGCGGCGTAGACGTAGCCCTTCGGCACGTGGAAGCCCATGCCTTCGGCGATCAGCGTCGTGCCGATCATCAGCAGGAAGGCGAGCGCCAGCATGACGATCGTCGGATTTCTCTCGATGAAATTGGCGAGCGGGGTCGCGGCAACCAGCATGACGGTGACGGCGGCGATGACGGCGATCACCATGATCGGCAGATGCGGCGTCATGCCGACGGCGGTGATGATGCTGTCGACGGAGAAGACCAGGTCAAGCAGCAGGATCTGGCCGATCGCCGATGCAAAGCCCGTCGTGGCGGACTTCGCGATGAAATCCTCCTGATGATCCACCGGGTCGACCGTGTGGTGAATTTCCTTGGTGGCTTTCCAGACGAGGAACAGGCCGCCGGCGATAAGGATGAGATCCTTCCAGGAGAAGCCGTGCCCGAAGGCCGTAAACAGCGGTTCGGTCAGCTGGACGATCCAGGCGACTGTGCCGAGCAGCGCCAGGCGCATGACGAGGGCAAGGCCGATGCCGATCCGGCGGGCTTTCTCGCGATGCTCGGGCGGCAGTTTGTTGGTGAGAATGGAAATGAAGATCAGGTTGTCGATCCCGAGAACGACTTCCATCACCACCAGTGTGATGAGCGCCACCCAGGCGGCCGGGTCCTGAATGAGCGTCATGATTTCCTGCATCAGCCTATACCCTCTTTGCGTCACATGATGAAACGACGCGCGCAATGTAATGGCGCCTGCCTGCCAGACAAGCGCCACAAGCCGGTATACGAAACTGATATGACTTTTATTCCCTAGAGCAGGATGATTTAAGACCGGGTCGGCCTTAAATTTGAATCCTGTTCCAAATTAAAGAGTTAAAGCATGATGTCGCCCGAAAACCGCTCACACCTTTCGGCATCATGCTCTGATCGGCAGCCAGATTTCGGTGACGCCCATGCCGGTATAAGGATCGAAGCGCTCGTCGTAACGTTCGAACATGTCAGGTGTCTCGCCATGTTCCAGGCCCGACGTTGGCCACCATGTGCCGAAAATCCGGTGCATAGTCAGGGAAATGCCGGAGACATGGCCGCGATGGGTGAAGACGGCGTAGCGCTGTCCCGGAAGCTTGAGCGTCGTAAAATCCGCGGGCAGGTCGCCGGCATCGGAAATTTCGGCTGCGGCCATGTAGCGGAATTTCTCCTCCTCGCCGATATGCCGGCAGATGCCATAGGCGACATTGCCTTTCTGGCCGGGAATATGCCCGAAATGGGTATTGAACTTCTGCCAAAGCGAGGGGATGGCGGCATTGTCGCCATAAGGGTAGATCTCCTCCAGGCCTGCAAAGAGCATTGGTTGAAGAGTCTCGAAACGGGGTGGTTCGAGGGCGTTGAGGTGGTCGGTATCCATTCGGATCGGCTCCAGTAAAACAAGGTTACGGGCGTGCCCCTGTCTGCGCACAGCATCCGGCGTCATGCCGAACTGGTCGCGGAAGGCACGGGTGAAAGCTTCGTGCGAGCCGTAGCCCGCGCAAAGCGCAACCTCGAGAATGGTGGACGAGCCGCTGACCAATGCAGGCACGGCGCGGCTAAGGCGCCGTCCTCTCATGTAACTGCTGATCGAGTGGCCGGTGACGAGCCCGAAGATGCGCGACAGATGATAGCGCGACAATCCGGCTGCTTCCGATATCTCTTCCAGCGATATATCGCTTTCGAAATGGCTCTCTATGAACCAGATCGCCCGTGCGATGGCGTTCATCTTCATTCCCCTGGTTGCGGCTTCTTCCTTAGAGAAAAGCCGGCAGCCGGGTTTGATCGTTCTTGCGGAGTTTTGGTCGAAGGAGAGCGGCAGTCAAGGATGCGGGGTTAGGCAGTCTCGTGCCGGCGCACGCCGTAGGCTGCCATGAAGACCTTGATCGCACCGCGGATGACGCGGTCGATTTCCTCGCGAGTCGGCGGTTCTTCCATGCTGCCGAACAGACGGAGCTTGAAGAAGCTGCCGCTGGCAAGATCGAGAAACTGGCCGGCGGCAAGATCGATGTCGTCGATCTCGAGTCGGCCTCCGGCGATATGCTGTTCCAAAAACTCGCGCATGATGGTGCGCAGGTTTACCGGGCCTTTGAAGAAGCGTTGACAGAGCACCGGCATGCGGTCGCGAACGCCGAGAACGGTGCGCATCGCGCTGATGACCTTTTCATCGGTCATGTGGGTGACGAAGCTTATCCCGAATTCGTACAGGCCGGATTCGGGGTCGTCATGCTCGGCAAGCGCCGTGCGCACGGCCGCCATGAAAGCGGCGCGCTCGTTCTCGATCATCGCCGAAAACAGCTCTTCCTTGTTGGTGAAATAGACGTAGAGCGTTCCCTTGGAGACTCCGGCCTCACGCGTCACGTCGTTCATACTGGCGGCGTCGAAGCCCATCTTCATGAAGACGCGCTTGGCGCCGGCAAGAATTTGCTGGCGTTTTGCCGGATCTTCGCCAGCGGCAAATCGGCCTCCTCCAACGGGTGGGCTGAAGACGGCGGCATGGTCGGGCTTTAGCGTCATATCTCCTTAACCGTGTTCACGGTTTCGTGCTTTCTTTAAAGAAATCGAACCGATTGGTTCTGTACATCTTGATATGACGATAAAACAGGTTTATGTCAACTGAACCGAACCGTTCAGTTCGATTATTACTCCAAGATCGGTAAAGTGGCCATGTCGAGCAATCAGAAGAGCAACGTCGCGCGTATCGTCAGCGAAAACGCCGAAGCCGAAGAGGCGAAGGTCACGGTCGTTGCCGAGGCTCCGACGGCGGAAGCGCTGGAAAAGCCGGCTGCTCCCGCGCAGTCGGCGCCGGCCCAGGCCCCGGTTGCTCCCCCTGCGGCGAAGAAGCGCCGCAGCCCGGTGCTGCCGATCGTCGTGCTTGCCCTGCTTGCGGGCGGCGGCTGGTATGGATACGAATGGTGGATGAACGGCCGGTTCATGGTGTCGACCGACGACGCCTATATCGAAGGCGATATCGCGACCATCTCGCCGAAGGTTACCGGCTATGTCGCGAAGGTGAATGTTGTCGCCAACCAGGAAGTCAAGGCAGGCGACGTTCTTGCTACCCTTGATAACGGCGACTACCAGAATGCCCTCGATCAGGCGAATGCCCAGATCTCGACCGAGCAGCTTTCGCTAAGCCGTATTGATGCGCAGATTGAAGGCGCCAAGGCGAGCCTCGTGCAGGCCCAGGCCCAGAAGACTGCCCTCGAAGCCACGGTGCGTGGCGCGGAAATCAAGCAGAAGCGCCAGAGCGACCTGCAGGCAAAGTCGGTCGGCACCACCGCGGATCTCGATGACGCCAATACGGCACTCGATCAGGCCAAGGCCAATCTTGCCGGCGGTGACGCCAATATCGTAGCGGCGCAGGCCAATATCGCCATCCTCGAAGCCCAACGTAGGGAAGCGGAAGGTTCCGTCCGCACGCTGGAAATCCAGCGCGACAAGGCCGCGCGCGACCTCTCCTTCACCGTGCTCAAGGCACCCTATGACGGCATCGTCGGCAATCGTTCCGTCCAGGAAGGCGATCTGGTCTCGCCCGGCCAGCGCCTGATGGCGCTCGTTCCGGTGCGCCAGCTTTATATCGACGCCAATTTCAAGGAAACGCAGATTCAGCATCTCGTTCCAGGCTCGAAGGTCAACGTCCATGTCGATGCCTATGACGACCATCCGATCGTCGGTACCGTCGAATCGATCTCGCCGGCCTCCGGTTCGGTCTTTTCGCTGCTGCCGCCGGAAAATGCGACGGGCAACTTCACCAAGGTGATCCAGCGCGTGCCGGTGCGCATTGCGCTGCCGCAGGATGCGCTCGACAGCGGGCGTCTGCGCGCGGGCCTCAGCGTCGTCGTCGACGTCGATACCCGCACGGCACCGAACAAGTAAACCTTCGGAGCAATTCCAGCAAAAGGAAAGGCGGAGGTGGTCCGATGGCCGGGAGCGCGACAGCAACAGCGGGAACGATGCCGGCGGTGCCTGCCCACGCCGCGGATCGCATGGATCCGAGGAAGCTCATCGCCTTCTTCGCGATGGTGCTCGGCATGTTCATGTCGATCCTCGACATTCAGATCGTCTCTGCTTCGCTTGCCGAAATTCAGGCCGGCCTGTCGGCCGGTTCCGACGAAATCGGCTGGGTGCAGACGGCCTATCTGATCGCGGAAGTGATCATGATCCCGCTTTCGGGAACGCTGGCGCGCATCATCTCGACGCGCTATCTCTTCGCGATCTCGGCCGCCGGCTTCACCATGGCGAGTGCGCTTGCGGCGACGGCGACGAATATCGACCAGATGATCGTCTACCGTGCCATCCAGGGTTTCATCGGCGGCGGCATGATCCCGTCGGTTTTCGCGGCCGCCTTCACAATCTTTCCGCCGTCGAAGCGCAGCATCGTCTCGCCGATCATCGGCCTGATCGCGACGCTGGCGCCGACCATCGGCCCGACCGTCGGCGGCTATCTCAGCCATGCCTTTTCCTGGCACTGGCTGTTCCTCGTCAATATCGTTCCGGGCATCATCGTCACGCTGGTTACCTGGAACTTCATCGACTTCGACAAGCCGGAACTGTCGCTCTTCAAGAAGTTCGACTGGTGGGGGCTGATCTCGATGGGCGTCTTCCTCGGCGCGCTGGAATATGTGCTCGAAGAGGGCAACTCGAACGATTGGTTCAACGACAATTCCATCGCGCTGGCTGCCGTCGCCTCCGGCGCCGCGGCCATCGTCTTCTTCTACCGCGCCTTCACGATGGAGTTTCCCGTCGTCGACCTGAAGGCTTTTGCGAACCGGAATTTCTCCTTCGGCTCGGTGTTTTCCTTCGTCATGGGCATCGGCCTCTACGGCCTTACCTATATCTACCCCGTCTATCTCGGCCGTATCCGCGGCTATGATTCGCTGATGATCGGCGAGACGATGTTCGTCTCCGGGCTTGCGATGTTCTTCACCGCGCCGATCGCCGGGCGGCTGTCGACCAAGATGGACCTGCGCCTGATGATGGTGATCGGTTTCATCAGCTTCGCCGCCGGCACATACATCATGATCCACCTGACGGCGGATTGGGATTTCTACGAGCTCTTCATCCCGCAGATCCTGCGCGGTTTCGGGCTGATGATGTGCATGGTGCCGATCAACAACATCGCGCTCGGCACGATGCCGCCGTCGCGCATCCGCGGCGCGTCCGGCCTGTTCAACCTGACCAGAAACCTTGGCGGCGCCGTCGGTCTTGCGGTCATCAACACTGTGCTCACCAGCCGGCAGGATGTGCATTACGAGCGGCTGCGGGAGAATATGGACTGGGGCAATCCGGCGGCGATCGACCAGATGAACAACATGGCCGCCAATTTCAACAGTTACGGCATGGACGGCACTTCGGTCGCGATCAAGCAGATGGTTGGCCTCGCCACCAAGCAGGCGGTCATCCTGTCTTTCAGCGATGTGTTCCTGATCCTGACCGCGCTGTTCGTTGCGATGATCCTCGGTGTCACCATGATCAAGAAACCCGCGCCGCAAGGCGGCGGAGGAGGTGGCGGCGGCCACTGACCTCCGGCCCCCGTCCCTCGAAAAGGCCCTCTCCGGAGGGCCTTTTTGTTGCGGTTTTCCAGCCTCCGTGTCATCAGGTGGGCGATCGCTCATCGAATTGATGCCAGCGGCCGGCAAGACCGGAAACATAATGCGCAAATCGCCCCGCTGGTTTTTTTGATTTACGTACATCAAATTTGGCGCTAATGGTCTCGTCAGGAGGAACGATGAGGCCAACTGTTCACGATATCGCCGCTGCGGCGGGCGTCAGTCTCGCGACCGTCGACCGGGTGCTCAATCAGCGTCCTGGTGTGCGTCACGTCACGCGGGAGAAGGTCGAGACCGCAATCCGCGAACTCGGTTATGTCAGGGACGTCGCAGCCGCCAATCTCGCCAAGGGTCGCACCTATCCGCTGGTCTTCATCCTGCCGGCCAGTGACAATTCTTTCATGCACGGGCTCAACGCCGAAATCCGGCAAGCCATCCTCCGCTCACCTGCCGAACGCACCGATATTCGCGCCATCGAGGTGCCTGCCTTCGATCCGGCCGCTCTCGTCGGCGTGCTCGAAGGGCTTTCCCGCGAAAAGCCTTGCGGCATCGCAATGGTTGCGACTGATGCGCCTGAGGTGCGTGCCGTCGTCGACAGACTGGTGCATGCGGGCTTTCCCATCGTCACGTTGGTGTCCGATCTTACCGGATCGCTGCGCCATCACTACGCCGGCGTCGACAATATTGCGGCAGGCCGCACGGCGGCCCGTCTGCTCGGCCGGTTCCTCGGGCCGCGAAAGGGCAAGATCGCCGTGCTCGCCGGCTCCATGCTGGTGCGCGACCATCGCGAGCGGCTGGAAGGGTTCACTTCAGTCATGGCAGAGGAGTTTCCCGATCTTGCGATCCTTCCGGTTCTGGAAGGCCGCGACGATCCGGAGATCGCCCATATGCTCGTCGCGAAGGCACTTGGGAATGCCGACATTGTCGGCGTCTATAGTCTCGGCGCCGGCAATCGCGGCCTTATCCGGGCGCTGAAGGAGAAGGCCGTCGACCGGACGCTGACGGTCATTGCCCACGAACTGACCGCCCACACCCGAGCGGCGCTCATCGACAACACGATTGATGCGATCCTCAATCAGAATGCCGGTCACGAGGTGCGCAGCGCCATCCGGGTGCTGAAGGCCAAGGCGGACGGGCTCGCCGTCATCGAAGCGCAGGAGCGTATCCGCCTCGACATATTCCTGAAGGACAATCTGCCGTAACGGCAAGGGGAGAATGCCACATGTATCTCGGTCTCGATCTCGGAACCTCCGGCGTCAAGGCGATGCTGATCGACGGCGACCAGAAGATCGTCGGTTCGGCCAACGGTGCGCTCGACGTCTCGCGCCCGCATTCCGGCTGGTCGGAACAGGAACCGGCTCACTGGGTGCGCGCGACCGAGGAGGCCGTCGCCGGCCTCAAGGCGAAACATCCAAAGGAATTTGCCGCAGTCAAGGGCATCGGCCTTTCCGGCCAGATGCACGGCGCCACGCTGATCGATGCGAGCGACAAGGTATTGCGGCCCTGCATTCTCTGGAACGATACACGCAGCTACGTCGAAGCCGCCGCACTCGACGCCGACCCGCGTTTCCGGGCGCTGACCGGCAATATCGTGTTTCCCGGCTTTACGGCGCCCAAGCTCGCCTGGGTCAGGAAGCATGAGCCTGAGATTTTCGCGAAGGTCGCCAAGGTGCTGCTGCCGAAGGATTATCTGCGTCTCTGGCTGACCGGCGAATATATTTCCGAAATGTCGGATTCGGCAGGCACCTCCTGGCTCGATACCGGCAAGCGCGGCTGGTCGTCCGAACTGCTTGCCGCCACCGGCCTTTCCAGGGAGCAGATGCCGGCGCTTGTCGAAGGGACCGATCAGGCCGGCAGACTGCGGTCCGAACTCGCGGCCCAGTGGGGCATATCAGGCTCGGTCGTCGTTGCCGGCGGCGCGGGCGATAATGCAGCCTCGGCCTGCGGCATGGGCACGGTCAGCGATGGCGCGGCCTTCGTCTCGCTCGGCACCTCGGGCGTGCTTTTTGCCGCCAACGGCTCCTATCTACCGAAGCCGGAAAGCGCCGTGCATGCCTTCTGCCATGCGCTGCCGAACACCTGGCATCAGATGGGCGTCATCCTCTCGGCCACCGATGCGCTCAACTGGCATTCCGGTGTGACCGGCAAATCGGCCGCCGATCTCACAGGCGAACTCGGTGAGACGCTGAAGGCGCCTTCCGGCGTCACCTTCCTGCCCTATCTCTCCGGCGAGCGCACTCCGCACAATGACGCCGTCATCCGCGGCGCCTTCATCGGCCTCGGACATGAGAGCAGTCGCGTCGTTCTCACCCAGGCCGTTCTGGAGGGTGTGGCGTTCGCCATCCGCGACAATCTCGAAGCGTTGCGTTCGGCCGGCACCGGCATCGCGCGCGTGACGGCAATCGGCGGCGGTTCGCGCTCGCACTACTGGCTGGCATCGATCGCCACCGCGCTCGGCGTCCCTGTCGACTTGCCTGCCGACGGCGATTTCGGCGCGGCCTTCGGCGCTGCCCGTCTCGGTCTGATCGCGGCGACGGGTGCGGATCCGATCGCCGTCTGCACGCCGCCAATGACGGCAGGCACGATCGAACCGGTCGCGGCGCTGAAGGGCGCTTACGAGGACGCCTACAAGCGCTATCGCGCGCTCTATCCGGCGATCAAGTCGCTGGCGCATTGAGAACTGGAGCCGGCGGGCCCCTCATCCGCCTGCCGGCACCTTCTCCCCGCTGGGGAGAAGAGACTCGTTGCGGCGCCTCGTTCCCCTTCTCCCCTGGGGGAGAAGGTGGCCCGAAGGGTCGGGTGAGGGGGCTGGTGGCACGAACGATAAGACTGAAATACGAACCCAAGGAGACCGTAAACATGAGCACCGGATTTTTCGGCGATATCCAGAAGATCAAATATGAGGGCCCGGACAGCACCAATCCGCTGGCCTTCCGCTATTACAAGCCGGACGAGATCGTCCTCGGCAAGCGCATGGAAGACCATCTGCGTTTTGCGGTAGCCTACTGGCACACCTTCACCTGGCCGGGCGGCGATCCCTTCGGCGGCCAAACCTTCCTGCGTCCCTGGTTCGAAGATACGATGAAGGCGGCCAAACTCAAGGCCGATGTCGCTTTCGAATTCTTCTTGCTGCTGGGTGCTCCCTACTACTGCTTCCATGACGCCGACGTGCGCCCGGAGGGCAAGAACTTTGCCGAGAACACCAGGAACCTGAATGAGATCGTCGATTATTTCGCCGAGAAGCAGGCGGCGACCGGCACCAAGCTGCTCTGGGGTACGGCGAACCTGTTCTCCAACCGCCGCTACATGTCGGGTGCGGCGACCAACCCCGATCCAGACGTCTTTGCTTTCGCCGCCGCGACGGTCAAGACCTGCATCGACGCCACGCAGAAGCTCGGCGGCGAGAACTACGTGCTCTGGGGCGGCCGCGAAGGCTACGAGACGCTGCTCAACACCGATCTCAAGCGCGAGCTCGACCAGCTCGGCCGTTTCCTCAACCTCGTCGTCGAATATAAGCACAAGATCGGCTTCAAGGGCACGATCCTGATCGAGCCGAAGCCGCAGGAGCCTACCAAGCATCAGTATGATTACGACGTCGCGACCGTCTACGGCTTCCTCAAGAAGCACGGTCTCGAAAACGAGGTGAAGCTCAATATCGAGCAGGGCCATGCGATCCTCGCCGGCCACTCCTTCGAGCATGAGCTGGCGCTCGCCAATGCGCTCGGCATCTTTGGCTCGATCGACATGAACCGCAACGACTACCAGTCCGGCTGGGACACCGACCAGTTCCCGAACAATGTTCCGGAAATGGCGCTTGCCTATTACCACGTTCTGGCAGGCGGCGGCTTCAAGACCGGCGGCACCAACTTCGACGCGAAGCTGCGCCGCCAGTCACTCGACCCGGCAGACCTCTTGATCGGTCATATCGGCGGCATGGATTGCTGCGCCCGCGGCCTGAAGGCGGCTGCCAAGATGATCGAGGACAAGGCTCTGTCGCAGCCGCTCGCCGACCGCTACGCCGGTTGGGAAACGGCCGAGGCGCAGAAGCTCTTCCGCGGCGAGTATTCGCTGGATGAGATCACCAACTGGGTCGAGAGCAAGGACGTCAACCCGCAACCGAAATCCGGCAAGCAGGAACTGCTCGAAAACATCGTCAACCGTTACGTCTGATAAAGCGCGCCGGCGGCCAGCGGTCGCCGGCGCCACCCTCCTGGATTATTCTCCGTTCAGCGCTTCAACCAGTTGCGCGACGGTGCGGAGACGGAGTTTCGCACCACGAGATCCGGCCTCAGCAGGATCTCCGTCTCGGCCGGCTGGCCGTCGGACAGAAGTTCCAATAGCAGCGCCATCGCCTGCTTGCCGATCGCCGTTCTCGGCTGGCGGATCGTCGTCAGCGACGGCGATATGAAGACCGCCTGCGGCACGTCGTCGAAGCCGGTTACTGAGAAATCCCGCGGAATATCATAGCCTCGCGCGCCGAGCCCGATCATGACGCCGATCGCCGTCTGGTCGTTCACGCACATGAAGGCTGTGGGAAGCGTGTCGCGCATGAAAAGCTGCTCGACCGCATGCCGTCCGCTTTCGATCGTGCCGTCGCCCTCGAGCACGATCCGCAAGTCGGGCGGAACGCCGGCAGCGTCAAGACCAGCGTCGTACCCCATGCGGCGCCTGGTATAGGCGAGCCGGGTGCGGGAATCGCCGATGAAGGCGATCTTGCGATGGCCTTCGGCCAGCAGCAGGTCCACCGCTTTCCGAGCGCCTTCGGTATCGTCGACACCGACATAGGGAATGCCGCCGTTGAAGACCGGTTCGAAAACCCCGACGCTCGGCGGCAGCCGCGCCGTCATGGTCTGGTGACCGAAAGGCAGGATGCCAGTGAAGAGGATCAGTCCGGCCGCCTGGTTGGAGTTGAAGAATTTCAGATATTCCAGGCCGCGCTGGGCATCATTCTGGGTGTGGCCGATCAGGACGCCGTAGCCGTGGGCGCGGGCCTCGTTCTCCAGTCCGACGAGAATATTGGAAAAATTGGGATCGCCGATATCGGGCGCCACCACCAGGATCATGTTGGAGCGGCCGAGCCGCAGGCTGCGCGCCATGGCATTGGTCGTATAGCCGGTGATGGCGATCGCCTGGTTGACTTTGAGCCGTGTCGAGTTGGCGACCTTCTCCGGCGTGTGGATCGCCCGGGAAACCGTCGCGATGGAAACCTCTGCGATCCGGGCGACGTCTTCGATTGTTGCGGGCGTGGAATTCGACACTGGGCTCTGCCTTAAGGCTGTCTTCGCCGCGACACTACACAGACTTGTCGAGAGGTCAAAGGCAAGCGTCAACTCATCTGTGTTAATCCACGATGTAAACCTTTACATGCCCGATGTAAAGGTTTACATAAGGCTCGAAGCGGACGGGAGCCGCATGCGCGTGCCTGTTTGAGAGCCTGAGGCGGTTTTCAGAAGGAAAATGTGCGCTAGTTCAAAACGGAGCGTTGCCGGAGTGCGGCGCTCTAGGGGGAGGGCATAATGACCGTGGAGATCGCCGACACCGCACCCGTGGTGCTGTCCGCCAGGCGCATATGCAAATCCTTCAGCGGCGTGCAGGTCCTCTTCAGCGTCAACTTCGATCTCCGCGCCGGCGAAATCCATGCGCTCATGGGCGAAAACGGCGCCGGCAAATCGACGCTCGTCAAGGTGCTTTCAGGTTTCGAACAGCCGAGTTCCGGCGAAATCCTGCTCGACGGCAAGCCTGTGGTGCTGCCGCCGAATGGTGCCGCGGAAGCGCTCGGCATTGTCATCATCCATCAGGAATTCAACCTCGCCGACCATCTGACCGTGACGGAGAGTCTTTTCCTCGGTCGCGAAGTCACGCATCTCGGCGTGCTCGACCGCAAATATATGCGCGCCGAGACGCGCAAGGTTCTCGACGTGCTCGGTTCGCATGTCGATGAGAATGCTTTGATCAGCACGCTTTCCATCGCCGACAAGCAAATGGTCGAGATCGCCAAGGCGATCAGCCGCGATGCGCGCGTCGTGTTCATGGATGAGCCGACCGCCGTGTTGTCGCGGGAAGAGACCAATATGCTGTTCAAGCAGGTCCGCAAGCTGCGCGACCAAGGCACGAGCTTCGTCTTCGTGTCCCACAAGCTCGACGAGGTGATGGAGCTGACCGATCGGGTGACGGTGCTGCGCGACGGCCAGTGGATCAAGACGTCGCCGACCTCCATTCTCGACGGGGAATCGATCGCACAGCTGATGGTCGGCCGCGAACTTTCCAGCCTCTATCCCGCCAAAGTCGAACCCGATGTCGACGAGGAGGTCGTCCTCAGCATCGCCTCGGTTTCAACAGGCTATGTCAGGGATGCGAGCTTCGAAGTGCGCAAGGGCGAGATCATCGGTTTTTCCGGCCTGATCGGCTCCGGCCGTACCGAGTTGATGGAGGCGATTGCCGGACTGCGGCCCCGCCTCGAGGGCGAGGTGGTCATCAAGGGGCAAGCGGTCCCCTCCGGCGATGTGCATGCGGCCAATCGCTGCGGTCTTGCCTATATGACCAAGGACCGCAAGTCGAAGGGTCTGCTGCTGCGCTCCGGCATGGCGACCAATCTGACGCTGCAATCGCTCGGAAGACATTCGCGCCACGGCTATCTCAGCCCGAACAGCGAGGCGGCCGCACTGGCGAAAGCCAAGCGCCGCTTCGACATCAGGGTTCGCGACACCAACATCGTCGCCGGCCGCATGTCGGGCGGAAACCAGCAGAAGCTGCTGCTCGCCAAGGTCATGGAGACCGATCCTGACATCATCATCATCGACGAGCCGACGCGCGGCATCGATGTCGGCACCAAGCAGCAGATCTATCATTTCATTTCGGCGCTCGCCCGGGACGGCCGGTCAATCATCGTCGTTTCGTCGGAAATGCCCGAAGTCATCGGGCTCTGCACGAGAGTGGCCGTGATGCGCGAAGGACGAATCGTCGGCGTGCTCGAGGGCGACGAGATTTCCGAGCAGGAGATCATGCGTTACGCCGCCGGGCTCAAAAAGAAGGTGGCTGCGTGAGGGCGGAGCGAGATTTCGCCGACGCGCACAATAGATAGGATACCCAGACGAACTGGGACGGGAGGTTGGTTTTGGACATGAGCGCTAACGAGGAGACCAGGGCGATCCGGCGCAGGTCCTGGCGTGACGTTGATCTGCGCGCGGTTGCACCGTTTGCCGCCTTGGCCTTGCTCCTGATTGTCGGCGCACTGGTCAACCCGAATTTCATCGGCATCACCAATCTTGCCAACGTCGCGACACGCTGCGCTTTCATCGCCATTATCGCGGTCGGCGCCACCTTCGTGATCTCGGCCGGAGATCTCGACCTTTCCGTCGGCTCGATGGTCGCCTTCGTCGCCAGCCTGATGATCCTGCTCATCAATTCGGGCGTCATTGCCGATCCGGTGCTGATGCTGACGGCCGCGGTGGTGTTTACGGTGATTGCGGGGGCTCTTTGCGGCCTCGCAAACGGCCTCATCACCACCGTCGGCAAGATCGAGCCTTTCATCGCCACACTCGGCACAATGGGCATTTATCGCGGCCTGACCACCTGGCTGTCGCAGGGCGGCGCGATCACCTTGCGCTCGAGTGAAATCCAGACGCTCTACCGTCCGGCCTATTTCGGCAATATTCTCGGCATTCCCGTGCCGATCGCCGTGATCCTCGTCGTCACCGCGATTGCAGCCTTCATCCTCTACCGCACCCGTTACGGCCGCCATGTCGTGGCTGTCGGTTCGAACAGTGACGTCGCGCGCTATTCGGGCATTGCCGTCAACCGCGTGCGCACCATTGCCTTCGTCATCCAGGGCCTCTGTGTGGCGATTGCCGTGCTGCTCTATGTGCCGCGTCTCGGATCCACCTCGGCAACGACCGGCATCCTGTGGGAGCTGCAGGCCATTACCGCCGTCGTCGTCGGCGGCACGGCTCTCAAGGGTGGCGCAGGCCGGGTCTGGGGCACCATCTGCGGCGCCTTCATTCTCGAACTCGTCGGCAACATCATGCTGCTTTCGAACTTCATCAGCGAATATCTCATCGGCGCGATCCAGGGTGCAATCATCATCATCGCCATGCTGGTGCAGCGGTCGCTGGTTCGCAAATCCTAAGGCAAAGAACTTCTCGGATTGGCCGGGCTTGACAGGGCACCCGGCTCGGATTGGACAAGTCCCTGATATTTTTGGGAGGAAATAGCATGCGCAAGCTCATGTTGGGTCTGGCGGTTGCGGGGGTGGCTTTTGCCGGTGCAGCCTATGCCCAGGACAAGAACTACACGATCGGTGTGTCCATTCCGGCCGCCGATCACGGCTGGACCTCCGGCGTCGTGTTCCATGCCGAGCGTATCGCCAAGAAGCTGATGGCGGAACATCCGGGCCTGAACGTCATCGTCAAGACCTCGCCGGATGCCGCGACGCAGGCAAACGCCGTGCAGGACCTCGATACGCAAGGCATCGATGCACTCGTCATCCTGCCGTCGGATCCGGATCCGCTCGTCAACGCCATCAAGGAGGTCAAGGACAAGGGCAAGTTCGTCGCGCTTGTCGACCGCGCGCCGTCGAATAACGACAATTCCGTGCGCGATCTTTACGTTGCCGGCAACAACCCTGCACTCGGTGAAGTCGCTGGCAAATATATTGCCGAAAAGACGCCGGAAGCCGAAGTTGTCGTTATCCGCGGTCTGCCGATCCCGATCGATCAGCAGCGCCAGGACGGCTTCGACAAGGGTATTGCCGGCTCCAAGGTCAAGGTTCTCGACCGCCAGTATGGCAACTGGAACCGCGACGACGCCTTCAAGGTGATGCAGGACTATCTGACGAAGTACCCGAAGATCGACGTCGTCTGGTGCCAGGACGATGATATGGCCGTCGGCGTTCTTCAGGCGATCGAGCAGGCCAAGCGCACCGACATTCAGTATGTCGTCGCCGGCGCCGGCTCCAAGGACATGGTCAAGAAGGTCATGGATGGCGACAAGCTGATCCCGGTCGACGTTCTCTATCCGCCGGCGATGGTCGGTACGGCAATGGAGTTGACGGCGGCGGCGCTCTACGACCAGGTTCCCGTTCACGGCAACTACATCCTCGACGCGACGCTCGTCACCAAGGAGAATGCCAAGAACTTCTACTTCCCGGATTCTCCGTTCTGATCACCCGGTCAAGAGGGTGCGCCCATTCGCAAGGATGGGCGCATTTTTATGCCTCACGTGGCGGACGGCGAAATGCTGCACGTACCTCTTGCCCGCCACGGCCCATCATGATTAGGTCGCAGCCATACCGCATCTGGCCTCGCGCCAAATCCGGCGGCAAGTGCGAGGAGGCACCTTGCCCCCGCCGAAATGCGTGCTACAAGTTCTTCAGAAACGTTTACGGTCGATATTCAGGGAGGAATCTGACATGAAGACGATCAAGGGCCCGGGCCTTTTCCTTGGCCAGTTCGCGGGCGATACCGCGCCTTTCAATTCCTGGGACGCGATCACCAAATGGGCGGCCGACATCGGTTACAAGGGCGTTCAGGTTCCGACCTGGGCGAGCCAGCTGATCGATCTGAAGAAGGCCGCGACCTCCAAGGATTATTGCGACGAGTTCGCCGGCAAGGCTCGTGAAAACGGCATCGAAATCACCGAGCTTTCGACCCATCTGCAAGGTCAGCTGGTTGCCGTTCACCCCGCCTATGACGAAGCATTCGACGGCTTTGCGGCGCCCGAGGTGCGCGGCAATCCGAAAGCCCGTCAGGAATGGGCGGTCGAGCAGGTCAAGATGGCGCTGACCGCATCGAAAAATCTCGGCCTCAAGGCGCATGCGACCTTCTCCGGCGCGCTTGCCTGGCCTTTCATCTATCCCTGGCCGCAGCGTCCCGCCGGTCTGGTGGAGACCGCCTTCGACGAGCTTGCCCGCCGCTGGACGCCGATCCTCAACCATGCCGATGAGAACGGCATCGATGTCTGCTACGAGATCCATCCGGGCGAGGACCTGCATGACGGCATCACCTTCGAGATGTTCCTGGAGCGGGTGAAGAACCATCCGCGCGCCAACATGCTCTACGATCCCTCGCATTACATCCTGCAATGCCTCGACTATCTCGAGAACATCGACATCTACAAGGACCGCATCAAGATGTTCCACGTCAAGGATGCTGAGTTCAATCCGACCGGGCGCCAGGGCGTCTACGGTGGCTATCAGGGCTGGGTGGAACGCGCCGGTCGCTTCCGATCGCTCGGTGACGGTCAGGTCGATTTCGGTGCGGTCTTCTCGAAGATGACGGCCAATAATTTCGATGGCTGGGCCGTGGTCGAATGGGAATGCGCGCTGAAGCATCCTGAGGACGGCGCCCGCGAGGGGGCGGAATTCGTTGCCGCGCATATCATCCGCGTCACGGAAAAGGCCTTCGACGATTTTGCCGGTAGCGGCACCGATCAGGCGGCCAATCGGCGGATGCTCGGACTTTAAATGAAAGGCGTGCCGTGAGGCTGCCCCTCACCCTAACCCTCTCCCCGTTTTGACGGGGAGAGGGGATTTGCCACACCGGGCGACGGAGTTGGCATCGACGTCGCCGCATATGCCTTCTCCCCGCGAGCGGGGAGAAGGTGGCGGCAGCCGGATGAGGGGCGCGCATCCGCACCAGGTTCAATTTCAGGAGGAATCAATGGCAATCGAAGCTTCATCGGAACAGACCCGCGAGCCGCGCATCCGGCTTGGCATGGTGGGCGGCGGCGCGGGCGCGTTCATCGGTGCGGTGCACCGCATTGCGGCGCGCATCGACGATCAGTACGATCTTATTGCCGGCGCGCTGTCGTCGACGCCTGAGAAGGCGGTTCAGTCCGGCCGCGATCTTGGCCTCGACCCGTCGCGGATCTATTCCTGCTACCGCGAGATGGCGATCCGTGAGGCGAAGCTGAAGAACGGCATCGAGGCAGTGGCGATCGTCACCCCGAACCACGTGCATTACGACGCGGCCAAGGAATTTCTGAAACGCGGCATCCATGTCATCTGCGACAAGCCGCTGACATCGATCCTTGCCGATGCGAAGAAGCTGAAAAAGGTGGCCGACGAGAGCGGCGCCCTGTTCGTGTTGACGCATAATTACACCGGCTATCCGATGGTTCGTCAGGCGCGCGAGATGATCGCGAACGGCGAACTTGGCGATATCAGAGTGGTCCAGGCCGAATATCCGCAGGATTGGCTGACGGAAGCGGTCGAGCAGACCGGCCAGAAACAGGCTGCCTGGCGCACCGATCCGGCGCAGTCCGGCGTCGGCGGGTCCACAGGCGATATCGGCACGCATGCGTATAATCTCGCCTCCTTCATCACCGGGCTGGAACTCGACAGCCTGGCCGCCGATCTCGACAGTTTCGTTCCCGGCCGCCGGCTGGATGATAATGCCCATGTCATGCTGCGCTTCAAGGCGAAGGGTTCGGAGAAGTCGGCCAAGGGCATGCTCTGGTGCAGCCAGGTGGCGCCCGGCCATGAAAACGGCCTGATGGTCCGCGTTTACGGCACCAAGGGCGGCCTGGAATGGACCCAGAAGGACCCGAACTACCTCTGGTACACGCCGTTCGGCGAGCCGAAGCGGCTGATCACCCGCGGCGGCGCCGGCGCCGGCGCAGCGGCCGGTCGTGTCTCGCGCGTGCCGTCGGGGCATCCGGAAGGTTACCTCGAGGCGTTCGCGACGATTTATACGGAAGCTGCGCATGCGATCAACGCCCGCAAGAAGGGCAAGGACGTGGACAAGGCAGTGGTCTACCCGACAGTCGACGACGGCGTGAAGGGCGTGGCCTTCGTCGAGGCCTGCGTTGCCTCGTCCAAGAAGAACGGCGCTTGGGTGAAACTCTAAGCTTTGGCAATCGGCGCCTCAGATGGCGCGGACCGCAAGAAATGCCGAGGCAGTCTTGCCGCCTCGGTTGTCCGCCATGTGTCAGGCCGCAGCGCGGTTGCGCTTCATGAGCGCGTCGACGCTGAGCGGCCCGGCGCCTGCCGCCACCAAATAGAGAAACACGAAGCAGAACAGGATCGCGGCGACGCCGCCGTTCTGCGCGGGATAAAAGCTCTTTCCGGCATGGCCGATGAAATAGGCGAAAGCCATCAGGCCCGAGAGCACGAAGGCTGCGATGCGCGTCTGGAATCCCACCAGAACGAGGAAGCCGAGAGTGAGTTCGATCAATCCGGCAATCCAGGAGAGCGAGCCCATCGGCGGCACGCTTGCCGCGGCCGGAAAGTGCAAAATCTTCTGCGTTCCGTAGCTGAAAAGCACGAGCGACGAGACGATGCGCAGCAGGCTCAGCAGATGCGGCTGCAGCAGATAGATCGAAGACAGCATGGGATTCCTTTCATGCTTGCGAATGTCTCCGCTGTGTAGTGATCATCGCCCTGGAGCAAATCACGACTGCTGACATTCGCGTTATGAGAGCAATCGGAGGCGAAAAACGCGGCAGGTCGAGGCGGCTGGCCTGCGCAGTCGCTGCCGCTCGATAGCCTATACTGTAACGTTGCAGTTTTTCTGCTGCCGGGCCTGTACTTTGCTTACCGGCTTGGCTAAATCCGAGCCCCACGGTCAATTCAGATGCTGAGAGACAGGTTTTACAGATGATCGATGCGAAGACGCTTGCAGGCCGCTTTCCCGGTGATTTCACCTTCGGCGTTGCCACCGCCGCCTTCCAGATCGAAGGCGCCGGCAAGGCCGATGGCCGCAAGCCGTCCATCTGGGATGCTTTCTGCAACATGCCCGGCCGCGTCTACAATCGCGACAACGGCGACGTTGCCTGCGACCACTATAACCGCCTGGAGCAGGACCTCGATCTCATCAAGGATATGGGTGTCGAAGCCTATCGTTTTTCCATTGCCTGGCCGCGCATCATTCCCGAGGGCGCGGGCCCGGTGAACGAGGCGGGCCTCGATTTCTACGATCGGCTGGTCGACGGCTGCAAGGCGCGCGGGATCAAGACCTTCGCGACGCTCTACCATTGGGACCTGCCTCTGCTGCTCGCGGGCGATGGCGGCTGGACGGCGCGCTCGACCGCTTATGCCTTTCAGCGTTACGCCAAGACGGTGATGACCCGCCTCGGCGATCGTCTCGACAGGGTGGCGACCTTCAACGAGCCCTGGTGCATCGTTTGGCTGAGCCACCTTTACGGCATCCATGCTCCGGGTGAGCGCAATATGCAGGCTGCCCTTCACGCCATGCATTACATGAACCTCGCCCATGGCCTCGGGGTCGAGGCAATCCGTTCGGAAGCTCCCAATGTGCCGGTCGGGCTCGTGCTCAACGCCGCTTCGATCATTCCCGGCTCGGACAGCCCGGCCGATCTTGACGCCCTAGAGCGGGCGCATCAGTTCCACAACGGCGCCTTCTTCGATCCCGTCTTCAAAGGCGAATATCCGAAAGAATTCATCGAAGCGCTCGGTGACCGTATGCCCCTCATCGAGGACGGGGACCTGAAGCTGATCAGCCAGAAGCTCGACTGGTGGGGCCTGAATTACTACACCCCCGAGCGCGTCGTCGACGATGCCGAACGAAAAGGCGACTTCCCCTGGACGGTGAAAGCGCCGCCCGCGAGCGACGTCAAGACCGATATCGGCTGGGAAATCTATGCGCCGGGATTGAAGCTCCTCGTCGAGGACCTCTATCGCCGCTATGACCTGCCGGAATGCTACATCACCGAGAACGGCGCCTGCGACAATTCCGGTGTCGTCGGGGGCGAGGTCGATGATACGATGCGCCTCGATTATCTCGGCGATCATCTCGACGTCGTGGCCGACCTCATCAAGGACGGCTACCCCATGCGCGGCTATTTTGCCTGGAGCCTGATGGACAACTTCGAATGGGCGGAAGGCTATCGCATGCGCTTCGGTCTCGTCCACGTCGATTACGAGACGCAGTTGCGCACGATGAAGAAGAGCGGCAAATGGTATTGCGAACTCGCTGCTGAATTTCCGAAAGGCAATCACACGCGCTCAGCATAGCAAACTGAAAAAATAGATGGGCGGAAAGCTGCAACAGGCGGTTGCTTAAACGTTTCTGAACCCTTGACTGGCAAACTCCGCTGGTCAGGGAGCCGGAATGCAAATACTCGAAAAATTGCAGGGCAGGGGATCGGGCATAGGCCGTCACATCACCGTCACGGGTGTGCTGCTCTCCTTTGCTGTCATCGTTGCCGTCGCCACCATCATGGTGTTGACGGCAATCGAACGCGTGGCTGAGAACGCCAATGTGCTTGATGACGAGCGCTCGCGCGAAACGACGATCGGCGCGTTGAAGACCTTCGAGGATCAGCTCGGTGCGACTCTCGACGATTACGCCGCCTGGGACGACGCCGCCGCCAACGTCTATGCGCCCGATGGCATGGCATGGACGGTCAGCAACTACGGCGAAATGTCGGTCAACAGCTCGCTGTTCGACATGGCGATTGTGATCGATGATGCGAAGAATCCAATCATCGCCTATCGCGACGGCAAGCCGATGGAGGAGCCGCTCGCGGATTTCTTCTCGCCGTCGCTCTGGAAATTGCTCGACGCGGTGAAGGCGGCCGGCCCGGCCGATACTCCGCAGGCGGTTGGTTTCATCACCACCAAACGCGGCATTGCCGCTGTCGGCGTGGCATTGGTGCGGAAGAAATCCGGCGCGCTTGATGCACCCGCCGGCCAGCACCGTTATCTCATTTTCGCCCGGCATCTCGATGACGACAGGGTGGCTGGACTCGGCCAGACCTATGTGATCGGCGGACTGAGGCTGACGCCGCCGAGTTTCGCGGCCGAATATCTCGTGTCGATCGATGATCCGACGGGGGTAACGATCGGCAAGCTCGTCTGGAATTCGCGCTCGCCCGGCAATATTGCCTACGCGCAGGTGCGGCCGATGGTCATCCAGGCACTCGGTCTCGTCGGGCTTTTCTTCGTGGTGCTGCTGGCCATCGGCTGGTTGGCCGGCCGCCGCCTGAAGGCGGAGGAAAACAGCGCGCGCGAAGAGGCGCTGCGCGACAGGCTGAGCGGCCTTTCCAATCGCGACGGCCTCGGGCTCGCCGTCGATCGTTTTGTCCTCGAAGCGCGCCAGAGCAAACGCAACGTGCTGCTCCTCTATCTCGACCTCGACGGTTTCAAGGAAGTCAATGACAGCTATGGACACGGCACCGGCGACCAGTTGATCCGCGCGGTCGCGGCCGGCCTTAAAGTATTGATCCCGCAAGGTGCGGTTCTCGCCCGCATCGGCGGGGATGAATTTGCGATCGCCTTTCTCTCCGATGGCGAGAACGCCGCCGCCCTGCAGCTTTCCGAGCAGATCCTCGATTTTCTCGTCGAGCCGCTGGAGATCGGTCGCCGTGTCGTCGTCGTCGGCGCCAGCATCGGCATCGCCATGTCGCCTGCAGGTGCAATCGATCGCGAGGAACTGGTGCGCCGTTCCGACCTTGCCATGTATAAGGCGAAGGAGGCGGGCCGTGCGCGCATGACGCTTTACGATCCGTCGATGGACGCGGACCGGCAGCAGCGCAATGCACTGGAGCTCGATCTCAGAATCGCCATCGAGAGCGGCGACCTGACGCTTGCCTATCAGCCACTGGTCGATGCGGGCACGCATGCGCTAACCGGCGTCGAGGCGCTGGTGCGCTGGAACCGTCCGGGGCACGGCCCGGTTTCGCCCGAGGTGTTCATTCCGATCGCCGAGACCAGCGGCCTCATCGAATCACTCGGCCTGTTCGTGCTGCGCAAGGCCTGCGAGACGGCCAAGCAGTGGCCGGAACTGAATGTCTCGGTCAATGTCTCGCCCGGCCAGTTCCGCAACCCCGCCTTCACCGACTATGTGCGCTACGTGTTGAAGCAGACGGAGATCGAGGCCAGCCGCGTCACCCTCGAGATCACCGAAGGTTATATGATCCAGAATCCGCAGCGTACCCGCCAGTCGATCGAACGGCTGAAGGGGTTGGGGGTCAAGGTGGCGCTCGACGACTTCGGTTCCGGCTTCTCCTCGATCGGTTATCTCAGGCAGTTCGGCTTCGACCGCATCAAGATCGACCGCTCGCTGGTCATGGGCGTCAACGAGGACAAGCGCCAGCGCGAAATGCTGCAGGCGACGGTGGCGCTCGCCCGCTCGCTCGATATCCCGGTGACGGCGGAAGGCATAGAGACCGAGGGGCAGGCGGTCGCCATGCGCCTGTTCGGCTGCGACTGTCTGCAGGGCTATTTGTTCGGAAAGCCTCTGGCGGCCGAGCGAATTACCGAGATGCTCAACGAGCTTCGTACTGCGGAGCAGCCAACCCGGCGCCGCCTCGGCGCGGCCTGACGGCGAGATTCCCGGGGCGCGAGCTCATCAGCTGCCGATATGCCGTTGGCCGCGTTTTTTCGCCAGCGCGATCTGATGCTGCCGCTGACGGTAGCGCAGCCGGTCTTCCTCTGTCCGCGTGTGATAACAGTGGCTGCAGGAAACGCCTTCCTCATAAAGCGGCGAGGCAATTTCCTCTGATGTGATCGGGTTGCGGCAGGCGTGGCACAGCCGGTGCTCACCTTCCTTCAAACCGTGTTCGACGGATACACGCTCATCGAACACGAAGCAGGCGCCCTCCCAGAGGCTTTCTTCCTGCGGCACCTCCTCCAGATATTTCAGGATGCCGCCCTTCAGATGATAGACCTCGTCGAAACCCTCGGCCTTCATGAAGGCAGTGGCCTTCTCGCAGCGTATGCCGCCGGTGCAATACATGGCGACTTTCGGCTTGTTGTGCAGCCCCGTATTCCGGCGCACCCAATCCGGAAATTCGCGGAATGTCTTGGTCTTGGGGTCGAGCGCGCCGCGGAAGATACCGATTGCCGTCTCATAGTCGTTGCGGGTGTCGATGACGATCGTATCGGGATCGGAGATCAGCGCATTCCAGTCCTTGGGCGCGACATAGGTGCCGACCACCTTGTTGGGATCGATGTCCTCGACGCCCATAGTGACGATTTCCTTCTTCAGCTTCACCTTCATGCGCAGGAAGGGCATTTTCGAGGCGCGGCTTTCCTTGTGCTCCAGGCGCGCAAATTCCGGCTGGGCACTGAGGAAGGCGAGCACGGCATGAATGCCGGCATCTGGTCCCGCGATCGTACCGTTGATGCCCTCATGCGCCAGAAGCAGCGTTCCCTTGACGCCGTTTTCCTCGCACAGCGCCTGCAGCGGGGCCTGCAGGCTGGCAAAGCGCGGCACGGATACGAAATGGTAGAGCGCCGCTATGAGGAACGGGCCGGTGTGTGTCAGGCTGTCGGTCATGGGCGGGAAATACAGAAAATTGACCGGTCGCGCAATTGCCTTCCGCGCAGGCGGCCGACCGTCTTCAGGATCGCGCCTGCCATCGCTCAATTCGCAGCCGTCAGCCAGAGAAGCTCGATACGCTCCGATTCCTCGTCGGGATCATCGGTGAAGACGGTTTCGGCTTTGAGGAGGGCTTGCCGCCGGTCTTCCTGCTGGCGGAAGATGATCGCGTCGAGGAGATGCGCCAGATCGTCGTTGCGGGTGAAGAGCTGCGGCTCGGCTTCGACCAGCTCACAGAGGACGGCAAGGTCATGGATGTGGCCGAGATCCTCGACGAGCTCCTTGGCCGCATCGCGCTTGGCCCTCATCGCGCCCGGCCAGATGTCGCGCAAAAGAGCGTGGTAGAGCCGATAATCATAGGTGCGTTTGCGCAGATCATGGAAATCCCCGGCCGATGCATCGCCGTGGCACCTGGCAAGCGCAGCCTTGGCCTTGCGCGCGGTGCGACGCCAGCTCTTCGCCAGCATGCGGGCGTTCTTGCGGTGGCTGCCATCGAAGGAAATGCCATCCAAAGCCGCGATTGCCTCCTTCAGCACGCCTGGGGTTTCCATCAGCCGCTGCTGCAGGCCGCTCTCGGCCTCCGCCATCCAGTCGCGGCGCCCCTCGAGAATGGTGACGATCCGGCCGAGCGCCTCGCTTTCCTCTTTCCCGCGGGCTGAATGCTGCAGATATTGGGCGGTGCCGATGAGCGCGGCAGCGTCGCGGATTGCCGAAAGCGAACGCGCGGCATCGCGCAGCCTTGCATTTTCCTGTTTCTGGAAATCCGGCACCTCGCGCGCGACGAGCCGGTAGAGCGAGCGCAATCGCTTCAGGTTTTTTCGGAAGGAATGGATCGCCTCGTGCGCACCGTCCGGCCGCTCTTCGAGAAAGGTAATGGCACCTTCCAGCTGCTCGGTCGCGGTGCTCCGGAATGCCTCGGTGAAATCGGCGTCAGGCCGAATGCGATAGGCCATGCCTGTCGTGCCCGTATTCTGTGGCAAGGGCCTGGTTGGAGTAGCGGAAATCGCCGGTCACTTCGCGGCCAAGCCAGGTGGGCAGGACGGGTTTGTCGGTTTCCGCCGTCATCTCCACTTCGGCAATCACCAGCCCGCGATGCTCGCCGGCAAAGACGTCGACCTCCCAGACGAAGCCCTCATGGGGAACGCGGTAGCGGGTTTTCTCGATGACGATGCCGATCGCGTTCTGCAAAAGCTCTTCGGCATCGGCGACGGGAATATCGTATTCGAATTCGTCGCGGGTGATGGCGCTGCGACCGATCTTGATCGTCAGTCTCGCTTTCCTGCTGTCGAGGATGCGGACCCGGACGGAACGGTCGTCCATCGAGGCAAGGTAACCCTGCCTGAGGACAGACTTGGTCTCGACGGCGGAACGCCATCCATCGCTGCGTACGAGAAACTTCCGCTCGATCTCTTTCGCCATATCAGTGAACCTTTTGTGACGATTGCCGCACGGTAGACCAATTCCCAGGCATTTCATACCCATCTTCTCACGCAGCCGGGTTTTATCTCGACAAGGTTCGGCGAGGGCGTTATTCGGGATGCAAATTTCAATCGTTTCAAGGAGGTCGTGCGACCATGGGTGAGAAAACAGAGAAGCTCCTTTCCATCCTGAAACTCCAGCCGGTCGTTCCGGTCCTGATCGTTGACGATGCCAGGTCGGCGGTGCCGCTGGCCCGCGCCCTCGTCGCAGGCGGCCTGAAAGCAATCGAGATCACCATGCGCACGCCGGCGGCACTCGAGGCCGTGCGCGCCGTGGCCGCCGAGGTCGAGGGCGCCGAAGTCGGCGCCGGCACCATCCTGAATGCCGCCCATTGGGAAGCGGCCGTCGAGGCCGGCTCGAAGTTCATCGTCAGCCCGGGCACGACGCAGGAGCTGCTTGATGCCGCCGCCGATTCCGACGTACCGCTGCTTCCGGGAGCTGCGACCGCCAGCGAAGTCATGGCGCTGCGTGAGGAAGGATATCAGGTGCTGAAGTTCTTTCCGGCCGAGCAGGCCGGTGGCGCCGCTTATCTCAAGGCTCTCTCTTCGCCGCTCGCCGGCACGCTGTTCTGCCCGACCGGCAGCATTTCGCTGAAGAACGCCAGGGATTATCTTTCGCTGCCGAACGTGGTCTGTGTCGGCGGTTCGTGGGTTGCGCCGAAGGAACTGGTCGCAGCCGGTGACTGGGCTGGCATTACCAAGCTTGCGGCGGAGGCCGCCGCTCTGAAGGCCTGAGGTTGCATGGGCGGGGTATGAGCGCCAGGCACAACCCCGCGCCCTATATTTGTATTTCAGCCGTCGCAAACCTATGTTCTCCTCCGGCCTCAAACAGGGAGACGACGAGGAATGTTCGACGCAAAGAAGCTTCTCGACCAGTTCTTGGGTTCGCAGGTGCCGGGTCTCGGCGGTTCAGTCCGCGACAGGGGGGGCGAGGCCATACAGACGGCAAAGAACAATCCGATGAAGACCGGCGCGATCGCAGCCGTGCTTCTCGGCACCAAGACCGGCCGCAGTATTGCCGGCAATGCGTTGGCGATCGGTGGTCTTGCCGCTATCGCCGGCCTTGGCTATCAGGCCTACAAGAACTATCAGGCGGGCCAAGCGCCCGCGGCCCCCTCGGACGCGCCGTCGGCAAACAATCCGGTGCTCCTGCCGCCGCCCGTCGAATCCGGTTTCGGGCCGGCATCGCCTGCCGGCAGCAACGAATTCGTGCTGGTGCTGATCCGGGCGATGATCGCCGCAGCCAAGGCCGACGGCCATATCGACGATCCCGAACGCGCCCTGATCATGGACAAGATCAAGGCCGCTGACGTCAGCGGCGAGGCCGCCGCTTTCATCGAGGGCGAACTTGCGTCACCGACGGATATCGACGCGCTCGTGGCTGCGGCGGTCACGGAAGAACAGCGCGTCGAGCTCTACACTGCCTCGCGGCTGACCATCGATCCTGATTCGCGCGCCGAGCGCGGTTATCTCGATCTGCTCGCCGGGCGGCTTGGCCTCGCCGATCAGCTGGTCGACCATATCGAAGCGACGGTGTCATCCGCCAAGACGACCTTGTCACAGTGACATCCAGGCCCGTTGCCTTTATCGGGCGACTGGCCTATCCACTCCCGGAGCCTTCCCCGGTTAAATTGACGCTTTCGTCAATTTAACCGGGGAAGGCTCCGGAATAGGGGAGTGAAGATGCGCGATCTTGCAAATTTCAAGGGCTGCCCGGCGCCGAAGCCGGTTACGCTGAAAGGCCGTTTCGTCACCGTCGAGCCCTATCGCCGCGAGGAACATCTCGATGCGCTGTGGGACGGGCTCGGCGGGATGGGCATCAACCCGCTGCTTCTTTATTTTTCGCAGGATGATTTCTCGGGCATCGAGGACTTCGCCAACTGGCTGGAAAACGTCTACACCAAATCCGTGTGGCTCACCCATATCTTTCGTGACAACGCCACCGGCAAGGTTGTCGGCATGGCGAACTACATGCGCGCCGACCCGGCAAACGGCGTCGTCGAAATCGGCGGCGTGGCTCATGGTCGCGAGATGAGCCGTTCACCGCTGTCCACCGAAGCGCACTACCTGATGGCTAAGCATGTTTTCGAGGACCTCGGCTATCGCCGCTACGAATGGAAATGCGACAATAAGAACGAGGCGAGCAAGACGACGGCACTGCGCTACGGCTTCAGCTTCGAAGGGGTGTTCCGTCAGCACATGATCTCCAAGCATCGCAACCGCGACACCGCCTGGTTCTCGATGATCGACGCCGAATGGCCGCTGATCAACGATGCTTTCGAGGGCTGGCTTTCGCCCGAAAATTTCGACGCGGCCGGCAATCAGATCCGCCGCCTGCAGGATATTCGTGCCGATCTGGAAAAGGAAAGGCTCGCGTGAGCCCGGAAAGCCGCTCGCAGGCGATCGCCGCCGCTATCATCCTGCTCGGCGCCGGCCTCGTCCTTTATTTTATGCCGACCATCGTTCTCTGGATCGGCAATTTCTCGCCGACGCTGGGGATCCTCGTCGGCATCTGCTTGATCATGGCGTTTTTTGCCGTCTTCTGGCTGCGGGCGCGCTACCAGCGTCGCAGAGATAGACAGTAGTCTAGGGGCGTCCGGGCACGGAGCCCTGAGGGTGTCTAGCCTTGCAGCGAAGCTCCGAGCAGGACGGCGCCCATCAGGATGACGAGCAGGGCGCCGGCGATTTCAATGGCGTTGCCGACCCAGACCGAAGCCGTCGAGCCGCGTCCGGAGAGACGGACCGCCGCACCTTTGGCGGTGACGGCAAGCGTCGCGAGCACCGAAACCGTGATCGCCGTGCCGAGCGACATGGCGGCGACCGAAAGCGCGCCGCCGAGATAGAGGCCGTTCAGCAGCGAGAAAGTCATGACAAGCAAAGCCCCGGAGCAGGGTCGAAGGCCGACCGCTACGATCGCCGACCAGGCCTCTCGAGCGCTGAACCTGTCGCCGGCGAGCAGGGCCGGATCAGGAGCGTGCGTATTGCCGCAGGTCTCGCAGACCATGCCGGGAACGAAGCTGTGGCCGGCCTTCACGGCCTGCGCCTTGCCGTTGAAGGCATAGGCCTGGCGTTCGGCTGCGTTATTCTTCCAATCCAGCATCATAGACACCGGACCGGCCGACGTCGCCACCAGCCGGCGGCGCGGCAGATGGCTTGCCATCGAACGCAGTTTGCGGAACAGCAGCCAGCCGCCGAAGAGGATGACCATGACGAAGCTTATGATTTCCATGGCATGAGTGGCTGTCGTCAGCGTAATGCCGGTGCCGCGCAGCACCAGCCAGGCGCCGGCGACCAGCGCCACAGCGACGACGCCCTGGATGAAAGCCGAAATGAAGGAAATAACCACGCCGCGCTTCAGCTCGACCTCGTTGGCGATCATGTAGGAGGAGATGACCGCCTTGCCGTGGCCGGGGCCGGCGGCATGGAAGACGCCGTAGGCGAAGGAAAGGCCGACCAGCGATGTCAGCTGCCACGGATCCTCCCGCATTCCCTTCAACGCACCGGTCAGTGCCCGATAGAAGGCCTGCTGTTCGTAGTTCACGTAGAGCAAAAGCGGCGCGAGAGGCCCGCCCGTCGGTTGAAAACTCGGTTCGGCCGTGCCGATGCCGAGCGGCGATTGCGCCTGGGCGAGGCTTGCCGCCGTCAGGAGCGCGAGCAGTGCTGCGGAAAGGACGAGAGACGGGCGTTTTATCAGCATGTGACCTCCAGCCGTGTGGCGAAGAGTTTGGACATGTTGGTGCCGGTGGGGTCATTGAAGAAGGCGTCCGTCAGCGACTGCTTGTTTTGCGAGATCACCTCGTCGGCATCCGGCCTTACCACCTGGTGCTTGCAGGCCTTGAAGCCGTCGCCCACCGTTGCCAGCTCGTTGTCTGTGGGGAAATCGATCGACGTATAGAGCGTCGGATCGTAGACGCCGAAGGTAAGCCTGCCCTTGAGCGGCATCTTCTCAGCCGGCTTGACCGCAAAGAACATCAGGAGCTGGCCGTTCTTATAGTCGACATGGATGATATCCGGCTGCTGGACGGTGATGCTCTTCCCGTTGATCGTCAGGTTCATGTAATAATCGTAATCGGCAAGCGATTGCTTCACCGTTTTGCCGACCTGCGCGAGTTCGTTCGGCTCCAACTTCAGATCGGTGTTCTTGTCGAAATCCATGACGACCGAGGAGGAAAAGACCTCGTCGAAGCGCCAGACATTGCGCAGTTCCTCGACACTGCCGTTAGCGCCGGCCACGACTTCGAGCCGCGCTTCCACGAAGATGTGCGGGTGCGCAAAGGCGGCGGCCGGCGCCAGCGAAAGAAGCGCGGCGATCAATGGTATGGATTTGTTCATGCGTCTCGCTGCCTTATTCGCTCGACCCGAGTTCTTGCCAGAAATTGGGACGGAATTGGGACCGGCTTGTCGTTTGAATCCCGATCGGCACCGCTCCATCGTCCGACCGGACCGGTCTTGCCGTGCAGATCTCACGGATGCTTTTTGAACCAGTTGTGCAGGTAATCGACAAAGATCCTCACCTTGGCCGGCAGGTAGCGCCGGTGCGGGTAGACGGCATAGATGCCGCGGTCGGTCGGAATGTAATCGTTAAACAGCGTCACCAGCTCGCCGCTTTCGATCGGCTTGCGGGCGATGAAATCAGGAATGAGGGCGATGCCGATGCCGGCGAGGGCAGCGCGTAGCGTCGCGTGCGGGCTGTTGACCTCGATCGGTCCCGAGACGGCGACGGCGAAGGTTGTGTTGTCCGGATTGTGGAAGCGGATGCTGCCCTGGGTGCGTGAATTGGTATCGACGATAAAAGGAAGATTGGAAATGTCGCTTGGATGCTCGAGATCGGGATGGCGCTCGAGAAAGTCCGGGGTGGCGCAGAGATGGACGCGGAAATCGGAGATCTTGCGGGCGATCATGCCGGAATCTTCGAGCTTGCTGATGCGGATCGCCACGTCAAAGCCTTCCTCAATCAGATCGACGAACCGGTCATCGGCGGCGATCTCCAGCGAAAGGTCCGGGTTCTCGCCGGCGAAATCGATCAGCGACTGGCCGACGTCGGCGTCGACGAAGGTGCGGGGAACGGAGACGCGCAAACGGCCCTTCAGCTGTGCATTGTTTTCGCGCACGAGATCGGCAAGGTTGTCGATCTCCTTCAAAATATCGGAGGCGCTGCGATAATAGGTGTGGCCAGCCTCCGTCATGGAGAACTGCCGGGTGGTGCGGTTGAGCAGCAACGCTCCGAGCTCGTCTTCCAGTTCGCGCACATATTTGGACAGCAGCGCCTTCGAGCGGCCGGTGCGCCGGGCGGCGGCGGAAAAGCCCTCAGCCTCGACGACATCGATGAAGGCGCGTATGCGCGTCAAAGTATCCATGGTGCGTTCCTAGAACTGTTTCGGAACATTGAACAAATTGGCCCGTCCTGTTCAATTATTTTTTTGGCCACAGGATCAAAAAATCGCTTGATTATGAAGGCGAATATTCTTATCTCCCAGTCAGCCCAAAGTCGCACGTGCCCATGGGTGTCCGCCGAGCCCTCGAATTGGTGAGGAAATCGGTAAGGTACCTGGAATTAACCCCTCCAGTCGCTATTCCGGCCAACCGGAAAATGCGAGGACGCCTGAAGCAACGACGGTGCGGGCCTTTTTGTTCTCTCCCTGCTTTCCATCAGCGGGGGTTACTGAAGAGGCACACCATCATTGCCGGAAGTGCGGTTGGGATTCTCCCTCCAATCCATGGCAGACAAAGCCGAACTTACACCGCGTCCGCGGCGTTGGTTCACTATCCGCGCATCGAGCGCTTGCTATGGTTCCGGGGTCTCCACCGGCTGGTTCCAATGCGAGTTCTCGTATGCCCTTTGTCCTCCGGTTCATGCCGGAGCTCTGGAATTGGAAGAGGGAACTGATATGACCACCCAGCGCATCCGCGACTTTCTCGCAACCCGACGTCCCGACGGTCCCTGCCTTGTGGTTGACCTCGATGTCATCAGAGACAATTTCCACGCCTTCCGTCACGCCATGCCGGATAGCGCCATCTACTACGCCGTCAAGGCCAACCCGGCTCCGGAAGTGCTGAAGCTGCTCGCCAACCTCGGCTCCAATTTCGATTGCGCATCCGTTGCCGAAATCGAAATGGCGCTCGAAGCCGGTGCGACCGCTGCCCGCATCTCCTATGGCAACACGATCAAGAAGGAGCGTGATGTCGCTCGCGCGCATGCGCTCGGCGTCAGCCTCTTTGCGGTCGACAGCCACGAGGAAGTCGAGAAGATCTCGCGTGCAGCTCCCGGCGCCCGTGTCTTCTGCCGCGTGCTCACCGATGGCGAAGGCGCCGAATGGCCGCTGTCGCGCAAGTTCGGCTGCGTTCCGCAGATGGCCGTCGACGTTCTCGTCTACGCTCATCAGCTCGGCCTGCAGTCCTACGGCGTCTCCTTCCATGTCGGCTCGCAGATGACCAAGGTCGATGCCTGGGATTCGGCTCTCGCCGATGCCAAGCGTGTCTTCGTCCAGCTTGCCAAGCAGGGCATTCACCTGCAGATGGTCAACATGGGCGGCGGCTTCCCGACCAAGTATCTGCGCGACGTTCCGTCCGCGGAAGCTTACGGCAAGTCGATCTACCAGGCGCTGCGCACGCATTTCGGCAACCAGATCCCGCAGACGATCATCGAGCCGGGTCGCGGCATGGTCGGCAATGCCGGTGTCATCAAGGCGGAAGTCGTGCTGATCTCCAAGAAGTCGGACAATGACGACGCCCGCTGGGTCTTCCTCGACATCGGCAAGTTCGGCGGTCTCGCCGAAACCATGGACGAGGCCATCCGTTACCCGATCCGCACCGAGCGCGACGGCGACGAGATGGAGCCCTGCGTGATCGCCGGCCCGACCTGCGACTCGGCCGACGTGCTGTATGAAAAGAACCTCTATCCGCTGCCGCTGTCTCTGACGATCGGCGACGAGGTCCTGATCGAAGGCACCGGCGCCTATACGACGACCTACTCGGCAGTCGCTTTCAACGGCTTCGAGCCGCTGAAGGCCTACGTCATCTAAGGTCTTGTTTCTGCTCGCCCCGGAACCAGCCGGGGCGGCAATCCACAATTCTCCGAAGTCACCGTCTGAAACGGTTTTGAGTGCGGGAGGCCACGATGGCCGCTGTTCTTGATTCTGTCCGCGCATTCTTTGCGCCCTCCATTTTCACCATCGACGCCGAAAATCCGTCGGATGTCGTCGCGCGTGAAAACCTGCTCGATCGCGTCATGGGCACTGACCGCCGCAAGAAGTCGTCGGAGAAAATCCGCCGCAACCGTATTCCGGCCGAAGGACTTGCGCTGGTCGCGCGTGACCGCGCTGGCCATCTGATCGGCACGGTGCGGCTCTGGAACGTCGAGGCCGGCGTCAACGCCGAAGGCACGCCGATCAACGCGCTGCTGCTTGGTCCGCTGGCCGTCGATTGCCGTCATGGCGGCAAGGGCGTCGGCTCGGCCCTGATGCGCGCGGCGATCCTCGAGGCGAAGAACCGCGGGCATGGCGCCGTCCTGCTCGTCGGCGATGCCGCCTACTACGAGCGTTTCGGCCTCTTCGCCGAAAAGGCTCGCCATCTTGTCATGCCGGGTCCGTTCGAACGTTCGCGCTTTCTCGCGCTTGAGCTCACCGAAGGCTGGCTCGACGGCGCGGCCGGCATGATTGTCCCCTCGGGACGCATGCTGACCAGCGCGCCGGTTCGCCGCGCAGCTTGAGCTGCGCGCCCACCGGTGGTGATAGGGAACTTTCCCGCCGGTATCCGCGCCGCTGATCACGCAGGCAGGCGGGCCTGACCTGATTGCGGCGCGGATTGTCTTTCCAGCAGAGGATGAGCGCAGGTAGCGGCTCACCAGCAGACACGATCGCGTGAAAAGTGCCATGGGCACACGAAGATGCTGCGGCGATCCTATCATGCGCCGCATGATCCGGATTTTTTCCCTTCTGCTTTTTTTCTGCCTGCCGTTTGGCGCGACGGGCCTGGCGTCCGCCCAGAGCACGGCGTCCGCCGCCGGGCTTGGTCCGCGGCTCGACGAAGCGGCGAGCGATCCGGCACTGTGCGGGGGGCTTGACCGCAGCGCCGGCAGGGAAAACCGCCGATCGTTCAATTCTTAACGAAGGCTCCAATCAAACCGCAAAATGCTTGCTGTAGGTTCCGCCACCAGAACCTCGGAAAAGCGCCATGCTACTGGATCTCAGGACGATCTATTTCATTGTTGCCGTAAGCTGCTTCGTGCTGGGCATTCTCCAGCTCGCAGCCTATGCGACCGGGCGCTTCGAGAGGTGGCCGCTTTGGTGGGGCTTGAGCAACCTCTTCGTCGGTGTCGGTTCCTTCCTCGTCGCGCTGCGCAATCTCGTTCCCTATGCGGTTTCGGTCGACGGCGGTAACATCGTCACCATCATCGGCTATATGCTGATGTTTTTTGCCGTGCGCACCTTTTCGGGGCGGGTTTTCGACCAGCGCATTTTCTGGCTTGCCATCGTTCTCGTCAGCGTGCCTGTCGTGCTGATCGTCAGCGATCCCGCAGCGGTCTCGGCAAGGCTCCTCTACGTCTCCGTCATCTGCTGCCTTTGCGATCTTGCGGTCGCAAGGGAGGCGATCAGCATCGTCCGCCGCGAGAAACTCTATTCAGCCGGTCTGCTGGTCGGCCTCTATGTCTGCACCGCCATGATCTTTGCGGTGCGCAGCATGCTCGCGGCAACCGGCGAGATCGGCGGGCCGGATCCATTCGGCGGCAGCGTGGTTCATAGCTGGATGGCGGTATCGGCGGTGGCTTTCATCATGCTGCGCAGCATGGCCATGGTGCTGATGGCGGCCGAGCGCAGCCGCAATCAACTGACCGAACTCGCCCATCACGATCCGCTGACCGGCGCGCTCAATCGGGGCGGCCTTGCCCAGCATTTACCCGCTCTCGCTTCCCAGCCGATATCACTGCTGATCATCGACATCGATCATTTCAAGCAGCTGAACGACAGGCACGGCCACGCCGCCGGCGACGACATCCTGCGGCTTTTTGCCAGCATTTCCAAGGGTGTCATGCGCTCAAGCGATCTGCTCGCCCGCCAAGGCGGGGACGAGTTCCTGGCGGTGCTGAAAAACATCTCACAGGAAGATGCGATGGCGATTGCCGAGCGCATTCGTCTCGACTTCGCCGCCGCCGCCATGCAGCGGCCGGATCTCGCCGTCTTTCCGACGCTCAGCATCGGCGTCGCCACGCGGAGAGGCGGCGGAGATTTCGAACGGCTCTTGCACAAGGCCGATGAGGCGCTCTATCGCTCGAAGCGCGAAGGCCGAAATCGCGTCGAAGCCTTTTGGGAAAACCAGCAAGCGGCATAGCGCATGGGCGCGACCCTGTAGGGATACCCTAGATATTCTGATCCATCGTCTCGGCCGGGATTTCGTCGGCACGGTGGATACGAACGACGGCGGCCGGCACGCCGGCGACCGTGCAATGTTCGGGGACCGGCTTCAGCACGACGCTGCCGGCAGCGATTTTGCTGAAGGCGCCGATTTCGATATTGCCAAGGATCTTGGCGCCCGCGCCGATCATGACGCCGTGGCGGATCTTCGGATGACGGTCGCCCGTCTCTTTGCCGGTGCCGCCGAGCGTGACGTTCTGCAGGATCGAGACTTCGTCCTCGATGACAGCCGTTTCGCCGATGACGATGCCCGAGCCATGGTCGAGCATGATGGCAGCGCCGATCCGCGCTGCCGGATGGATATCGGGGCCGAAGACCAGCGAGGCGAGATTGGCGAGCCATGTGGCGATTTCCGGGCGACCGGCTTTCCAGAGTGCGTGGGCGATGCGATGGGTCTGCAGCGCATGGAAGCCCTTGAGGTTCAGAAGCGCGTGCAGAAACGTCATGCAGGCGGGATCACGCTCGCGCACGGCGGCGAGATCTGCCTCGACTTTCCGCATGATATCGTCCTCAAGCGTAGACAGGATGAGATCGAACAAATCGCCGGTTTCAACTTGCGGCACCGAAAGCCGCGCGGCCAGCACGCGGGCGAGGATCTCACGGCTGCCGGCAGCGTCCGTCACCTGCTCCGCAAGCAGCCGCCGCAATATCGGCTCGCGCACGGCAAGCTCGTTCGCCTCGGCGCGGATCACGGACCAGATGGATACGTCGCCCGAGGATTGCGGCTGTTGCTCGGCCAAGCCGAGGCCGGTCGATTTCGGCATTGACGTTTCCTCCGTCAGCCACGGCGCGGGCAATGCCTGCGTGGATTTTCATGTTTCTCCCGGCCAAGGCATTTGGCAAGCCCGATCTTCTAACCGGACGGTTTCAGGCTGAGCGTCGGTTTGGGAAGACGGCGCCAATGATAGAGCACGTCAGGCTCTTTTTCCTCGTTGTCGGCGCCGTCGGTCTCTTCCTCGGCGGTAAAGCCATGCCGCTCGTAGAAAGCGCGTGCGCCTGTGTTGCGCTGGAATGTCCAGAGCCGGATCTCATTCATCTCCTTCCTGGCGCAGCCGAGGAGGAGGGAGCCGATGCGGCAACGCGGCCTCAGGCCGAAATGTCGACGACGCCGCAATCGCCGGCTTCCGAGGCGAAAGCAAGCAGCTTGCCGTCCCTGCTCCAGCTCATCGCCGTGATCGCGCCCTTGCCGGGGCGGCGCAGCAGCGCTTCCTTGTTGTCGGCAACGCGAACAGCGAGGATCATGCCGTCAACGAAGCCGATGGCGAGGATATCTTCCAGCGGATGGAATTTCACCGAGGTCGCCATGATGTTGGCGCGGGTGCCGAGTTCGAGCGGCGCCTTGCCCATCGGCCCGTCCTTGCCCTGGAAAGGCCAGACGATGGCCGCCGGCGCGCCCGAGGAGGCGAGCCATTTGCCCTTGACCGACCAGGAGAGGGATTTCACCTTGGAGGGGTAGCCGGTCATGCGCATGTGGCGGGCTTCCGCGCCGGGTTTGCTGTCGAGCTTCCAGCCATGCAGGGCGTTTTCCTGCATCGAGGTGACGAGGAAATTGCCATCGGGGGAGAAGGTGACGGCGGTATGCGCGCCCTTCCATTCGAGGTCGACCGGTTTGGCGCTCATGCCGACCCAATGCAGCGACACGCCGTTGTAACGGGCAGCCGCGATGCGCAGACCCTTCGGCGCGAAGGCGAGGCCTTCGACCGTGCGCTCCTCCGGAAATTCCTTGGTCGTTCCGTCGGCAAGGCGCACGAGCGAACTTTTGCCGTAGGAATAGGCGATGGCGCCTTGCGGGCCGGCCGCGACCTGCGAAATCCATTTGCGCGGTGCGGTCGCGAGTTCGCTGACGCTGCCGTCGGCGGCGATGCGCAGGACCTTGCCGTCCTCGCCGCCGGAGATCAGGCTTTCGCTATAAGGATCGCGGATCGCGGTGAGCATGCCCTGATGGGCTTCTGAAACCCTCTCGCCGCCGTCCAGCCGGTGAAACGTGCCGTTTGCGCTTGCGAAGAAGGGAACATCAGCTAAAAATTCGACGGCCAGAATGTGGCCGTCGAGATCAAGCGGCGCAACTGTCGGCATCAGGCGGCTGCCTCGCAGGCCTTGAACGAAGCCTCGAGTTTTTCGCGGTCGAGATCGCGGCCGATGAAGACGAGACGGCTTTCATGCTTCTCGCCATGCTTCCACGGACGCTGGTGATCACCCTCGATGATCATGTGCACGCCCTGGACGACGTAACGCTGGGGATCGTCTTTGAAGGCGATGATGCCCTTGAGGCGAAGAATGTTCGGGCCCTGCACCTGGGTGACTTTCTGAATCCACGGGAAGAAGCGCTCGGGGTTCATCTCGCCGCCGCGCAGCGACACCGACTGCACCGTCACATCATGGATCGCCGACATCGCGCCATGATGATGGTCGTGCCCATGATGATCGTGATCATGGCCATGATGGTGGTGGTGGTCGTGATCATGATCGCAATCCGGGCCGCAGACGTGGTCGTCATGGCCGTGTTCCAGGAAATGCGGATCGTTTTCGAGCGCGCGCTCCAGGTTGAAGGCGCCCTGATCGAGCACGCGGGCGAGATCGACGCCGGAGCGGCTGGTCTTGTAGACGCGGGCAGCCGGGTTGATGGCGCGGACGATGTCTTCGATCACATCCAGTTCGTCCGGGGTCACGAGGTCGCTTTTGTTGATGACGACGACGTCGGCGAAGGCGATCTGGTCTTCGGCCTCGCGGCTGTCCTTCAGGCGCAGCGGCAGGTGCTTGGCGTCGACGAGGGCGATGACGGCGTCGAGCTCGGTCTTGGCGCGAACGTCATCGTCCATGAAGAAGGTCTGGGCGACCGGTACCGGATCGGCAAGACCGGTCGTTTCGACGATGATGCCGTCGAAACGCCCGGGGCGGCGCATCAGGCCTTCGACGACGCGGATCAGGTCACCGCGCACCGTGCAACAGACGCAGCCGTTGTTCATCTCGTAGATTTCTTCATCCGACTCGACGATCAGGTCGTTGTCGATGCCGATTTCGCCGAACTCGTTGACGATGACCGCGTATTTCTTGCCGTGGTTTTCGGAGAGGATGCGGTTGAGCAAGGTCGTCTTGCCGGCACCGAGATATCCGGTGAGCACGGTGACGGGAATAGGCTTCTGGGTGGAGATCGCGTCGGTCATGAGAACCTCTAAATTAGGCGTACGGCCGAACGGCTAGGGATCGGCCGCTTGAGCGGTTGGTCTCATATAATGGCATGGGCACGGCAGTTCAAAGGATTTTATATGTTATAAGATCACATCGCCGCCCGATGCGGATGATCGCTTTTCAACGGAGCTCGCCGAGGTCGAATGCATCGACATCCTCCAGAAGTTCCACCAGCCCCTTCACCGCATGGGCAATCAGCGCCTCGCCTTTTTCGGCCGTCGCAGCCGCGGCATTGCCCGCCACGCCTTGTTTGTTGAGATCCGACATCTTCCAGCCGAAGGCATGCGGGCCGTAGGCGCGCAGGTGCTTGAAACGGGTGACGAATTCCGTCTGCCGCGAGGGAAAATCCTCAGCCTTTGCCATGTCTACCTTGTCGGGGTGAAGCGCCAGCATGACCGAGGTCTCGATATCGCCGCCATGGATGCCGATCGCCTTTTCCTCCGGTGCAATCACGCCATCCGGCAGGCCGAAGCGGGTCCAGCTCGTCGCCACAGCCAACATGGCAAAGCGCTCCCGCGCCTCGGTTGCGACGATGGTCATGAGGGGCGAATTGCCGCCATGGGCGTTCAGCATCACGAGTTTGCGGATGCCCTGCTTCGCCAGCCCTTCGGCAATGCCGAGCCAGCGGTTGACCGCTTCGTCGAAGGCGAGCGTCTTCGTTCCTTCAACATCCATATGCTCTATGGAGTAACCGACCGATTCGGCGGGCAGGAAGGTGACCGACAGTCCGGCGGGCAGGGCCATTTTCAATCTTTCGGCGATGCCGTCGGCAATCAGCGCATCGGTTTCGAAGGGCAGGTGAGGGCCGTGCTGCTCATGGGCACCGAGCGGCAGCACGGCGATCGGGCGGTGTGCGCCGGGGGCGCAAACCGAGCCGCTGTCGTCGAAGCGGGGCGAAGGCGTCATCATCCGGTCGTTGCCTCTTGTTTATGACGAGATCATGGGCAATGTCATATCGCAGCGGCGTCGGGGCTTAAAGATCAAAGGGATGGCTATGGGAAAGAAGCATAAGGACGGCAAGAAGAGCAAGTCCAAGAAGAAGGACCAGACGGAGTACACGCTCGTCGATCTTTCTCCGGCGCTCACCCAGGCGGCCCGTTCCATGCGCACGGTGCTCTCGCGCAACCTGTTCGAAAGCGGTCTCTATGCCGGGCAGGACGGGGTCATTCTCTCGCTCGCCGAGAGCGATGGCATGACGGCGGGCGGTCTTGCGCAAAAGCTCGGCGTCAAGGCGCCGACGATGACGCGCACCATCGGCCGCATGGAAGCGCAGGGCTTTCTCGAGCGCAAGCCCGATGCCGAGGATGCGCGCCTCACCAAGGTCTATCTCACTGCGCTCGGCCGTGACAGCGTGCGGGCGATCGAAATGGCGGCCTCGGCCTGCGACAGACTGGCGACCCAGGAATTTTCAGAAAAGGAAATCCGCAATCTGGTTCGCCTGCTGAAGGCGATCGACGCCAATTTGCAGGCGGAAGCGCATGCCATCGAAGAGCCGGACGAAGACTGAAATTTCTCCTGAAAGACGAATTGCTTCCGCTGGTTAAATCTTTTAATTAAACAGTTTAAGGGCTGCGCCGTTTCCGGCGTGGTCTTACTGTCTTGCGTGCTGCCTGGAGGAGGACACGTGGCCCAGAAGATCAAGCTTTCGACAATTGCCGAGACGCTCGGCATTTCAACGGCGACCGTGTCGCTCGCCTTGCGCGACAGTCCGCTGGTTGCCGGCAATACGCGGGAGAAGATCAAGGAGCAGGCGCGCGCGCTCGGCTACATCTACAATCGCCGTGCCGCCAGCCTGCGCACCTCGCGCTCCGGCATCATCGGCGTCGTCGTCCACGACATCATGAATCCGTTCTACGGCGAGATCCTGAAGGCGATCGAAAGCGAGCTCGACCGCAGCCGCCATACCTTCATCCTTTCCAACCATTACGACAATGTCGAGAAACAGCGCACCTTCATCGAGACGCTTCTGCAGCTCGGCGGCGACGGTGTGATCATGTCGCCGGCGATCGGTACGCCGCCGGAAGATCTGCAGTTGGCGGAAGAGAACGGCATGCCGGCGATCCTCGTCGCCCGCTCAATGGACGGTCTGGAGCTGCCGACCTATCGCGGTGACGACAGCTATGGCATCTCGCTCGCCACCAACCACCTGATCGGTCTCGGTCACCGCTCGATTGCCATGATCGGCGGTACGGACCAGACATCCACCGGCCGCGACCGCTATCAAGGCTATGTCAACGCGCTACGCAAGGCGGGCATCGAAGTCGATCCGAATCTGCGCATTCCCGGGCCCCGCTCGAAGCAGGGCGGTTTCGAAGCGGCGGTGCATTTCCTCTCGCTGCCTCAGAAGCCGACGGCGGCCGTTTGCTGGAACGATCTCGTCGCGATCGGCCTGATGAACGGCATTGCCCGCGCCGGCCTGGTGCCGGGCCGCGATATCTCCGTCACCGGTTATGACGATCTCGAGGAGGCCTCGATTGCCACGCCGGCGCTGACAACCGTCTGGAACGGTCAGACCGAAGTCGGCCGTCTGGCCGCGCGCGCGCTTCTCGACCGTCTTGCCGGCAGCCACGAACCTGATGGCATGCATCTCATTAAGCCGGAAATGCGCATCCGCCAGTCGACCAGTCCCCATCGGCCCCGCGCCTGAACCACCCCGTCCAAGAGGAAAAGCCATGTCCCGCATCGCCATTCTCGTTCCCGGGAAGATACACGAACGTGTTCTCGAAAGGCTGAAGGATCGTTTTGAGATCATCGCTGTCGCCCGCGAGGAAAAGCTGGCGCTCGACAGCGACACCGCCGGCCGCATCCGCGGCGTCGCCGTCTCCGGCGCTTTTCCCGGCGCCTGGATGGACCAGTTGCCTGGCGTCGAGGTGATCGCCAGTTTCGGCGTCGGTTATGACGGCATGGATGTGAAGTGTGCGGCCGAAAAGGACATCGTCGTCACCAATACGCCAGACGTTCTGAACGACGAGGTTGCCGATACGGCGATCGGCCTGCTCCTGAACACGATCCGAGAGCTGCCGCGGGCCGAAGCCTGGCTGCGTGCCGGCAACTGGAAGCCGGGCACGGCTTATCCGCTGTCACGTTTCTCGCTCAAGGGCCGTCATGTCGGGCTCTACGGCCTTGGCCGCATCGGGCTCGAGATCGCCAGGCGGCTGGAGCCGTTCAAGGTGAAGATCAGTTATCACACGCGTTCGCGCCATGCGGACGCGCCCTTCGATTATCACCCGACGTTGAAGGGATTGGCGGAGGCGGTGGACACGCTGATCGCCATCGTTCCGAAGACGCCGCAGACGCATAAGACGATCGATGCCGATATCCTGGCCGCTCTTGGTCCGAACGGAATTCTCGTCAATGTCGGCCGCGGCTGGACGGTTGATGAAGAAGCGCTGAGTGCCGCCCTCGCATCAGGCGCGCTCGGTGCGGCCGGCCTCGACGTCTTCTACGAAGAGCCGACGGTGCCAGCCGATCTGCTTACGGCCGAAAATGCCGTGCTGTTGCCGCACGTTGCCTCGGCCTCCGTGCCGACGCGCATGGCGATGGCCGATCTGGTCGCTGACAATCTCATCGCTTGGTTCGAGAAGGGGGCGGCGCTGACGCCGGTGCCGGAGACGCCGCAAAAAATCCAGCGCGACTGAGCTCGACTGCCTCCTAGGCGGTCGCCGGTGCCGTGATAACCGGGCGTTTGCCGGCGGCGTAGCCGCGGACTGCGTCGCCGAAGGCGGCAAACAGCCTGTTCGACGCATTGTCGGTTTCGGCCCAATATTCCGGATGCCATTGTACGCCGACGGCGAAGGCCCCGGCATCGATAACGGATACTGCCTCCACTGTGCCGTCTTCGGCGGTGGCTTCCACCTGCAGGCGCGGTGCGGTTCTGGCGATCGCCTGGCGATGCAGAGAGTTCACGTGGATATCACCCGGGCCGAGAATGCCTGATATGCACGAGCCTTCCTTGACATGGACGGTCTGGCGGATGGCGTACATGCCGTCACGGTCGACGCCCTCCGGTCGGCGATGGTCCCAGACGCCGGGCTGCTCGTGGATCTCGCTTGCCAGCGAGCCGCCGAGAGCGACATTCAGTTCCTGAATGCCGCGGCAGATGGCGAGCAGCGGGATGGCACGGTCGATGGCGCGGCGAATGAGCGGCAGACTGGTGGCGTCGCGCGCGGGGTCGAAGGGGCCGTCCCGTTCAGTCGCTTCGGCGCCATAAAGCGCGGGATGCACATTGCTGGCCGAGCCGGATACCAGCAGGCCATCGACGCGGTCGAGTATCGCGTCGGTATCGTAGCCTGCCTCGAAGGCGGGGATCATGAAGGCCATGACGCCGGCCGCATTCAAGGCGGCACGGAGATATTGATGCTGCACGGCATGCCAGGTCGCGCCGTCGAAGCTGCGGATATCGGCAGGAATGGCAACGATCGGTTTCGTCATGTTTGCACCGGTAAAATCTTCTGCTCGTCGTTTTTGCCGCCAGAACGGCGGTGAAGTCAACGCTTGGCTTTGTCAGATGACCAATTGCGCCGCAAACGGCACCGCGGTTCCGGGGCTCGCGCTAAGCTGCTGATTTTGATGGACGCCTCGCGCGCTCCCTATTGCTATCCTGATGCCAAAGGCTAATAGACTAAAGCTTGAATCGCGGCCCCCTCCATGCTTAGCTCTGCCCTCGCTGCGGGTAGGGATGGATTGGCCGCGCAGTGCCATCTATACGGGAGGTTTTTTGATGGATCGTCGTTCGTTTTTCAAAAAGGCGGGAACCGCCGGCGCCGGCGCGGTTGCCGCAACGGCGCTGGCGGCGCCTGCGATCGCGCAAGAGAATCCGAAGATCGCATGGCGTATGACGTCGTCGTTTCCGAAGAGCCTGGACACGATCTATGGCGGTGCCGAAGACATCGCCAAGCATGTTGCCGCCGCGACCGACGGTAATTTCACCATCCAGCCTTTCGCGGCCGGTGAAGTCGTGCCGGGCCTGCAGGCTGTCGATGCGGTGGCCGCAGGGACCGTCGAGGCAGCCCACACCACCTCCTATTATTTCGTCGGCAAGGATCCGGCCTATGCCTTCGGAACAGCCATCCCGTTTGGATTGAACAGCCGCCTGACCAACGCCTGGTTCTACGAAGGCAATGGCAATACGCTGATGAACGAGTTCTACGCCACGCAGGGCATGTATGCCCTGCCGGCCGGCAATACCGGCGCACAGATGGGCGGCTGGTTCCGCAAGGAAATCAATACGCTTGACGATCTGAAGGGCGTGAAGATGCGCATTGCCGGTCTTGCCGGACGCATCATGGAGAAGGTCGGCGTCGTCCCGCAGCAGATCGCCGGCGGCGACATCTACCCGGCGCTTGAAAAGGGCACGATCGATGCGGCCGAGTTCGTCGGTCCCTATGACGACCTGAAGCTCGGCTTCCACAAGGTGGCGAAATACTACTATTACCCGGGCTGGTGGGAAGGCGGCCCGACGGTGCACGCCTTCTTCAATCTGGATAAATGGAGCAACCTGCCGAAGCATTATCAGGCAGCGCTCACCGACGCCTGCGCCTTCGCCAACACCAACATGCTGGCGAAATACGACATGAAGAACCCGACGGCGCTGAAACAGCTCGTTGCGGAGGGTGCGACGTTGCGCCCGTTCAGCCAGGAGATCATGGAAGCCTGCTTCCAGGCGGCAATGGGCATCTACGGCGAAATTTCGGCCAACAACCAGTATTTCAAGAAGATCTACGAGGATCAGACCGCCTTCAAGCGCGACGCCTATCTGTGGATGCAGCTTTCGGAATACACCTTCGATACCTTCATGATGATCCAGCAGCGGGCCGGAAAGCTCTAGCTTTCCGCGACCGGCATCGACGCTGTAGGCGAATGCAAGCAAAAACCCCGGATCGTTGATCCGGGTTTTTTTTGTTCGGCTATTTGGCAGGCGCCGGCGGGGCGCCCGGCAGGCCGTTCAGCGGCGGCAGGGTGAGGCCCGGTATCTGCGGCGAGCCGTTGCCGCCGCCCACCGGCGGCAGGCCGAGCTGGCCGCCAAAGCCCGGCACTTCGATCTTGATCGAGTTCGGATCGACCTTGGGCCCATGGTCCAGCCAGTAGGTAACCGATTGCGGCCAGAAGATCACGATCGCCACCAGGATGATCTGCATGCCGACCCAGGGCAGGGCGCCCATGTAGATATCGGAGGTCTTGACGTCCTTGCTGGCGATCGAGCGGAGGTAGAACAGCGCAAAGCCGAAAGGCGGATGCATGAAGCTGGTCTGCATGTTGACGCAGATCAGGACGCCGAACCAGATTAGGTCGATCCCAAGGCTGGAGGCGACGGGCGCGAGCATCGGAATGACGATGAAGGCGATCTCGAAAAAATCGAGGAAGAAGGCGAGCACGAAGATGAAGATGTTGACGAAGATCAGGAAACCGACCGGGCCGCCGGGAATGCCCGACAGCATGTGCTCGATCCAGCGCGAACCATCCATGCCCTGGAAGACCAGACTGAAACAGGTGGAGCCGATCAGGATCATCACCACCATTGACGTAATATGGGTGGTCGACGTCATTGCTTCGCGGATCAGCGGCCAGGTGAGACGGCGGTTCATGGCTGCCAGCGCCATGGCGCCGACGACGCCGAGCGCGCCGGCTTCCGTCGGCGTCGCAAGGCCCATAAAAATCGTACCGAGCACGAGGAAGATCAGCACGATCGAGGGCACCATGCCCATCAGCACCTTCGCCAAAAGCGCCCAGTTGAAGTCGCCGCGCACCTCTTTCGGCAGCGGCGGCATCGATTTCGGCTGGATGATCGACATCACCAGGATGAAGAGCACGAAAATCGTCACCTGCAGGATCGAGGGGCCGATGGCGCCGAGATACATGTCGCCGACCGATCTGCCCAACTGGTCGGCGAGAACGACGAGCACGAGCGAGGGTGGGATCACCTGGGTGATGGTGCCGGAAGCGGCGATAACGCCGGTGGCAAGGCGCGGGCTGTAGCCATAACGCAGCATAATCGGCAGCGAGATCACCCCCATGGTGATGACGGAGGCGGCTACCGTGCCGGTGATGGCGCCGAGCACGGCACCGACAAGGATGACGGCATAGGCGAGGCCGCCGGGAATGCCGCCGAAGAGCTTGCCGGTGCCTTCGAGCAGATCCTCGGCAAGGCCGCAGCGCTCTAATATCGCCCCCATGAAGGTGAAGAAGGGAATGGCGAGCAAGAGGTCGTTGGAGACGATGCCGAAAAAGCGCAGCGGCAGCGCTTGCAGAAAGGCTTCGCTGAAATGGCCGGTGACGATGCCGATGATGCCGAAGAACAGGCCGACGGCGGCGAGTGAAAAGGCGACCGGAAAGCCGTAGAGCATGAAGATGACCATGCCCAGGAACATGGCCGGCGGAATGATGCCGAAATCAAACAAATCTGTTCCTCCCGGGAGCGCTACTGCAGCGGCTTTTCGTATTTGGTGTCGATGCTGATTTGACCGGTCAGCGCTGCGATCCGCTTGATCAGCTCGGAAACGCCCTGGAGGGAAAGCAGCGCGAAGCCGGCGACGAGCATCAGCTTGACAGGCCAGCGGATCAGCCCGCCGGCATTGCCCGATATTTCCCCCTGCCGGTAAGAAAGAGCGAAGAAGGGCCAGCAGAGCCAGGTGAGGAAGACGCAGACGGGGATGAGGAACAGGATGAGGCCGACGATGTCGATCCAGATCTTCGCCTTGTCGGACACTGCGCCATAAATCAGGTCGACACGAACGTGCTCATTGTTGCGCAGCGCATGCGAGGCGCCGAGCATGACGACGAAGGCAAAGAGATACCACTGTATCTCAAGCCATCCGTTCGAACTGTAGTTGAAGGTGTAGCGGACGACGGCATTACCGGCGCTGATGAGACAGCAGAACAGGACCATATATTCGGAAAGTTTGCCCATGATCCGACTGACCGAATCAATCAGCCGGCTTGCCGCCAGAAGTGTCGACATTCGTTTCCCTTGTTCTTGTCCTGCCATTTTTCGGCAGCGTTCCCTCTTTGGCATCGGTGTAGACCACGGCTTTTGAAATTGGAAGGATAAATGCCTCGCGTTGGAGCATAGTCCAAGTCGCAACGCGCAGCCTGTATGGTTCGCCAATGTTTTAACAACCCCAGCGTGGATAAATTATTTTCCAAATCTCGCTGGTAGGCTGCATTATCTCGCGTAGGCTGTGGTGTTCATCCGCTGGTTTTAGAAAATTTGACCAAATGTTTGATTCGATTGAAATCAATTTTTAAAAGGTTGGGCTTAGAATCCCCGCGCACAGGGAAAGTGTGGATGAAGCCAGATAACCCGAACAGGGTCCCTATTGATGTGTATTTGTCGTTTGTGAGCTCCCTTTCCGGGAACCGCATGACGCTTCTTGTCGGCGTGATCGTCCATGTCGCGACGTGCCTCGCAGTGGCTGCCAAGACGCAGTACTCCCTCTACATCCTGCTGTCGGTCGCCTTCCTTCTGGTCTTCAGCGCTCGCATGGCCATCTTCCGGCAGTTCGATCGTGTCGACAAGCAGAGCCTGTCGCGCGCCGGAATCGAGCGTTGGGAGCGGATTCTTGTCGCGGCCGGATCCTGCACCACCGCACTCCTCGGCATCGCCAGCGGCTACGCTATCTTCGTCGTGCACGATTCCTTTGCGGAGCTTGCCTGCATTTCCGTCACCATGGCGACCATGGTTTCGGTTGTCGGGCGCAACTACGGCTCGCGCTTCGCGGTCGACCTCCAGACGGCCTTCTGCTGCCTGCCGATGATTGTCGGCAGCCTGCTGGCGATGGATTTCTATCGGGGCGTGCTGTCGATTTTTCTTATCCCCTTCTGGCTGACGACGCGGGCGATGGCGAACGGCGTGCGCGAGTTTCTGTATGAGAATGTTATCGCACGCCGGGAAATCACCATCATCGCCGATCGTTTCGACACGGCGCTCAATAACATGCCGCATGGCCTCGTCATGGTCGATGCCGAAAACCGCATCCAGGTCGTCAACCGCAAGGCCTGCGAACTGCTGAAAATCGGTGCGCCGGAGCGACTGAAAGACCGCGATCTTGGCGCCGTGCTGCGCTATGGCGCACGCTACAGCTTCATGGACGCCTCACAGCCGGAGCTCATCCTGCGCCAGCTCACCCAGGTGGCCGAAGGTAACCTGTCGCGGACGCTCATTCATTTTCCCGAGGGCCTGTCGCTCGAATTCTCCGCCAGCCGCAGGGCCGACGGTGGCGCGGTGCTGATCTTCGAAGACGTATCCAGCCGTGTGAAGGCCGAGCAGAAGATCATGCACATGGTCCGCTTCGATGCGCTGACCGGCCTGCCGAACCGCGAATATTTCGGCCAGCTGGTGCAGGAGTATCTCGCCAAACATCCGAGGAAATCCGGGCCGCTTGGCTTTATGGTGCTCGATATCGACGAGTTCAAACACGTCAACGACATGCGCGGTCACGTCACCGGCGACCATCTGCTTTGCGCCATCGCCGCCCGCATCAAACAGGTCTGTGGCAACGCCATCCTCGGCCGGCTGATGGGCGACCAGTTCATCCTGTTCTTCCCGCATGCGAAGGAGCTGGCCTCACTCGACCTCGAGATCCGTCGCGTGCACGCTGCGATCCAAGGCCATTATGAGGTCGACGAGCTGACCTTCCTCATTTCGCTCAGTGCCGGTTACGCCATTCTCGAAAGTTCCGCTTTTGCGATGGACGAATGGAGCGTCAAGGCGGATCTTGCGCTGTTCGAGAGCAAGTCGCGCTTCAAGGGCGGCATATCCGGCTTCGAACGCGAGATGGACGGGCGCTATATCGAACAGCAGAAGCTGAAAGCAGACCTTCGCGAGGCGGTCGCGGCGCAGGCGCTGCATCTCGTCTTCCAGCCGATGTTCCGGGCTGATGGTTCGCGCATCGAATGCGCCGAGGCGTTGGCGCGCTGGGTGCATCCGGAGAAGGGCTCGATTCCGCCTGATGTCTTCATTCGGCTCGCCGAGGACATGGGCATCATCTCCGACATCACTCGTTTCGTGCTGTTCAAAGCCTGCAGCGAATGCATGACCTGGCCGGAGCACATCGCCGTCTCGGTCAACCTCTCGGCGCGGGATTTGCGCGATGCCGACATTCTGTCGGTGGTCGCCGACGCGCTTGCCCATTCCGGGCTCTACGCGGCGCGGCTGCATCTCGAAGTCACCGAAAGCTGCCTGATCGACGAGCCGCAGGCTGTGCGCGCCATCCTGGCGGAACTCAGAGCCCGCGGCATCACCATCGCGATCGACGATTTCGGCACCGGCTTCTCCAGCCTGAGCTATCTCGATACGCTGCCGCTCGATATCGTCAAGATCGATCGTTCCTTCGTGCGTAATATCGTCGAGGATACCCGTCGCCTTAAGCTCTTGCGCGGCACGGTCAACCTCGCCAGGGAACTCGGCCTCAAGATCGTCATCGAGGGGGTTGAGACCGAAGAGCAGCTCGCATTGCTCAACAAACACCGCAGCACCGATCTGGTGCAGGGCTATGTTTTCTCGCAGCCGGTGCCCTCCCAGAACATCCCGCTCCTACAACAGGGCGTCGGCCGCCGCGTCGTCCAACGTCGCCGCCACAAGGTCGCCTGAGCACTCGGCAGCCGCCGATTTTCCTTGTGACACTCCCCCGCCGTTAACCTTAATACTTTATAAACGAACCGAATTATCGGATTTCCTTGCCTAAATCTCGCTGGCGTATGATTAATGATCCGTTAACGAGTGGATCAAAATATGTCAGACACACTGTTCACGCGTAGTGATTTCAGTACGAAAATTTTGGAAATTCTGGATCAGGTCGAATATCGCCGTGTCGAAAGCAGCGAAGACATGGAGGAGGTGGAGCGGCTGCGCTACAAGGCCTACAAGGCCCATGGCGCGCTGTCGCTTGCCCCGGCAGGCCTATTGGACGATGTCGATTTCGACAGCCATGCTTATATCTTCGGTCTCTACTATTATGGCGAACTGGTCAGTACGATCAGACTTCACTATGTGACGCCGGAGCATCGTATCAGCCGGTCCGGAGAGGCCTTTCCCGAGGCGATGGATGAGCTTTTGGACGCCGGGCTGACCTTGATCGACCCGGCGCGTTTCGCGGCCGATCCGGAGCTCACCGCCAACCTGCCATGGGTTCCCTATCTGACGCTGAGACCCGCCATCGTCGCGGCAGCGTATTTCCGGGCTGACCGGGTTATTCAGTCCGTCCGGCCCCCGCATGCCGCCTTCTACAAGCGGGTCTTCTATGCCGATACCATTGTGCCCAGCCGACTGGCGGAGAGTTACGGCGTTGACGTTACACTGATGGCGACGAATGTGGTGGAGGTCGGGCGCAAGCTGTTGACGCGCTATCCCTTCTTCATCTCCAGCGCCAGCGAACAGCGTATGATGTTTTCGCGCACTCCCCACGACACGCTGCCGCCGCTTACCATCATCCCGACGGCGCGCTTCGTGCCGCAAGGTGAACTCGGCACCGACCTGCCGCTGTAATTTCTCCTGCTCTGCGAATGAGGAGAGGTTATACGGCGGTGACAAGATCCGCAGCCGGCGCCCTCACGTTTTTTCCTTGCGGAAGAAGGTGGTTTGGAACCGCGGCTGCGGCATTCTCATGCATTGCGCTTTCGCCTGTCATTGTGTAATTCCTGCAGCCAGGGACTTCCCTCGGCTTAAGAGGGAATCAGGCAGCGCAAAAGCATTTCAGGGAGACGATATTTATGGCCGAACATCATACCGGACCGGTCGAGACCGGCGCGCCGATGGATTACAAGGAACATGAGCAGACCTACAACATGTTCATTGCCGGCACGAAATACGGCACGATGCTTCTCGTCGTTCTCCTGCTGGCGATGACCGCCGGTTTCTTCGGCGGCGCCGGCCTTCTCGGTGGCCTCTTCGTCTTCATCGTTCTTCTCGCCGCCGGCATCTTCCTGTTCCGCTGATCGCGGCTGGCGCATCGGCCTGAAAATCGCAATCGATTTTCGGCAAACGCGATGTGTCGACTGAGGGAATTGGAGCGTCTTTGTATGTCCGGGGGGACGTACGGCGCTCTAAGGGGAGGGGAGGCTTCTCCGAAGCCTTGTGAATTAGGTGCTTGGCCTGCGCAGGCGAGCCTGCGGCGGTCTGGCTGACCCGGAGGAGGGGGCAGTTGGGCAATATTGTTTTCGTTGCAAGGGAAGTCACGGACGGCGAGACGCGTGTCGCGGCCTCCGCCGAGACCGTGAAGAAGATGAAGAGTTTCGGCTTCGATGTCGTCGTCGAAGCCGGCGCCGGTACGGCTTCGCGCATTCCGGACGCCGAGTTCGAAGCCGTCGGCGCCAGAATCGGCAGTTTTGCCGATGCAGCCTCCGCCGACGTGGTGCTGAAGGTGCGCCGCCCGAGCCCATCGGAAATCGCGGGTTACAAGAGCGGCGCCGTCGTCATTGCGATCATGGACCCCTACGGCAATGACGAGGCGATTGCGGCGCTCGCGAGTGCCGGGCTTTCGGCTTTCGCCATGGAGCTGATGCCGCGCATCACCCGCGCCCAGTCGATGGACGTGCTCTCCTCTCAGGCCAATCTCGCCGGCTATCAGGCGGTCATCGAGGCGGCGGCGGTCTATGACCGCGCCATGCCGATGATGATGACGGCGGCAGGCACCGTGCCGGCCGCCAAGGTCTTCGTCATGGGTGCCGGCGTCGCCGGTCTGCAGGCGATCGCCACGGCGCGGCGCCTCGGGGCGGCGGTCTCGGCCACCGACGTGCGCCCGGCCGCCAAGGAGCAGGTTGCCTCGCTCGGCGCCAAGTTCATCGCCGTCGAGGACGAGGAGTTCAAGGCGGCGGAAACGGCCGGCGGTTACGCCAAGGAAATGTCGGCAGACTATCAGGCGAAACAGGCGGCGCTCGTCGCCGAACACATCGCCAAGCAGGATATCGTCATCACCACCGCTCTCATTCCCGGCCGGCCGGCGCCGCGGCTCGTCTCGCGCGCCATGCTTTCCTCGATGAAGCCGGGTGCGGTCGCGGTCGACCTCGCGGTCGAGCGCGGCGGCAATATCGAGGGCGTCGTTGCCGGCGAGGTCGCCGACGTCGACGGCGTCAGCGTGATCGGCTTCGCCAATATGCCGGGCCGGGTCGCAGCCAGCGCCTCGGCGCTTTACGCCAAGAACCTCGTCACCTTCCTCGAGACGATGGTCAACAAGGAAACGAAGGCGGTCGTCGTCAACCTCGACGACGAGCTCGTGAAGGCAACGATGCTGACCTATGCCGGCGACGTGGTGCATCCCGCCTTCGGCGGCGCGAAGAAGGGAGACATGTGATGGCCAGTGAAGCAATGGACAGAGCGCTGCAGCAGTTGAACGACGCCGTGACGGCCGTCGCCACCGCAGCCGCGCATGCCCCGGAAGCGGCAAGTGCGGCAACGGGCGGGGCGATCGATCCCTTCGTCTTCCAGCTGGCGATCTTCGTCTTGTCGATTTTCGTCGGCTATTACGTCGTCTGGTCGGTGACGCCGGCGCTGCATACGCCGCTGATGGCGGTGACCAACGCGATCTCCTCGGTCATCGTCGTCGGCGCGCTGCTGGCGGTCGGCATCTCCACAAGCGGGCTTGCGACCGGCTTCGGTTTCGTCGCCCTGGTGCTGGTCTCGGTGAATATCTTCGGCGGCTTCCTGGTCACGCAGCGCATGCTTTCGATGTACCGCAAGAAGGACCGGTGAGGGATCGATGACCAATATCGCAGCTTTCCTCTACCTCGTTTCCGGCGTGCTCTTCATCCTGGCGCTGCGCGGCCTGTCGCATCCGGCCACCAGCCGCAAGGGCAATCTCTACGGCATGATCGGCATGGGGATCGCCATCCTGACGACGCTGGTGCTGGCGACCCCGAACTTCGGCGGCTTCGTGCTGATCATCCTCGGCCTTGCCATCGGCGGCAGCGTCGGCGCCTATGTCGCTCGCACCATCGCCATGACCTCGATGCCGCAGCTGGTCGCCGGCTTCCACTCGCTGGTCGGCCTTGCCGCCGTGCTGGTCGCCGCCTCCGCGCTTTATACGCCCGCCTCCTTCGGCATCGGCGAGATCGGCCAGATCCACACTGAGGCGCGCATCGAAATGGCGCTGGGCGTCGCGATCGGGGCGCTCACCTTCACCGGCTCGATCATCGCCTTCCTGAAGCTCGACGGGCGCATGTCCGGCAAGCCGATCCTGCTGCCCTACCGGCATCTGATCAATGCAACCCTGCTGGTGCTGATCGTGCTCTTCATCGTCGGCCTTGCCGCCACCGAAAGCCATTTCGACTTCTGGGCGGTCGTGGCGCTGTCGCTGGCGCTCGGCGTCCTGCTGATCGTGCCGATCGGCGGCGCCGATATGCCCGTCGTCGTTTCGATGCTCAATTCCTATTCAGGCTGGGCCGCAGCCGGCATCGGCTTCACCCTCGGCAATCTGGCGCTGATCATTACCGGCGCGCTCGTCGGTTCGTCAGGCGCCATCCTCTCCTACATCATGTGCAAGGGGATGAACCGCTCCTTCGTCTCGGTCATTCTCGGCGGTTTCGGCGGCGAGACGGCATCCGGCGGGCCGGACACATCAGACAAGACGGTCAAGCTCGGCTCGGCCGAGGATGCGGCCTATCTGATGGCCAATGCCTCGAAGGTCATCATCGTGCCGGGTTATGGCATGGCGGTCGCCCAGGCCCAGCATGCGCTGCGCGAACTCGCCGACAATCTGAAGAAGAACGGCGTCGAGGTGAAATATGCGATCCACCCGGTCGCAGGCCGCATGCCCGGCCATATGAATGTGCTGCTGGCCGAGGCCAATGTTCCCTATGACGAGGTCTTCGAGCTCGAGGACATCAATTCGGAATTTGCCCAGGCCGACGTCGCCTATGTCATCGGCGCCAATGACGTCACCAATCCGGCAGCGCGCGACGACAAGACCTCGCCGATCTACGGCATGCCGATCCTCGACGTCGATCGGGCGAAGACCTGCCTGTTCGTCAAGCGCTCGCTTGGTTCGGGTTATGCCGGCATCGACAATACGCTGTTCTACAAGGACGGCACGATGATGCTGCTCGGGGACGCCAAGAAAATGACCGAAGACATCAATAAGGCGATCGCGCATTGAGCCGATGAGCCGCCCTTTGGGGCGGCTTTTCTCATATCTCGCCCGGCGCCAGCGTCATCTTCTCGACACCGATCGCCAGGTTCAGCCCTTCCTGGGCCTGGACATTCAGTGGCTGCAGCATGAAAGCCTTATTGGTGCCGCCGGCAATCACTTTGGCGCCGGCGCCCGCACCGATGCTCGCATCAGCGCCGACACCGTAATATTCGCCGGCAAGGGCGAATTGCGGAATATCGGTGCCGGTCTTTGCCAGGACCTGCCAGATCATCACGCTCTTGCCCGTCTGGCCGATGTCGAGGCCGAACTTCTCGATTTTGCCGGCATAGACGGCTTTGGCGCCGCCGGATGCCGGCGTATAGGTGCAGATGAGGTTCTTCTGCGAGGTGACGATCAGGCCCTGACCGCCATCCGATCCGCAGACCAGACGGCCAAGCGTCACATAATTTTCCGCACTCGCCGGGCTTGCCAAGGCAGCGGCCGTCAGTGCCGCGGCGGCGATCATCGTTTGCTTGAACATGGTCCTTCTCCTTGGGAATGACCTGTTCGAAACGGGTTGAGGTGGCGATTGTTCCTAGGTTATTCCCGCTCCAGCGTGGCGCGCTGGGCTGTCAGTACCCATAACAGGCCTTCGGGCCGGAAATCGACCTGCACCGTGCCTCGGAAGGCGGAAGCGGCATGCGCCTTGATGACGGTCGTGCCGAAACCCGAGCGCGAGGGCTCTGTGACCGGCGGGCCGCCGCGCTCCTCCCAGGTGAAGCGGAGCAGGGCATCCGGCTTGTCTTCGTCCCTGACATTGTGCCAGTCGAAGCGGACGCGGCCCTGTGGGACGGAGAGCGCACCATATTTCACAGAATTGGTGGCGAGCTCATGCAGGGTAAGGCCGAGATTCTGCACCGCATCCGGCTTCAGGACGAAATCTTCGCCCGTGATTTCGATCTGTTCGCGCGATTGCGGGAAGGCCTGCAGATGGATGTCGACGACCCGCCGGAGCGACACGCCTCCCCATTGCTCGCTGGTCAGAAGCTCGATCGAACGTACCAGGCCCTCAAGGCGGTCGGCGACGGCGGCTTGAAAGGTTTCGACGCTGTCGGCCTGTTTGGCAAGCTGGCGCATCATGGCCTGAGCAAGCGTGAGAAGGTTCTTGGTGCGGTGGACGAGTTCATGCATGACGAAGCGCAGCCGGTCTTCGGTCTGACTGCGATCGAATGAGGCATTCGAAAGAGCGATCGCCACCTGGTTCGCCTCGATCACGCTCGTTTCAACGGGTGAGACGATGTGGCCCTGGCCCATGCGGTTCGCCATGTCGGCGATCTCGCGGATGGTGGTGCGGACCTGTCTCGCGACGGCATAGGCGGCCAGCACTGCGACGAGCACGAGCGCAACGCCGCCGATGATGAGGAAACGCCAGGTGCTGAGAATCGAAGCCTGCGCCACCGGCCCCCAGATCACCGTCTTCCAAGACCAGCCGGGAATCTGTGCATAACCGAGAAGCATGTGCGGCAGGATCGACTTATCTTCGAAGACCCCTCGGGAAAAACCAAGCGCCGGCAGGATGCGCGGATCGAAGGGGGTGCCGGGCTTGAGGGCGGCGGGACCGGCGGCAACCACCACGTGGCCGCTTTGGTCGAGAACGGCGGCCGACCAGCCGGGGGCAAGACCCTGGGTCGTCACCAGCCGGCCGAGATCCCTGGCGTCCTGGGTGATGATGAGGGCGGCGACAGGATCGCCCTCTCTTGGCAAAGTGACGTTGTAGACCCACTCGCCGCTGGTTCTGCCGCGAAAAACATCGGACGCCTCGATCCGGCCGGATTTCATCGCGGCATCGAGCGCGACGATGTTTGCCGTCTTTTCGAGCGGAGTGCCGAAAGGCCGGCGTGTGTTCAGCAGTTGCTGACCGGTGCGGTCGACGGCGAGGACATAGAGCGCATTGTTCCGCAGAGCCGCTTCCGTACGTTCGTGGAAGGAGGCGAGGTCGCCGTTTTCGAGCTCCGGGGAGCTCGACAGCAGCCGCAACGTCGTCGCCATGTCCTGAAGCTGGCGATCGATGATGCGCGAAAGGGCAAGCGCGTCCTGCGCCGTCTCGCGCTTCAGCGTCGAGCGCTGGTTATCCTCCAGCTGCAGCAGAAGCAGCGCCACGAAGGCGAAGATCGGCAGCGCGATCGCCACCGCCATCGCCACCAGATAGGTGCCGATCGAAGCTTTGGGAAAAAACAATGCGACGATCTTCATTTATTGCGCGCCGCCGCCACAGTCCCGGTATTGCCGCGTCCTTTGTGCGTCCTGAAAGACGCGCGGCGCTGCTGTGCGCGCTGTCCGCAACAGTTTTCGTCTGCGGTCAGGAAAGCAAAGATCCGCATCTCTCGCAAACCGCCCTCAACGTGTTTTCGCACACCCCGACAGCGGGCTATCGAAGCAGCCGCATGTTAGGGGGAGCAAAAGCAGGTTGCAATATCGTATGACATGCCATGAAGACGGCGGCGGTTTTCCGGCCCTCTTTTCAAAGCGATGCGGTCGCCTTCATGACGGCATGCTCCTGCTGCCCGTTGCTGCGCGCGCACCGGGGCCGGCCATTAATTAAGCGGTTCTGCCGGAGATTTTCCTGCAATGCCAAGGTTCTGGGCATCCGTTGTTTCCGGCGCCCCAACCCTTAGCCGGCTGGAGCGCCGACTCGGGCCAGACCATCGCGGGCCGGCTGGTATTTGGGGTCAAGCCCGACCGCATGGCGATAGGAGCGGGCAGCCTTGGCCTTGTCGCCGCGGCGTTCGTAGACAAGAGCCTGGTTGGCCCAGGATTCGGCGATGTTGCCGTTGAGATCGATCGCGTGATTGAAATCGGCAAACGCGTTGTCATCGTCATTCAGCGCGATGTAGGAAATGCCGCGGCCATTATAGGGCTCGGGCGAATTCGGCGCGAGCGAGATGGCCTTCGAGAAATCGTCGATGGCCTTGTCCTGCTGATTGCGCTTCTGGTAGATCAGGCCACGATTGTGATAGGCGCGGCCATCGGTCGTGCCGAGCTGGATCGCCTTGCTGAAATCGTTGAAAGCTGCATCGTCCTGGCCGGCCATGCGATAGACATTGCCGCGGCCGATATAGGCGACGTCGTAGCTCGGATTGATCTGCAGGGCGGCATTGTAGTCGGCAATCGCCTGTTGCTGCTGGCCCATGTTGCGATAGACCAGCGCGCGGTTGGCATAGGCCTGGAAGAAGCGCGGGTTGATCTGCAATGCCGTGTTGAAATCGTTCAGCGCCTGGCGGAACTGGCCGCCACGGCCGTAGGCGGAACCGCGGACATTATACCCTTCGGGATCCCTCGGATTGGCGTTGATAACAGCCGTCAGCGACGCGATGTTTTCTTCCGAGCCCTGCGCCTTGTCGATGCGGATTACGGCATCCGTCGTATTGGTCGTCTCGCAGCCGGCGAGACCGACCATGGCCGCCAGCGTCAAAGCCGGCAGGAATGCGGTGTTCTTAAAGCGCCAGGCGCGGGACGGATTGAAGGTGGTATCAGCCATTCGGGCTCGCTTTCCCCATGCGGCATATCCAACACTGGGATATGCTGATCTTCAGCGGCAAACTAAAAAGGCGGCGGCGAACCCATCGCCCCCGCCACAATGCATCTGAAAACGTCGAAAAAACGACGGCAACGCTTAGCGTGCGACCAGGCCTTCGCGCTGGGCGCGCTTGCGGGCCAGCTTGCGAACGCGGCGAACAGCCTCGGCCTTTTCGCGAGCACGCTTCTGCGACGGCTTCTCGTAGTAGTCGCGCATCTTCATTTCGCGGAAAATGCCTTCGCGCTGCATCTTCTTCTTGAGAGCGCGGAGAGCCTGATCGACATTGTTATCGCGGACAAGTACCTGCACGAGAATCACGTTCCTTTGGTTTGGTTGATGCCTGAGGCAGCGCAGCGCCAGGGGCAAAAATATAACGTTCGCGCGGCCGCGGCCTTGCGATTGGTGATGCGGGATAGCAGATCGAGTAGGGGAAGTCCAGATGGATATCGGCGGCAGCTGGAAAAATCACATCTGTCCGGCATCCTGTCTCAAGCGAGCCGCTTCCGGCAGGGCATCGTCCAGGGCGGCAATTGCCTCCTTGAGCGCCGTCCTGACCCGGAGTCGATCGGCAGGCTCCAGCCGGCTCATATCCAGATGCAGGTCGAGACCCGAGAGATGTTCACTGAGAACGCGGCTCTTGTGGTCGGCGCCGAGCGTCAGTCCATCGACGGCATAGGGCACGACCTCGCGTTGGATGCCCTTCATGGTGATCGGCGGCAAAGGGTGAGCGTCGACGATCTCGTTCACCAGCGCATAGGTTTCGTAGCTGATGACGATTTCTCCGCCCTGGGCGATCGACTGCAGCCTGGCCGCGAGATTGGCCTCCGCGCCGATGATCGTATAGTCCATGCGATCGCTGCTGCCGAAATTGCCGACGTTGCAATAACCGCTGTTAATTCCCATGCGCACGACGAAAGGCTCCTCGGTGCCGTTTCTGCGCCATCTGTCCTTGAGCTCCCCGAGGCGGCGCTGCATGTCGACGGCCATGCGCAGGCAGGCTTTCGCATCTTCTTCCGGACCCTTCGTTTCCGGGTCGCCGAAGAAGACCAGCATGGCATCGCCGATGAACTTGTCCACCGTGCCGCCATGGGCGAGGGCAATGTTCGACATTTCGGTCAGATATTCGTTGAGCATTTCCGTCAGCGCTTCCGGCTGCAGCCGCTCGGTGGTCGCGGTGAAATCCTTGATGTCGGAGAAGAAAATCGTCAGGCGCTTGCGCTCGGTATGGACGACGACGTCTTTCTGTCCGCTGAAGATGCTCTTGTAGATCTGCGGCGAGAGATAGCGTGAAATCTTCAGGGAAACGCTCGCCAGGAATTCATTCGCCGCTTCGAGCTCGCGGTTGGCGCCGTGGATCGCGCGGGCCTGCTGGCGCTGCAGCAGAATGAAGCTGAGGCCGATGACGGCGACAAAAAGAAAATAGCAGAGCAGATATTTGAAGGCGAAGACGTTGCTTGCATAGGGTTGCTTGATGACCACTTCCTGAATGCCGCGCACATCGCCGACCTTCCAATCGGTCTTCGGGCTCTCCGGATGGCTGTTGTGACAGGCAACGCAGGCCTGGCCCATGACGACGGGCGTGACGAACCGCAGGGTATCGGTCAAACCGACCCGGGTGAGGTCGCTCAACGTCTGCTGCGGATTGGCGCGCAACGCGGCGAGCGATCGTTTCTCGAAATCGTCGAGCTCGTGGGAAGCGCGGCTCTTGAACGGCAGATCGGAGACGAAGCGGTATGTGATGTTGGCCTGCTGCTCCTTGATGACGTCGCCGAGTTCCAGCGAAAGTGTTGCCGGCAGCGGGATGGCGCCTGGGATATTGGCGTAGTTGTGGGAGACGACCGTGCCTGCGGTCGCGCCGCTGGCGTGCGCGGCAAGGACACGTCCGACGACATTGGCGGAATAATAGGAGCGGATGCTCGATATCAGCGAACTCATATCGCGCGCCTGGCGTCTGAGACTATTTCCAGAGAGATCGCTGATGTCGAGCCAGACGGCGAGTGGCAGTCCTGCAAGCATCGCCAGCACGACGACGATCAGCCAATAGCCGCTGCGGCGCACGGCGGTTTCGGAAATCACGGGAGCCCCTCACTCTTCCATCCAAAAGCATTCGCGCTTCGCGCCGTTACAAGAACATTTCACCGCGCGCCCGGCAAGATCGAAGCCGTGTCGTCCAAGCAAAAGCGTGGCCGAACTGACGGCGCCGCCAAATTTGAAGATGCCGTTGCGCCGACCGGCGGGAAGCGGGAGGCTGGAAAGCGAAAGGAAGCGCCGCAAGCGCATGGGCGAATGGCGTTCGGATAGAAAGCGGCGTAGCCTGTCGGTTGGCAGGGGGACACCGGTTGAGATGATGACGCGCGTGCAGCAAATCGGTGTCGTTATCGGCCTGGTGATCGTGGCTGCGCTAACGATGCTGCGGGCAGGCGATCCCGGGATCTTCAAGCTGATCCGTGGCGTGACCTTCGACGAGTATCAGCGCCTGCTTCCGAGAAAATTCGAGCCCATGCCGGTCCGCGTGATCGACATTGACGAGGCGTCGTTGCGTGAATTCGGTCAATGGCCGTGGCCACGGGATCGGTTGGCTCTGCTGGTGGACCGGCTTTCTCAAATGGGCGCGGCGGCCATCGCCTTCGACGTGCTTTTTTCAGAGCCGGACCGGCTGTCGCCGCGCAACGTCGTGCGCGAGGTCGCGGGGCTTGATCCGTCCCTGGCCGAGAAGCTTCCCGACAATGACGAGATCTTTGCCCGCTCGATCTCCGGCAAACCCGTCGTGCTCGGCTTCGGGCTTTCGAACGAGGGCAGTTACCGGCCGCCTGTCAAGGCGGGCTTTGCTTTCACCGGGGAAAGCCCCGTCTCGGCTCCGCCCTACCTTGCTGCATCGACGCCGCTCAGGCCGCAATTGGAAGCCAATGCCGCAGGGCTCGGCCACATCAGCCTCAATCCTGGCAATCCATCGCCGGTGGTGCGGGCGGTGCCGTTGTTCCTGACCGACGGCTTGCAGCTCTATCCCAATCTCGCGGTCGAAGCGCTGCGCGTCGCGCAGGGTGTATCGACCTATATATTGGCCGGCGCGCCCGATCGCGCCGGCGTGATGACATCGGCAAAGATCGGCGATTTCGTCGTGCCGCTGACGGCAGCGGGCGAATTCTGGCTCTATGTCAGCCCCGACCGGGCCGAGCGCTATATCTCCGCCCGCCAGGTGCTCGCCGCCGGAGGCGCCTCTCCCGAGCTCGCTGCCGCCATTGACGGCAGCATCGTCTTCGTCGGCACCTCGGCGGCAGGGCTGCAGGACATCCGTGTCACGGCGCTCGGCGAGAATGTTCCCGGCGTTTCGATGCATGCGCAGGCCGTCGAACAGATTCTCTCCGGCCGTTTCCTATCGCGGCCCGATTGGGCGGACGGGCTGGAAATCCTCACGATCGCGGTGCTCGGCTGCCTGCTCGTCGTGGTGACGACCTTCGTCAGTCCCGCCGTCGCACTGGTCTGCGGCCTGTTCATTACCGCAATGGCGCTCGTGGCCTCCTGGTTCTCCTTCCTCTATGCGGGGCTTCTTCTCGATCCGTTGGCTCCGATCATCAGCGGATCGATCACCCATTTTGCGGCAACCTCGTTCCGCATTCTGGTGATCGACCGGGAAAGGCGCGAGGTGCGGCGCGCCTTCGGACATTATCTTTCTCCGTCACTGCTCCATCGCATCGAGCATAACCGCGATGCCTTGCGTCTCGGTGGCGATGACCGGGAGCTGACGGTGATGTTTGTCGATGTCAGGAACTTCACTGAGATCAGCGAACGGCTGGCGCCGACTGATGTCGTCAGGTTCCTGAACACGCTGCTCGATGCGCTGAGCCGCCATGTCGTCGCCAATGAAGGCACGCTCGACAAATTCATCGGTGATTCGATCATGGCGTTCTGGAATGCGCCAGTCGATGTGGCCGATCATGCAACAAAGGCGGTTCGCGCCGCACTTGGGATGCGCGAGACACTCGCCGAACTGAACGCCAGCGACGCCTTCGGCTTCGGACCCGATCAGGAGGTCGGCATCGGCATCGGCATCCATACCGGCGTTGCTTGCGTCGGCAATATGGGCGCCAAGACCCGCTTCAACTATTCGGCGGTCGGAGATGCGGTCAACGTCGCAGCCCGCATCGAGTCGTCCTGCAAGGAGATAGGCTTCGATATCCTCATCTCCGACAGCACGGCACGCTCAGTGCAGGGAATGGCGGTGATCGAGGCCGGCGCCCTCTCGCTCAAGGGAAAGAGCAGCCGGACGCAGATCCTTGCGGTCATCGGCGATGAACGCGTCGCAGAATCCCAGGAATTCGCCGCGCTCGAGATCGTTCATAAGCAACTGTTACAGGCCCTGCAATCGCATTCGCGGAACAGCCGGAAACTTATCGGCGCGGCAAAGCACTGCGCTGCGCAGGTGCTCGGCGGTCTGGCGGAATTCTACCAACGTATATCCGGCAGAACCGACCATTTCCGGGAATTGCCTGCCGGGATCGAAAAGAGTGCGGCAGATTGACTGGGCTCAGCGACCGCGATTGAAATCGCGGCCCCTGTGGTGGTTCCGATCGTTATCATGATCATCATCACGATCACCATCTCCATCATGGTGGTGGTCGTGCCCCCGATGATCCAGGCCGTGATTTCCCGGCTTGCCGTCGTCGTCGTGCCGGCCATGGCCTTCATGCTTATCGGGCCTATCCGGCTTATCATGATGAGGCTTGTCGTGATGAGGCTCGTCATGGTGCGGCATGTCGGGCCTGTGCGGTCGCTCCTTTTGTGGCTCGGCCTGTCTCTGTGGCGGATCCTGCCTTTGCGGAGCGGGTGCAACTGGCGGCGGCGGCCGGTCTCGATCGCTTCTTTCCGGCAACAGCGAAGCCATGTTGCATCCGCCGAGCATGCCGAGGCCACCCGAAAGCCGCTGGTTGCCGGAGAGGAAGGGCAGGGCGCGCTGGTTTCCAAGGCTGTGGAGGATGTCACGATCCACCTGGCGGGCTGACGTCATATCGCCATTCGGCTTGGCCACGACGCAGTCGCAGCGTTGCTGTAGCTGCCGGCAGCCGCCGGGGCCGCAGAAGCGGGCCGCGCCGTTCAGGAGGACGACGGCGGTGGTGCCGTCGGGGCCGACATAAAAATCGAATGCGGTGCCGCGCACGCCGATCGTGCCTGCCGGCGTCAGGATTTGATAGGCCGAGGATTTGGAATTGCCGCTGACCCAGCGGAAGGTCCCCTTGGCGGCTTTGATGGTGAGTTGCCTGACCGATTGCGAATCGTCGAAAACATATCTGTCGATGACGACGGAGGACCCCCAGCCGACCGCAAGCTTGGTGCCGTCCCTAAATACAAACTGGCCGAGCCCCGACTGCGATGTCTTGATGCGTTCGTCGCGATGAACGCTTGTGTTGACTTCGATCGGGCCGGCTTGTCCCGTTACCTCGGTCTTGATGACGACAGCCTGGCCGACCGGCTCGGCGGCAGCCGCCAGCCCGACGCCGCAAAGCGTAAGAAATAGCGCCTGGAATAATAAACGCTGCCCCCGCATGCACATGATACACCAATCCCGGCAAGGGGGAAAAATTAACATCTCGGCAACTTCTTGTCTGTTCGCCCTCTTGGGTTAGGGGCAGCCCTGCCGGCAGCTGGAAGCGCGGACCTTCGCAAGATCCTGCGGGATGATGTTCGTTTGGGTTTGGGAAGCGGCGCTTGACACCATCGGAAATTGCGCAGTTTTCGACACGATGTCGTTCAGTGTCAAAAGCGAAGCTCTCGCGCGTCGCAAAAGAGCCGTTGTGCCGCATTTGGATTTGCGATTTGTATGGGTGCGAGAACAGCCCTTGCCCGAAGGAGAAGAAGGCGGATGCGGAAATATTCGGTTTTTGCCGTGGCGCGGGAGGCCCTTCGCGGCCACAGAGGTTGGGAGAAGCAGTGGACTTCGCCGGAACCGCGCGCCGAGTACGATGTCGTTATTATCGGCGCTGGCGGACATGGCTTGGGAGCCGCCTATTATCTTGCCAAGGAGCACGGCGTCACCAATGTGGCGGTGATCGAGAAGGGCTGGCTCGGCGGCGGCAATACCGGGCGCAATACCACCATCATCCGTTCGAATTATCTCTATGAAGAGAGCATGCACATTTACGAGCATTCGATGAAGCTCTGGGAAGGGCTTTCACAGGAGCTCAACTACAATGTGATGTATTCGCCGCGCGGCGTGATGATGCTCTCACACAATATTCACGACCAGCAGTCGTTCAAGCGACACATCCACGCCAACCGGCTCTACGGCATCGACAATGAATGGCTGACGCCGGAGCAGGCGAAGGCCTATTGTCCGCCGCTCGATATCTCCGCCAGCGCGCGCTATCCGATCAACGGTGCGGCGCTGCAGCGGCGCGGCGGTACGGCGCGGCACGATGCGGTGGCCTGGGGATATGCGCGGGCAGCCTCCGATCGAGGCGTGCACATCATCCAGAACTGCGAAGTGACCGGCATCCGCCGCGGTCCGGACGGACGGGTGACCGGGGTCGAGACCTCGCGCGGCTTCATCGGCGCCAGAAAGGTCGGCGTATCGGCCGCGGGCCACACCTCGACAATCATGAAGATGGCGGATGTGCGCGTGCCGCTGCAGTCGAGCCCGCTGCAGGCGCTGGTTTCCGAACCGCTGAAGCCGATTTTCCCCTGCGTCGTCATGTCGAACACGGTGCATGCCTACATCTCGCAGTCCGACAAGGGCGAGCTCGTCATCGGCGCCGGCACCGACCAGTATAATTCCTACTCCCAGACCGGCGGGCTGCAGATCATTACGCATACGCTCGACGCCATCTGCGAACTCTTCCCGATGTTCCGGCGCGTCAAGATGATGCGGCAATGGGGCGGCATCGTCGACAATACCCCCGATCGTTCGGCAATCCAGTCGAAGACGCCGGTTCCCGGGCTTTACGTCAATTGCGGCTGGGGCACCGGCGGCTTCAAGGCGACGCCGGGCTCGGCCAATCTCTTTGCGCATCTGATCGCCCGCGATGAAGCGCACAAGTTCAATGCCGGCCTGACGCTGGAACGCTTCCGCAGCGGCCGGCTGATCGATGAAGCGGCGGCTGCGGCGGTGGCGCACTGATGATGAACGTGTTCGCTCAGATGCCCGCTTCTTTCGTTATTTACGCCCTCATCCGCCTTGAAAGCACCTTTTCCCTGCTGGGGAGAAGGGGAGGAGAAGGAAATCTCACATGCTGCTGATCCATTGCCCTTATTGTCAGGAAGAGCGTTCCGAGCTCGAATTCCGCGGCGCGGGTGACGCGCATATCGTGCGGCCGGCCGACATCGCCTCGATTTCGGACGAGGAATTCGAAGAGTATTTCTTTCTGCGCGACAACCCGAAGGGGCTGATCTTCGAGCGCTGGCGGCATATTCACGGCTGCGGCCGCTTCTTCAACGCGGCGCGCGATACGGTGAGCGACAAGTTCATCATGACCTATAAGGCAGGCGAGCCGAAGCCGCGGATCGGTGCCGAGGCCGAACAGCACGGGCCAGTCGAGACCTATGAAGCCGTGGAAGGAGAGGCGCAATGAGCGGCGCAAATCGTATCGTCGGCAAGGGGCGTCTGACGCCTGCAAAGACCGCGCGCTTCAGCTTCGACGGCCAGAGCTATACGGCGCTCGAAGGCGATACCGTCGCCTCGGCGCTGATCGCCAACGGCATTCATCTCGTCGGCCGTTCGTTCAAATATCACCGGGCGCGCGGCATCCTCTCGGCAGGGGCCGAAGAGCCGAACGCGCTGATCGACGTCGCCCGCGACAAGGCGCGTAAGCAGCCGAACGTGCGCGCCACGGTGCAGGAAATCTTCGACGGCATGATCGTCCAGTCGCAGAACCGCTGGCCCTCGCTGGCCTACGATGTCGGTGCGGTCAACAACCTGATGTCGCCGTTCTTCGCCGCCGGCTTCTATTACAAGACCTTCATGTGGCCGCGCTCCGCCTGGAAACACGTCTACGAGCCGTTCATCCGCCGCGCTGCCGGCCTCGGCGTCGCACCGACGGAAGAGGATCCGGACCATTATGCCAGCCGCTACGCCCATTGCGATGTGCTGGTGGTCGGCGCCGGTGTTGCCGGGCTTTCGGCGGCGCTGGCCGCGGCCGAGACCGGCGCGAAGGTGATCCTCTGCGACGAGCAGGCGGAAGCCGGCGGGGCGCTGCGCTACGATGCCGGCGTCAGGATCGACGGACAGGATGGTTACGCCTGGGCGCAGAAAACCGTGGCGCGGCTGAAGGCGATGGACAATGTCCAAGTCCTCATCCGCACGACCGCCTTCGGTTACTACAACCACAATTTCGTCGGCCTTGCCGAACGCGTCACCGATCATATCGCCAAACCATCGAGCGATCTGCCGCGCGAGCGGCTGTGGCAGGTCCGCGCCAAGCGGGTGATCCTCGCCAACGGCGCGATCGAACGGCACATGGTATTTCCGAACAACGACCGGCCCGGCATCATGCTGGCTTCGGCGGGGCGGATGTATCTCAATCACTACGGTGTCGCCGTCGGAAGCAATGTCGGCATCTATACGGCGCATGACTCGGCCTATGAGGCAGCTTTCGATCTCAAGCGAGCTGGTGTTACGGTGGCCGCCATTGTCGATTGCAGACAGGCGCCGGGAGCGGCGGTGCTGGCAGAGGCGCGTTCGCTCGGCATCGATGTTCTCACCGGCCAGTCGGTCATCAATACAGCGGGACGGCTGCGCATCTCGTCGATGACAGTGACGCGCAACGGCGGCGGTTCGCCGCGGAAGATCGCGGTCGATGCGCTTCTGGTTTCGGCCGGCTGGACGCCATCCGTGCATCTGTTCTCGCAGTCGCGCGGCAAGGTGGCCTTCGAAGCGGAAAGTCAGCGCTTCCTGCCCGGTACCTATGCGCAGGATTGCCTGTCGGTCGGCGCCTGCAACGGCACAGACGACCTGCAGCGGACGGTCGAGGAATCGCTTGCCGCCGGCGAGCTGATGGCGCAGGCCGCCGGCAAGAGCGGCGGCGGGAAAATCACGATCTCGGCCGAGCAGCCCTATGACTGGACCGGCGGGATGATCGGCGCTGCCGAAGGCGCCGGGCCGAAGACAAACGCCAAGGCCTTCATCGATTTCCAGCACGATGTCTGCGCCAAGGATATCCGCCTTGCCGTGCGCGAAGGCATGCACTCGATCGAGCATATCAAGCGGTTCACGACCAATGGCATGGCCTCGGACCAGGGCAAGCTTTCCAACATGCATGGCCTGGCGATTGCCGCGGAAATGCTTGGCAAGGAAATCCCGCGTGTCGGTCTCACCACCTTCCGCGCGCCCTATACGCCGGTGACGTATGGTACGCTGATCGGCCATTCGCGCGGAAAGCTGTTCGATCCGACGCGCAAGACGCCGCTGCACGGCTGGGAAGAAGCCCATGGCGCTGTTTTCGAGGATGTCGGCAATTGGAAACGCGCCTGGTTCTATCCGCGCTCGGGTGAGAACATGCATCAGGCGGTTGCGCGCGAGTGCCGGACGGCCCGCGAGTCGGCAGGTATCTTCGATGCCTCGACCCTCGGCAAGATCGAGGTTGTTGGCCCGGATGCGGCGAAATTCCTCAATCTCATCTACACCAATGCCTGGGACACGCTGAAGCCCGGCAAGGCGCGCTACGGCATCATGACGCGTGAGGACGGCTTCGTTTATGACGATGGCGTCGTCGGTCGCCTGGCGGAGGATCGTTTCCATGTGACGACGACGACCGGCGGAGCGCCGCGTGTTCTCCATCACATGGAAGATTACCTGCAGACGGAATTCCCGGATCTGAAGGTGTGGCTGACCTCGGTGACCGAACAATGGGCTGTCATCGCCGTACAGGGGCCGAAGGCGCGCGAGATCGTCGAGCCTCTCGTTGAAGGCGTCGATCTTTCCAACGAGGCCTTCCCGCATATGAGCGTTGCCGAGTGCACGGTCTGCGGCGTGCCGGCGCGGCTCTTCCGCGTGTCCTTCACCGGTGAAATCGGTTTCGAAATCAACGTGCCGGCCGATTACGGCCAGTCGGTGCTCGAAGCGGTCTGGGCCAATGCCGAACCGCTCGGCGCCTGCGTCTACGGCACCGAGACGATGCACGTTCTTCGCGCCGAGAAGGGCTATATCATCGTCGGCCAAGATACCGACGGGACCGTGACCCCTGACGACGCGGGCGTCGCCTGGGCCGTTTCGAAGAAGAAGAAGGACTTCGTCGGCATTCGCGGGCTGCAGCGGCCGGACCTCGTCAAGGAGGGGCGCAAGCAGCTCGTCGGACTCGTTACCAAGGATCCGAAGCTGGTGCTCGAAGAAGGCGCGCAGGTGGTCGCGAGCCCGAACGAGCCGAAGCCGATGACGATGCTCGGCCATGTCACATCGGCCTATTGGTCGGAAAGTTGCGGCAGATCGATCGCCTTCGCGCTGGTCGCCGGCGGCCGGGCGCGAATGGGCGAGACGCTTTATGTGCCGATGCCGGACCGGACGATCGCCGTCGAAGTGACGGATCTGGTGTTCTTTGACAAGGAAGGAGGCCGCATCCATGGCTGATGTCGCAATTCGCAAGCCGGCGCTGGCCGGCCGTCTCGGCGGCTCCGCCACAGTGCGCCTGACCGTCGCACCGCCCGCAAGCCGCGTGGCGCTGCGCGCGCCAGCGGGGTCGCTCAAAGCACTTTCTTTGGCTCTCGGCCTGTCTGTGCCGACCACTCCGAAAACGTCCGGCCGCGCCGCTGCGCGCTCGGCGCTCTGGATCGGGCCGGACGAGTGGCTGTTGATCGACGAAGCGGGCGGCGATCTGATGGCGGCATGTTCCAGCGCCGGCGCGCTGCATTCCGCGACAGACGTCTCCCACCGCAACGTGGCGGTCATCGTTTCCGGGCCGGGTGCGGAGCCCACGCTTGCGGCCGGCTGCCCGCAGGATCTGTCGCTGTCGTCCTTTCCAGTCGGCGCGGCATCGCGCACGGTCTTCGGCAAAGCGGAGATCGTGCTTTTCCGTACGGAAGAAGACACGTTCCGGGTGGAGTGCTGGCGGTCGTTTTCCGATTACGTCTTCGGGCTCTTGGCCGAGGCGGCGGAAGATGCCGGGCACTGAGGCCGGGCTGATCGCAACTGCATAAGTGCTTATTCAGGGGATAGGCGAATGCTGCACCATGCCTCCCTCGGTGTTTCCGATATCGAACGGTCGGCGGCATTTTACGATGCCGCCCTTGCCGCGCTCGGTTATGTCAGGGTCTGGGACGATATCAGGCCGGGAGAAACAGACCAGGCAATCGGCTACGGCCTTCCGGGCGGCGGGGACAAGCTGGCGATCAAACATCGGCCTGATGGCCAGCGTCCGCCGGGTTCGGGTTTTCATCTGGCATTTGCCGCACCAAGTCGCCAAGCGGTTGACGGGTTTCATGCGGCGGCAATCGCGCATGGCGGCCGTGACAACGGCGCTCCAGGTCTGAGGCCCCACTATGGCGAGCATTATTATGCTGCCTTCGTAATCGATCCGGACGGACATGCTCTCGAAGCGGTGATCAATTCACCGGAATAACAAGAGCCTCGATTGCCTACGCGTCTTCCGGGCGGTCCTTCGGATCGAACTGGATGATGGTGATCCATCTTGCCGTCAGCGCCGGCTTCTTCTCGTTTTCGATTTCGATCGTCACGTCATAGGTAGTCATCAGCATGCCGCCGCCGCGGAAGCGGGCGTCGGAGAGCAGAAAGCGGCCGCGCACGCGGGCGCCGCTCTTGACAGGCGTCATGAAGCGGACGCGGTCGAAGCCGTAGTTGATGCCCATGGTCTGCTCGCGCACTTTCGGCAGGCAATTGTAGTTCATCGCCGACAGCAGGGACAGCGTCAGGAAACCATGGGCAATGGTGCCGCCGAAGGGGCTTTCGGCTGCCGCGCGCTCGGGATCGACATGAATGAACTGATGGTCGTCGGTCGCCCCCGCAAAGGCGTCGATCATTGTCTGATCGACGGTGATCCAATCTGAAAGACCCGTTTCCATGCCGATCAATCCCCGCACGTCGGAGAGTGAAATTTCCGTGACCATGAATTCCTCGTGAGAAAAGCCGCCGGGCAAAGCCTTATCGTGCATTTATGACGATTGCGACAAGGATTTGCGTGAGTGGGGGGAGGCGGTCATTTTTCTACGAAAAAGGCGACAGAGCGTGGCTCGACGGTCACGCGGGCGTCGGCCTTCTTCGCTCCCTCCGGCGTCAGCTGGCGCCAGCCCGGCTCGTTTTCCGACGGAAGCGTAAAGAGCTGGCGGCTCTCCGAACGATTGAAAAGCACGGCAAGCCGGGTTTTTCTGCCGCGCGAGGAGCGGTCGCCGGTGGCGAGCAGCATGCCCAGCGTCGAGAGCGACGGCGTCTCCCATTCGGCAACGGTCATCGGTTCGCCGGAGAGTGAGATCCATTCGACATCGCCATTGCCGGAGAGGAAGCCGGTTTCGGAAAAAACAGTGAAGCGGCGGCGCAGCCCCGCGACGAAAGCGGTATGGGCGATGAGATCCTCGTTCAACGCCTTCCAGTCCAGCCAGGTGATCTCATTGTCCTGGCAATAGGCGTTGTTATTGCCGCGCTGGCTGCGGCCGCCCTCGTCACCCGCCGTCAGCATGACGCTGCCACGGGTGGCAAAGAGCGTTGATATCAACGCCATCACGTCATTGATCCGGCGCTTGCGGATTGTGGGATAGAGGGTCTCGCCTTCGACGCCATTGTTCCAGGAATGGTTCTCGTTGTGGCCGTCCCGATTGTGCTCGCCGTTGGCGTGATTGTGCTTGCCGGCATAGGAGACGAGGTCGAACAGCGTGAAGCCGTCATGGGCGGCGAGGAAATTGACGCTGCGCGTCCCTTTGCCGTCGTTGCGGGAGAAGATGTCGGAGGAACCGGCAAGCGCCGTCGCGAGCGCGCCGCTCTTCCATTGGTCGCCACGCCAATAGCAGCGCAGATCGTCGCGTACCCTGTCGTTCCATTCGAGGAAGGGGCTGGGGAAATTGCCGAGCTGGTAACCACCAGCGCCGATATCCCAGGGTTCGGCGATCATGGTGCGGTCGGCGAGCAGATCATCGGCGAGGATCGCGGCGAGCGTTCCCCCATCGCGCTCGAAGCCGCTTGCGGTGCGGCCCAGCACCGGGGCGAGATCGAAGCGGAAACCGTCGACGCCTGAATTGAGCACGAAATGGCGCAGGCTGTCGATGACGAGCAGCCTGACCTCGGGATGATCGCAAGCGATCGTGTTGCCGGTGCCGGTGTCGTTGATGAGTTCGCCGGGGTTGTTTGGGGCGTGACGGTAATAATGCAGGTTGTCGAGGCCGCGCAGCGACAGCGTCGTGCCATAACGATCGCTCTCGCCGGTATGGTTGAAGACGAGATCGAGGATGACGGCGATGCCTTCGGCATGGAGCGCGGCAACGGTCTTGCGCAGCTCGGCCATGCCGCCGGGGACAATTCGCGGATCGAGCGCCATCAAGCCGACGGGATTGTAGCCCCAGCCGTTGGTGAGGCCGAGCGGCGGCAGGTGGCGCTCGTCGATCCAGGCAGTGATCGGCATTAGTTCGACGGCATCGACACCGATCCGCTTCAGATGCGCAATGACGGAGGGATGAGCAAGGGCTGCGACGGTGCCGCGTTCGGCTTCCGGCACATCGGGATGAAGAATGGTGAAGGGCCGCACCGCCACTTCATAGATAAAACCGCCCGGTTTGAAGAGCGGCTTATCGATTGCGGCTGGGGTATCGATGGTGACGATCGCCTTCGGCATCAGATCCTGGCTGTCCTCGCCGTAGAGGCCGAGGCGGGGATCGTAGCGGAACGGCCGGTCGATTTCCTTGGCGTAGGGATCGATCAGCAGTTTGGACGGGTCGAACCAGAGGCCGTTGTCGGGCGCATAGATGCCATCGGCGCGATAGCCGTAGCGGGCGCCTTGTCCAAGGCCGTCGACGAACAGGCGATGGGTATGATTGCCATCGCGGGCCATCGGCAGGCGCGCGAATTCCCTGTTGCCGTCATGCTCGTAGAGGCAGAGTTCGATCTGCGCCGCATGTTGCGACCACACGGCAAATTCGACGCCGGTCTCGAAGACGATAGCGCCCCGCGCCGAATTGCTGTCCCGCATGTCCCCCCCCGGATCAGGTGATCACGGTTGGCTCATCGCGTCCCGTGCGCTCACGAATGCTGGCAATGCTTTCAGCGGCCGCGATCAAGTCGGCGAGCGCTTCCTGCGTTTCGATGTTGTGACGAGTCGAATCCGGCTCGTAGCGCTCGATATAGACGCGCAAGGTTGCGCCAGACGTGCCGGTGCCCGACAGGCGGAAGACGACGCGGGAGCCGCCCTCGAAGAGCACGCGGATGCCCTGATGCTCGCTGACCGATTTGTCGATCGGATCATGATAGGCGAAATCGTCGGCCTTCTCGACCTTCAAGCTGCCGAAGCTCTTGCCGGGCAGGGTGGAGAGCTGGCTGCGGAGATTGTCCATCAGGTCGTTCGCCGCGCCGGTGTCCAGGCCTTCATAGTCGTGGCGCGAGTAGTAGTTTCGGCCGTAGGTCTGCCAGTGCTGAGTGACGATGTCGGCGACGCTCTCGCCGCGCACGGCAAGGATGTTCAGCCACAGCAGCACGGCCCAGAGGCCATCCTTCTCACGGACATGATTGGAGCCCGTGCCGGAGCTTTCCTCACCGCAGATCGTCGCCATGCCGGCGTCGAGCAGGTTGCCGAAGAACTTCCAGCCGGTCGGCGTCTCATACATGCCGATGCCGCGTTTTTCAGCGACGCGGTCGGCCGCGCCCGATGTCGGCATCGACCGGGCGATGCCGGCGAGGCCGCCGGAGTAGCCGGGAGCGAGATTGGCGTTGGCGGCAAGGATCGCCAGACTGTCCGAGGGGGTGACGAAGATACCGCGGCCGATAATGAGGTTGCGGTCGCCGTCGCCGTCGGACGCGGCACCGAAATCGGGCGCGTCCTCTCCCATCATCTCATCGAAGAGTTCCTTGCAGTGAACCGGGTTCGGATCGGGGTGATGACCGCCGAAATCCGGCAGCGGCATGAAGTTGCGAACTGAACCCAAGGGAGCGCCGAGGCGATTTTCGAAGATTTCCTTGGCGTAGGGGCCGGTGACGGCGCTCATGCCGTCGAAAGCGATGCGGAAACCGAGGCTGATCAGATTGCGGATGGCGCCGAAATCGAACAGTTCTTCCATCAGCGCGGCATAGTCCTCGACCGGGTCGATGACCGAGAGGATCATGCCGCCGGGAAGCTCGTCCTTGCCGATGCGGTCGAGATTGACGTCCGCGAAATCGGCGATCTTGTAGCTGTCGATCGTCTTGGAGCGCGCATAGATCGCGTCGGTGATCTTCTCCGGCGCCGGGCCGCCATTGTTGATGTTGTACTTGATGCCGAAGTCTTCGGTCGGGCCACCGGGATTGTGGCTGGCCGACAGAATGATGCCGCCGAAGGCCTTGTACTTGCGGATGATGTGGGACGCGGCCGGCGTTGACAGAATGCCGCCCTTGCCGACCATGACCTTGCCGAAGCCGTTGGCGGCGGCCATCTTGATCGCCTTCTGGATGACTTCGCGATTGTAGTAACGTCCGTCGCCGCCGATGACGAGGCACTTGCCCTGATAGCCTTCCAGCGAATCGAAGATCGACTGGATGAAATTCTCCGCATAGTTCGGCTGCTGGAAGACCGGAACCTTCTTACGCAGACCCGACGTGCCGGGTTTCTGGTCCAGATAGGGCGTGGTGGGTACGGACTTGATCATTTTAGGTCACATGCCTTTCGAGACGAGGCTTGAATAGAGGGCAGCGTAGCGTTCGGCGCTCTTCTCCCAGGAGACATCCGATTTCATGCCTTGCTTTTGCAATTGGGTCCAGAGTTTTCGGTCCGCGTAAAAATGCATCGCACGGCGGATTGCCTGTAGCATGCCCGTTTCGGTCACGGGTGAGAATTGTATGCCGGTTGCCACTTTCGCCGCAAGTGCGGCGTGATTGGCGTCGATCACGGTGTCGTTCAATCCGCCGGTGCGGGCGACGATCGGCACGCAGCCGTAACGCAGGCCGTATAGCTGGGTGAGGCCGCAGGGCTCAAAGCGCGACGGGATGATGATCGCGTCGCAGCCGGCCTGCATCAGATGCGACATCGGCTCGTTATAACCGATCGAGACGCCGATGCGGCCGGGATGGCGGCTGGCGGAGGCAAGCAGCGCGCCTTCGAGCGCTGCTTCGCCGGAGCCGAGCACGACGAGTTTGCCGCCCATGGCGACGATCTGGTCGGCGACGTTGGCGACGATATCCATGCCCTTCTGCCAAGTGAGGCGGCTGATGACGCAGAAGATCGGCGCATCGTCATTGTCGAGGTGGAAGAACTCGGCGATCGAGCGGCGGTTTTCCTCGCGGTTCTTCAGCGTCGTCGGGCCATAATGGGTGTGGACGACGGGATCGGTCGCCGGGTTCCAGACATCGGTGTCGATGCCGTTGACGATTCCATGCAATTCATCGATGCGGGTGGCGATGACGCCTTCAAGCCCCATGCCGAATTGCGGCGTCAGGATCTCGTCGGCATAGGTCGGGCTGACGGTCGTGACCGCATGAGAGGTCTGCAGACCGCCCTTGAGGAAGCCGACCGTGCCGTAATATTCGATGCCGTCGACTGCAAAGGCATGGTCGGGCAGGCGCAGACCGGGAAAGATTTCGGAGCCGAACTGGCCCTGGAAGGCGATGTTGTGGATGGTCAGCACGCTCGGCAGTTCCGGCGTCGGATAATAGCGCATGTAGACCGAGGTCAGCGCCGCCTGCCAGTCGTGGGTGTGGACGAGATCCGGCCGCCAGCCGGGCAGTAGTCCGGCGGCGATCTCGGAAGCGGCGAGCGACAGAGCGGCGAAACGGCGCCAATTGTCGGGATAATCCTTGCCGAGCGGATCAAGATAGGGACCGCCCGGCCGGTCGTAATAAGCGGGTGCGTCGAGGACGAGCAGATCGAGGCCCTCGTGTTCAACCTCGAGCACGGTCGCCCGCTCACCAAGCAGGTCCGGGAATTCGAGTCTTACGACAGGGTCGCGAATGACCTTCATGACGGCGGGGTAGCCGGGCAGGAGGGTCTTGGTCTCGACCCCGAAGGCTTTCAGAGCAATGGGCAGGGCGCCGGACACATCGGCCAGGCCCCCTGTCTTGATCAAGGGGAAGACTTCGGACGAAACCGAAAGAACTTTCATACGTCAGATATCCAGCTTGTCGATCATCGGCTGCGTGATCAGGCAGATGCCGCTCTCCGTCCGCCGGAAGCGCTTGGCGTCGAGCTTCGGATCCTCGCCGACGACAAGGCCTTCCGGAATGACGACGCCATGGTCGATCACCACATTCTTGAGCTGCGCGCGGCGTCCGATCTTGACGTTCGGCAGGATGACCGCTCCCTCCAGCTTGGAAAAGGAATTGGCCCTGACGCCGGTGAAGAGCAGGCTCTTGTTGAGGCTGGCGCCCGAGATGATGCAGTCGCCCGAGACGACGGAGGACGTGGCCGAGCCGCGGCGGTCGTCGTCGTCATGGACGAATTTTGCCGGCGGGGTGATCTCGGCATAGGTCCAGATCGGCCAGGACTTGTCGTAGATATCGAGCTCCGGGACGATGGCCGTCAGATCGATATTGGCCTGCCAATACGCGTCGATCGTGCCGACGTCGCGCCAGTAGGGCTCGTGCTCGAAATCGGAACGGACGCAGGATTTGGCGAAACGGTGGGCGACCGCCTTCCCGTTCTTGACGATATAGGGGATGATATCCTTGCCGAAATCGCGGCTCGAGGTCGGGTCGGCGGCGTCGCGGCGCAGCGCATCGAGCAGGAACTTGGTGTGGAAGACGTAGATGCCCATCGAGGCGAGCGCGAAATCCGGCTTGTCGGGAATGCCAGGCGGATCGGCCGGCTTTTCGATGAAGGCGAAGATCTCATCCTTTTCGTTGACATGCATGACGCCGAAGCCCACCGCTTCCATGCGCGGCACTTCCAGGCAGCCGATCGTCACGTCCGCGCCGGAATCGACATGCTGCTGGAGCATGTATTCATAGTCCATCTTGTAAACATGATCGCCGGCGAGAATGACCATGTATTCGACGCCGTAATCCTCGATAATATCGATGTTCTGATAAACGGCGTCGGCGGTGCCTTCATACCACTGCGTTTCGGAAACGCGCTGCGAGGCAGGCAGGATGTCGAAGCTTTCGTTTCGCTCGGGGCGGAAGAAGTTCCAGCCGCGCTGCATGTGACGGATCAGCGAATGCGCCTTGTATTGCGTCGCGACGCCGATGCGGCGAATGCCCGAATTCAGCGCGTTCGACAGAGCGAAATCGATGATGCGGGCCTTGCCGCCGAAATAGACGGCGGGCTTGGCGCGCCGGTCGGTGAGTTCCTTGAGACGGCTCCCCCTGCCGCCCGCCAGAACGTAAGCCATTGCATCACGGGCAAGTGGCTGAATACGCTTCTCTACCATTTTCTCCTCCCACCAGTCTTAATTTTCAGGTTCAAGCATGATTGTCGCCAAGGGCGGCAGCGTGATCGAGCAGGTGATATTGCCGCCGGCATCGACGGCCTGCACGCGCCCGCCATTGCCCCTGCCGCTACCGCCATAGATGTCGGCATCGGTATTCAGAATCTCCCGCCAGCGGCCTGCGGAAGGCAGGCGTAACAAGTAGTTCTCGCGGTATACGGGAGTAAAGTTGGTGATGACGACGATCGGCTTCTGGCCCGGCGCCTTGCGCTGCCAGGCGAAGACGGAATTCTCGCCGTCGTCGGCAATCAGCCATTCGAAGCCTTCGCCCTCGCAGTCACGCTCATGCAGGGCGGGCTTGCTGCGATACGTGAAGTTGAGGTCGCGCACCAGGCGCCGCATGCCCTCGTGCATGCGGTATTGCAGCAGGTTCCAGTCGAGCGACCGATCCTCGCTCCACTCGCTCCACTGGGCGAATTCCTGGCCCATGAACAACAGCTTCTTGCCGGGATAGCCCCACATATAAGCGTAGTAGGCGCGCAGATTGGCGAACTTTTGCCAGTCATCGCCCGGCATCTTGGCGATCAGCGAGCCCTTTCCGTGAACGACCTCGTCGTGCGACAGCGGCAGGACGAAATTTTCCGAATAGGCGTAGAGGAGGCCGAAGGTGAGCTCGTTGTGGTGGTGCTTGCGGTGCACCGGGTCGCGCTTCATGTAGCTCAGCGTGTCATGCATGAAGCCCATGTTCCATTTGAAGCCGAAGCCGAGGCCGCCTTCATGCACCGGTTGCGAGACTTTCGGCCAGGAGGTCGATTCCTCGGCAATGGTCATGACGTTGGAATGCTGGCCGTAGATGCGGATGTTGAGGTCCTGCAGAAAGCGGACAGCTTCGAGGTTCTCGTTGCCGCCATATTCGTTCGGGATCCATTCGCCGTGCTTGCGGGAGTAATCGAGATAGAGCATCGAGGCGACCGCATCGACGCGCAGGCCGTCAAGATGGAACTTCTCGGCCCAATAGAGGGCGTTGTTGACCAGATAGGAAACCACTTCGGTGCGGCCGAAATTATAGATCGCCGTGTTCCAGTCCGGATGGAAGCCCTTGCGCGGGTCTTCGTGCTCGTAGAGCGCCGTCCCGTCAAACCAGCCGAGGCCGTGTTCGTCGGTCGGGAAATGTGCCGGCACCCAGTCGAGAATGACGCCAATACCGACCTTGTGACAGCCATTGACGAAACGGGCGAAGCCTTCCGGCTCGCCGAAACGGGCGGTCGGCGCGTAAAGGCCCGTCGTCTGGTAGCCCCAGGAGGGGTCGTAGGGATGCTCTGTGATCGGCAGGAATTCGATATGGGTGAAACCCATGTCGACGCAATAGGGGATGAGGCTGGAGGCGAGCTCGTCCCAGGACAGCATGGTGCCGTCCTGCCGGCGCTGCCAGGAGCCGGCATGCACCTCATAGATCGAGATCGGCTGACGGCGCTTGTCGGTTTCGCGCCAGTGCTTCAGATGGGCCTCATCCTCCCAGGCCTGCTCCAGTTCGGCAGCGGCGATCGAGGCGGTCTTGGGTCTGAGCTCGCTGCGGCGAGCGAAGGGATCGGCCTTCAGCGGCAGCAATACGCCGTCGTGGCCGCGGATCTCGAATTTGTAGGCGACGCCGAGCGGCACATCGGGAGCGAAAATTTCCCAGATGCCGCTGTCGGCACGGAAGCGCATGACATGGCGGCGGCCGTCCCAGCCGTTGAAATCGCCAACCACGGAGACGCGCTGGGCGTTCGGCGCCCAGACCGCGAAGTGGATGCCCTGCGCGCCGTCATGCTTGATGAGATGGGCGCCCATCTTGTCGAACAGGCGCAGATGCGAACCTTCGCGGGCGAAATAATCGTCCATCGGCCCGAGCACCGGCCCGAAGCTGTAGGGGTCGGTGACCGCCCATTCGGCGTCGCCGCGCCGGGCGCGGTAGCGCACCGGCTGCAGTTTGGCGAGTGAAACCGGCCCGGCGAAGAGGCCATCGGCGTGGAGCTGGTTCAATTCGCCGACAATCCCGCCATCGAGGGTCATGGCGGTCACTTCCTCCGCACCCGGGATAAAGCACCGGGCAACGAAAGCGTCGCCGGCTTGGTGCACACCTAGGACGGCAAAGGGATTGGAATGTGAGCCGGCAAGGATCGCCGTGATTTCATCTGCCGAAATTTCCCAGGAAAGCTCTACTTCAGGGACGGTTTTCGGCGGTTTCATCCGGCTCTCCAGATTTCGTCTGCATATTGCCTGATCGTGCGATCGGAGGAGAACCAACCCATCCGTGCCGTATTGTTGATCGTCTTCGTGTACCAGGCGGACTGGTTGGTCCAGATCTGATCGACGTCGCGCTGGGCCTGGGCATAAGCGTCGAAATCCGCGGCGACCATGAACCAGTCATGCGAATTGATGCCGTCGATGAGCGCCGCATAACGATTGCGGTCGTCGGGCGAGAAGACGCCGGAACCGATGGCTGAGAGCGCCTGGGAGAGTTCGCGGGACCCTTCGATAATGGCGCGGGGATTGTGGCCGTCGCTGCGGACCTTGGCGACCTCATCGGCCGTAAGGCCGAAGATGACGATGTTGTCTTCGCCGACATTGTCGCGCATTTCGACATTGGCGCCGTCGAGCGTGCCGATCGTCAGCGCTCCATTGAGGCCGAACTTCATATTGCCGGTGCCTGAGGCTTCCATGCCGGCGGTCGAAATCTGCTCGGAAAGGTCGGCGGCCGGAACCATGATCTCGGCGAGCGAGACATTGTAGTTGGGCACGAAGACGACCTTCAGCAGCCCGCGCACTGCGGGATCGTGGTTGATCGTGCGGGCGACGTCGTTGATCAGTTTGATGATCAGCTTGGCATTGTAATAGCTCGGCGCGGCCTTGCCGGCGAAGAGTTTTACGCGCGGCACCCAGTCGAGCTCGGGATGCGAGCGGATCTGGTCGTAGAGGGCGACGGCTTCGATGATGTTCAGAAGCTGGCGCTTGTATTCGTGGATGCGCTTGATCTGGATGTCGAACATCGCCGACGGATCGAGCTTCACGCCCATGCGGCTGGCGACGAGATTGGAAAGGGCCACCTTGTTGGCCCGCTTCACCGCCGCGAACTTCTGCTGGAAGCTCGGATCGGAAGCATGCGCCTCGAGCGGGCGCAGCTTCTCGGCATCATCGAGGAACGCATCGCCGATCGCCTCCCGGATCAGACCGGTGAGGGCGGGATTGCACTGCTGCAGCCAGCGGCGCGGCGTGATGCCGTTGGTCTTGTTGTTGATGCGGTCGGGATAGAGCTTGTGCAGGTCGGCAAAGACCGTGACCTTCATCAGGTCGGTGTGCAGTGCCGAGACGCCGTTGATCGAGTGCGAGCCGATGAAGGCGAGATTGCCCATGCGCACGCGGCGGTCGCCGCTTTCCTCGATCAGCGAGATCGAGCGGATTTCGCTGTCGGAGAAGTTCTTGCCTTTGCGGGCTTCCAGCAGGATCTTGGCATTGATCGCGTAGACGATCTGCATGTGGCGCGGCAGCAGGCGCTCGAACAGCGGAACGGGCCAGCTTTCCAGCGCTTCCGGCAGAAGCGTATGGTTGGTGTAGGAAAAGGTGCGGCGGGTGATATCCCAGGCCTGGTCGAAATCCATGCCGTGTACGTCGCAGAGCAGACGCACGAGCTCGGCGACCGAGACGGCCGGATGGGTGTCGTTCAGCTGAATGGCCACCTTGTCAGGCAGCGAGGTAAAGTCGTCATATTGCTGCAGATGGCGGCGCAGAATGTCCTGCAGCGAGGCCGACGAGAAGAAGAATTCCTGGCGCAGCCGCAATTCTTGGCCGGCAGGCGTAGCGTCGGCCGGATAGAGCACGCGGGTCAGGCTTTCGGCCTTGTTGCTTTCGCGCAGCGCGCCGATGTGGTCGCCGGCGTTGAAGGCATCGAGCAGGATCGGGTCGATCGGCTGCGCAGACCAGAGGCGCAGCGTGTTGACGCGTTTTCCCCGCCAGCCGACGACCGGCGTGTCGAAGGCGGCGGCGATGACGCGCTCGGCCGGCTTCCAGACGTAGCGCGGCTGGTCGTCATGGGTAGTGATGAATTCGACGGCGCCGCCGAAACCGATTTCATAGGCGCTCTCGCGGCGCTCGAATTCCCAGGGATTGCCGTGGGCGAGCCAGTTTTCCGGCAGTTCCACCTGCCAGCCGTCGGCCATCTGCTGACGGAACAGGCCGTGGACGTAGCGGATGCCGTAGCCATAGGCCGGAACATCGACCGTCGCCATGCTTTCCATGAAGCAGGCGGCGAGACGGCCGAGGCCGCCATTGCCGAGCGCGGCGTCCGGCTCCAGGCCGGCGATGACGTTGACGTCGACGCCGAGGGAGCTTAGCGCATCGCGCACCTCTTCCATTAGGCCGAGGTTCGAGACGGCATCGCGCATCAGGCGGCCGATCAGAAACTCGAGAGAAAGATAATAGACGCGCTTGGCTCCGGTCGCATAGACCTCACGCGTGGAGGCCATCCACTTGTCGATGATGCGGTCGCGCACCACCAGGATCGTCGCCGTCAGCCAGTCATGCGGCTTTGCCACCTTGGCGTCCTTGCCGATGCGGTAGGTCAGGCGTTCGATGATTTCTTCGGCGAGAATTTCCGGCCTGGAGCTGCGGGGAGCGGGAGAGGGGATAACCGGCTTGGAAACGGTATTCATGGTCAGATCTCGCCAATTTTAATTTGGTTTCAGGTCGTTATGCCTGATTTAATCGATTTGTCGCCTGCGCTTGCGACAGTTTATGCATCGTTGGGAAGCACTTGCAACAAAGGATTTGGACAAACGAATAATTTGCGAAACCTTCGTATTCGCGCGAATTAAAGGGGTTGATTTCAATTGCTTTTCCCGATCTGATGTGAGGGATAGCGATAACAAAAAGCCGCGCCGATTTGCTCCGGCGCGGCTTTTTGTTCGGCTCTTTCTCCTGGCGGTGTCGCTAGTTAGTCAGGCGCGTCAGTTGTGCGGAAGCCTTCGCTCCGATCGCCTTGAACGCGGCCAGGAGGTCTTCCATTTGTTCCGCCTGGAAATAATGGGCAGCATCGGAGGCGCAATACTGCAGCAGCGCCTGTCCGCCCGGCGGCGCCATGAAGGCAATCGTATAGATTTCGATGCCCTTGGACTTGGCGGTGTCACATGTCGCCCTGGTCAGGGTGTCATAGGAACGGCCGCCGCTGCTATCGTTGTTGTTGTCGCCGTCCGTCATGAAGACGATGTATTTTTTTGGTATTTGCCCGGTCTTCAATTTGTGGGCGGCGTCCTCGGCATCGTTCCCTGCGGCATTCTTTGCCGTGAGGGATGAATACGCCGTGCCCATCGCCCCACTCGAATTGGTGCCACCTCCTGCCTGAAGCGCATTGACGTAGCTCGAGACACCGGCAGTTCCCCAGGCAAGAGTGCTGGGTGTGTATTGAACGATATCGTAAGAGACTGCACCGGTGCGTACGTATTGGGCGTTCGGATCGGCGCTGGTGAGCTGGCCGAAAAGATTGCCGGCGGCCATCTTCAGCGCCTCTATCTTCGTATAGTAGTTCGTACGGCTGCCCGTGCAGGTATCGTAAACCCACTTGCCCTTCTTGTTAAGGTGGGGGTTGCAGTCATAGGTGAAGGGTTCCGTCGGATGATCCTTGTTGACGGTTTCGGTAGGGTCTCCCATCGACCCTGACTTATCGAGCGCGAGGAACATGGAGACGGAGCCCTGGCTATTGGAGCCCGGGGTCTGTGAAGGACCACTGACCGTCGTACTTGACGTCGAAAGATGCTGCGTGCTGAAGCCGACTGCCTGCATGAGCGGATTGACCGTGAAGTCGTAGCTCGGTGTAACGGTTACCTGGTAGGACGCCGAATTGCCCGATGTGCTCGTCTGGACATTGACGCTCGTCGTGCCCTTGATGTCGGTACTGCTCTGCAGGTAATTCGCCATCTGCCCCGCGACGAAGTTCCGTGCGAAGGCTTCGGCCTGAGAGGTTTGGATCGTGCCGTTCCCCAAGGCTGTCGCAGTTGCCAGCGCGGCTGAGTCGGCCGCCTCCTGCAATTGCTGTTTCGACAGCAGCATATCACCGACCTGGATCGCCATCCCGGCAGCGCCGAGCAGAACCGGCGCCAAGATCGCCGTCATGATACCGAAATTACCGCCTCGATCGCTGAACATGCGACGCAGGCAGGGACGCAAAAACGAGGTGCTCATCATGTTCACCCAACTGGAAACCCTGTGAGGTGATTTACGCACGCTGCTTCTTTCCGCAGTCCTTACGGCGTCAATAGAATTTTAACGAATCGGCTAATTTTTCCAATTTTGGGATCATTTCAGCGGAATCACGTCGACCGCCTGAACGGCGCGCTGGCCGCCATAGCTCTTCAATACGCCGATGACGGGCACGACGTCGGAATAGTCGCGGCCATAGGCGACGACGATATGGTCCATACCGGCGGGAATGTTGTTGGTCGGGTCGAGCTCGATCCAGCCGATCGTCTCGCCGCACCAGACCCGCACCCAGGCATGCATGGCGTCTGCCCCTTCCAGCCGTTCCTTGCCGGGGGGCGGAATGGTGCGCAGGAAACCGGAGACGTAGCCGGCCGGAATGCCGAGGCTTCTGAGCGCCAGGATCATGACGTGGGTGAAATCCTGGCAGACGCCGCGTTTGAGCCTGAACGCTTCGAGCGGAGTCGTGTCCACTGTCGTCGCGTCGGAATCGTAGGTGAAATCCTTATTGATGCGGGCGCAGAGCGCATGAGCGATCTGCATGGCTGTCAGCTGGCGCGTGACGCAGCTTCGTGCATAATCGCCAATCTCGCGCGCCTGCGTCAGGCGCGGGCTGTCGCCGAGAAAATGATGCGGTGAATCCGGCGCCAGCGACCAGACGTCTGATATTTCCTCCGGTAGGTCGGCCAGCAGCGGCGAGAAATCGGCGGCGATCGGCTGGCTTTCGACCTGCACACGGGCCTGCATGCGAATGTCGAGGGTCTCGTGCGGCGTCCGCAGCATGAAAGAGGTGGCGGGATGTTGAAAGAAATCGACGAAATGCGACTGCTCGTCCGGCGTCGGTGAGACGGTGATCGAGCCGGCGACCAGGCGTTGCCGATTACTCAGCGACAGCGGCATCAGTCGCATGACGTGGCGAGCGCCGGAGGCCGGCACGTCGTAGCTGTAATTCATGCGGAGCGAGAGATCGTAAAGCACCGCCGTTACCCGAGATAGGTCTGGGCGAGCAGATCGGAAAGCTGCTCCAATTCGCGTTCGAACCGCTGGTAGACCTCGACTCCCATGCCCTCCGGCGTCATCACCGCCAGGCCGGAATGAAGCCGCATCGCCTCGCGGTAGAAGGGCGACATCTGCCCATTGATCAGGGCGTTCGGCAATTGCTCGACCTCATGGTGGATCTCGTTCACCTGGAAGAGGACCGAGCGGGGATTGAGGGGATCGAGCGCCAACAGGTCGGTGACGGTCAGCCGCGCGGTATTGACGTTGTAGCGACGACGGTGGGTCATGACGCTGTCGCCGATCTCGAGCAGCATGTCGAGCGCGCCGTCGGGCGCTTCCGGGCCGGACATGTGGCCGAGCAGGCGCGTCATGTGCAGGCCGCGCTCGATATAGCGGCCGAGCGACAGGAAGCGCCAGCCCATGAAGCGGTACATGTTTTCGTGCACGAGGCCGGCAAAGCCGGCCAGCTTGCGCAGGAGGATCGTCATCGCATGGCTGGCGTCATCGCCGGCCGTGACGGTGGCGTGAAAGCGGCGGGCGGTCTTGGCGAGATCGTTGAGAGCGAGCCAACCATCGGGCGAGAAGCGGTCGCGGATGTTGCTCGCCGAATAGACGGCGCTGTCGATGTTGCGCAGGAGCTTCTCGGGCACGGGCTCGGCGGTATCGATATCGACGGCCGCGAGATAGGCGGAGACATCGGCGAGCAGCGGCTGGCTCGGATCGGCGGCTTCGGCAAAACGCGCATGCCAGGCGCGCAGGATGCGCAGCGCCCCTTCGGCGCGTTCGATGTAGCGGCCGAGCCAGAACAGGTTGTCGGCCGCCCGGCTCGGCAGGCTGCCAGGCATGTTGCGGGTGAAGCTGCCTTCGGCCGGCAGCAGGGTGTGACGCTCGACCGGCTTGTCGCTGACGATCCAGACGTCGGCGGCTGCTCCGCCGGACTGCATGGCGATCGCCGAGACGTCGGCACCGGAGCCGATGCGGGCAAAACCGCCGGGCATGATCTGCCAGCCGTTTGCCGTGCGGGCAGCGAAAACGCGCAGCGACATCGGCCGCGGCACGAGTTTGCCGTTCACCCAGGCGGGCGTCGTCGACAGTGTGACGACTTCCTGACCGACCAGTTTCTGACCGTCCGAATTCAGCCAATCGGCAATGGAGTCCTTGGCGGTCGCCCGCAGCGACGAGCCGAGCACGGATTCGCCGTTGTCGTCGAAGAAGGGCGCACGGGAATAGGCCGGGCCGATCACCATTTTCTCGATATTCTTCGCGACTTGCTCGCGCTCTTCCTTCTGGCCGCACCACCAGGTGGCGATCGAGGGCAGTTTCAGATCCTGTCCGAGCAGATGCCGGCAGATGGTCGGCATGAAGGCGAGAAGCGCCCGGGTTTCGAGAATGCCGGTGCCGAGCGCGTTGACGATGGTGACGCTTTCGGCGCGCAGCGCCTCCACCAGACCGGGCGTGCCGATATGCGAATTCTGGTTCAGCTCCAGCGGGTCGGCAAAGGCCGAATCGAGGCGGCGCCAGAGCACGCCGATCGGCTTCAGGCCGGCGACGGTTCGCACCATGACGCGGCCCTTGACGACGGCGAGATCCTCGCCCTCGAGCAGCATGAAGCCGAGATAGCGGGCGATGTAGGCGTGTTCGTAATAGGTCTCGTTGGCGGGGCCCGGCGTCAGGACGGCGATGCGGTCGTCGCCCGAATGTTTCATGTCCTGCAGCGCATCGCGGAAGCCGCCGAAGAAGGAGGCGAGGCGGTGGACGGGCGTTTCGGCGTAGATATCCGAGAAGGCTCGGGTCGTCGCGACACGGTTTTCTAGCGCGAAGCCGGCGCCGGAGGGAGCCTGGGTGCGGTCTGCCAGCACCCACCAATTGCCGTCAGGCCCGCGGCCGATCTCGAAGGCGCAGAAGTGCAGATAGTGGCCGGATGCCGGCCGGATGCCGGCCAGCGGGCGCTGAAATTCGGGATTGGCGGCGATCAGCGCCGGCGGCAGCAATCCTTCCTCGACCAGCCGGTTCTCGCCGTAGATATCGGCAATGATCGCCTCCAGCAGATCGGCGCGCTGAACGAGACCGGCCGACAGCGCCTGCCATTCGCGCTCGTCGATCAGCACCGGGATATGCGAGATCGGCCAGGCGCGTTCGCCGGCTCCCTTGCTGCCATAGGCACGGTAGAAGACGCCGGCGTCTCTGAGATAGCGGTCGGCGCGGGCGAAACGCTCCGCGAGATCCTTTTCCGGCATTGCGCCCAGATGCGAGAGGAAACGCTGCCAGACGGGCCGGACCGCGCCTTTATTGTCGACCATCTCGTCTGCGGTGCCGGGAAGCGGCGCATAGCCGAAGGCCGCATCCTTGCCGATGCTGCTCTCCGCCTCTTGCCTGCGCTCCACTGCCGGTCTCTTACCCATCAAACCCAACCTCACCCTCGGCCTCTACCCCCGGGCCTCAAATGCCGGCGGGCCGCCTCAGATCCAGCGTCAGCGGGAATTCCGGCGAACCCGTCTCGGCGCGCGGGATAAAACCGCCCGCCGTATGCCCCCACGGTTCGAAGCGGGCGAGCCGCCTTGCTTCCGCCTCGTTGCCGTTGACCGGGAAGGTGTCATAGGTCCGGCCGCCCGGATGGGCAACATGATAGATGCAGCCGCCGATCGAACGCTTCGACCATGTATCATAAATGTCAAAAGTCAAAGGCGTGTTGACCGGCAGTACGGGATGCAGGCCGGAGGCCGGCTGCCACGCCTTGTAACGGACGCCGGCGACAGACACGCCGGAGGTGCCGGTCGGCGTCAGCGGCAGGATGCGGCCATTGCAGGTGACGGTGTAACGCGCCGTATTGCTGGTTTCGAACCGCACCTGAAGGCGCTCGACGGACGAGTCGACGTAGCGCACCGTGCCGCCCACGGCGCCTTCTTCGCCCATGACATGCCAGGGCTCCAGCGCCTGGCGCAGTTCCAGCTTCGAGCCCTCGTATTCGACTTCGCCGCAGTAGGGGAAGCGGAATTCGAGCTGGGCCTTGAACCACTCCGGGCTGACGTCGAAGCCGTTTTGGCTGAGGTCGGCAAGCACGTCGAGGAAATCCGCCCAGACGAAATGCGGCAGCATGAAACGATCATGCAGGGTCGTGCCCCAGCGGACGAACTTGCCGTCGGCGGGGTTGACCCAGAAGCGGGCGATCAGCGCGCGGACCAGCAGTTGCTGTGCAAGCGACATGCGGGCATTCGGCGGCATCTCGAAGCCGCGGAACTCGATGAGGCCGAGCCTGCCGGTGGGGCCGTCGGGCGAAAACAGCTTGTCGATGCAGATCTCGGCGCGATGGGTATTGCCGGTGACGTCGGTCAACAGGTTGCGGAACAGGCGATCGACGAGCCAGGGCAGGGGTTGCTGGCCGCGACCGGGCGCGGGGATCTGCGCCATGGCGATCTCCAGCTCGTAGAGGCTGTCGTGACGCGCTTCATCGATGCGCGGCGCCTGGCTGGTCGGGCCGATGAACATGCCGGAGAAGAGGTAGGAGAGCGATGGGTGGCGCTGCCAGTGGAGGACAACGCTCTTCAGGAGATCCGGGCGGCGCAGGAAGGGACTGTTGTTCGGGTTGGCGCTGCCGACGACGACATGGTTGCCGCCGCCGGTACCGGTATGACGGCCGTCGATCATGAATTTGTCGGCGCCGAGCCTTGTGGCGCGCGCCTCTTCGTAGATCGCCGTGGTGATGTCGACGCATTCCCTCCAGCTCGAAGCCGGATGGATGTTGACCTCAATGACACCGGGATCCGGGGCGACCCGGATGACGTTGATGCGCTCATCTTGCGGCGGTGGGTAGCCCTCTATGTGGACGGGAAGCTTCAGTTCGGTGGCGGCGTTTTCGGCAGCGGCAATCAGCTCGAGATAATCCTCGATGCGTTCTACCGGCGGCATGAAGACGCACAGCCTGCCGTCGCGCGGCTCGACCGACATGGCGGTGCGCACTGCGCCGCCAATCTCCCCGAGCGTCTGTTCGATCCGGCCGCGATTGCTCTCGCCGGCATGGAAGGAGGCTTCCGGCATGGCGCGGCCAGCCGGCACGAAGACATCAGGCAGCGGTTCGCGCGGGATCGTCGGATCGGCGGGATGGATATAGGGATAACGCGCCGGGGGCACATAGGGCAGGGTGCCGAGCGGCAGGCGATAGCCGATCGGACTGTCGCCCGGAACGAGGAAGATCCTGCCGCGGCGGGTGTTCCATCTCTCGCTGATCCAGACACGGCTTTCAGCCGCCCTGGCGTTCCATGCCTGAACCGGGAGGACATAACCCGTGGGAACGGTCAGGCCACGGGCGAAGACCCGGGCGATGCGATTGCGTTCCTCGGGATCCTTGAGCTTCGAATTCGCCGGATCGACGTTTTCGGGAAGATTGCCTTCCTTGATGATCCAGTCGGCAGGGTCCTCATAGGCCGGCTGCACCATGTCAGGTTTGATCGCCAATTCCTTTGCGATGGCCGTCAGAAACCTCCCGGCATCCTCGGCCGTAACGCCGGTATCCTTGCCTTCTGCGGCGACCAGATCGAGGTTCTGCCAGATCGGCTTGCCGTCGCGGCGCCAGTAGAGCGAGAAAGTCCAGCGCGGCAGGCTTTCGCCCGGATACCATTTGCCCTGGCCGTAATGCAGGAAGCCGCCGGGAGCGAAGCGTTCCTGCAGCCGGCGGATCAGGGTGTCGGCCTTTTCACGCTTAGTCGGGCCGACGGCGGCGGTATTCCATTCCTCGGATTGGAAATCGTCGATCGAGACGAAGGTCGGCTCGCCGCCCATCGTCAGATGCACATCCTCGGCTTCGAGGACACGGTCGACCTTCTCGCCGAGTTCATTGAGCTCGTTCCAGCTATCATCGGAGAAAGGCTTGGTGATGCGCGGATGTTCGGCGACGCGCGAGACCTTCATATCGAAGGCGAATTCGGTTTCGGCCTCGCCGAAATAGCCGCCGGAAATCGGGGCAGCGTTGCGGTAATGCGGCGTTGCTGCAAGCGGGATATGGCTTTCGCCGGTCAGAAGGCCGGAGGTCGGATCGAGGCCGACCCAGCCGGCACCCGGTAGATAGACCTCGGCCCAGGCATGCAGGTCGGTGAAATCGACCTCGGTCCCGGAGGGGCCGTCGAGCGCCTTCAGATCAGGGGTCAGCTGGATGAGGTAGCCGGAGACGAAGCGGGCGGCGAGGCCGAGATGGCGCAGGATCTGGACGAGCAGCCAGCTGGTGTCGCGGCAGGAGCCCTTGGCGCTTTCCAGCGTCTCTTCCGGCGTCTGCACACCGGTTTCCATGCGGATGACATAGCCGATCTGCCGCTGCAGGCGGGCGTTCAGACCGACGACCATATCGATCGTCGGCTGGCCCGGCGACCAGTCGAGCGTCGGCAGCAGCGCCTTGAGGCGCGGGCCGGCCGGTTCCGGCGTCATGTAGATCGACAGATCCTCGCGGATGCTTTCAGGATAGTCGAACGGCCACTTGGTCGCCTCCTCCTCGACGAAGAAGTCGAAGGGATTATAGACCGTCATGTCGGCGACGAGGTCGACCTCGATCTTGAACTCGGTCACGGGGTCGGGGAAGACATAGCGGGCGAGGTAGTTGCCGTAGGGGTCCTGCTGCAGGTTGACGAAGTGGTTGGAGGGCGTGACCTTCAGCGAGTGGCTGAGCACGCTTGTCTTCGAATGCGAGGCCGGTTTCAACCGGATGATCTGTGGGCCGAGGCGGACCGGTTTGTCGTAGGTATAGTGCGTCAGATGATAGATGCTGGCTTTGATCGACATATTTCTCTTTTGTCCGGCGCGCATCGTTGTGCGGCTTGCTGTTCCCGAAGTCAGTGTGTGCAATGCAGCGAAAGAAAGCAAGGGCGGAACGCCGGGGACCCGCCGGTTTATACCGCCTTGGCGAAGGTGACCACCGCCTTCAGGCCCTTGCCGCCCGCGCCCGGCTCCAGCGTTAAGGCGGCGTTGAAAAGATTGGCGATTTCTTCGACGATCGGCAGGCCGAGGCCGGCGCCGGGCGCGCCGGAATCATTGCCGCGCGAAAAGCGCCTGCGGACCGCCTCCAGCTTCTCACTGGGAATACCGGGACCATTGTCCTCGACTTCGAGACGAACCGTGTCGGCGGCTGCGATGATGCGGACGGTGACTTCAGCCCCCTTGCCGGCATAGGCGATGGCGTTGCCGGCGAGATTGCGCAGCATCTCGCCGATCAGCAGCGGCTCGGCGCGGATCATGGCCGGGCTTTCGCCCTCGAAGCCGAGATCGATGCCGGCGACGGCGGCCGCCGGGATCTGCTCGCCGGTGATTTCCTGGGCGATTGCCCCAAGGTCGATGGCGGAGGCGGTCAGCGCCTCCTTGGCGGTGGCGGCGTCGATCTTCGCCATCAGGAGAAGCTGGGCAAGGATGCGCTCGGCATGCGCCACGGCCTGGTCTCCCTTCAGCGCCGCCGCCTGGGCTTCATCGAGCGTGCCGGCGCGGGCCGAAAGGGCGAGCTGGGTACGGATGATCGCTAAGGGCGTGCGAAGCTGATGGCTGGCATTGCCGGTGAAATTGCGCAGCGCATCGAGGGCCGACTGCAGGCGGACCATGAAGGAATTCACCGTATCGACCAGCGGATCGACCTCGCTCGGCACGGTTTGTTCGATCGGATGCAGATCGTCAGGACTGCGTTCGCCGATGGCGTCCCCGAGCTTGTAGAGCGGGCGGAGCGCCACCGTGACCGATATCCAGACGATGACCGCCGCGCCCAAGATCATGAAGGCGAGACGCAGCGCCGAACGTACGAGAATCGCCTGCGTCAATTGCCGGCGAGCGATGGTGGTTTCGGCGACCGTCACGACGAAGGGCACGGAGCGGATCCCCGTCGAAGCCGAGCGCTCGAGCGTGGCGATGCGGATGGGCTCGCCGCGAAAGCTGTCATCGGCGAAGGCTGCGGCATTGCCGGGCGTCTTCTTCAGGACCGGCAGGGATTGATAGCCGGTGATGAATTGACCCGGAGGGCCGTCAACGCGGTAGAAGACCCGGTCCTGCGCCGCCGAGGTCAGCATTTCCAGGGCGACATAGGGAATGTCGACCTGCAATGTCCCGTCTTCGGCGACGACGACGCGTTCGGCAATTGCCAGAGCAGAGCCGGCGAGCACGCGGTCGGAGACGATATTCGACGTCTTGACCGCCTCGCGATAGGTATCGGCGAGCGCCAGCGTGCCGATGACGGCGGTCGAAATGAGCAGCCAGAAGAGCAGCCGGCGCCTGAGGGAATAGGCGGCTTTCATGAGGCCTCGGGCAGCTTGTCGAGATAGTAGCCGATCCCGCGGGCGGTCTTGACCGTCAGGCCGTGCGGCGAGAGGCGTTTCCTCAGCCGGCTGACATATTGCTCGATCGCGTTTGCGGAAATGTCGTCGTCGAAGGCTGTCAGCGACTGGATGATCGCCTCCTTGGCCACGACCTTGCCGGCCCGCATGAAGAGGATTTCGAGCAAGCCGAGTTCGCGGGCGGGAATATCAAGAGGGGTGTCGCCTGATGAAAAGGTGCGGGAATTAAGGTCGAAAGAAATGCCGCCGAAGCCGACGGTCGCCGAACGCAGCCCGGCCTGGCGGCGCAGCAGCACGCGTACGCGGGCCTCGAATTCGGCAATATCGAAAGGCTTGATCAGATAATCATCGGCGCCGAGATCGAGACCCTTCACCCGTTCTTCCGGCGTGCCGCGCGCCGTCAGGATGAGGACGGCTGCCTGGTTCTGCCGGGCGCGCGGCATTCACCACGCTCTGGAATTCGGCAAGGATGCCATCGCCGGTGAGTTTGACGATCCGGCCCTTGTAGTCCGAAATACGAACGTCAACCAACTCGCAGCGATGGCGGTTCAGCGCCTGCAAGGTGCCTGACTCATCAATGCCCATCAGTCGGCTGTAGCCGACGACATCCGCAGCGAGAATAGCGCTCAGTCGTCGTTCCATGACCCCTCCCATGGGTCTTCCCAGGTCAATCTAGCTTTTTTAGAGTTTTTTGTCGCGTATAGTCGTCTCCCGAAGAAGTAAATTCGGGCGGCTTCGACGTTTTGACGCGGCAGCGCACCCTATATCGTCCCAAATCTTCATCAATACTCAAAACGGGTGAAGGATGACGCGGAATCATAATCATTTATGGTCAAAGGGGTGTCGGACCGACACGTTGGCTGCTGCGGATCCGTCGCAATACAGGCGACGCTCGCTGCAGGTCCGGTCACGCCCTTGCTCCTCTCTGTATGCTCAGGCATTGTTGCTGCATGAGGAGAATTTTCATCTTGCTGCTGGCGTTCTGGCCGGGTTGCGTGCTGGCCGACCAAGCCTTCTATCCGGCGAAGTCGGGCAATACAGCCGCACCGGTGCTGACGGTCTATTCTTCGCTCGACGAGCCCTTGGCGCAGCCGATGATCCGGGGGTTCCAGGAGGCCAATCCTGATGTCGCGGTCAGATATGAGGACATGCTGACCGGCGAAATCTACGACCGGATCGTCAGGGAAACGGATGCAGGCGGCAAAACGGCGGATTTTGCCTTTTCCTCGGCGATGGACCTGCAGGTGAAGCTTTCCAACGACGGCTATGCGCAGGTCAGCAATCTGCCGATGAGTGCTGCTTGGCCGACATGGGCGAATTGGCGCAATACCGCCTATGCGTTGACCTTCGAGCCGGCGGTGTTCGTCTATCACAAGCCGAGCTTCGCGCACGAGCCGGTGCCGAGCTCGCGTGCGGAACTCGTCGACTATCTGAAGCGCAAGGGCAATGCGGTCTATGGCCGGATCAGCACTTACGATATCGAGCGCTCCGGTGTCGGTTTTCTCTTCATGGCGCGCGACCAGGAGCAATTCGGCGACATCTGGTCGGTGATCGGCGCGATGGGTGCGGCCGGCGTCAAACTTTACTCGACGAGCTCTGCGATCCTCGAACGCGTGGCCGACGGGCGCTTCGTGCTCGGTTATAATATTCTCGGTTCTTACGCCGCTGACTGGGCTTCGCGGCACCCGGATGTCGGCATCGTGCTGCCGAAGGACTATACGGTGGTGATGTCGCGCATCGGGCTGGTGCCGCAGGCTGCAGCCGAGCCGGAACTCGGGCGCCGCTACCTTGCCTTTTTCATGTCGAAGGTGGGCCAGACGATCATGGCGCGCGAGCTGCAGATCCCGGCCGTCAGCCCGGAGGTGGCGGGCGAAAACACTGCCAATACGCTGCAGGAACTGCTCGGCGCCCAACTTCGGCCGGTGCCGGTCAGTCCCGGGCTGATGGTCTATCTCGACCAGGTAAAGCGTGCGCGGCTGATCGCGCATTGGAACGAGGTTCTGCGGGCACAGTGAAGAAGGCCAGGTTTCGGCCGCTTCATGACATCAATATCTGTTACTCCTCGGCGGGCTGCTGGCCCAATTACGGCAAAAAAGTGGCTTCTCCTTCTGGATATCTTGCCGATGTCAGCTAGATGACAGGTTGTTGTGGTGGCTTTGGCTACTTCTTCTCCGTGGAGGCGGAGAATTGAAGCCTTGGGAGGCATTCCGCTCGTCATTCAGGACAACTGCGTCCGCTGGCCGGCCACCCCTCCCGATTCACTCGAGAATAACAGGCGGTTCGCTCAATCGCCCACGGAGGACACATCGTGAAGCATACGTTCATCGCAACCATTCTTGCCGCCGCAATCGCGCTGCCGGCCTATGCGGCCGACTACACCATCATCGCGCCGGCCGCTCCCGGCGGCGGCTGGGATCAGACGGCCCGTTCGCTGCAGGCTGCGCTGCAGCAGGAGAAGATCGCCGGCAACGTACAGGTCCAGAACGTTCCCGGCGCCGGCGGCACCATCGGCCTTGCGCAGTTTGCCAGCCAGGCTGCCGGCAACCCGAATTCGCTGATCGTCGGCGGCTATGTCATGGTCGGCGCCATCCTCACCAACAAATCGCCGGTGACGCTCAAGGATGTGACGCCGATTGCCCGTCTGACCGGCGAATATGAGGCCATTGTCGTTCCCGCCGCGTCCGAGATCAAGACGATGGCCGATCTGGTCGCGGCGCTGAAGAAGGATCCGGGCTCGGTTTCCTGGGGCGGCGGCTCGGCCGGCGGCACCGACCACATCACCGCAGGACTGATTGCCAAGGCTTCCGGCGTCGACCCGACGAAGATCAACTATGTCGCCTTCTCTGGCGGCGGTGAAGCGCTCGCAGCCATTCTCGGCAACCAGGTCACAGCCGGCGTTTCGAGCTACAGCGAGTTCGAATCGCAGGTGAAAGCAGGCATGCTGCGTCTCCTCGCCGTTTCCAGCGACAAGCGCATCGACGGTGTCGATGCCCCGACGCTGAAGGAAGCCGGCACCGACGTCAGCATCCAGAATTGGCGCATGGTTGCCGCAGCCCCCGGCCTGTCGGACGACGAGGTCGCCAAGATCACTGCCGATTTCGAGAAGCTGCACAGCTCTGCCACCTGGCAGGAGACCCTGAAGACCAAGGGCTGGGGCGACACCTATCTTTCCGGCGATGCCTTCAAGGCGCAGCTCGAAAAGGACGTCTCCGCTACCGAGGGCATTCTTAAAGAGATCGGACTTGTTCAATGAGCGAGGATAAGGCCTCCTCGGCAACCACACGCCGCCCTGATTGGGCGGCGTTCATCATTGCCGTTTTCCTCTTCGCCATCGCGGGTGTGATGGCCTGGGATGCAACGCATCTGAAAACGATAGCACAGTACGCCCGCATCGGTCCGGCAACGGTGCCTGAGGTGGTGGCGTTCGGGCTCTTCTGTCTTGGCATCTGGACCGTCGCCGAAGCCTGGCGTGGCGAGTTTCCGGAACGAGACAAGCAAGAAGTGGCGCCCGTCATCTGGATCGTCGCCGGTCTCGCCTGCCAGATGCTGCTTCTGCGCGTTGCCGGCTTCTCGATTGCGACCGGTATACTGTTTGCGCTGACCGCACGCGGCTTCGGAAAACGCAAGCTCTGGATCTCGCTGCCGATCGGCATCGTTTTCAGCTTCGTCGTCTGGTCGATCTTCTCGCAGCTCCTACAGCTGACGCTGCCGGCCGGGCCGCTCGAACATCTGTTCTTCTGACCGCGCGGGACGCGCTGTCAGCTCTTTTGATTTTTCGCGGCGACCGATTGCGAAGGCACGGACGAGAGCGCCGCCTGGGACACCAAGATGAGCACATTCGAATTCCTATGGCAGGGTATCCTGGTTGCGATGCAGCCGATGAACCTGGTTTATGCGCTGGTCGGCGTGACGCTCGGCACTGCCGTCGGCGTCTTGCCCGGCATAGGCCCGGCGCTCACCGTGGCACTGCTGTTGCCGGCCACCTACAAGCTCGATCCGGGCGGCTCGCTGATCATGTTCGCCGGCATCTATTACGGCGGCATGTACGGCGGTTCGACGACGTCGATCCTGCTCAACACGCCGGGTGAAAGCGCCTCGATCGTCACCGCGCTCGAAGGCAACAAGATGGCGCGGGCCGGGCGCGGCGGACCCGCATTGGCGACGGCAGCGATCGGCTCCTTCGTCGCCGGCCTCATCGCCACGCTCGGACTCGCCTTCATCGCGCCCTACATTGTCAAGCTGGCGCTGGTCTTCGGGCCGCGGGAATATTTCGCGCTGATGGTGCTCGCCTTCGTTACCGTCTCCTCGGCTTTTGGAGATTCGGCGCTTCGAGGCCTGACCGCGCTGTTCATCGGTTTCGCGCTTGCCATGGTCGGCATCGACCAGCAGACGGGACAGGCCAGGCTTTCCTTCGGCATTCCCGACCTGCTCGACGGCGTCGAAGTGACGACGCTGGCGGTGGCGATGTTCGCGATCGGCGAGACGCTCTATATCGCAGCGCAGGGCAACCGGGTCGCGGAGCAAGTGGAGGCGGTCAAGGGTTCGCTCTGGATGAACGCACAGGACTGGTCGCGCTCCTGGAAGCCTTGGCTTCGCGGCACGCTGATCGGTTTCCCGATCGGCGCGATGCCGGCGGGCGGCGCTGAAATCGGCACGTTCCTGTCCTACTCGACCGAAAAGCGGCTGGCGAAGAACCCGGAAGAATTCGGCCATGGCGCGATCGAAGGCGTGGCCGGTCCCGAGGCGGCGAACAATGCCTCAGCCGCCGGCACGCTGGTGCCGCTCCTGACCCTCGGCCTGCCGACGACGGCGACGGCGGCGATCATGCTCGCCGGTTTCCAGCAATACGGGCTGCAGCCCGGGCCGCTCCTGTTTGCCACCAATCCGCAGCTCGTCTGGGGGCTGATCGCCAGCCTGCTCATCGCCAATGCGATGCTGCTCGTCCTCAACCTGCCGATGATCGGGCTCTGGGTGCGGCTGCTGACCATTCCGAAGCCGTGGCTCTATGCCGGCATCCTGCTGTTTGCGACGCTCGGAACGATCGGCGCCAACCCTTCGGTGTTCGAACTCGGCATGCTGCTCGCCTTCGGCCTGCTCGGCTATGTGATGCGGCTCTTCGGCTATCCGATCGCACCTGCCGTCGTCGGCCTCATCCTCGGGCCGCTGGCCGAGCAGCAGCTGCGCCGCGCACTGGCGATCAGCCAGGGCGATGTGACGACGCTGGTGATGTCACCGATCGCGGCAGGCCTGCTCATCGTTGCGGCGGCTGCCTTCCTGATCCCGCTGATCCTGCGCATCCGCGGTCGGGGCCAGGTGCTGTCGCAGCTGGCGGCAAACGAAGACTAGAAGAAAAAGACAACCTTACCCCTGCCTGGAGGCCGGCCATGGAACCATGCGCCGGCCTCTTCTTTTTGCATGGCTGCGGTGATTTTACATGCATTGTCGATGCGACAGCGCACTGCCATCTATGAGTGGTCAATCATAAAGCAAGAGGAACAGGACAATGTCCGCCATACGAAATTCAGTCCACGCCGGCTTCCTGGGCCGCGCATTTGCTGCGCTGAGCGCCGCCAACGCCGTCAGCGCCGCTGTCGAAGCCGGCCGTCGTCCGCGCGCCCGCGACCTCAAGGAGCTTGGCATCGATCCGGCTTCGTTCGGTCAGGTCATCCGCTAAGCCGTTCAAGGCATGCAGGAATGAAACAGCCCGCAACCGGATGGTCGCGGGCTTATTTATGTCGGAGTAGCCGCAACGCTGAGGCGCGTTGCGACCTTTAATTGTCTGCCACGTCAGGCGTGCAGTTCTTCCCGCCGGTCGGCGTGATCTTCTGCCCGCTCGCGCTTGTTGTGGCGAATGGACGACCAGAGCGACAGGCCAATCAGAGCCGCGCCGCCGAGACCGGTGATCACTTCGGGAATGTGCACCAGGGTTTGCGCATACATGATCACTGCGAGGATCAGGATGGCGTAGAAGGCGCCATGTTCGAGATAGCGGTATTCGGCAAGCGTTCCCTTCTCCACCAGCATGATCGTCATCGAGCGCACATACATGGCGCCGATGCCGAGGCCGATCGCGATGACGAAGAGGTTCTGCGTCAAGGCGAAGGCGCCGATGACGCCGTCGAAGGAGAAGCTGGCATCCAGCACCTCGAGATAGATGAAGGCGCCCAGGCCGCCCTTGGCGGCAGCGCTCATCGTCTGCTGCGACGCATCGAGCAGTTCGCCGACGACCTCGACGGCGAGGAAGGTGAGCAGGCCGTAGATGGCGCAGTGGACGAAGATGCTGGCTTCCTCGCCGCCGATCAGCCAGGAGAAGACAAGCATCAGCGTCAGCACGAAGGCGATTTCGATGCCCCTGATGGTGGCCGAGCGCGCCATCACCTTTTCAAGGCCGCGAAGCCAATGGATCTTCTTCTCATGATCGAAGAAATAGCTGAGGCCGACCATCATCAGAAAGGTGCCGCCGAAAGCGGCGATCGGCAGATGCGCATCGTTCATGATGCGGGCATATTCCTCAGGTTCGCGGGCGGCCAGCACCAGAGCATCCCAGGGGCCGATGCGTGCCGCGATGGCGACGATCGCCAACGGAAAGACAATGCGCATGCCGAAGACGGCAATGATGATGCCCCAGGTAAGGAAGCGCTTCTGCCAGACCGGCGTCATCTCCTTCAGTTTGTTGGCATTGACGATGGCATTGTCGAAGGAGAGCGAAATCTCCAGCACCGCAAGCACGGCACAGATGAAGAAGACGGTCGCCATGCCGCCGATCGTGCCGGTCGTCTGCCAACCAAGCACGGCGCCGAGAATAAGACCGAGGACCGTGACGATGAAAGCCCAGCGGAAGTAGCCGAGCGAGGATTTAGTGGTCTGAGATTGGTTCATGGCCGCACCTCGCGGCCGCAAAGCGTGTTGGAGAGGGTGGAGATACTATAAAAACGCGGCATGCCACAACGGGCATGCCGACGAGGCATGGTGAGCTTTTTCATCGATGAAAAATCCGCCGGCTGAGCTGCAGGCGGTACCGACATCACGAGAGCGCCGTAAAAACTCTCGCCAGAGGGGCCCGGCACCAATGTTCCCCGTAGCCGATGTCCGGAAGGCTGCGGGATACGCCCTAGGTAATCTACTTCCCGAACCAGTCAAGGCCAAACGCGCCAAAGAAAACGGCAAATTTTCGGGAACCATTGGGGGCCCCGCTCGTTAAACCCTGGTTGAGCTGAAAGGAGGCCGATGATGCACACTTCGACCCATGTTCCCGACAAGCGCACGGAGGCATCCGACCGCATGAAGCGGGCGAAACCGAATCGCATGCAGAAGGCACAGGTGCTGCCGCCACATCATGTCGACCTGACGCTGACGCCCGGCGTCATCCACGACATTCACGTGCCGGCGCATGTGACCGGCGCGGACCTTTCCAAAGGTGGTCCCGACATTAAGAGTCATGCGAAAACGAAGAAATAACGGCTCTTCCGAAGGCCTCTTCGGCGTACTGACGTCGATTTGAAACAGGGCGATTTGAAACAGGGTGAGAAACATATGACAATGAACTTTGTGGCCCGGGATATTGTTATCCGGCACGAAAATGAATGGCAGGCCATCCGCGAGGGGGCCGACAATCGCATCGAGATCGGCAAACGCAAACAGCCGGTCGCTTCGCCGATCAGCGGCGTGGCATCGGCCGGAAAAAACGAGCCTTCGGCCGTCAATCCGGAATAAGCGGAAGAAAGTTTTGCAGAGATAGGCGCTCGGCGATGCCGGGCGTTTCGCTTTCTATCAGCCTTTGTGCCAATCAACACGCCGTTAAAGATAACGGCTGACGCCAACCTTTCGGAAAGGATTGGACAGCGATAATCCCGGCCTCACGGGATTCGGACACATGGCCAAGACAGCGACACGCGGCCGCCGCAGGGCGCCGGCGAGAGGAAAGAGCAGAGCGCGCAGCAGCGGTGGATTGCTGCCCTGGGCGGTGATCGGCATTGCCGCGATCGGCGGTATCGTCGCTCACGACAATTGGAAGAGGCTTCAGCCTTTGCTTGAACGGCAGTCGGCGCCGATCGCACGGGAAATGGCGGAGCCGAGACCAGTCGCCAGGAAGGATGTGCCGCCGAAACAGGTGGCGCTTGCCGCACCGACGCCGAGAGCCGCACCGCCGACGCTGCAGGCGCAGCCGCTGCCGCCGGCGGCAATCCCGACGCCGGCCATTCAGCCGGTCAAGGCGGTGCCGGCCCCGGCCTCTCCCGGGGCTCAGCAGACGGCGACGGGCGCCTTCGGCTATTGCGGGCAGGGCGCGCACATCAATTGCGTCGGCGACGGCGGCGTCTTCTGGTACAAGGGCGAAAAGATCGTCATTGCCGATATGGCAAGCCCAGTGGCCGACCAGGCGCGCTGCGATGACGAACGCAGGGTGGCCTTCGCCGCGAAGCTGCGCCTGCTGGCGCTTCTGAACGCCGGCCCCTTCACCATCGATGCCGCCGGAAAGACCGAGTCCTCAGGCGCGCCGCGGATCGTTTCGCGCGACGGGCGCTCTTTTGGCGTGCAGTTGATCAAGGAAGGGCTGGCGCGCCAGCCGGGGGCTGCCGGCGGCGCGTGGTGCGCCGCCTGACGGGAGCTATTTTCCCTTTTTCACCAGCTTGCCGCCGGTGCGGAAGCTGCCGGTGAAGGAGGAGTCCTTGCTTTCGGCGGTGCATTCGATCGCGATCGGCTCGCCGGCATAGGGATTGCCGAAGGTGCAGAAGCCGGCGACCTTGACCTGGCCGGTCATCTTGTTGCCGACGCCCGTCGTGACGAGGCTCAACGGCAGGCGAGCATTGCCGTTGGAGGCTGGCTTGATGCCACTGCCATCGCCCTGGAAGCCGAGCGCCTTTCCATCTGAAGTGAAGATGAAGGTCACCGAACCGTTGGCCAGAGTGACGCTGGCAAGCTCGTTTTTGCAGCCCTTGGTGGCGTCAAATTTGGCGACGACCAGTCTGGCGCATTTGCCGGAAAGCGTAATGACGCCGGGAGCGCCGGGAAATGTCTCAGGCGGGGAGGCCGGCGCGGCGGCGGCTGGCAAGGCGAGGACGGCGGCAACAAGGCCGGCGACAACAAGCGCGGATAACTTCATTTCGATCTCAAATCCCATGTCCTGGCGAGGCGAATCACCGCTTCACCTTCGATCCGCCATGGCATGGCTCTGTGTCCGAAATTTGGTTCCGTGCAGCATAAAGATTCCGCCGGTCGCCGACGGGCCGAACGTCGGCTGAGCTTGCTGGCTAAAAGGTCCAGCAACGGCATAATTTGCGGGACATCGGCAAGGGAGCGATGTGACGTCCAATAATGGCGGCGCTCATCAGCAATGGTATGCAATTGATGCTCGAATGAGCGCGTCCTCATATGAGGGCGCGCCGCCATCTGCATGACTCGGGTAAAAACCGGACAGTTGCTTGCCTCTTTCACCGGTCGCTATGGTGAAGATGGAAGTCAGGCCGCGGCGGGGGTGACGGCTTGCAAGTTCGTTCGAGCAGCACTTCGTGGGCGCAGGTGCCGTGGAAGCCCGGCGAGGCGAGGGGCGGAAAAACTGCGGCACTGCCGGTCGAGAGGCGAATGCCCCGTACGCCGGATCGGCAAAAATTCACATGGTTTTGTAACCGAAATTGGCTTGGCCACTCTCAGGAGGCGCATCCCTGTGGGGCAAGGACAGTGGTCAACCGTCTATGCTCTGCAAATCACTCCAGAATAGCTTCCTTGCGCGCCACATTGCCGCTCACATCGATGTCGCTGCCCAGCATCGCGCTGCCGGTCAGATCAACGCCGTAGTCCAGGAGGTTTTGCCGCGTCAGATGGAGCATCACCCGGCCAGCTTGCTCGACCGGCCTGCCTCGCAGGTGAGATACAACATATTCGGCAGTGACGGGGTAGCGTCCCTTGGGAAGGCTGATACCTTTTGCCAGCGAAATCTTGTCGTTGGACACCACGAGAGTTTTGCGTCGTTTAATGACCTGCGCCACGCTGAGAACTCCTATTGGCAGATTTATCGAACCTGCGGGCCACTATGTCAAAAGGCCTCTCGATTTCTCGAAAGGCCTTTGCTTTTCAGCGAATTAGGATGGTGGGCGTGACAGGGATTGAACCTGTGACCCCTACGATGTCAACGTAGTGCTCTCCCGCTGAGCTACACGCCCATCCGATGGCGGCGCATAGATCACAAAACCTTCGGAGCCGTCAATAGGCTTTTTTCAGTTTTGTGACGCGCCGCCCGACAAGCCTTACGCGGCAAGCATTTTATTGACCTCATCGACGAGGTCGCGCAGGTGGAAAGGCTTGGAAAGGACCTTGGCATCCTTCGGCGCCTTCGAATCGGGGTTCAGCGCCACGGCGGCAAAACCGGTGATGAACATCACCTTCAGATCGGGATCGAGTTCGGTGGCCCGGCGCGCCAGCTCGATGCCATCCATTTCGGGCATGACGATATCGGTCAAGAGCAGAGAAAACGGCTCCTCGCGCAGCCGGTCATAGGCGCTGGCGCCGTTGTCGTAAGAAAGGACCTTGTAGCCGGCCTTTTCGAGCGCTTTCACCAGGAAACGGCGCATATCATTGTCGTCTTCGGCGAGAAGTATCTTCTGAGTCATCAATCCAGACCGCTAATCAATAGGTTTTGGGTGGGCTGCCAGCCGTCTACACTAGTCTTTGCCCGGTAAACAACCGGTGAATTGCCTGTGCGTGATGGTCATCCCTTCTACATAGTATGGACTTGAGGGCGGGCAACTGGCAACATGAACGAAGCAGCCAGTTCATGACATGGTAAAGAGGGCCGAAAGTGCCGGAAATCCGCGAATACGAGCTTTTTGAGGTCCATGAGCCCGTGTCGCAGACCATTCCCTTCGTCTACAACTCTCCCCATAGCGGCCGCATTTATCCACCGGAATTCATCGCCCAATCGAGGCTGGAAGGCATAGCGATCCGCCGTTCGGAGGACCATTACGTCGACGAGCTGTTCGGCTCGGCCGTCGAACTGGGCGCGCCAATGCTCGCCGCCAATTTTCCGCGGGCCTATCTCGACGTCAATCGTGAGCCCTACGAACTCGACCCCAGGATGTTCGACGGGCTGCTGCCGCCCTATGCCAACATCAATTCGCTGAGGGTCGCCGGCGGACTCGGGACCATTCCGCGCATCGTTGCCGAGAACATGGAGATCTACGCACGGCGGCTGCCGGTGCAGGAGGGGCTTGATCGGGTCGAGGCAGTCTACAAGCCCTACCACGCGGCGCTGCGCCGGCTTATCGCCCGCACCCATGTACAGTTCGGCTTCGGCGTTCTGATCGACTGCCACTCGATGCCCGGCAATGTGCGGGTCGCGGGTTGCACCGGGCGGCCCGATTTCATCATCGGCGATCGCTACGGCACCAGCGCTTCGGCCGAACTTTCACGCGCCGCGATCGCCATCCTCGAGGAAATGGGCTTCGCTGCGATCCGTAACAAGCCTTATGCCGGCGGCTTCATCACCGAGCATTACGGCCGTCCCTCGCGCGGTCTGCACGCGCTGCAGATCGAAGTGAACCGGGCGATCTATGTCGACGAGGTGACGCTGGAGAAGCGCGAGGATTTCGCCGCGGTGGCCGACGCCGTCGCGGCCTTCATGCGGCAGATGGCGGATTATGTCGAAAAATTCGCCGGCGATCGGGCGCTGGCCGCCGAGTAAACCTGCAATTTCCTGATTCTCGGCCTGCCTCCCCAGGCCAAAAAAAACCGCGCTTGTCAGCGCGGCTAAGTCTAGGGAGGAAACACCCAAGGAGGGTATTTACAGTCAGAAGACTGTAATGACGACGCTACTATTGCGTTGCACAAATGTCAAGCAATATATTGCGCTGCGATATCTTTGGGCAATTCGCCTGAAGTTACCCGCTTCGTTTGCATTCCCGCTCGTTTTCGCTATGAAAGCGCATTCCCGCCAGCCAAACGGTGTCACCATGCTTCCTGACCGTTCATTCTTCAATCGTCTGGCGGAGGTCGCCCGCGCCGAGACGCTGCCGCGCTTCCGCTCCGGCCTCGATGTCACGAATAAACTTTCTTCCGGCTTCGATCCGGTGACGGAAGGCGATCGGGCGGCCGAGCTCGCTATCCGGGCGCTGATCGAGGAGAATTTCCCCGACCACGGCATTCTCGGCGAGGAGCACGGCGATGTCGGGCTCGACCGGGACTATGTCTGGGTGATCGATCCGATCGACGGCACGCGCGCCTTCATATCGGGCGTGCCGGTCTGGGGAACGCTGATCGGCCTGCATAGGGAAGGCCGGGCGATCATGGGCATGATCGAGCAGCCCTTTACCGGCGAACGTTATTTCGCCGACGAGAACGGCTCGATCTATACCGGCCCGGAGGGTGAAAGGCGGCTGGTGACGCGCCAGTGCGAGGCGCTTTCGAGCGCCATTCTGTTCACGACCTCGCCACATCTCTTCGCCGGCGGGGAGATGGTGAAATACCGGGAGATCGAGGGTCAGGTGCGGCTCTTCCGCTATGGATGCGACTGCTATGCCTATGCGCTGCTTGCCGCCGGCCATATCGATCTCGTCATCGAAAACGGGCTGAAACCCTATGACGTCGGCGGGATCATTCCCGTCATCGAGGGGGCGGGCGGCATCATCACCACCTGGGACGGCGGACGGCCGGAAAACGGCGGTTCGATCATCGCCGCCGGCAGCCGCGCGGTCTACGAGCAGGCAATTGCCATCCTGCAGCGCTGAACCCGGGCTCGGCAAAGCCGATGCCCCAGGTCGGCAAGGCCGATTCTGCTGGCGGCTCGGTTGATCCGGCTCAGGTGCCGAGGGCGGCGACATCATGATTTTCCTCGGCATCGCTGCCGGGGATGAAGGCGTGGAAGGCCGCCAGCGCCGCGGCGCGATAGATATCCCGTTCCTGGAAGATCTCATGGCGAGCGCCGTTGATCGGCACCAGCTGGCCGGCACGGAAATAACGCGAGAGCCGCTCCTGTGCCGTGTAGGGCACGACGCCGTCACGTGTCGGGGCGATGACGATGGTCGGGATGGTGATCGAGAAGAGATGGTTGGGCGAGGTGACCCGGTCCATGGTCCGGAAGGCTTCGGTCAGCCAGCGGGCCGTCGGCGGCCCGAGCGTCAGTTCCGGATGGGCCTTCATCATCGCTACATTGCGCTCGAAGCGGGTTTCGTCCGAGGTCAACGGATTGTCGCGGAAATCTGGCTCCTTCAGCTTCGAGGTCAGCGGCATGAAGCCGAGGCTGGCGGCCGTCAGCGCGCCGGCGAGGGTGCGGATGACGCGGGGCGAGGCCGACTGGCCGGTCAGGCCGATGAAGGGAGCCGATAGCACCATGCGATCGATGCGGGTGGTGAGATAGGGGGCGGCCGACAGCGCAATCAGTCCGCCGGTGGAATGGCCGAGCAGGTAGAAGGGCAGGCGGGTATCCGGCAGCACTATCTTTTCGAGGAAGGTGTCGAGGTCGCGCTCGTAATCGGAAAAGCGGCGGATATGGCCGTGATTGCGGCGCTTCAGGAGCCGCGACGAACCGCCCTGGCCACGCAGGTCGAAGGTCGCGACCCAGAGGCCCTTGCCTGTCAGGTCGCGGATCGTCTCGAAATATTTCTCGATATATTCGTTGCGGCCATGGATGATGACAACCGTGCCCTTGGCGACCTGGCCACCGGAGCGGAAAACGGCGTAACGCAGCCGGTGGCCGTCATGGGTTTCGAAGAACCCTTCGGTGCGGTTTTCCGGGACGGGATTGTCGGGCGTCGAATAGAGAACCTGATCCATGACTTGCCAATGCGCCGCTGCTGAATGCTTCTCTATCAGGGATACCGCATGGCGCCCGGCTTGGAAAGCGGGGGAAAAAAGGGCCGGCGGGAGCGTGAGGGCGCTCGCGGCCGGCCCAAGTTTAGACTGAAGAAGAAGGGACGATGCACTTCAGCCATCGGGGCCAGTGTCACCCGACATCGTCATTTCTAGGCAGGCATGTCTGAACGCCTACCGAACCGGCCGTTCACGAGCGGTTCACGGCCGGTCGGGGGGATTTCGAAAAGGTCTTGAACTCCCCGAATCGCATCACCATCTCCATCCTGCGGGTGCCAAAAGGGCCCGCGCAACCGTCCCGAGGCCGCCAAGATGGGGTTTCAGGGGCATTTTATCGCAACACGTCGCTTCCCTAGGAGGACATCATGCGTCACGTAGACTTCTCTCCCCTTTATCGTTCGACGGTCGGTTTCGACCGCCTCTTCACCATGCTCGACAGCCTTGCTCAGCCGGAGCAGGCACAGACCTATCCGCCCTATAATATCGAGCGCACCGGTGAAAACACCTATCGCATCACCATGGCGGTCGCCGGTTTCGACGAGACCGAGCTTTCGATCGAAGCCCACGCCCATGTGCTGTCCGTGAAGGGTGAAAAGAACGAGGAAACCGCCGAAGGCGGCGAATTCCTCTATCGCGGCATTGCCAAGCGCGCCTTCGAGCGCCGCTTCCAGCTTGCCGATCACGTCGAGGTATCAGCCGCTTCGCTGAAGAATGGCCTGCTTCACATCGATCTTCTGCGTAATATTCCCGAGGCCATGAAGCCCCGCAAGATCACGATTGCCGCCGAGCCGATCGAGGCTCCGAAGGCGATCGAGGCGCAGGTCATCAGCGGTTAACAGCTGTCCCTCAGGGACAATGGACGGCGCTCTGATCGGGGCGCCGTTTTTTATTGCTGTTCATCTTATTGTTCAGGCCGGGCTGGCGGCGTCCTTCATTTGCTGTTCCGTTACGCGCCGGGCTGCTGCTGCGGCATATTTCTGGGCGATGACGGCGCAGACCATCAGCTGAATCTGGTGGAAGAGCATCAGCGGAAGCACGATCGCACCAATCGACTGGCCGGCGAAGATGACGTTTGCCATCGGCACGCCACTTGCCAGGCTCTTCTTCGAGCCGCAGAAGGTGATGGTGATCTCGTCGGACTTGTCGAAGCCCAGCCAGCGGCTGCCGAACATCGTCAAAACAAGCACAAACGCCAGAAGCACGACGTCGGCGACGACGACAACGGCGATGTCGGCAATCGAGAAAGTGTGCCACAGTCCTTCGACGATCGCCGTCGAGAAGGCGAGATAGACCACCATCAGGATCGAGCCGCGGTCGACCGGCATCAGGATCTTCTTCTTGGCGCGAATCCAATCGCCGATCCAGGGCTGCAGGATCTGGCCAACGATAAAGGGGGCAAGCAGCTGCAGCAAGATCTGCTGAAGCGCGTCGAAGGCGAAGCCGCCATGGCCGCCGACGGAAAAGAGCAGGCCGACCAGCAGCGGCGTCAGGAACATGCCGAAAATGTTGGAGGCCGAGGCCGAGCAGATCGCGGCGGGCACGTTGCCGCCAGCCATTGAGGTGAAGGCGATCGACGACTGCACCGTCGACGGCAGCACGCAGAGGAAGAGAATGCCGAGATAAAGCGGCCGTGGCAGGATCGCGTCGGGGATGAAGCCGAGCCCGAGCCCGAGCAGCGGGAAGATGCCGAAGGTCGTTAGCAGGATGATCAGATGCAGCCGCCAGTGCAGCAGACCAGCAATGACGACGTCACGGGAAAGGCGCGCGCCGTGCAGGAAAAACAGCGCCGCGATGGCAATATCGGTGGCGATGCCGAAATAATCCGCAAAACTGCCGCTCGCCGGAAATAGGGAGGCGAGGATGACGGTGCAGGCGAGCAGGATTGTGAACGTATCGGGCAGAAAGCGGCGCATGGCGGTCTCGCAGCAATAAAGTAACCATTGTTCTGTCGTCCATTATGATCCAGGATGCAAGAAATAACAGTTATCGAGATACTGGATTTCTTATGCTCGACCTCTCGCAGTTGCGTAGTTTCGTCGCCGTCGAACAGATGGGCAGCTTCACGCTTGCCGCGGAAAGGCTGGGCCTCGGGCAATCGACGGTCAGCCAGCATATCCAGCGGCTGGAAGCAGCGCTCGGGCGCAAGCTGCTGGCGCGCGATACGCATAAGGTGATGCTGACCGGTGACGGCGAGGCGCTGCTTTCGCATGCGCGCGCCATGCTTTCGATCGAGGGGCAGGTGCAGGCGCTGTTCAAGAGCACCAGCCTGCGCGGCAGCCTCCGGCTCGGCGTGTCGGAGGATTTCGTCACCAGCCAGCTGCCGGCGGTGCTGGAGGATTTCGTTCGTTCGCATCCGTCGGTCGACCTGGAACTGACCGTGGCGCTTTCAGGCGTGCTTTATGAGATGCAGGACAATGGCGAAATCGATCTGGTGCTCGCCAAGCGCCGGCTTGGCGATGCGCGCGGAAAACTGGTCTATCGCGAGCCGCTCGTCTGGCTGGCGCGCGATCCTGAACGAGTGCTCGCCTCCGGCCCATTGCCGCTGATCGCTTTTCCGCCGCCGAGCGTCACGCGGGCGATCGCTTTGGAAGCGCTCGGGCGAAACCGAGTGGCATGGCGGATCGTCTGCACCTGCGGCAGCCTGAGCGGGCTGACGGCAGCAGCGCGGGCGGGAATGGGTGTGCTGGTGCAGCCGCGCAGTATGGCTCCTTCCGGACTGAAAGAGATCGCCGCGGGAAAACTGCCGGTGCTCGAGGACGTGGAATTCGTCTTGGTGCCGCGTAGGGGCGCGGATCAGGTGCTGGTCGCGGCGCTGTCCGACGATATTCTGCAAAAGGTAAGGGGGTTGAGGTCCGCATGACCCATCGCCGTCACCGATCAGGAAAGCCCTACCGGGCGGCGCTCAGGCAGCCAGACACCTCAGGAAACCATCCACGTCAGCTTCTGTGGTCGCGAAGCTGGTGACGAGGCGGATCAGGGTTTCGTTTTCGGAAACGAGTTCCGACGTTGCCGCAGGCGCTGGCCATTCATAGAATTTCGCACCTTTTTCCTCTGCGGTTCTAGCAGCACTCCTGCTGATGACGGCAAACACCTCGTTGGAGGCGGTCGGCCAGGCGAGGCGCCCGGCGCTGCTGGCGGCAATACCGGCGCGTAAGCGGCTGGCCATGGTGTTCGAATGGCGGGCGAGATCGAGCCAGAGGCCGTTTTCGAAATAGGCATCGAACTGGGCGGCGATGAAGCGCGACTTGGAGAAATGCTGGGCGGCGCGTTTGCGGATGAAAGGCATTTCCTTTGCCCGGTCCGGGGTGAAGAAGACGATCGCTTCCGCGCACCAGCAGCCGTTCTTGGTGCCGCCGAAGGACAGCATGTCGACGCCACGCTTCCAGGTCATTTCGGCTGGGGTGGCGCCGAGGGCCACCAATGCATTGGCGAAGCGGGCGCCATCCATGTGGAGCGGCAGGTTGCGCTTCCTCGATATGGCGGCGATCTCGCCGATCTCCGGCAGCGAATAGACGGTGCCGATCTCGGTCGCCTGGGTGATGGTGACAGCGCTGGCGCGGCCATGACGGAGGGCATCCTCGGGGAAGTGGGCGATCTTTGCCGAAAGCCTGGCCGGATCGATCTTGCCGGCTTCGCCGTCAACGGCCATTAGGCGGGCGGCGCCGGAGAAGAATTCCGGCGCGCCGCATTCATCTTCGATCACATGGGCTTCCGAATGGCAGAAGGTAATCCCGCCGGGCCGCTGGACGCTCGCCAGCGCCAGCGAGTTGGCGGCCGTGCCGGTGGCGACGAAGAAGACGGAAACCTCACGCTCGAAGATCTCGGAGAAGCGGGCCTCGACCTTTTTGTCGAGATCGCCGGCGCCATAAGCCGGAGCAAAACCCGCCGATTCCGTCAGCAGGCGTTCGGCAATGGATCGGTGGGCGCCGGCCCAATTATCGGAAGCAAAGAACATGGCGGAGACCGTGGGGAGTGGAAGGAGCTGAGAGGTTCGCAGCGGACCTTACGCCAAAGCTTCACGGGATCAAGGTTGTCGCCCCCGACACATCACCAAAATTGAATTACGCAATCAATAAAAAGAATAGGGCTTATGTGCGTAATTTTATTTCTCCATCGTGGATTATCTGGCAATCTTCCGTCGCAAAATCACGATTTTTAACGGAACGCTCTTGCGGACCGAGATCGTTTCTGGCATGGAACTGATGAATTAGGGCAGTGTTGCTGTCCTATTTTGGCCCTTGCGGCCGAAGAGGCGCCGAAAACCCTGGCAGCGACGGGCTTTCACGCTATAGTTCCTCCGAGCGTCAAGCCCCAGGCGGCGCGCGGAGGCGAATGGCGGGCGCGGAACGCGACGGTTTGCTTTCCCTAAAGCAGATGTCCGCGGCCGATCTTCACAATGCAACAGCGCTGTCATGCGACGGACCTATTTTCGGGTTGCGGCGCAAGACGAAAAGCCACCCGCGGCCCCGCGGGCTTCGACAGGAGGAAAGACGATGACGAAGACGCCATCCATGGAGTTTGACCGGTTTGCCGCTGCCGAGGCGCGTGCGAAGGCCAAGACGTCCAAATCCGCTTCCGGCCTGCCGAAGAAGCAGGGGCTTTACGATCCTGCCAACGAGCATGACGCTTGCGGCGTCGGCTTTGTCGCGCATCTGAAGGGCGAGAAGTCGCACCAGATCGTCAAGGACGGCCTCTTCATTCTCGAGAACCTGACGCATCGCGGCGCCGTCGGCGCCGATCCGCTGATGGGCGACGGCGCCGGCATTCTGGTGCAGATTCCCGACCGCTTCTTCCGCGAGGAGATGGCGGCGCAGGGCATCACTCTGCCGCCGGTCGGTGAATATGGCGTCGGCCATATCTTCATGCCGCGCGACGAAAAGCAGATCGAGCACTTCAAGAAGGTGATCAAGGACGTCATCGTCGAGGAAGGCCAAGTCTTCATCGGCTTCCGCGACGTGCCGGTCGACAATTCCTCGCTTTCCAAGGCGCCTGATATTGCCGCGACCGAGCCGCATCACGTGCAGGTCTTCATCGGCGCCGGCGAAGATGCCGAAAACAACGATGAGTTCGAGCGCCGGTTGTTCACGCTGCGCAAGGTGATCTCCAACCGCATCTATGACGAGTTCGAGGGCGAGGAGAGCAATTTCTATCCGGTATCGCTGTCGTCGACGACGGTGGTCTACAAGGGCATGTTCCTGGCCTATCAGGTCGGCGCCTATTATAAGGATTTGGCCGACCCGCGGTTCGAAAGCGCGGTTGCTCTCGTGCACCAGCGCTTTTCGACCAACACCTTCCCCTCATGGAAGCTCGCGCACCCCTATCGCATGGTCGCCCATAACGGCGAGATCAACACGCTGCGCGGCAACGTCAACTGGATGGCGGCGCGACAGGCCTCGGTCTCTTCGCCGCTGTTCGGCGAGGACATCTCCAAGCTCTGGCCGATTTCCTACGAGGGACAGTCGGACACGGCCTGTTTCGACAATGCACTGGAATTCCTGGTGCGCGGGGGTTACTCGCTGGCGCATGCGGTGATGATGCTGATCCCGGAAGCCTGGGCCGGCAACCAGTCGATGGCGGCCGAACGCAAGGCCTTCTACGAATATCACGCCGCGCTGATGGAGCCGTGGGACGGACCGGCTGCCGTCGCCTTCACCGACGGCAGACAGATCGGCGCGACGCTCGACCGCAACGGCCTCAGGCCGGCGCGCTATCTCGTGACCGATGACGACCGCGTCATCATGGCATCCGAGGCCGGCGTGCTGCCGGTTCCTGAGGAGAGGATCATCCAGAAGTGGCGCCTGCAGCCGGGCAAGATGCTGCTGATCGACATGGAAGAAGGCCGCATCATCTCCGACGACGAGGTGAAGTCGAAGCTTGCAACGGCGCATCCCTATCGTAACTGGCTCGACCGCACCCAGCTGATCCTCGAAGAGCTGAAGCCGGTGGAGCCGCGGGCGCTGCGCCGCGACGTGTCGCTGCTCGACCGCCAGCAGGCCTTCGGCTACACGACCGAGGACACCAAGATCCTGATGTCGCCGATGGCGACGACTGGTCAGGAAGCAATCGGCTCCATGGGCACGGATACGCCGATTTCGGCGATGTCGGAAAAGCCGAAGCTGCTCTACACCTACTTCAAACAGAACTTCGCGCAGGTGACGAACCCGCCGATCGATCCGATCCGCGAGGAGCTCGTCATGAGCCTCGTCTCCTTCATCGGCCCGCGTCCGAACATTCTCGATCACGAAGGCATGGCAAACGCCAAGCGCCTCGAAGTGCGCCAGCCGATCCTGACCAATGGCGATCTCGAAAAGATCCGCTCGATCGGCCATACGGAAGACCGCTTCGACACCAAGACGCTCGATTTCACCTATGATATCGAGCGCGGTGCCGCCGGCATGCCTGAGATGCTCGACCGGCTCTGCGAGCGCGCGGAGGCGGCCGTCAAGGGCGGTTACAACATTATCGTGCTCTCCGACCGCCAGATCGGCCCTGATAGAATCGCCATTCCGGCCCTGCTGGCGACGGCTGCCGTGCACCATCACCTGATCCGCAAGGGGCTTCGCACCTCCGTCGGTCTCGTCGTCGAGACGGGTGAGCCGCGCGAGGTGCATCATTTCTGCCTGCTTGCCGGCTACGGCGCCGAGGCAATCAACCCTTATCTCGCCTTCGACACACTGCTCGACATGCATGCCAAGGGCGAATTCCCGAAGGAAGTCGATGCCTCTGAAATCGTCTACCGCTACATCAAGGCGGTCGGCAAAGGCATTCTCAAGGTGATGTCGAAGATGGGCATCTCGACCTACCAGTCCTATTGCGGCGCGCAGATCTTCGATGCGATCGGCCTGTCGTCGGAACTGGTCGACAAGTATTTCTTCGGAACCGCGACGATGATCGAAGGCATTGGCCTCGAGGCGATCGCTGAAGAGACCGTTGCGCGCCACACCGCAGCCTTCGGCAAGGATCCGCTGCTGGCGACGACGCTCGATATCGGCGGCGAATATGCCTACCGCATGCGCGGCGAAAGCCATGCCTGGACGCCGGACGCGGTTGCCGCCCTTCAGCATGCCGTGCGCGGCAATGCCGAGGACCGCTACCGCGAATTCTCCGAAATGGTGAACAACTCGGCGCTGCGGATGAACACGATCCGCGGGCTCTTCAACATCAAGAGCGCCGAGGCGCTCGGACGTAAGCCGGTATCGATCGACGAGGTCGAGCCGGCCGCCGATATCGTCAAACGTTTCTCGACCGGGGCGATGTCCTTCGGCTCGATCTCCAGAGAGGCGCATACGACGCTGGCGATCGCCATGAACCGGATCGGCGGCAAGTCGAACACCGGCGAAGGCGGCGAGGAATCCGACCGCTACATGCCGCTCTCCGATGGTTCGATGAACCCCGAACGCTCGGCGATCAAGCAGATCGCATCGGGCCGCTTCGGCGTCACCACCGAATATCTGGTCAATGCCGACGTGCTGCAGATCAAGGTGGCGCAGGGCGCCAAGCCCGGCGAAGGCGGCCAGCTTCCGGGTCATAAAGTCGACGCGACCGTTGCCAAGACCCGCCACTCGACGCCGGGTGTCGGCCTGATCTCGCCGCCGCCGCACCACGACATCTATTCGATCGAGGATCTGGCACAGCTGATCTACGATCTGAAGAACGTCAACCCGACCTCCGACGTCTCGGTCAAACTGGTCTCCGAAGTCGGCGTCGGCACCGTCGCCGCCGGCGTCGCCAAGGCGCGCGCCGACCATATCACCGTTGCCGGCTTCGATGGCGGCACGGGCGCGTCGCCGCTGACCTCGCTCAAGCATGCCGGCAGCCCGTGGGAAATCGGCCTTGCCGAAACCCAGCAGACGCTGGTGCTGAACGGTCTGCGTTCGCGCGTTGCACTGCAGGTGGACGGCGGCCTCAAGACCGGCCGCGACGTCATCGTCGGGGCGCTGCTCGGCGCCGACGAGTTCGGCTTCGCCACCGCGCCGCTGATTGCAGCCGGCTGCATCATGATGCGCAAGTGCCATCTCAACACCTGTCCGGTCGGTGTGGCGACACAGGATCCGGTGCTGCGCAAGCGCTTCAAGGGCACGCCGGAGCATGTCATCAACTACTTCTTCTTCGTCGCCAACGAAGTGCGCGAAATCCTCGCCTCGCTCGGCTTCACCCGGCTCGACGACATCATCGGCGCTTCGGAGCTGCTGGAGAAGGACGAGATGCTGGCGCACTGGAAAGCCAAGGGTCTCGACTTCAGCCGCATCTTCCACAAGGTCGACGCTCCCAAGGAGGCGACTTTCTGGACGAGCCGTCAGCAGCACCCGATCGACGATATTCTCGACCGTGTGCTGATCGAGCAGGCACAACCGGCGCTGACGGACAAGACGCCTGTCGCCTTCGAGGTTGGCATCAAGAACGTCGACCGTTCAGCCGGCGCGATGCTGTCGGGCGAAGTCGCCAAGCGTTACCGCCATCGCGGGCTGAAGGAAGACACGATCAATGTGACGCTTCGCGGCACGGCGGGGCAGAGCTTCGGCGCCTTCCTGGCGCGTGGCGTCACCTTCAACCTGATCGGTGACGGCAACGACTATGTCGGCAAGGGGCTCTCGGGCGGCAAAATCATCATCCGGCCGCCGGAGAATTCGCGGATCGTCGCCGAAAACTCGATCATCGTCGGCAATACCGTGCTTTACGGTGCGACCGAGGGCGAATGCTACTTCCGCGGTGTGGCGGGCGAACGTTTCGCCGTGCGCAACTCGGGTGCGATCGCCATCGTCGAGGGCGTCGGCGACCATGGCTGCGAATATATGACCGGCGGTGTCGTCGTCGTGCTCGGCGCCACCGGCCGCAATTTCGCGGCCGGCATGTCGGGCGGCGTCGCCTATGTGCTCGATGAAGCCGGCGATTTCGCCAGCCGCTGCAACATGGCGATGGTCGAACTCGAGCCGGTGCCGGAGGAGGACGACATGCTGGAGAAGCTGCATCATCACGGCGGCGACCTCATGCACAAGGGACGTGTCGACGTCTCGGGCGACATGACGCGCCACGACGAGGAGCGCCTCTATCAGCTGATCTCCAATCATCTGCACTATACGGGCTCGGCTCGCGCCAAGCAGATTCTCGACAGCTGGGCAGACTACCGTCCGAAGTTCCGCAAGGTCATGCCTGTGGAATATCGCCGTGCGCTCGAGGAAATGGAGCGTAGCAGGATGGGCATCGCCGCGGAATGATTTGAACCGGAGCATCCGCCACCTGCCGATTGCAGGTGGCGGATGACGGAAATATCTCGACGACCCGTAGCAATGACGACGGCGAAAGGCCGCCCGGATCGCGCGGTGTCCTTCAGGAGATCTGTTCCAATGACGGTCAAGACAAGCAACCCGCCCGGGACTCCGGGGACTGACGACAGACAACTGGCCGCGGTGAGGCGGTCATGAGGGTAAGGGACGAAGACATGGGTAAGGTTACAGGATTTCTGGAAATCGACCGGCAGGTGGCGAAGTATCAGCCGGCGTCGGATCGCATCCGTCATTTCCGCGAGTTCACGATCCCGATGTCGGACCCGGAAGTGCAGAAACAGGCCGCGCGCTGCATGGACTGTGGCATTCCCTATTGTCACGGCCCGACCGGCTGCCCGGTTCACAATCAGATTCCGGATTGGAATGACCTCGTCTACAACAACAACTGGGAAGCGGCGATCCAGAACCTGCATTCGACCAATAACTTCCCGGAGTTCACCGGCCGCGTTTGTCCCGCACCCTGCGAGGAAGCCTGCACTTTGAATCTCGAGGATGCGCCGGTCGCCATCAAGACGGTCGAGCAGGCGATTGCCGACAAGGCCTATGAACTCGGTTTCATCCGGCCGCAGCCGGCGACGGTCCATACCGGCAAGAAGGTCGCCGTCATCGGCTCCGGCCCCGCCGGCATGGCCGCCGCCCAGCAGCTTGGCCGCGCCGGCCACGAGGTGCATGTCTATGAGCGCGAGACCAAGCCGGGCGGCCTGCTGCGCTACGGCATTCCGGATTTCAAGATGGAGAAGAACTTCATCGACCGCCGCGTCGAGCAGATGAAGGGCGAGGGCGTCACCTTCCATTGCGGTGTCAATGTCGGCGTCGATGTCAAGATCGAGCAGTTGCTGGCCGACCACGACGCCGTCCTTTACTGCGGCGGCTCCGAGACGCCGCGCGAGGCGGGCATTCCAGGCACCGACCTTGCCGGCGTTCATGATGCCATGCCCTATCTGGTGCAGCAGAACCGTCGCGTCGGACGCGAGAATATCGACAGCGCCGGCTGGCCGTCGGATCCGATCCTTGCCGGCGCCAAACATGTCGTCGTCGTCGGCGGCGGCGATACGGCTTCGGACTGCGTCGGCACGGCCTTCCGCCAGGGGGCCGTCAAGGTCACCCAGCTCGATATCCGGCCGCAGCCGCCCGAGAAGGAAGACAAGCTCGCCGTCTGGCCCTTCTGGGCGACGAAGATGCGCACCTCTTCCTCGCAGGCTGAGGGCGCCGTGCGCGAGTTTCAGGTCGCAACACTCGAATTCGTCGGCGAAGACGGCGTGCTGACCGGCGTCAAGTGCTGCGAGGTCGACGAGCGCCGGCGGCCGGTTGCCGGCACGGAATTCGTCATCCGCGCCGATCTCGCCTTCATCGCCATCGGCTTCCGCGGCCCGTTCACGACAAGCGTGCTGAAGGAGCTCGAAGGCAAGCTGACGCTCAACACCGACAAACGCGGCTCGACCAACGTCGTCGCCAACGACCGCGACTACAAGACCTCGGTCGACAAGCTCTGGACGGCGGGCGACGTGCGCCGCGGCCAGTCGCTGGTGGTCTGGGCGATCCGCGAAGGCCGCCAGGCAGCGCGCGCCATCGACGAGGCGTTGATGGGCTCGACCGTCCTGCCGAACTGATCGCGTCTCATAGAGGCTGACGAAGACACGAACTCCGCCTTTCCGGCGGAGTTTTTTATTGTGTGCGGCGCGTCCGGCGGGACTTCTTTTTGCCGGTGCGACCGCTTGACGCGCCTGGGTGGGACGCAAGCTTGAAGCAATGCCGGGCGGTGAGGCTTATGCCTGACGCGGGCTCAGGAGGAGCCGCCGCGAATGATCGACAAGGATTATTCAAATGGTTTCTGCACTCGATAATACCAGGATGGTTTCGGCCCAATACGCCTTGAAGAATCTTCGTAGCTCCGACGAAAGCTCGGAGGATACGCAGAGTTCGTCGGCGGCAAGCATTCTGAGCAGCTACGGACTCGATTCGAGCTCCGCGTCGCTTCTTTCCAATCAGGCGCTGTCGGGGCTGCTCGACACGCTTTCGTCCAAGGACGACACCTTCGACGAGACCGACACGACTGACGACAGCGCCGATGTGACCAGCGCCTCCTTCATGTCGATGCTGAAGCAGCAGTTGCAGGAAGCGGCCGCGGCCGAAGGCGAAAGCGGCAAGGCTCATGACATGCTGGCTGCGCTCGAAGCAGGCACGCTCACCATCTCCGATCCGACGCAGGGCGTGTCGATCCCCGCCTGGAACGTCGATGATCCGGATGAGGCCGACACGGAAAGCAAGGCCGGCGAGGCGATCGATATCAGCGGCTGGAGCGATTTCCTCGATGCGCATCTGGAGCGCGGTTCCGACGGCGCCTTTGTCAAGGAGAACGGCAGCTATGTCGACCAGACAAACGACAGCAATGCTTTCTTCGGGCTGATCGGCTCGAACTACTATTATCTGAGCTGGCCGCAGGCGGCATAAGAAGGCCGCCTAGCGTAGCCTTTTTATTTCACCGAGACTTCGGCCGGCGTCTTGGCCGCCGGCATGCGGTAGTCGTCGACGCGACCGACAGGTGCCGGCGTCATCTCGCCCTGCTCGACTAGGAGGTCGCGCGGCGATTTCGTCAGGGTCACTGGTGGCGGTCTTGCGCCAAGGAGCTCGGCGCCGCCGTCAAGATTGGGATCGGAGAGGCTGATCGGCACGGTGTGCTCGACCGGATTGGTCGGAAGGCCGAGACCTGGCAAATTGCTTTCGTCGAGGCGCACCAGATCGGGACTTGCCTGGGTGCCGAGAATCCGGCGGGCGGGCTTTTCCACATAGAAGGCAAGCTTGCGCCGGCCAGCCTGCGTGAGGTTGATGCCGTCGGAGGTGCGCAGGCGCACCTGCTGGCCGTTCACGTCGGAACCGGTAACGATGAAATTGCCGTTTTCGTCGACAAAACCATCCCAGATATCGACGAATTCGCCGCCGATGCTCTCGACCTGGTTGCGATAGAGCTGGTTCATCTGGACAGCATCGGCCGTCATCTGATCGGATTCGAAGGCGGGAAGACCAACCCAGAGCAGCGGTATCTTGCGGCTGGTGACTTCCTTGCCGAAAGAAAGGACACGACGGCGATATTCGGCAAACCAGCCATCGGTGCGGAACTTCTCTTTCGCGCTATCGGTCACCATCTGCTGGCGGTCATTGGCGCCGATCATGACGACGACCATTGCCGGCTTCAGCTCGTCGATCATCTTCGGCAATTGTTCCGGCCAGTCGTAATAGTCGTCGCGGACAAGGCCCGAGGAAATGTTGCCGCGGGCTTCGACGATGACGCCCGGTGAAGTCTCGAAGGCGGCGGTAAGCCCGTCGCCGAGGCCGCTGGCAAGGAAATCGCCGACGATCAGGATTTTCCGCGCGTCACCAAGCTTCTGCACGACCGGCTCTTCCTGCACGGGCGGCCGCACAGGCGACGCGGTGCGGGTATTGATCACGGCTTTCTGCGCCGGCGGGCGCTTGCGCTGCTGGCGTCTCGGCTGCTGGACATCAGGGGCCTGCGGCTCGTCGTCGAGATAGCGCCGACCCAGGAAGAAATCGAGGATCGAGCGACGCTGGTAACGCTGCTCCTGGGCTTCGGCAACACGAATGGGCGCAAGCACGCCGAGGCATAGCGCAGCCGTCGTCAAGGCAAGCGCGAGCCAGCGGATTGGGGTTCGATCAGTTTTCGTCATAGCAGTTCCGCATCTGCCGGCATCTTGCACGCAGGGTAGGTCAGCATCCACTCCGCTTATTAGTTAGGTCACGGTTCTGCCGCTTCCAATCAGATATTGTCCGGCGTCCGCGCTTAGCGGCGAAGTGCGTTCAAAAGCGGCAACGAGGGCTCGCCGTTCGGCTGCATGCCGATGCGCTCCTGCACGGCCGATATCGCCGCTTTCGAACCCGAGCCGAAATTGCCGTCAACCTCGCCATTGTAATAGCCGAGCGTCTTGAGACGGGTCTGCAGCTCGAATTTCTCGGTGATGTCGAGCGCGCCGTCGGGACGCGGCCAGCGCTGCTGCATGCCGCCATAGCCGGCGATCTGGTCGGCCAGCAGGCCCACGGCAAGCGCGTAGCTGTCCGACGCATTGTAGTTCTTGATGGTGAAGAAGTTTGCCGTCATCAGGAAGCCGGGGCCGCCGGCTCCGGCCGGCATTTTCAGCACGGCTTTGGTGCCGCCGTCGCGGAAGGCCTTGCCGTTCGGCCGTTTCAGACCGAGCTCCGCCCATTGGGCGAGCGTATGGGTCTTGCCGGCCTGCTTGGCGGCTGCGGCGGGAACGACGACTTCGTAGCCCCAGGTCTTGCCGGTATCCCAGCCGTTCTTCATCAGGAGATTGGCCGAGGTCGCCAGCGCGTCCGGCACCGAATTCCAGATATCGCGATGGCCGTTGCCGTCGGCATCGACAGCGTAGAGCAGGTAGCTTGTCGGGATGAACTGAGTGTGGCCCATGGCGCCCGCCCAGGAGCCGGTCATCTGACGTGCCGGCACATCGCCGTTCTGCAGGATCTTCAGCGCGGCAACCAGCTGCTTCTTGGCGAATTTGGCCCGGCTCGGATCGGCATAGGCAAGGGTTGCCAGTGCGCGCGGCACATAATGCAGCCGGTCGTCCTTGTCGAGGATCGCGCCGTAATTCGATTCCATCGACCAGATCGCCAGCAGAATCGTCTTGTCGACGCCGAAGCGCTGCTCGATCGCATTGAGCGTCCGCGCATGCTTGACGGCCATCTCGCGACCGATCCTGACCGTGTAGGGGTTAACGCGGGAATCAATGTAATCCCAGATCTTCGAGGTGAATTCCGGTTGATAGGCCGCCTTTTCGAGCACGGTCGGGTCGGGTTCGCTCACCCCGGAAAAGGCCTTTTGATAGGTTGCCTTACTGATGCCACTCTCAGCGGCTGTTTGGTAAAAGTCCGCGATCCATTTCTGGAACCGGGAATCGGCTTTCGCGTTGTCGGGGGCCAGCCCTACCTGGGCGGCGACAACGAGGGCGAGAGCAAGGCCACGAAGGGAGTTTTTGTGATTCTGGATCATCGACAGTCGTATCCGTCATCTTCAGTTTTCGGTGCAGCAGGGGCATCATGTCCGCCCAGACCCGAGACTACAGGAACGGAGTCAACAAATTCTTTACCATGGCGACCCGCGGCGGTCACCATTGCAAAACAGTCGCAATTCTATACTAGTCAGACGTGAACGGCTTTATTTAAAAGGCGATTTAGTCAAAGCAGGAGGCCTGTGTGGCGCATCACAATAAAGTTCGTAAGGCAGTTTTTCCGGTGGCGGGGTTGGGAACGCGATTCCTGCCGGCAACGAAGGCTGTTCCAAAGGAAATGTTGACCGTTGTCGACAAGCCTATCATCCAATATGTCGTCGATGAGGCGCTGGAAGCCGGGATCGAGCATCTGGTCTTCGTCACCGGACGCAACAAGCACATTATCGAAGACTATTTCGACATTCATTTCGAGCTGGAACAGACACTGCGCGAGCGCGCCAAGGAGGCGGAAATCACCCTTCTTGCCGAGCAATTGCCGAAGGCCGGGACGGTAAGCTTCACCCGGCAGCAGGAACCGCTCGGCCTCGGTCACGCCGTCTGGTGCGCCCGCGAGATCGTCGGCGACGAACCTTTCGCGCTGCTGCTGCCCGATATGATCATGAAGGGCGACAAGGGCTGCATGAAGGGCATGATCGACCTTTACGGCCAGAGCGGCGGCAACATCATCGCTGTCGAGGAATGTGCCCCCGATCAGGCTCATAAATACGGCATCGTTGGCGTCGGCGAAGCGATCGGCGAAGGCTTCCGCATCACCGGCATGGTGGAAAAGCCTGCCAAGGGAACGGCACCCTCGAATTTCTTCATCAACGGCCGCTACATCCTGCAGCCGGAGATCTTCAGGATCCTCGAAACCCAGGAGCGCGGCGCCGGCAACGAAATCCAGCTCACCGACGGCATGCTGAAGCTGCTGAAGGAACAGGATTTCGCCGGCTACCACTTCCGTGGCACGACCTACGACTGCGGCGCCAAGGATGGCTTCATCCTGGCCAACGTTGCCTACGCCCTCGAACGCGCCGATATCCGCCCATCGGTCGAAGGCGGCTTCAAGGAATTGCTTGCCGGCCTGAATTAAGGTTTGCGCACATGTTGATCGAGCGCCGCGCCTCCCACCGGAGGCGCGGCGTTTAGCGTTTCAGCTTAAGGCCGACGCCGGCGCGCCATTGCTGTGAGTCGTCGCCGTCCTTGCGCGTCGTCAGCTCGTAGCCGAGCGTGCTGGTGAGATCGAGATATCGGTTGATGTTCCAGGTCAGGCCGGTCGCTGCAGTATAGACGAGCTCGTCGTTGATGGTGCTGTCGGTGGGATAGTCGCGCCATATGACGCCGCCGATCATGGTTCCGACCAGATTGTCGCGCAGCTGCTGGGTGACCGTCGTCGTCAGCGCATGCGAGACGTAGCCGCTCTCGCCGGCGGTGGTCGAGGGCTGGATGCTTGTCTGCAGGTCGAGATTGATATCGGTGCCACGGATCGGCGACCAAAGCAGGCTCGCATCGAGCGTGGCCGTATCGATCGAGGCCAGCCGGCTGTCTTTGAAATCCGCCCTTTCGTAACCGATGCCGACTTCACCCTTCAGCTTTTCGCCGAGGTCGACCTCAACGCCGGCTTTGGCGCCATAACTATGGCCTGAGCGCTCGTAACCGGCTGAGTCGCGTGTTTCGTCATAGAGGGTACGGCCGATCGTGGCCTCGATGAAGGGGATGATCGCGGGCGACAGCTCATAGCCGACGCGACCGCGCAGCGTAGCGGTGGTCTGGTTGCGATCGCTCAACGCAACGGTCGTGCCGTTCGCAAGCGTGGCGTCGGAATAGATCGAACGGCTCAGCGCCAGCGCGGTCGTGCCGCGCAGGATGCCGAAATCGCGCTGGACGGAGGCGCCGGCGCTGAACTCCTGCACATCGGACTGCTGTGTGGCATCGGCGATGGCGTCGGGGTCGTCCGTATCCTCGCGGTAGAAATTGTAGCCGGCCGTGAGGTGCGCCACCGTGTCGTCGGCAAGATCCAGCCGGAGGTCGCCGTTGACCTTGAAAGACGGCTGCTCCTCGCCTTCGCCGCTGACATTTCTCTGCCAGGCGCCTTCCGACGTGACGGTCAGCTGGTGTCGTCCCCAGTCGGAGGTGAGCGTCGCGGCTGCATCCGTTTCGAGGAAGGCGCGCTGTTGCCTGGTATTGCCGTCCTTGGTGGTCTCGGTGTTGATGCTTTGGGTCACGCTCGGACGGAGCACGAAGCTGCCGATCGGAATGCCGGGTGTTTCTGCCGTCGAGGCACTTTCGCCAGCCCTGCGGACCGGCGGCGTCTCGTCGATCCGCGCTTCACGGGTGTTCAGTCGGCGCATGTCCTCATCGAGGATGGATCCGGTAATGTCGTCACCGGATTGCGCGTCCGGTATGGCGGGCCTCTGGGCATCGTCTGCGTTTGCGGCTGCGCTGTTTGCCGCCGGCGCGGCCAAACCGTCGCTCTCGTCAGCGAAATCGGCTTCGGCCGCACCGGTCGTGGCGCGATTGTTCTCGGAGGACACTGTGCGGCTTCTCGCCGACTGCAACGAGGCGGACTGCGCGAAAGCCGGCGTTTGGCCGAGAAGCAGGCTGCCGAACGCAGCAAAGCAGACGGCACGGCTCATGGCGCGGAGCGGCGTCACACTGCTCGTCTGTTTTGGTTGGCCCATTCAATTCGCGCCTGACATGCTTTCGGTTCTTACCCAAAGGTAAAGCCTTGTGGTTAATCATTCGTTGCCGGCGGCGGGCGCTGTTCACATTTCGGAAAGTGTGCGGGGTGGACTTGGAAAGTGAAAAGGTCTAACGCATCTCCATGAACAGAAGAGCGATCAAACTCGTTGAAAACAGCGTGCTCGAATCGGCAAAACGCACGATAGAGACCGAGAAACGCGGTCTTGAAGCGCTCGAACGGGCCTTTGACAACGGATTGGCCGGCCCCTTCACCCGCGCCGTCGAGATCATCGGCGACATCTCCGGCCGGGTCATCGTTACCGGTGTCGGCAAGAGCGGCCATATCGGTACCAAGCTCGCGGCGACATTCGCCTCGACCGGCACCCCCGCCTTTTTCGTGCATGCGGCCGAAGCCAATCATGGCGATCTCGGCATGATCGCGCGCGATGACGTCGTCTTGGCGATTTCCAAAGGCGGCGAGAGCGCCGAGCTCAAGAGTATCATTTCCTTCACGCGGCGCTTCTCGATCCCCTTGATCGCGATCACTTGCAGCGAAGCGTCCTCGCTTGCGACGGCCGCCGACATCGTGCTTCTAGTGCCGAACGAACAGGAAGCCTGCCCCAACGGGCTGGCGCCGACGACCTCGACGCTGATGCAGCTTGCCATCGGGGACGCCTTGGCGGTGGCGCTTCTGGAGGCGCGGGGCTTTACCGCCACCGATTTCCACGTCTTCCATCCCGGCGGCAAGCTGGGTGCGAGCCTGATGCATGTCGCCGATATCATGCATATCGGCGAGAAGCTGCCGCTCGTTGCCAAGGGCACGCCGATGCCGGAGGCGATCACGGTGCTGTCGCGCAAGCATTTCGGTTGCGTCGGTGTGCTCGACGAGGACGGACGGCTCTGCGGCATCGTCACCGAAGGCGACATGGCTCGGAACCTGAGCCGCAATCTTGCCGAGCTTGCCGTCGACGACATCATGACGAAGACGCCGAAGACGGTGAAACCGACGATGCTGGCGACGGCGGCCCTGGCGTTGCTCAACCAGCACCACATCGGCGCCCTGATCGTCATCGACGAGGACAGTCGGCCGATCGGGCTGGTGCACTTCCACGACCTGCTGCGGATCGGCGTCGCCTGATCAGGCCGGTTCGACCCGCAGGTCGCGGCCGTGACACGAGATCACCTTCACCTGTGTTCCCACGGGCAAATCAGGCCCCATGACCTGCCATAGCGTATCGTCGAGGCGGATGCGGCCGCGGCCCTCGCGGATCGGCTCCTGCAGCGTGGCGGTGCGTCCGACAAGACTTGCGCCGCGCTGGTTGAGGAAGGGCTCGTCGGTCTCGGCGTTGCGCAGCGTCAGCCGGCGGCCGGCAAAGGTCGTGGCCACGGCCAGAAGCGCAAAAAGGATCGCCTGAAGTTCCCAGACCCAGAAGGCGCTGTCCCAGAAGAGCAGCGACAGTGCGCCGACGATCAAGGCCGCGAGGCCGATCCAGACCAGGAAGAAACCGGGCACGATCATTTCGGCGGCGAGCAGCACGAGGCCTGCAACCCACCAGTTCCATGGACCGAGTTCCGCGATGATCTTCGCCAGCATGGCTTATCGCTCCTGATCCGGATTGAAGGGATTGGGGGCCGGCGGATTGATCGGTGGCGTAGAGCGGATCGGCGCGGGACGCGGACGCGGCGGGGGAGGCGGTGGCGGATTGCCGGCGTCACCGAAGACTTCGCGGGCGATGGCGCCGATGCCGCCGAGCGAGCTCAGGATGGAAGAGGCTTCCATCGGCATCAGCACGATCTTGGAATTGGGCGCCGAGCCGACCGAGGCGAGCGCTTCGGTGTATTTCTGGGCGACGAAATAGTTGATCGCCTGAACGTCACCGGCGGCAATCGCTTCGGAGACCATCTTCGTCGCCTTGGCTTCGGCCTCGGCCAGTCGCTCGCGGGCTTCGGCGTTGCGGAAGGCGGCTTCGCGCTGGCCTTCCGCCTGGAGGATCGCGGATTGCTTGGCTCCTTCGGCCCTGAGGATCTGCGCATTGCGCGCGCCTTCGGCCTCGAGCACCTGGGCGCGCTTTTCGCGCTCAGCCTTCATCTGGCGAGCCATCGCATCGACGAGGTCGTGTGGCGGCTGGATGTCCTTGATTTCGACGCGGGTGACCTTGATGCCCCAGGGTTGTACGGCCTCGTCGACGACGCGCAGCAGCCGGTCATTGATCGCGTCGCGATTGGAAAGCAGTTCGTCGAGATCCATGGAGCCCATGACCGAGCGGATATTGGTCATGGTGAGATTGAGGATGGCATTTTCGAGGTGGGAAACCTGATAGGCGGCCTGGGCAGCATTCAGAACCTGAAAGAAGGCGACGGCATCGGCTGAAACCGAGGCATTGTCTTTGGTGATCACTTCCTGGGTCGGCACATTCAGCACCTGCTCCATCACGTTCATCCGCGCTCCGACGCGCTCGATGAAGGGAGTGATGAGGTTGAGGCCCGGCTCCAGCGTGCGGGTATAACGGCCAAAGCGCTCAATGGTGTAGCGATAGCCCTGCGGTACGGTCTTGATCCCGGCAAAGAGCACCAGAATGACGAAGATGACCAGCACGATCACGACGATGTCGAAGCCGCCGAACAGCATGAAAAATTCCTCCCATCGGCGCATGCGCACGCGCCTCACAACTGATGTGGTGAATTAGCATGTTCTTTGCGAGGAAGAAATGACACGCGCATGCACCACCTCCAGGTGAAAAGGAGGTTCTAGGCAAGGTCTTTAGCTTCTTCTCAGACCCAACCCTGCAATTCGCGGCGGACCACCTTTTCCAGCACCTTCATGCCGTCTTCGCTATCGTTGAGGCAGGGGATATGAGTGAACTTGTCGCCGCCGTTCTCGTGGAAGGAATGCGCGGCTTGTTCGGCGATTTCTTCCAGCGTTTCCAGGCAGTCGGAGACGAAGCCGGGATTGATGACGGCGACGCGCTTGACGCCATCCTGGGCAAGCTTCTCCACCGTCTTGTCGGTATAGGGCTGCAGCCATTCTTCCGGCCCGAAGCGGGACTGGAAGGTGACCATGAAGTTTTCCTGAGTCAGGCCGAGCCGTTCGCGCAGGAGCCGGCCGGTCTTTTGACATTGACAGTAATAGGGGTCGCCCTGCTTGAAATAGGACATCGGGATGCCGTGGAAGGAGGCGAGCAGCATGTCCGGTTTCCAGTCGAGCGTCGCAAGATGCCTTTCGACGGATTGGGCGAGCGCCTCGATATAGGTCTCGTCGTCATGATAGTCCGGCACGGTGCGCAGCGCCGGCTGCCAGCGCATGGAGAGCAGCTTCTGGAAGGCCTTGTCGTTGACGGTCGCGGTCGTCGCCGCCGCATATTGCGGATAGAGCGGGAAGAGCACGATGCGGTCACAGCCTTCCTCCTTCAGCGTCTCGATGCGCGAAGCGATCGACGGCGTGCCGTAGCGCATCGCCCAGTCGACCTTGACATTTTCGAGATCCCGCAGGCGCTCGGTCATCAGTTCCGACTGGTTGCGCGTGTAGGTGCGGAGATAACTTTCGTTCTTCTCCTTGTTCCAGATCAGTTCGTAGGCCTTGCCGACCTTCTGCGGACGGGTGTTGAGCACGATGCCAAAGAGGATCGGATACCATTTCCAGGGCGACCATTCGATGACGCGGCGATCGGTCAGGAACTCCTTGAGATAGCGGCGCATCGAGGTGTAGTCGGTGCCGTCGGGCGTGCCGAGATTGACTAGCAGGACGCCGATCTTGCCTGACTTGACGGCCGGATGATCCGCCGGACGAAGTGAAATATCTGCTGTCATTCTGGCCCCAACGCTCCTTGTCCGTCGGCTGATACGCAGCCTCGAGAACATGGTTCACCCTATAGAAAGAAAAGCCGGCCCGGGAAACCCCGAGCCGGCCGATGGTGTCGAGACAAATCGTCTTACTTTGCAGGAACCTGGATCTCCTTGCCAACCGTCAGGTGGTGCGGATTCGGCTTGCCATTGGCCTCCGAAAGCTTCCGCCACAGCGTCCCATCGCCATAGAAGGTCACAGCCAGATCCCAGAAAGTGTCGCCGGCCGCGATGACGTGGGTGGAAGGCGTTGTTGCGGCGGGTGCGGAAGCCGCCGGAGCCGGTTCCGCCGCGGGCGCGGGAGCTGCCGGTGTTGCCGGGGCTGGCGCGGCCGGGGCAGGCTCGGTGGCTGGTGCGGGTGCGGCCGGGGCCGCAGGGGCAGGCGCGGGCTCAGTGGCCGGCGCAGGTGCCGCCGGCGCGGGAGCAGCCGGTTCGGCAGCGGGCGCCTGTGCCACGGTCGCGCCGACTTCGGTGACGCGGCCATCGGTATAGGGCTTATAGGGCGAATGCGCAGCGACGTAGTCGGCGGTCACATCGGCGAGATCCGGGCCGTAATCGTAAGCATTCTTGCCTTCCTTGAAGATCGAATAGCCATCGCCGCCTGATCGCATGAAGTTGTTGGTGGCGATCTTGTAAGTCTTGGCCGGATCGATTGGCGCAAAATTGTCGCCCTCCTTCACCTGAACATCGCTGACGCGGCTGCCGACAGGCTTCGACTGGTCGAACGAGAACTTTAGGCCGGCGACCTGCGGGAAGCGGCCGGCGCCCTGATCGATCTGGCTGACGCCGTTCTCGAGCGCCTTGACGACGTCCGCGCCTGTGGCTTCAAAAGTGGCGAGGGTGTTCTGGAAGGGCAGGACGGTGATGACTTCGCCCTGAGTGACATCGCCGCCGTCGATGGACGCGCGCAGGCCGCCGCCGTTCTGGACGGCGATGGTGACCCCTTGGTTTTTGGTGCGGTCAAGCATGGCGTCGGCCACCAGATTGCCCATCGAGCATTCCTTGACACGGCAGACCTTGCGGTCGCCCTCGATCGGGCCTTCGGAGGAGCCGATCACCTTTTTGCGCAGTTCCTCGATCGGTTTTGCCAGTTCGGCGACGCGGGTGACGACGGCCGGATCGGGTGTAAAGGACGAGTCGATCAGGATCGGGTCGCCCTTGGCATCCTTGACGACGCCATTATCGTCGAAATTGACGACAACGTCGCCGAGATACTTGCTGTAAGAGGCGGCCTGGACGACCGGCACCTTATAGCCACCGGGGTTGTCGACCATCGTCGGATATGGGCCTTCAGCCTTCGGATCGGTATTGGAGAGCAGACTATGGGAGTGGCCGCCGACGACGACGTCGACATCTGGAATCTTGGCGATAAAAGCGAGATCACGGGGATAGCCGACATGGGTCAGTGCAATGATCTTGTTGACGCCCTGGCCCTTCAGGTCCTGGACGGCTGATGTGATCGTCTGAACGTCATCTTCGATCGTGACATTCGGGCCAGGGGAGGAGAGCTCTGGCGTATCATTGGTGACAGCGCCGACGATGCCGATCTTCTGGCCGCCGACATCGAGCACCAGCGAGGGCTTGATGCGGTCGCCGAGCTTGGAGGCGGCGCTCGCCTTGACGTTCGCCGTCACGACGGGGAATTGCACCTTGTCGAGGAAGGTCGCAAGCCCGTCCTCGCTGTCGTCGAATTCATGATTGCCGACTGTCATGGCGTCGAACTTCATCAGGTTCAAAAATTCGGCTTCGGCCGCGCCCTTATAGGTGGTGTAGAAGAGCGAGCCCTGAAAATTGTCGCCGGCATTCAGGAGAACAACATTCTTGCCCGATAGCGCTTGGCGGCGCTGATCGATCGCGGTCTTCAGGCGGGCGGCGGCGCCGAAGCATTCCTTCTTGCCTTCCTCCTCGGCCGAGCAGGTGGAATCGAATTTGTTGATCGATTCGATGCGTGAATGGAAATCGTTGATGTGGAGAATATTAAGTTCGTAATCGGCAAAGGCGGCGCCCGCGCTCAGCGCCAGCATGGACGCGGTCAAAAGACCGAAGCTGAAAGACTTCGTCATCCCTGTTCTCCTGATTGAGGCGAGAGATCCCCCTGATCCTCGCCGATCCCTATAGTGGTGTCAGGCGGTTTCCCGCTTGCCGATGTTTCAACAAACGACGCGTAGTCGCAAGAGGGAAGCTGGGTTTGCGGCGGCGCTTTCCAAGAGGCCGCAAAACAAAAAAGCTCCCGAGTGGGAGCTTTCGCAGGGCTATATTGAAGCATTACAAACGACGTGTAAGCGTGAACTGCGAATTCGTTGCAGTCGTACAATTCAGCTGACTCGTGCCGCTCAAGGCGCAATTAACAAGGGAAGTCGTCCGCTTAACATTCGAGTAAAGGTTTATCTGAATGATTCCGTCGGGGGTGGTTGTATATGTTCCTGACGCCATCTGGGTATTCGTTCCGTCGCTGGTGCGGGTTACGAATTGTCCATTCGTGAAGGCGGAGGTCAAGCCGTTGGCATCCGTCCATTCGCCTTCAACAGAATTTGTTGCAGGCGGCGCGACTGCGATCGGTCGCTGTTGCGGTCCTGATGAAACGCAGGCGGCAAGAGTGGCCGCTGCACCGACAAGAACGAGACCAGTTCTGATTTTCATAAGGCTTCTCCCGGCGAATCGGCGCGGCGGTCACCCGCCAAGTTCGCGCAAAACATGGCGTGCGTCCGTCATGATGGCAAGGCTTGGAGCAGCGGGGGACGGCATTTATACGGCCAGCGTTACAAAAATGCCCGCCTTGCGGCGGGCATTGTCAAAATCCTGTGAGGACGATTTTCAGCGAACGAGGACGTTCCTGAACTGCCAGGGATCCTTGGTGTCGATGTCCTCGGGGAAGAGGCCAGGACGGCCGTCGAGCGGGGTCCAGTCGGTGTAGTGGCCTTCGACCGGGCCGAGATATGGCATCTGCACGTCGAGGCAGCGCTTGTAATCGATCTCGTCGGCCTCGACGATGCCGGCCTTCGGATTTTCCAGCGCCCAGACCATGCCGGCGAGAACGGCGGAGGTCACCTGCAGGCCGGTGGCGTTCTGGTAGGGCGCGATGCGGCGGGTTTCTTCCAGCGACAGGCGCGAACCATACCAGTAGGCGTTCTTCTCATGCCCGTAGAGCAGGACGCCGAGTTCGTCGATGCCGTTCTCCAGCTCGTCCTCGTCGAGTACGTGGTGGACCGGCTGCGGGGTGCCGCCGTTGCCGAACATCTCATGCAGCGAGAGCACGGCGTCGTTGGCCGGATGGTAGGCATAGTGGCAGGTCGGACGGAAGGTGACTTCGCCGTCCTTGTCGCGGACCGTGAAATAATCGGCGATCGAGATCGACTCGTTGTGGGTGACGAGGAAGCCGTATTGCGGGCCGGGGGTCGGGCACCAGGTGCGCACGCGGGTGTTGGCGCCCGGCTGCTCCAGGTAGATCGCCGCCTTGTTGCCCTTCTTATGCTTCTTGGCGTTCTTCGGCATCCACTGCTCGTGCGTGCCCCAGCCGAGTTCGGCCGGCTGCATGCCTTCGGAGATGAAGCCTTCGACGGACCAGGTGTTCCAGAAGACGTTGAGCGGCTTCGGATGCTTGGTGCGCTGGGTGTCGCGCTCGGCGATGTGGACGCCCTTGACGCCGACCTTCTTCATCAGCTTGGCCCAGCCTTCGCGATCGTGATGGTTCGGTTCGTCGAATTTAACGCCGGTATCATGGGCGAGGTTGACGAGCGCCTGCTTGACGAACCAGGAGACCATGCCCGGATTGGCGCCGCAGGTGGAGACGGCGGTGGCGCCGCCGGGGTTTTTCGCCTTTTCCTTGCGCACCGTCTCGCGTAGCGCATAGTTGGTTCGGTCGGCATTGCTCATGCCCTTGTCGAAATAGAAGCCGAGCCAGGGTTCGACGACCGTATCGATATAGAGAACGTCGAGCTTGCGGCAGAGCTTGATGATGTCGAGCGAGGACGTGTCGACCGAGAGGTTGACGCAGAAGCCCTGGCCTTCGCCTTTCGTCAACAGGGGCTTCAGCAGCTCCTTGTAATTGTCCTTGGTGACATATTCCTGAATGTGGCGAACGCCGTGTTTCTTCAGGATCTCCATGTCGGAGGGTTCTTCGCGCGGGTCGATGACGACCATCCGGCTCTTGTCGAATTTGAAGTGGCGCTCGATCAGGGGCAGGGTGCCTCGGCCGATGGAGCCAAAGCCGATCATCACGATCGGACCGGTAATTTCGGCATATACCGGATAGTTCTGTTCCGTCATTCTTTTCTCCTGTGGAAGGGGACGAAGGCGCTCAGCCTGAAGAATTCTTGTGAGATTGCCGCAGAAATTGCGAAGTGACCGGCTCTAACCACAAAACGGCGTCACAATAAAGAGCGTTGACGGGGAAAGGCCAAATATCGGGGCGACGAGATCCGCCGAACGAAAATCATCGCTTCAGGATTTCCAGTCCTTCAATCGTCGTCGTTATCGCAAGTTCGGTGATTTCGTATTCGGCGACGCCGTGGATGGTGAAGGGATCGGCGGCGACATAGGCTTCGATCGCGGTACGGTCGCCGATGGCGAGGATCGCGCCGCCGGTGCGCGGCACCTTGCGGCCGGAGGCGAGGAACCAGCCTTTGGCGTAACCCTCCTTCACCCAAGCCATGTGCGGCTCCATGTGCCTGTCGGCCTCGTCGTTGGATTTGCGATAGGTGAGGGAGAGGATGAACATGATCAATTCCCGAGGAGATTTGCGCGGATCAGTCCACGCAGCGAGTTGCCGACATAAAGCGTGCCGGCATCGAGATCGGCAAGTGTCAGACGGCCGACGCGAGCCTTGCGCCCACAGATGAATTCGGTGCGCAGCACGCCGGCGAGCAGGCCGCAGGAGATCGGCGGAGTACGCAGAATGCCGCTTCCGTCGTCGAGAAAGATGGAGGTGATGGTGCCCTCGCAGACGTCGTCGCGCTCGTTCAAGAGGATGACCTCGTCGGCTTCCGCCTGAGCATATTCGGCGCGGGCGGTCTCGTAGACGGTGCGCCGTGTGGTCTTGACGCGCAGCAGCCTGTCGGCGGAGTGGAGGCGGGTCTTGGCGATACGGACGCTCCAAACGGTCTCCGGCGCCAGTGGGACGAACGGCGCGCTCGTCACCTCGATCTCGCCTTGCGGGTCGAAGGTCAGGCGGACGCGCAGCGGGCCGCCAGCGCCGGCAACGGCTGCTTCGAGCTTTGTTTGCGCATCGGTCGGTTGCGGAAAACCGAGTCGACGGGCGGACCGGGAAAGCCGGGCCAGATGCAGGCGCAGACGGGTGAAGCCTTCGCCGGGCTGCCAGCGCAACGTCTCGATCAGCGAAAAATCTGTCATCGCGCGATCCACTGGTCGCCGACCGCAAAGCGGGCCTTGAGCAGGCATTCCTCATATTCGGCTTCGGCGGTGGAGTCGAAGACGATGCCGCCGCCGACATTGAAGACCGCTTTGCCGCCGTCGAAAAGCGTGACGGTGCGGATGGCGACGGAAAAACGCATGGCGCCGGTCGGCGAGATCATGCCGATCGCCCCACAATAGGCGTCGCGTGGCGTATCCTCGAGGGCGTGCAGGATTTCCATCGCCCGTATCTTCGGGGCACCGGTGATCGACCCACAGGGGAAGAGGGCGGCAAAGATGTCGCGGATCGATAGTCCGGGGCGCAGTCTGGCCTGCACATGGCTGACCATTTGGTGGACGGTCGGATAGGTCTCGACGTCGAACAGCTTCGGGACATCGAGCGTGCCGACCTCGGTGATGCGGGAGATGTCGTTGCGCAGGAGGTCGACGATCATGCGGTTTTCGGCCTGGGTCTTGATGTCTGCCCGCATGGCCGCGATGATTTCAGCATCCTCGGCAGCGGTTTCGCCGCGCTTTGCCGTGCCTTTCATTGGATGGGTTTCGATCCAACCTTGCTCATCTGTGCGGAAGAAGAGTTCGGGTGAACGCGACAGGATGACCGGACCGCCGAGATCGACCAGTGCGCCGTATTTGACCGGCTGGCGTTCGATCAGCGACCAGAAGGCGGCACGGGGATCGCCGCTCCAGCGGGCTTCGACCGGCATGGTAAGGTTCGCCTGATAGGCGTCGCCGAGCCGCAGGTGCTCGTGAAGACGATCGAAACGCTCTTTATATATAGGGAAATCCCAAGCGGCCTTCGGTGCGGTGAGGAATTCCTCGTTTTCGAGACGCTGTTTCGGCTGGGCAAGCGGATGTGTATCCGGCTGCGGAGCATCGAAGACGCCGAAACAGAGGAGCGGCGTTTCGCGACCTTCTCCGGCAAAGGACGCAAGTTTTTCTTCGAAGAAATATCCAGCCTCGTAGGCCATGTAGCCTGCAAGCCATTTGCCCTCGGCCTTGGCCTCTTCCATCCGAACAAGACCTGCAAAGAACTCGGCGCGCGTCCTGGCAAGGATGATCTCCGCCGGTTCGGCGAAAAGCATCACCTGGCCTGAAGTGTCGTCGCGGAAGAGGATAAAGGGTTCGTCGGCCACGCAACGCTTTCGGTTTGTTCTGCTCCTCATCACTCAAGATGCGATTGGGAGGGCGAGGTATTTTCCCTTCTCCCCGCGGGGGAGAAGATGCCGAAGGGCAGATGAGGGGGGGAGCGAAGCGACGTCCTGAGCATGTGCGAAGGACAGGTTCTACTATGTCGCCCCCTCATCCGCCTGCCGGCACCTTCTCCCCGAGGGGAGAAGAGACTCGTTGCTGCCTCTCCGCTCCTGGCGACGAGAATTCACCCCTTATCTAGCGCTTCCAACTCATCAATCAGCCCTTCGATCATCGACAGGCCCTGGCTCCAGAACGACGGATCGGTGGCGTCGAGGCCGAAAGGCTTCAAGAGTTCAGAATGATGCTTGGTGCCGCCGGCCTTCAGCAGTTCGAAATACTTCTCCTGGAAGCCCTTCTCGGCCGTCTGGTAGACGGCATAGAGCGAATTGACCAGGCAATCGCCGAAGGCATAGGCGTAGACATAGAAGGGCGAATGGATGAAGTGGGGGATATAGGCCCAATAGGTCTCGTAGCCTTCTGAAATATTGATCGCCGGCCCGAGGCTTTCCGACTGGACGGAGAGCCAGAGCTCGCCGATGTCGTCGGCGGTGAGTTCGCCAGCCTTGCGGGCGGTGTGCAGCTTGCGCTCGAATTCGTAGAAGGCAATCTGGCGCACGACCGTGTTGATCATGTCCTCGACCTTCTGGGCAAGCATCGCCTTGCGCTCGCGCCTGTCGGTGGTCTTTTCCAGGAGCGCGCGGAAGGTCAGCATCTCGCCGAAGACGGAAGCGGTTTCGGCCAGCGTCAGCGGCGTCTGGCACATCAGCGCGCCTTGGGCCCCGGCGAGAACCTGATGGACACCGTGGCCGAGTTCATGGGCAAGCGTCATGACGTCGCGCGGTTTTCCCATATAATTGACGAGCACGTAAGGGTGGGCCGAGGGAACCGTTGGATGAGCAAAGGCGCCAGGCGCCTTGCCCGGGCGAACCGGGGCATCGATCCATTGCTCGTCGAAGAAGCGCCTGGCGATATCGGCCATCTCGGGGGCGAAACTGCCGTAAGCCGAGAGCACCGTGTCCTTCGCGTCCGACCAGGAGATCACGGCGCTGGACGTTTCCGGAAGGGGCGCGTTGCGGTCCCAGAAACTCATCTGCTCCATGCCGAGCCATTTCGCCTTCATTTTATAATAGCGGTGCGAAAGGCGGGGATAGGCTTCCCGGACGGCTGCGGCCAAGGCGTCGACAACCTCGCGCTCGACGCGGTTTGCCAGATGCCTGGAGTCGGCGATATCCTCGAAGCCGCGCCAGCGGTCGGAGATATCCTTGTCCTTGGCAAGCGTATTGGTGATCAGCGTGAAGATGCGGATATTCGCCTTGAAGGTTTCGGCGAGCGCCATGGCCGCCTTGCGGCGCACTTCCGGATCCTTCTCCTGCAGCATGTTCAGTGCCACCTCGAGCGGCACTTTCTCGCCATCGATCTCATAGCGAAGCTCCGCCATGGTTTCGTCGAAGAGGCGATTGAAGGCGGAGGCCGATGTCATCGACTTCTCGAGGAAGAGCTGCTCCAGCCTGTCGTCGAGCTGATAAGGCTTATCTTTGCGCAGGTCGATCAGCCAGGGGCGATAATGGCCGGCATCGGGGTCCTTGGCCATGCAAGCATCGATGACGGCGTCGTCGATCCGGTTCAGCTCGAGCGCGAAGAACAGGAGATGGCCGGAGAATTCGGTGATCTTTGCCTGGACGTCGCCGTAGAGCTTGCCGTTGGCCGGATTGGTGGTGTCGGAAAAATAGGTGAGGCCGGCAAAGGAGCCGAGGCGGCCCATGATATCGTCAAGCGCCTCATATTCCTTCAGCGCCGCGCCGATGCCTTCCGTGCCGGTCTTCACTGCTGCTTCAGTGAGTTTGCCCTTCCACTTTTCTTCGAAAGCGATCGCGGCCTTGCCGGCCTTTTCCATGTCGGCGACGAAGGCGGTCGACGTGGCGGAGGGATAAAGATCCTGCAGTTTCCAGATCGGCAGGTCGCCGAGCGCCGGATCGGCCGCCGCCCCGGCTGGCGCTGCTGGCGAGAAAAAAAAGCCGGCGTGCAGGGGCTCGATTTTCATGGGCGCAATTCCTCTCCACATTATAACAGGTCTGTTTGAATAAGCGCGAGAGGCCCCCGCATCAAGGGCCTTTCGGCGCGTGAAAGGCCTCGCTTCGGCACGAAATCGGGTCTTCGCAATCGTTAAAATGCAATTATTTCTCAAAACTGGATGTTCAAGCCTTTCTGCCAGAGTGCGCTTCATGGTTTCGCATGAAGTGGAGCGACAATGACCGGTTACAATGAGCTCAAGGGAGCAGGGCAAATTCTCGTGGTCGAGGACGACCCGGTGCAGCGCCGCCTGCTCAAGAACGCAATCGAGCGTCACGGCCATGTCGTGCACCAGGCGGAAAACGGCCGCATCGGCCTGGAAATGGTCAAACGCGACAGCGGCCTTTTCAACGTCATCGTGCTCGACCTGATGATGCCCGAGATGACCGGCCTCGAATTTCTCGATGCGCTTCATGAATTCGGCACGCAGATCCCCGTCATCGTGCAGACGGGCCAGGGCGGCATCGAGACCGTGGTGCAGGCGATGCGCGCCGGCGCCTTCGATTTCGTCGTCAAGCCGGTCTCGCCCGAACGGATCGCCACCTCGATTTCCAACGCCATGAAGCTCGACCAGCGCGAGGTGAAGGCGCGGGCTGGACGCCGGTCGCGCTCGGGCTCCGTCGGGTTCGACGACATCGTCTCGGCCAGCCCGGCGATGATCCGCGTCATCGATCTCGCCCAGCGGGCGGCGCAATCGAACATCCCGGTCGTGCTCGAAGGCGAATCCGGCGTCGGCAAGGAGCTGGTGGCGCGCGCCATCCAGTCCGGCGGCGACCGCTCCAATAAGCCGTTCGTCACCGTCAATTGCGGGGCGATCCCGCATAATCTCGTCGAGAGCATTCTCTTCGGCCATGAGAAGGGCGCCTTTACCGGCGCGACCGAACGTCACATCGGCAAATTCATGGAAGCCGATGGCGGCACCATCTTCCTCGACGAGATCGGCGACTTACCGCTCGAAGTGCAGGTGAAACTGCTGCGCGCCGTGCAGCAGGGCGAGATCGAGACGGTCGGCGCGCGCACCGCGCACAAGGTCAATGTCCGGCTGATCTCGGCGACCAACAAGGATTTGATCGAAGAGGTCAAGAACGGCCATTTCCGCGAGGATCTCTATTACCGCCTCAACGTCTTCCCGATTACCATTCCGGCGCTGCGCAAGCGCAAGGAAGACATCCCGCATCTGGTGCGCGTCTTTACCGACCGCTTCTCCAGCGAGCAGAAGAACGGCCGCCGCATGACCGTGAATTCAGGCACGCTGGCGCTGCTGACCGCCTATGACTGGCCGGGCAACATTCGCCAGCTCGAAAACGCGATCTTCCGTGCGGTCGTTCTCGCCGAAGGGCCGGAGCTGACGGAGGCGGATTTCCCGCAGATCGCCGCCCAGCTTCCGGAATATGAAGTGGTGGATCACCTGGCGCTCGTTGCCGACAATACCGGCCTCGACCCAGATGAAGCTTATGGCGAGGAATACCGGGCGCCGATGCCGGGTGAGGTGCACCACCGCCTGTCGGAGACTTCCGAAAACGCCATTGCCAGCGTCAATCCCTCCGGAGACGTGCGCAAACTTGCCGACGTTGAGGAGGAGCTCATCCGATTCGCACTCAAATTCTATCGCGGGCAGATGAGTCAAGTAGCGCGCAAACTTGGCATCGGCCGGTCCACACTTTATCGCAAGCTCAAAGATTACGGCATAGATCCCGATAATCCCCAGAAAGATGCGGCTTAGGACCCATTTATTAAGACTCGGGCAACCACGATTTGTTACTGATCATAAACCACTTGTTAGTGGCTCGTTCACTATGTAAAGAAAAGGTTGATCATGTGTGGCATTTTTGCCATCGTGTGACCGCATTTGACAGTCATCTGAGACAGTACGGGACATTGTCTGTCTGACGGGGATCGAGTTGCCGAATCTGAATGGGAATTCCAAGCCTTCGCGCTTGAGCTGGCGCTTGTTGTGCGCCGACATCTGCGGAAAGGCAGTAAGGACGGCAGCGGCCGCCCTTCTTGCGCTCGCGGTTTCCTCACCGGTATTCGTCAGTACACCTTCTGAGGCGGCAGGCGACACCCGCAGCCTCAAGCTTTATTTTATCCATACCGGCGAAAAAGCTGTCATCACCTATAAGCGCAACGGCAAGTTCGACCCCAAGGGTCTGGAGCAGCTGAACCGCTTCCTGCGCGACTGGCGCAAGAACCAGCCGACGAAGATGGACCCGCGCCTGTTCGACTTGATCTGGGAAGTCTACCGCCAGAGCGGTTCCAGGGATTATATCAACGTCGTCTGCGGTTTCCGTTCGCCAGGTACCAACGAGATGCTGCGCGGCCGCTCGCGCAATTCCGGCGTCGCCGAAAAGAGCCAGCACATGCTCGGCAAGGCGATGGACTTCTTCATTCCCGACGTCAAACTCGCGACGCTCAGGGCCATCGGCATGAAGATGCAGATCGGCGGCGTCGGCTTCTATCCGAAATCCGGTTCGCCCTTCGTGCACATGGATGTCGGCGGCGTTCGCGCCTGGCCGCGCATGAGCCGCGACGAGCTCGTCCGGCTTTTCCCGAACGGCAACACCATTCATATCCCGGCCGACGGCAAGCCGCTGCCCGGCTATCAGCAGGCGATGGCCGATTACAAGCGCCGCGTCAGCGGCACGCAGATCGAGATCGCCAGCGCTTCCGAATCGGCGCCGAAACACAAGACGCTGTTTGCAGCGCTGTTTGGCGGCGGGGCGGACGAACAGGAAGATGATTCCGACGATTCGGCTCCCGTTGCTGTCGCCAAGGCGACGCCGCCGAAGGCCGAGCCTGCTCCTGCCGAGCCGCAGCAGACCGAGGTCGCAGCCCTGAACGCGCCGGTGCCGCAGGTTCGCCCGGCCTTCAGCAACCAGCCGGCCGGCAGCGAGATGGCCAGCGCACTGGTGGCGCCGTCTTCGGGTAACGCCGCGCAGCAGGCCCTTGCCGCGGCGCTTCCGGCCGATCAGGCCCAGCCACAGCAATTCGCCGATCTCAGCGCTTACAGCATTCCCGTTCCCTCGCTTCTCGGCCAGCGCCGCGCGCCTGGTGACGCTGAGGTCGCGTCGGTCGATCCGAACATCCAGAACGGAATGCCGGTTCCCACTCCGGTCGAGCGCCCTGCCGTTGCCGAAAATCTGCTTGCGGCGGCGGATGCCGATCCGGAAGCGGAGGCAGACGAGGCCGATCAGGATGGCGGCCTGTCTCCCGCCATCGCCGACGCGCTCGAGCAGCAGAACAAGGATACGGAAAGCCAAGTCGCCTCGCATGAGCCTCAAATGAGCGTAGAGCAGGCAATCGCCGCCGCGATGCCGCAAAAGGCGGCCGCCGAAAAGCCGTCATTGCAGCTCGCTGCCTTGGCGCCGGCGACGAAATCGGCAAGCTTCGGTGACGCTTTCGACGCCCCAGCTGCCGAGAGCTCCGCGCCGCAGCCCCTTCCGGTCAAGGGCGGCCGCCCGACGCAGAAGGAAGCCGCCGCAGCCGATGCCAGCCGCACGACAGTGCGTACCGAGCCGAAGCTGACGCAGAAGATGATCTCGCAGTGGGCGCTGACCAATGCCCGTCTCGAAATGGCGTCCAAGCAGGTCAAGGCGCCGCGCTTCGTCAGCCAGACGATGCGCGCCCAACCGACCGCTGTCTATGCCGAGGGCTTCAACGTCAAGACCGCCTCGGTTGATCCGGCCCGCTTCAGCGGCACGGCCGTCAACTTCATGGAAGTGCGCAAGTTCAACACGAACTAAGTCTGCCGATCTGGTCAGACCGAAAAACCGCCGGAGTGATCCGGCGGTTTTCTTTTCACTGTTTGAGCGGTTGGACAGTTGGTCGGCCAGCAGGATCCGGCGTAAAAGAAAAGCCGCCGGAGGCGGCGGCTTTCGAAAGCAGCGATGTCGGCGAATCAGCCTTCCGGCGGCGCCTCGATCATGCCGAGTGCGTGCAGATAGGTGTCGAGGATTGCTTCCTCCTCCATGCGCTCCTGCTCGTCCTTCTTGCGCAGCGCCACGACCTTCTTCAGGATCTTGGTATCGAAGCCCATTCCCTTGGCTTCGCCATAGACGTCCTTGATGTCGTCTGCGATGGTCTTCTTTTCTTCTTCCAGCCGTTCAATGCGCTCGATGAAAGCGCGAAGCTGATCGCGGGCGACGCCATGAGCATCAGACATCGTGTTCTCCTGATTTTCCGGTGATCAATTCGGGATGCACGTGACTGCCGCGAAGCGGCGTCACGGTCAAGCCTGTTAAAGGCCAAGCGGACTATTTGTGTGGCTTGTTCAGCTCAAAAGCGGCCTTTTGCACAGGCGAGGCCTCCTTCTGGTGGAGGGTTTTCCAGTCCTCGTAGGGCATGCCGTAGATCATCTCATGCGATTCGTCCCGGCTGACCGGAACACCTTCGGCCTCGGCGGCCTCGCGATACCAGTTCGACAGGCAGTTGCGGCAGAAGCCGGCCAGGTTCATCAGATCGATGTTCTGGACGTCGCTGCGGTCACGAAGATGCGCGACCAGACGACGGAAGGCGGCGGCTTCGAATTCGGTCTGTTGTTCCTTGCTGAGCGCGGTCATCTCGCTCTCCTTTCATTCCGTGGACCTCAATAGGGGCCGGTGCGCGACGGATGGACGTCGTATTCGTGCAGGGCCGGATCCGCATTCATCGCTGCAAAAATCGGCGCCAGGCGCTCGGCCCATGCCGATATGCCGGCTTCATCCGCGATCAAATCCTGACGCACTTCGAGCAGGGCATGCGGAATGCCGGTCACCATGCAATGGCGGTACATGGTATCGCCCTTCAGAGCGCCATCATAGGGCTCGTTGTCGCCGACGACGAGATCGGAATCGGCCCGCAGCATGTCGAGCAGCGGGCCGACGGCGCGCCGGTCGCTGTCCCAGAGGACCGCGGCGTGCCAGGGTCGGGGAATGCTCTTCCACGCCGGCGTGAAAGAGTGCAGCGACAGCACCAGCGGTGCCTTGCCGGCGCTATTCGCCACCGTGTCGATCGTGCCTGCCACGGCATTGTGATAGGGGCGATGAAAGGCTTCGATCCGGTAATTCCATTCCTGCGGCGTGATCGGGTGATTGCCTGATATGACGGCGCCGTCCGAGATCTTCATGATCAGCGTCGGATCGTCCTCGCCGCGGTTCGGGTCGATCAGCAGGCGCGAGAAACCGCCGAGCACTGCCGGTACGCCGAGCCTCGCCGAAAGCTGTCGTGTCAGGCCCTCGATGCCGATGTCGTAGGCGATGTGGCGGGAGAAGGCAGACTCGGGCAGGCCGAGCCTTTCATACCGGGCGGGAAGGCGGTTCATCGCGTGATCGGCGAGGATCACCATGCCTTTGTCATGTTTTCCAGGTAGGATTTCGAAGGATTGAAAGTCGTCCATGAAGGAATTTGCCGTTGGCCATTGCGCAGTCGCGCCCAGTGATTGCATGCGCCCGCGACCGGTTCAAGCGCGACAGGCGAAGAGAGCGGATATGAGCCTCCGCGGGCGGTTATGAAAGGGAATATAATCGATTAGCATTGCGTTGACTTTCGGATGAGGGCGGCGCAAGAAGACACGGACATGAATAACCGTGGAGCTATTTGGGAGCCGTGTTGATTCAAGCCGCGCCAAGTTTCCTCACGCGGTCCGGACCGCTGGTCCGACTCGCCCTGTTTGCTCTTGCAGCCGCCATGCCGTTCTTCATCGCAGATGCCGCACGCGCCGATTTTCGCGTCTGCAACGGAACGCAAAATCTGGTTGGGGTGGCAATCGGATACAGGGCCAAGGACGGCTGGATCACGGAGGGTTGGTGGCAGGTGCCGGCAACGACCTGCGCCACGCTGATCGAGGGCGAATTGCAGTCGCGCTATTATTACCTCTACGCAGAGGACGCCGCCCGAGGAGGACGGTGGACGGGGGACGTGCAGATGTGCGTGGCGGAAAACGAATTCAAGATCTCGGGCGTACAGGATTGTTATGCCCGGGGTTACCAGAAGATGGGATTCAAGGAATATGACACGGGCCGCCAGGGCAGCTGGATGGTTCAACTCTCCGACACCCCAGGGACGCAAGAAAGTCAGAATTGATGAAGCGTAATCGCAAAATTAAAATCCTCGCCACCCTCGGGCCCGCCTCCGCCGAGGAATCGATGATCGAGAAGCTGCACCAGGCCGGTGCCGACGTCTTCCGCATCAATATGAGCCATGCGAGCCACGACCTGATGCGAACGCTCATCCAGCGGATCCGCTCGGTCGAGGCGCGCTCAGGCCGGCCGATCGGCATTCTCGCCGATCTGCAGGGACCGAAGCTGCGCGTCGGCAAGTTTACCGACAGCAAGGTCGACCTGAAGCCCGGCCAGACCTTCACGCTCGACAACAATGAAGCGCTCGGCGACCAGAACCGCGTCTATCTGCCGCATCCCGAGATCCTGGAATCGGTGCAGCCTGGCCACCGCCTGTTGATCGATGACGGCAAGCTCGCCCTGCGCGCAGAAAAATGCGACGGCAAGAGTATCGTCACGACCGTTATTTCGGGCACGCGCATCTCCGACCGCAAGGGCGTCAGCCTTCCGGACACGCTGCTCGGCGTCGGCGCACTGACCGACAAGGACCGTTCCGATCTCGACGCCGTGCTCGCGACTGACGATGTCGACTGGGTGGCACTGTCCTTCGTCCAGCGTCCGGACGACCTTGCCGAGGTGCGCAAGATCGCCCGCGGCCGTGTCGGCCTGATGTCGAAAATCGAAAAGCCGCAGGCGCTCGAGCGCATCGAAGAGATCATCGAGCTTTCCGATGCCTTGATGGTCGCCCGCGGCGATCTCGGCGTCGAAATGCCGCTTGAATCGGTTCCCGGCATCCAGAAACAGCTGATCCGCGCCTGCCGTCGTTCGGGCAAGCCGGTGGTTGTCGCCACGCAGATGCTGGAATCGATGATCTCGGCGCCGGTGCCGACGCGCGCCGAAGTGTCCGACGTCGCGACCGCCGTCTTCGAAGGTGCGGATGCCGTCATGCTCTCGGCCGAATCGGCCTCGGGCGACTATCCGGTCGAAGCCGTCTCGACCATGGCCTCGATTGCCACCGCCATCGAGCGTGAGCCGCATTATCCCGGCATTATCTATGCCCAGCGCGCCCAGCCGGAAGCGACCGGCGCCGATGCGATCTCGCTTGCCGCGCGCCAGATCGCCGAAACGCTGAAGCTGTCGGCGATCGTCTGCTACACCTCGTCCGGCACGACGGGGCTTCGCGCCTCGCGCGAGCGTCCGCAGGTGCCGATCTTGGCATTGTCGCCGATCATCAAGACGGCGCGCCGGCTTGCCGTCGTCTGGGGCCTGCATTGCGTCGTCACCCATGATGCGACCGATCTCGACGACATGGTCAACCGCGCCTGCCGCATCGTCGCCGACGAAGGGTTCGGCAAGCCGGGCGATCGCATCATCATCTCGGCCGGCGTGCCGCTCGGCACGCCCGGCGCCACCAACATGCTCCGCATCGCTTATATTGGTTCGGACGGCCAGAGCGGTATCTGATCCGATCGCATCCGTGATGAAGCCCGCTGCCTGAAAAGGCGGCGGGCTTTTTTCGTTCATGTGACGAGGCATTGCCAAGGGATGCGTCGCATGCAAGTCTCGATCTCCGGGTTTGGAGGGATCACCATGGATGTCGTCACTCTTTTGGCTTTTGCGGCCGTTTCCTTCGTCGGTATCGCCACACCAGGGCCGACAGTGCTGCTGGCGTTGACAAATGGTTCTCGGCATGGGCTGCGCCGCGCGATCGCCGGCATGGTCGGCGCGGTTCTTTCGGATTTCGTTCTGATCGGCGCTGTGGCTGTCGGACTCGGCGCGCTGCTTGCGGCATCGGAATTCTGGTTCTCGATACTGAAATGGGCGGGTGCTGCCTATCTCGCCTTTCTCGGCATCATGCTCTTGCGCTCGAAGGGCACGATCGATGCGGCACTGAAATCCGATGAGGCGGCCATGAGATCGACCTTTTCGATCGGGCTGAAGAGCTTCATGGTCGCGGCGACGAACCCGAAGGGCTATCTCTTCTTCTCCGCCTTTCTGCCGCAGTTCATCGATCCCACTCAGCCGCAGACGGCGCAGTATATGCTGCTCGCCCTTGTCTTCGCTGTGCTCGATTTCATCATCATGTTCGGTTACGCTTTCTTCGGCTCGCAGGCGGTCCGTTTCCTGAAAACGTCAGGCGCCTTATGGCTGGAACGGGCCTGCGGCGGCGCGCTGCTCGCTCTTGCCGGGTCGCTTGCCTTTTACCGTCGGGCCACCGCCTAAACTCATCGGGCCAAGGACATATGGCCGACGCGATAGGTCTGTGCATCATCGCCGATCTCGGGAGGCTCTCGCCATAAGCTGAAGCGTATGCGGGTCCATGTCGTCGGTTCGAAGCCGGAGACGGAGGCGAGTGCGCCTGCCGCCAGATCGGCTTCGGCCTCTGCGCTTTCGGCCCGGCGGAGATCGGCAAGCGGTGCGTGGGGTTCCGTCTGCAGAATATTGCGGGTTGCGAACGCGGCAGCGGCGATATGGGGCGAGATTTGCGCCTCCCATACGATCCAGGTCTTCACCTGCGGCCAGCCGAAGGCCCTGGTGAGCGCCTGGAAACCCGTGCCGCAGAGGAAGTCGCCTGCCCGTTCCGGCCTCCGCCAGAGGTAGAAGGGCGCATACAGATTGTCGCGGCTGCCGAATTCGCTGGTGCGGGCGCTGAGATAGGCTTTGAAACCGAGATTGGGGAAGCCGTCGAGCAGCGGCCCCTTGTCGCGGATGCGGCGGTCGATGATCGACATGTCGTAATCGGCCGGCAGGGTAAAGCTGTATTGCATAGCGATCATGGCCGTGCCTCCACTGGATCCAGCCATTCGACAAAGCTGCCATTTTCCGCCGGCTGGATGCTGATATAGGTGAGCGGGCTGTCATCGGCGGCGCCATGCCAGTGGCGTTCGCCGGGCGCAAACCAGACCGCATCGCCGGCACGCAATTCCTCAACCGAACCGCCCTCGTTCTGTGCCAGACCCTGTCCCGCAACGACATAGAGCAACTGCCCCTTGGGATGGGTGTGCCAGCGGGTGATGGTGCCCGGATCGAGCGTGGCGCGCATCGCGGTATTTTCGCCGTCGGTGCCTTCGAGCAGCATCTCAACCCAGAAGGGCGCGGTTGCCACGCCTTCGGGCGAGCGGGTCACCTTACCAGGCCGCCTGACGGTCATCGATTTCGGGTTCGAAGCGCTCATTGCCGGCCTCCGGCTACTTGCAGCCGCCAGTCCGGATCGGTCATTTGGGCGATTCCGTTGCCGAAGGACCAGTCCTCAGGCGCGCTGGTGCTGACGACGATCATCACGTCTTGCGGCCGCAAGCCCGGCGATTGGGCCAGCAGCTCGGCAAGCCGCCGATACAGCGCTGCCTTCATCTCCGCCGTTCGCGGCCGGCCGATCGTGACCGAGATATAGACGAAATCGTCCGAGCGCGGGCCGGCAAGATAGCTGCGGTCGAAGATCAGCTCATTCTCATCATGCTGATGGATGGCCTGGAAGCGGTCGTTCTCCGGCACGTCGAAGGTCTCGACCAGCGCGCGCTGGACGTTGTCGGCAAGCGCTGCGAGATATTCCTGTGACTTGCCTTTGCGAAGAGAGATGCGGACGAAGGGCATTGGGATCTCCATGGTTCGGGCCGTCCGGCGGCCTTGACAACAGCATCATCGCAGCACAGGATGATGCTGAAAATCAGAATTTTATGGATCAACTGTCCCGAAAATTGGAATTATATAATGCGGCGGACGATCTTCGATCTCGATGTGCTTCGGACCTTTTCGACCGGCATGGAGCTCGGGAATTTCGCCAGGGCCGCAGAAAAGCTCGGGCGTTCGACGTCAGCGGTCAGCGCGCAGCTGAAGAAGCTGGAGGAACAGGCGGGCACGCCAATCTTCCGCAAGGCGGGCCGCGGGCTGGCGCTGACCGATGCCGGCGAAACGATGCTCGGTTATGCCAGACGGTTGCTGGAGCTCAATGATGAGGCGGCGGCGGCCGTGCACAGCGTCGAGCTGGAAGGCTGGGTGCGGCTCGGTCTGCAGGAGGATTTCGGCGAGACCTTGCTGCCTGAGGTGCTCGGCCGTTTCGCGCGCGCCCACCCGAAAGTCCGCATCGAGGCGCGGGTGGTGCGCAATGCCGAACTGCTCGAGCGGGTCACCTCAGGCAAGCTCGATCTGGCGCTTGCCTGGAGCGACGGGACACTGTCGGCGCATTGCGAGCGCATCGGCGAAGTGCCGATGTGCTGGATCGGCCCTGCCGAGGGACAGCCCGGCTGGCATGCGGCAAGCGGCGAGCCGATGCCGCTTGCGTCGCTGGAGGCGCCGTGCCTGTTGCGCAGTGCGGCGACCAGGGCGCTCGACGCGGCGGGCATTTCCTGGCGGCTCGCCTTCGTCAGTCCCAGTCTCGGCGGCCTCTGGGCAGCGACGGCGGCCGGCCTCGGTTTGACCATCCGCACGCCGATCGGCCTGCCGGCAAAGGTCCGGGCGCTCGCGCCAGAGGCACTCGGCCTGCCTGAGCTGCCGAAGCTCGGCCTGGTGCTGCATAGAGCCGAAGCTGAGCTGCAACCGGCTGCGGCGCGGCTTGGCGAGCTGGTTCTACAGTCCGTGCATGGCGCGCTGCACGGTATGGCAGGCTGATATCTCGATTGCCTCTGCGAACGCAGGGCCCCATCACAATGAAGCCGCCCTGTTATTCAGCCGAAGCGTTCCAACGCCATGGCGAAGATGTCGGCATCGACATTGCCGCCAGAGGTGACGGCGATGACCGTATCGCTTTCCAGCGCCTCGCCATGGAAAAGAGCGGCAGCCAGCGCCACGGCGCCGCCCGGCTCGACGACGATCTTCAGCCTGACGAAGGCGAGCGCCATGGCGCGCAGCGCCTCGTCGTCGGTGACGACGATGCCGGCGCCGGCGAGGCGCTTCAAGATAGGGAAGGTGATCTTGCCCGGCTCCGGCGTGATGATCGCATCGCAGATCGAACCCGACAGAGAGGCGTTGCGCTCGATCCTGCCGGAGGCGAGCGAGCGGGTGGTATCGTCGAAGTCCCTGGGCTCGCACGGACGGACGCGAAAGCCGGGGGCGCTGGCCTCGAGGGCGAGCGCGATGCCAGACGTCAGTCCGCCGCCACCGCAGGGAACGAGCACCTCGGCTTCCGTTACACCTTCTTCGTCCGCCTGTTCGGAGATTTCGAGACCAGTCGTGCCCTGGCCGGCGATGACAAGCGGTTCGTCGAAAGGCTTGATCAGCGTCAGGCCGCGCTCGGCGGAGAGCCGGGCGCCGATCTCGTCGCGATCCTCCCTGGCGCGGTCGTAGAGCACGACTTCGGCGTCGAAGGCGCGGGTGTTGGCGATCTTCAGCTTCGGCGCATCGCTCGGCATGATGATGACGGCGGGCACCCCGTGCAGCTTGGCGGCAAGGGCGACGCCCTGCGCATGATTACCCGAGGAGAAGGCGATGACGCCGCGCGCGCGTACCGCCGGGTCGAGGCCGGAGACGGCAGACCAGCCGCCGCGAAACTTGAAGGAACCCGAATGCTGCAGACATTCCGCCTTCACGAACAGGCGCCGGCCGGCGATCTCGTTCAGGAAGGGGGAGGAAAGAAGCGGCGTGCGGCGCGCACGACCGCGCAGTCGAGCGCGGGCGGCAACAATCATTTCAATGCTGACCATTCGGAAATCGTCCTGCTTGCGGGATCGCTCATGCATAGGACGGGGCAAACGGTTTGTGAACGGTGACTTTGTCACCGTGACATGAATGACCATTGCGCCTATGCCCGGCGGCTCGCCGATCGTCAATAGCCGCCCGCCGAGCCTTCGGTCGCGCGGGCGTCCATGGCGCCATTGTAACGAGCGCCGCCGCCCTTTTCGATGGCGGCAAGGCTTTTGCCGCCGACGAGGATGCCGGCGGCTTGGCCCCAGAGCGGCGCATCGTTGCCGCCGTCGAAGCTATAGCCCATCGCCGCAAGCGTCTTTTCCGTATCCGGCGAAAGCGCATAGGGCTCGAGATAGACCCTGTCGGGCTGCCATTGGTGATGAAACCGCGGCGCGTTGACCGCCTGGCTGATATCCATGCCGAAGTCGACGACATTCAAAATCGCCTCCAGCGTGATGGTGATGATGCGCGAGCCGCCGGGGCTGCCGATCACCATGAAGGGCTTGCCATCACGGGTGACGATCGTCGGGCTCATCGAGGAGAGCGGCGTCTTCTTCGGGGCGATGGCGTTCGCCTCGCCCTGCACGAGGCCATAGAGGTTGGGCACGCCTGGCTTGGAGGTGAAGTCGTCCATCTCGTTGTTGAGCAGAACGCCGGTTCCAGGTGCCACGACCGCCGCGCCGAAGGAGCCGTTCAGCGTGTAGGTGACGGCAACCGCATTGCCCTCGTCGTCGATGATCGAATAATGGGTCGTCTCGTTGCTCTCCTTGCCGCCGAGCGGTTTCAGGTTCGCCGACGTCCCGGCCCTGTAGGGATCGATCTTTGCTGCGATCTCCTTGGCATAGCTCTTGTCGAGCATTTTCTCGACCGGGTTCTCGATGAAATCGGGATCGCCGAGCGCTGCGTTGCGGTCGACATAGGCGTAGCGCATCGCCTCGACCATCACATGCACGGTTTCAGCCGAGGCGTAGCCGAGATAGGAGAGCGGATAGCCTTCGAGGACGTTGAGGATCTCGCAGATGATGACGCCGCCAGAGGAAGGAGGCGGTGAGGAGATGATGTCGTAGCCGCGGTAATTGCACTCGATCGGATTCAGCTCGCGCACGCCATATTGCTCGAAATCCTCCTTGGCAAGGATACCGCCCTTGGCCTGGCTCGCTTTTACGATCGCCTCGGCGGGGGCAGCCTTATAGAAGGCGTCGGGTCCTTTTTCCGAGATGGCCGCCAGGACCGCAGCGAGATCCGGCTGCGCAAGCTTTTCGCCGGAGCCATAGGGCTTGCCGTCCGGTTTCAGGAAAATCTTCGCCGCCGTCTCGTCCTTGGCAAGGCGCTTGGCGCTGCCGGCAAGGATCGCCGCGTCACCCTGTTCCAGCGTGAAACCTTCCCTGGCGAAGCGGAGCGCCGGCGCTATCAGATCCTCGCGGGGGCGGGTGCCGTATTTCTCGCGCGCCGTCTCCAAGCCCATGACGGAACCGGGAACACCGACGGCGAGGTAGCCGTCGAGGCTGGCCCGCGGCACGATATCGCCCTTTGCATCGAGATACATGGTCTTCGTCGCGGCGATCGGCGCGCGCTCGCGGAAATCGAGGAAGGTCTTGGTGCCGTCTTTCAGGCGGATGGTCATGAAGCCGCCGCCGCCGAGATTGCCGGCCGAGGGGTAGACGACCGCCAGTGCATAACCGACGGCGACCGCCGCATCGACGGCGTTGCCGCCACTCTTCAGCACCTCGACGCCGACATCGGTCGCCAGATGCTGGGCGGTGACGACCATCCCGTGCTCGGCTTCGACTGGTGCGGGCGACGCCGCGAAGGCCGTCGTCAGAGTTAGCGACAATGCCGATATGACGGAGATCGTCCCGATATGCAGGCGGCCCATGATTTCCCCTCCTATGGACAACAACGGAAAGACATATGGGGCTGCTGCGGCGCGCGGCAATGCGAGGAGCAGGCTTTGTTCGAGGAGGCCGGCCGAATGTCCAACAGGGACGCCGCCGGAGAGATCAGACGCCGTGGAGAGCCCCGGGCATGAGCGACGGCTGGATTTGGATCGCCTGATCGCGGAGAGAGGCGGCGAGCCTCTCTTCGGCGCGGCGGGCGGCCGCCTGCAGATCGCGTGGCGCCCCGGCGATCTTTTCCAGGGCGGCGATGGCGACGTCGGTGGCGAGATAATCCGGCTTGTGACCGACGCCGCCGACTGTAACGAGTTCGGAGCCTGGTATATCGCGGGCGAGGCCGCGCGAATGCAGGTGTTCCCAGACGATCTCGTCGCGGTCGCCTGTGATGATGACGGTCGGCGCGGTGATCTGCGAATAGAGCGGCGACTGCTCCTTCACATAGGCGAGCAGTCTTTTGAAATCGGCGGCATTGTTGTGGAAGGTGCGCGGCCGCAGCACCAGCGACGGGCCGGTTTTTTCAATGTAGTCGGCAGGGCGTGGATTGGGACGGAAGACATTCAACGTGCCGCGCTCCAGCCGGCTCAGTCCAAGCGGAACGACGATGGCGTGGTTGAAGAGCCAACCGATGACGGGCACGGTCGCCACATGATAATACCAGTCGATGCCGCCGGGCCACGGATGGGTGGCCGGCGCGAGGAAGAGCAGGCCGGCGGTCTTATCCGCGTGGCGCAGGCCGAAGGCGGCGGTGATCGCACCGCCGAAGGAATGGCCGACGATGATCGCCTTCTCGATGCCGCGCTTTTCCATCAGTCGGGCGATTGCATCGGCCTGGCCCGAGGGTACCGCGTTCTCAGGGCCGCCGCGTTCGGAATAACCGTGCCCGGGACGATCGACGAACAGCATTTCCGCCCGGCCTTCGAGCGGCGCGCGAAAGGCGACGAGCTGATCGAGCAGATTGCCGCTGGCGCCGTGAATGAAGACGAGCGCCGGCAGATCCGCATGTTCGGGACGCTCGACATGGACGGCGTTCATGCGGTAGCCGCCGACATCCGTCAATTCGCCGATATTCGGATAGATCTGTTCGAATTGCCGCGCCTTGTAAGAGGAGTAACCGATGGCGGCGGCGAGCGGGGCGAGAAGAGCGGAAACTTCGGCAAGCATGATCTTAACGGCGACAATCGATGGATTTTGCGGGGGACGGTCGTGTCAAATTCCCTCGACAGTTCTGAAATTGTGCGCTCTGGCCGCAGATCAAGCTCGTTGAAGCGGTTTCAGGTTCGATTGCCGGCGAGTTTTTCCGCAAGCATGTTGACCTGCTCCTGCGCGGTGCGATCGGCGGGATAGATATCGAGGAACCGTTCCCAAGCCTTCAGGGTCAATTGATCATTGCCGGAATTGCTGAGGATCGCGGCCATGCCGGAGAGCGCGCCGAAATGGCGCGGCTCGATATTCAGCACATGCTCGATGTCGGACATCGACTTGCGGTAATTGCCCATGACGAAATTCAGCGTGGCGCGGCGATTCCAGCTCTCGGCATAATCGGGCTTGAGGGCAATCGCCTCGTCGAGGAAATCGAGAGCGGCGGGATTGCGCTTTTCCTCGATCGCCTTGTCGGCCCATTGCATCAGCAGGTTCACGGTCGCACTGCCGGAATCATTCCATTCCAGACGAATTTCATTGGCGATGCTGCTGGCCTTATCAGGATCACGCTCGCGCTTCAGCTGGCTGAAGAGCTGATCGAGACGTTGCTTCGGCGAACTATTGGCATCCTTCCGCTCGACAATGACGTTCTTTTCCGCCGCGGCGGCCGGAAACGGGGAGGTGGAAAGGATGAAGGCGAGCGGCAGCACCGCTGACGTCAAAGCAAAAAAGCGCATGGCGGACATATTAGTCCGCCAGCGCCGAAGATCAAACAAATTAGACGTGATCACCGCAGCGAACACCGGATGTCCGTCGGCGCAATCTGCGCGGCGCACGATCCGGATTCGCGCAATCAGCCCTGGCGAGCCTTGTAGCGCGGGTTCAGCTTGTTGATGATGTAGATGCGGCCCTTGCGACGAACCAGACGGTTGTCACGGTGACGAGCCTTGAGCGACTTGAGCGAATTCTTGATCTTCATTTTTCTGATCCGCGATCTCTATGGGGGAATTCACATTCGCCCGTAACTTTAACAATCAAAAGCGCGCCGTCGGGGCGCGCTCTTTAGGTGGGGGTGCAGATACCTCGTCACCTCCAGCGTGTCAACCACGTGACGGTGTTTTTCCCAGGCAGCAGGAGCGTTTCTCACTGCGAAACCGGCAATTTCGGCGCCAATGTCGTGACATGACCCATCTTGCGGCCGGGGCGCCACTCGCTCTTGCCATAGAGATGAACCAGCGTGTCGGGACGCTGCAGCCAGTCGCGAACGGCAAGGATATCGTCGCCGACCAAATTCTGCATGACGCAGTCGGAGTGCCGCTCGCCATTGCCGAGCGGCAGGCCGGCAACAGCGCGGATATGCTGCTCGAACTGGCTGACGACGCAGGCGGCTTCCGTCCAGTGACCGGAATTGTGGACGCGCGGCGCCATCTCGTTGGCGACCAGGCCGCCATCGGCGAGCACGAAGAATTCGATGCCGATCACGCCGACATAGTTCAACGCGGCGAGAATCTTTTCGGCCGATTGACGCGCGGCCTCCGCTGTCGTCGCCGAGATTGCGGCCGGAACGGTCGAGGTGTGGAGGATGCCGTTGCGGTGGACATTCTCGGCGGGATCGAAGCAGACGACCGTCCCATCCGCGGCACGCGCCGCGATGATCGAGACCTCGCGCTCGAAGTCGACGAAGCTCTCGAGGATGAGCGGCACGGCCCCGAGCGCGGCATAGGCGCCGTCAGGATTGTCGGCGGGCGAGCGGAAAACCTTCTGCCCCTTGCCGTCATAACCGAGCCGGCGGGTCTTCAGTACGCCCTGGCCGCCGAAATCGTTCAGCGCGGTTTCGAGATCGGCCTGGCTGTCGACCGCATGAAAGCGAGCGGTTGATATGCCGCAGCCGTTGAGGAAGCGTTTTTCGACAAGCCGATCCTGGGCGGCCTCAAGCGCCTTGGCAGGCGGATACACGGCGATGCTTGCCGAGAGCGCTTCGGCGGCTGCGACGGGCACGTTTTCAAATTCGTAGGTGACGACGTCGCAGGTGTCTGCCAGTTCGGCCAGTGCCGCCGGATCGTCATAGGCGGCGACGATCTGCCGGTTCGCCAGTTGGGCGGCGGGGCAGTCGAGCTGCGGCTCGAGGACGACAGTGCGGAAATTCAATCTGGCGGCGGCGATGGCCAGCATGCGGCCGAGCTGGCCGCCGCCGACAATGCCGATTGTTCCTATGGTCATTGGTCGTCCATTGGATATTCGGCGACGGCAGCACTCTGGCGCTCGCGCCATTCGTCGAGCCTGTCGGCAATCTCTTCGTCGGAAAGGGCCAGCACGGCAGCGGCGAGAAGAGCGGCGTTGACCGCACCCGCCTTGCCTATGGCGAGGGTCCCAACCGGAATGCCGGCCGGCATCTGCACGATGGAAAGAAGGCTGTCCTGGCCGGACATGGTCTTCGACTGGACCGGCACGCCGAACACCGGCAGCGGCGTCATCGATGCTGTCATGCCCGGCAGGTGTGCTGCGCCGCCAGCACCGGCGATGATGACCTTGAAGCCTTCCGCACGCGCGCCCTTGGCGAAATTCATCATGCGCTCGGGCGTACGGTGCGCTGAGATGATGCGCGCATCATAAGCGATTTCCAGCGCTTCCAGCGTGTCAGCCGCATTCTTCATGGTCTCCCAATCGGATTGGCTGCCCATGATGATGGCGACGAGGGGTCTATCTGTCATCCTGCGGCCGTTCCTTTCAGGCAATGATATCGGGAACGATCTGGTCTTCCAGCTTGGAGAGCTTGTCCTTAATAACGAGCTTCTTCTTCTTCATGCGCTGGATTCGCAGAGCGTCGCATCCGGTCTCGATCATGGCGTTGATCGCAGCGTCGAAATCCTCGTGCTCCTGGCGCAGACGCGCCACCATGAGCCTGATTTCCGCCTGTTCCTGATCGGCCATATGCATTCCCCGTTATCGTCCTCGGACCTTGTCCGATCTGCCGATGATTTCCGCAAGCTCCTATCACCAAATACGGGTAACGGCTAGTTAGTCTTGATCATGAATTTGCCATCTCTTCTTCATCTTTTGGCCTTCGACAAGCCGTCAAAAATATGTCACAGTCCGCCCCGTTGACACCTTGATCCCCGACGACGATGGTCGGGGAGGGTAAGAGGAAGGAAGGGTCAAATGACAGTTGAAGCTCATCTTGAATCACTCCACAAAAAGCATGTCGCTCTTGAGGAGGAGTTGCATGCACTCAGAACAGCTCCCTCGATCTCCGATACAGAAATTGCCGAATGCAAGCGCCGCAAGCTGCGCATCAAGGACGAGATTCAGCGTCTCAAGTCATCCGTCCATTAATCTTCCCAAGGGTCGCCGGTCGATCATCTTGCGCACGAGGTAAATCCATCCATTCCGCCTAAAATTTGCAAGAACCGGTGATTACACCAGAATTGCGCCAGCCCGATGCTTTGTGACGTCGCGGCTGGCGCGTTTGCGTCTGCTTGCAGCAATGGCGTGATAATGAGTGCGTCAGGGCATCATGGGAGTCAGGCCCAGAACTGATCCAGCCACAGATTGAGCTTGTCAAAGCCGCGGTTGTTGACCGCATAGATGCGTTTCGTACCTTCCGATGTCACGGAGACAAGATTGCTGTCGAGCAGTGCCTTCAGGTGCTGCGAGACAGCGGGACGACTGATCGGCAGCCCCTCGGCAAGCTCATTGACCGTCCGCGGCGCGCGCCGCAATTCCTCCAGCAGAAAGCGCCGGTTCGGGTCGGCAATCGCAGAGAAAGGGTCCGTGTTCGACATGGCAGAAACGCTACGTCAAACCGGCCGTTGCAGCAAGGAAATTGTGCATTGCAGCGTGCTGCCGCGCTTACCAGCCGAGGCCTTCGCGCATGATCAGAAGGGCCGCGATCAGCGCCATCGTATACATGAAGGGATAAAAGATCTGCGGCTTCATGCGCCGCACGCACCAGGCGCCGGCAAGAGTGGCGACCGGCGCGAAAGGCAAGAGCGTGGCGGAGGTCGCAAGGTTCTGTGTGTCGAGCTGGCCAAGGGCAAAGTAGGGAATGAGCTTGATGGCGTTGAGGATTGCGAAGAAGCGCACGCTGGTGCCGGTATATTCGCGCGGCTCCAGTTTGAGCGGTAGGGCATAGATCTGGAACGGCGCTCCGCCGGCATGGGCAACGAAGCTGCCATAACCGGAAAACGTTCCCCAGAGACCGGCGGCGACCGGCCGCTGTCCACGCGGCGGGACCGTCTTGCCGGCGCCCGGGCCGAAATTGTTCCAGAAATAGCGCAGGCAGAAGAGGATCGTCACCGCGCCGATGACGACGCGCAGGACGTTGCCGGGAACGAGCGCCGAGGTTGCCCAGCCGAGGGCTATGCCGAGAATTGCGCCCGGCAGCATGATCTTCAGCGTCGCCCAATCGCCATGCCTGCGCCAGATGACGAGCGAGATCATGTCCATGAAGACCAGGATCGGCAGCAGGATCGCCGCCGCTTCGAGCGGCGAGACGACGAGGGCGAGAAAGGGCAGGCCGATCAGCGACAAAGCGTCGCCCATGCCGCCTTTTGCGAGGCCGACAAGCAGAACCGCGGGCACGGCGGCATAGTAGAATGACAAGTCCTGCGGCATGCTTTCGACGTCCTCCTCTTGCAAGCCTCCTCTAACGGAACTACTCACACAAAACGAGTGCGGATCCGTCCTTTCGAGAAGGGAATTCGCAGGAAACGGAAAGACCTCATGACCGAAGCCGAAAACCGCTGCCGCCTGGTGCTCATCGTCCCTGATATCGCCGACGCCGATGAACAGGCAAGAATCGTCGCCGATGCGCTGAAGGGCGGCGATGTCGCCTCCGTCATCATGCCGCAATACGGGCTCGACGACGGCGCCTTCCAGAAACATGCCGAAAAGCTTGTGCCGGTGATCCAGGATGCGGGGGCCGCCGCGCTGATTGCAGGCGATAGCCGTGTGGCGGGACGGGCGAAGGCCGATGGCCTGCATATAACCAGCAGCGCGCAGGCACTGTCGGAGGCGATCGACAAACACGCTCCGAAGCTGATCGTCGGCGGCGGCAATGCGAGCGACCGGCACAATGCGCTGGAGATCGGCGAAGTCAGGCCGGATTATATCTTCTTCGGCAAGCTCGATGGGGATATCAAGCCGGAGGCGCATCCCAAGAACCTTGCGCTCGGCGAATGGTGGGCCTCAATGATCGAAATCCCCTGCATCGTCATGGGCGGCACCGATCCGGCGTCGGCTCTTGCCGTCGCCGAGACCGGAGCAGAGTTCGTGGCGCTGCGGCTGGCGGTATTCGGGGAGCCCGGCCGAGCGCCGTCCATCGTTGCCGAGATCAATGCTCTGCTTGACGAAAAAGCGCCACGGTTTGAGGATTGAAATCCCGCTCATGCCGATCCTGCTCGTCCGCCCTTTGAAATATCTGCTTGCCAGCATGGTCGCCCTCACCGCGGGCGGATCTGATATCGCCGTGGCGCAGGCACCGGACAGTGTCATCAGCCAGCCGGACACTGCGCCGGCGTCAAGCTTTCGCACCGATCGGCTCACCAACGGGGACGTGAAGCCCTCGGACGGTGTCGGCGTTTTCGATCGCATGGGCGCGAAGCTGCCCGACCTCCCGCCTGAGAAGGATTACAAAGGGCCGATCGACGAGGCCTACGGCGCCTATCAGCGCGGTTATTATCTGACGGCGATGGACAAGGCGCTGCCGCGCGCCCAACTCGGCGATCCGGCGGCGCAGACGCTAATCGGCGAAATCCTCTCGCAAGGCCTCGGCGTCAAGAAGGATGTGAAAGGCGCTGCCTTCTGGTACGGCAAGGCGGCCGAGGGCGGCGATCCTGCGGCGATGTTCAAATATGCGCTGATGCTGATGGAAGGCCAGGGTGTGCCGCGCGACAAGGTCAAAGCCGACGACTATATGCGCAAGGCGGCCGAGGCCGGCAATCCTTCGGCCGAATTCAACTGGGCGCAGATTGTTGTCGCCGACAATCCCGGCGAAAAGGGGCTGAAGCTCGCGCTGCCGTTCTACGAGAAATCGGCCGAGCAGGGCATTGCCGATTCGCAATATGCCGTGGCGCAGATCTATGCGACGCTGAAGGACCTGCCGGAGGAAAAGAAGCAACTCGCCCGCGAGTGGATGGCGCGCGCCGCGCGCGCCGGCTTCGACACGGCCGAGCTCGATCTCGGCATCTGGCTCGTCAACGGCGTCGGTGGCCCCAAGGATTACGTCAAGGGTTTCGAATGGCTGAAACTTGCCGCCAATGGCGGCAATGTCGTTGCGCAGAACAAGCTCGCCCATCTCTACATCAACGCCATCGGCACGCCGCCGAATCCGATCGAGGCGGCGAAGTGGTATGTGTTGTCGCGCCGTGCCGGGCTTGCCGATCCTGCGCTCGAGGATTTCTATCTCGGGATCGAGGACGATCAGCAGAAGGCGGCGATCGATGCCGCCAACAAATTCCGGCGGCGATAGCCGCCGCACGTTTCATTTTCTAAAGCATGTCGTGATCTTTCAGATTCGCTTATCATGCTTTCGGTCTTTGTTTTTCTGCATGCCTTTATCGCAAAACAACCGCTGCACAGTTTTGCGAGACATGCTCTAGAAAAGCGCGTCGGCGAAAAGATCCTCGTCGTTTTCGGCTTTGGTGGTCTCGGCGGGCGCTGGAATGCTCTCCTCGCTTGCCTGGATGATGTCGCGATGAATGTTGCGCTCCTGGACCATCGTGTAGAGCTTGAAGATCTTGCGGTCGAGCGGTGCGATGGCCTCCGCGAGATCGGAGATATCGGCGACATCGGTGCCGGCTACGTCTTCGAGCACATCGGCGCAGCGGGCAAGGACATCGCCGAGTTCGTGCTGAAAGTCGAGCTTGCCGATCAGCAGGCCGATCTTGGTGGCGACCTCGCGGCCGTTCTCGGCGAGCACCTTCAGCTCGTTTTCCATGACGTTGGCCGCGGAACGGATGTTGCCGACGGCCGAGGTCAGGCTCTCGCCCAGTCCGCCGGCCGCGGCGTCCGTGGCGGGAGCCAAGCGCCCGGCGGCGGCTTCGAGCGCCGGCAGGCCGTTGACGATGGCGTCGGCGGATTCATCGAGTTTGCCGGCGAAGATGCGCAGCTCGGCGGTGACGACGTTGATCGATTTGCCTTCCTCGCCAAGCCGGCTGCAGCGCAGATTGGTGTTCAAGGCCATGTAATGGATGTCGGTCCTGACGACGCGGATATTGACGATGGCTTCGGAAAGCTTGGCGGCCGTGCCGATCGTCGAATGGCTTACCTGGTCAGCCTGCCGGCTTGCCGTGTCGACCTGCTTGACGATCTCGTGGGCGGCGGAAACGCTGGATTCCAGCGCGCGCATGAAATTGCCGCCGGCTTCGCCGCTTTCCGCGCCCATTTGATCGCGCAGTTTGAGGATTTCCCGCATGTCGTGGTCGAAACTCGCAATCGTCTTGACGACGTTCTCCGAATCCCGCTGGAAATTGACACACATGTCGCTCATCTGCGCCGCGGTCAGATGGTGAACGACATTCTGGAGACGCTGGCGCGCATCGGCATCGAGCTTGGCGCCATCTTCGCCGGCGAGGAAATCTTCAAGCAGCGAAAAGGTTGCCTGTACATGTTCGATGCGCTGACGGGTGATATCGCCGATCTGCAGGGCCGATAGAGTCGAGCTGACCTTGCTCTGGACGCCGCGTGCGATTGCGCCGACCTCACGGGCGATGACCCCGAGGTTTTTGCGATGTTCGGCGATCTTGGCGGCATCATCGCGCAGGGCTCGGGCGACGGCGGGAACGGTATCGGCGTAACCTTTGGAGACGTTGGCCCCGAAGGAGGCGGCGAGTTTGACCTCTTTCTCGAGGCTGTCGAGATGAGCGGCGAAGCGATTGACCTCGTCGGTGCCCGAATAGATACGTTCCAAAATCTCCTGCGCAAATCCGGCGAATTCGGCAAGGCCGGCGCCGGTGATCTTTACGGTCACGGCAAAGGTTCTGAGATAACGCATCGTCTCCTGCATGTCGGCGACGTGCTTGCGCAGTTCCCTGCCGGTTTGCGCCAGCGAGACGAGCGCCTGCTGGCGGTTTTCCTCGGTGACCGGCAATGCAGTCAGGCTTTCCACTGTAGCACGGAGATCGGCGCTGGTGTCGCTCGCCTCGTTGTTATCGAGTGCATTGGCGACGCTTTCGAGCGACTTCAGCAGGCGGTTGAGGACATCCATCACCGACAGCAGCACCGACCCGCCCTCGAGAAAACGCTCCTCGACTTGGCTGCGGGCGGATTCCAGGATCTGACTGATCTCCCGCCCCGGTGTGTAGGCTGCAGCGTTGGATGTTACCAGAGCGTGTGCCACATCTATACCTTTTCTTAAAACGCAGGCCATTTGACTCTATTTTTACGGGCAGAATGGAAATGTCCGGTAAACGCGCCAGACTCGCCTGCGTTGTGATTAATGAAAGGTGTGAGACAAGGCTTTCGGTGCGGCGCATGCCAAGTGAGATCATTTAAGATTTTGTTCTCATTCTATTTATTTCTAAGCTTAGAGAGAAGGATACAACTTATTCTCGATAAGAATTAGGAGTCGCGGAATGCGCTTCACGTCGGTTTTCTACAACCTGTGTTTACGCTGCATTAACGTTGTCGTGAGAGTCCTCTTAGGGTCGAAAGTATTTCTCGGGCCTAGGAGGCTGCATTGGATACTCAGAGTCAATATTGTGAATCTATAACTTTGCCAGCCCTGCTAAACATTCGGCACGCGGCTGAATTACACACCAAGCTCATTGGCGCATTTCGTAGTAAAGATACCATCCTGTTTAGCATTCCTGCTGATGCTGAAGCTGATTTGAGTTTCATCCAACTTATAGAAGCGGCGCGTCGTCAAGCAAAAGTCGCCGGAAAGACGCTCAACCTTTCTTCTCCCGCCAGCGGCTCCGTGCTGAAGGTACTTGAGCGTGCCGGTTTCATCGAATCTTTCGATCAAGAAGACTTAAAGTTCTGGTTGCATAAAGAGGTGACATTATGAGTGCCAACATCCTGACGGTAGACGATTCCGCCAGCATCCGTCTGACTACAAAGGTCACGCTGACCAATGCCGGCTACAGCGTCACCGAAGCGGTCAACGGGGCGGAAGGCCTCATGGCAGCCAAGGGCAGCAGCTTCGATCTGATCGTGACTGATCTCAACATGCCCGTCATGGACGGGCTGACGATGATCGAGGAATTGCGCAAGCTGCCGGCGCAGACCGGTGTTCCGATTGTCTTTCTAACGACGGAATCCGACGCCGATCTCAAGGCACGTGCCAAGGCTGCCGGCGCGACTGGCTGGCTGACCAAGCCGTTCGACCCAGAAAGTCTCGTGAAGATCGTGAAGAAGGTCCTCGGAAGATGAGTACGCTCGACCCCGTCGCCGTATTCCGCATGGAGGCTGCCGAATGCCTCGAAGCGATCGAGGCCGGTCTTCTCGACCTCACTCACCAACTCGACAATAAGGATCTCGTCGACGCGGTATTCCGCGGGCTTCACACGCTCAAGGGATCGGGCGCGATGTTCGGTTTCGAGGCGCTCGCCGCCTTCACCCATCATTGCGAAACGGCCTTCGACCGCGTCCGAAAGGGCGAGGTCGCGGCGACCAGCGAACTCGTCGCCGCCGTTCTCGCCGCCCAGGACCATATGCGTGCCCTCGTTGACCAACCCGACGCCGATCACGGCGACACCGGGCACAAGCTTCTGGCACAGCTGCAGGCCGCGGTCGGCGCCAAGGCTGCGGCGCTCGCCACAGCGACAGCCGGCGTCGCAGCGCCCGCGCAAGAGGCGTCGGCGGAGAAGACGAAGAACAGCTGGCGCATCCGCTTCAGCCTGCCGGCCAATTCGATGGCCAACGGCACCAATCCGCTCGGTCTGCTGGACGAACTGCGCGATCTCGGCGAATGCACCGTGCGCGCCGACACCTCGGCCATTCCGCCTCTCGACGAGCTCACGCCGACGGAACTCTATATTTCCTGGGATGTGACGCTGATGAGCGAGCAGGACCGTTCGGCGATCGACGACGTCTTCATCTTCGTGCTCGACGACATGGAACTCAGCGTCGAGGAGATCGACGGCGCGGCAGCGGCAACGGCCGCTCCGGCTGAAACAACGCCGCCGCCTGCCGCTGCCGCCTCAGCACCACCACCGCCTGTCCCGGCGGCCGCCGTGCCGGAATTCCGTCCCGTCGAAGCGGTTCCCGTCAAGCGTGAGGCACCCGCCGCCAGCCAGGCGAAGGCAGCAGAGAACGTGCGCGTTCCGGCAGAGCGCTTGGACGAACTGATGGACCGCGTCGGGGAGCTCGTCATCGCGCAATCGCGTCTCAGCCAGCTCGCCAGCGCCAGCACCGATATTGCATTGCGCTCCGTCTCGGAAGAAATCGAACGTCTGTCCGGCGAATTGCGCGACACGATGATGGTGCTGCGCATGGTGCCGGTTGCGACCCTCTTTTCCCGCTTCCGCCGCCTCGTCCACGATCTTGCCCGCGAGACCGGCAAGGTGATCGAGCTGGTGATGGAGGGCGAGAGCACCGAGGTCGACAAAACGGTGATCGAGCGGCTGGCCGATCCGCTGGTGCACCTGGTGCGCAACTCGATCGATCACGGCCTCGAAATGCCCGCCGACCGCCTTACCGCCGGCAAGGCCAAGGCCGGCACGATAACGCTTTCGGCCCGTCAGGCCGGTGGCGAGGTGATTATCTCGATCAAGGACGATGGCCGCGGCATCAACCGTGAACGGGTCCGCGCCAAGGCGGAATCCTCGGGCCTCATCCATCCGGGCCAACCGCTTTCGGACCCCGAGCTCTTGCAACTGATCTTTGCTCCCGGCTTTTCGACAGCCGCCGCGATTACCAATCTGTCTGGCCGCGGCGTCGGCATGGACGTGGTCAAGAAGACGGTTGAAGAGCTTCGCGGCGCAATCGATATCGTCAGCGCGCCCGGACAGGGTTCGGAAGTGTCGCTGCGCATTCCGCTGACGCTTGCAATTATCGACGGCCTGCTGGTGCGTGTCGGTGCCGGCCGTTACGTCATCCCGCTTTCGGCCGTCGAGGAATGCCTCGAACTGTCGCTCGAGGAGGATCTGCGCTCGCGTGGCCGCAGCTTCATCTCGCTGCGCGACAGCCTGGTGCCGTTCCTGCGCCTGCGCGATCTTTTCCGCACCGGCACGAAACCCGATGTGCACCAGAAGGTCGTCGTCATCTCGACCGGAACCGAGCGCGTCGGCCTCGTCGTCGACCAGATCATCGGCGACCACCAGACGGTCATCAAGTCGATGTCGAAACTGCACAATGACGTGGCAACCTTTTCGGGCGCCACCATTCTCGGCGACGGCAGCGTCGCTCTCATTCTCGACGTCGGGCACCTGGTTGCCGCGGGTCAGCAACAGGAGGCGCAATTGCGGGTAGCAGGATGAGTGCAACAGCAACAGCCGAGCGTTTCGACAATCATTGGAGCTATGCCGAGGAAGTCGAGGTCCTGACTTTCGATCTCAACGGCGAGACCTTCGCGCTGGAAGCGGTCATCGTCCAGGAAATCCTGGATCTGCTTCCGGAGACGGCGGTGCCGGGCAGTCAGCCCTTCGTCGCCAGCGTCATCAACTTCCGCGGCAAGGTCATTCCGCTCGCCGACCTGCGTCTCGCCTTCGGGATGGAGGCGGCGGAGGCAACGATCGACAGCCGTTTCATCGTGATCGAGATCGATCTCCAGGGCGAGCCGACGCTCGTCGGCCTCAGAACCGACAAGGTGAACGAGGTGACGACGCTCGCAAAATCCGCGAGCGAGGCGCCACCGAGCGTCGGCATGCGCTGGCGCGCCGACTACATCAACTGCCTGGTGAAGAGGGGTGGAGAGTTCATCATTCTCCCGAATCTGCAGGCAATTTTTTTCATCGCGACATGACGCGGCGGGGGCCGTCAATTGACGGCAGATAAATCCAAGAGGGGTTTGGGACGATGAGACTGACAATCAAGACGAAACTGGTGACGGCGTTCACCTTTATTATTCTCATGTTATTGGGCACCGCCGCTTATGGCATTTTCAGCCTTGGATCACTGAACGATACGATTGGCAATCTTCTTGCCGGCCCGGCAGCCCGCCTCGATCTTGCGCAGCAGATCAACATCGCGCAGCTCGAAGCCATTCGCCAACAGAAGAACCTGCTCACTGCCCGTGGCGCCGATGAAGCGGCCGCCGCAATCGACAAGGGCAACGCGGCTCGCAAGGAATTCAGTGATGCCTTCAATCAAGTGCTGACGCTTGCCACGGAAGAAGGCAAGGCGCGTTGGGCTCGTATTGCCGAATTTTCGAAGTCCTTCAACGCAGCCGACGACCAGATCCGCGACTACGTCAAGAGCGGCAACGCGGAAGGCGCAAATAACGTCTCCATCACGACGGCGCGGGCTGCCGCCAACGGGATTGACTCGACACTCGCCGAGATTCTGTCGCTTGAAAAGCAGCGCATGAAGGCCGCCGACGCCGATGCCGACGCGCAGTATGGGACGACACGCACGACGATGATCGCCGTCGCTGCCGTTGCACTGCTGATCGCCGCGATCACCGCCTTCTGGATCGCCAGCACGATCAGCAAGGGCCTCAGCCGCGCCAACACCGTGGTTCGCGAAGTGTCTGAAGGCGACCTGACGAAAATGGCCGATATTACGAGCCATGACGAAATCGGCGAGCTTCTGGGTAATGTCAATGTCATGATCGAACGCCTGCGGGGCGTCGTCGCCGACGCGATCTCGGCCGCCGAGAACGTCTCGTCCGGCAGCCAGCAGCTTTCGGCAAGTTCCGAACAGGTGTCGCAGGGCGCGAGCGAGCAGGCAGCTTCTGCCGAAGAGGCGTCCGCCTCAATGGAGGAGATGGCCGCCAACATCAAGCAGAATGCCGACAATGCCGCCCAGACGGAGAAGATCGCCCGTCAATCCGCTAAGGATGCGGAAGCCAGCGGCGAAGCGGTAACCCGTGCTGTCGATGCCATGCGCACGATCGCCGAGAAGATTAGCATCGTGCAGGAAATCGCCCGTCAGACCGATCTGCTTGCCCTCAACGCGGCGGTGGAAGCAGCACGCGCCGGCGAACACGGCAAGGGTTTCGCGGTCGTCGCCTCGGAGGTGCGCAAGCTGGCCGAACGCAGCCAGTCGGCAGCTGCCGAAATCAGCTCGATGTCGAGCGATACCGTCAAGGCCGCCGCCGATGCCGGCGAGATGCTCGGCCGCCTGGTGCCCGACATCCGCAAGACAGCGGAACTCGTTTCTGAGATCAGTGCCGCCTGCCGCGAGCAGGATATCGGCGCATCTCAGATCAATGAGGCGATCCAGCAGCTCGACAAGGTGACGCAGCAGAATGCCGGCGCCTCGGAGCAGATGTCGGCAACGTCGGAAGAACTTGCCTCGCAGGCGGAAGAACTGCAGACGTCGATCGCCTTCTTCAAGGTCGATACGACCGGCAGCACGCGGCCCGGCGCCCAGAAGACGCCGTCGAAAGGCCCAGCCAAGGTGGCCAAGGCCCCGGCCCGCAAGCCTGCGCCGCAGGTCCAAAGCCAGGGCCGCGGTCAGACGGTTTCGGCTCAGCAGCAGCGTCTCAAGGGCTTTGCGCTCGATATGTCGATGGGCGGTCCGGACGCCAGCGACGACGATTTTCGGGAAAGCGCCTAGGCGCTTCCTGGGGACGTGCATAGCGTTCCCCCGGCGAGGCAGCTGAGCGCCTCCGCCCTCATCGGATATCTCGGGCCGCTCCGTTGGCCCGAGGTGAAAATATCCCCAACGCGTGTAGGCGTTGGCGCTGCGACGATAGATGTCCGGCTGCCGGGAAGTGAATGCAGTCGCTTTCCCTCTTTCAGACACGTCACTCTGAAGTTCGGCGTTCCCGGATCGGAACGTCTCTCTATCCAATCGTTTTGGCGCATAAAATGGGGTATCACATGCGTTTCACTATCAAACTGAAATTGGGTCTCGCTTTCGGGATCATGACGCTGCTGTTGATCGGCATTGCAGTTTACGGAAGCTTCAGCCTCGGCACATTGAACGAGGCGAGCGGCAACATGATCGACGGCCCGATGCGCCGGCTGGAACTGGCGCTGAACGCCAACATCGCCGAAGTTAACGCCATTCGGGCTCAAAAGAACGCGCTGCTTTCCACCGATCCGGACACGGCCGCCGGTTTCTACAGAGAGGCCGATCAGAATCTGCAGGCCATGTTCGACGCTGTCGACGCCGGCTTGGCCATCGCCTCTCCGGAAGGCAAGCCGCATTGGGAGAAGTTGCGGAGCGTTGGCGGGAAATTCCGCGAGAAGTCTGCCGAGCTGCAGCAAGTCGATGTCAGGGGTGACAAGGCAGGCGCGCTGGCGCTTTCACTTGGCGATCTCCGGGCGATGACCGGCGACATGGGCGACGCGATTGCCGCCCTTGCCGAGATTCAGCGCAAAGGCATGCAAGCGACCGATCAATCGAACAGCGATCTCTACAACTCGACCAAGCTCATCCTCACCGCGGCATCCGGGATCGCCGTGCTCGTGGCGCTCGGCGCCGCATTGTGGATCACGCTCGGCATCAACAATGGTCTGAGGAAGATCATGAGCGTCGCAAACGCCGTGGCAATCGGCGATCTTAATCAGAAGGTCGACGTCAGGACCAACGACGAAATCAAGGATCTCATCGATACGGTCAACACCATGACCGCCAATCTGCGCGCGACAGCCGCCCTTGCCGACCAGATCTCTATGGGTGATCTGACCACCGATGCCAAGCCGCTCTCGGACAAGGACACGCTCGGGATTGCGATGCAGAGCATGATTTCCAACCTCAGGACTACGGCGGGGATTGCCAACCAGATCGCCAATGGCGATCTCACCGTGTCTCCGAAGCCGCTCTCCGACAAGGATGCACTGGGCCTTGCCCTGGAGCAGATGGTCGAGCGGTTGCGCGGTGTGGTTGCGGACGCGATTTCGGCCGCCGAGAACGTCTCCTCCGGCAGCCAGCAGCTCTCGGCAAGTTCCGAGCAGGTCTCGCAGGGGGCTACCGAGCAGGCGGCTTCGGCCGAAGAAGCTTCCGCTTCGATGGAGGAGATGGCCTCCAACATCAAGCAGAATGCCGACAATGCCGCCCAGACGGAAAAGATCGCGCGTCAATCCGCCAAGGATGCGGAAGCCAGCGGCGAAGCCGTCTCCCGCGCGGTCGATGCCATGCGCACGATCGCCCAGAAGATTAGCATCGTGCAGGAAATCGCCCGTCAGACCGATCTGCTTGCCCTCAACGCGGCGGTGGAAGCCGCTCGTGCGGGTGAACACGGCAAGGGTTTCGCGGTCGTCGCCTCGGAGGTGCGCAAGCTGGCCGAACGCAGCCAGTCAGCCGCCGCCGAAATCAGTTCGATGTCGAGCGATACCGTGACGGCCGCCCAAGAAGCTGGCGAGATGCTCGGCCGCCTGGTGCCCGACATTCGCAAGACGGCGGAGCTGGTTTCCGAGATCAGCGCCGCCTGCCGCGAGCAGGATATCGGCGCATCTCAGATCAACGAAGCGATCCAGCAGCTCGACAAGGTAACGCAGCAGAATGCCGGCGCTTCGGAGCAGATGTCGGCAACGTCGGAAGAACTTGCCTCGCAGGCGGAAGAACTGCAGACGTCGATCGCCTTCTTCAAGGTCGATATGGCGGGTGGGCATCGTGAACGGGCGCCGGCCACCAGGATGACAGTTCGCAATCCCACTCCCGCTGCGGCCCGAAAGCAGACCGCCAAGAAGCCGGCCGGCGGCAGCGTCGCCGCTCAGCAGGCGCGCGTGAAGGGCTTCGCTCTCGATCTCTCCATGGGCGGTCCCGATGAGGGGGACGCCGAATTCAAGGAAAGCGCCTGATCATGGCTGCGACATCTCTGGAAGCGCAATTCGTGACCTTCAGCCTCGGCGACGAAATTTTCGCCGTGCCGGTCGAGGTCGTGCGGGAAATCCTCGACTATGCGGAAGCGTTCAAGATTCCGAATGGTCCAGACTATCTGCTCGGACTGCGCGACGTGCGCGGGCAGGGCGTGCCGACGATCGATCTTCGATTGAAGCTCGGCATGACGAAGACCGTGCCGACGCCGCATACGCGGGTGCTCGTCCTCGACGTGCCGATGGAAAACCGGCTGCTCACTCTCGGCCTCGTCGCCGATCGCGTCTTCGAGGTCACGCCGTTCCGGCGTGACCAGATCGAGGCGGCACCCGATATCGGCGTGCGCTGGCGCTCGGACTATATTGCAGGTGTCGTTCGCCGGGAAAACGGCTTCGTCGTCATTATCGATCTCGCGCGGCTTTTGTCGCGCGAGGACGCCTCGGCTCTGCAATCGGCGGCCTGACCCTGCATTAACGGAGTACTGCGTTCCATGAGTGTGGCAGCAATGGCGGAAACCCAATTGCCGGGCGACCGGATCAGCAAGCGCAATTTCGACAAGCTTGCCCGGTTCATCTACGATTATAGCGGCATCAAGATGCCGCCGACCAAGCTGACGATGCTCGAAGGGCGGCTGCGACGCCGCCTTCGTGCGACCAATCATTCGAGCTTCGACGATTATTGCGACTTCCTGTTCGATCATGATGGGCTTGCCCAGGAAACCGTCTACCTGATCGACGTGGTGACGACCAACAAGACCGACTTTTTCCGGGAAGCCAAGCATTTCGACTACCTGCAGACCGTGGCGTTGCCGGCGATCGCCAATAGCGGCGTGCGCACCATCCGCACCTGGAGCTCGGCCTGTTCTACGGGGGCCGAACCCTATACGATGGCGATGGTCCTGGCGGAATTCGCGGAAGGCCGCAATGACGTTTCCTATAGCGTGCTGGCCACCGATCTTTCCACCGACGTGCTGCAGACGGCGCGCCGCGGCATCTATCCGGAAGACCTGATTGCGCCCGTGCCGCGCGACCTGCAGCGCAAATATGTGCTGGTCGCCAAGCAGCCGGGCCGCAAGGAGGTGCGCATAAGCCCGAAGCTGCGCAGCAGGGTGGGGTTTGCACGGATGAACCTGATGGACGACAAATATCAGGTTGGCGACTTGATGAACGTCATCTTCTGCCGCAACGTGCTGATCTACTTCGACAAGCAGACTCAGGCGGGCGTGCTCAACCGCCTCTGCAATTGCCTGGCGAAGGGCGGCTACATGTTCATCGGCCACTCCGAGTCGATCACCGGTTTTGACCTGCCGCTGAAACAGGTTTCGAACACGGTGTTTCAGCGTATCTAGAGGCGTTTATGCGCAAGAAAATCCGCGTTCTCATCATCGATGATTCTGCCAGCGTCCGGCAGACGCTGGCCCATGTGCTGGAGCAGGATCCCGATATCGAGATCATGGCGGTGGCGTCCGATCCTTTCGTGGCGGCGCGCAGGCTGCTGGACGAGGTTCCCGATGTCATCACGCTCGACGTGGAGATGCCGCGCATGGACGGCATCACCTTCCTGCGCAAGCTGATGGCGCAGCGGCCGATCCCGGTCGTGATGTGCTCGTCGCTGACGGAGGCGGGTTCGGAAACGCTGATTCAGGCGTTGGAGGCGGGCGCCGTCGACGTCATCCTGAAATCGAAGATCGGCGCCGCCGACAGCCTTGCCGACGACGCCATGCGCATTCGCGAAGTCGTCAAGAGCGCCTCGCAGGCGCGACTTTCCATCGTGCGCCGCGCCGCGGGAACCATTCGTTCCGCTTCCGCCGAAGGGCCGGCCAAGAAGCTGACGGCTGATGCCATGCTGCCGCCGCCGACGGGGCGGGCGATGGCGAAGACGACGGAGATGGTCGTCTGCGTCGGCGCCTCTACCGGCGGCACCGAGGCACTGCGCGAATTCCTGGAGGAACTGCCGGCCAATGCGCCCGGCATGGTGATCGTCCAGCATATGCCGGAGAAATTCACTGCCGCCTTCGCCAAACGCCTGAACGGGCTCTGCGAGGTCGAGGTCAAGGAAGCCGTTGACGGCGATCCGGTGCTGCGCGGCCACGTGCTGATCGCGCCCGGCGACAGGCACATGCTGCTCGAGCGCCAGGGTGCGCGCTATCATGTGAGCGTGAAGACCGGGCCGCTGGTCTCCCGCCACCGGCCTTCCGTCGATGTGCTCTTCCGTTCGGCGGCGCGTTCGGCCGGCTCGAACGCCATGGGGATCATCATGACGGGTATGGGCGACGACGGTGCGCGCGGCATGCTGGAGATGCATGAAGCCGGCGCCTATACGGTGGCCCAGGACGAGGCGAGTTCGGTTGTCTTCGGCATGCCGAAGGAGGCGATTGCCAAAGGCGGGGTCGACCGCATTCTGCCGCTCGATCAAATCGCCCGCGAAGTCCTAATAACGCAACAGAAGTTCTGAGGCCGGTTTCAGTTCGGATGGCAAATAAGGGCGGCCCTTTTCAGGCCCGCGGGCAGCCATGCGTGCCTCCCCTTGAAATTTCCGCGATTTTGTGGTCTTGAGGCCGCCAATCTTTGCAGCGCTGCCTGTCATGCATGTTCAGGGACATTTCCCGCCCCTGGCAGCGCGCGTCCCGTATCAGTCCCAAGGAAATGCGCCGATGGCCCGTTCAGCTCTTCTCAATGTCATGGTTCAGGCTGCCCTCAAGGCAGGAAAATCGCTGGGGCGCGATTTCGGCGAAGTTCAGAACCTGCAGGTTTCGGTGAAGGGACCGGGCGATTTCGTTTCCGCCGCCGACCGCAAGGCCGAAAAGATCGTCAGGGAAGAGCTGATGAAGGCGCGGCCGACCTATGGCTTCCTCGGCGAGGAAAGCGAAGAGATCAAGGGCACCGACGGCGCGCATCGCTGGATCGTCGACCCGCTCGACGGCACGACGAACTTCCTGCACGGCATCCCGGCCTTCGCCGTTTCGATTGCGCTCGAGCGCAATGGCGAGATCGTTGCCGCCGTCGTCTTCAATCCGGCGACCGACGAACTTTATACTGCCGAGCGCGGCGGCGGCGCCTTCCTCAATGACCGGCGCCTGCGCGTCGCTGCGCGCCGCGTGCTGTCGGATTGCGTCATCGGCTGCGGCGTGCCCGCGCTCGGCAAGCGCAATCACGGCAAGTTCCTGGTCGAACTGCGCCACGTGATGGGCGAAGTGGCCGGCATCCGCCGCCTGGGCGCGCCGACCCTCGATCTCGCCCACGTCGCCGCCGGACGTTTCGACGGCTTCTGGGAGGCGGAGCTTGCGCCCTGGGACATGGCAGCCGGTATCCTGCTCATCCGCGAGGCCGGCGGCTTCGCCACCGATTGGGATGGCGGCACGGCCATTCTGGAGGGCGGCGCGATCGTCGCCGGCAACGAACACGTCCACAAGGCGCTGATCGAGGTCATCAAGCGGCCGATTCCCGCCAAGTGAGCCTATGAAAAACCGGCTGTTGTAAAGTCACGGTTTTCGCCTCGGCATACTTCAATTCGGCACAATGTTGCTCTAGTCTCCGCCAGCAATGAGTTCGGAGGCTGCTGAACCTATGGAAAATGTGAATGTGGCGGAGATCGGCTCCACCGAAAAGAGGGCCGGCGGTTATACCTACAGGCTCTCGAGCCCCATGCCCTTCCTCTGGACGATGCTGCTTTTCCTCGTCATTGTCGGGTTCATTGCCGCCATCCTCTTTCGGCAGACGCAGACCGCCTTCATGCATAATCCGGGCCTCAACGGCCTGATCCTCGGCGTTCTCGCAGTCGGAATCGTGCTTGTTTTCAATCACGTGCTGGCGCTTCGACCCGAAGTGCGCTGGTTCAATTCCTTCCGCGCTGCCGGCAGCGCGGATAAGGTCAACCGTAACCCGCGGCTGCTTGCGCCGATGCGGGCGCTGATCGGCAGCCGCAAGGCGTCGGTGGCGCTGTCGACGACCGCGCTGCGTTCGATTCTCGACTCGATCGCCACCCGCCTCGACGAATCGCGTGACGTTTCGCGCTACCTGATCGGCCTCCTGGTCTTCCTCGGCCTGCTCGGCACGTTCTGGGGTCTCATCGGCACGATCGGCTCGATCAGCGCCGTCATCCAATCGCTCGATCCCGGCTCGAACGGCACGGGAGACGTGCTCTCGGCGCTGAAAGAGGGACTTTCCATGCCGCTTTCCGGCATGGGGCAGGCCTTCTCGTCGTCGCTGCTCGGCCTCTCCGGTTCGCTCATTCTCGGCTTCCTCGACCTGCAGGCAGGTCGCGCGCAGAATCGCTTCTATACGGAGCTGGAAAACTGGCTCTCCTCGGTCACCGATGTCGGCTCCGATCTTGCGCCGGCGCTCGACGCCGTTGCCGGGTCTTCCTCGGACGACATGCGCGCACTCTCCGAGTATCTGCGCAAGGTCTCCGAAGAAGGCGGTGTCGGCAACCAGCGCTCTGTCGCCGCCATGGCAAGCCTTGCCGAAGGTATTCAGGGTCTGGTCAAGAATATGCGCAACGAGCAGCAGATGCTGCGTGACTGGATCGAGGCACAGCAGGACGAGGCGAAGGCAATGCGCCGCACGCTCGACCGGCTGGCCGAGCGCATCGGCCTGCAGGAGCGGGGCGGCGAGCGGACCGAGCGCCTGCGCGAGCGCACGAGTCATGCAGAAAAGAGCGAGGGCAAGTAAGCCATGGCACTTGCCCGCAACCGCCGCCGCGAACGCACGGTGGATTACTGGCCGGGCTTCGTCGATGCGCTGTCGACGCTGCTCATTTCGATCATGTTCCTGCTGACGGTTTTCGTCGTCGGGCAGTTCATCCTCAGCCGCGAAATCACCGGACGCGACGAGGTGCTCAATCGCCTCAATAGCCAGATCAATGAGCTGACGCAGCTTCTGGCGCTCGAAAAGGGCAGCAACCAGGATCTCCAGGATTCGGTCGCCAATCTGCAAGCCTCGCTCGCGACTGCCGAAGGCGACCGCTCGCGGCTTCAGGCGCTGCTGAACGCCGGCTCGGGCGGCCAGGATGCGGCTCAGAAGCGGATCGGCGCGATGACGCAGGAGCTCGACGAGCAGAAGCAGGTGAGCGAACGGGCGCTGAGCCAGGTCGAACTCTTGAATCAGCAGATCGCCGCACTCCGCAGCCAGATCGCCGCGGTCGAAGCGGCGCTGCAGGCATCCGAGGAGAAGGACCGGGTCTCGCAGACCAAGATCGCCGATCTCGGCAGTCGCCTCAACGTGGCGCTGGCCGCGCGCGTGCAGGAACTGAACCGTTACCGTTCCGACTTCTTCGGCCGGTTGCGTGAAATCCTGTCAGATCGCGAGAATATCCGCATCGTCGGCGACCGGTTCGTCTTCCAGTCGGAAGTGCTGTTTCCCTCGGGAGGCGCCGATCTCAATCCGGACGGGCAGACGGAGATGGCGAAGCTCGCCGCCGCTCTTCTCGATCTCGCCAAGGAAATTCCCCCGGAGATCAACTGGGTGCTGCGCGTCGACGGCCATACCGACAATGTGCCGCTCGCCGGGACCGGCCGCTATCGCGACAACTGGGAACTCTCCTCAGAGCGCGCGATTTCGGTCGTCAAGTTCCTGATCGGCAAGGGCGTGCCGGCCGACCGGCTGGTTGCCGCCGGCTTCGGAGAGTTCCAGCCGATCGCGCCGGGCGATACGCCGGATGCGCGCGCCACCAACCGCCGCATCGAGCTGAAGCTGACGGAGAAATGATCAACCTGGCGAGGCTTGGCGCACCTGCTCCAGTCGGCTGGCGAGGAAGTCGCGCACGGCGGGACTGTCGCTGAGGCCGATCGCCGTCAGGTAGGCGTCGGCCGCGGCAGCATCGTCGCCGGCTCGTGCCAGAAGAAAGGCACGTACAGCCCAGTAGGGCTGATAGGCTATGACCGCGCGCGGATCGACCTTGTCGAGCAGGGTCAGGCCCTCGGCGGGGCTTAAAGCCCGGCCAATCACCGCCGCTTGGGCGACGCGCGCGCCGAGCGTCGGCTTCATCGTCAGCAACGCGGCATAGAGCGTCGTTAGCGCCTGCCAGTCGGTCGTTCCCGAGACGCGGCGCGCCGCATGCACCGATTGAATCGCTGCCTGGCACTGATAGGGGCCGAAACGGTTGAAGCTCCCTGCCTTGCGCAGCAGCGCGTTCGCCTCCGCGATCATGGTGGCGTCCCAGCCGGCCGGGTCCTGCTCGTCGAGCGGTACATAGCGACCGGCGCTGTCACGCCGGGCGCTCCGGCGGGCTTCGCAGTAAAGCATCAGCGAGACGAGGCCAATCGCTTCCGGTTCATCCGGCAGCACCGTCAGAAGCGCCCGTCCGAGCCAGATCGCTTCGCCGGCAAGCGAATGGTGCGCTTCCTCGCCATCGAGACCGTCCCATCCGAGGCCGTAGGCGGCGTAGATCGCCGAAAGCACGGCGGTAAGGCGCCCAGGCAGGGCGGGCCGAGACGGAATGGTGAAGGGAATCCCGGCGTCCCGGATCTTCACCTTGGCCCGCACCAGCCGCTGGCTCATCGCTTCCGCCGAAACGACGAAGGCTCGTGCAATGGTCCTCGCTTCGATGCCGAGAATCGTCTGCAGCATCAGGGCCGTATGCACGGAGCTGTCGATGGCAGGGTGGGTACAGGCGAAGAGCAGCTTCAGCCGTTCATCGGGAAAAACGGAATTGCTGGCCTCGTTCATGTGTTCCTCGGCTTCCTCCAAGGCCACCGATATCGTCGTTTGCGCATTGGCCTCGACAGTGCGGCGGCGTGCCGCCTGCATCAGGTTGCGGCGGGCGGCCACGAGCAGCCAGGCTTCCGGATTGGCAGGAACGCCGCGCTCCGGCCAGACGCGCAGGGCCGAAGCCAGCGCGTCCGACAATGCGTCTTCTGCCGCCGGCACGTCGCGCGAGCGGGCGGCGAGAAAGGCGATCAGCTTGCCGTAGGACTGTCGCGCCACCTGTTCGGTGGCGCGTCCTGCATCGGGTGGCATCCTTCCTCACATCTGCAGGCGAGGGCGCACTTCGACAGAACCCTTGTCGGAAATCGGAACGCGCATCGCCCATTCGAGCGCGGCGTCCAAATCGGGCACCTCGATCAGATAGAAGCCGCCCAGTTGTTCCTTGCCTTCCGGATAGGGACCATCCTGGACATCGTGATCCTCGCCTTTGCGGCGTATGACCGTGCCAGTCTCGGGCGCTGTCAGCCCGGCGCCGCCGGTCATGATCCCCGCCTGGACAAGCGCCTGGGTGTAGGCGACCCAGCCGTCGCGATAGACCGGGTCGCTACGGCGGGCGAAATCCTCCGGCGCTTCGCGAATGATGAGGGCATATTGCATGGAAAACTCCTGATCTCGTTGTTGGCTTTGATCCAGGCCGCCGACGAAAGCCATCTGGCCTGGTGGAGCGGTTCAGCCGTTCCAAGACAATGAGGCGCGATCGCCGTTCGTTTCGACATGCTTTGAAAAAATACTTGAAAAGGAAAAACCGCGCCGGACATTCAAAGCAGGTGAGGCGGGTTTCAAAGACACCAGCGCCTTTCAAGGCGCGAAAAAGCAGGGCGGCATTCATGCCGCCCGTGCCGTCCTGCTCAGGCTTCGGCCTTGGTCTGATCTACGATGTCGGCGCCGGGCGAGTTCTTCTTGATGGATTCGATGGCGTTCAGGGCGGATGCCTTCGCCTTGTAGCCTTCGGAACTGAACATGGTTTCGCCGTTCGATGCCTTGAATCGGAAACGGAATTCGCCTGATTTATCCTTGTAGACTTCGAATTTATACATTGATGTCTCCCAAAACGCTGAATTCCAACCATCAGCATGGCCGAGGCTAGACCAAAATGGTGAGCTTTTCCACTACCTTAATTAGAAATGAGTTGCACGGCGTCCAATTGCCGTCGCTTCCGTGGAACGCAAGCGAGGCGAGCGGCGGCATAGACCGGCGTCACTCCATCTGGATATTCGCGCCCTTGACGACTGGTCCCCATTTGGCGAGCTCGGCTTTCACATGGGCGGCGAGTTCCTCCGGCGTCGAGCCGACGATGGTGGCGCTGAATTCCTTCATGCGTTCGGCAACGGCTGGATCTTTGAGCGCCTTGTTGGCCGAGGCGTTGAGACGCGTCACCACCTCGCTCGGCGTGTTGGCCGGGGCAAAAAGCGCGTTCCAGGTATAGGTCTCGTAGCCCGGTATGCCCGACTCGGCAATCGTGGGCACATCAGGGAAGGAGGGCGCGCGCTCGGCGGTCGTCACCGCCAGCGCCCGCAGCGTGCCGGCCTTGATGTGGCTGGAGGAGGAGGGCAAGTTGTCGAACATGATCGGCACCTGGTTGCCGATGACATCGTTCAATGCCGGACCGGCACCCTTATAGGGGATATGCTGCATGCTGACGCCGGCCATGGACTTGAAGAGCTCGCCGGAGAGATGCAGCGGCGTGCCGTTGCCCGACGAGGCATAACTGTATTTGTCGGGCTCGGCCTTCAGCAGCGCGATCAGTTCCGGCACGGTTTTTGCCGGTAGTTCCGGATTGACGACCAGCACGTTCGGCACGACGACGAGCAGCGAGACAGGGGCGAAATCCTTCTCGGGGTCGTAGGGGGTCGATTTGAGGATCAGCGGATTGAGGGCGTGGGTCGCGACGGTGCCCATCAGAATGGTATAGCCGTCGGGCTCGGCGCGCGCGACGTTGCCGGCGCCGAGATTGCCGCCGGCGCCGGCGACGTTCTGGACGATCACCTGCTGGCCGAGATCCTCCGACATCTTCTGCGCGACGATGCGGGCGACGACGTCGGTCGAGCCGCCGGCCGCGAAGGGCACGACCATGGTGATCGCGCGATCGGGAAAATCCGCAGCAACAGCAGAGCTGCCGAGCCCCAGCATTGCAGTCAGGCCAAGAGCGAGCGCGAGGCCCGTGCGTCGCGTGATGTTGGAAAGCGCCATTCCTATCTCCTCCCACGATTTCAACAGCAATCCCCACCCAGGGGCATGAAGAGGGTAGGGCAGGAGGCGGTAAAGACAACCGTAGGGAGGCGCAGTTGAGCCAGACTTTAGTCTCGTGCGGCCAGAGGCGCCTGCCTTCTATTTGGCTGCGAGCACATCCTCGTTGGCGGCGTCGAATTGCAGGCGGGCGAGGCGGGCATAGATGCCGCCGTACCGGATCAGGCTCTGATGCGTGCCTTCCTCCACGACGCGGCCCTGGTCCATGACGAGGATGCGGTCGGCCTTCAGCACGGTTGCCAGGCGATGGGCGATGACGAGCGTCGTACGGCCGTCGACCAAGCCGTCGAGCGCCTTCTGCACCAGCGTCTCGCTTTCGGCGTCGAGTGCGGAGGTCGCCTCGTCGAGCAGCAGCACGGGCGCGTTCTTCAGGATGGCGCGCGCAATCGCGATGCGCTGTCGCTGGCCGCCGGAGAGGGTGACGCCGCGTTCGCCGACCTCGGTCTCGTAGCCGTTATCCAGCCGGGCGATGAATTCATCGGCCTGGGCGGCAAGCGCTGCGGCGTGGACTTCCTCACGCGATGCACCGGGGCGGCCGAAAGCGATGTTGTCATGGATCGATGCAGCGAAGATGGTGACGTCCTGCGGCACGATGGCGATGCGCTGGCGCAACTCGTCAGGCGTCGTCAGCCGGGCATCGACACTGTCAATTGCCACGCTGCCCTGCTGCGGGTCGTAGAAGCGCAGCAGCAACGAAAAGACTGTGCTCTTGCCGGCGCCGGAGGGGCCGACAATGGCGACGGTTTCGCCCGGGGCAACGGCGAAGCTCAAGCCATGCAAGGCCGATTTGCCGGGGCGCGAGGGATAGGCGAAATGCACGTCGGAAAACTCGACGCGGCCGCGGCTGGGCGAAGGGAGAGCCTCGGGGTTGGCGGGGGCTGATATCGGCGACACCTCGTCGAGAAGTTCGGTCAACCGGTCGGCGGCGCCGGCCGCCTGCGAGAGTTCGCCCCAGACCTCCGACAGCGCGCCGAGCGACCCCGCGGAGATCACGGCGTAGAGCAGGAACTGGCCGAGCGTGCCGGCAGACAGCGTGCCGGCAAGCACGCCGTGGGCGCCGACCCAGAGCACGGCGACGACGCTGCCGAAGATCAGGGTGATGGCGATGCCGGTCAAGAGTGCGCGCGAGCGGATGGCGGCGCGGGCGGCCTCGTAGGCAGATTCGACGGCGCCGGCGTATCGCCTCGCCGCGGCATCCTCGCCGTTGAAGGCCTGTACCGTACGGGTCGCGGCGATCGTCTCATTGGCGAAGGCGGACGCTTCGGCAAGCGTATCCTGAGCGGCGCGAGAACGCCTGCGCACCGAGCGGCCGAAGGCGACGAGCGGAAAGACGATCAGCGGGATCGCTCCGATGACGAGGCTCGAAAGTTTCGGCGAGGTGACGACCATCATGCCCATGGCGCCGAGACAGAGAATGAGGTTCCTGAGCGCCACCGAGGCGGTGGCGCCGACGGCGGACTTGATCTGCGTCGTATCGGCAGTCAGACGCGAGACGATCTCGCCGGACTGGTTGACGTCGAAGAAGGAGGGCGACAGCCGCGTCACATGGTTAAAGACGTCGCGGCGAAGATCGGCGACGATACGTTCGCCGATGGTAATGACGAAATAATAACGCAACGCGCTGGCGATCGCGAGCACGACGGCCATGACCATCAGCATAGCGAAGTAGCTGTTGATGAAGCTGCCGTCAGACTGGGTGAAGCCGTGGTCGATCATGCGGCGTACGGCGAGCGGAAGTGCCAGCGAGGTCATGGCGGCGAGCGCCAGCGAAATCAGCGCGCCGGCCACCAGCCCGCGATAACGCGTGACATAAGGTATCAGCCTGCCGAGTGGCCGCAGCGACCGCCTTCTGTTTTCCTCAGCCCGTGCCTGTTCTGCCAAATCGTCTCCGATCGCCTGCAGGACCCGCTAATGCGGCCTGTTGGCTCTTGTTATCCCGGCGTCCTTCATGTATAGGCACCGCATCCTAATGGGAAGCCGTAGCCATCACGACTGCGGCTTCATTTATTCAATCGGTTCGTTGGCCGCAACTGCATGCGGCAAATTGAACTCCGGTATCGCAGGAAGATTGTTATGAAGGCAGGCATCCATCCCGACTATCACACGATCAAGGTAGTCATGACCGATGGCACCGAATACGAAACCCGCTCGACCTGGGGTTCGGAAGGCGCTGTCATGAACCTAGAAATCGATTCCAAGTCGCATCCGGCCTGGACGGGCGGCAACCAGCAGCTCATGGACCGCGGCGGCCGCGTTTCCAAGTTCAACAAGCGTTTCGGCGGCCTCGGTCTCTAATCGCTTCTGCTTGAACGACGTTTCGCAAGGAGCCCGGTTCTGCCGGGCTTTTTTGCGTTCGCAGAACGGTGCGCAGCGGCAACAAAAAACCGGCCGCGCACCGCGCAGCCGGTCCAAATGGATTTAGCAGATCTGGTCAGTTGTTGCCGAAGGCCGTCTGTAGCAGGGAAAGCTGCGCCTGGACGCTGTTCTGATTGTCATGAACGATCACGGCTTCGGCCGGACGATAGATTTCGCGATCCAGCAGCGCGATGCGGTTCTGCAGGCGCAGGGAGCGCTCGACGAGGTCGCGGAAGGATTCCGGCAGATCGCCCCAGCCGGGTGCCGCGCGGTCGACGTTGAAGCCGTCGAGGCGGACCTTGTTCTTCTCGGCCAGCACCTGGTCGCGCGACATTTCGCCATTGTTGACGGCGCGCTGCAGCAGCAGCCACGAGGCCATCTGCATCAGGCGGGTGGTCAGCCGCATCGATTCCGCGGCGTAGAGGACAGATGCCATGCGCGGCAGAACCTTGGAGGCTGCGCGGCCTTGGCCGTCGAGATAGGCGGCGGTCTCTTCGACCAGCGACATGCCTTCGGCATAGAGTGCCTTGAACTGTGAGGATGCAGCCGCGCGGCCCGCAAAACTGATCGTGTTCAATCCAACTTCCGACATCGCAATAGTCCCTGTTGCACGCAGCTACTTATGGTCAGGTAACGCCGGGGTTGACGGAAAAGTTTCCGCGTCCGGTCTTTATGACTTTAAGATGGTATCATTAGCGCAAATGCGCAAGCCGTTTCTTAAGAAAGGGTTAATCTCCACAGTTTCATGGAAATGCGCCGGCCGCAGCAAAAAGAAGAGCCGCAAAAGCGGCTCTCAAGGTAAAACAGGGAGAAAAATCAGACCAATTCACCGCGTGGAAAACTGTCTGAGATCCAGAGAAAGCCTGGATGAGTACAGTAATACCTTATAAAGCTTAATGTTTTATTAACATTGTGCCGAATGAAGACTTGAGGCTGGCTCATTTTGCCTGCCTATGGTCTTGTTTTCGGAGGCTTTTAGCGGATCACGAGCGGAAGAAGCTTTCAGCGACCTGCCGCTCGGATGCTTTGCGGGCGGCTTCGGCTTCGAGCCGGGCGATCTCGGTTTTCAACAATTCCACTCGCGCCTTCAGCTCATCCACCGAAAGCATGGAGAGATCGGCGCCGATCTCGTGGGCGGTTTTCTTCTGCGGCCGGTCGTCATCGATAAAGCTCATCGGTTCTCCTCCTTTTGCTGCCGGCAGCATAATGCCGAAAAATGCGGCCGATACGGAATCGGAATTTAGGCCGATCCGGCCGAAATCCAGTCTCGCCTCCCCATTTTCGTTTTTCGTGAGCCACGGAGAAAACCGCAGCGCGGCTTTGTGCAGGAAGGCTTAACCGAACTTTACAGCAGGATCGCTGCTTTCGGGAGATTTGCCGGTGCCACGATCGGCCAGCGACATGCTCTGCGGTGTCAGCATCGGCGACGTGCCGGTCGGGATCGTCGTATAGGCGTCGCGGTCGCTGGCGGGGACGGCGGCGCGGATGCGGCTTCTGATAATCGCATAAACGGTGATCAACACATGGGCGACGGCGGTGACCAGGAAAAGCGCGTGCGGGGTGATTGCCGACATGACGGGGCCGCCGAGCGTCGGGCCGATGACCGTGCCGATGCCGTAGAGCAGCAGCAGGCCGCCGGAGACCTTGACGAAATCCTCCGACGCCGCGAAGTCGTTGGCGTGAGCGACAGCGATCGGATAGAGCGTGTTTGCCACCGCGCCGTAAAGGACAACGAGCCCGATCAGCAAGGCTGGAGATGTCGGGTGAAGCAGAAAGATCAGCAGGCCGGCGATGGCGGCAATCGCCGACAGGGCGGCAAGCACGTAGCGCCGGTCGATACGATCAGAAAGCCGGCCGGCCGGCAGCTGCATCATGGCGCCGGCGAAGATGGTTGCGCTCATCATGATGGCGATGCTGGTGTCGGAAAGGCCGGCGCCGGCGCCGAAGACAGCGCCCAGCGTGCCGTAAGCGCCGTTGGCAATGCCGACGAGCAGAATGCCGAGGCAGGAAACGGGCGAATTGCGATACAGCGCCGGCAGGTCGAGGCGCACGGCCTTCAGCGGCTGCGGTGAAGCCGCGGTCGAGAGCGTCGTCGGCAGCATGGCGATGCAATAAAAGATGCCGCAGATCATGAACAGCACCGGCGTGCGTACATCTTCGAGCGGGATCATCATCTGGCCGCCGACGACACCGAGCAGGGTGATGCCGATATAGAGCGAGAAAATCGCACCGCGGCTCTCGTTGCTGGCGCGCTCGTTCAGCCAGCTTTCGATGATCATCGACGTGCCGGCGGTGGAGAAGCCGGTCACCGCGCGCAGGATCACCCACCAGAACGGATCGATGATTATGCCGCTGACCAGCGCGATGATGGCGATGATCGAGATGAATCCGGAGAAGGCTCTGACATGGCCGACGCGGCGCACCAGTTTCGGCGCCACCAGGCAGCCGATGACGAAGCCGCCGGCCCATGAGGTGCCAAGCAGGCCGAGCGTCGTCGTGGCGTAGCCTTCGAGATTGCCGCGTACGGGAAGCAGGATACCCTGCAGACCATTGCCCATGAAAAGGAAGAGCGTGCCAAAGAGCAGCGCGGCGACGGACAGCAGATTTCTCTTCATTTCCCAGACTCGGTCTTAAGCGATTATGAACGGACATAAGGCAAGACCTGCGCCTGCCCAGCCTCAAGATGATTGATTGTGCCCCGGAATGCCTTTACGGCGTGTGTGATCCTCTTGTTCGCGCGGAAAAATGTCCGTCCTGTGGCATTCGGAAAAACGGAAAAAATAAAGCATGACAAAGCTGATAGCCTTGCTGCTCATCCTTGCCATGGCGATACAGGTGATCAAGCCGCTCGGGCTTCCCGGCCTCCGGCGGCGGATGGATTTCTGGAAGATCGCGCTGATCGCCTTCGGCATATGGGCAGTGGCGTTGCTGTCGCGCGACTTTCTGATGTAAGCCTCGGCAGAAGCCTCGATGTGGCCGTCAGTCCTGCAGGATGATTTCGCCGCGCATCACGGCAACGCAGTTTCCCGAGATGATGACATCGGTGACGAGGCCGCCGGATTTTGCCACGTCGAGGGTGATGACGCTGCGGCGGCCCATTTCCACGCCCTGTTCGATGGTGATGCGGACGTTCATATCGGCCTCCGGCGTCAGCGCGACGAGATAGGCGCCGAGAGCGGCCGAAGCGCTGCCGGTTGCCGGATCTTCGGGTACGTTGTCGAGAGGCGCGAACATGCGGGCGCGAATAGCCCACGGATTTTCGGGTGTCCTAGCATAGACGAAGAGGGAGAAGTCGTGGCCGCTCGTCGTCTGCCGGCCGGCGGCGGCCTGGAAGCCGGCGAGATTCGGACGGGCGGCGGAGAGCGCCTCGAGCCCGTTCAACTCGGCAATGGCGAAGTTCAGGCCGACCGAGGCAAAGACAGGGGCGTGGGCGGTTTTGACGATGGCGCCGGGTTCGAGCCCGATGCAGCGGGCGATGATTTCCTCGGCAATGGTATCGCCGACCGTTAGTGGCTGCGGCGCGCGGATGGCTGTTGCCGCAACCTTTCCGCCGCTGCGTCTCAGGTCGACCTCGACGATGCCGGCTTCTTCCTCGAAGCGCAGCTTCTCGCCGACCGGCTTACCGAAGATCTCCGCCTGCTGGCCGAGCACGTAGGCGGTGCCGACGTTCGGATGGCCGGCAAAGGGGATTTCCATCGTCGGGGTGAAGATGCGCACGCGGGCAGAATTCTCGGGGTCTTCCGGCGGCAGGACGAAAGTCACCTCGGAATAGTTGAACTCGGTGGCGATCTTCTGCATCGCCGCATCGGTGAGGCCGCGCGCATCGGAGATGACCGCAAGCGGATTGCCCTCGAAGCGCGTGAAGGTGAAGACATCGACGGTGACGTAGGAAAGGGTGTTCATCGCGGCTCCTGTTGTGGCGGGCCGTTATGAATAATCACGGATTTAGATGGGACGAAGTGGTTTCTTGTCGCCGTGACAATGAGAAGGAGGGTGTCTGGCGCGTTGGGTTGGTTGCTCCCTTCCCCCCAGCGGGGAGAAGGTAGCCCGAAGGGTCGGATGAGGGGGCCGCGGCAGAACATTTGTTATTGTTGTGAGCGAGCAGGGCAATCAATGCTGTGCCGTGTGGCCCCCTCATCTGCCTGCCGGCATCTTCTCCCCGCTGGGGAGAAGGGGTATGTGGCGGCGCTGAGCTCCTCCCTCAATGTGACGGCCACAGACGTAGCGAGGGAGGCGGGGGGATTAGGCAAGAGCAGCAACATTGTGGTTGCTGCCCTCGCCCTTTCCCAAATGCTCAAAATCAGGCGGCCTTTTCCAGGTCCTTCTTCCAGCTGCCCTTGGCGGCGAGACTGTTCATCTCGGCGCGATGGGTGAATTCACGCTGGCCGGCGGCGACGTTTTCCGGCTTGCCGTTCCAGGCCTTCAGCGCACTGTCCTGCAGGGCGCGGCCGTAGGAGAAGGTGACGAACCAGGGCAGGTCGGCTGTGGCATTGATCGCCGAAAGGTGCGCGCTCGCTTCTTCGGTCGACTGGCCGCCGGAGAGGAAGGCGATGCCGGGAACCGCAGAGGGAACCGTGCGCTTCAGCACCTGCACGGTGCGTTCGGCGACTTCGGCGACCGAGGCCTTGCGGGCGTTCTTGCCGTCGATGACCATGTTCGGCTTCAGGATCATGCCTTCGAGGCTGACGCGGGCATCGGCCAGTTCCTCAAAAACGATGCGCAGCGTGGATTCGGTGACTTCGGCGCAGCGGTCGATATTGTGGTCGCCCGGCTTGCCGTCCATCAGGCATTCCGGCTCGACGATCGGAACGATCTTGGCTTCCTGGCAGAGGGCCGCGTAGCGGGCAAGCGCCTGAGCGTTGGCGCGAACCGAGCCGCGGGTCGGCAGTGTCGAGGAGATGGCGACGACGCCGCGCCACTTGGCGAAACGGGCGCCAGCCTCATAATAGCGGGCAAGGCGCTCGCCGAGACCATCGAGGCCTTCGGTGATGGTTTCGCCCGGAAATTTGGCCATCGGCTTGGCGCCGGTATCGACCTTGATGCCGGGAATGGAACCAGCGGCGCGGATGATATCGACGAAAGGCGTGCCGTCCGCGGCCTTCTGGAAGAGCGTCTCTTCGAAGAGGATAACGCCGGAAATATATTTCTTCATCGCCTCGTCGGAGCGGAAGAGCATCTCGCGGTAATCGCGACGGCTCGTTTCGGTCGATTCGAGATTGATCGTGTCGAAACGCTTCTTGATGGTCGAGGTCGATTCATCAGCCGCAAGCAGTCCCCTGCCGCCTGCAACCATCTGCACTGCAATATCTTCCAGTCGTTCGCTCATTCGTTCTCTCCACAGCATGAAACATCGGCGGTTTAAGAATATAGGACGGCGATAACAGAAGTTTATAGGGAGGAAAATGGAAGGCTAAGTCACTGAAACGATTGAAATCGTTTCAATCGTTTGAAAAACTGGGATTTTTTCCGGCGCTTGAGCAAAAGACCGCGGAAGGCTTCTCGCCGCCGCGGTCTATCCACATGTAAAACCTGCCAAATTCGCTTAGCGCTCATTTGCCGGCGTTGAGGACGGCGACGCCGGGTAACTCCTTGCCTTCCATCCATTCGAGGAAAGCGCCGCCGGCGGTGGAGACATAGGTGAAATCGTCGGCAACGCCGGCATGGTTCAGCGCTGAGACGGTATCGCCGCCGCCGGCAACCGAGGTCAGCTTGCCGGCTGCTGTGCGCTCGGCGGCGTATTTTGCGACTGCAACCGTTGCGGCATCGAAGGGCTCGATCTCGAAGGCGCCGAGCGGACCGTTCCAGACGAGCGTCGAGGCGCGCTCGATCCAGGCATTGATGGCCTGAATGGATTTCGGCCCGACGTCGAGCACCATGGCATCGGCGGGAATGGCGTTGATATCGACCGTCTCATTGGCGGCACCCGCCTTGAACTCGCCGGCGACGACACCGTCTTCCGGCAGAATGATGGCGCAGCCTGATGTCGCGGCCTCGATCATGATCTGCTTGGCGGTTTCAGCAAGATCATGCTCGCAGAGCGACTTGCCGACATTGGTGCCACGCGCGGCGATGAAGGTATTGGCCATGCCGCCGCCGATGACGAGTGCATCGACCTTCTTCACAAGATTCATCAAAAGATCGATCTTGGTCGAGACCTTGGCGCCGCCGACGATGGCGACGACGGGGCGGGTGGGACTGCCGAGACCTTTTTCCAGCGCTTCCAGCTCGGCCTGCATGGTGCGGCCGGCAAAGGCCGGCAGGTGGTGAGCAAGGCCTTCGGTGGAAGCATGGGCGCGGTGGGCGGCGGAGAAGGCGTCATTGACATAGATATCGCCGTTGGCGGCGAGCGCCTTGGTGAAATCGGGATCGTTCTTTTCCTCGCCCTTGTGAAAGCGGGTGTTTTCCAGCAGCAGAATATCGCCATTATTCATTCCGGCTACTGCGGAAGCGGCGGCCTCGCCGATGCAGTCGGAGGCCGTCAGCACCGCGTGATCGAGCACTTCCTCGACGGAAGAGGCGATTAGCGACAGCGACAGATCCGCCGACGGACCGTCCTTCGGCCGGCCGAAATGGGCAAGCAGGATCACCTTGGCGCCTTTGCCCGACAGTTCGAGGATCGTCGGCGCCACTCGCTCGATGCGCGTCGTATCGGTGACCTTGCCGTCCTTGACCGGGACATTGAGGTCGACACGGATGAGCACGCGCTTGCCGCTGATGTCGGAGAGATCGTCGAGGGTCTTGAAAGAAGGCATGGGGAAGATCCAGTCTTGGTTGGCGGAAGTCGCGCCGACCATAGCAAGGATCATTCGAGACGCAAGGCGTTCAACGGCCGTTTTCGCGTCTAGCTTCCTCGCCTCCGGCCGATGCTTTCGGCATGGTTTCGGAGGCCGCCGCTTCGCGGTTGCGGCGTCCGTTCAACCTGTCGTGGATGCGCTGGATAATGTCCTTGAGATTGATGAAGATCGGCAGGGTGGTGGCCGGTTCGACCGCTTCGAGCGACATGCCGACCGAGGTGACGTGGTCGTGCTCGTCGAGATCACGGACGATGAGGATGATCGAGCCGAGACGCACGCGATCGGCATAATCGGCCTTGCCGCCGAGGCGCTGCCGCATCAGTTCCGCGATCGTCAGGCCTTTCTCGGATTCGTTGAGCAGGCCGGGCCCATAGGCGGCATCGAGATCGGCGGCGGGACGGGCGGGCGAGAGCGCGAAGGCGCCGAAGAATTCGGCATCGTCCTCATCCACCGGCGCACGGCTGGCGAAGAGCCGGTCGAGCAGCCGGGAATAGCTCGGCACGATGAAGAGATAGACCAGATCGTTTTCGCGCAGCCGCCCGGCATATTGATAACGCATTGACTTGCCGTCGCGGATGACAAGCGAAGGGGTGGCCCAGCGCGGAATGCGCTCGCCGCGCAGCACCGGACTGTCCTTGATGACACGGTAGGAGAGAAGTTCGTGGTTGGCGGCGCCGGGAAGATCGACCTCGACCTTGTCGACGGCGCCGATGCGCGGCGGAATGATCAGGCCGAGCTTCTTGGCTATCGGCTTGATCGTCCAGCCCTGGACGAGCAGGGAGACCAACACGATGATGAAGGCGGTGTTGAAGAAGAGCTGACCGTTTTCCAGGCCGCCGAGGATCGGCATGATAGCGAGCAAAATGGAGACGGCGCCGCGCAGGCCGACCCAGGCGACGAAACCGATCTCCTGCTGCGTATAATCGAACGGAAGCAGCGACAGCCAGATTGCCAGCGGTCGGGCAATGAAGATCAGGAAGAGGGCAAGCAGGATCGCCGGCACGACGATGGCGGGAAATTGTGACGGCGTGGCGAGCAGGCCGAGCACCAGGAACATGATAATCTGCGCCAGCCAGGTCATGCCGTCCTGGAAGCGTTTGATGGTGCCAAGCGCCTGCATTCTCCGGTTTCCGGCGTAGATGCCGGCGACATAGACGGCGAGGAAGCCGCTGCCGCCGACCGCACCGGCGAAGGAGAAGACGAGAAGGGCAAGCGCCAGCACGAAGATCGGCGTCAGGCCGCGATCGGTGTCGAGCCTGCTGACGATCAGCACGATCATCATGCCGCCGAGCAGGCCGAGGATGACGCCGAGCCCCATCTGCTGCACGAACATGGCGAGCATGCCGATATTGATGCCGGCATAACGCTCGCCGCTCGCCAGGACCTCGACGAGGGCGATGGTGAGGAAGATCGCCATCGGATCGTTGGTGCCGGATTCGACTTCCAGCGTCGAGCGCACCTTATCGCGGATGTTGATGCCGCCGATGCGCAGCAGGAAGAAGACGGCGGCGGCATCCGTCGATGCGACGATCGAACCGAGCAGCAGGCCTTCGAGCCAGGTGAAATTCAACAGCCACATGGCAGCGACGGCAAAGAGCGAGGCGGTGATCAGAACGCCGACCGAAGCGAGCGTCAAAGAAGGCACGGCCGCGAGCCGAAAGGCCTGCATCGGCGTACCGAAGCCGGAATCGAACAGGATGACGGCGAGCGCAATAGAACCGAGAATATAGGCGAGATAGTTGTTGCTGAATTCGATGCCGAGCCCGTCGACGCCGGCGGCAAGGCCGATCATCAGGAAGAGCAGCAGCAGCGGGGCGCCGAAGCGGAAGGCGAGCAGACTCGAAAAAGCGGCAAGAAGCACAAGCGCCGTCGCGACCAGCACCACGATATAGAACGCTTCCATGCCCACCCCTTTCCATCGAATCCTTCGCGGATGCGGCCACCCCCGACCGATCCGTCCGTCTCAACCCCTCCGCCACGCACGTCGATCCATCAGTAAACGGCAAAACGGCAGAGAAGGGTAGGCCTTGCGGCTTAACCTCGTCTCGTGCTGCATCATGCTGCTGAACGGCTGCCGGACGGCCACCGACACGGAAATGCTACGGGAGAAACTCTCTATGAAGAATGTATAAGAAAATCAGGCAAGAGCAGGGCGAAAGGCAGGAAGATCGATTTTTCCTGCGGGTATCCGCAAACCGCAGCAGGATAGACACATTCCTCCATGCGGCCCCGTCAGAACACTGCCTGAAGTATGATGACGGCGAGGAACGAAAGACCGATGAACGCGGCAACCCGGATGGCCAGACGATTAGCCTTTGCCAACACGGCAGGTCTGACGTCCCGCTTGGGGTGAAAGCGCTGCCGCCGCTTGAGGGTGGTTTGGGACAAGCGTTTTTGCGCCTCTGCCATTTATCGCCTCCACTTAGATCATCTCAGCCATTGTGCAGCGCTATTGCATTTCCTCAGTTTATCACGCTTGGCCAGCGAATTGCCAACCGTGATTCCGTTCTTCGGCCGCAACGAACCCGTCGCTTCGAAATGGCTTTCACGGTCCGTCTTCGGTGTCCTCGCCCTCGTCGGTCAGGTCTTCGACCGGCACCAGGAAAACGACGAACTCATCATCGATGGTCCTTTCCGGATCGTCGTCGAATTCATAGGCGTGTTCGACTTCGCTGGCTTCCTCAGCCGTCGCTTTGCGCAGGCTGAGCGTCGCCTTCCGGTCCCACAGGGGCTTGCCCTCGGATTCTAGAATGGTGAGGTCGTCACGAAAATCTTCCGCTTCGAAGAAATGCGTCGCTTCCTCATGGTTCTTCGAGCGAAAGCTGGCGACGGCGCGGCCGGCGACTTCAACGGTAAAGTAAACCATCCATCCCTCTTTATCTCCTCCGGATGGCAACACGGCCCCGGGGCCATCAACGATGCCATGACTGGCTTCACACGCCTATAACAAAAACGGCCCGGTTTCCCGGGCCATCCATGATTTTCAATGATCCACCGCTCAGATGAGCTTGGCGAAAGCCACGGCCGTGTCCGACATGCGGCTCGAGAAGCCCCACTCGTTGTCGTACCAGGACAGGACGCGCACGAAATTGCCTTCCATGACCTTGGTCTGATCGGTTGCGAAGATCGAGGAGTGGCTGTCGTGGTTGAAGTCGCGGGAGACGAGCGGCTCGTCGGTGTAGCCGAGGATGCCCTTCAGCTTGCCGTTGGAGGCAGCCTTGATGGCTTCGTTGATTTCGCCGACCGTGGTGGCCTTCTTGGAAACGAACTTGAAGTCGACGACCGAGACGTTCGGGGTGGGAACGCGGATCGAGGTGCCGTCGAGCTTGCCCTTGAGGTGCGGCAGCACGAGGCCGACGGCCTTGGCGGCGCCCGTCGAGGTCGGGATCATGGAGAGAGCGGCAGCGCGGGCGCGATACAGATCCTTGTGCATCGTGTCGAGCGTCGGCTGGTCGCCGGTGTAGGAGTGGATCGTCGTCATGAAGCCGTGGTCGATGCCGACGGCGTCGTCGAGAATCTTGACGACCGGCACCAGGCAGTTGGTGGTGCAGGAGGCATTGGAGATGACCATGTGCTCCTTGGTGAGCTGGTCATGGTTGACGCCGTAGACGACGGTGAGATCGGCGCCATCAGCGGGAGCCGAGACGAGGACGCGCTTGGCGCCGGCCGTCAGATGGGCGGCGGCCTTGTCGCGGGCGGTGAAGATGCCGGTGCATTCCATGGCGATATCGACGCCGAGCTCGCGGTGAGGCAGCGTTGCCGGATCCTTGATCGCGGTGACCTTGATCGGCTTGCCGCCGCCGACGATGATCGTGTCGCCTTCGACCTTCACTTCGGCCGGGAACTTGCCGTGGATCGAATCGTAACGCAGCAGATGGGCATTGGTCTCGACCGGGCCGAGGTCGTTGATGGCGACGACCTCAATGTCGGTGCGGCCGGATTCGACGATAGCGCGGAGGACGTTACGGCCGATGCGGCCGAAACCATTGATGGCAACCTTGACTGTCATGTTCATTCACTCCCGATAGAATAGGGCCCAGTAGGCCGGGCGGCCTGGAATTGAGGAGATGGAGAGCGCCTCAAGGCGCCCTCTTTAAAGCTTTGCTTCGGCAGCCGCAACGACGGCGTCGGCGGTGATGCCGAAATGCTTATAAACGTCCTTGACCGGACCGGACGCGCCGAAGCTCTTCATGCCGATGAAAGTGCCTTCCGGCCCGATGAAGGCGTCCCAGCCTTCGCGGACGGCGGCTTCGACGGCGATCTTGACCGGGGAGTTGCCGAGCACTTGCTTACGATAGGCGTCCGGCTGTTCGAAGAACAGCTCCGTGCAGGGAACCGATACGACGCGCACCGTCACACCCTTAGCTTCGAGCGCTACGCGGGCGGCAACGGCGATTTCGACTTCGGAGCCGGAGGCGAAGATCGTCACCTTGGCGTCGGCATAGCCGGCAAGCGTATAAGCGCCCTGTTCGCAGAGGTTCTTTTCGCTGTATTCGGTGCGGGCCGGGCTGAGGTTCTGGCGCGTCAGGGCAAGGCCCGAGGGACGGTTGTGGGTCTTGATGGCGATTTGCCAGCATTCCGCCGTTTCCGTGGCGTCGGCCGGGCGGAAGACCAGCAGGTTGGGGATGGCGCGCAAGCCGGCGAGCTGTTCGACGGGCTGGTGCGTCGGGCCGTCTTCTCCGACGCCGATCGAGTCATGCGTCAGAACGTGGATGACGCGGATGCCCATCAGTGCAGCGAGGCGGATCGGCGGGCGGCAGTAATCCGAGAAGATCAGGAAGCCGCCGCTATAGGGAATGAGGCCGCCGTGCAGCGCAATGCCGTTCATGGCCGAAGCCATGCCGTGCTCGCGGATGCCCCAGTGCACGTAACGGCCGGCGAAATCCGTCGGCGTGATCGAGTGCATCTGGCTGGTCTTGGTGTTGTTAGACGGCGTCAGGTCGGCGGAACCGCCAAGCGTTTCCGGCACGAAGCCGTTGATGATCTCCAGCGCGTCTTCGGATGCCTTGCGGGTTGCGACCGTCGGCTTGGTCTCGGCCAGCTTCTTCTTATATGCGCTGATCGCGGCGTCGAAACCCTCCGGCAATTCGCCTGCCATGCGGCGGGAGAATTCCGCTTTGACGGGCGACTTGGCCAGAGTTTCTTCCCATGCCTTGACGATATTGTCGGAACGGGTGCCGGCGGCGCGCCATGCATCGAGAATGTCCGAGGGAACGACGAAGGGCTCGTAATCCCAGTTCAGCGCCTTACGGGTGGCGGCGATCTCGTCGGCGCCGAGCGGGCTGCCGTGAACCTTGTGGCTGCCGGCCTTGTTCGGGGCGCCGAAGCCGATCACCGTCTTGCAGGCGATGAAGGTCGGGCGATCAGACTTGTGGGCGGCTTCGATCGCATCGGCGATGGCGGCCTGATCGTGGCCATCGATTTCGATCGTATTCCAGTGAACGGCCTTGAAGCGGGCGATCTGATCGGTCGAATCCGACAGCGAAACGGCGCCGTCGATGGTGATCGAGTTGTTGTCCCAGAAAAGGATCAGCTTGTTGAGCTTCAGGTGGCCGGCAAGGGCGATGGCTTCATGGCTGATGCCCTCCATCAGGCAGCCGTCGCCATTGATGACATAGGTGTAGTGGTCCTGGAGGTCCGCACCGAATTCGTCGCGCAGCTTGCGTTCGGCGATTGCCATGCCGACCGCATTGGCGATGCCCTGACCGAGCGGGCCGGTGGTGGTCTCGATGCCGGTTGCGTGGCCGTATTCAGGGTGGCCGGCGGTCTTGGAGCCGACCTGACGGAACTGCTTCAGATCCTCGATCGTCATGTCGGGATAACCGGTCAGATACAGCAGCGAATAGAGCAGCATCGAGCCATGGCCGGCCGACAGCACGAAGCGGTCGCGGTTCGGCCAATGCGGCTTCTTGGGGTCGAAGCGCAGATATTTGGTGAACAGGACCGTCGCTACGTCAGCCATGCCCATCGGCATACCAGGGTGGCCGGAATTCGCCTTTTCAACGGCGTCCATGGCGAGGAAACGGATCGCGTTCGCCATCCGGTCGTTTTGTTGGAGAGAGGTCATAGCTTTTCTGCGAGCTCCGGGTGTCGGGGGATGGCCTCGAGCCTCCAAGACCATCGAGTGAAAGCGGCTGACACATAGCAGTTGGGGCTGGCGAGTCAATCAATGGCGGGGCAAATCCCAGCGTCCTTCGGCAATTTTTTGACATTTGATCGCTCGACTTTACAAAAGACCAAACGGGCGCGGCGGGCCTGTCTAAAACGTTCATCCACAGATAGGCAGGCTGGCGGGTGACGGGATTTATTGACGGGCCGTTGGCGAGCTGCATATCCTCTTGAAATCACAAGATCGGCAGATGTGGCCGATTCGCAGGTCCTGCACGGGAATCGGAAAGGCATGATGCCCACAGGCAAAACCATGGAAGCAGCGCTCGACGAATTGAGACAGGCGATTTCGAGCCTCGAAAACGCCGTCGACATGCGTGTCGAGCGGCAGCGCGAGCAGGGGGAGATCGAGGGCGAGGTGCGGCGTGTGCATGCCGACCGCTCCCGTCTGGCCCAGGAGCTCGACCAGGCCGAGTTTCGCGCCAACCGGCTGGAAGAGGTCAATCGCGAGGTATCGCGGCGGCTGGTGACGGCCATGGAGACGATCCGCGCGGTTCTGGACCGCTGATGAGAGAGAATTTGATATGGCGCAGGTGACGGTAACGATCGACGGCAAGGCCTATCGCATGGCCTGCGAGGAAGGGCAGGAGGATCATCTGACCGATCTCGCCACCGGTTTCGACCGCTATGTCGGCCATCTCAAGGGCCAGTTCGGCGAGATCGGCGATCTCAGGATCACCGTCATGGCCGGCATCATGATCATGGACGAGATTGCCGAGCTGACGCGCCGCATCGCGGGGTTGGAGTCCGAACTCGAGTCGCTACGCGGCAACCGCGACACCGTGCTTGCCGCGACCGCCCGCACAGAGGAAACGCTGGCAGCTGCGCTCGGCGAGGTTTCGAGCCGCATTCGCGGCATCACCGACAAGCTGAATGGCCGGGCCGCTCCCGAACTCAATTGATGTCAATAAAATAAAAACGGCCGGCCGTCGCCACTGGCGCGTCGATGCAAACGGCCTTATATATCGCGATGCGGTCTGCGCCTCTCGACAGGAACCACAATCCCTGGGGCCATACTCGATCCAAAGGGAGCTGTCCCTGTCCGGGCTCGTGGGCCTGGACACACGGTGCCCACCTACGTTTGTAGGCGCCCAGGATCGTAAACATCCATCGGTCGACGTGGATCGCACCTTTTCCTTTCATCATCGACGAAGACGCCGGGTCAACGGGCGAACGCTGCTCGCGCGTCCGCCCCTCGTGGCGCGCAGTTACTTCTTCAGACCGGGAAGCGTCACCTGGAAGACCTGGAACATGGTGTCCACGTCGGCGCCGCCGTCAGCCTTATAGGCGGCCCCCACCTGAAAGCCATCCTGCGTCAGGAAGTCGTTGTCGTTGGCGACGAACAGGAAGTAATCGTCCGGCAGCTTCGGATCGAGAACGCTTGCCAGACCCATGGCTTCCCATTTTTCCGACAGATCGTTCTTGTCGTTCGGTGCGCCGTTGTGCAGGCCGAAACGGCCAAGCTCGGCCTCGTCGTTGAGGTCGATGAACGGCGTCAGCGTCGCCGGCGTCAGCGACGGGTCGAGGACACCTTTCGGTGCGACCGCCTTGCCGGCATCGAAATCGCTGCCGGCGATATCGGTCGCGGCGGACAAGTCGACGATGTTGATCTTGCGATATAGAGACGTGTCGCCCTTCACGCCCTGGCCGTTGCCGCTGTCACGGGCAAGCATCAGGAAGGTTTTGTCGGAAAGGGCGACGATCTCGCTCTCGGCGGCGATCGTCGTCTTGCCCTTGGCGTCTTTGAAGACCGGCAGCGGCACGACATATTCGTGCACCAGCTTCAGATGATCGGGATCGGCGGCGTCATAGATCATGGCGCGGGTATTCTGGCGGGTCGAGCCGGAATCGCCGCCGTCCTGGCGGGCCGCCGACTGCAGTACGGCAACGATAAACTTGCCGTCGGGCGTCATTGCCATGCCTTCGAGACCCTGGTTGTTCTGGCGGCCGGTTTCGGGGTCCTTCGGATCGGGAGCGGACCCGCCGGGACCGGGATTGTTTGAGGCGAAGCTCAGCGCGCCCTTGCGCATCGGCAGAAGCGCCTTGGGCGGCTGGGTGGCTGAAAGCAAGTGGCCATCGGCGGAGAAGCGATAGATATAGGGGCCGTATTCGTCGCTGACGAACATAGTGCCGTCGGCCATGCGGATGATCGCCTCATCGTCGAGGGCGATCTTGCCGTTCGCCGCCTGCGGCAGCGGCGGGAAGTTGCCGGCAGCGGCGCGGACGCCGGATTCCGGGTCGAGACCGGTCGTGTCCGCCCCCTTGTCGTCAACAAAGAGCATGGAATCGACGAGTTTCGCCTCGACGCCCGATTGCTCCTTGCCGGCCTCGGGGGCCGCCCCTGGCGCGGTGGGGGTCAGAATGATCGAGAGGGTGTTCAGGCGCGGGTGGTAGTCGACAGTGCCGGCGACATTGTAACCGCGGTCGGGCAGCAGGTAGAGCGTGCCCCTATAGCTGGCGCCATCCCGACTCCAGGCGGCGGGGTCGATCGCCATGCCGGAGCCGGAGCCGAAGGTTTCACCGAATTTGTCGCGCTGGTTGGCCGGAATGCGGCCGACGCCGACCAGGCCCTTATTGACGAAAGTGGCGGAATTCTCCGCCCTTGCCATGGCGGGAATGGCGGCGGATGCCGCGAGAACTGCGGCGAACAGCCGCGATGCATATGGTCTGACGTTCTTCATGAAATAGCCTCTCGGTCAAAAGCGTTCCTGCACGGTTCCTGCCCGCAAGCTGGACACCGTTTCGAATGACATTCCTCGGTTTTGGGAGCGACTCCTCAGAACGGAACACGCCCGGATTTCGCCCCTATCCGGCTAAACGTCTAGGATGGGATCGTGATAACTGGATGACACCCTCGAAGCCTGCAATCAGCTCATTGCCCTAATCGACCGGATAGGGTCCTTCGGTGAATACTTCCTCGTGGTAGCCCTTGGAGCCGACATCGAGCGCCAACGGGCTTCGCCATTCGCGACGCTCGCGCAGGCAATCGACCACGAAGCGGAAATCATAGCGCGGCTGCCAGCCAAGTTCGCGCCTTGCGCGTTCGTTGACGTAGACGCGATCGAGCGTCGGGAACATTTTCCAGCCACGTTCGGCGTAAAGGGTGTTCGCACCTGGAAACAGCCGCTCGACGACAGCAGGCGCGTCACGCCTGAGCTCAGCGACGTCGCCCGATAGAAAAGGCGTCGTGGCCGAGATGATATAGCGGCCGAAGCCGATCACCGGCGCCTTTTCGAGCGCCAGAAAATGGGCGCCGACCACGTCGCTGATATCGACGCGGCGATGAAGCAGCTCGTTGGCCTGCGCATTTTCCGCGGAATAGCTGTTGCGAATCTCGGGATCGTCATCGCTTTCGGGAAAGAAGCGAGACGTCCTGAGGATGACGACAGGCAGGCGGGATTTGCGGGCGAAAAGTTCCGCGATTCCTTCGGCAGCGAGCTTCGTCACGCCGTAGATATTCTTCGCGACAGGAAGCACGTCCTCGGTGACCCACGCCGCGGGCTCGCCGGCGGCCGGCGTCAATGCCGCGCCGAAAGCGCTGGTGGTGCTCGTGAAGACGAAGCTTGCAACCCCCGCGGCGGTCGCCTCTTCGAGCAGGTTCAGCGTGCCGCCGACATTGGTGTCGAGGAAATCGCGATTGCCATGGGTCGCCACATGCGGCTTGTGCAGCGTGGCGGCATGGATGACGTGGCTGATGCCCGACATCGCCCGCCTGACGAAACCAGGGTCACCGATGGAGCCGACCATATTGGTAAAAGCCGATGGCTTGATGTCGATGCCGCGCGCCCACCGGCTCTGCGCGCTCAAGCTGCGCATCAGCGCCTCGCCGAGGTGGCCGGCGCTTCCCGTCACCAATATCGTCATCGCGTCGTCTCCTGGCCCCATTCGCGGCAGAGGCTACAAAAGACCGGCATTTGCGGACAACGCATAAATTATGCAGGAGGGTGCAGGAAAGCTGCATGCTCCGCGACGGTCGTGACGAGACGGCCGGCGCTGCCGTCGGAAAGCCTGATCCGCTCCCAGGTGACGCGGCCGGCGGCAATCGGCAGGCGCGCATTGCCGTTGGCTCCGGTATCGAAGGTCAACGACAGCAGCCTGCCCTCATGCCAGCCGCGCTCCTCCAGAGAAATTTCGGCGGCGGCGATCTCGGCGGAGGCGTAAGAGAAGAGAGAGCGGCCGAGAAAAGCGTCGAGCGGTGCGCGCCATTCCGCCTGCCGCGGACGGGAGGCAGACAGCAGCCGATGGGTGCCATCGCAGATCAGATGCACAGGCCGGACGGAATCTTCGACCAGCCGCTTTAAAGCCGCATCGGCCGCAGCATGTTGCGGCGAGGCGAAAATCCGATCCAGCTTGACGGCTTGGTCGGGCGAGGGAGCAAGCTGGCCGCGCTCCCAGCGCGAAACGGTCGCCTGGTTCACGCCGAGGAGTTCCGCGAGGTGCTGCTGCTTCATGCTGCGCAGCAACCGCATGCGGCGTATGCCGGCTCCTGATATCGTCATTTGTCCTGAGCTCCCACGCTTCTTTTGCCAGGATAGGAGTTCGGCGGGCCGGAAGGCAAGCCGACCCTCACGCCGGAGCATTGTTCCGGCTAATCTAATCTTCGAGATCGCTTCTCAGCCGATCGAGGATCGACAGGGCATGACCTGCATAGGCGCTGATCCAGCGGTCGTAGATGTGCTTGATCGGCAGGCTGTTCAGGTGGTTCCAGCGTTCTCGGCCTTCCTTTCTGGCGACGATCAGATCCGCTTCCTCAAGCACCTTCAGATGCTGCATCACCGTGCAGCGGTCCATGTCCGGAAACATTTCGCAAAGCGTCCCGGTGGTGCGGGGCGCGTCCTTGAGCAGATCGAGAATCTCGCGGCGGCGATGATGCGCCAGCGCCTTGAAGATTGGATCGTCAGTTGATTCGCTTGACATGTTATGTTTTTATAACATAATGGCATCAGACACAATGGAGAAGAGGAGAAGTGCCATGTCTCTCGGAATCCGCGTTTCCGGCCGTATCGGCCGCCCCGTTGCCGAAGTGTTCGATGCCGTCGTCAACCCGAAGAAGCTCAGCAGCTATTTCACCACGATCGGCGGGGCGAGCGCCCCGCTTGTTCAAGGCACGACGGTAACTTGGTGGAAGGATGCGCCGGTCGAGGTTGTCGAACTTGTGCCGGAAAGCCGCATCGTGCTGCGCTGGGACGGCGGCACTGCTGAGGACAAGACAAGGTATAAGACGCTGGTGGAAATGAATTTCAAGCCGCTGGAGGATGGCGGCACGCTGGTGACGATTGCCGAGACCGGTTGGCGCGAGGACGAGGCCGGCCGGCGCGGCACCTATCTCAACTGCGAAGGCTGGACGCAGATGCTTTGCAGCATGAAGGCCTTCGTCGAATACGGCATCAATCTGCGCGAGGGCATGTATCTCAGCGAGATGAAGGGCGAGCCGGCCAGCGCCCCGGATGTTTGACGAGGCCTGTCTCGAAGGAGATCGGCGATCCATCGCCAGACTTTGCTTGCCTGTCACACTGCGGGTGCTAGTTTCCGGAGTCGATATTCATCTCGGTTTCCAGGAGATTCATTATGCAGCTTGGTATGGTCGGTTTGGGCCGCATGGGCAATTATATGGTCCAGCGCCTGATGCGGGGCGGTCACGAATGCGTCGTCTACGACACCAGGCCGGAAAGCGTTGCCGAGCTCGCAGGTCTCGGCGCGACCGGCAGCGCTTCGCTGGAGGAATTCGTCTCCAAGCTCACGCATCCGCGTGCGATCTGGCTGATGCTGCCGGCGGCGATCGTCGACAAGGTGCTGGCGAGCCTGGTGCCCCTGCTGCAGAACGGCGATATCGTCATCGATGGCGGCAATTCCTACTATCATGACGACATCCGCCGCGGCGCGGAGCTCATCACCAAGGGCATCCATTATGTCGACGTCGGTACCAGTGGCGGCGTCTTCGGCCTGGAGCGTGGCTATTGCCTGATGATCGGCGGCGAAAAGGGCATCGTCCAGCACCTTTCGCCGATCTTCGCAACACTCGCGCCCGGCGCCGGCACGACGGAAGCCTCACCGAACCGAACCGCCGAAGCGGCTGCAGCCAGCACCGCGGAACAGGGCTACCTGCATTGCGGCCCACATGGCGCCGGCCACTTCGTCAAGATGGTGCATAACGGCATCGAATACGGCTTGATGGCTGCCTATGCCGAAGGTCTCAATATCTTGAAACGCGCCAATATCGGCGCTGCCTCGCATGAGGCCGATGCGGAAACCGCGCCGCTCGCCCATCCCGAACATTTCCAATACGACTTCAATCTGCAGGATGTCGCGGAAGTCTGGCGCCGCGGCAGCGTTATCACCTCCTGGCTACTCGATCTCACCGCCGATGCCCTGCATGTCGACCCCGCACTTTCGAGATATGCCGGCCGCGTCTCGGACAGCGGCGAGGGCCGCTGGACGATCATGGCGGCAATCGACGAAAGCGTGCCGACGCCGGTGCTGAGTGCCGCGCTCTACGGCCGCTTCTCCTCGCGCGATAATGACGAGTTCGCCAACAAGGTGCTGTCGGCAATGCGCGCGGGTTTCGGCGGCCACGTGGAAAAGCCGGCTCCGAAATCCTGAGGGCCAAGCTGCTCTTCATTGAGCAGCATGCGTCCGTCACACCGCAAATAGCGGGCTTGACGGCCGGGTTCTGGTAGGCGGCGACAGCGTCTTTCCTAACCATCGGTAGGGCTTTCCTACCGCTTGCTGGCGGCAGCAGTCGCGAGTATCCATTGCAAGAAGTCGGTTGCTTTGTGCAAGCGCCGACAATTCATTGGAGGGCGGTCGTGACGCGTAACAGGGCAGGAGGCTTGACGGCCGCCATATCGGGCATATTGGCATTCATCGCGCTTTTTTCCGTGGCTTCGGCCAGCCTTGCCCAGACGCAGCCGGCGCAAGTGCCTGCCGCGACCGCTCCGCCGGCCCAGGTGCGTGAGATGATGCAGCTCATGCAGACGCCCGAGGTCAAGCAATGGATGTCGACTCAGATGGCGGCGACGCCTGCGGGCGATGCAGCGGCGGAAAACCAGATGTCCGTCCTGTCGGGTTTGCTGCAGCATTCCCGTCGTCATGTCTCGATGATTTCCGATGCCGCGATGACGCTGCCCTGGCAGATCGGCAATGCATCCTCGCTGCTTTTCGGCGAAATCGCAGCCACTGGCCGGGTTCGCATGATCGCCCAGTTCTTGGCGATCTTTCTGGTGGGCGCGATCATCGAGAGCATTGCCCGCTATGCGTTCCGCCGCCGCCGTCGCCGTCTGGCTCAGATGGCAGGCATGCATCTGGCGCCGCGTGTCATCCCGGCGCTGATCTTCGCGGCAGCGACGGTGCTGACGCTGCTCAGCCTCTACTGGCCGCCGCTCAGCCAGAGTATCGCGATCGTCTGTGTCGTTGCGCTGATCGTCCAGCGTTTTACGATCTGCATCGGCGGTGTGCTGGTCGATCTCATTGGACTCGCGCGAGCCGAGGAGGAGCGGCAGGGTGTGACTGCTCCAATCATGCCGGGACGCTCCGTCGCGCTCTTCTGGTATCGCCGTTGCGCGACCTTCGTTATCTATTTCGCTTTCGGCTGGGCAGTGATCCAGTCGATGGCGCCGCTCGGCTATACACCGAGCGCTCGGCTTCTCGTCGGCTACTTCCTCGGTATCGGACTGCTGCTGCTCGCGGTCGAGGCGGTCTGGTCGCGGCCGCATAAGGACGAGAAGCGTGGATATGGAATCTCCTGGGCACTCACCATTTATTTCCTGCTGCTTTGGGGACTGTGGGTCGCGGGCTTCAACGGGCTGCTCTGGCTCGGCATCTATGTGCTGCTGCTGCCGCGCGTGCTCGCGGTCTCGACGCTTGCGGTGAAATCGCTGCAGCAGACCGAAGCGAGCTTCCTTGCAACACGCCGCATCGCGACCGTGCTGCTCGACCGTGGCGTGCGGGCGCTGATTATCGCCTTTGCCGCCATCTGGCTCGGGCGGATGCTCGGCGTCGGCGCCGATACGATGGCTGCTGGTGATCGGATGGCCGACAAGATCGCGCGCGGCGTCATCGGCGGGATTGTCATCCTGCTTGCTGCTGATCTGCTCTGGCACGTCGTCAAAGCCTATATTGACGGCAAGCTCCTCGATTCACCTCTGGACGGTACCGCGACGGACGAGGAGAAGGCCAAGCACGCGCGGATCCAGACGCTGCTGCCGATCTTCCGCAATATCCTTGCCGTGGTCATCGCCGTCATCGCGGTTCTGATGGTGCTCTCCGGCCTCGGCATCGAGATCGGGCCGCTGATTGCCGGTGCCGGCGTCGTCGGCGTTGCCGTCGGTTTCGGCGCCCAGACGATCGTCAAGGACGTCATCAGCGGCATGTTCTATCTCTGGGACGATGCTTTCCGTGTCGGCGAATATATCGAAAGCGGCAGCCATAAGGGCGTCGTCGAAGCCTTCAGCCTCCGATCGGTGAAGCTCAGGCATCATCGCGGGCCGCTGACAACTGTGCCGTTCGGCGAACTCGGCGCGGTGAAGAACTTGAATCGCGACTGGACGATCGACAAGATCAGCCTCAACGTCAAATACGACACCGATCTCGTCAAGGCCAAGAAGGTGATCAAGCAGATCGGCCAGACACTGCTCGAAAACCCGGAATTCGGCCCGCACATCATCGAGACGCTGAAGATGAAGGGCGTGGAACAGTTCGGCGAATTCGCGATCGAGATCCGTCTGTCGATGATGACGAAGCCCGGCGAACAGTTCGTCATCCGTCGCAATGCGCTGGCGATGATCCGCAATGCCTTTAAGGAAAACGGCATCGAGTTCGCCGTGCCGACGGTGCAGGTGGCGGGCGATCGCGAGGCCGATTTGGAGGCTGCCGTCGCGCGTTACGCTTCCCATATGCGAGCCAACGGCGAACCGGCGGCATGAATGCCGTCACCTGAACCTCATTATCGCGGCAAGGCATTCGTAAGCTTACGAAAATGCAATGTGCCATCACGTATTCCTGCGCAAATTCGCCCCAATTGAGGATGATTGAGGCGCAGGCGGCGGGGTTGGGTAGCGTCGGGCATGACTTCATAGAGCTTATATGCCTGTCATGTTACGTCTTCGAAAAATGATTCGCGCCGAATTGGAAACTGCGCAGGTACGAGATGTCGGGTCACGGCAATTTGGATGAGATCGAGGCGACGGACGGTTTTTCTTTTCGCACGCTTTTCAGACGTTACAGGACGCCGCTCACGGCAGCCGCGACGCTGATCGTCTTCTGTCTCGTCGGTTACGCCATCATGCAGCTCACCAACGAGGTGCGCTATGACGATGTCGTCGGTGCACTGGCGGCGACCAGGCCGAGCGCGATCTTGCTTGCGCTGTTCTTCACCGCTCTCAGCTTTCTCTCGCTGGTCTTCTACGATCTCAACGCGATCGAATATATCGGCAAGAAGCTGCCCTTTCCGCATGTGGCGCTGACGGCGTTCAGCGCCTATGCGGTCGGCAACACAGCCGGCTTCGGCGCACTGTCGGGCGGGGCGATCCGCTATCGCGCCTATACGCGCCTCGGGCTCTCGCCGGAGGATATTGGCCGCATCATCGCCTTCGTCACGCTCTCCTTCGGCCTCGGGCTCGCGGCCGTCGCATCGATCGCCCTCATCATCATCGCCAGCGAAATCGGGCCGCTGATCGGTGTCAGTCCATTCCTTCTCCGGCTGATCGCCGGCTCGATCATCGCCATTCTCGGGGCTGTGATGATCATCGGCCGCGAGGGCCGCGTGCTCGATTTCGGCGCCGTGGCAATCCGCCTGCCGGATTCGCGCACCTGGTCGCGCCAATTCCTCGTCACTGCCTTCGATATTGCCGCCTCCGCATCGGTGCTCTACGTGCTCTTGCCTCAGACGGCCATCGGCTGGCCGGTCTTCCTCGCCGTCTATGCGATCGCCGTCGGTCTCGGCGTGCTCAGCCACGTTCCGGCCGGGCTCGGCGTGTTCGAGACCGTGATCATCGCTTCGCTCGGCAGCGCGGTGAATATAGACGCGGTGCTGGGATCGCTGGTGCTCTATCGGCTGGTCTACCATGTATTGCCGCTGTTGATCGCCGTGCTCGCGGTCTCGGCGGCGGAGTTGCGCCGTTTTGTCGACCACCCGGCCGCCTCCAGTGTCCGCCGTATCGGCGGACGGCTGATGCCGCAGCTGTTGTCGACCTTGGCGTTGCTGCTCGGCGTCATGCTGGTGTTTTCGAGCGTCACGCCGACGCCGGACCAGAACCTGGAATTCCTCTCCAATTATCTGCCGCTGCCAATGGTAGAAGGCGCGCACTTCCTCTCCAGCCTGCTCGGGCTCGCGCTGGTGGTCGCGGCCCGCGGCCTCGGTCAGAGGCTCGACGGCGCGTGGTGGGTGGCCGTGTTCTCGGCCGTTGCCGCATTGACCTTGTCGCTTCTGAAGGCGATTGCCCTGGTCGAAGCTGCATTTCTCGCCTTTCTCATCTTCGGGCTCTTCGTCAGCCGGCGGCTCTTCACCCGGCATGCGTCACTGCTCAACCAGGCGATGACGGCATCCTGGCTGATGGCGATCGCGGTCATCGTCGTCGGCGCCGTCGTTATCCTGCTCTTCGTCTATCGCGATGTCGAATACAGCAACGAACTCTGGTGGCAGTTCGAATTCACCGCCGAGGCGCCGCGGGGACTGCGCGCCCTGCTCGGCATCACCATCATCTCCTCGGCGATCGCCATTTTCAGCCTGCTCCGGCCAGCGACCTTCCGGCCGGAGCCGGCGACGGAGGAGGCGCTGACGCGTGCGGTCGAGATCGTCAGGAAGCAGGGCAATGCCGATGCCAATCTGGTGCGCATGGGCGACAAGAGCATCATGTTTTCGGAAAAAGGTGACGCCTTCATCATGTACGGCCGACAGGGCCGTTCATGGATCGCGCTGTTCGACCCGGTTGGCGATCATCGCGCCGTGCAGGAACTCGTCTGGCGCTTCGTCGAAGCGGCGCGGGCCGCCGGCTGCCGCGCCGTCTTCTACCAGATCTCGCCGGCGCTGCTTTCCCATTGCGCCGATGCCGGCCTCCGCGCCTTCAAGCTCGGCGAACTGGCGGTGGCCGACCTCCGGACCTTCGAAATGAAAGGCGGCAAATGGGCGAACCTTCGCCAAACGGCGAGCCGAGCCCAGCGCGACGGGCTGGAATTCGCGGTAGTCGAATCCGAGGACGTGCCTGATATCATCGATGATCTCGCCGCCGTTTCCACGGCCTGGCTTGAACATCACAATGCCAAGGAAAAGGGCTTCTCCCTCGGTTCCTTCGATCCCGATTACGTTTCCTCGCAACCGGTCGGCATCCTGAAGAAGAACGGCAAGATCGTCGCCTTCGCCAATATCCTCGTCACCGAATCCCGCGAGGAGAGCACGATCGATCTCATGCGCTTCTCGCCGGACGCGCCGAAGGGCTCAATGGACTTTCTCTTCGTGCAGATCATGGAATATCTGCGTAACCAGGGTTTCACCCACTTCAATCTCGGCATGGCGCCTCTCTCCGGCATGTCGAAACGCGAAGCGGCACCCGTCTGGGACCGTATCGGCAGCACCGTCTTCGAACACGGCGAGCGCTTCTATAACTTCAAAGGCCTTCGGGCATTCAAATCCAAGTTTCATCCGCACTGGCAACCGCGCTATCTTGCGGTTTCCGGAGGAGGCAATCCGATGATCGCGTTGATGGACGCGACATTTCTGATCGGGGGCGGATTGAAAGGGGTAGTGAGAAAATGATCAGGACAATCCTTCTTGCCGCAGCATGCGCCTGCATGCTCGCTGCCGCACCGGCTAATGCTGCCGAGGAAACCACGCAGAGCTTCGAAAGCGGGCTCATCCCGTCACCGCACATCTTCCTGCCGGAAGGGGAGGTGAAGGGCGCCGTGATGCTGATCTCGGATGCCGCCGGGTGGGGCGATTATGAGAAGGCCGAGGCCGACAGGCTAGTCGCCGAAGGCGCAGTCGTCATCGGCGTCGACTTTCCCTCCTATATCCAGGCGCTCAGCCGCTACGACGTCAGTCTCAACGACGGCTGCATCTACACGGTCTCGGATATCGAATCGCTGAGCCAGCAGGTGCAGCGCGCGACCGGTAACAATGCCTATCATTTGCCGATCGTCGCCGGCATCGGCGAAGGCGCAGCCCTGGCGCTGGCAATCGCGGCTCAGACGCCGGATGCGACGATCGGTCAGACGCTTGCGGTCGATCCGCTGGCTGGTATTCCGCTCACCAAGGAGCTTTGCACGCCGGCTTCCAAGAAGGTGATTGGCCAACGCACGGTCTATGGCCTCAGCGACGGCGCCCTGCCGGACCCGATCATATCAGTCTTCACGCCTAAAGCTGACAAGGATGGCCGGACGCACGCCGAGGCGTTGCAGAAATCTCATTCGGCAATCGAGATCCGTGACGCCACCGACGATGCGCAGACAGTATTTGCCGATACGCTCGATGACCTCGTCACTGCCTCCGGCGCCTTCGGCAATCCGCTCGGCCTGCCGCTGGCCGTGCTCGAGGCAACGCCAGCCTTCGATACGATGGCGGTTATCTATTCCGGCGACGGCGGTTGGCGCGACATCGACAAAGAGGTCGGCGGCACGCTGCAGAAGGAAGGCATTCCTGTCGTCGGCGTTGATTCACTTCACTATTTCTGGTCGGAGCGCAAGCCGGAGGAGACGGCCAGCGATCTTTCGAAGATCATCGATTTCTATCGTAAGCAGTGGAAAGTGAAGCATGTGCTGCTCGTCGGCTACTCTTTCGGCGCCGATGTCGTGCCCGCGACCTATCAGCTGCTCAAACCGGCCGAGAAGTCCTCGGTGGTGCAGTTGTCGCTGCTGTCGCTCTCGCACCAAGTTGATTACGTCATCTCCGTTCTCGGCTGGCTCGGCCAGAAGACCGAAGGGGCAGGGGGAGACCCGGTCAGCGACCTGAAGAACGTCGATCCGAAGCTGGTGCAGTGCATCTACGGCAAGGATGATGACGACGATGTCGCCTGTCCGGCACTCAAAAATAGCGGCGCCGAAGTGGTCGAACTGCCCGGCGACCATCATTTCGATGAGAATTACGACCTTCTCACCAAGTCGATCATCGATGGGCTGAAGAGACGGCTGCAGGATTAAGGCTTCGCTAACTCCCGGAAATCGACGCCGATTTCCGGGAGGCGATATTAACACATCAACCTTTCTTCACTCCAGCCGAGTTCGGCGAGTTCCCTGCCGCGAAACCGCGCATCATCGGCGACGATGAATTCGTCAAGCTGCGGCGGGGCAACGCTGGTGCCGGCAAGCATCGCATGGACCTGGCCGCGATGATGGGTCTGATGCTGGAAGAGGTGGGCGAGCACGTCGTCCATCCGCTCCTGCTGAATACGATCGCCGCGATGGAGACTGACGATCGAGATTAGCCTTTCCGGCGTCAGGGCTTCGCAAAGGTCGATCAGGCGCTGATCAACCTTTGCCTGCGCTTGCGTCAGTGACTCGACGTCATCGAAGGGTTCGTCCACCTCGAAGGCCTGGAACCCGAGCGTGCCGCCTTCGATGCCGTCGACATAGAACCAGTCGACCGTGATGATGTGATTCAGGGTCTCCTTGATCGATGGAAAGAAGCTCGTGCGCGGCGCTTCGAATTCGCCGACTTTCAACGCTGCGCAGGCGTGAAGCAGCCGGTGGTTGGCGAGGGCGTTGTTATAGGCAAGCTTGCGAAAGGCCCTGGCGGGATCGAAGATCGACATCGGCGGCTTTCCTCTCCCTGCACTCAAAATGTTTGCGTCAGTCATCGAGATTGCCGTCGCGCCAGGCGAGATGACGTGGTGCCCCGGGCAGGTTCTCGATTTCATCAGCGATGAAATAGGGCGGGATGTCGAGCGCGGTCAGGGCCGGCGCGTTGCCGGCACCCATTTGAATTCGAGATGGTTGTCGCCATCTTCGACGCGATGGATGATCTCGTGTGGCTGAAAGGGAAATTCCGCCGGGATTTCCATCAGGTAGTAGAGGCCGAGTTCATGCCAGTCGCGTTGTTCGTAGTGGAAAAAGTTCTCGACGATCCAGAGCAGGCGCAAGACGGTGACCTCGAGGCCAAGCTCCTCCACCATCTCGCGTTTCAGCGTCTCTTCCGACGTCTCTCCGATTTCCGCCCGACCGCCCGGAACGGTCCAGAAGGGCTCGTGCATGGCGCGATGAACAAGCACGTGCCCATCGCGAAAGCCGAGGCCGGCAATGCGATAGTTGAAACGCGCAGCACCCTGAGTCAGGCGGATGGGGGTGCGCTTGCTCATGTCATTCTTATCCGAGATCGATTACGACGATTTCCGGCGGCACGCCGAAGCGGACCGGAGCAATGGAACAGCCGAGCCCACCGGAAACGATGATATTACGCCCCTCCTCGACGATATGGCCATAGGCGTAGCGATCGCCGTAGCGCGAGGGGACGATCGGTGAACGACCGAAGAAGCGGATCTGTCCGCCATGGGTGTGACCCGAGAGCGTCAGCGAGACGCGCTCGGGCACGCGAGGAAAGATATCGGGCTCATGGGCAAGCAGGATGACGGGCGCGTCATCAGTGACCTGAGCCATCGTTCCATCGAGATCGTCGAGGCCGGTCATGCACGTGCGACCCCATTTCCTGCCGGGGAGCAGCGCCAGCTGATCTTCGAGCCCTGCGAGCCAGAAGCCGCGGCCATCCTTATCGAGCCGGACGGCGCGGTTGCCGTAGACAGGGATGCCGACATCGGCAAGCGCCCGGTGTCCGAAGGTTTCCATCCCGCCGTTGTTCTGGGCGGTCCTGTCCTCCCACCAGTCATGGTTGCCCATGATCGCGTGGACGCCTAGCGGGGCTTGAAGGGTTGCGAGCGCCTTCGACCATTGGCTCGAATGCACATATTGCGTCACCATGTTCATGCCCGATGCGTAATCGCCGAGCAGGATGGTCACGTCGCCTTCGAGTTCATTGGCCCGGTGGCAGATAGAGGTAATGCGGTTTGCCGACATCCAGGGTTCGCAGGCATGGATATCGGCGAGGGCGACAACGCGAAGCTTCAGCCCCGGTGTCCATCCCGGCGGCGTCAGCCGGTAGCGGGCGATGCTGAGCCGCGCCAGTGGTTCATAGGCGAAGGCATAACCGCCGAGCGCCATGGCGCCTGCGATACCGCCGCCAAGAACCTTGAAAAATCCGCGGCGGGTGATCACTCAGTCGTCCTCCTGGAACAGCCGGAACTGCGCAGCCTCCATCTCCTTTGGCGGTTGCATACCCAGATGTTTCCACGCGATTGCGGTGAGAACGCGGCCGCGCGGCGTGCGCTGAATGAAACCCTGCTGGATCATGTAGGGCTCGATAATGTCCTCGATCGCGTCGCGCGGCTCCGAAAGGCCGGCGGCGATGGTTTCTATGCCGACCGGACCGCCGCCGAAATTGACGGCAATCATGTTGAGGTAGCGTTTGTCGAGCTGATCGAAGCCGACATTGTCGACCAGCAAGCGGGTCAGCGCTTCGTCGGCGATCTCGCGGGTGACGGCCTCGGCCCTTGCCACCTCGGCGAAATCACGCACGCGCCGCAGCAGCCGGCCGGCAATGCGCGGCGTACCGCGGGCGCGCCTGGCGATCTCGCGGGCGCCCTCTTCGGTCATCGGCAGGTTCATCAGCCGCGCGCCGCGGCGCACGATCAGCTCCAGTTCCTCGACGGTATAGAAGCTGAGCCGCACCGGAATGCCGAAACGATCGCGCAGCGGTGTCGTCAGCAGGCCGAGACGGGTGGTGGCGGCGACAAGCGTGAATTTCGAGAGGTCGATCTTCACCGAGCGCGCGGCAGGGCCTTCCCCGATGATGAGGTCGAGCTGGTAATCCTCCATGGCGGGATAGAGGATTTCCTCGACGGCGGGATTGAGGCGGTGGATCTCGTCGATGAAGAGCACGTCGCGCTCCTCGAGATTGGTGAGCAGGGCGGCGAGGTCGCCGGCCTTGGCGATGACGGGACCGGATGTCGATCGGAAGTTGACACCGAGCTCCTTGGCCATGATCTGCGCCAGCGTCGTCTTGCCGAGGCCGGGCGGACCGACGAAGAGTACATGGTCCAACGCCTCGCCGCGGTTCTTCGCCGCCTCGATGAAGATCTTGAGATTGGCGCGCGCCTCGGCCTGGCCGGTGAATTCGTCCAGCGACTGCGGGCGCAGCGTCACATCAAGGTCTTCGCCCCGCTTTTCCGGCGATATCAGGCGGGCGGGTTCACTCATGCTCTCATTCCGTTTTGAAACCTGTTGCAGCAATACACCAAACGTCGGGCGCCCCGACACCCATTCATTGGTTTTCCGGTCTTCACCGTGCCAGCTCTTTCAATCCGAGCCTGATCAGCTTGGCGCTGTCGGCGCCGTCGCCGGCCGTTTTCATCGCCGCGGCAACGGCATTTGCCGCCTGGTCTCTGCTGTAGCCGAGGTTGGTCAGCGCGGAAACCGCATCGGCAACGGGTGCGGCGGCGACACCTTCGCCGAGTTCCTGTTTGAGGGCGATATTGATCGCCTCGCCGGCATAGGCCGGCGCGCGGTTCTTCAGTTCGGTGACGAGACGCATCGCCACTTTCGGGCCGACACCCGGCGCGCGCGAGACGGCAGCGCGGTCCTGGAGGGCGATCGCATTGGCAAGTTCGCCTGGCGTCAGGGTCGAGAGCACCGCGAGCGCCACCTTGGCGCCGACACCCTGGACGCTTTGCAGCAGGTTGAACCACTCCCGCTCCAGCGCCGTCATGAAGCCGAAGAGCTTCAACTGGTCCTCGCGGACATAGGTTTCGATGAAGAGCACGCAGGCTTCGCCCGCCGATCCGAGCTTGGACAAGGTGCGGGCCGAGCAATAAGCGACGTAACAGACGCCGTGCACATCAACGAGCACATAATCTTCGCCGATCTCGTCTATGGTGCCTTTCAGCTTGCCGATCATGAGTCGCGGTCTTTCAAGGGTGCGTTTCGGGCGTAATGATTTCAACGGAAGGAAAATAGGAACGATAACCGCCGGCATCGCGGGTCAAAATTCTGTAGCCCCTTATCGCCGCATGCGCGCCGATGAGGAAATCCGGCAATATCCGTTCGCGTCCTCCGCCCGCGCGGCGGTAAAGCCGGAAGGCTTGAGCCGCGGCAAATGCGGCCGGCCACGGCAGGTTCTCGCGGCGGAATTCATCCTGCGGAAGCAGGCGATCGACTTCATCGACATCGTCATACCGAACGGAAAATTCGGAATAGATGATCGGATTTATAAGGACCGGCCCATCTCTGAAGATATCGAGTATCTTCCGGCGCGACCAGTCGTGCCAGTCCGAGCTGATCATAGCCAGATCGACGAGGACGTTCGTGTCGACAAGCGTCGCCATCAGCGATCACGCGTCATAGACATGAGATCTTCGGCATCGATTTCCTGATCGCCGGTTCCCTCCAGACGGCGGATCGTCTCAATGAAACGGTCCAGCCGACCTCTATCCTCGACTTCCTGCTTGCCGTTCTTCGGCGAGAGAACGAGCTTGCCGCCCTCGATCGAGAAAATGACCTCGCTGTTGGTCTCGATGCCGGCAAGCTCCCTGAGATCGCGGGGAATAGTGACCTGACCTTTGGATGTGACACGCATCAGAGGCTCCTTCAAAGTAAGAATTATCCTTACCGCAGGAACAAGTCAAGAACGGATTATCCCGCCAGCGCTTGGCGCATCCGGTGGCCGCCGCGATTGTGGGCGTGACAAATGGCGATCGCCAAGGCATCGGCAGCGTCATCGCCCTTGAACTCGGCCTTCGGCATCAGGATCTTCAACATCATGTGAATCTGCTGCTTTTCGCCGTGCCCGACGCCGATGACCGCCTTCTTCACCGCATTCGGGGCATATTCGGAGACCGGCAGTCCGGCGCGCGCCGGCACCAGCATGGCGATGCCGCGGGCTTGGCCGAGTTTCAGTGTCGCTACGGCGTCCTTGTTGACGAAGGTCTGTTCGACAGCGGCTTCATCGGGCTTGTGAGCGTGGACGATATCGGCGAGCCCGTCATGCAGCTGGCAGAGGCGGGAGGCGAGGTCCATCTCGCCATCGGAGGTCACCGTTCCCGATGCCACGAATTTCAGGGAATTGCTTAACGTGTCGATGATTCCCCAGCCTGTGCGACGGAGGCCGGGATCGATGCCAATGATGCGAATCGTATTTTGCATGGTTCAACCTATAGCGATTGCGAAATAAGTGCCATCGATATGTGAACAAACCGAAAACACCCTCGGTTTTAGAGCGCGCATTTACCGCGAATTAAAAGAGATGTCTGAATTCTAGTTCATCGAATGTGCGAGGGGCTTCGTTCCACAAGAATAAGTCCCCGATGTTCTGTTGACAGGTCAGCCGGCCGGGGATGCACCGCGTGCCCAGGCTGGCAGGTGCCGTTCAGAAGGGTTCATTGTATATGGCTCAGAGATTTCAGTCCCTGTCCTTCAAGGTCATTGCCACTTTCATCCTGATGACCGTGCTGTCGATCGCGGTCATCGACGTGCTTGCCTATTTTGCCAGCAGCCGCATATCCGACGAGCAGGCGCTGAAGGCCAAGGAAAGCGTGCTGATCTTCCGTGGCGACATGTTGCAGGACCAACTGGCGCAGCTTGAGAACCAAGCCAATTCCATCGCGCGCATCGAGGCGCTGCAGATGTCGATCACCAGCTTGAAGAGCGGCTGGAAGACAATCCAGAAGACTTCGGGGGATGCCCGCGCCGAGCTGAAGAAGGTTTTCATCACGGGCAATCCCAACCCGGCCGACCAGCGCGAGAAGCTGATGAAGCCGGAAGGGCCGAGCGGGTTCTATTATTCGAATCATGAGCAGACGCAGGGCGAAGTTGCCCGCGACCTCGACAACACCGCTTTCAGCGATCTGCTGATCGCCGATCTCGACGGTAGCGTGCTCTATTCCTACAAGAAGGACGACGACTTTGCCGAAAACTTGAAGTCGGACGCCTGGAAGACAGCGGGCGCCGGCATCGCATTCGCCAAGGCGATCGAGAATACCGCCAAGGCGACGGATGACGCCGCGCCGACGGGCTTCTCCGGCCTCCGCGTCGATGCAGCAAGCGGCAAGCCCGCGATCTTCTATGCCGTGCCCATCGTCAAGCTCGGAGCGGCCAAGGGTATCATCCTGTTCAAGGTGCGTGAGGACATCGTCACCAGCATCCTTGCCAAGGGCATCGTCCAGGGCAGCACCGCGCGGGCTGCGATCGTCTCCGGCGATGGCTCCGCTATCGCTCTCGATGCCGGCGGCAAGCTTGCGACGCTCGATGCCACCCCCTTCACCTTCATCAAGGACGCGCTTGCCAGCTCCGCGATGACCGTGGCCGATTTCGACCGGGCGGATGGCGCGGCCCGCGCCTATGTCCGCGGCATCGACTATCGCGGCGATCGCTTCCTGGTGGTCGAGAGCGTGCTGCTCAGCGAGCTCAATGCCGGCTCGATCGAGATCGCCACTTTGCTGACGATGATCGGCATGGGCGTGCTCGTCGTCATGGCCATCGCGACCGGGCTCGTCACCAATTTCCTGTTTTCGCCGCTGGCCCGGCTTGCCGGTGTCACCCGCGACGTCGCCGACGGCAAGCTCGACAGCGAGATCGGCAGCCTGAACCGAAAGGACGAGATCGGCACGATGGCCAACGCGCTTGCCCGTTTCCGCCAATCGCTGATCGAAAGCCGCGAACTCGAAGCCGCCAGCGAAGAGACGCGCCTGCAGGCCGAGCATGACCGTCAGCAGAACCTCGCCGAGCGCGAGGCCGAGGCGAAGACGCTGCAGCAGGTGGTCGAGGCGATTGACGAGGGGCTGCATCATCTGGCGAGCGGCGATCTCTCCTATCAGATCGATACTCGCTTCCCGAACGAACTCGAAAGTCTGCGTGTCAATTTCAACGAGGCGCTCGCCACACTCAGCGAAACCATGACGGCGATCGGCGGCAACTCGATGGCGGTGCGCGCCGGCTCCGAGGAGATGCGCACTGGCGCCGACGAGCTTGCCGGGCGCACCGAACGTCAGGCCGGCTCGATCACCGAGACGGCGAATGCGATCAGCGCCATTACCCAGTCCGTTCGCCGCCAGATCGAGAGGGCAGAACAGGCCGAGCGCATCGCCCGCGACGCCAAGAAGGAGACGACCGGCTCCAGCCAGATTATGCGCGAGACGATCGCGGCGATGGAGGCGATCCAGACCTCCTCGCGCCAGATCAACACCATCATATCGGTCATCGACGATATCGCCTTCCAGACCAACCTGCTGGCGCTCAACGCCGGCGTTGAAGCGGCGCGTGCGGGGGAATCGGGCAAGGGCTTTGCCGTGGTCGCCATGGAAGTCCGGGAGCTCGCCCAACGCTCATCGAGCGCGGCAAAGGAGATCTCCAGCCTGCTGCAGAAATCGACGCATGAGGTCGAAAGCGGTGTCGCGCTCGTCGAAAAGGCCGGCGTTGCCCTGACCGGCATCGGCGCCCATGTCGAGGAGATCAACGGACAGATCAACGAGATCATGGAGTCGACCCGCGAGGAAGCCACTACGCTGCGCGAGATCAACAGCGCCGTGGCCGAACTCGACGCGATGACGCAGCAGAACGCCTCAATGGTCGAGGAGACGACGGCGGCGATCCACCGGCTGGCGACGGAAGCTCTGGAAATGGACCGCCAACTCGGCAATTTCACGCTGCCGCAGGGGCATCAAAGACCGAGCGCCGAGGTGCATGTGCTGCGTCGTCACCGGTGAGACGTCGCTTCCGATATTCGACGAGGGCTGCCATCGCGCGGCCCTTTTGTTTGGGTGTACGGTTTGGAATGGGCGGACGCCAACCTACATAGACGGCATCGTTCAACTGCCGGCAGGTTTCCATGGTTCCCTTCTCCATACTCGACCTTTCTCCTATCGCCGAAGGCAGCACCGTGCGCCAGTCGCTCGAAAGCTCGGCGCGGATGGCTCAGAAGGCTGAAGAATTCGGTTACAAGCGCTTTTGGCTCGCCGAGCATCACGGCATGCCGGGCATCGCCAGTGCTGCAACCGCCGTGGTCATCGGCCATGTCGGGGCTGCGACAAAACGCATCCGCATCGGTTCCGGCGGCATCATGCTGCCCAACCATTCGCCGCTCGTCATCGCCGAGCAGTTCGGCACGCTGGAAGCGCTTTTTCCCGGCCGCATCGATCTTGGTCTCGGGCGGGCGCCGGGAACGGACATGCGCACGGCACAGGCGCTGCGGCGCAATATCGAGGCCGGCGCGAACAGTTTCCCGAACGACGTGGTGGAATTGCAGCAGCTTCTCGGCACGCCGGTCGAGAACCAGGCGATCCTTGCGGTGCCCGGCAATGGTTCGCATATCCCGATCTGGCTGCTCGGCTCCAGCCTCTACAGCGCCCAGCTTGCGGCGATGCTCGGGCTTCCCTATGCCTTCGCCTCGCATTTTGCCCCTGATATGCTGCTCGACGCCATCGCGATTTATCGCGACCGCTTCCAGCCCTCGGCGGCGCTCGAGAAGCCCTATGTGATGGTCGGCGTCATGGGCGCGATGGCGGCGACGGACGAGGAGGCGCGCTACCATTTCACTTCCGCCCAGCAGCAGTTCGTCAACCTGCGCCGCAATGTCCGCGGGCCGTTCCCGCGCCCTGTCACCGATATGGAGAGCTTCTGGTCGCCGATGGAGAAGATGAACGTCGAACACACACTGCGCTACGCCGTGGTAGGTTCGCCGGCGACGGCTGAGGCGAAGCTGACGGAGTTTCTCCGGGAAACGGAGGCCGACGAGGTGATCATCTCGATGCCGATCCATGATATCGAGGCGCGGCTGAAGTCGGTGGAACTGTTCGCGGGGCTGGGAAACTTCGCGCGGGCCGCCGCCTAAGATTTTTCCAAGCAGTCGCCAGAGACAGAAAAACCCGGCGCCAAGGCCGGGTTCCGTTTGTTGGCAACGCCTCCACCGTCATGCTCGGCCTTGTGCCGAGCATCTAACCACAGCAATTGTTTGAAAGGGAAATGTTTATTTTCAGATACTTAATCAGGCCGGCGCAGATCCTCGGCACAAGGCCGAGGATAATGTCGCAGGTTTGCAGTGCGGCTCAAGCTGAAAGCTTCGCCAGAACCTCTTCAGAGACCTCGAAGTTGGAATAGACGTTCTGCACGTCGTCATCGTCTTCAAGCGAGTCGATGAGCTTCATCAGCGACTGAGCCTTTTCCTCGTCCACCGGCACGTTGTTCTGGGCGCGCCAGACGGCCTTGACGGTTTCGGCTTCACCGAGGCTCGTTTCCAAAGCTTTCGATACTTCGCCAAGGGCTTCGAAAGCGCAGGTGATGTAATGGCCTTCTTCGTCGGTCTCGACGTCATCGGCGCCGGCTTCGATTGCGGCTTCCATCACGTTGTCGGCGTCGCCTGCGGAAAGCTTGTAGGTGATTTCGCCGACATGGTCGAACGAGAAGGAAACAGAACCGGTTTCGCCGAGAGCGCCGCCGGCCTTGGTGAAGATCGAGCGGACGTTGGAGGCAGTGCGGTTGCGGTTGTCGGTCAGGGCTTCGACGATGATCGCCGTGCCGCCCGGACCATAGCCCTCGTAGCGCACTTCGTCATAATTTTCGCTGTCGGCGCCGGCTGCCTTCTTGATGGCGCGGTCGATGTTGTCCTTCGGCATGGACTGGGCCTTGGCATTCTGGATCGCCAGGCGAAGACGGGCGTTCATTGTCGGGTCGGGCAGGCCGGCCTTGGCGGCCACGGTGATTTCGCGCGCAAGCTTGGAGAACATTTTCGACCGCACGGCGTCCTGACGGCCCTTGCGGTGCATGATGTTTTTAAACTGTGAATGGCCAGCCATGGCACCCCTGTTCACGTCTCATTGTTCGGAATGGGCCGCCTTATAAGAGCGAAACGGCAGCCTTTCAAGGGAAAAGCAGTTCGGAACAAAGGCGAAGGGATGACGTTTCAACCGAACTCCATCCAGCGGAAAGGAACGGTCATGGCAAGTCTCAGCGAGGCGCGGGAGCAACCAGCACGTCAGCTTTGGGATCAGGTCAACGGCGTTCATGCCGGCATGCTCGGAATTTCCGGGCTTGATATGCACATGCAGCCGATGGCGCCGCATGCCGATCCCACCACCAACACGATCTGGTTCTACACCAAGACCGACGCCGACATCGTGCGCGCCATCAAACCCGGCAGCCGCGCGCATTTTTGCGTCATCGGCAAGGATCACGACTATCACGCCTGCCTTTCCGGCGTCATCGAGGTGCGCCCCGACCCTTCCAAGATCGAGGAATATTGGAATTCGATCGTGGCGGCCTGGTATGACAACGGCAAGAAGGACCCGAAACTCACCATGCTTTCGCTGCATGTCGATGATGCCGAGATCTGGGTTTCGACAGGCAGCACGCTGAAATTCGGTTGGGAGATCGCCAAGGCCAATCTCGACGACGAGAAGATGCCCGACGTCGGCGTCAAACGCCACCTGCAATTTGCTTGATCAGCAAGGTTTGCAGGACCCGCCGGGCTTTTTACTGCACGCCTTTCATCACATAGATCAGCGGCTTCTTTGGAAGCGTGCGCATGGAAACGGTGAGGCTGTCATCAGGCGCGTAAGCGATATCGAAGTCCTTTCCAAACATGGAGACGAAAGCATTGACCGGTGGGCCGCGGCGATGCATCGGCAGGATCAGCGACGAGCGCAGCCGCTTGATGACGCGGCTCATGCTGTCGGCGCCCATGGTCAGGCCGCCGTCGACCGGAACCATGACGACGTCAAGGCGGCCGATTTCGGTATAATGGGTGTCCGTCAGCTCGTAGTGCAGATGGCCGAGATGGCCGATGCAGAGACCGGCAATTTCGAAGATGAAAATCGAGTTTCCATCCTCCTGCGAGCCGCCGAGGCCGTAGCTGAAGCGGATATCCGTCGTGACGTTGCGGATATAGGCATCGCCGACGACGAGATTGATGCTGGCCTTCTCGCCCGGCACGTCGCTCCAGCCGTGGAGCACATGCTTGATGTCGGGCTCAGGCGTCAGGGTGAAGTGGGTCGTATGAGCCTTGTTCATCGTGACGACATCGGGGGTCGTCGCCGGCCTGTACCAGCCATTATAATCCGTCGCGATGATGATGCCTCCGGGTGTCTCGATTTCGAAGGTGGAATGGCCGAGATAGGTGAATCTAACATTCTCGCCTTCGGATACGGCCGGCATCGGCGCCGCGGCGACGGAGAAACTGGCGAAGGTCGCCCTGGGCATATTCTCGGCGATCGCGTGGCATTGGCTGGCTCGCTGGCGCTGCTCCAGTGCCTCTGCGGGATCTGATGCGGCGAAGGCCGCCAGGCATGTGACAGCGAGGATAAGATAATGCGGCTTCATGCCACCCCCTCCGGCGCTTTCATTCAGCGGCGGAGGATGCGTCATGAGGTCGCAGCGGTCCAGAGCAGCGATGCTCACATTCGCGTGTTGGAGCGGCTGGATTACCGCCAGAACTCCGGCACCGTTTCCGCCAAACGCGGCCCGAGCCGAAGTGGCGCGATCTTTTCGGCCAGTCCGGTGGCATCAGAAATCTCCACCCCAACGCCGCAGATCGTCGCCGGGCCGCTTGCCGCTTCCATGCGGCCCTTCGGCATCTTGGAGATGAAGCGGTTGAGCGGCTCCTCCTTGTCCATGCCGAGGGAGGAGTCGTAATCGCCGCACATGCCGGCATCCGACATATAGGCGGTGCCGCCGTTGAGGATCTGCGCATCGGCGGTCGGCACATGGGTGTGGGTGCCGACAACGAAACTGGCGCGGCCGTCGACGAAATGGCCGAAGCATTGCTTCTCGCTGGTCGCTTCCGCATGGAAATCGAAGATGATCGCATCGGCCTGCTCCTTCAGCGGGCAGGCATCGAGAATCGCTTCCGCCGATTTGAAGGGGTCGTCGAGTTCCGGATGCATGAAGACGCGACCCATGACATTGGCGACGAGCACGCGCGCGCCGTTCCGGGCATAGAAGAGGCCGGAGCCGCGGCCGGGTGTGCCTTGCGGATAATTGGACGGCCGCAGGAACTGATCATGCCGCCCGGCAAAGGCGACGGCTTCCTTCTGGTCCCAGACGTGATTGCCGGTCGTCACCACATCGGCGCCGGCATTGATCGTTTCGAGAAAGATGTCCTCGGTAATGCCGAAACCGCCGGCGGCATTCTCGCCGTTGACGACGACGAAATCGAGCCTGAGGTCGGAGATGAGACCGGGAAGGCGGTCCCAGACCGCCGTGCGTCCCGTCTTGCCGACCATGTCACCCAAAAAAAGCAGCCGCATTCCCTATCCAATCCAAGAGGCAAAAAAGCGAAGGCCGCTTTCTGTCAGGATGGCATCCAGGCTTATGTCATGCGGCTCGTCGGGCACATGTGCCACTTCCTGGCAGTCGAATGCAATGCCGATCAGCTTGGGATGCAGGCCTTTCTCTCTGAGCCGGCTGATGGCGCGGTCGTAGTGACCGGCGCCGTAGCCGATGCGATGGCCTCTGACATCGAAGGCCGAAAGCGGCACCAGCATGATCTCGGGATCGAGGACGGCGGCGTACTCGGCGGGGCCGACCGTGCCGAAACCGGTTGCGATCAGCGGTGCGCCTTCCGCCAGCTCGCGAAAGACGATGGTCTGCTTGTCGAGGATCGCCGGCACGCAGAGCCGCGCGCCGCGTGCTGCAAAGCGCGCCATCAGCGGCCTGAGATCGGCCTCCGACCGGATCGGCAGGAAGCCGGAGATGATGGTGCCTGGCTCGAAGGCGACCGCCTCGCCGGCGTGATCGGCCATTGCGAGGCTTTTGGAGATGCGCTCTTCGGGAGCGATGGCGTCGCGGGCGGACAGCCGTTCGTTGCGCAACTGCGCTTTCAGTTCTTTTGCGGTCATTCGATCTGCCGGATTGAGAGGTTCGACCGAGCATAGCCGGCTGGAGACCCGATGCAAATGCCGGCTGCGACAGGGCTGCGCCCGTTTCACGTCGTATCGATCTGCGGTTGCCGATCGTCGGACGAGGATGCCTATCGATCCTGCGCAGATTCGTGTCGCGGCGGCACCGGCAGCGTGGCGGCCAGCCGCCGCATCGTTTCCTCGAACAGAGGAGTTCCACCTGGCAGCCAGCCGAGCGCACGGATTTTCGCCGTGTTCATCGGCTTGAGGGCAGCCTTGTCGGCGGTGGACGGCAAGGCGTGAGGACAGCTCGTTTCACGGCGGATAGGCGCGAGAATGTCCTGCGTGTCGACTGTTATGTCCGATATGTTGAAGACCTCGCCAGAGATGCGGGTGCTTTCCGTCTCCAGCATCAGCCGCACCGCGCGGCCGAGGTCGCGGCCATGAACCTCCGTCCCGGCGCGAGCAGCAACAGGCCGGCCGGCGAGATAATCGGCGATGAGATGATCCCATTTGTTCGGCGTGAGATCGCCATAGACACCGGTCGCCCTCAGGCTTACCCCGGCAAAACCCGGTGCCGAGAGATGGGTAAGCGCACCTTCGGCGTCGAATTTGATCTGGCCGTAGAGCGTCTCCGGCTTCGGCGGCATCGTTTCGACAAGCTCGGTTTCCGGCGGGTGGTCGCCATAGGCAGCGCGGCTGGACAGGAAGACGCAACGGCGCGTGCCGGCGCGTTTGGCCGCTTCGAAAAGCCGGACGGTGCCGTCGAGGTTCAATCTACGGAAGCTCTTGGGATCGTCGCCCTCGCCGCCGCGATATTTGCCGGGAACATGGCTGAAGGCGGCATGAACGAAGAAATAGGCGTCGTCGAAGACGTCGATCTGATCCTTGCCGGGATCGAGGGAGAGCGCTGCGAACTCGACCGGGCGGGAGAAGAAGCCCGGCAGCGGCGCGCGGCGTCCGCCGACAATCACCTGATAGCCGGCGGCCAGCAGCTCCTCGACGACGTACCGGCCGACGAGACCCATTCCCCCGGATACCAGTACTTTCATGCCGTCCCTTCCGGATTTCTCAGCGCCGTGATCTCCGGCATATCGCCGCTCTCGTGTATACGGTGCCATAGATCGATCAAGGGTTGTAGATGTTTTGCCTTGGGATGATCCTTTTCCCACGGTTTTTCGTACTGGTAGTGCACGATCGAAATGCTCTTCCAGTCCCAAAGCTCCGGCATGGTGAACCATACATATTGCAGCATGTTGTAATAGACCGGCAGGCCGTGCCATTCCGGGAAGAACGTCTCCAGAAACGTCTGGTCGGTGCGTCGCCAGAAGGCCTCCGGCCTGTCGAGGCTTTCCAGCATGCGCCGGAATGTGTCATGCGAGGGCGTCGCGACGAAGACGCCGGAATTCATCCGGCGAAAATCGGCGAGACTCTCATAGACGTTGGGAGCGGCGGAAAATTCCGGATAGAGGAAGAGCCTGTCGACGTTCTTCAGCACCAGGGCGTCGGCGTCGATGAACACACAGCGCTCATACTCCACAAGCTGCCAGAGCCTGAGCTTGCAGAAATTGTCGAGCGGCGAATGGAACTCCGGCTTACGGCCCTTGGTGAAGGGGGCGGCGGAATGGAGATGGCCGCGGGCGTGGCGCTCGTTGAAGGTATGGGAGAGCGGCAGGTGCTCGACCTGGATCAGGCGGCAGTCGAGGGTCTCGAGCGGGGCGAGAGCGGCTGCGTCAACGCCGCCGGTGTGGAGGACGACGATGTCGGCGCCGGTGCCGGTGCGGTGCAAGGAGCGGGCGAGGGCGGTGGCGCCCATCGCGTAGTCGGCGTTGGTGATGAGGGTGACGTAGGCGAAGGCGGGTGGGCGATTCATCGGGTTCGACTGCTCCGATAAATCTTGCTCCGGTCAAAGAGAGGTGCAAGGCGCGTGCCATACGTCTCTTCTCCCCAGCGGGGAGAAGGTGCCGGCAGGCGGTTGAGGGGGTGAGCGACGAGGGGAGCGAATGCACTGAGCGCGAGCGAAGGGCAATGAATGGCGTGCGGTGTGGCCCCCTCATCCGACCCTTCGGGCCACCTTCTCCCCGCTGGGGAGAAGAGGGAGCAAGCCCAGGACTTCCTCGTGTTCGTCATGTCTCAGCGCTCACGACACCGATTTCAACCGCTTGCCTTCCGGATCGTGATCAATCGTCGCGGCAATGTCCTTGGTCCAGGCGGAGACGGCCGGCACGCGGGAGCGGTCGACGCGATAAGCGAATTTCTTCGCCACGTCGACGATCTCGCCCAGCAGCCCGGCTTCCAGCGTGGTCGGTTCGAGGCCAAGGTCGAGGAACTTTTCGTTCCGGACGATCAGCTCGTTTTCGGCGGCCTCCTTGCGCGGGTTCGGCAGCCAGGTAATCTTGGCGCCGCTTATCCCGGCGATCATCTCGGCGAGGTCGCGCACCCGGTGGGTTTCCGTCATTTGATTGAAGATCTCGACGCGGGCGCCGCGGGCGGGCGGGTTCTTCAGCGCCAGCTCGATACAGCGCACCGAATCCTGGATGTGGATGAAGGCGCGGGTCTGGCCGCCGGTGCCATGCACCGTCAGCGGATAACCGATCGCCGCCTGAATGAGGAAACGGTTCAGCACCGTGCCGTAATCGCCGTCATAATCGAAACGGTTGATCAGCTGCGCGTGGCGGCGCGTCTGCTCGGTATGCGTTCCCCAGACGATGCCCTGATGCAGGTCGGTGATCCGCAGGCCGTCATTCTTGGCGTAGAACTGGAAGAGAAGCTGATCCAGGCATTTGGTCATGTGGTAGATCGAGCCCGGATTGGAGGGGTAGAGAATCTCCTGGCTGACCGTTTCGCCGCCCGCGGTCTCGATGCCGACCGGCAGATAACCTTCGGGGATAGCGGCGCCGACCGTCGAGTAGCCATAGACGCCCATGGTGCCGAGATGGATGAGGTGGGCGTCGAGATTGAGCTCGGTCAGCGCGTTCAGGAGGTTGTGCGTGGCGCTGACATTGTTGTTGACCGTGTAGTTCTTGTGGCGGTCGCTCTTCATCGAATAGGGCGCGGCGCGCTGTTCGGCGAAATGGATGATGGCATCCGGCCGGTGTTCCGAAAGCCATTTCTTCAGAAGTTCGTAATCCTTGGCGAGATCGATCAGGTTGAAGTGGATGCGGCGTCCTGTTTCGGCATGCCAGATGCGCGTGCGCTCCTGGATCGAATCCATCGGAGTGAGCGACTGAACGCCGAGTTCGGTGTCGATCCAGCGGCGCGAGAGGTTGTCGAGAATATGGACGTCGTGACCGGCATCGGAAAGATGGAGCGATGTGGGCCAACCAATGAAACCGTCTCCGCCCATAACCGCAATCTTCATCGCATCGTCTCCTGATCGGTCGCTTATTATCGGGAATAGTTAGGAATTATGACAATCATTCAATGCCTGCCGGCGGCGCATTCAATGCTTGCCTGCCGCGAAGCGTTGCGCCAAAGAGGGCACCTCACTTTGGAGAAAATTATGACGGAACGCCCTTTTTCCATTTCGGGAGAGCTGACGGAGGCCGGACACCGCCTCGTCCAGCGGGTCTATTATGAAGATACGGATTTCTCCGGCCTGGTCTATCACGCCCGCTACCTGCACTTCCTCGAGCGTGGCCGTACCGATTATCTGCGCTGCCTCGGTGTCGAGCAACGCGAACTCGTCAGCGCCGACGAGGAAGGCCTCGTCTTCGTCGTCCACCGCATGGAGATCGATTTCAAGAGCCCCGCGCGCATGGATGACGTGCTGACGATCCTGACGCATACGGAAAAGGCCGGAGGCGCCAAGATGGTGCTCAACCAGCAGATTCGCTCAGGCGAAACCCTGCTGATTGCAGCCAGGGTGATCATCGCCGTCATCAATGCCAAGGGGCGGCCACGGCGGCTGCCGGAAACGCTGGCGGCAAAATTCCTGGAAGGCAGCCAGCCTCTGTAGTTCCGAATCAGGCCTTGTCAAAACTTGAGCTTTATGTGAAGGAATTCCCGCGCCGCAGGATAAGCGCTCTTTCGGCAGCCGGACCATGCTCCGGTCAAGTAATCCACGGAACAAAATCTTCCGAACACAGGCTTGCTGTCACAGTCCGGCACTAACGATCTATTAACCATAATAGTGTCTTACTAGGAAAGTCGGAGTTTGTGCGGTGCACGCCTTCCTTTGACCAAATTTGACGGCAAGAAGGCGGAAGAAGAGCTTGGAAGCTTGACCAGGGCTTTGGGCGGCGGTCGCCGGACACTTCTTGCGAGATCATTTTGTGCCGCCCGGTCCAGCGCCGGGCGTTTGGATTCGGGGATTTTGGATCAATGGAACAAGTAGGATTGGCAGCAGCCACGACGGACGTCAGCCTCTGGTCGCTATTCATGCAGGCCGGCATCGTCGTCAAGCTCGTCATGCTCGGGCTCATCGCGGCCTCGGTCTGGACGTGGGCGATCGTCATCGACAAATACCTGGCCTATGGCCGCGCGCGACGCCAGTTCGACAAGTTCGAACAGGTTTTCTGGTCGGGCCAGTCGCTGGAAGAGCTTTACCGCTCACTGTCGGAACGCAACAATACCGGGCTGGCGTCGATTTTCGTCGCGGCCATGCGCGAGTGGAAAAAATCCTTCGAACGCGGTGCCCGCTCGCCGATCGGCCTGCAGATGCGTATCGACCGCGCAATGGACGTGACGCTTGCCCGTGAAACCGAATATCTCGGCGCCCGTTTGGGATCGCTTGCGACCATCGGTTCGGCCGGTCCGTTCATCGGTCTCTTCGGCACGGTTGTCGGTATCATGACTTCGTTCCAGGCGATCGCCGGCTCGAAGTCGACCAATCTCGCGGTCGTCGCGCCCGGTATCGCCGAAGCGCTGCTCGCCACCGCGATCGGCCTCGTCGCCGCTATTCCGGCTGTTATCGCCTACAACAAATTCTCTGCCGATGCCGGCAAGCTCTCGGCCCGCATGGAAGGTTTTGCGGACGAATTCTCCGCCATACTTTCGCGCCAGATCGACGAGAAGCTGCAGCCGCGCGCTGCCGCTCAGTAACCAACGGAGTATTCTGACATGGGTATGGCTGTTGGAGGCAATGGCGGCGGGGGCGGCGGACGCCGCCGTCGCGGCGGTCGGAACAAGGCCGTGATTTCCGAAATCAACGTGACGCCGCTCGTCGACGTCATGCTCGTGCTTTTGATCATCTTCATGGTCGCGGCTCCAATGATGACTGTCGGCGTGCCGATCGACCTGCCGGAAACGCAAGCCAAGGCGCTGAATTCCGAGACGCAGCCGATCACGATTTCGGTCAAGAACGACGGCGAGGTGTTCCTGCAGGAAACGCCGATCCCGGCAGCCGAGATCGCCGCCAAGCTCGAGGCGATCGCCACCACCGGCTATAACGAACGCATCTTCGTGCGCGGCGACGCGACGGCGCCCTATGGTGTCATCGCCGACGTCATGGCTCGCATCCAGGGGGCCGGCTTCAAGAATATCGGCCTCGTGACGCAGCAGAAGAAGGACCAATAGCGCTCAAAATGAAGGCCAGCGTCGTCACATCTGCTGTTCTGCATTGCCTGGTGCTTACCTGGGCGATGGTGTCGCTCGGCGCGCCGGAATCCTTCAAGGTCGAGGATTTCGAGGCGATGCCGGTCGATCTCGTGCCGGTGGAATCCATCACCCAGATGCAGCAGGGCGACAAGAAGGCTCCGAAGAAGGAGACGTCCGCCCCCGTGCCGACGACTCGGCCGCCGATCGCGCAGCCGGCCGAGAATGCCGGTGACAACAATGCCGACCTGAAGACGCCACCGGTGCCGAACGCCAAGCCCAGCAACAGCGAAGCTGCAGCGGCGAATTCGAGCGAGAAGCCACTGCCGACGATCGATCCCAAGCCGAACGACGTCAAGGAGGTCAACAAGGAAGAGACCGAGGTCGAACAACCGAAGGAAGTCGCCTCCATTCCGCCGCCGAAGCCCGTCGAAGTGACGCCGCCGAAGCCGGAGGAAAAGCCGCCGGAAGAACAGGCGAAGCCCGAAGAGCCGCCGAAGCCGGATGCGGAAGCCTTGCCGGACAAGGTGCCGACGCCGGTCGTCAAGCCGCAGGTAAAGCCGCCGGAGCCACAGAAGACGGCCGAAAAGCCGCCGGAAAAGACACCGGACCAACCGAAGGCTGCGGAAGCGCCGACGGACAAGAAGAAGGCTGACAAGAAGCAGGAAGTGGCGAAATCAGCCTCCTCGATGAAGAGCGATTTCAATGCGGACGAGATTTCGGCCTTGCTGAACAAGACCGACCCTTCCGCCGGCGGTGCAAAGCGCTCGACGCAGGAGGCATCGCTCGGTGCGAAGAAGAGCAATAACGGCTCGAAGCTCAGCCAAAGCGAAGAAGACGCGCTAAAGGGTTTGATCGAGGGTAACTGGCTTGTCACTCCCGGAATGGAAGGCCTTTCCGGCATGGTCATCAAGGTGCATTTCAAGCTCGACAAAGATGGAAACATTATCGGTCAGCCCGAGATCGAGTCTTCCGGCGGAAGCAGCACCGATTCGACGCGTCGTGCGCTGGAAAGTGGCGCTTACCGCGCCGTGATGAAATCTGCTCCCTCGTTCCGCACGACGCTTCCGATGGACAAGTATGACGTTTGGAACGAGGTGGTCCTTAACTTTAATCCCAGCGATATGGGAATTTAAATGTTGAGGAATCCATTCAATTTCGCGAAGTCTTTCGGGATATACGCGGTGCTGACAGGGGCGATCCTTGGCCTCGCATTTCCCTTCGATGCAAATTCAGAGACGGCTGATCGCCGAAGCGATGCAAATTCGCCGGTTCTCAGCGTGGCTGAAGTTAAGGCGGTGCGAGACGCGATCGAACGTCAATTCTTCATTCACAGCCGCCTGAAAGACATCGGCGGCGTGCGTTTGACGATCCACATAAAGCTAACCAGAGACGGGCAGATCGTAGGCAACCCTGATGTGCAGGTCACCGGTGGCAGTGAGCGTGCGCAGAAAAGTCTCACCGATGACGGCCTCCGCGCAGTTCGTCGCGCAGCTCCTTTTACGATGCTTCCGAAAGATAAATACGATGTCTGGAAGGAAGTTGTCTTTAATTTCGACACCAGCGCTCTTATCCAATAAGATGCTGAAAGGCTTGTTTGATATGGTCAAGTGTTCCCTCATCCGCGCTCTGATGGTCATTGCCGGCCTGATTGGGGTCGCAATCTTTACAACGCCGGCGAACGCGTTGGTCACCCTCGATCTTCGAAAAGGTAATGTCCAGCCGATGCCGATTGCGGTGACGGACTTCCTGCAGGGCGATATGGGCGCGCAGGTTTCGCAGGTCATCGCAGCCGACCTGCAGCGTTCCGGCCTCTTCGCGCCGATCAACAAGAGTGCCTTCATAGAGAAGATTTCCAATCCCGATGCCGCGCCGCGGTTCGAGGATTGGAAGGTCATCAACGCCCAGGCGCTGGTCACCGGCCGTGTGACGCAGGAGGCCGATGGACGCCTTCGCGCCGAATTCCGTCTCTGGGATCCCTTCGCCGGCCAGCAGATGACCGGCCAGCAGTTCTATACGCAGCCGGAGAATTGGCGCCGTGTGGCCCACATCATCGCGGACGCGATCTACAAGCAGATCACCGGTGAAGAGGGTTATTTCGACACCCGCGTCGTCTTCGTCTCCGAATCCGGCACCAAGCAGCAGCGCAAGCGTCAGCTGGCGATCATGGACCAGGACGGTTTCAACGTGCGGACGCTGACCGATGGCAGCGACCTCGTGCTGACGCCGCGCTTTTCGCCGAGCCGGCAGGAAGTCACCTACATGTCCTTCGCCAACCAGCAGCCGCGCGTCTATCTGCTGCAGCTCGAAACCGGCCAGCGCGAAGTCGTCGGCAACTTCCCCGGCATGACCTTCTCGCCGCGCTTTTCGCCGGATGGCCAGAAGGTGATCATGAGCCTGCAGCAGGAGGGCAATTCCAACATCTATACGATGGACTTGCGCTCGCGCACGACGACGCGGCTGACCTCGACGGCGGCGATCGACACCTCGCCCTCCTATTCGCCCGATGGTGCGCGCGTCAGCTTCGAAAGCGACCGTGGCGGCAAGCCGCAGATCTACGTGATGAACGCCGACGGTTCCGGCCAGACCCGCATTTCCTTCGGCGACGGCTCCTATTCGACGCCGGTTTGGTCGCCGCGCGGCGATCTCATCGCCTTCACCAAACAGTCCGGCGGCAAGTTCTCGATCGGCGTGATGAAGCCGGATGGCTCGGGTGAGCGCATCCTGACGTCCGGCTTCCACAATGAAGGCCCGACCTGGGCGCCGAACGGCCGTGTGCTGATGTTCTTCCGCCAGGCGGCAGGCGCGGGTGGTCCGCAGCTCTATTCGATCGATCTGACCGGTTATAACGAGCAGCTGGTCAAGACGCCGAGCTATGCTTCCGACCCGGCCTGGTCGCCGCTGCTGGAGTAGCGGGTGCAGCAATGCCTTCATGTCGCCTCAAAGTCGTGGAAACCGGGCGACTACGGGACAAATCAGTAAATTGTTAACCATAATCTTTGAGGGGCGGTTAACCGAGTGCGGTTACTGTCCGGAAACCCTGATGAACTCGCAAGGAGACCGGCCATGAGCCGAATTCATACCCCGGCACTTAGCCGTATGCAGAATTTCGCCCGCAACCCCGTCATGATCGCGCTTGTCGCCGGTCTCGCGCTTGCGGGTTGCGCCAACAAGAAGAACGGCGGCATGCCGAACAGCGCCGGCGACATGGGTCTCGGCGCAGGCGCCGCGACGCCGGGCTCGACTCAGGACTTCACGGTCAATGTCGGTGACCGCATCTTCTTTGACACCGACTCCACGTCGATCCGCGCCGATGCCGCTCAGACGCTCGACCGTCAGGCACAGTGGCTCGGTCGTTACCCGAACTATCAGATCACCGTTGAAGGCCATGCCGACGAGCGCGGCACCCGCGAATATAACCTCGCCCTCGGCGCCCGTCGCGCTGCTGCTACCAAGGACTATCTCGCTTCCCGCGGCGTTCCGGCACAGCGCATGAAGACGATCTCCTACGGCAAGGAACGGCCGGTCGCCGTCTGCGACGATATTTCCTGCTGGTCGCAGAACCGCCGTGCAGTCACCGTGCTCGGCGGCGCCGGCATGTAATTCAAGCTTTAATGGATTTTACGAAGGCGGTCCCATCCGGGGCCGCCTTTTCTTTTTGACCACACTTTGGCCAGACTCCGTTGCTTTTTGACAGCAATTGGAAAAATCTCCTGTTCGCGCCTCAAGGCGCGAAGAATCACTGGGACAGGACGATACATATGAAGAAACTTGTCGTGGCAGGCATGCTGTGCCTGGCGGCTATGACCGGGAGCGAACGAGCGGCCTATTCGGCCTCGTTCTTCGGGCTGCATCTCGGCGGCCGATCCGCGGAGCAGCAGCCGGCCCCGCCCGTCGTCAAGGTGCAGAGCGGAGACGCGGAAATCCGCGTGCAGCAGCTCGAAGAACAGATGCGGCAGTTGAACGGCCGGATCGAGGAGATGAGCTTTCAGCTCCTGCAGATGCAGGAGACGATCCGCAAGCAGCAGGAAGACAATGAATTCCGCTTCCAGCAACTCGAAAAAACCGGTGCCGGCGGCGGCGCCAAGGCTCCCGTCAAGAAGAGCGAGACGGATGCTGCGCCGGCAGCGTCCGGCAGCGACGACGTCGCCAGGGTGATCCAAGCACCGCAGGGGGCCGAAACGGCTCCCTCCACCGATGTGCCTGATAATACCGGCCTCGGCCAGCCGCCGAAGCAGCTCGGCTCCATCGACTTCGATCAGAACGGCAATGCGATTGGCGGAAGCGTCGATAAAAACGCCACCATCGGCTCCGGCCCGATTCCCAATGCCAACAGCGGCACGCCGCAGCAGACGGCCTCGCTCGGGGGCGAGTCGGATCAGTACAAGTCAGCCTACGGCCACGTGCTGTCAGGCGATTACGGCACGGCCGAGCAGGAGTTCAACCAGTACATCGCTCGTTACCCGAGCAGTGCACGGGCGGCGGACGCCAATTTCTGGCTCGGCGAAGCGCTCTATTCGCAGGGCAAATACAATGAGGCGGCCAAGACTTTCCTCAACGCGCATCAGAAATACGGCAGTTCGGAAAAGGCGCCGGAAATGCTGCTGAAGCTCGGCATGTCGCTTGCGGCCCTCGACAATAAAGAGACGGCCTGCGCGACCCTGCGTGAAGTCTCGAAGCGTTACCCGAAGGCGTCACGCGCCGTCATAAGCAAGGTTGCGAGCGAACAGAAACGCCTCGCCTGCTGAGGTCTCCCGGAATGTCTCCGGAAGCCGCATCGCCTCAACAGGCGATCCGCCAGTTTCTCGCAGCGCTTCGAAGTCCTGCGCGTATTCTCGTCGCGATCTCGGGCGGCAGCGATTCCACCGGCCTGCTTCTCCTCCTCGATGAAGCCATAAAGGCCGCGCCCCATCCTGGAATTTCCCTTTGTGCCGCGACCATCGACCACGCGTTGCGCGCCGGCTCCGCAGACGAGGCGCGAGAGGTCGCAGCTCTCTGTGCATCCCTCGGCATTCACCATATGATCGCTAGATGGCAGGGCGAAAAGCCGAAAACCGGCATCATGGCCGCGGCCCGTGAGGCCCGTTACGGCCTTCTGGCCGAGGCAGCCGAAGCGCTCGACGCCAATCTCATCGTCACCGGTCATACGCTGGACGACCAGCGCGAAACGCTTGCAATGCGTGGCATGCGAACGGAGCAGGTTTCGACCGGTATTGCCGATGCCGTGCTTTTCGACCGGCGATTCTGGATTTTGCGCCCATTTCTATTTTCCACACGCCCGGATATCCGCGCTTTCCTGCGGGCGGGGGGCGTGCGGTGGATCGACGATCCGAGCAATGAGGATATCAAATACGAGCGTGTGCGGATGCGCCGGCAGCTATCTGCCGATCCTGCGGCGGAGACGGATATTCGCGCAGCCTGGGAAGAGCGGCTCGCTCTGTCGTCTCGAGCCGCCGAATGGCTGGATCCTCATTTCCAGCTTCACGGCGGCGTGCTTGGGCAGGTGATGCCCGAGGGATTGCGGCAGGACCGTGCGGTCCTCGACTATACGCTCGGCCGTCTGACGGCGGTGTTCGGCGGGCAGCCGTTCGTGCCGGGCAGCGTGCAAATGGACCGTATTCTCGCATTCGCCGCCGGCAGCGGGTCGGGACGGATGACCGCCGGCAGAGTGGTGTTCGATCTCAGGCGCGACGGGCTTTATCTGGCACGGGAAAACCGGGGGATGGTGCCGCTGGTATTGCGGCCGGGGGAGGCTGGGGTTTGGGACGGGAGATTTCAGGTGCGCAATGGGTCAGCGATCTCGATTGCAATCGAATCCGCCGCTACCCACTCTCCCTCATTCCTGTGCTTGTCACAGGAATCCAGCGCGCCCAAGTCCTTGGGCGCGGAAGACTCTCTTCCGCCGCACATGGAGTCATTCACCGCGCGGACGCGCGGTGGCTGGATTCCTGTGACAAGCACAGGAATGAGGGAGCGTCATTTTGGGCACCTGCCGAAGGCGGCATGGAAACGCGCAATCGCGTCGGCGCCTGCCTTATCCTCAGATGGAGCCTATTTATCTCCAGAATCCGCTTCAATGGTTGAACTGGTGCCCTATTTCGCACCCTTCGACCGCTTTTTGACACGATTTGATTTCATCTTTGCCGACAGGCTATCGGCGGTTTTCGCGAAGGCGCCCTATGCGGGACCGCCTTTAAGAAGTATTGACGGAAAAACCATCTGACTTGGGGGATTGCCTTGGCAATAGCGCGGCGCAACCCTATGTTAGAACCTAATAAGACGGTCGCCATGAGGCGGCTGTTGCAGTGCTGGGGAGTTCAATGAACCCTAACTTACGTAATTTCGCATTGTGGGCGATCATCGCGCTTCTGCTGATCGCCCTTTTCAGCATGTTTCAGACGGCGCCGGCGCAGACGGGCTCCCGCGATATCCCTTATTCGCAGTTTCTGCGTGAGGTTGATGCGGGTCGTGTGAAGGAAGTCGTGGTCACGGGCAACCGTGTCTCCGGAAGCTATGTTGAAAATGGCTCCACCTTCCAGACCTATTCGCCTGTCATCGACGACAGCCTGCTCGATCGCCTGCAGCAGAAGAATGTGCTGGTTTCCGCCCGTCCAGAAACGGATGGTTCTTCGGGTTTTTTGAGCTATCTCGGCACGCTGTTGCCGATGCTTCTCATTCTCGGCGTCTGGCTGTTTTTCATGCGGCAGATGCAGGGCGGCTCCCGCGGCGCGATGGGTTTCGGCAAGTCCAAGGCCAAGCTGCTGACGGAAGCGCATGGCCGCGTGACCTTTGAAGACGTCGCGGGCGTCGACGAGGCCAAGCAGGATCTCGAGGAAATCGTCGAATTCCTGCGTGATCCGCAGAAGTTCCAGCGTCTCGGCGGCAAGATCCCGCGCGGTGTGCTACTGGTCGGCCCTCCGGGCACCGGTAAGACGCTGCTCGCCCGCTCGGTCGCCGGCGAAGCCAACGTGCCCTTCTTCACCATTTCCGGTTCCGACTTCGTCGAAATGTTCGTCGGTGTCGGTGCAAGCCGTGTGCGCGATATGTTCGAGCAGGCGAAGAAGAATGCGCCCTGCATCATCTTCATCGACGAAATCGATGCCGTCGGCCGCCATCGCGGCGCCGGTCTCGGCGGCGGCAATGACGAACGCGAGCAGACGCTGAACCAGTTGCTGGTCGAAATGGATGGCTTCGAGGCGAATGAGGGCGTGATCCTGATCGCCGCCACCAACCGCCCTGACGTTCTCGATCCCGCATTGCTGCGTCCCGGCCGTTTCGACCGGCAGGTCGTGGTGCCGAACCCCGATATCGTCGGCCGTGAGCGCATCCTCAAGGTGCATGCCCGCAACGTTCCGCTGGCCCCGAACGTCGATCTCAAGGTTCTCGCCCGCGGCACGCCCGGGTTCTCCGGCGCCGATCTGATGAACCTCGTCAACGAAGCCGCTCTCATGGCTGCCCGCCGCAACAAGCGCGTCGTCACCATGCAGGAGTTCGAGGACGCCAAGGACAAGATCATGATGGGCGCCGAGCGCCGTTCCTCGGCAATGACCGAAGCGGAGAAGAAGCTCACCGCCTATCACGAGGCCGGCCACGCCATCACCGCGCTCAACGTCGCCGTTGCCGATCCGCTGCACAAGGCGACGATCATTCCGCGCGGCCGTGCACTCGGCATGGTCATGCAGCTTCCCGAGGGCGACCGCTACTCGATGAGCTACAAGTGGATGGTTTCACGCCTCTGCATCATGATGGGCGGCCGCGTCGCCGAAGAACTTACCTTCGGCAAGGAGAACATCACATCGGGTGCCTCCTCGGACATCGAGCAGGCCACCAAGCTTGCCCGCGCCATGGTGACGCAATGGGGCTTCTCCGACCAGCTTGGTCAGGTCGCCTATGGCGAGAATCAGCAGGAAGTCTTCCTCGGCCACTCGGTTTCGCAGTCGAAGAATGTTTCGGAGGCGACCGCGCAGAAGATCGACAACGAAGTGCGCCGCCTGATCGACGAAGCCTACACGCAGGCCCGAACGATCCTGACGGAAAAGCACGACGAATTCGTCGCCCTCGCCGAAGGCCTGCTCGAATACGAGACCTTGACCGGTGAGGAGATCAAGGCCCTGATCCGCGGCGAGAAGCCTTCCCGCGATCTCGGCGACGATTCGCCGCCGAGCCGTGGATCGGCCGTTCCGAAGGCCGGCGTGCGGCCTGCCACCAAGGGTGATGAGCCCGAAGCCGGTCTCGAACCGCAGCCGCATTGATCTGCGCGACAATCTCGAAAACAGGCCGGATTTCCGCTATGGGAGATCCGGCCTTTTTCATTGGTAACGGGATATAATCATTTTTCTCGCTAATTTACGTGCCGATTGCCGCAATTTGTGGCATTCCGCTGAAGAGAAGCAAGCATGAATCACGCTCCTGGACTGATGACAATCCACTGAAGCCGGATTTGCTTGGAAAGATGCGCTGCCTTGAATGGCGCGCCAAAGTGCAGGAGTGCAGATGAAAAGACGCTATTTCGGTACGGACGGTATTCGCGGTCAATCCAACGTCTTCCCGATGACGCCGGATCTTGCCATGCGGGTCGGCATCGCCGCCGGCACGATCTTCCGCCGGGGCAACCACCGTCATCGCGTCGTCATCGGCAAGGATACGCGCCTTTCCGGCTATATGCTCGAGAACGCCATGGTGGCGGGCTTCACGGCTGCGGGCCTCGACGCTTTCATTCTCGGCCCGATCCCGACGCCCGCCGTCGCCATGCTGACGCGTTCGCTGCGCTGCGATATCGGCGTGATGATCTCCGCTTCGCACAATCCTTATGAAGATAACGGCATCAAGCTTTTCGGTCCCGACGGCTACAAGCTGTCGGACGACATCGAGGCCGAGATCGAGGACCTGCTCGAAAAGGACCTGAACGCGCAGCTCGCCAAATCCGACGATATCGGCCGGGCCAAGCGCGTCGACGGCGTGCATGACCGCTATATCGAACATGCCAAGCGCACGCTGCCGCGCGACGTGACGCTGCAGGGGCTAAGGGTCGCGATCGATTGCGCCAACGGTGCTGCCTACAAGGTGGCGCCCGCCGTGCTCTGGGAGCTTGGCGCCGATGTCGTGACGATCGGCAACGAGCCGAACGGCACCAACATCAATCTCAATTGCGGCTCCACCAGCCCCGTCGCATTGCAGAAGAAAGTCGATGAGGTTCGCGCCGATATCGGCATCGCGCTCGACGGCGACGCGGACCGCGTCATCATTATCGACGAGAACGGCTCGATCGTCGACGGCGACCAGCTGATGGCCGTCATCGCCGAGAGCTGGGCCGAGAGCCAGCAGCTGCGCGGCAACGGCATCGTGGCCACGGTCATGTCCAATCTCGGCCTCGAACGTTTCCTCGACGAACGCGGCATGGCGCTTGCCCGCACAAAGGTCGGCGACCGCTACGTCGTCGAGCATATGCGCCAGCACAATTACAATGTCGGCGGCGAGCAATCGGGCCACATCGTGCTTTCGGATTACGGGACGACGGGCGACGGTCTGGTCGCGGCGCTGCAGATCCTTGCCGCGGTCAAGCGCACCGGCCGCACCGTCAGCGAAGTCTGCCGCCGCTTCGAGCCGGTGCCGCAGCTCCTGCGCAATGTCCGCATCAGCGGCGGCAAGCCGCTGGAGGATATTCAGGTGCAGAAGGCGATCGCCGATGCCGAAGCCGAGCTCGCCAAAAATGGCCGTCTCGTCATTCGCCCCTCGGGCACCGAGCCGCTGATCCGCGTCATGGCCGAGGGCGACGACCGCGCCCAGATCGAGCGCATCGTCAACGAGCTGATCGGCACGATCTCGAATGTCCGGACCGCTGCCTGATTCTGCGAGAACAGACAATGAAAAGGCCGGTGCGTGAGCGCCGGCTTTTTTTGTTGCGCACGTGAGTGGTATGTATCTCTGCTCAAACCATTTCACGAAGCAGTCGATCTTCTGTTTCATGCGACTGAGATGCTTGAAATCGAAGTAAACAAGCGTGGTTAAGCAGCTTTTAACGTTTCCAATTCATTATCCATGCAAAGCGTATCAGATTGGCAGCGACTGAGCTGCCGACGCAACGGGATTTTGGAGTGAAATCCATGAAAAGAAGCTTGTCCGGCATCTTCGCCGCATTCTTGATAGCGACAAATGCCTATTCTGCGGATCTCGCCCCTGCCGAACCCATTCCGGAGCAGCCGCCGGAGGTGACCGTCAGCGAAGCGACCGGCTGGTATCTGCGCGGCGATGTCGGTTATGCCTTCACAGATCTGCGCGGCGCGCGCTATTTCCAGGGCAGCAACGCCACGGAGGTTGATTTCGACGACGCCGATCTCGACGACGCATGGACCGTTGGCGGTGGTGTCGGTTATCAGATCAACAGCTATCTGCGCACCGATCTGACCTTCGACTATCTCACCCAGGCGGATTTCAAGGGCTCGACATCCGGGCAGTGCGGCTTCCCGCTGGTGGATTGCACCTCGCGCGACCGCTCTTCGCTGACCGCCTATACGCTGCTGGCCAACGCCTATGTCGATCTCGGCACCTACGGCTATGTGACGCCGTATGTCGGCGCCGGTATCGGCGGTTCCTACGTCAAATGGAAAAACCTGCGCAACGTCGCCTGCGCCGATGACGGCAGCTTCTGCGACGATGAGGTCACCCATGGCGGCAAGGGCAACTGGCGCTTCACCTACGCGCTCATGGCCGGCGCCTCGGTCGACGTGACCTGCAACTTCAAGGCCGATGTCGGCTACCGATACCTGCATATCGATGGCGGCAACATGTTCGGCTATGCCGAAAATGGCGGTCCGGGCCGCGACAAGGGCCTCAGCGCCCATGAAGTCCGCGTCGGTGGCCGCTACCTCTTCGGCGGATGCGCCCAGGCGAGCTACGAACCGCCGCCGGAAATCCCGCTGCAGCAGCCGGTCTACAAGTAAATCCAATCTCTTGCATCAGAAAGCCGTCCGACATCCGGACGGCTTTTTTCATTTTGACGAGCTCTCTGCGTCAAAATATCTTCCGCTTGCGACATTTCGATCTTGACTGTGAAGCCTCCGATCCATACACACAGCGGCGGGACACCCTTCCCCAACGAAGGGCTTTCTATCTGAGAGGATAGCATCATGGCGAAGACCGCAAAGCCGGACATCCGTCCGCACAATACCCATTTTTCTTCTGGCCCCTGCTCGAAGCGCCCCGGTTGGTCGCTCGAGGCCCTTTCCGACGCGGCCCTCGGCCGTTCGCACCGCGCGAAGGTCGGCAAGGCCAAGCTCAAGCAGGCCATCGACCTTACCCGTGAAATTCTCGAAGTGCCGGCGGATTACCGCATCGGCATCGTGCCGGCTTCCGACACCGGCGCCGTCGAAATGGCGCTCTGGTCGCTGCTCGGCGAACGCGGTGTCGACATGCTCGCCTGGGAAAGCTTCGGCGCCGGCTGGGTCACCGACGTGGTCAAGCAGTTGAAGCTCAAGGATGTGCGCAAGCTCGAAGCGGGTTACGGCGAGCTTCCCGATCTTTCCGCCGTCGATTTCGACCGCGACGTCGTCTTCACCTGGAACGGCACGACCTCGGGCGTGCGCGTGCCGAATGCCGATTTCATTCCTGCCGACCGCAAGGGTCTGACGATCTGCGACGCCACCTCGGCCGCATTCGCGCAGGAACTCGATTTCGCCAAGCTCGATGTCGTCACCTTCTCCTGGCAGAAGGTGTTGGGCGGCGAGGGTGCCCACGGCGTCATCATTCTCTCGCCGCGTGCTGTCGAGCGTCTTACCACCTATACGCCGGCCTGGCCGCTGCCGAAGATCTTCCGCATGACCTCGGGCGGCAAGCTGACGGAAGGCATCTTCCAGGGGGAGACGATCAACACGCCGTCGATGCTCTGCGTCGAAGACTATATCGATGCGCTGCTCTGGGCCAAGGAGCTCGGCGGTCTCCAGACGCTGATCACTCGTGCCGATGCCAATGCCAAGGTCATCCACGATTTCGTCGCGGCAAACGACTGGATCGCCAATCTCGCCGTCAAGGCGGAAACGGCCTCCAATACCTCCGTCTGCCTGAAGATCGTCGACAAGGACATCGCGGCTCTCGACGACGACGGCCAGGCGAATTTCGCCAAGGGCCTCGTCGGCCTGCTGGAAAAGGAAGGCGTCGCCTATGACATCGGCCATTACCGCGACGCGCCGTCGGGCCTGCGCATCTGGGCCGGCGCCACGATCGAGGCATCCGACATGCAGAAGCTGATGCCCTGGCTTTCATGGGCCTTCGAAACTCAGAAGGCGCAGCTCGCTCAGGCAGCCGCTTGACGTGATCGCATCCGGCTCCGCCACGTCCGGCGGAGCCCAGCATTCCATTTTCACTCATCGCTGAACACTTTTGAAGGAGGCCACAATGGCACCTCGCGTTCTCGTATCCGACGAATTGTCGGAAACCGCCGTCCAGATCTTCCGCGACCGCGGCGTCGAAGTCGATTTCGAACCGCAGCTCGGCAAGGACAAGGACCGTCTGCTCGAAGTCATCGGCAAGTATGATGGTCTGGCCATCCGCTCCGCCACCAAGGTGACGGAAAAGATCATCGAAGGGGCGAAGAACCTCAAGGTTGTCGGCCGCGCCGGCATCGGCGTCGACAATGTCGATATCCCGGCCGCCTCGCGCCGCGGCATCATCGTCATGAACACGCCTTTCGGCAATTCGATCACGACCGCCGAACACGCAATCGCCCTGATGCTCGCCGTCGCCCGCCAGCTTCCGGCTGCCGATGCCTCGACGCAGGCCGGCAAATGGGAGAAGTCGAAATTCATGGGCGTCGAGATCACCGGTAAGACGCTCGGCGTCATCGGCGCCGGCAATATCGGCTCGATCGTCTGCTCCCGCGCCATCGGCCTCAAGATGCATGTCGTCGCCTATGACCCGTTTCTTTCCAAGGAGCGCGCCGAGGAGATGGGCGTCACCAAGGTCGAGCTCGACGAGCTTTTCGCCCGCGCTGATTTCATCACGTTGCACGTGCCGATGACCGACAAGACGCGCGGCATCCTCAACAAGCAAGCCCTGGCAAAGACGAAGCCCGGCGTGCGCATCATCAACTGTGCCCGCGGTGGCCTGGTCGATGAAGCGGCCCTTGCCGAAGCCATCAAGTCCGGCCATGTCGCCGGTGCTGCCTTCGACGTCTTCGAAGTCGAGCCCGCCAAGGAAAGCCCGCTCTTCGGCCTGCCGAACGTCGTCTGCACGCCGCATCTCGGCGCTTCGACGACCGAGGCGCAGGAAAATGTCGCGCTGCAGGTCGCCGAACAAATGTCGGACTACCTCGTCAAGGGCGCGGTTTCCAACGCCATCAACATGCCGTCGATCACCGCGGAAGAGGCGCCGATCCTGAAGCCGTTTATCCGTCTTGCCGACGTTCTCGGCGCCTTTGTCGGCCAGGTCACCGAAGAGCCAATCAAGGAAATCGAAATCCTCTATGACGGTGTGACCGCCAACATGAACACGCGGGCGCTGACGAGCGCGGTTCTTGCGGGGCTGATCCGTCCGCAGGTCGCCGACGTCAACATGGTTTCCGCGCCGATCATGATTAAGGAAAAGGGCATCGTGCTTTCCGAGGTCAAGCGCGACAAGACGGGCGTCTTCGACGGCTATATCAAGCTGACGGTCACGACCGAAAGCATGACGCGCTCCGTCGCCGGCACGGTGTTTTCGGATGGCAAGCCGCGCTTCATCCAGATCAAGGGCATCAATCTCGATGCCGATGTCGGTTCGCACATGATCTACATCACCAATACCGACGTCCCCGGCATGATCGGCTTCATCGGCACGACGCTCGGCACTGCCGGCGTCAACATCGCCAACTTCCAGCTTGGCCGCGACAAGCAGGGTGGCGACGCCATTGCGCTGCTCTATGTCGACGGCGAGGTGGATGATGGCGTCCTCGCGCAGCTGACGGCGCATCAGGCGATCCGGCAGGCAAAGCTGCTGACCTTCAACATCGACTAAAGCGCGTCGCGGAGCGACCTGCTCTGGTTTCCTCCTCCCGAGGAAAACATGGAAAACCCGGTGCCGGAAACGGCGCCGGGTTTTCTACGTTGGGGAAAGATTATTTTCAGTGGTGCCGGCGTTTGCGGCGGACCATCTTGCCGAAGCGGGCTCTGTCATCCTCGGCCTTCGTGCGGTGAAGGAAGGCGAGTCTGCTTCCGTCAAAACCCTGGAAGAACTCGTCCCAGGAGATCTCCTCCTGTGAGTCCGCCGAGAAATCGACGCGAACAGTTTCGCTATCCCTCGCATCCTTGATCCGGGCGGGATGACCGCCGCGCGCCTCGATCCAATCTCTGATCCTGCTGTAATCTGTCGTCGCGCCGAACCTGGCCATCAAACCCTCCGCAGCATTCGATTGCGACATTGATTACTTGCAACGCATGATCGGCGGAATAGTTCCATAGGGTGATAATTAATTGCCAGTTGATGCTCAAGCATTCGTTATTTTGAGTTAATTCATATGGGCTGAAATGGAGGATGATGTGAAACGCTATTCATTCTCGATAATCGGACTGGCGATCGTGTCTGTTGCCATGGCCAATCCAGGCATCGCATTCGCCTGCAACAAGCTGATCGGCACCTGAGCCGCACCCCGCTTCCAAGGCGTGACTTCGGCCGCGCCTTCCTTTGTGACGCGATTGCGAAACGATCGGCTCCCCTTGCGTCCTGCTGCAATCCTTTCTATATCGGTCGCTTACCCAGAAGGCGGCCGATCCCGCCTGAGATCAGCAATCCGCCGCAATTGCAGCGCAAGGGCGGGTTATGAGCGCGCAGAATTTGGCACCACCGTTGAACACACTGGATTTTGATAAGAAGCCGGAAGAGACCCGCGTTGTCGTCGCCATGTCGGGCGGCGTCGATTCCTCGGTCGTGGCCGGCCTTCTCAAGCAGCAGGGTTACGATGTGCTTGGCATCACGCTGCAGCTCTACGATCACGGCGCCGCTGTTCACCGTGCCGGCTCCTGCTGCGCCGGCCAGGATATCGACGACGCCCGCCGTGTCTGCGAAACGCTCGGCATTCCGCATTATGTGCTCGACTACGAGAAGCGCTTTCGCGAAACGGTGATCAATCCTTTCGCGGAAAGCTATGTGGCCGGCGAAACGCCGATCCCCTGCGTTTCCTGCAACCAGACCGTCAAGTTCGCCGACCTTCTGGCAACGGCGAAGGAGCTCGGCGCCGACGCGCTGGCGACCGGCCACTATATCCGTTCGCGACCGAACCCCTCGTCTGAACATCCCGGCCGCCGCGCGCTATTCCGTCCGGCCGATGCCGACCGCGACCAGAGCTATTTCCTGTTCGCCACGACGCAGGAGCAGATCGACTATCTCCGCTTTCCCCTGGGCGGCCTGCCGAAGGCCGAGACCCGCCGACTTGCCGAAGAAATGGGCCTCGTCGTCGCGAAGAAGGCCGACAGCCAGGACATCTGCTTCGTGCCGCAGGGCAAATATTCCGACATCATCACCAAACTGAAGCCGAATGCGGCGCTCGCCGGCGAAATCGTCCATCTCGACGGCCGCGTGCTGGGAAACCATGAAGGCATCCTGCATTTCACCATCGGCCAGCGCCGCGGCATCGGCATCGCCACGGGCGAGCCACTCTACGTCGTCTATCTCGATGCCCGCTCGCGCCGCGTCATCGTCGGTCCAAAAGAGGCGCTGGAAACGCACCGCGTCTATTTGCGCGACGTCAATTGGCTGGGCGACGTCCCGCTCGCAGAAGCCGCTGCCGGCGAAGGTTTCGCCTGCTACGCCAAGGTCCGTTCGACGCGGGCACCGGCGCCTGCCGTACTGCATATCGATGCGACAGGCACCTATGTCGATCTAACCGTCGGCGAGGCGGGCATCGCGCCGGGGCAAGCCTGCGCGCTTTATTCGGCGCCCGGCGACGACGCCCGCGTCTTCGGTGGCGGTTTTATCGAACGCTCCGAACGCGAACCTTCGGCCGAAGCCTCGCTGAAGGCTCTGCTGGCCGGCCCCGTCGCCGCCTGAAACCCATCGAAACGACGGGCGGTAAAGCTCAGCGTTTTTCTCCATCCTGCGCTTGACACAGAGCCGAAGCGCACCTTATAAGCCGCTCATCCCACGAGCCCGCAGCGCTTCGCGAGCAGGTATCGTTTGACCAGTGGCGGAGTAGCTCAGTAGGTCAGAGCAGAGGAATCATAATCCTTGTGTCGGGGGTTCAAATCCCTCCTCCGCTACCATCTCTTTGTTAAAGAATTTGTGATCCTTGCGGCTCCATATTGAGCGGCATCACGCGGGCGCGGTAGCACATTCCAGCTCCAAACGCTGCGGCAAGCGGACAAAACAGTTCAGCCTCAGGATTACGCTACGCCGAGAACGGTTATCTGTAGAGCGCTAACTGCAACAGCGGCATTTTCATCGCGTAGAGATGGGATGCGGCAGCGATGATAGCAGCCCATACGGCCAGTGAGAACATCACCGCCGCTAACTTAACCCCGACTGACTGCATCATTTCCTCCATCCGAGTATGATCGTGCTCCTCCGCACGATCGAAGGCTAGCAGGGTGGAGGTCGATCAGCTATCGCAAGAAATCGCTACCAGAAAAGCCGCTCGCTAAGCTGGGAAAGCCTTCGGGAACCGACGCCTCCCCCATTCTCAAACGACAAAGTAAAAATTGTCGTATTGCGCGCCATAATAATCAGGCCCGCTCGTTTCGGTGATGACGGGTTCGGTGTCGAGTATGAGATAGTCGATCAGCCCATAGGCGCTGAGATCAATCACTTGCGGGTCATGAATGCTGTCGGCGGTCACGTTGACCGTGACCAAGAACACGGTATCGCCGTTCAGCCTGCCTTCGATCGTCAGAACGTTGTCATAGTCTGACGTACCGTTTGCCACGCTGAATTGCTCGATCTGAAAGGTGCCGCCATCTGCGGCCTGGATGGGCGTCCAGAATACGCCGCCCGAGAGATAGTGATTGCCATCAGCTTCCTTTTGTATCGTTGCATCATCGCCATCGTGCCAGGCGCCCCAATCGAAGCCCTTGTAGCCTGTGGGGAAATCGTGTTTGCCGACATCCTCGAAATTGACGAAGATGTCGCCGCGCTCCGGCAGGTCGACAGCGATATTGAGCAAGCCGAAGTCGGTAGCGCCTCTACCGTCCGAAATCTTGAAACTGAACTGGTCGAGGAGTTGATCTCCCGGGCCAAGCGCTGATACCACCGCATTGGAGGGATCGAGTTCATAGGTGTAATAGCCGTTGGAATAGACGGTCAGCGTGCCGTACTTTCCCTCGATCGTCGTCGTGGCCGGTCCATCCGGATTGGGCGGTTGCGGAATTCGCTGCCCGTTCACGAAGTTGAGACGCACAAGATCTCCGTCGGCATCCATGTAACTGGTGCTGTCCAGAATGTTGCCGTCAATCGGCTTGTCGACATCGAAAATAGGCTGGTATACGTCACCTGCGATCGGCTTGTGGTTTGCCATTTCCACCTCCCGTCTGAAGTATTGTTTGAATATGCAACCGTATCGGGTGCTTGGCAACGAAATTGACGGAGCGTCAGATCAATTCAGCTGTCAAGTCCAACAGGCGCAGTTTTTCTGCAGCTCAAATATCCAAGTAGAGGCGTCGGCTTCGACGTCTGCGAGCCGATGATGACGTCATCCCGACGATATACTGCATTGATTGCTTCAATGCAGGCCGCCCACTCCGAGCAAGCTTTCTACTGCTTCGTGATCCTTCGACAAGTCCGACGGCGTTCCGGTCCAGGCCACCCTCCCGCGTTCGAGAATGATGACCCGATCGGCGAAATCGAGCGCGCTCTGAATGCGTTGTTCGACCAGAAGGATCGTCATGTCGCCTGATTTGGCGAGTTCTGTGAAGGCCGCCATCAGTTCCTCGCAGATCACGGGGGCCAGGCCCTCCAACGGTTCGTCGAGCAACAGCACGGACGGGCGTCCGAGAATGGTGCGGGCTGTTGAAAGCATCTGCTGCTCGCCGCCGGAGAGCTGGTTGCCGAGGTTTCGGCGGCGCTCCTTCAGGCGCGGGAACATGGCATAGGCTTCCTCCAGCGCCGTCTTCGACCGCGCCTTCAGACCGACGAAAAGGTTCTCTTCGACCGTCAGCGTCGGAAAGACGCAGCGCGTCTGAGGCACATAGCCGAGGCCCCTATGGGCGCGCATTGCGCTCGGTGCTGCGGTGACATCCGAACCACCGAGGTGGATCTGGCCTTGATACCGCCTGGTCTGGCCGGCAAGCGTTGCCAGGAGCGTGGTCTTGCCCATACCGTTACGGCCGAGCACGGCAAGACGGGCGCCCGCCGGCACGGTGAAGGAGATGCCTTCGAGCACCCGCGTCGGCCCGTATCCGGCCGACAGGTTTTCAACCTCAAGCGACAGGGCTGGCATTGGCATAGCTCCCGAGATAGGCCTCGCGCACGCGGGCATCCTTGGTGACATCGGCCGGCAGGCCGTCGAAGATGATCGCGCCGGCCGCCAGCACGATGACGCGCTTGGCAAAACGGAAGACGAGGTCCATGTCGTGTTCGATCATCAGGACGGCGAGATCGGCGGGAAGGTCGGCCAGCGCCTGTTCGATTCGGCCGGTATCGCTTTGCGGCACGCCGGCCGCAGGCTCGTCGAGCAGCAGCACCTTCGGCCTCAGCGCCAGCGCCACGGCAATTTCGAGGAGCCGCTGCTGGCCATAGGCGATCTCGCTGACTCTGCGATGCATCAGCGAGGCCAGCCCGAGTTTACCCAGGAGATCGTCGACCTCCGCCATGACGTCGGGCATGGCGAGGAAATTCCCGAACATCTTGCGGGTCTTTCCGTCACGCTGAAGGACGGCGAGCCCCACATGTTCGGCGGGCGTCATATCCTGAAAAAGCCGCGTCACCTGAAAGGATCGGACGAGGCCGCGTTTGACCCTGCCGATCGCATCCACCTTCGTCACCGCCTCGCCGCCGAGGCGAACCTCGCCGGAATCGGGGGAGAGATTGCCGGTGACGAGGTTGACGAAGGTGGTCTTGCCGGCGCCGTTCGGGCCGATCAGCGCGATGCGGTCGCCGGGCGCCATTGCCAGCGAGACATCATTGGTGACGGCAAGGCCGCCGAAGGCTTTCCTGAGATTGGTTACTTCGAAGACCGGGCTCATGCGCGCGTCTCCTTCCGGCGGCCGATCAAGGCGGCGGCCGTTCCGTAGAGGCCTTTCGGCGCAAACAGCACTACGGCGATCAGCAGGGCGCCGACCATGGTCAGCCAGTGAAAGGGGTTGGCGGCCGAGACATAATCTTCGAAGAACATGAAGATGACGGTGCCGGAGAGCGCGCCGAAGAGGGAACCGGTGCCGCCGAGCACGAGCATGACAAGCGCTTCGGCCGATTGCGTGAAGGACAGGCTGTCGAGCCCGACGACCTGGGTCGAGATCGCATTCAGCGCGCCGCCGACGCCGGCAACGGCGCCTGAGATCACGTACATCTTGATGAGAGCGGCCTTCGGCGAGCCGCCCATGGCGCGGATGCGCAGCGGGTCTTGCCGGATGCCGCGGCAGAGCATGCCGAAGGGTGAGCGAACCAGCAATCGCAGCAGCACGAAGACGATGACGAGCAGCGTCATTCCGAAGAAGAAGGCGGTGTGGCCGTAGAGATCGAATTCGAAAATGCCGAATATCGGATCCGGCGCGATGCCGGAAAGCCCGTCGCTGCCTCCCGTCCAGGCGGAGGCCTTGTTGGCAAATTCATGGAAGAGGTGGATGAGCGCAATCGACAGCACGAGCTGCGGCAGTCCGTGTGCACGCAGGATAATCGCGCCGCTGAGCAGCCCGGCAACCGCGCCTCCTGATATGCCTGCAAGCATCATCAGCAGCGGATCGTTGATGCCGTAATGCGCCGACAAAATTCCGGCGGCATAGGCGCCTGAGCCGAACAGCGCGGCATGGCCGAGCGTTGCGACACCGCAATAACCGGTCACGAGATCGAGCGACAGGACGAGCAGGGCGATCGTGATCATCCGCGTCAGAAGCGCCAGATTGTCGGGAAAGGCGAAATAGCCGACCGCGGCGATGGCCGTGATGGCCGCTACTCCGAGAAGATCGGCATTCACTGCGCGCCGATGCCGGAGGCGTTCGGTTTCGTTGTTCATGACGAGCGTCATCCTATTTCATCCTTCCGGCAAGGCCGCGCGGGAAGATGCAGATGATGGCGATCACGGCGAGATAGAAGAAGAATTCCCCGAATTCCGGCATCAGATAGCGTCCCGTCGTATCGATGGCGCCAAGCAGCAGGCAGGCAATCAGCGCGCCCGGAATGGAGCCGGCGCCGCCGACGGAGACGACGACGAGGAAGGTCACCATATAGCGAAGCGCGTAGTAAGGTTCGACCGGCAGCAGTTCGGCGCCGACCACACCGCCGAAGGCGGCAAGCCCGACGGCAACGGCAAAGCTCACCGCATAGATGATCTCGGTGCGCACGCCGAGTGCGGCAGCCATCGCCGCATCGTCGACGGAGGCGCGCAGCTTGACCCCGAAGCTCGTTCGCTCGATCGCGAACCACAGGGCGAGCGCAACGGCGAGACCGCAGAAGATGACGAAAAGCCGGTGCACGGGAATGGTGCGGAATCCGAGATCGGCCGATCCCTGCAAGGCGCCGGCAAGCGGTATCGTCTTCAGCGTCGGTCCCATCACGTAGTTCGCGATGCCGATGACGCAGAAAGTGATGCCGATTGTCATCAGCACCTGGGTCAGTTCAGGGGCGCCATAGATCCGGCGGTAGAGAAAACGCTCGAGCGGAATTGCGATGATGATCGTGACGAAGACGGCCGCGACGACTGCGACAGCATAACTAAGACCGAGGTCACGGGCGGCATAGGAGGCGATGTAGCCTCCGATCATGGCGAAGGCGCCATGCGCCAGGTTGACGACACGCATCAGCCCCATGGTCACGGAAAGGCCGATCGAGATCACGAAGAGCGCCATGCCATAGGCAAAGGCGTCGACGGCGATGCTGAAGACTGTCTGCATGAAAATACCTTACTTCGATGCGGCGGGCGCGATGCGCGAGCCCGCCGCCGGTCCGGATGCCGCAATCTTACTTAGCCGCCGCGAGGCCCGGATCGCCCTGCTTCTCGAACGTCTGGATCTCCTTGTTGATGTAGGTCCCATCATCGGCCTTGACGACTTCGCGCAGATAGATGTTCTGGGTGATGTGCCGGCTTTCCGGATCGATCGAGACCGGGCCGCGCGGGCTCACCCAGGCTAGGCCCTTGACCGCGTCGACGGCCTTCTCTGCATCCTGCTTGCCACCCGTCGCCTCGATCATCTTGTAGATGACATACATGCCGTCATAGGCGCTGACCGAGGGGAAGGAGAGCTCTGCCTTGTTGCCGATCGCCTTGGCGGCAGCCTCGACGAAGGCCTTATTCTCGGGCGAGTCGTGGGAAACGGCATAGTGGAAGGTCGTCTGGATGCCGAGTGCGGCATCGCCGAGCGCCGGCAGATCGGATTCCTGCGTCAGATCTCCCGGCGCGAAGAACTTGATTCCGGCGGCCTTCAAGCCATTCTCGTTATAGGCCTTGACGAAGCCGAGCGTCGTCGGGCCCGACGGCAAGAAGGCGAAGACGCCCTCGGCGCCGGAATCCTTGATGCGCTGCATGATCGGGCTGAAGTCGTTGGTGGCAAGCGGCATGCGGATGGCCTCGACCACCTGACCGCCGGCCTTTTCGAAGCCGGCCTTGAAGGCATTCTCGGCGTCGATGCCGGGGCCGTAATCGCTGACGACCGAGATCACTTTCTTGACGCCTGCGTCGAAAGCGACCTTGGCGATCGGCGTCGAGGTTTGCCAGGTCGTAAAGGAGGTACGCACCACGAGCGGGCTCTTGGTCACGATCGCCGAGGTGGCGGCGTTCATGATCACCATCGGCACGTTGCCCTGCTTCAGGATCGGCGTCACGGCCATGGCGTCGGGGGTGAAATAGAAGCCGGCGAGATACTGGACCTTTTCCTTGACGATCAGTTCCTGCGCCAGCGCCTTGGATTGGGCCGGATCGGCCTGCGGCACGTCGCGGTAGACGATCTCGACCGTGTCGCTGCCGACCTTGTTGCCGTTGACAGCCATATAGGCGTCGATGCCGGCCTTGAAATTCTTGCCCTGGAGCGCGAAGGGACCGGAGAACGGCCCGATGACGCCGACCTTGATGGTGTCGGCATAGGCGCTGGTGCCCATAACAATTGCCGCAGCGGCGGCCAGAAACAGCTTCCTCATTTTTCTCTCTCCCTTTTCGGCGTACTCCAGCGCCGTATTGAATTTCTGGTTAGCTTGTCATGCGAAATGGTGATGTAAAATGAAATAAATCCCCAAACACATGATTTGCCGGTTATGGTTCTGCGTGGTCATGACCACTCGTTGTTCGCTGCGTCTATGCGCGACTTTCATGCTCGATCTTCGTGTCAGAACGGCAATCCCACGTAGTTTTCCGCGAGCACCGTCGAGGCCGCACGGGAATGTGTGAGATAGTCGAGTTCGGCTTCCTGGATCTTCTGATCGAAATCGCCGGTATCGGGAAATCGGTGCATTATGGTCGTCATCCACCAGGAAAACCGCACGGCTTTCCATACGCGGGCGAGCGCCGTCTGCGAATAGGCGTCGATGCCGCTGTCGGAGCCTTCGCGGTAATGCTCGAGGAGCCCGCAGAACAGGTAATGGACATCGCTAGCTGCAAGGTTCAGCCCCTTGGCGCCGGTTGGCGGCACGATATGGGCGGCGTCGCCGACGAGAAAGAGCCGGCCGAAACGCATGGGCTCGGTAACGAAGGAGCGTAGCGGAGCGATCGATTTTTCGAAGGATGGGGCGGTCGGCATTGCTTCGGCGTGATGGGCCGGCAGGCGCCGTCTCAACTCGTCCCAGAAGCGCTCGTCGCTCCAGTCTTCGATCTTGGCGTCAAGCGGGCACTGGATATAGTAGCGGCTGCGCGTGGCCGAGCGCATCGAACAGAGCGCGAAGCCCCTCGGGTGGTTGGCGTAGATCAGTTCATGGCTGACCGGCGCCACGTCGGCGAGTAGGCCGAGCCAGCCGAAGGGATAGACCTTCTCGAAACTTCGGATCGCCCGTTCGGGAACGGCTCTGCGGCTTATTCCATGAAAGCCGTCGCAGCCGGCGATGAAATCGCAATCGATGCGGTGGCTGATACCATCCTTCGCGTAGGTAACGAAGGGCGAGCCACGGTCGATATCATGCGGAGCCACATCGGCGGCATCATAGATCGAAAGGGCGCCACAAGCTTCCCGCCGCTCCATAAGATCGCGCGTCACCTCGGTTTGTCCGTAAACGGTCACGCGCCTGCCGCCGGTCAATTCGTGAAGATCGATGCGATGGTCGCGGCCGTCGAAGGCTAGCGAGAAGCCGTCATGCGGCAAGCCTTCGGCATGCAATCTTCTTCCAGCTTTGGCCTCGTCCAACAGCCCGACAGTGCCTTCCTCCAGCACGCCGGCGCGGACGCGGCCGAGGATATAGTTCTTGCTCACGCGGTCGAGGATGACGTTGTCAATTCCAACTTCGGTCAGAAGCTGACCGAGCAGCAGGCCGGATGGCCCCGAACCGATGATTGCGACCTTAGTTCGCAAATGCTTCCTCCCTCGCATTTTTGCGTTTCGTCAAATTCTGCCGTGCCGCCATTGCCGCAACAATGGACATTCCGACCGAAAAATTGCACTTATCGAACATGGGCGCAGGAGAAACCCGATGAGCAGGCATATACCGACCTACGAGCTCTATGGCGAAAATACCGGGCGATCTCCGGAATTCTGGTTGCATTGCGAAACAATCCGCTCCCGCAGCAGCCTGCATCAATGGGAAATTCGGCTTCACCGCCACGAGAGCTTCTTTCAGATATTGTACATCGAAGCCGGTTCGGGCGATGCGATCTTCGGCAACAGGAACCACGTCATCCGCCCGCCTGCGATCATCACGGTTCCCCCTGGGCTTGATCACGGCTTTCGCTTCTCACGTGATATCGACGGCCTGGTGATCACTATCTTGAGGTCCCATCTTAGCCACCCGCCAGGCGAGCGAAGCCAGCTGGGCGAGTGGCTGGCGATGCCGCATCTGACGCCGCTTGATCCCGATAATGCCGAGGCTGCCTATGTCATGCAGACGCTGAGGCGGCTCGGCGACGAATTCGAAAACCGCCGCGGTGGCCGCAACGAGGTATTGGCTGCCTATGTCGGGCTGGCGCTGCGGCTGACGGCGCGGATCTCGCATGAAGGACATGCACAGGAGCTTCCGTCAAACGAGAACGAGCGGCGGATGGAGATGCTGGACGAACTGATCCAGCAGCATTTTCGATCGCACAGGCTGGCGTCCTTCTACGCCAGGGAACTCGGCATTTCGTCGACGCATCTCACCCGTATCGTTCGCTCCATGACGGGAAACACCCCGCATGAACTGATCGCCGGGAAATTGATCGAAGAGGCGAAGCGCCAGCTCGTCTTTACCATCGGCAGCGTTCAGGAGATCGGATTTCGCCTTGGCTTTGCTGATCCCGCTTATTTCTCGCGCTTCTTCCTGAAATATACGGGCGAAACGCCGCGGGTCTGGCGGATGAACGAAAAAGCTCGGCTTGAACGGGCATAGGGTCCGGCATTCGGTCATCCGACATCGCGTGCGTCAGTCGCAGATGTCTCACGCCGCCGGCCACGTCCAGTTCCGCACCTCCGGCATGTCCTCACCATGTTCCCTGACGTAATTATGATGTTCCGCGAGCTTGCCGCGGAAGGCGGCGAGCGCGTCCTTAGCCTTCTCCTTCAGGCCCGGCACGCGCTCGATGGCTTCGATGGCGAGATGGTAGCGGTCGAGTTCGTTAAGGACGGTCATGTCGAAAGGCGTGGTCGTCGTTCCCTCCTCGACGAAGCCGCGGACGTGGATGTTTTCGTGGTTGGCGCGCTTATAAGTCAGGCGATGAATGAGATAGGGATAGCCATGATAGGCGAAAATGACCGGCTTATCGGCGGTGAAGATCGCGTCGAAGGCCTCGTCGGCAAGGCCGTGCGGATGCTGGTCTCTGGATTGCAGCGCCAAGAGGTCGACGACATTGACGGTGCGGATCTTCAGCTCGGGAATGGCCTTGCGCAGAAGATCGACGGCGGCGAGCGTTTCCATCGTCGGGACATCGCCGGCGCAGGCCATGACGAGATCAGGCGAGATCGTGTCCTCCTCGTTGCTTGCCCAGTGCCAGATGCCGATGCCGGCCTCGCAATGTTTCACCGCCTCGTCCATCGACAGCCATTGCGGCTCCGGCTGCTTGCCAGCGACGATGACGTTGACGCGGTCATAGGTGCGCAGGCAATGATCGCCGACCCAGAGCAGGCTGTTGGCGTCCGGCGGCAGGTAGATGCGGACGATGTCGGCCTTCTTGTTGGCGACGAGATCGACGAAGCCAGGATCCTGGTGGCTGAAGCCATTATGGTCCTGTCGCCAGACATGCGAGGTCAGCAGGTAGTTCAGCGATGAGATCGGCTTTCGCCATTCGAGCTCGCGCGTCACCTTCAGCCATTTGGCGTGCTGGTTGAACATGGAATCGATGATGTGGATGAAGGCCTCGTAACAGGAAAAGAGGCCGTGCCGGCCAGTCAGGAGATAACCTTCCAGCCAGCCCTGGCAGAGATGTTCGGAGAGCACCTCCATGACACGCCCATCGCGAGAGAGGTGGACATCATAGGGTTCGATGTCCTCCATCCAGACACGGTCGGTGACGTCGAAGACGCTGCCGAGGCGATTCGATTCCGTCTCGTCGGGGCCGAAGATGCGGAAGTTTGCCGCCTTGGCGTTGAGCTTCATCGTGTCACGCAGGTAATGGCCAAGGATCTCCGTCGATTGGGCGACAACGCTGCCGCGCTTGCCGATGTCGACTGCATAATCCCGAATATCGGGCACGGCCAATTCCTTGCGCAGCAGGCCGCCATTGGCATGCGGATTGGCGCCCATGCGGCGTTTGCCAGCGGGGGCAAGCGCCCGCAGTTCCGGTTTCAGCCGGCCGTCGGCGCCGAACAGGTCTTCGGGATCATAGCCGCGCATCCAGTCCTCGAGAATCTTGCGATGGCCTTCATTCCCGCGGCAGTTGGAGACCGGCACCTGGTGGGCTCGCCAGAAATCTTCCACCTTCTTGCCGTCGACCTCCTTTGGGCCTGTCCAACCCTTGGGGCTGCGCAGCACAATCATTGGCCAGCGCGGGCAGCCGGCTGTGCTCTTGCCGCTGCGGGCTTGCTCCTGGATCTCGCGGATGCGCTCGAAGACCCGGTCCAGCGTCGCAGCCATTTGTTGGTGCATGTCGCGCGGCTCATGGCCGGTGACGAAAAGCGGCTCGTAGCCGTAGCCTTCGAAGAGACGTCGGAGGTCGTCGTCACCCGCCCGGCCGAGAATGGTCGGATTGGCGATCTTATAGCCGTTCAGATGCAGGATCGGCAGAACGGCGCCGTCGCGGGCGGGATTGAGGAACTTGTTGGAATGCCAGCTGGCGGCGAGCGGCCCGGTTTCGGCCTCACCGTCGCCGACGATGCAGGCGACGGTGAGGTCGGGATTGTCGAAGGCGGCGCCATAGGCATGGACGAGGGCGTAGCCGAGTTCGCCGCCCTCATGGATCGACCCCGGTGTTTCCGGCGCCGCATGGCTTGGAATGCCGCCGGGAAAGGAAAATTGGCGGAAGAGCCTGCGCATCCCCTCGGCGTCTTCGGAAATATCGGGATAGATTTCGCTGTAGGTGCCTTCGAGATAGGTGTTGGCGACCATGCCCGGCCCGCCGTGACCGGGGCCGCATATGTAGATGACGTCGAGATCGCGGGCTCGGATGAGGCGGTTCAGATGCGCATAGATGAAGTTGAGGCCGGGCGTCGTGCCCCAGTGGCCGAGCAGACGGGGCTTGATGTGCTCTGACTTCAGCGGCTCGCGCAGCAGCGGATTGGCAAGCAGGTAGATCTGGCCGACCGAGAGATAGTTGGCGGCCCGCCAGTAGCGGTCAATCAGGGTGAGTTCAGCATCGGTCAGGGCGGCGGCGGTCGAGACATGCTTTTCCATTGGCTTCTCCCGTTCGAAAACACGTTCAACGTCAGTATAGCCGTTAGCGCCGGCGCGCCATTGATCTGGATCAGCGGGCGCGAAGAACGGACAGCGCTTCATCGGCGATCACCTGTTCTTCGTCCGTGGCAATGACATGGGCGACAATGCGGCTTTCCCTGGTGCTGATCGTGAAACCATTGGCGGCATTGGCCTTCTCGTCGATCGAAAGGCCAAGCCAGGACAGGCGTTTCGCCACGCCGGCGCGGATTTCCGGCTGATGCTCGCCTATGCCGGCGGTGAAGACGACGGCATCGAGGCCGCGGAGGGTTACCGCCATGCGGCCGATCTCGCCGGCAATGCGCAGTGTGAAAAGGTCGATCGCCTGGCGCGCTTCCGGCCGGCCGTCCTTCAACAGATCGCGCGTGTCGGCGCTGATGCCAGAGACGCCGAGCAGGCCTGAGCGGTGATAGAGCAGATCCTCGATCTCACCCAGGGACCGTTTTCTCTCTCCTGCCAGGTGCAGGATCACGCCGGGATCGAGGCAGCCCGGGCGTGTCGCCATCGGGATGCCGTCGAGGGTCGAAAAGCCCATGCTGCAATCGCGGCTGATGCCGTCTTCCATCGCACAGAGGCTGGCGCCGCTGCCGAGATGGGCGACCACAGCCCTTGCCGTATGCGGCGCCTTGCGAGCGAGTTCACTGGCGATGAACTTATAAGAAAGCCCGTGGAAGCCGTAACGCTTGATGCCCTCCTCATGCAGGGAACGGGGTATGGCGAGGCGGCGAACGAGATCGTCCTGCGTGGCATGGAAGGCCGTGTCGAAGGAGGCTGTCTGGATAAGATGCGGCTTCAGGTGACGGAGCGCGCGGATGAAGCGCAGCGCTTGCGGTTGGTGCAGGGGAGCGAGCGGGATCAGCGCTTCGATCCCATCGGTGGCGGCGTCATCAAGCGCGACGGCGCTCATGAAGCGCTCGCCGCCATGGACGACGCGGTGGCCGGCTACGGCCGCCGCTGCCATATCGAAGTGATCGGCGAGACGCGTGAAGGTCTCGTCGATGACCCCGTGCAGATCGTACGTCACCTCCGCCTTCAGCGGCATATCGAATGTCTGCGATCCCTTGGTCAGGACAAGCGAGAGCGGCTCGGCGCGGAGATCGATGACGCCCTTTCCGAGGTGTCGTGCCTCGGCACCATCAATCGAGAAGACGCCGACCTTCACCGTCGATGAGCCGGCGTTGAATGTGAGGAGGAGGTCGGTGGATGGCATGTCTTCAGAGACTCCGCACAGTCGTCACGATGACCGAACTTAGCGCCGAAACTCCCGCCGGAAAGGCATGGCCGCCCGAGCGCCACATGCTGACGGTGCGTGGCAGCCGTGGGGCAGTTTTGTCGAATTACGCGAGGGTCAGGCGGTTGACGCCAGATTGGCGTTGCGATCGCGGATGAAGATGCTCGCCTCGGCGGCGGGCATCGCCTTACCGAAAAGATAGCCTTGGCCGATGTCGCAGCCGAGCTGCAGCAGGAAGGCAAGCTGGCCGTGCTCCTCGACACCTTCCGCAGTCGTCTTGATGTTGAGGCTTCTGCTGAGGCCAAGCATGGCGCGGACGATTTTTTCCTGCCGTTCGTCATCGCGATAGGTGGCGATGAAGCTTTTGTCGATCTTGATCTTGTCGAAGCGGTAGCGGGCGAGCTGGGCAAGGCTCGAATAGCCCGTGCCGAAATCGTCGAGAGCGATCTGGATGCCAGCCGCATGCAGCTCTTCGAGAATGATGGCGGCGATAGCGGGATCCTGGATCAGCGCGTTTTCGGTGATCTCAATCTCCAGGCGTTGCGGCGGCAGCCGGCTTGCTGAAAGGACCTTGAGGATGCGGGAGGCCAGCAGCCTGTCTTCCATCTGCACCGGCGACACGTTGAAGGACAACGTGACATGCGCCGGCCAAGTGAGCGCATCGCCGCAGGCCTGCGCAAGGAGATCCTCGAACAGGGGGGTGATCATCCCGGTTTCCTCGGCAATGTCGATGAAAACAGGCGGCGGAATATTGATACCATCCTCGCCGACCCACCGCGCGAGGGCTTCGAAACCGCAAAGCTGGCCCGTTTTCAAATCAATCAAAGGTTGATAGAAAGGCATGATCGCCTTGTCGGCGATTGCCGCGCGCAGCCTGCTTTCCAGAGAGGCGCGTTCCGTTACCTTGTCCTGCATCGAAGCTTCGAAGACAAGATAATGGTTAGGGCCTCGTGATTTGGCCTCATACATGGCGAGATCCGCACGGTGGGCGGCGTCTTCCAGCGGCTCGCTACCCTCAAGCCAGCGATCATAGCCGACGCTGGCGCCGACTTCGACGGCAAAGCCATCGATATGGATCGGCCGGGTGACGGCCTGGATCAGCAACTTGGCGAAACGCTCCTCGCGCTCTGCCGTCAGGGAAAAGGCGACGATGATGAATTCGTCACCGCCGAAGCGGTAAACGCAATCCGCGTTGCCAAGCGCGCAGATGCGTCTGGCAACTTCGACCAGCAACACGTCGCCGCCCTTGTGGCCGACGAGATCGTTGACTTTTTTGAAGCCGTCGAGGTCGACGGAGAAGATCGTGACGTTGTCGTCCCATTCCTCGATCTCGGCCTCGCCGCTTCTGACTGGCCGTGAGAGGATTTTGCGCTCGAAGGCGTAGCGGTTCGGCAGCTTGGTCAGATGGTCGTGGGTTGCCGTCCAATCGGCCTTAGCCTGTTCAGTGGCGCGCAGCTCCATTTCCTTGCGCAGGTCGGCGATGCGCAGCACCGAATAGATGAAGCTCATCGCGCCAGCGATGCCGAGAGTCAGAACGAGCTTATCCGCCCCGTACTCGCCGAAATCGGTCATGAAGGAGACGAGGCGGTCGTCGAAGTGCAGCACCGTGCCGAGGATCCAGAGGGTTACTCCGAAAACCACAACCGACACGCATTGCCTTCCGGCCCTGCTTCGGAAAAACGCAGGCATTATCGCATTCTCCATCTCCACCCTCTGCCGGACTATCACGAAAATCTGAAATGTTCGTTGAAACCATAAGGCGAATTGTTGGAGGTGGCAGCCCGTCCGTTGCGGTGCTGTCGGGACGTAAGCCGCGCGCTACGGCGTTTCGCTGGTGCTGCTTCGAAGACTAGAGGATGTCCGGATTCAAGACGAGGGGAGCCCCACGAAAGAACGAGGGCGAGCGTGCTGTCGCATCGCTCGCCCTGTCTCGCCCTTCACGCGGTGACGATCAGCAGCGGAACGCTGACGACCAGACCGACCATAACTAAGGTGAACGTCACGACCCTCATCAAGCGCAGGCGCCGCGTACGCTCCCCACTCCAATCATATGCCATAGCTTCCGTCTCCTTGGGACAAGGAAGTAGTCCCGGTCAGACCCGGTTCAATAGAGATGACGCGATTTGCTTGCGTAAGGCTGGAATAGTATGAGGGATGTCTAATTCTCTAGAGGCGCAGCGACCAGCGCTGTCCATTGCTGGTCATCCGAACGACCACCAGCGGCTCGACATCGACGAGCCAGAAGGAGGGGAGGGGAGCCTGAAGCACATGCGCAATCGCTGTTCTTATAATCGATGCGTGGGTGACGGCTATCACATGGCCGCCGAGCGTGGATTGCTCATCCATCCAGCCGGCGACGCGCGTCCGCAGACCGAGAAAACTGTCGCCGCCATGTGGGGCGGCTTCCGGATCGCTCATCCAAGCCATGAGGTTCTCCGGCTCTTCGGTGCCGATTGCCGCAATCGGCCTGCCGGCCCAGCGGCCATTGTCGCAGTCGGCAAGCCGCTGTTCTATTTGAGCGTCGAGACGGAGGGCTGTAGCGGTCTGGCGGGCACGCAAAGCCGGGCTCGTGACGATCCGGTCGGCGCGAGGCAGGGCAGTCATCCGGGCGGCTTCTTCAGAGGCCTTGTCTTCCAGCGGCTCATCCAGCGGGAACAGGGCCTTGCGGCTCGCCGCCGTGGCGCCGTGACAGATCCAGGTGAGGCGGGTATTCACGGTTGTTCCGATCTTCGCAATACGGTGGGGACGACCCTTCGCCGGCGTCTCGAAGTTTCGTTGACAGTCTCTTCGGCGTCCAGATATAACCGTGCTGTTGCGGGTTTGGAAGCCGGTGGAAATCCGGCGCGGTCGCGCCACTGTGACCAGCGTTTCGAAGTTCTTTACGCTGGAAGTCAGACCCTGCCGCACAACACTCTTTCGACTGAACGCGTCATTCCGGAGGGATACATGTCTGACACCACTTTCGCGCCCGTTGCGGCACCGGCGCCAATCCCTGTAGGGGAAATCCTGCCCTGGGCGGTTTTCGGCGGCCTGCTGATGCTCATCGTTCTTTATTTCGTCGGCACCGAGGAAGGCGCGATGGCGCTGTTCAACGGCATGTATGTGCACGAATTCGTGCATGATGGCCGCCATCTCCTGGGCTTTCCCTGCCACTAAAGCGCATCGCGATCTTTCAGATTCGCTTCTCACGCTTTAGGTCGTCGTTTACGCATGTCGTTATCGCAAAACTGCTGCACACTTTTGTGCGACATGCTTAGTGGGAATATTGAGATGGTTGGAAAGCTTCTGCTTCGCGGCATGCTCGCGGGCCTGATTGCTGGCATCCTCGTTTTCGCTTTCGCCCATATCTTCGGCGAGCCGCTGGTCGATGCGGCAATCGCCTTCGAGGAGGCGAGCGCCCAGGCGGCGGGCGATGCTGCCGAACCTGAAATCGTCAGCCGGGCCACGCAGGCTGGTCTCGGCCTTTTCACCGGCGTCATGGGCTACAGTATCGCCGTCGGCGGGCTTTTTTCGCTCGCCTTCGCCTTCGTACACGGCCGCTTCAGCAGCCTATCGGCGCGCGGCACTTCGGCCGTCATCGCCATTGCCGCCTTCGTGGCGGTCGTGCTCGTTCCCGGCATCAAATATCCGGCCAACCCGCCGGCTGTCGGCAATCCCGATACGATCGGCGTCAGGACCGAACTGTTCTTCCTGATGATCGTCGTTTCGCTCGCTTCGCTGGTTGCCGCGATCGCACTGTCGCGCCGCCTTAGCGAGCGCTTCGGTCTCTGGAACGGCGCGATCATCGCCGGCATCGCCTATCTCGTCTTCATCGGCTTCGTGCTTTATCTGCTGCCGCCTATCAACGAGGTGCCCGAGAACTTCTCGGCGATGGTGCTCTGGCGTTTCCGCACCACCTCCCTCGGCATGCACGCGATCCTTTGGGCAGCGCTCGGTCTGGTTTTCGGAGCGCTGGCCGAAAGGCGTCTTGCCGCCAAGAGTGGACTGCGGCCGGCGTTCCGGTGATGCGGCATATCGGCAGGTTTGCTTTTCTCGGTCTCATTGCGACCCTGTTGCCAATGTTTATCGGAAATGTCCTCGCCCATGGGAGCAGCTCTGGCGGCTCCCATGCCGGGCTCGATATTCCGGCAATTTCCCACGGCGAGATGGCGGTCATTTCGGAGTATCGCAGCAGCATCAGCATGCTGGCGTCACGGGCGGCCGATACGAACGAACCGTTCCGGCGTGTCCTGAACTATGCCGAAATCCAGTATTCCTATTGCCTCTGGGGTCGGATGCCCGGCAGCGTGACGGACGAGGAGAGCCCGTTCAACGAATGCGCCCATGCCTATCTCGCGGCGACGAAAGCCGTGCTGCTGGCGATGCGTGAGATGCCGCGGGAGGCAACCGCGGCGGGCGAAATCATCTCGGCCATCGACGCCGAGATGGCGGGTCGCGGGCTTGCCTTCATTACCTGCCAGTTCAGCGGCGAGGCATTCAATACCGCCAATATCGTCAAGCCGAGCTGGAGCAAGGTGCCGCTTCATCCTGCCAGCATGGCGTCCCTGACGGGGTTGGCCGCCATGTTGGGGCTTGCCATCCTGACGCTTCGCCGTTTCCTGCGGCCGAAGGCTCAGTCGTCGGAATAGCGCTGCTCGCGCCACGGATCGCCATACATGTGGTATCCGTTCTTTTCCCAGAAGCCGGCCTCGTCGGCGGCGAGCAACTCGATGCGGCGCAGCCATTTGGCGCTTTTCCAGAAATAAAGATGCGGCACGACGAGGCGCATTGGGCCGCCGTGCTCCGGTGTCAGCGGCAGGCCTTCCCAGGAGGTCGCCAGGATCGCATCCTCGGCGGCGAAATCGGCGAGCGGCAGATTGGTGGTGTAGCCGTCATAGCTCGTCAGCATCACGTAGGCTGCTTCCGGTTTCGGCATGGCGCGATCGAGCAGATCCCGCGTCGAAACGCCTTTCCAGTTGTTGTCATAACGCGACCAGGTGGTGACGCAGTGGATGTCGCTCACCCCAGTGCTCTGCTCCATCGCCTGGAAATCGGCCCAGGTGAGGGTGAGAGGCGTTTCGACCAAACCAGGCACTTCAAGCCGCCAGCTCTCGGTTGAAATGACCGGCTGCTGGCCGAGATCGAGCACCGGCCAATTCTTGACGAGGTGCTGGCCGGGCGGCAGGCGCTCGGTCTCGGGCCTGCTGATGCGCCCGGTCAGGAACTTGCCCTCTGACGCCCAGCGGCGCTTGGAGCTGGTGAGCTTGCTGTCGGCGGGCGTTTGGTCGTCGCTCATGAATGGGTTTCCTTGCGGTGCAGCAATAGGACATCCGTCCCTGCCGAGTGTCAAGTTCCGGTGAGCCCTTGGAAATCCTCGCTTGCCTCATTAAACTGAGCCGTCGGGCATGCCTTGCTGGGGAGTGAAGGCAGAAAGGGAGGAGCCGGATCTGTCTTCGAGATATCGTGCCATCGCGGCGCTGCTGGTGGTGCCGTTTGTCATCTTCGCCTTCTTCACCTATGGAAGCGCGATTGCGACGCGCGCCTATATGCAGGAGGCTTCCGCTCAGGCGGGAACGGCGCTGCGCCTTGCCGTCTCGGCGCTCAGCGGCCACCTCAACCGCTACGAGGCGCTGCCGGCGCTGATCGCCGATCACGACGATATCAAGGAACTGGTGAGCGCGCCCAACGATATGGCGCTGCGTGATGCGGCCAATCTCTATCTCAAGGAGATCAACGGGCTTTTAAAATCCTCCGACATCTATGTGGTGAAGCCGGACGGGGAGACGATCGCGGCGAGCAATTACGATGGACCGGGTAGCTTCGTCGGCCAGAATTTCAATTACCGGCCCTATTTCCAGGAGGCGATCGAAGGCCGGCAGGCCCGGTTTTACGCACTTGGCACCACATCGCTAAAGCGAGGATATTATTTTTCGGCTCCGATCAGGGTCGGTGCGGACATTCGCGGCGTCATCGTCTTCAAGGTCGATATCGACATGATCGAATCCTCCTGGAGCGGTGGCGAATACAAGATCTTCGTCTCCGATCCCGAGGGCATCATCTTCATGTCCGGCAGCCCGGAATGGCTCTATGGCGCGATCCTGCCGCTGACCGCCGATCGTATTGCCCGCACCGAGGCGTCGCGGCGATACGCCAATGCGAAGCTGACGGCGCTGCCGGTGACGCGCCATCGCTTCGAGCCGCATGATCTGATGACGCTTGCGAGTGATCGGGGCGCAAGCGAGTATCTGGTGCTGTCGCATTACATGCCGGCCGAGGACTGGACGGTGAATGTGCTGATGGAGACAAGCTCCATCCGCGCTCAGGCGCGCACCGCGCTTGTCGCCGTCTTTCTCATCCTTTGCATCGCCGGCCTTGCTGTCGCGGTCATTCGCCAGCGGCGGGCGCGACTTGCCGAGCGCATGCAGATGCAGGCCGAAGCGCGGGGTGAGCTCGAGCGGCGGGTGGAGGAGCGCACGGCGGATCTTGCCCGCGTCAACAGCCGCATCGAGGAGGAGATCGCCGAGCGCCGGCTGACCGAGCAGCAGCTTCGCCAGACCCAGGCCGATCTCATTCAGGCGGGCAAGCTTGCGGGGCTCGGGCAGATGTCGGCTGCCCTTTCCCATGAATTCAATCAGCCGCTCGCCGCCGCCAAGACCTATACGGACAGCGCTTCCGTGCTGATCGATCGAGGCCGGACGGAGGAGGCGCGTGACAATATAATGCGGATCGGCGGGCTGATCGACCGCATGGCCTCGATCAGCCGGCATCTGCGCAACTTCGCCCGCAAACCGAACGAGAAGCTCGGGCCGGTTTCGCTCGACGAGGCGATGCGCGACACGCTGGAAATCATTGCCTGGCGGCTGAAGGCGGCGGACGCCGAGCTCCGGCTCGATCTCGGAACGCGGCCGCCGGTGGTGCGCGCCGGCTCGGTGCGGCTGCAACAGGTGCTGGTGAATGTGATCTCCAATGCCGCCGATGCGGTGGAAGGGCTGGATGACAGGCGCATCGAGGTCTCCGCCTTCGAGGAGGCCGGCAAGGTGGTGCTGACGGTGCGCGATCACGGACCCGGCGTGCCGGCGGCAATCGCCGAGCGCATCTTCGACCCCTTCTTCACGACCAAGGGTGTGGGCAAGGGGCTCGGCTTGGGGCTTTCGATCTCCTACAACATCGTCAAGGATTTCGGCGGCAGCCTGACTGCCGCCAATCATCCTGAAGGGGGCGCTGTGTTCCGCATCGAGTTGCAATCGGCGGCAGGGTCGATGCCGGAGGCGGCGGAATGAATGATGCGAAAATCCTGCTCGTCGACGACGAGGAAGAATTGCGCCGTTCGACGGCACAGGCGCTGGAGCTCTCCGGATTCAGCGTCGAGACCTTTTCGAACGGCGATCATGTGCTGGAACTGATCGGCTACAGTTTTCCCGGCGTCGTCGTCAGCGATATCCGTATGCCCGGCCTGGACGGCATGACCTTGATGCAGAGGATCCGCGAGATCGATCCGGAGGTGCCGGTCATTCTCGTCACCGGCCACGGCGACGTGCAACTTGCGGTGAAGGCGATGCGCGAAGGCGCCTATGATTTCATCGAAAAACCGTTCACGCCTGAAATGCTCGCGGGCGTCATTCGCCGGGCGATGGAGCGGCGCAGCCTGGTGCTCGAAAACCGGATTCTGAAGGCCGTCGCCGGAAAGCGCGACGATCTCGAGGCGCGGCTGCCGGGGCGCACCCAGGTGATGGTGGATCTGCGCTATCGGATCCGCGCGATCGGCGGCAGCGATGCGGATACGCTCATCGTCGGTGATACCGGGGCGGGCAAGGAGGTCGTGGCCCGCGCACTTCATGATATCAGCGCTCGGGCGAGCCGGCCGTTCATTGCTATCAATTGCGCCGCCCTGCCGGCAAATCTGATCGAGAGCGAGCTCTTCGGCCATGAGGCCGGCGCCTTTCCCGGCGCCGTCAGGCCGCGTTACGGAAAATTCGAACACGGGCGCGGCGGCACCATCCTGCTCGACGAGATCGGTTCCATGCCCTTCGACCTGCAGGCGAAGTTCCTGCGGGTGCTGCAGGAGCGGGTGATCTCCAGGCTCGGATCGAACGAGATCGTGCCGCTCGACGTGCGGTTCATCGCGACGAGCAAGGTCGATCTGGAGGCGGAGGTCGCGGGCGGCCGCTTCCGCGCCGATCTTCTTTACCGGCTGAACGTCGCGACGCTGCACGTGCCGTCACTGTCGCAGCGGCGGGCAGACATTCCGCTGCTCTTCCTGCAGTTGGTGCGGGAAGCGGCCGCCCGCTACGGCCGAGACGAGGTGGCCGTGCCGCCGGAGGTGATCTCCGACATCGCCCAGCGCGACTGGCCGGGCAACGTGCGTGAGTTGAGGAATGCCGCCGACCGGCTGGTCCTTGGGCTCGACAATGGCGGACGGCAGACCGAGGAGGCAACCGGACTTGCGGAGCGGGTCGCCGAATTCGAGCGAGGGATTATCGCCAGCGCGCTGGTGGCGCATGGCGGCAGCCTTAGGCCGGTTTATGAATCCCTCGGCATCTCCCGCAAGACCCTTTACGAAAAGATGCAAAAATATGGCCTCGACAAGCGGATGCTGACCACCGAAAGCTGACTTCGGGTTCCCGGTGCATTCTCCGAGGGTAATGGTGCTGCAGCCCTGGAACGTCGCGCGATGGGTGGAAATCCACCCATCGCCTATGCCGTTTGTTTCCAAATCGACCCATGCTGCATTGCACTGCCGCAGAATCGTCTTGCGGACGCGACGGTAGTGATTGCGGCTCGATTTCTCCCGTCGGCAAATAGGCAATCCGAACCGGCGCGGAGGATGTGTCGGCGGGCTTGTTGTTTCATCAGGGAGGAAATGATGAAAATCCTGAAGGCCATGCTCGGCCTGACCGCGGCTGCCGCGGTCTCTCTTCTCGCCGGCGTCGCTTCGGCGCAAACCTATCCCGAGCGCACCATCACCATGGTCGTTCCCTTTGCGGCGGGCGGCCCGACCGATACCGTCGCGCGCCTGGTGGCTGAATCCATGTCGAAGGATCTCGGTCAGCAGATCGTCGTCGAAAATGTCGGCGGTGCCGGCGGCACGCTCGGCGCCGGCCGCGTGGCGAACGCTGACCCCGATGGCTACACCATTCTTTTGCACCATATCGGCATGGCGACCAGCGCCACGCTCTATCGCAAGCTCGCCTACGACACGCTCGGCGCCTTCGAGTATGTCGGCCTCGTCACCGAGGTGCCGATGACGATCGTCGCGCGCAAGGATTTCGAGCCGACCGATCTCAAGGGACTGATCGATTACGTCAAAGCCAACAAGGATAAGGTGACGGTCGCCAATGCCGGCATCGGTGCGGCTTCGCATCTCTGCGGCATGATGTTCATGAGCGCCATCCAGACGCCGCTCACGACCGTTCCCTATAAAGGAACCGGCCCGGCGATGACGGATCTGCTCGGCGGCCAGGTTGATATCATGTGCGACCAGACCACCAACACGACGAAGCAGATCAAGGGCGGCACGATCAAGGCTTACGCGGTGACCTCACCGAAGCGCCTCGACGTGCTGAAGGACGTACCGACGGCTGTCGAAGCCGGTCTGCCGGGCTTCGAAGTCGGCATCTGGCATGGAATCTACACGCCGAAGGGTACGCCGACCGCGATCAACGAGCGCCTGTCGAAGTCGCTGCAGCTGGCACTGAAGGATCCGAATGTCGGCGCCCGCTTCGCCGAACTCGGCACGGCGCCGTCTTCCGATGCAGATGCGACGCCTGCTGCTTTGAAAGCCAAGCTCGAAAGCGAGATCGCCCGCTGGAAGCCGGTGATCGAGGCTGCCGGGGAATATGCGGACTAGTGAGGGATGTGCCAGGAATAGCCCTCACTCTGACCCTCTCCCAGCAAACGGGGAGAGGGGACCTGCCCTGAGCAATCGCGGAAAAGGCGAGAGGCTTGCGGCTTCTCCCCGCAAGCGGGGAGAAGGTGCCGGCAGGCGGATGAGGGGCAATCGCTGCAGCGTCACGTGAACCATCTCCAACTCCAGGAGACACCATGAAATCCATCAGTTTCGATAGTACCAATGCGATCTGCGGCGCGCTTTTCATCGCGACCGGCGCTTTCTTTGCCTATCAGTCGGTCGGGCTCGACCTCGGCACGGCATTGCGCATGGGTCCCGGCTATTTCCCGTTCATTCTTGCGTGCGCGCTGATACTTCTCGGCGCGATCATCTTCATTCAGGCGCTGCGTGTGGAGGGGGAGCCGGTCGATCCCTTCGCCTGGCGCGGCATGCTCTTCATTCTGCCGGCTCCCGTCTTCTTCGGATTGACGGTGCGCGGGCTTGGATTTGCGCCGGCGCTGTTCTTCACAGCCTTCATCGCGTGCTTTGCGTCGCGCAAGATGAACCTGGTGTTCGCGGTCATCCTGTCGCTGCTGCTGACGATCTTTTCGGTCGCCGTCTTCAGCTATGGGCTCGGACTGCCGTTCGAGCGGTTCGGCCCCTGGGTCCGGTTCTAGGAGGCGACGATGGATCTTTTCAGCAATCTCGCGCTCGGCTTTGCCACGGCGGCAACGCTCGACAATCTTCTCTTCTGCCTGATCGGCGTGCTGCTCGGCACGCTGATCGGCGTGCTGCCCGGCATCGGCGCCACGGCGACGATCGCCATGCTTTTGCCGATCACCTTCCAGCTTGAGCCGGTCTCCTCACTCATCATGCTCGCCGGCATCTATTACGGCGCGCAATATGGCGGCTCGACAACGGCGATCCTCATCAACATGCCGGGCGAATCCTCGTCTGCCGTCACCGCGATCGACGGCTATCAGATGGCGCGGAAGGGCAGGGCGGGGCCGGCGCTGGCGATCGCGGCCCTCGGCTCGTTCTTCGCCGGAACGGTCTCGACCTTTCTCGTTGCGGTCTTCGCGCCGCCGCTGACCGACATCGCACTGCAATTCGGGTCGGCTGAATATTTCTCGTTGATGATCGTCGGCCTCGTTTCCTCGATCGCGCTGGCGCATGGCTCAGTTGTCAAGGCCTTGGCGATGGTGGCGCTCGGACTGCTGCTCGGCCTCGTCGGCACCGATATCTATACCGGCACGCCGCGTTTCACGCTCGGCATCCGTGAATATGCCGACGGGCTGAATTTCGTGGCGCTCGCCGTCGGCGTCTTCGGTGTCGCTGAAATCCTGCGCAATCTCGAGGGAGAGTCGACACGCACGGTGCTGATGGCCAAGGTATCGGGTCTCTTGCCTTCGCGCCAGGAATTCAAGGAGATGATCGCGCCCATCATCCGCGGCACCGCGATCGGTTCGGCGCTCGGCATCCTGCCGGGTGGCGGGGCGATCCTCGCCTCCTTCGCCTCCTACACGGTGGAAAAGCGCTTGTCGAAGACGCCGAAGGAATTCGGCCAGGGCGCGGTCGCCGGCGTCGCAGGGCCGGAATCGGCCAACAATGCCGGCGCGCAGACCTCATTCATTCCGCTGCTGACGCTCGGTATTCCGGCTAATCCCGTCATGGCGCTGATGATCGGAGCGATGATCATCCAGGGCATCGTGCCGGGCCCGAACGTCGCCACCGAGCAGCCGGCGCTGTTCTGGGGCATCATCGCCTCGATGTGGATCGGCAATCTGATGCTCGTCATCCTTAACCTGCCGCTGATCGGGCTCTGGGTGAAGCTTTTGACGGTGCCTTATTACGTACTCTTCCCCATCATCATGGCCTTCTGCTCGATCGGGGTCTACAGCGTCAATTCCAACGTCTACGACCTCTATGCCGTCGCCTTCTTCGGCCTCATCGGGTATGTGCTGGCCAAGCTCCGCTGCGAGCCGGCGCCGCTGCTGCTCGGCTTCGTGCTCGGGCCGTTGCTGGAAGAGAATCTCAGACGCGCCATGATCCTGTCGCGCGGTGACCCCAGCACCTTCATCACGCGGCCGATCAGCGCCACGCTTCTGGCAATCGCGGTCGCCGTACTGATCGTCGTCTTCCTGCCGAGCGTCAGGAAGAAGCGCGAGGAGGTGTTCGTCGAAGAAGCATAGAGCATGATGCCGAAAAGTGTCAGCGGTTTTCGGACGAGATCATGCTCTAAGTCTTTAATTGAGAACAGGATTCAATTTTAGGCCTGGCCTAAAATCATCCTGTTCAGGGGTTGAATTCGCGAGTTGTTTGATGAACAACGAATGATCTGACGCGGGCGCCGTTCGGGCGCCCGTTTCACATGGAGGGATATCCAGGCCCATGAGCATTCCTGCCCGGATCAAGGACGATCTGCCGTTCCTCACCGCCTTGCGCCGCGATCTGCACGCCCATCCGGAACTCGGTTTCGAGGAGGAGCGCACCGCCGGTATCGCCGCAAAGCTTCTCGATGAGGCCGGCATCGCCGTGCATCGCGGGCTTGCCGGCACCGGCGTGGTCGGCACGCTGCAAGTCGGCAATGGCACGCGCAGGATCGGGTTGAGAGCCGATATGGATGCGCTCGCCATGCCTGAGATCGCGGAGCGGCCCTATAAATCGACCGTACCAGGAAAGATGCATGCCTGCGGCCATGACGGGCATGCGGCAATGCTGCTTGGCGCTGCACGGCATCTGGCGGCGACGCGGAATTTTTCCGGCACCGTGCATTTCATCTTCCAGCCGGCCGAAGAGGGGCGCGGCGGGGCGAAGCGCATGGTCGAGGAGGGGCTCTTCCGGCTTTTCCCCTGCGATGCCGTCTATGGCCTGCACAATATGCCGGGGCTTGCGGTCGACGAGATCGCCGTGGTCGAGGGACCGCAGCTCGCCTCCTCCGACAGCTGGCGCATCACCTTTCGCGGCGTCGGCACGCACGGCGCCAAGCCGCATCTCGGCCGCGATCCGATCACGGCAGCCGGTACTTTCCTGTCATCGCTGCAGACGATCGTTGGCCGCGTTGTCGACCCGCTGCAGCCGGCGGTCGTCAGCGCCTGCTTCCTGCAGGCGGGCGATGCCAAGGCGTTGAACGTCATTCCCGATATTGTGGAGATCGGCGGAACGGCACGGGCCTATTCGCCTGAGGTGCGCGACCAGCTGGAAACCGAAATCGGTCGGCTGGCGAGTGGGACGGCTGCGATGTACGGCGTATCAGCCGATTATCGTTTTGAGCGGCGGATACCACCTGTCGTCAATGATGCGGATGCGACATCACGGGCGCTTGCCGCCGCCGGCACCGTCTTTGGTGAAAAAGTGCGGAGGAGTTTTCCGCCATCGACAGCCGGAGATGACTTTGCCTTCTTCGCGCAGCACGCGCCGGGCTGTTATGTCTGGCTGGGCAACGGGCCGGCGGTCGATGGGGCGCTGCATCACAACACGGCTTATGATTTCAACGATGAGGCGCTTGGATACGGGGCGGCTTACTGGGTGGCGTTGGTGGAGGGGGAGTTGAAGGTTTAAGCGATGTCCATTGCTCCGTTTTCGCTGTTTTGCGGCGCTGTGGCAGTCACGCACGACTTTTCGGAAGTGAGACGTCGTTCCACGCTAGTTGACCGGCCAGACAAATAGCAGCGCCGGCACGCTAACGAGAATGATCAACGCCGACAGCGGCAAGCCGAGACGCGGATAATCGGAAAACTTGTAACCGCCGGGACCGAAGACGAGCGTGTTGCATTGATGGCCGACAGGCGTGAGGAAGTCGCAACCCGCGCCAATGGCTACCGCCATCAGGAAGGCTTCCGGTCTGAAGCCTAGACCCGTTGCAAAGCTGGCGGCGATCGGCGCCATGACAAGGACCGTCGCGGCGTTGTTGAGGAAGGGCGTAACGGCCATGGCGGTCACCAAGATCAGGCCGAGCGCACCCCATGCCGGCAGATTCATCGCCGCCCCACTCAGCCAGCCGGCAATCAAATCGCTGCCGCCGGAGGTGCGCAAGGAGTCCGAGACGGGAATAAGGGCCGCGAGCATCACGAGGATCGGTCCATCAACCGATTTATAGACATCGGTAAGTGGAACAGCTCGAAAAACGACCATGCCCAGGGCGGCTGCGAAGAAGGCCATCGGAACCGGCGCGAGGCCGACCGCGGTCGTTGCCATCGCGAGCGCCAGGATAAGAAGCGGAATGAAGGCGCGGCGGCGGGTGCCGAGCAGCACCTCTCGCTGAGCGAGTGGCAGCAGGCCGAAATCCTGCAGAAGGGCAGTTAGGCTTCCCCGGTTGCCTTGCAGAAGGAGCACATCACCGGTGCTGATGGTCAAGCTTCCCAGCCGTTCCTTGAGGCGTTCACCGCGCCGGCTGATCGCCAAAAGGTTGACGCCGCGCGTGTAGGAAAGCGCCAATTCTTTGGCGGAAAGACCAGCAAGGGAGGATCCCTGACTAACGATTGCCTCAAGCGAAATGATGTCCGTCTCCGGGTGGCCGCCTTCTGCCAGAGGTTTGCCGGAAAGCTTCAACTTCCCCTGGGACACAATCCGGTCCATCGCTGCCGAAGGACCTTCCAGCAGGACAATGTCGTCAGAGCGGAGCGTGAGATCGGGGAACGGAGCCATTCGGGTACCGCCACGCAGCACGGCGGTGGCTATGACCTCACCATCACCGAGCTTCAGGAGATCACTCAATGCATGCTCAAGCAGCATTGACTGGGCCGTGATCGCGACTTCGCTCGTGTAATTCTTAATTTCGATCGCATCCTCGATCGAGCTGTTCTGCTTGGTGCGGCTCGGTACCAACCAGTGGAAGAACAAGAGAAAGGTGATGCCGACAACCGTGAGAACACCGCCCATCGGCGTGAAGTCGAACATGGTGAAGGAGGCTCCCGTCATCTCCTCCCGCAGCCGCGACACGACGATATTGGGTGAGGTGCCGATCTGCGTCATCAATCCGCCAAGCAAAGCAGCAAACGACATCGGCATCAGGTATTTCGAGGGAGAGGCACCGGATTTTTTCGCGAACTTGAAGGCGACCGGCATCATGATGGCAAGCGCGCCGATATTTTTGATGAAAGCAGAAAGCATCGCCACCGCAATCATCAAGAACGCCAGCTGCGTGTAAAGCGTGTTCAGATTCGGGAAGAATCTCTTGATGGCCGAATCCACAATGCCTGACCGCGCTACGCCTGCGCTGACGACCAGCGCGCTGCCAACGATGATGACGATGTCATCCGAAAACCCCGAAAATGCTTTCTCCGGTGGCACGATGCCGGTCGCGACCGACAATACAAGGGCACAACACGCGACAACATCGTAGCGGAAGCGATCCCATATAAAGATTGCCATCATGAGAGCGATAACAGAAAATGAGATTATCTGTTGTGTTGTCATGCGGACCTGGGAAAAAGGCTGGGATGTCGCCGACAACCGAGCGGAAGAGGATATTCAGAAACGCTGTAATGTTGCGCAAGTTCCTCGGCACCACACTCCCGGCGCTTTGAACTCCCGAATCCAACGTCTTGCGGGAGCGCACGATACACCTGCTTGATCAAGGCGCACCACCGCCGCCTCTGAGGTCTCCCCAGATGACGGCTGAAAATGTCGTCCTTCAACCGGCGCCGAAGACACACTGCCACTATCGACCGAGCCAGCGATTGCGCGAAAAATATGTGGGACGCAACAACGACAGCCGATATCATGGTCGGTTGACGGAACAATTTTTCCGGGAAAACTCTGGCTCATGGCCGAAAAAACTCAACCTGCGATAAGGTTCTCCCAGTCGGACGCACCTCACCCTTTTTGATGATGGAACCAAACTGCTTAGCCGTGGTTCGGCGGGCTTTCACGGTATCAAAGCATAAGGGAAATCCTTTGAACGAGCTGCATCATGAATTCCAGCTGCGAAGAGATTTTCTGCCAAGAGCCGAGGAGGACGAGTGGCCTGAAGCTGAGCCCGCTGCATCGCCGGTGGGCCGCCCACCGAACCTCCAAAGACCGCTGCTGCCCCGCCCTTTAGTGGTCGATCTCGACGGCACCCTCGTTCGATCGGACCTGCTGATCGAGACGGTCTTTTCTGAACTTAGCCGCCGGCCGCATTCGATCGTCGACTTCATCAGGTCGCTGTCCGCCGGAAAGGCGTGTCTGAAGCACCGACTTTCTCAACCAGCGGATTTCGATCCGGCTATCCTTCCTTATGACGCGGAAGTGCTGAAGGTCATCAACGTCGCACAGGAGGAGGGGCGTTCGGTCTATCTCGCTTCTGCAACCCACGAACGGCTGGTTTGCGCGGTTGCCGACCACCTCGGCTTCTTTACCGGCTGGTTTGCAACGAATGAGACAATGAACTGTGCCGCCGAGATGAAGGCGGCAAAGCTCGTCGCCGCGTTCGGGGAGGGTGGCTTCGACTATATCGGCAATGATCTGGCCGACCTGCCAGTCTGGCGCCACGCCGCAAAGTCCTATGCCATAAGGACATCGGCGGCAGTTGCGCGGGAGCTTGCGCGCCAATGCGACGACGTCGAGCATCTTAGCCACGACAAACCGACATGGCGGACTTGGGCGCGTTCGCTGCGAGTGCATCAATACGTCAAGAATGGGTTGGTCTTTGTCCCGCTACTGACAAATCAACTCTTTGACCTCCATAGCCTTGTGAATGCGGGCCTCGCTTTGGTGGCTTTTTCGCTTTGTGCCTCGGGCGTTTATCTCCTGAACGACCTGGTCGATCTGCAGGACGACCGCCGCCATAAAACCAAATGCCGCAGACCCCTTGCCTGTGGCGAGATCCCGCTGTCGCACGCTCTGCTGGCAATCCCGATCATGCTTTTTCTGTCGCTTGCGGTGGCCGCCATGGTGTCACCCGTCTTCGTGCTCGTACTCGCGGGATACTTTGCCCTGACCACGGCCTACTCTTTCTTCCTCAAGCGAAAGATGATCCTGGACGTGGTGGCGCTCGCCTCTCTTTACACCACACGGGTAATCGGCGGCGCTGCCGCTGTCTCCGTGTGGCCATCGCCCTGGCTGCTTGCCTTCATGATGAGCTGGTTCCTCTCGCTCGCTTTGGTGAAGCGATACACCGAGCTCATTTCGCGCCGCGCCGCGCACCTGCCGGACTCCAAGAGCCGCGACTACAGGAAGGCGGATATTGGTATGGTGGGCGCCCTGGCTGCTGGAGCGGGGATGAACGCGCTGACGCTATTTGCCCTCTATGCCGCGAGCGACAGTGCCCAAGACATCTACACCAGGCCAGCCATGCTGTGGTTGGCCGGACCAATCCTTGCCTGCTGGATTGCCCGTATCCTTATGCTCGCCCACCGAGGGCAGATGCATGACGATCCAGTCGTCTTCGCGATCAAGGACAAGGTCAGCCTCGTCACGCTCGGCGTTGCCGGCGTACTTGTCATTGCAGCAATGTGAGGTGGCCGAATGGGTCGTCAGTCCTCAGAGCGAAGCACTTCCGCGGGCCTCGCAACCCGCTACCTCGCCTTCGCCATGCTCTCCACCGCCGCCAACTTCGCGGTCCAGGCTACTGTCATGCAGCTGGCGCCATCGCCGAGCCTCATGCCATCGATGCTCGCAGGGACCGCTGCCGGCTTCGGCTTGAAATACGTCCTCGACAAAAGATGGATCTTCTTCGACGGCTACACGTCACACGGCGACGAGATGCTCAAGGTGGCGCTTTACGGCCTGTTCAGTGTCCTGACGACGCTCATATTCTGGGGTTTTGAAATTGCTTTTTGGACCGTCTGGAAGACGGAGCTCGCAAAATATACCGGCGGAGCGCTCGGCTTGGCGATCGGCTACATCTCCAAATACGCAATGGACCGGAAATTCGTCTTCAAACCAGAGGAGGTGTAACAAACTCATGGAGGGCTGGGGACGCTATCCGCGCCACGAGAGCCAGGCAATCAACTGCCAGCTGCCGGAAGCGCTTTCAGGCACCGTGGCGGCTCGCGTGGGCCTGATCGGGCGCGGAAATGGGCGTTCATACGGTGACGCGGCAATCGGCGAACAGGCCACCCTGATGTGTCGTGGACTGAGCCGGATGCGAAACTTCGATCCCACCGGTGCGACACTGACCGTGGAAGGGGGCGTAATGCTCTCGGACATTTTGCGCGCTTTTGTCCCGAGGGGCTATTTTCCGCCTGTGGTGCCGGGCACGAAATTTGTCACGGTCGGCGGGATGATCGCCTCTGACGTGCACGGCAAGAACCATCATTGCGACGGCGGCTTCGGCGACCATGTCAGCGAGCTCAAGCTGGTAGTCGCCGGCGGAGAGATCCTCATCTGTAGCCGCACGCGCAACCCCGAGCTTTTCTTCGCGACGGTCGGTGGCATGGGCATGACCGGGATCATCGCGGAAGCGACCTTCCGCTTGAAGCCGATCGAATCCGGCTGGATCGCGCAGAAGACGATCGTCGCGGAAAATCTTGGCGACGCGTTGAAGGCGCTGCAGCAGACCGAAGATGTCACTTATTCGGTCGCCTGGATCGATTGCCTTTCGCAAGGCGCTTCCCTTGGACGCTCGCTGATTTTCGCCGGCGAACACGCGACGCGGGATCAGGTCGGCGGCATGCCGGATGCCGGTCGTTTTGCAGCGAAAAACGCGGGGAGGTTTTCGCTGCCATTCGACCTGCCGCAATGGATGCTCAACAAAACAAGCGTAGCAGCCTTCAACGAGATTTATTTCCGGGCGGGAGCGCGAAAGGCGGCCATGACATCGCTGGTCCACTGGGACAAATTCTTCTTTCCTCTCGACGGCATCCTTGAATGGAACCGGCTTTACGGGAGGCGGGGCTTTCTGCAGCATCAGTGCGTGGTTCCTGCCGAGGAGGCGCTGGCGGTCCTGAGCGGCATTCTCGAGCGCTTCGCGCGTTCGGGAAAAGGTTCCTTTCTTGCCGTTCTGAAGAAGCTGGGGGGCGGGAGCGGGCTGCTGTCCTTTCCTGCGCCGGGCTACACGCTCGCACTCGACCTTCCCGTCACGCAGGAGGTGTCTCGGCTGCTCGACGAAATCGACGAGTTGGTTGTCAAGGCAGGGGGGCGGCTCTATCTCGCCAAGGATGCACGGCAGTCACGTCACACATTCGAAGCCGGTTACCCTCGGTTGTCTGCTTTCAAAGAGCTACGCAAAGTAACCGGCGCCGATCGTCACTTTAATTCCCGCTTGGCAAAGAGGCTCGGCATATGAAGGCGATCGGCAAGACACTGCTCCTGATAGGCGGGACATCGGATATCGGTCGCGCGACGGCGCTGATCTATGCCGAGGCGGGATGGAATGTGCTTCTCACCGGACGAAAGCGCTCCGCCGTACAACGCGAGGCCGACGACATCAGCGCGCGGACCGGCGCCGATGTCCTGGTTCACGAGCTCGATATCCTCGCAACCGACCGCTTCGAAGATTTCGTGGGCGTCGTTTCGCCCCTGCCCGACACGGCGGTCTGTGTCGTTGGCGAACTGGGCGAGCAGTCTCGCGCCGAACAGGAACTCGAGCACGCCGCCATGATCATGCGGACGAACTTTGAAGGACCAGCTTTGCTTCTTGGTCTTCTGGCGGAACGTTTTGCGGCGAGAGGATCAGGTACCATCGTCGGCATAAGCTCGGTTGCCGGCGATCGTGGACGCGCGTCCAACTATGTCTATGGCGCCGCCAAAGCCGGGCTGACCGCCTTCTTGTCCGGCCTCAGGAACAGGCTGTCCGGGTCCGGGGTGCGCGTGCTCACCGTGAAGCCCGGTTTCGTTCGGACACGCATGACGAATGCGATGAAGCTCCCACCGCTTCTCACAGCCGAACCTCAGGAGGTCGCGCAAAAAATCTTTACTGTCGCCGAGGGCAGCAGGGGCGGGGACGTCGTCTATGTCAGACGAATATGGCGACCGCTGATGACGGTGATCCGATCAATCCCGGAGCCGATCTTCAAGAGGTTGCGGCTATGACGGAACCAGGCAATCACGCCGCTTACGCGGCCATCGGAACGAGAGCAGGTGCCAGCAAGCGACCGGCGGCGAGGATACGGCGGTTACTGTCGGCGGAAGGCGCGATCATTCTAACAGCATTGGCTTGTGCGGCCATGCTTGCCCTGCCCGGAAGGACCATCAACGCCGCCTTTATCAATGACGTGCTGGTCTTTATCGACGGAGCGCACCGCATCACGTTCGGTCAGGTGCCGAACCGCGATTTCCACACGGCGCTCGGGCCACTCGTCTATTATCTTCCGGCGGCTGGATACCAACTGACGGGGAATTTCGGCGCTGCCATACCGGTCGGAATGGCTATCGTTGTCGTCGCCTTCATCCCGGCGATGATCCGCATCCTCGTATCCCGCCTCAACCCGTCATTGGCGGCCGCGCTCGGCATATTTCTCATTCTCATCCTCGCGGCGCCGATCAATCTCGGCAGTTCCATCTGGTATCCTTCCTTCGCGATGTTCTATAATCGCATCGGCTGGGTCGCGCTCGGCCTGCTGCTGGTCATGTACCTGACGCCGCAGCCCGCGCGCGGGCGCAACGATGCCGCCGATGCTCTTGCCGCCGTCTTTCTTCTGCTCGTCTCGTTCTATACCAAGGCGACCTACGGGCTCGCCGGAACCGCCTTTCTCGTCATCATCCTACTGGATCGGCAGCAGCGCCGCTGGGTCCTGATCGCCCTGGCGTTGACGGGGCTGGCCATGATCGCCATCGAGTTCTTCTGGCGCGGAACCGCTCAGCACATTGAGGATCTGCGGGCGGCGGCGCGTGTCAGCGGCGGCCATGACGTCGCCAGCATCCTGAAGAACCTGCGTGAGAACCTTTCCGACCTCGTCGTGTTCGCGACCTTCGCTTTGATCGCCATCTGGCAAACCCGCAGCTTCCGAGATCTTCTCTTCTCTGGGTTCTGCATAGGCGCCGGCCTGGCGATCATCAATCAGAACGCCCACAGCTGGGGCATCATCACGCTCTACTGCGGCGCAGTCGCTCTGGTGCAGAAAGCCGCCTGGCTTCAGCAAGGCGATGACGGGAGAAGGACAGGAGGTTTGGCTCTTCCTGCCGGCGCTCTTTCGGTGCTCGCGATCTTATTCCTGTCGCCGCCGATCGTACACCATGCCGCGGCCCTCATTCTGCATACATCGCTTGCGGCTGAGAAAGCCGGGCAATCGCTTGGGCTGCCGCGTTTTGACGATGTGCGGGAGATCGATCCGCCCGGCGGCGAGCCTGACTTCATAAGGCGTTATCTCGACGACATCGTCACCGGGGGAGCGCTGTTGCAGGCATTGCCGGTGCCGCCGGAGCGCGTTTTTGTGCTTGATTTCGTCAACCCTTTTTCAGCGGGGCTCGGAATTCGCCCGCCTGCCGGTGACACCGCCTGGTTTCACTGGAACCGCAATATCAACGAAAAAGCCTATATCCCACCGGAAGTGCTCTTTGCCGATGTAAAGATCGTCATGGTGCCTAAAACCGGAATCAACAGCCTGCCCTTGCAGGCGCTGTACGGCCCGTTTCTTTCAGCCCGGTTCGAGGTCGTTCAGAAGACATCGGAGTGGACGGTCTACCAGTGGCGTCAGGCGAAGGCGCAAAGCGAGGCGCAGTGACTGGGACGGAAAGGTCGGTGCAAGCCGCAAACGGCGCATCGCGGTCGGCTTCGCGGTTGAATTGGTCGCAGGCTGTCATCTTTGGCATGGGTTTCGTTTTCGTCGGCCTTCTCGCTTTGCCTGGCCGAACGGCGACGACCAAGTACGTCAACGACCTCTTCGTTTTCCTGGATGGTGCTCATCGCATCGTGCGTGGCCAGGTGCCGAATGTCGACTTCCATTCGGCGCTCGGGCCGCTGACATTTTATATTCCCGCTGTCGGCTATGGCTTGGCGGGCAATATCGGCGGCGCGATGCCGGCTGGAATGGCGATAGTGGTTCTCCTACTCGCGGTTATTGCCGCGGAAATCGTGGGCAGCCGGATGCATAAGGCGTTCGGACTGCCGCTTGCGATCTTCCTGCTCTTGATAGCTGCGGCTCCCGCAAATCCGGGCGAGCGGATAGGGGAGCTGACCTTTGCCATGTTCTACAACCGGATTGGATGGGCGTCGCTGGGGTTACTGCTGGTGATGTATCTGCCTCGCTTGCCGGCCGCCGGGAGTAGCAAGGTAGTCGACGCCGCATGCGCCAGTCTCCTTGTGTTGCTGATGCTCTACACCAAGATCACCTATGGCGTCGTAGGGCTTGCCTTCCTGTTGTTCATGCTTTTCGATCGTCGCCAGATCGGTTGGGTGAGGTTGGCGCTCGGGATGATCGCCTTCAGCATCATCGCGATTGAAATCATCTGGCGCGGCGGGTTCAACTACCTTGCTGACCTTCGCCTTTCAGCAAAAAACAGCGGCGGCCTTCTGGAGTTGACCGCCCTCGGTCACTTGGTGCGGAACAATCTCGCCGACCTGCTTGTCTATCTGGCGGTTGCGCTCACCGTTCTCAGCTTGGCGCCGAGTTATCGGCATCTGCTCTTCGTTGCCTTCTGCGGCACAACCGGAATCCTGTTAATCGGGCAGAATTTCCAGACAGCCGGTATTCTGACGCTGGGTGCAGGCGCTGCCATCATCAGGGAAAGCCTCTTTCGCGCCAAACTCCTCTCCCGATACCGGAATGCGCGGTTCGCCCTGCCGCTACTCCTGGGGTTCCTGTTATTGCCCGCCGCCGTCGGCAACGCCGCATCGCTCGCAATTCATGCCTATTACGCTGCTGGCGGCCGAGGCAAACCAATCCCGCTGCCGGCCTTTTCCGAGATCAGGCTCGTTGAGATGTGGAGCGCCGGCCAATACGAATATTTCGAGGGATACAACAAGACATTGGCTGACGCTTTGGGCGCCTTGTCGCAACTGATCTCCGCTGATGAGCACGTTGCGGTTCTCGATTTCGTCAATCCCTTCTCCGCCGGCCTGGGGCTGACGCCGCCCGTAGGCGACAGCGTCTGGTATCATTGGGGGCGAACTCTTGGACCGTATAATCATCCGGCCGCGGAAGAGATGTTCGCCGACGTTGATTTTATCCTGGATCCGAAATGGCCGATCGAAATTTGGACGGGCAACGGGCTGCGCGATCTTTATGCCCACTATATCGCCCGCCACTATGCGCTGGTGCGGGAGACGGCTTATTGGCGCATTTATCGCAGAAAGGCTTCGTGAGCCGCCGCAGCCTGTCGTTTCAGCTCCGCGGTGATCAGGCCGATGAGCATCAGTACGAGCGCCAGGCGTAAATGGATCCTGCCGTCAGCTGGTTCAAGCGGGAGGTTCCGAAGTAACCGAGTATGACGGGGACCGGGATGACCAGCGCTGCTGCCGCGAGCCATGCCCAAGGGCGCTGCCAATGGTGCAACAGCACGGGCAGCAGGAAGAGCGTGTAGTGGATCCGTTCGAGAGGGAAAGCCAGCAGGGACGCCAACAGCGCGAGGCCACTCACTGCGACGACCGGCGGATGACGGAACGAGGCCCAGCCTGCCAGTCCAAGCAACAACCCCGATCATCACGAGCGGTGGCGCCTTATGATCAGCTGGTATTGTCCGCCTATCTGCGACGCGTGCTAACTCTCTCTAGATGCAAATGTTCCCGGCCGGTCTGTAGCAGTGAGGCCGGGCGCGGCCGTCGCGACTTACGGCAGCTTCCTGATGGTGGCGTAAATGATGTTGCGGTTGGCACCGAACCAGACCGTCTTTTCAACCGTGTTTTCCGCTGCACTGGCATCGGCAATACGCCACATGTCGGCCTCGGAACGCTGGAGGAGCTCCCAATTCATGTAGGATTCCATATATCCGTCATCCGCCATCTCATCGGAGAAGTTAGCAAATAGAAAAACGCCGCCCGGTTTCAGCATTTCCATGCAAATCTGCGTGAGCCGGATTGCTACTTTATCGGCGAGATAATCGTACAGTCCTGCTGCGTAGATCAGATCGAAGGTGCCAAGCTGATGCTTTCGCGCGAGCAAGCCGCGCACGGATCCGTCGATAGGCTCGACAGAAGTCCCATGGAATTGGCTGGCGATCGAGCCAATACTTTGCGGATCCTGATCAAGAGCAACCCAGCGCTTAAGGCGGCCTTCTGCAAGTGCTTTTGATGCCTCGGCCTCGCGAAGGTGACCGGCGGCGATGGCCAGGACTTCGGTGTCCGAACCCGTTTGCGCAGCGGTGTCATCGACGTAGCGGGTCAGGATGTCGCGACGTTCCCTGACCGCTATCGGGCCGGGAGCGTTGATCGTGTATTCAAAGATATCCAGCCCGAGAAGGGTGGACCTGGCCACTTCTTCGGCTACCGCCGGATGCCCATAAATAAAGTCTATGAGACTGGCATCACCGGAATAGCCGCGGGGTTTTTCAAAGGACCAACGCGTGAACGGGCACTGCTGCAGAATCTTTGACGAGGAATGAGCCTGGATAAATGGGATGAGCTTCTGCCATACAACAGCACCGAATTTTTGACGGATGTCATGGAGCTGACCAATTAACCACCTGACTGCACCAGGCAGGTCTTTCCCGGCGCCGAACCGCTGCATTGCAATGTTGATGATAATCGCAAACTCAGCCTCTGCAGTTCGCAGGAGGTCCGTTTGATTATCGTGGTGAGGTGAGGGGAACTGATTGCTGACGGACTGCGGTGTAATCAAGCTTTGGCCATCAAGGGAAAATAGGGGCTGAGCCACGGAAACCTCATTGAGAATAAAGATTTAAACATTGAATAAAATCTTCGTCATTCTCTGGTCAAGCGTCAAGGTTGGAGCACGGTCTTCGTGCACGTCTTAATTTTAGAAAATATTAGTGAACCCGACAGATACTCTGCCTGCTTAGGGCTCGGTGGAGCGTTATCGGTTGATGTGGAGTCTGCGCAGGGCTATCCAGCGTCAGCTAGCAGTGCGTAGGGCAACTGTGGCAGTATGTTGGGTGGCAGGGGCATGATGCACGTGTTAGCCGAGACCGCAGTCGCCACCATAGGGCCGACGCTGTCGCCAGAACAGTTGCACCGTCTCTATAAGCAGAAGAGCGAGAGCGGCCGAAAGTCCGCTACGCGCAACGGCCTCTGGATAGCGGTGGCTGCTTACCTTGCATACTCTTTCACCGACTATCTCTTTATTGGAGACGTAGTCCGGTACACGATCGCCGGTCGATTGGCGGTTGGCGCCGGTGCGCTGTGCGTGTTGGAGCTCTTGCTCTACCGCAAGGCAAAAGCCGATACGGTCGATATGGCTGCGGCGGTGTCCGTGCTGGCAGCTTATCTTGTCTGGCTTCTCACCGCGCAGATGACCACGGTCACGGACGCCTTCTCATACTATATGGTTTTCGGCTCGATCTTTATGATGAGCGTCAACCTGTTCTTCAGTTTCCGGTTTCCGCTAGCTCTTGCGGCCTCCGTAACGAACATGCTCATCTTCATCGGCGCCCTCTGTTTATTCGCGCCGATGCTGCTTCTTCATAAGCTGATCCTCGGAGCGTTCTGCATTTCTTGCTTTATTTTTACCTCTTACGTGAACCTTCAACTCAACAGAGAGCGCTATAAAGTCTTCCTGAATGCTCTTGAAGCGAGTTTGCAGCAAGCTGCTGCCGACGAAAGAGGTAAGGCCCTTTTGCATCTCTCGAACACCGACTCGTTGACCGGGCTGGAAAATCGCCGGGCGATTGATCAACGTCTGCGTGATTATTGGCAAGGCTGGCAGGACCATAAGGCGCCCTTTGCCGTCCTGCTTATCGATGTCGATTATTTCAAACATTATAACGACTGCTACGGCCATCAAGAAGGTGACCGGTGCCTTGTCGCCGTCTCGCAGCTTCTCCAAAGCGTGGCCTCGTCCTGGGGCTCGATCATCGGGCGATACGGAGGCGAGGAATTCATCGTCATCACGCCAATGCCGAATTGGGAAAGAGCTACCGAACTGGCAGAAGCAATTTGTGCTGACGTCCGAGCGTTGGCTTGGCCACACGAGCACAGGCGGGACGGGACCGCCGTCATCACCGTGAGTGTCGGTGTGTCCTATACGCGGGATGAGACCAAACAGGTCGACAAGGTCGTCCATGAAGCCGATCGCGCGCTTTATGCCGCCAAGGCAACGGGTCGCAACACCCTCGTGGTCTTCGATCCCGAAGACCCGCAGACTAGCGATGACAGCGAGGATATAGCCGCGACCTTGAAAATCGCGATTGAACACGGCCTTGTCTCACTCGTCTATCAGCCGATCCGCAACATTCAGACAGGCAAGACGGACGGTGTTGAAGCTTTGATGCGTTTGAGGATGTTGGACGGGACGCAGGTATCACCTGCTAAGTTTATTCCAGTTGCGGAAAGGACAGGTTCGATTGTTGAACTCGGCCGGTGGGCAATTCGCACCGTTTGCCGAGACTTGTTGGCAACCGGCTTGGTGCAAGTTGCCAGCGTCAACGTTTCGCCGATTGAGCTTAAAATGCCAGGTTTCGCCAGCTATGTCGCTGCGACTCTCGCAGAATTCGGCGTGACGGGTGCTCGGCTTGCTTTCGAAATTACCGAAGGCGTTGAGCTGGAAATCGACCAGACCGTGGTTCATTGCATCAGCGACCTGAGAAAGCTAGGCGCTCAAGTCTGGCTGGACGACTTCGGCACAGGGTTTGCCGGGCTCTCGTGGCTTCGCCTCATAGAATTCGACACCGTCAAGATCGATCGATCCTTCCTCCATGATTGCAACACGGAAAAAGGGAAGAGGATGTTGCTTGACATCATCAGCCTGCTGCGCAATCGCGGCGTAAGGATACTCATTGAAGGCGTTGAGACCATTGAACATCAGCGGCTGATGCAGCAGTACGGTATCAACCAGATCCAAGGATATTACATTGGACGGCCCGCGCCGGCAGCTCAGCTTGAATCTGATAACGTGCTGCCATTCGGCCTGGTCAGGAAGGTTTGATTCCGAATGTCTACTTCGAAATAGGCCATAGGTTATGTTGGTCACGGCGACAGATGCCCGTAGGCGGATGGAGGGCTGCACGGCACTCCCCTCGCTTTGAGATGCGTTCGACCTAGAAAATCTCCAGCACCGGACTTTCCACAACCTTCCCCGTCACCACGTCCGCAATCCCCCGGTCCGTCTGGTGCGGACCGGCATTGCAGGCCAGCGTTGCGCCGAAGCAGGCCTTGAAGACGCGGTAGGGCGGTTTCCAGTCGACGATTTTGTCCATGGCCTTGCGGATATCGGAAAAGGCCGAAGCCGTGTCTCTCAGCGATGCGTCGGTGACCAGGCCGGAGAGCGGCAGCGGCAGGATCGCCTGGATTGCGCCGTCCTTGGCGACTGCCATGCCGCCGCCGGCTGCTATGACGGCGTTGGCGGCGAGCGCCATGTCGGCCGCATTACCGCCGAAGACGGTGAGATTGTGGCTATCATGCGAGACGGTGGTGCAGAAGGCGCCGCGCCATTCGCCCCAGCCGGTGAGGAAGCCGATGCGGGGGGTGCCCCCGGCCCTTCCGTGGCGATGGGCGACGGCGATCATGGCGCTTCCGGCCGGCGGTACGACGAAGCCGTCTCGGATCTCGGTTTCGGCTTCGCCCCATTGCGTGAAGCGCGGACGGTCGATGGTGGCGATGCGGACGCGCGCGCCCTTCGCAGGGATGCGGAAATCGGTCTCGGCGAGCGGCGGCAGCTTCACGGAGTTGATGAGCGGCGCCGGATCGAGCGGCTGTACGGCCGCCTCCATGCTGCCGTTGCGGGCGACGATGCGGCCGTCTGATATGACGAGGCGCGCTCGGAATTCCGTGAGATCGTCGAAGAGAACGAGATCGGCGCGGCGGCCGGCGGCGACAAGGCCAAGATCGGAACGCTTCAGCCGCTGAGCGGCGTTGAAGGTCGCGGCGCGCAGTGCCCATTCCGGTTTCATGCCGTAGCGCACCAGGCGGCGGGCGACATCGTCGAGGCCGCCGCTTTGGTAGAGTTCATCGGGAAAGACGTCGTCGGTGCAGAGCGTAACGGTCGGGGGCAGCTGGCCGAGACCGTTCAGCACCTCGACGAATTCCTGCAAGAGATGATCGTGAGAGCCGCGCAGCTCGATCGTCAGGCCGGCGGAAAGCTTGGCGGCGAGATCGGCGCCGGAGGTGAGTTCGTGGTCCGAAGTGACGCCCGCTGCCATGAAGGCGTTGAGGTCCGCGCCGGTGAGGCCGCGAGCATGGCCACAGACGAGCTTGCCGGAGGCAAGGCCCGAGTTGACGATGGCGCTCATGCGCGAATCGCCGTCGATGACGCCGCGCATGTTCATGACTTCGGCAACGCCGCCGACAGCAGGCGAACGCAGCATTTCGGCAACGACGGCGGCGTCGAAATCAGCGCCGGCAAGCTCCAGGCCCGGCGCCGACGGCACGCAGGAGGGGGCGAGCAGGATCAGGCGCAGCGGCAAAACACGTGCCGCCTCGATCGCCCAGCGCACGCCGTCGAGGCCATGGACATTGCCGAATTCATGCGGATCCCAGACGGCCGTCGTGACACCGCGCGGCAGGACGGCGCTCGCATATTCCGCCGGTGTCACCATCGAGCTTTCGACATGCATGTGGGTATCGATCAGGCCCGGCGTCAGGATGCCGCCGGTCGCATCGATGATCTCGATGGCATCCGTGCGGCTCGCCGGGGCATGGACGCTGGAGATGAGCGCGCCGACGAGGCCGATATCGGCTTCCCGAATCAGGCCCGTCACCGCATCGAGCAGTCGGCCGCCGGTGATGAGCATATCGAATGGGGCGTCGCCGCGGGCGGCGGCAACTGCCCGGGCGCGCAATTCGGGATCGTTGAGATCGAAAGGTTCCTGACGAGCAGTGGCGTTCATTTGCGGGCCTCGTTGATCAGGGCGGCGAGAATGATGCTACGCGCCTTCTCGACGTCGATATCGGCGGCGAATTGGGCGTTGAATGTCGCATGCGTGGCGCGGGTCTCGACGACGGTGCGGCCACGGGTGAGGGCGCCCTGCAGTTCGACGTCGATGCGCGCGGGGCGGAAGCTGACGATATAAGGGGCGACGAAGGCCACGGCGGCGGAGGGATCGTAAATTGCCATGCCGGGACGGCCGCGGCTGGTGCCGATGCTGATATAACCGGCGAACATGTCGGCGATCAGCTCGGCATTGGCGCCGCCGGCACTGCGCACCGGCTCGGCATCTTCAGGCCTTGCCAGCACCTTTCGGCAGAGGTCGAGATCGACCATGCGCAGCGGCAGGCCATGGGCGATAACGATCGCCAGCGCCTCGGGATCGGCGAGCGCGTTGAACTCGGCAGAGGCCGTATGGTTGCCCGATGTGACGCCGCCGCCCATCCAGACGAGTTCGGTGATGCGCGCAGCAAGATCGGGGCGGGCGAGCGCCACGGCGGCGATATTGGTGAGCGGCCCGAGCGCCAGGATGCGATGGGGTCCATCGCCCTCGAGCCAGCGGCAGAGCGCGGTGAAGGCATCGCTCTCGGCACGGGGAGGGACCTTCGGCAGACTGGTGCCTGACGTCGGAATGCCGGTTTCGCCGAGGATCGCCTGAGCGGTTTCGAGCTTGCCGAGAACGGGCGCGGCACGGCCGGTATGGATGGGAAAGGTCCAGCCGAAGGCGCTGGCGGCGCCGGCGGCATTCATCCTCACCTGCGCGAGCGGCGTATTGCCGAAGACCAGTGAGACGCCGTCGATCTGATATTTCGATTGCGCCACCACCAGAATGGCGGCGATGTCGTCGAAGCCCATGTCGGTATCGATCCACACACCCATGATGTCACCCGAAGCGTTTGAGATTGGCTGCACCGGCGACCGGCAGATCGAAGGCGAGCGCGCTGCCGATCGCGTGCGGCGGCAGGTTTGCGTCGATCTCGGCCTTGATCGGCCCAAGCGGCGTTTGGAGGAGGTATTCGCGTGTATTGCCGGCGAAAGACGTGCCGTGCACCGTACCCTGGAACGGACCGGAGCCGAGGGTCACTGTCCGCGGGCGCCAGGCCAGGCCGGCTGCAGCTTGCGGCGGCGGATCGGAGAGTGCTGCCGGGCCGTGCGGCGTCACGAGCTTTCCATCCTTCAGGGCGAAGACATTCTCGAAGCCGACGAAATCGGCAACGAAGGCGGAGGCGGGATTGTTATAGATCTCCTCAGGCGTGCCGATCTGTTCGATGCCGCCGTTCAGCATCACGACGATGCGGTCGGCGAGCGCCAAGGCTTCCACCTGATCGTGAGTGACGAAGATCATGGTGACGCCGGTCTCCTTTTGCACGCGCTGCAATTCCGCGCGCATTTCGAGGCGAAGCCGGGCATCGAGATTGGAGAGCGGTTCGTCGAGCAGCAGCACCTTCGGTTCCATCACCATGGAGCGCGCCAGTGCCACGCGCTGCTGCTGGCCGCCGGAGAGTTCAGCGGGCCTGCGGCCGGCGAAAGTGGTGAGGCCGACGGATTTCAGGCCGGCGCCGACGCGGGCATCGAGATCCGCGCCCGAAATGCCCCTGAGGCGCAGGCCGAAGGCGACGTTTTCGTAGACCGTGAGATGCGGAAAAAGCGCGTAGGACTGGAAGACGAGGCCGACGGCGCGCTTGTTAGCGGAGACGCGGGTGATATCGGCGCCGTCTAGGCGGATGTGGCCGGAAGCGGGCTTCAGCAGGCCGGCAATGGCGCGCATCGTTGTCGTCTTGCCGCAGCCGGAGGGGCCGAGAAGAGCGACGAGCTCGCCCTTGGCGATCGCAAGGTCGAGATCCCTCACGGCGACCGTATCACCATAGCGAAGCGTCAGCTTGTCGAGTTGGAGATAGGCATCAAACATAGCGCGAGAATCCCAGGAAGCGTTCGGCGAGAAAGACGATGCCGATCGAGAGGAAAGCGAGAAGGGCGGAGAGCGCCGCAATGGATGGGTCGTAGGTGGTTTCCATATAGCCCAGCATGTCGATCGGCAGGGTTCGGACACCTGGCCCGGAAAGGAAGAGCGAGACCGGCACTTGATTGAAACTGGTGACGAAGCCGAGGATGAAGGCCGCCAGGATGCCGCCACGGATATTCGGGATGACCACGCGGAAAAAGGCGCCGAGCCTGGAGGAGCCGAGCAGGACGGCCGCTTCCTCGATATCCGAGCGCAGGTTGTCGAGGCTCGCCGAAACGACGCGCACGGCATAGGGCAGTACGAGGGCCGCATGGGCGAAGAAGAGCGCGAGCGTGATGTTGAAGCCGAAGGGCACGACGAGATAACGCAGCAATGCCAGGCCGACGATGATGCCGGGGACGATGATCGGCAGCGAGACGATGGTGCGGACAGTCTCTGCTGCGGGCAGCGGGTAACGCGACAGGGCATAGGCGGCCGGGATGCCGAGGATGAGGGCTGCCAGCGTTCCGAAGACGGCGAGGAACATCGACATGGCGAAGCTGTCGCGAAAGCTTTCGATGGTGAAGACCTTCATCACCCAGCGTAGCGACAGGCCCTGCGGCGGGAAGGCCAGCGTATCGCCCGCGGATAGCGAGGCGGCGATGATGATCAGAAACGGGCCGATGAGGAAGACCAGCAGCAGGAAGAGCACGACGGGCGAAAGGAGGCGAATGCTCATCTGCGGCTCCTCGCCGTCGCAAGGCGTTTCAGCAGGATGTTGGCGGCAAAGCTCATGACAATCAGGATGAAGGCGATGACGCTTGCCGAGACGAAATCATTGGCGACGGACACCTGCTGGTACATCAGCGTTTCGAGCATCAGCACCTTGGAGCCGCCGAGGATGGCGGGGGTGATGTAAGCGGTGAGCGAGCCGGTAAAGACAAGCGTGCCGCCGATGACGAGACCCTCGCGCGTGAGCGGTAGGACGACCTTCCAAAAGACCTGGAACCAGTTGGCGCCGAGTACGCGGGCGGCCGGGATCGCATCCCTCGGCATGTTCTCGAGCGCACTGATCAACGACAGGATCATCAGCGGCAGAAAGAGCTGCAGGAGGCCGATGAAGACGGCGGTTTCGGTGAAGAGCAGGCGCAGCGGGTCGGCGCTGAAACCGAGACCCGTTATTGCCTGGTTGACGATGCCGGTGCGGCCGAGAATGACGATCCACGCATAGGTGCGCGCCACCGGCGAGATCATCAGCGGCAGGGTGATCAAGCCGATCATGCGGCCCTTGCCGTTCGCCGGCAGGTTGACGATGGCAAAGGCTGCGGCGTAGCCGATGACGGCCGAGACGGCGGTGACCTCGATGGCGAGCCGGAAGGAGCGCAGGAAAACGGTTCGGTTCAGCGTCTCGGAAAAGAAGCCTGTGTACGCCGACAGTGTCCAGGCGCCGCCGGCGCGAAAACCCTCCGACAGCAGGATTGCGACGGGCAGCAGGAAGACCACCGTCGCAAAGACGGCTGCCGGCAGGGCAAGCGCCAAGGCTTCCGCGCGGTTCTGGAACATGAGGCGCCTTTCCAGGAGAGGAGATGGCCCCGGCGAGCGGCCGGGGCGGCTTCATGCGGGCTTTACTGGCCGACTTTCTCGTTCCAGGTCTTCAGCCAACCGGCGCGGTTGTCGAGGGCGATGGCGGAAGGGATCAGTTTGAGGCTCTTGGCCGTTTCCTCGCCATAGGTGAGGTTGCCGGCGGCAGCTTCGGAAAGCTTGACCTCGCTGTTGGCAGGGCTATCGATCAGCTTTTCGGCGAGCTTGGTCTGGATCTCGGTCGAGAGCCAGAAATCCATGAACTGCATGGCGAGATCCTGGTTTTTCGAACCCTTGGTCAACACCAGCACGTTCATGCCGCCGGTCTGTCCCTCCTTCGGCGTTGCCCAGGCGACGGGAAGGTCGAGCTTGGTGAAGCCGGCCCAGGAGAAACGGCCGATGGGGGCTGCCCAGATTTCCTCCTGCTGCATGAGCTGCACGAGCTGCGAGGACTTTTCGTAGAAGGTGACGATGTCGTCCTTCTTCTCGCCCAGTGCCGCGATCGGGCCTTGCAGATCAGGCGTATCCTTGCCGAGCGACAGGCCCAGCATATAGAGCGCCGGCGGGCCCTGATTGGTGGTGACATTCGGGAAGGCGACATGGCCGACATATTCCGGCTTCAGAAGATCGGCCCAGGACTCGATCTTCATCTTGTCGGAACGATAGGCGATCGAAGTGGCATAGAAAGTATAGCCAACGCTCATGCCGTCGCCGTTGGGATCCTTGGCGACGTCGTAGAGCTTGGCGAAATTGGCAAGTTTCGTCGTATCGATCTTGTCGGTCAGTCCGGCGCGCGATGCGGCAAGCGCATCCGCCATCGAAACGGCGGCGAGATCGACCACGGGGTTGGCCTTGTTCGCCTCCATCTTGGCCAGCCGTTCGACGCTGTTGCCGGTCTCGACCACCAGCTTGCAGCCGCATTGGGCTTCAAACGGATCATAGACCAGCGTCTTGAAGTCGTCCTGGGCGAAGGCATAGACGGAAATGGTCAGCGTTCGTTCGGCTGCGGAGGCGGCAAACGGCGATAGTGCGGCAAGCGCCGCCGACGCCATGAGAGCTTTTTTCATCTTACATGTTCTCCATCTCTGAGGTTTTTGGTGCCGGACTCGCAGGCCCGGACGATTGGCGGACAATCAGCTGCATTGGGACGCGTTCGATTTCCGCGGTAACGAGCGCGCCTTCCCGGGTGCGGCTTTTACTGATGGTATCGGCCAGCGCCGATACCGCAATTCCGGCAATTCTATCCATGTCCATCCTGACCGTCGTCAGCGACGGTGTGACAACAGGCGACCAGATGAGGTCGTCGAAGCCGGTGACGCTGACATCGCCGGGAACGCTGATGCCGGCCTGCTGCAGCTCGGTCAGCGCGCGTAATGCCTGCAGATCGGAAAGAGCCGCGAAAGCGGTAAAACCCTCCCGCACCTTTTCGGCAAGGCCGAGCGGACAGCCGCTGCCGCCATCCTGCTCCACCTTCCCGATCCACAGCGTTTCGGCATGCATGCCCGCGTGCATACCGGCGCGAACCCCATCGGCGCGGTCGTTCTGAACGCTGGATTCCTGGTTGTTGCCGATGATGAGGATGCGCTGGTGGCCGAGGTCCGCGAGATGGAGAGCGATTTCGCGGCCGCCCTGCCAATGGTCGGCGGAAACGGTGTTGCCTGGCGTCGAGGGGGTGTCGATGAGAGCGACTGGGCAGGCGGCGGACGAAATGCGGGTGGCGCGGCGGGGAATAATGACCATGCCGTCGACGCCGCGTTCGACGAGACGATTGATCGCCTCGGTCTGGGCGGCAGCATCGCCGCGGGAGTCGGCGATCAGCACGCCGTAACCGGCGGCGGAGGCGGCAAATTCGATCGCCTGTGCGATCTTCGGGAACAGAGGGTTGGCGATATCGGGCAAAACCAGGCCGAGAACGCCGCTGCGGCCGGTCCTGAGCGCGCGGCCGGCCTGGCTCGGGACATAACCCAGTTCGGCGGCGTGTTCGCGGATCCGTTCGACCAGCTGCCCCGAGACCCGGCCTTTACCGGAAAGCGCATTCGAGACCGTGGCAATGGAGACGCCGAGCGAGGTCGCTATCCTGCTGAGGTTCGGTCCGGAGCGCGATGAAGCCATGGTCAGGAGCATTCTGGTTAATCGTTTAATCAGTCCTACAGCAGCCGTTTCTGTTTGTCGAATCCAAATTCGTCTGGCGCGCGACTATTCCGGGATTCGTCGGGCATGAAAAAACCCCGCGAGGCGATCGCGGGGTTTTGCATTTCCAGGAAGGCGAAATGCCGATCAGCTCTTGGCCTTTGCCGGCGCCGGCGTCACCGCTACTGTGGTCTTGCCGCCGGGCGCGTAGCCGCCCCCGACCGCAATGTTCAGCGAGACGTAGTCCTTGGCCATCTGCTGGACGGCCTGGGCAAGGCTTGCCTGGGCAAGCGAGACCTGGCGCTGTGCATCAAGAACGTCGAGCAGCGAGGAGGCGCCGTCCTTGTAGGACGCGGTCGACAGTTCGAGCGTTTCCTGCGTGGTCTTCACCTGAGCCTGTAGGGCTGCGACCGTGCGGGCGTCGCGGCGGACAGCGGCAAGCGCGTTCTCGACCTGTTCGACCGCGGTCAGCACCGTCGACTTCCAGTTGAGGTAGGCGGTCGCGGCAGTGGACTGCGCCGATTTGACGTTGGCGCGCAGACGGCCACCATCGAAGATCGGCAGGTTGAGGGTCGGGCCGAAGGACCAGGGGGTCAGGTCGCCATGGATGCCGCGCTGGTTGATGTAGGACGGCGAGATCGAGCCGCTGAGCGAGATGCTCGGATAGAGCTGCGCCTCGGCAACACCGATATTGGCCGTTGCGGCAGCGAGATCACGCTCGGCGACGCGAATGTCGGGACGGTTGCGGATCAGGTCCGCCGGGATGCCCGAGTTGATGCCGCCACGGAAGACCGGCTGACCGCGACCCTTCAGCAGCTCGTCGACGAGGGCCGAGGCCGGCAGGCCAAGCAGCGTGGCGATGTGATGGGCTGATATACGGATGTTGGTTTCGAGGCCGGGAATTTCGGCGAGCGTCGACTGTACGAGGCCTTCGGCCTGAACGACGTCGAGACGCGAGGCGGCGCCGGCTTCAAGCTGGAACTTGGTCAGTTCGTAGGTTTCCTGACGGGACTTCAGGTTGGCCTTCGAAAGCGCCAGGCGCTGCTGATAATAGCGAACATCGATATAGCTCGAGACGAGATCCTGCACGAGGGTCAGCTTGGCGACGTCAGCGGATGCGTATGCGGAATCGAGCGAGGCGAGAGCACTTTCGGTGCTGCGCTTGTAGAGGCCGAAGAGATCGAGCAGCCAGGTCAGCTGGACTTCGCCGGCACTGGTGTTGCGTGTGTCGAACTGCGAGCGCAGCTCGCCCTTTTGACCACTGACCGTGTGCGAAGCGCCGACATTCAGGTTCGGCAGGGCGCCCGCGCCGGCGGTGGTGACGTTTGCAGAGGCCGCATTGATGCGTTCGATCGCCTGCTGAACCGTCAGGTTCTGATCGAGGCCGGCATGAACATAGCCATTCAGTTTAGGGTCGTTGAAGGCGGTCCACCAGGCTGCGGTAGCAACGTCACCTACACTTTTCGTGCCGCCTTCTCCGAATTTGGCGGGCAGCGGCATTTCAGGAGGAGCATGATCCGGGCCAACAACGCAGCCCGACAGTAATAACAATAATGCCGGTGTGGCAAAACGAAGAGATACCATTCATTTCATCCTGTACTCGAGCAAGTCAATTCTTGTCCGAAGCTTCATGCTTCACTATCGCAGCCGCGCCTCGTCCTACCACAAACACACACACCGAAGCAGTCGGGCGCAATGTAGCAATCGGAACAGCATTATCACAGTGCATTTATATCACACTCCTGCCGCATTTTTGTCGCGTGTGGCAAAGATGCGTCGAATGACGACGTAGAAGGACGGCACGAAGAAAATTCCGAGCATCGTTGCCGACAGCATGCCGCCGAGAACGCCGAGGCCGATAGCGTTCTGGGCCGCAGAGCCCGCGCCCGTGGCGATCGCCAGAGGCACGACGCCGAGGATAAAGGCAAGCGATGTCATAATGATCGGCCGCAGGCGCAGCCGCGCCGCTTCCAGCGTCGCCTGGTAAAGGCCCATGCCGCTTTCCATGCGATCCTTGGCGAATTCCACGATCAGGATCGCGTTCTTCGCCGCCAGGCCGATGGTGGTGAGCAAGCCGACCTTGAAATACACATCGTTGGCCTGGCCGAAGAGTGTTGCCGCCGTCAGAGCGCCGAGGACGCCGACCGGCACTGCCATGATTACCGAGAAGGGGATCGACCAGCTCTCGTAAAGCGCTGCCAGGCAGAGGAAGACGACGAGTACCGAGATCGCATAGAGCATCGGCGCCTGTGAGCCGGAAAGGCGCTCCTGATAGGAAATGCCCTGCCAGGCGACCGTGTAGCCGCCGCCGAGTTGCTCGGTCAGCGCTTCCATTTCGTTCATCGCATCGCCGGAGGACACGCCAGGTGCGGCGGCACCATCGAGCGGAATCGCGCTGACGGCGTTGAAGCGGGCAAGCGAAGGTGCGCCCTTCACCCATTCGGTTTTGGTAAAGGCGGAGAAGGGCACCATCTCGCCGGCCGTGTTGCGGGCATACCAATGATTAAGATCGTCCGGCTGCATGCGGAACGGCGCGTCGCCCTGGACATAGACCGGCTTGATCTCGCCGTTCAGCGTGAAGTCGTTGACATCGCGGCCGGTGAAGATGATCGACAGCATCGAATTGACCGAGGCGATGTCGACGCCCATGGCGCCGATCTTTTCCTGATCGAGCACGATGCGCATCTGCGGCTCGACTTCCTTGTTGCTGCTGCGCAGCGCCACGATCTTGCCCGAGCTGTTGCCCATTTGGATCAGCCGCTTGGAAGCAGCCGTCAGCGCGTCGTTGCCGTGGCCGCCGGTATCGACGAGATACATGGAAAAGCCGCTCGACACGCCGAGGCCCTGAATCGCCGGCGGCAGGAGCGCGAAGACCTGTGCCTCGCGCATCGCAAAGAAGCTGCGCAGCGCCCGGTTGACAACCGACTGGGCGCTCAGATTTGGATCAGTGCGCAGCGAAAAATCCTTGAGCTTGGTGAAAACGATGGCGCTGTTCTGGCCGGAGCCGCTGAAGCCAAAGCCGAGTGCGCCGAAGACGGATTCGACGGCATCCTTCTCATTCTCGCGATAGTAGTTTTCCACCTTCTCGATGACGGCCTGAGTCTGCTGCGTCGTCGAGCCTGGCGGCGTGGTGACGATGGTCAGCAGCACGCCCTGATCTTCCTGCGGCAGGAAGGAACTCGGCAGCCGGGTGAAGAGATAGGCGCAGCCGGCGCCGACGAGAAGGAAGACCAGCATGACGCGGATCGGCCGCTTCAAGAGATAGCCGATAGTCGTGACATAGCCGTTGGTCGAGCGCGTGAAGTTGCGGTTGAACCAGTCGCCGACGCGGTGTTTCCTGTGTTCGCTGACCGGCTTCAGCATCGTGGCGCAGAGCGCCGGCGTCAGCACGATGGCGACGAGCGCCGACAGCAGCATGGCCGAGACGATGGTGATGGAAAACTGGCGATAGATGATGCCGGTCGAACCGCCGAAGAAGGCCATCGGAATGAAGACTGCCGTCAGCACGAGCGCAATGCCGACGATGGCGCCGGTGATCTCGCCCATCGATTTTTCCGTCGCTTCGAGCGGCGAAAGCTTCTCTTCAGACATGATGCGTTCGACGTTTTCGACGACGACGATCGCGTCGTCGACCAAAAGGCCAATCGCCAGAACCATGCCGAACATCGTCAAGGTATTGATCGAATAGCCAGTGGCCGCCAGCACTCCGAAAGTGCCAAGCAGCACCACAGGAACGGCGATGGTCGGGATCAGCGTTGCCCGAAGATTCTGCAGGAAGACGAGCAGCACCACGAAGACGAGCACGATTGCCTCGATCAGCGTATGCACGACCTTCTCGATCGACAATTCCACGAAGGGCGTCGTGTCGTAGGGATAGGTAATCTTCACGCCTTCCGGCAGAGTGCGGCCGATGACATCGAGTGCTGACCGCACGCGGGCGGCGGTATCGATCGCGTTGGCGCCGATCGCGAGGTTGACGGCAAAACCGCTCGAAGGCAGGCCGTTGTAGCGCGAACTGCCCCCATAGCTTTCCTGACCGATCTCGATGCGCGAGACATCGCTCAGGCGCACGGTCGCGCCGTCCTTTTCGACCTTCAGGATGATGTGCTCAAAATCGGCGACGGTAGTCAGCTGGCTTTGCGCGGTGATGGTGACGTTGAGCTGCTGACCGGGGATCGTCGGCTGGGCGCCGAGCGAACCGACGGAAACCTGAGTGTTCTGCGCCTGGATCGCCGCCGTGACGTCGCTCGGCGTCAGCTGGTATTTCACCAGCTTGAAGGGATCGAGCCAGACGCGCATGGCGTATCCGGAACCGAAGACGTTGATGCTGCCAACGCCCTCCAGGCGCTGGATCTGGTCCTCGATGGAGGTCGACATGAGGTTGCCGAGATCGACCGAATTGCGCTTGCCGTCGGTTGAAACGAGCGAGCCGACGAGGAGGATGCTCGAGGTCGAGCGCGTCACGCTGATGCCGGCATCGATAACGTCGCCCGGAAGCTGCGACTGGACCAGCTGCAGCTTGTTCTGCACCTGCACCTGGGCGATATCGGGATCGATGCTGGTTCCGAAAGTGAGCTGGATGCTGGCCGATCCGGTCGACGAGGTCGAGGTCATGTAGGTGAGGTCGTCGAGGCCGGTCATGCCGTCTTCGATGATCGTCGTTACCGATTTTTCGACCGTCTCGGCGCTGGCGCCACGATAGGTTGCGTTGATGCGCACCGTCGTCGGGGCAATGTCGGGATATTGCGAAATCGACAGGGTGAAGATCGCCAGCAGGCCGGCGAGCATGATGGTGATCGCAATGACCCAAGCGAAAATCGGACGTCGGATGAAAAACTTGGCCATCGGTTGTTCCTGTGCGGCTGAGACGGTGACGATGCGGGCTCGGAGCGATTACTTCGCTGCGGGCTTCTCAGCGTCACCGGCCGCGGGCTGCTCGGCAGCCACGACCACGCCATTGTCGTTGATTTTCATCGGAAGCGGCTTCACCGGCATGCCTGCCGTGACCGACTGCAGGCCGGTAACGATCAGCTGATCGCCGTCCTTGATGCCGTCGGTCACCAGCCAGGAATTGTTGGAGGGCGAGCTATTTTCGAAGGCGCGGGTTTCGACCTTGCCGTCGGCGGAAACGAACTGCGCCGTCAGCCGGCCGTTGGCATCGCGGCTCGTCGCCAGCTGCGGCAGCGCATAACCGGTTTCGGCGCCGAGCTCGACCGTGGCGCGGACATACATGCCGGGCAGCACGATACGATCGGGATTGGGGAAGAGCACACGGATGATGAAGGTCCCGGTGGTCTCGCTGACCACCTGCTTCGACATGTCGAGCTTGCCCTGCTGATTATATTCCTTGCCGTCTTCGAGGATCAGGTGGAAGGCGACATTCTCCGCGCCCTTGATATCGCCGGCGGCCATCGCGTCGCGCAGCCTCAGCAGATTGGTGCTCGACTCGGTGAGCGAGATGTAGATCGGGTCGAGCTGGCGGATCGTCGTCAGCGCCGTCGTCTGGTTGGCCGAGACGACGTTGCCGACATTATAGGCGGTCTGGTCGATGACACCGTCGAAGGGTGCAACGATTCTCGTATGGTCGAGGTCGATCTGCGCGGCGGCAAGCGCTGCTTTCGTCGATTCCACTTCAGCCTTCGCCTGGAGAAGTGTCGTTCTGGCCGTTTCGTATTCGATCTGGGTGGCGCCGCTGCCGACGAGGCGCTGATAGCGTTCGAGATTGCTTTCAGCGCTCGGCACGCTCGCCTCGGCCTTGGAGATGGCCGCCTTGGCCTGCTCGACGGCGGCGATATAGGGCGCATCCTCGATCTGATAGAGAAGGTCGCCCTTCTTGATCTCGCCGCCTTCCTTAAAGGCGATCTCGCGGATGATGCCGCTTACCTGCGGCCGGATATCGGCCGTCTGGAAAGCTTCGGCGCGGCCGGGAAGAATTGTCGTGATCGGGAAACTTGCCTTCGTCAGGGCGATCACGCCAACGGGGGTCGCCTGCTGCGCGGCCGCGCCGGCATTGCCCGCGGGCTTGCCGGCGTTGTCGCTGCAGGCGCCAAGCAATGCGCCGGCCAGCAGGGCCGAGGAGATGAGGACGGCACGCCGAATCATTCTGAATTCCCTCATGCGGTGGCAATCGCCGTTCGATCCACGGGCCCGGCCGGGCCGAGCGCAGGCTTATATAAGCGTCAGGATGAGCTTGGCCTCAAATGCCATAATCCCGAGTCTAACAAAAGCTTTACGAAGTGACGTAAGTCAGCAACCGTCACTTAGCAAGCGCTATTTTGCAGTGCGGCATCGACGAAGCCGACGATTTCCTCGGCACGATGCACCAGCGTCTCCTTGTCGTCGCGGACGATGAGGACAGGGTGCAGCACGCAGGCGAGCACATCGGCGACGGTCTGTGCCGCACGCTCGGGATCGCGGCAATGATAACGTCCTTCCACCATGCCTTTGCGGATTATCTCGCCGATTTTTCCCTCGATACGGGCGCGATAGCGATTGCCGGCTTCGAGTTTGGCCTCGATGGTCGAGAGCACCATTTCGAAAATGTAAGGGTTCTTCTGGATATCCTGCAGATGGCCCTCCAGCAGGCGCAGGACGAAGCGGAGCAGTTGCTCCTTCGCGGGCATGTCCTGGTCGAGAGGGACGAAACGCTCGGCGGCATTGTCGAGATGTCGCCCGGCGATGGCATCGACCAGCGCCACCTTGGAACGGAAATGCTTGAAGACATTGGCGGGCGACATGTGCAGCGCGCCTGATATATCTGCGATCGACACTGCGGCGAAGCCGCGTTCGCGAAACAGCATCTCCGCCATGGAGAGGATGTCCTGTCGCGTTTCCTCGGCCTTGCGTCTCGGCCTTCTTACCATCCGTCCCCCGCCGGGCGTCGCCCGGTACCCCTTTTTGCCGATGCTAGCGCTATTCAGCGAAAACTGCCAAGCCGATGCAAGGCCCGGCGGCTTTCGCACGTCGCCTGTTCAAGGGAAATAGGGGGCGAGGTTGTTGCGGACACGGGCAAGCGGCGTCTCGCCGCTATTGTCCGGGACAAAGCGCTCGCCGGTTATCGCCTCGTAGGCCCTGATATAGACGGCCGAGGTCTGCTCGATCAGTTCGGTGGGGATTTCAGGGATTTCATCCTTGTAGGGGTCGCAACGCTCCGCCACCCAGGCGCGGACGAAATCCTTGTCGAAACTTTCCGGGCGCTTGCCGGCGGCAAAACTTGCCGGATAGGTTTCGGCAAGCCAGTAGCGGCTGCTGTCCGGCGTGTGAATCTCGTCGGCGAGAATGATGTTGCCGTCGCCGTCGGTGCCGAATTCATATTTGGTATCGACGAGGATCAGGCCTTGCTTCGCGGCCATGTCCTGGCCGCGGGCAAAGAGCGCGAGTGCATATTTCGACAAGGTCTCCCACTGCTGGCTGGTCAGAAGGCCGCGCGTGACGATTTCCGCGGGCGTCAGCGGTTCGTCATGGCCTCCGTCGAATTCCTTGCTGGTCGGCGTGATCACGGGTTCCGGCAGGATCTGATTGTCGCGCATGCCGTCCGGCAGACGCATGCCGTACATCTCCCGCTCACCCTTCTTATAGAGGGTCAGGATCGAGGTGCCGGTGGTGCCGGCGAGATAACCGCGCACGACGATTTCGACCGGCAGGATGTCGAGCCGCTTGCCGATGACCACATTCGGATCGGGATAGTCGAGCACGTGGTTCGGGCAAATGTCCTTCGTCGCCTCGAACCAGTAACGCGCCGTCTGCGTCAGCACCTGGCCCTTATTGGGAATACAAGTGAGAATGCGGTCGAAAGCGCTCAGCCGATCTGTGCTGATGATAATGCGGCTTCCGTCGGGAAGGTCGTAATTCTCGCGCACCTTGCCGCGATAGTAGTTCGGCAGTTCCGGGAAATGGGCTTCGGAGAGGATTCGCACGGCGCTCGACTGTCCTTGTATTTGGCTGATGGCTTCCTGCTCTAGTTTCATTACCGGCGAAGTCAAGCCGAGCCGAAGTATCGCATCACAGCCAGAACAGAGCCAGAAGAAACAGAGCGAGGCCGTAAGTTGCAACGGCAAGCGGCCAGCCGGCCCGCAGGAAGTCGCTGAAGCGGTAGCCGCCGATGCCCATCGCCAGCGTGTTGTTGTGATGGCCGAAGGGCGTCAGAAAATCGAGCGAGGCGCCGATGGCGACCGCGATCAGGTAGGCGTCCGGTGCGTGCTGCCCGATCCTCGCAAATTCGAGTGCGATCGGGGCGAGCACGATTGCGACCGTCGCGTTGTTGACGAAAGGCGTCAGCGCCATCGCGAGGAAGAGGATGAGGGCGATGCCAGAAAGCGGATGGTTAACCGGCACGATGAGGCTCAGCCAGCCGGCAATCGTTTCGGCCGCCCCGGTGCTGGCTACCGCCTGGCCGATCGGAATCATCGCCGCGAGCATGATGATGATCGGCCAGTTGAGGTCGGCCATCGCCTGGCGGATGTTGAGATGATTGAGCAAAGCGAGGACGAGGACGACACCCGCAAAAGCGACCTCGGAATGCAGGCCCGCCGCCGACGCCGCGACGCCGCAGGCAAACAATGCGAAAGGCCGCCAGGAGAGGAGGGCCGGTTCGGCTGAAGCCGTCGGAGCAAGCGGCAGGCACTCGCTTTCCTCCAGCGCTTCGGCGATTGCCGCACGCGGCCCTTCCAGTCTCAATATATCGCCAATCGACAGTTGCAGATCGAGAAAGCGGCCTTCGATACGCGGTGTGCGCATGGAAAGAGCAGTGACTGCGATGCCGCGATGGTGGAAGACTTCGAGTGAGCTGACGCGCGAACCCACCAGCGTGCTTTCGGGCATGACGACGGATTCGACCCGGGTGAAATCTGGCGGCTGACCATTCAGATGGGCATCGGCCACCAGAGCCTGTGTGGCGGCAAGGCCGGCAAAGATGTCATCGGCGCCTTCGGCAAGCAGCACGTCGCCCGCGCTGATCATCGACTGGTCGAGGGGGCCAAAAACGAAATTGCCGTCACGGATCAGCGCGTGCGGTTTGATGCCGAAGCGGGTCAGACACTCGGAAAGCCGTGTGCCGATCAGCGGCGAAGCATTGGGAATGCAACGTTCGACGACGATGCGACGCGAGCCTTGGGCGAGCGTTGCCGGCAATGCGTCAGATTCCGGGAACAGGTATCGGACCCGAACGGCGATGAGCAGGATGCCGGCGATTGCGACTGGCAGCCCGACATAGCTGAAATCGAAGAAATGAAAACCAGCACCGGACGTCTTGGCGAGCGCGTCGCTGACGAGCAGGTTGGCCGGCGTGCCGATCAGCGAGACAAGGCCGCCGAGCAAGGCGGCAAACGAGATGGGCATGATGAGCTGACGGCGGGGGATTGAGAGTGCTACGCCGAGCCGCAGCGCCACCGGCAAGGTGATTGCAAAGGCGCCGATATTGTTCATGAAGATGGAAAGAACGCCGGCAAGCGAGGAAGCGCCTGATATGATCTTGAAGTTCGACGGTCTTGCGGCCGCGACACGCGCAGCGAGGCTGTCGAAGAGTTTGGCGCGCGCCAGCACCTGAACGATCAGCAGGATTTCGATGACGGTGATAACGACGGGGCTGGCGAAGCCCGCGAAGATCTGGTCGGCCGGATAAAGTCCGAGCGCATAGCCGGCGAGCAGGCCAGCAATCGCAGTCACTTCGATGCGTATGCGCTCGAGCGAGAAGAGAATGAGCATCGCCAGCAGAAGGATCAGCAGGGATGCTTGCTCGAACGACATGGGCGGATCCGGTGTTTCATCGATGGGGGTATGTCGCTGTACCGGAACCGCTGCAGATTTCCGGGTGACAGGCCTTGGGCGGACTGTAGTCGTTCCTCATCTGCTGTACAGAGGCGCCAGCCGGCAAAAATTGAACAATCTCATCTCTTCGGTCGGGCCGAAACCTGCCAGCGGCCCTCGGCATTCCGCTCCAGCACGGGCGTTGCGAAGACACCGCGGATGCGAGCGATCCATTGCGGCCCGGCGGCTGCGAGGCTATCGCGCCAGCGCTCCGATTGCAGCATGGCCGCGCCGATAACGACAGGTTCGATGCCGGTGGCCGTCAGCAGATCAACGCCCGAGACGATCGAGGCGCCGCTGGAAATGACGTCATCGATCAGGGCGACGCGCCGCCCGGTCAGCAGCGGCAGCATGCGCGGATCGATATAGAGGCGCTTGTCCTGTGTCGGGGTGGTGATCGATGACAGAGGAACGGAGAGTTCGTCGCGGTACCAGAACTTGCGCGAGGTGCCGAGCGGGACGTAGCGGTCGTGACCGAGCTTCTGCGCAACGGCGGCGGCAAGCGTCAAGCCGAGCGTCGGCAGGCCGGCGATGACATCGACGCCCATGGGTTTGATCTTTTCGGCGAGACCGTCGGCCAACGCGTCGAGGACGGCGAAGCTCGCCTGGTTGACGATCAGCGAAGCGAGGGCGTGATCGCCATCTGCCAACACGCGTATCGGCAGGCGAAGCTGGCGGCCGTCTTCCAGCGCGGCGACATAGAAGGTGGTGAATTCCCGATCGTCGGGAAAGGTGCCAGGCGGATGGATCTCCTGCCAGAAGTCATGCGGCGCCATCTCCGGCACATCGGTCAACGTCTCGCCCTTTCCATGCCGGCTCGTCGGCGCAACCCCTGCAACTCTGCCTCTGTCAACGCACGCACGGCGCCCTTTGGAAGTTCCCCGAGTTCGAGCCCGCCGATGGCGACCCGCACAAGGCGCAAGCATTCGGTGCCGAGCGCCTCCAGCATACGGCGGATCTGGCGATTGCGGCCTTCATCGAGCTCAACCTCGATCCACGAGTTCCTGTCGCCCTGGCGCAGGCGTCGTGTGGCGGTTGCCGTCAGCAACTCGCCGTCATGCCGGATGCCGGATGTCATAGCGGCAATTTCCTCGTCGCCCATGAGGCGGTCGATCTGGACATGATAGGTTTTGGTCACATGGGTGATCGGATCGAGCAGGGTCTGGGCGAACTCGGTGTCATTGGTGAAAAGCAGCAGGCCTTCGCTTGCCTTGTCGAGCCGGCCGACCGGAGAGAGGTGCGGGATGTCGAAATTCTTGAGGCAATCATAGACCGTCGGCCTGCCCTCGGGATCATGGCGGGTCGTGACGAGCCCGCGTGGCTTGTTGAGCATCAGATAGATTTTCGCCTCGGCGGCGATGACAAGTCCGTCGACACTGATCCTCGCCGTCGAAAGATCGACCCATGCAGAGGCATCGCTGACGATACGGTCGTCGACGGCGACGCGGCTTTCGGCAATCAGCCGTTCGGCCTGGGTACGGGAGCAATAGCCGAGCTTGGAAAGGGCGCGCGGAAGGGTGACCCGCTTGCCTGCCATATCGGCGGCAGGCTTCAGCCGCTCGCGTGTCTTATGCGATGGGCGCCGGTCCCTCATCTGCCATCCATGTCCAGCCTCGATGCCGCTTCTTGGCACGAACGGCCCAACGATGCCAGCATGACAAACTAAAACCAAGGTATGATAGGGCGCAAAACGATGTCAGCGCTTCGGATAAAGCGCCGTCTGGGTGAAAAACCGGTTGGTCGCGCCGCCTCAGCGGCAGGCCATGAAGCCGGCCAGTTCCTTGCGACTGACGACGATGCCGGCAGCAGCCTTTACTGGGTCGGGATGGGTATAGGACAGGCTTGGCATTTCAGGCAGGTCGAGCGCCTGACGCATATTCATGATGCCGACCGCGTAACGGCCGTTGACGCCGTCGGCGCTGACTTCAATGATGCAATTGGCCCTCTTATTGTCCATTGGTCGTCCTCCCGTTCGTTTTTTATGTTGCCATCTCTCGCATTAAAAATTGGTTTTTCTGAGACATAAGCGTTTACGCACCCTGCCGAAAATGGGTCGGCAGGTGCGTAAAAGAGCTGGCTTCGGGGCGGATTGAGCGCTCAGTGCCACCAATGGCGAGGCTGCGGCTGTGAATTGCCGGATAGCAGGTAGCCAAAGAGGAAGCCGACCGCCCCGGCAAGCACCAGTGCGGTGGTCGTTGCGGCCGCATGCTCGCGGGCGGCGCCGGCGGCGGCTGCCCCTTCGGCCCGGATTTGGGCGACGGCGTTTTTTGCGCGGGGCAAGGCTTCATCGTAGGCCTTGCCGGCGCGGCCGCGCACTTCGTAATAGGCCTCGGCGCCTTGGGCGGAAATCATCTTCTGCAGACGAGAGACTTCCTGCTGGAGCGCAGCGATGTCCTTGCTGACAGATGCTCTGATGTCATCGGTGTTGGCAGCCATGTCGGTCTCCTTCCTTCAATGGGAAAGACAACACCTCAATCGGTGATAGGTTCCGAAATTGCAGCTGCTGATTTGTGACGGAAATCTAAAGCTCGCCGGCCAGCGTAGGTTTAATCCTCGATTAACCATAAATTGGCTCAAAGCACTGTTTTCACGGGATCTTTCGCCAATTACGGGCGGTAATTCGAGGATTTTTTGACCAGCCGATAAAGAAATCTTCGGAAATTTGTCGCTAAAACGCCGCCTGTGGATAAGGAGCGCGAGGAAAATAGCAGCTGAATCAAGATGTTACAAAAATGTCAAAAAACTTTTGCGATGGGCAGTTGACTTAGAAAAGGGGTTAGCTCTATAAGCCCACTCACTGAACGAGGGCGGCGGCGCTGCTGGCGACGAAGTCTTTCGTTCTAAAGAAACTCAAGCGGATTGGCGATTGCTGGTTTGTGTTCTGGGCGCGAGTTTGGAACGGGTTTTGGTGACGGCCGGTGTCGTCGGTTCTTTGACAATTGAAGATGAGAAGAAAGAGAAACGTGGGCGGCGGAGCTTGCGGGATCTGAGAGATTGGATCCTTTGAAAGAG
>NZ_JACIFV010000005.1 GCF_014197535.1 Rhizobium aethiopicum
CGGGCCGATGAGGCCTAAAGCAGCACACACGACAGAATGAAAACTGTCAGGTATCATCCCGGTCCAAAATGTCGACCATCAACCCGGTCGTTCACGGGTCTGCACCGGACAGCCATGAACCATCCAGACATCATGAAGCGTAGAACGGCTCAGCGCGCAGCGCGCGCCACCCAGGAGGGAATCAATTCACTTGCGAGCTTGCGCGGCTTCTGGCCCTTGGCGAAGTCGGCAACAGGCATCCCGCTTCTGGCGGCGGCGAGCGCCAGGTTCTTCGGCATCAACAGCCCGAGCTCCAGCGGCGGCCGGGCGCGAGCGACGCGCTGGAAGAAGGGGCGTCGATAGCCGCGCGACGCGGTAAAACGGGCCGGCGCCTTGTTCAGCGCCATATACTCGGCGATCTCATCGATCCACCCGGCCTGCGGCCTTGACCCCGGCTCGACGAAGAGCAGCCATTCGCCGCGGGCGGAGCGGACAATGTCCTTGATATCCCATTGCGAATGGAAACGGCAGCCGGCGGCGTCGGCGACCCGCGAGGTGCCGTCGCGTGAGCCGTGATCGAGCACGATCACATCGCTGACGAGCCCTTCCACCGCGCCTGCCACCAATACCGATAAGGTCTGAGCCAGTTCGGATTCCTGATCCTGGCATTCGAGAACAACCGTCAACATCGATTATTCATAATGCGCCGCACAATTTTTTGCCAGCACCCTTTTCCGCATTTTGTTCTTGCATTGTTCTCATTTTGCCGATAGGAATTTAATCATCAAAACGGGCGGAGGCAATGGCTTTCCGCCGCGGGAGAATCCGATGAGAGAGCAGTCCCTGGCAGGGCAGGCCGCATTCGCGCCTGCCAATACGGCAGATATTGCCGATGCGATGATCGTGTCCTCAGGTCTCAGGGTCGAGGGCGACCGGCGGCGCGGGCGCGGAGCCGGACTGAACCCGACAGGGCGGTTCGAAGCGCTGCAACGGGAGACCTTCGACGACGGCTGGCAGACCCTGGAAGAGCTGCCGCCGTTCAAGACCGAGGTGCAGATCGAAAAGCCGCGCACCGCGATTACCCGCAACGAATCGCCGGATCTTTCCTTCGACCGCTCGATCAATCCCTATCGTGGCTGTGAGCACGGCTGCATCTATTGTTTCGCCCGCCCGACGCACGCCTATATGGGGCTTTCGGCGGGACTCGATTTCGAGACGAAGCTCTTCGCCAAGCCCGATGCGGCGAAGCTCCTGGAGCGGGAGCTCGCCAAGCCGGGCTACAAGGTGCGGGTGATCGCGATCGGCACCAATACCGACCCCTATCAGCCGATCGAGAAGGAATGGCGCATCATGCGCGGCATCCTCGAGGTGCTGAACAAGGCGAACCATCCGGTGTCGATCGTCACCAAGTCGGCGATGATCCTGCGCGATCTCGACATTCTGCAAGAGATGGCCCGCAAGAACCTGGTGCGCGTCGGCATCTCGGTCACCACGCTCGACCGCAAGCTTGCCCGGGCGATGGAGCCGCGCGCCGCCACGCCGCCGCGACGGCTGGAGACCATTCATGCGCTCTCGGAGGCAGGCATCCAGACTGCCGTCATGGCCGCTCCGCTGATCCCGGCGCTGAACGATCACGAGTTGGAACGCATCCTCGAATCGGCAAAGGCTGCCGGCGCCGCCGAGGCGAGTTATGTCATTCTCAGGCTGCCGCTCGAAGTCAGCCCGCTCTTTCGCGACTGGCTGCTGCAGCACTATCCCGATCGTTACCGGCATGTGATGTCGCTGGTGCGCTCGATGCGCGGCGGCAAGGATTACGACGCCGAATTCGGCAAGCGCATGAAGGGCGCCGGCCCCTATGCCTGGCAGATCGCCCGGCGTTTCGAAATGGCGGCGAAACGCTTCGAGCTGACGCGGCGCAGCGTGCCGCTGCGCGACGATCTGTTCGTGCCACCGGATGGTAGCGGCGTGCAGCTGTCGCTGCTCTGATTTTTCAAGTTTGCGCATCGGCTGCTCAGAAAAACCGCCCTGTTTTCGAGCCCCGAGCGCAATTCCCGCGGATGGCCCTGACCGCCACCATCCGCCGGGCCGTCCCCGGCCGCCGCCCTGATCCGGGGACTTGCGGGAAATCGGGTTGGCGTGCGAGGTTCAGCCGCATGAAACGTCGCACGCCACCCGATTCTCCCCTGCTTTTCGACACGGTCCCTCTCGTGCCAGATTTCAAGCTCGAGCTCAAAGCCCGCAAGGCCGGCCACTGGCCGGTCGCCGGCGCCGACGAGGCAGGCCGCGGGCCGCTGGCCGGGCCTGTGGTGGCTGCCGCCGTCATCCTCGATCCGAAGCGCATCCCTGAAGGCCTCAACGATTCCAAGCAGCTCTCGGCGCAGCGGCGCGAGGAACTCTTCGTGCAGATCCTGGCGACCGCGACGGTTTCCATCGCCTCCTCCAGCTCGACCCGCATCGACGAAACTGACATTCGCAAGGCGAGCCTGGACGCGATGCGGCGCGCCATCTGCAGCCTCGCCATTCCCGCAAGTTACGTGCTGACGGATGGGCTTGATGTCCCGCCCGGCCTCGATTGCCCCGGACAAGCGGTTGTCAAGGGCGATGCCCGCTCGGTCTCGATCGCCGCCGCCTCGATCGTCGCCAAGGTGACGCGCGACCGGATGATGGCGCGGGCGCATAATGTTTTTCCGGATTACGGGTTTGCCGCCCATGTCGGCTACGGCACGGCGCAGCACCGCGCCGGCATCGAGAAGCACGGTCCCTGTTCGCTGCACCGGATGAGCTTTAGACCGCTGCGCAAGGGCGAGGACGGGCCTGAGATGGACGAGCTGATTTCCGAGTAGCGTAATTCAACGGAAAAAGTGGCAATGCCAAACCCGGCAGCAGAAAGCCGGTGCGGCGGCTTGCTCCCTCTTCTCCCAGCGGGGAGAAGGTGGCCCGAAGGGTCGGATGAGGGGGCCACACGACACACCGATCATTTTGCCCTTCGCTTGCACTCCGTGCATTCGCGGCTTTGCCGCTCGCCCCCTCATCTGCCTGCCGGCATCTTCTCCCCGCTGGGGAGAAGGGATTCGTCGCAGCGTCGCGCCTCATTCTCAGTCGTTTCCGAGTTTGACGTAGAGACTGCATAAAGAGTGAGGTCACCAAAAGAAAAAGGCCGGGACATGCCCAGCCTTTCCCTCATTCATTCGATACCGCTCAGTTGAGCCGTGTCTTGACCTGACCGACGGCGTTGCCGAAGAGCTCCGACTGGACCTTACCATCGGCCTTCTTGGCGAGCACCGTTTCGGCGGCTGCGATGGCCAGATCGACGGCGGCGGAACGCACCGCCTTCATCGCATCGGCCTCGGCCTGCTTGATCTTCTGCTCGGAGAGCGCCGTGCGGTTGGCGACGAATTCTTCCGTCTTCTTCTTCGCCTCGGCGGTCAGCATCTCGGCTTCGCGCTCAGCGGCGGCAACGATGTGGGCAGCTTCCGCTTCCGCTTCCTTGCGCTTGCGCTGGTATTCGGCGAGCAGATGCTGGGCTTCCTCGCGCAGGCGCTTGGCTTCGGCCAGCTCGTTGCGGATCTGGTCGGCGCGGTCGTCGAGCGAGCGTGCCATCATGCCGGGAACCTTGAGGTAAACAACCAGCGCCAGGAAGAGGACGAGGCCGACAAAGGCGAAGAAAGTCGCGTCGAAATGAAATTCCATCGATCAAGCCTCCTTCTTGGCGGCCGCGACGGCGGCGGCGACGTCTGCCTGCGCAGCGGTGCTGCCGATCAGCTGTTCGACGACCGCGGCTGCCGTCTCCTCGGCAATGGTGCCGACGTCAGCGAAAGCCTTGGCCTTGATGTCGGCGATCCGCGCTTCGGCAGCCTTGATCTTTTCCGACAGGCTCGTTTCGACGGTGCGGCGATCCTCTTCGGCCTTGACCTTGGCGGCGTCGCGGGCGGCGGAGCCGATCGCGTGGGATTTGGCGCGGGCAGAGGCCAGTTCGCCTTCATAGGTCTGGACGGCGGCGTCGGCTTCCGCCTTCAGGCGGCCTGCTTCTTCCAGATCCTGAGAGATGCGCGTGTGGCGCTGGTCGAGGATCGCCCCGATGCGCGGTGCGATGACCTTTTGCATAAGGAGGTAGAAGACGCCGAACGTAATCACCAGCCAGAGTAGCTGGGACGCGTAGGTCGTCGAATCGAAAGGCGGGAACGGGCCGCGGGCGTGTTCGCCTTCGGCAACACCGGTCTCGGTATGGACCTCGCCTGCGGCCGGAGCGGCATGCGCATCCGTGCCGGTCGCTGCCGCCGGTGCTTCTTCAGCGTAAGCCGGGGTCACAAAAAACATGCTCACCTCCAGGTGGACTGCAAATGCAAAGGATCACGGCTTGCGGTCGCAGGCCGTGATCCATCTATTCGCCGATATCAGACAGCGAAGAGGAGGAGGAGAGCGACGAGCAGCGAGAAGATGCCCAGAGCTTCCGTAACGGCGAAGCCGAATACCAGACGGCCGAACTGGCTGTCAGCGGCAGACGGATTGCGCAGAGCGCCGGAGAGGTAGCTGCCGAAGATATTGCCGAGGCCGAGAGCCGTACCGGCCATACCAAAGCAAGCCAGGCCTGCACCGATGAACTTTGCTGCTTCCGCTTCCATGTTGAACTCCTTTGAAATGGTTGTTGCGGCGAATGACTGACGCCCCGGAGACGTCGTTGTCGTTATCCTTAGTGCCCGCCCGGATGGATTGCGTCGTTGAGGTACATGCAAGTCAGCACCGCGAAGACGTAAGCCTGAAGGAAGGCGACGAGGAACTCGAGACCGGTCAGGGCGACGGTCATGATGAGGGGAAGAACGGCGCCGCCGATACCGACTGCACCAAGGGTTCCAAGCGAGGCGACGAAGCCTGCGAACACCTTCAGCGTGATGTGACCGGCGAGCATGTTGGCAAAAAGACGAACGGAGAGCGAAATCGGACGGGACAGGAAGGAAATGATTTCGATCGCGACGACCAGCGGCAGCAATATGCCCGGCACGCCCGAAGGCACGAAGACATTCAGGAAGTGGAAACCGTGCTTATAGAAGCCGTAGATCAGAACCGTGCTGATGACGAGGATCGCCAGCGCGAAGGTGACGATAATCTGGCTGGTGATCGTGAAGAAATAGGGGAACATGCCGAGCAGATTCGCCGTCAGCACGAACATGAAGAGCGAGAAGACCAGCGGGAAGAACTTCAGCCCCTGCTTGCCCGCGCCTTCCTTGAGCATGTTGGCGATAAATTCATAGGACATTTCCGCGACCGACTGCGAACGGCCGGGCACGATGGCGCGGTTCGAGGTCGAGAAATAAAGGAACCCTGCGGCAACAGCTGCAGAAGCGACCATGAAGAGCGATGCGTTGGTGAACGAAAAATCAATTCCGCCGATTTCGATCGGGACAATCTTCTGGATCAGGAACTGATGAGTCGGATCGTTAGACACCGCTTGTTCTCTCTCTTTGGCCCGCAGGACGCGGGGTCATTGCACTGGACCGGGACCGGCCCTATTTCTTGTCCTGGTCGTCCAGCGGATGGGCAACCACCCCCGCAGAACGCAGCACGTTCAGAACGCCGGCACAGAATCCGAGAAGCAGAAGAACAATCAACCCCCAAGGCGCCGTGCCAACAAAACGGTCGAGAAGATAGCCAAGGACGGCACCGACGACGATTGCGGCAATGAACTCGCTGGAAAGCTTCATCGCCTGGGCATAACCTTTGCGGCTTACCTCAGCTTGGGCCTCGCTTGCTTGTTCCACTCCCGCCTCAGCGCGCTTGGTCGCGAGTTCCGCTCCCAGTTGCGCACGGCGCTTCTCAAGACTTTCCTCGCGGTCGTCCGCCATGGATCTCTCCTCGCCTGCCCGTCGCCCGCACTCCCGCTACCCCGGTCATTCGGACCCCGGACGCGAAGGTTGAGACCCTTCCGGCCCGTTCTGAAGTCGCGCGCAACATAGTTTTAGGGATTGGTATAGTCAAGGCGTAGACGGCTTCTGTCCAGCCAGAAAATAAATTCGGGAAATCAAAGGGATAAGTCGATTTTCGGCCGCGCGCGCAAATTCGACGGAAAGAATCCGCTTTTAGGGGCAGAAAATCGGCCTGACCCCAGCGCTTTATCTCAGCTCCAGCCGCCGCCATAGGTGCGGTAGAAGACGTGGAGACCGATGCGCCCGACCTTTTCCATGGTCTTTGCCCATTTCGGGCGGACATAAACGGCATGGTAGTGCGTTGCCGACCCGACCTGCGGCAGCCAGATCTTGCCTGATGTCACCGCCATGGCCACGTCGCGGGCCACCCGCCAGTGATATTGCGAATTCACCCGGTCCTTGATGCTGTCGCAGGCGAAGGAAAACTGGCAGCGGTTGCGCCAATCCTCGTTCTGGTAAACGACGCCGCAGATGCTCTTGGGATAGGCGGGGTTACGAACACGGTTGAGGATGACCTGGGCGACGGCCGCCTGGCCCTTCACCGATTCCCCGCGCGCCTCGAAATAAATTCCGGAGGCAAGGCATTGCTGCTCGCGGGCGGAGAAGACGCTCGGCGGCAGCACGCTTGCGGCCCAGGCGTGGTCGCCCGGACCGATCTGGGGAACGAAGCGGCCGCTTTCCGGTTCGGTCAGGATCGAATCGAAGGGCGACTGGCGGGCATAATCCGGTGACGCCGGCGCATAGGCGGTGGCAAGCACGTCGGCCTTGTTGCTGGTGACGAGGCTTGCGAGCATCGCCGGCACGCCGACCTGCGGCATCACCGGCTGCTTCTTATAGAAAGAGGTGGCGATCTCGATTTCCCTGCCCTGGATCTTCGGCTTGACGAAAGCCGACCGGTCCTTGAGATCGAAATTCGGTGTGAAGAGCATCTTGGTGCGCTCGAGAATCGAGCCGGCGGAAAAGTCCTTCGGCGGCTGCATCTTCTCGACGGCGACAACGCGGCCTTTCTTCGTGCCGCGAATGACGCGGTCCTCGTCCGGCGTGTCTTCGTGACCCTTGTCCTTGGCCGTAAAAGCCACCTTGCGGCCATCGGGCAGCACCATGCCGGCGCCTGAGGCGATCGAGCCGGTCGCGGCCGGATCGGCGAAGGCGAGCTCGGCCTGATGGATGGAGCCGGCCGGCGAATTGGTCAGCACCATGCGCCAGCTCTCCCCTTCACCGTCGAGACCGGCGAGCATGGTGGCGAGATCGGCGTGGGAGGCAACGCTTGGGAAGATCAGCCAGACGGCAAGCCCGAAGATGGCGGGCGAGACCCAGTTCTCGGGGAGAAGACGCAGCTTGCTACGGGAAGGGCTCTTTCGACGCAACACGAACTCCGGGCATGGAACGCGGGAACATGCCATCGAAAATCTCTCATTAACCTTGACGTCCGGTTAACGAAGCGTGCCGGAAAGTAGCAGCGGGAGTTTTTGGATGTTCTAATATGGCTGATAAGTTCATGGGACGAGGTGTGTGTCGCAGCCTTGTGAAAGACCCCGCCCCAACCCCTCCCCACAAGGGGGAGGGACTAACCCGGGGGTTCCGCCTCGCTCCTCCGACACGTTGCAGATATGGTAAGCCGGCGCGGCAAGTTAAGCCCCTCCCCCTTGTGGGGAGGGGTTTGGGGCGGGGTCTTTGCCCCACGCATCAAATAATAACGTGCGAGCCCAGCTCCACCACGCGGTTGGCCGGCAGGCGGAAGTAGTCCGAGGGGTTGGCGGCGGCGTTGGCCAGCGCGATGTACAGCCGGTCCTGCCAGTAGGGCATGCCCGACTTGGCATCCGGCACCAGTTTGCGGCGGCCGAGATAGAAGGAGGTCGACATGATGTCGAACTTCAGTCCGGTCTTGCGCAGCGTTGCCAGCGCCTGCGAGACGTTCTGCGATTCCATGAAGCCGAAGAGCAGCTCGACGCGCGAGAAGCGTTCGGAAATCGGCTCGACCTTGTAGCGGTCGTGGCTCGGCACACGCGGCTTGTTCACCGTACGGATCGTCAGAATGACGTTGCGATCGTGAAGCACGTGGTTGTGCTTGAGATTGTGCAGCAGGGCGGCGGGGGCCGATTCCGGATCGCTGGTCAGGAAGATCGCCGTGCCGGGAACCTGCGCCGGCGAATGCTCGCTCTTGCGCTCGATGGAACTGACGAAGGAGGCGAGCGGAATATCGGTGTGCCGGGTCTTCTCCATCAAGATCGCGGTGCCGCGGCGCCAGGTCCACATGACGACGGTAAAGGCGGTGGCGATCAGGATCGGGATATAGCCGCCATCATGGATCTTCAGAAGGTTGGCGCCGAGGAAGATCATTTCGAGGACGACGAGCGGCGCGAGCGCGATCACCGCGACCGGCAGCGACCAGTTCCAGCGGGCCCGGACGAATTCGAAGGCCATGATCGAGGTGACGACCATGGCGCCGGTGACGGAGATGCCGTAGGCGGTGGCCAATGCGTCCGACGTCTTGAAGCTCAGCACCAGGAAGATGACGCCGAAGAATAGCACGGCGTTGACCGACGGCAAGAAGATCTGTCCGGTATTGGTTTCCGAGGTGAAGAGGATTTCCATGCGCGGCAGGAAGCCGAGGTTGATGCCCTGGCGCACCAGCGAAAAGGCCCCCGTTATGACGGCCTGGCTGGCGATGATTGTTGCGGCGGTGGCGAGGATGACGACCGGCAGCAGCGCCCATTGCGGAAACATCAGATAGAAGGGATCGGACATCGTCTCCGGTCTGCCGAGCACGAGCGCGCCCTGCCCGAGATAGTTCAGCGTCAACGCCGGAAACACCAGCGCGAACCAGGCCCATTGGATCGGGCGACGGCCGAAATGGCCGAGATCGGCATAAAGCGCCTCGGCGCCCGTCACCGTCAGGAAGACGGCACCAAGCACGACGACACCATAAAAACCCTCATGCAGCAGGAAGCTGACGGCATAATAGGGGTTGAAGGCGGCCAGAATGCCGAAATCGTCGGAGATATGGGAAATGCCGGCGGCGGCGATGACGAGGAACCAGACGGCGGTGATCGGGCCGAAGAATTTGGCGACGGCGCCGGTGCCGCGCGACTGCACGACGAAGAGCAGCACCAGGATCGCCACCGAGATCGGCACGATATATTCCGCCAGGCTGGGCGTGACGAGCTTCAGACCCTCGACGGCCGACAGCACCGAAAGCGCCGGCGTGATCATCGCATCGCCGAGGAACAGGGCAGCGCCCATCAGTCCGAGCAGCATCAGCATTGCGGTATGGCCGTTGGCGGTCTTCATCAGAAGGGCGAGCAGCGACAGCGTGCCGCCCTCCCCGTCGTTGTCGGCGCGCAGCAGGAAGAGAACGTATTTGATGGTGACGATGATGGTCAGCGCCCAGATCATCAGCGAAATCAGACTGATGACCTCGAAACGGGTGACGCCGTCATGGGCGACGGGCTTCAGCGCCTCGCGAAAAGCGTAGAGCGGGCTCGTGCCGATATCGCCGTAGACGACACCGACGGAACCGAGCGCGAGATAGAACAGCTTGCGCGGCGTCATATGGCGATCGTGCGGAGGATGGCTCTCTTCGGACATGAAATTTCAACAAGCTCCTCAGAGCCAGCCTTTCCAGCGAAAAAAGAAAAATGGAATGACGGCCGATATTACCATCAAGGCCAGCGAATAGGGATAACCCGCGGTCCAGGCCAATTCCGGCATGACCTGAAAATTCATGCCATAGATGGAGGCGACCAATGTCGGCGGCAGGAACACGACCGAGGCGATCGAGAAAATCTTGATGATCGAGTTCTGCTCGATGTTGATGAGGCCGAGCGAGGCATCGAGCAGGAAGGTGATGTTGGCGGCGACGAAGGAGGCATGCTCCGACAGCGACTGAATGTCGCGCGAGACGGTGCGGCAGAGCTCCTTCGCCTCGTGGTCCTGCTGGATCGCCGGGACCGTGTAAAAGAATGTCAGAAGCCGGGAAAGCGAGCCGAGACTGTCTCGCAGCTTGCTGATCATGCGGTGATGACCGGCGATATCGCGCAATTTCTGCTCGAGGTAGTTCGAAGGCTTGCGGACCTTTTTCGCCCTGCCGAAGACATGCGTCGACAAGATGTCGATGCGCGAGACGGAGGTTTCGAGGATTTCGGCGGTCCGGTCGACGATCGTCTCCAGCAGCTTGGCGAGAAGGGCCGCGCCGCTGCGCCAGTTTTCCGGCAGCCGGTGAAGGGCGGCGATGAACAGCGCAAAGGATTTCGGTTGGGCGTAGCGGATGGTGACCAGGCGGTTTCCGGCCAGGATGAAGGCGACGTCGGTCAGCGTCGGCGCGTCGGTATCGGCCTTCCAGACCAGCGAAGCGGTCATGAAGACGGCGTCGTTTTCGATATAAAGGCGAGCCGACGGTTCGATGTCCTTGAGATCGTCACGGGTCGGAACCTCGATGCCGAGAACCTTCTCGACATAAAGCTCCTCCTCGCGGCTCGGCTCGATCATGTCGATCCAGACGACATCCTCGGGAAAGGATGCCGGCTGCGCGAGATCGCGGATTTCGACCGATTTGCAATTGGAACGGTAAGCGGTGATCACCGGCAGCGTCTCCGATGCTCACGACACTTCGTGGTCATCATCTTCATTGCAAGCCTTTCCATCCGTCCGCCATCGCGGCAATGCGAGGGTGGCTCGTTCCAGGCCCAAACGGAAGCGGATCAAGAAAGTTCATACAACTCCGGCTGCACCCGGCCGCAAAAGCCAGCATGCCCATTGTGCTCCACCGCATCGCAGTACCCATCCTTCGACCTTGCAGGCGGGCCGGACCTTCGAAACGAAGACGGCCGTCGTTGAGCATCTGCAGCAATGCCATCATGGCGCCGCGGCATATGAAGCAAAGCCGTGAAATAATCAAGACATCTTCCGTGAAGCGCGGCTTTTCACCACATTTCCCGCACAATTCGGGGTGATCGCAACGGTGATTCGGCGGCTCAGCGCTCTGCTGTCATGCGCGCCCTGGCCCGGAAGTCCTGCCCATAAACGGAGACGTCATTCAAAGACGATCGCCGGCGCCGGGCGCTGGGGCTGGCCGCCGAGCTGCTGCCATACCTTGGCGGCGATACCGCGATAGATGCCGGCGACGACGCCGTTCGGATCGGAGGCAACGAGCGGCGTGCCGGCGTCGGAGGTTTCGCGGATGTTCATCGTCAGCGGCACTTCGCCGAGGAAGGGCACGCCGATGCGCTCGGCCTCCTTGCGGGCGCCGCCATGGCCGAAGATGTCGTAGCGGGTGCCGGTATCGGGGGCGATGAAATAGCTCATATTCTCGACGATACCGAGCACTGGCACCTCGACCTTGCGGAACATGTTGAGGCCCTTGCGGGCATCGATCAGGGCGAGATCCTGCGGTGTCGAGACGATGACGGCGCCGGCAAGCGGCACCTGCTGGGCCATCGTCAACTGCGCATCGCCGGTGCCGGGCGGCATGTCGACGACGAGGACGTCGAGCTCGCCCCAGGCCACTTCGCGCAGCATCTGCATCAGGGCCGACTGGACCATCGGTCCGCGCCAGATCATCGCCGTCTCCTCGTCAACGAGGAAACCCATCGACATGACCTTGAGGCCGTAATTCTCCATCGGATTGATGATGCGGCCATCGATCTGCGTCGGGCGGCCGGAGATCTTCAAGAGCCGCGGCATCGAGGGGCCGTAAATATCGGCATCGAGAATACCGACGCGAAGACCGTTGGCGAGCAGGCCGAGCGCCAGGTTGACGGCGGTGGTGGACTTGCCGACCCCGCCCTTGCCGGAGGCGACGGCAATGATGGCGCCGATACCGGGGACGCCGATCTTGCCGGTTCGGGGCGGCTGTTGCTGCGGCGCATGCCCGTGATGCCCATGATCATGACCCCCATGATCGTGGCCGGCGTGACCGTGGGGCGGATTCGACGCCGGGCGGGCAGCGGGCGCGGCGGCGGCCGCCTTCTTGTCCGCCGTCAGTGTGACGAGCGCACCCTTGACACCCGGCATCTCCTTGATGACGCGCTCGGCGGCGAGCCGCATCGGCTCCAGCTCCTTGGCGCGCTCGGCCGGAACGGTGATGGAAAAATAGACCTTGCCGTCGGAGATGAAGACATCGGAGACCATGCCGAGCGCGACGATGTCGTGCTCGAGATCCGGTCCGCGCACGGTCTTCAGCGTTTCGAGAACCTTTTCCTTCGTGACGTCGGTCATTCCACCCTCATTGCTTCTTCCCGCAGACTACGGCGCCGCGCGTCTTTCAAGACGCACGCATGATTTTAGTCTTGGCCGATTCCGACCAAGGCACGAAATCATGCGGTAGAGATAGTGGAGCCGCACGCCTTCGCCAAACAAAATCATCGGGAGGAAAATCGATTTGCCGGCTTCAAAAACGCCGGCGGGGACCCCGCGAAGCCGTTGCGGCCATCAAGTCCGCCGGGCTTTTCGCCCTGATGGCCGCAACGGTCTCTCTCCCCGAGAACCGGCGCAATGCGGGGCGAACTAGCGCAAGCCAAAAAAAAGGCCAGAGAAAAGTGACCGGGGAGAGGAATTCGTGAACAGCTGCGGAAGAAGCGGTGCCAAAAGGCAACAACCGCCACCGACGCCGAGGGCCGGGAGAGAGGCGGCGTCGGCGTCGGTCAGCGGTGTGTCGGCCGCGCCATTTCCTGGCGCTGGTCATCAAAGTCCCCTCTGGACCTCTGGCAAAGGAAATGCAGAAAGCGTGCCAGATGAAAAAATTGGGAAAAGCGCTGAGAAGTGCCGGCGGCGCATCCCGGTTCTGCCTAAGCACTGAGCGACCGCCCGCAGCGCGCCGCCATCTTTGCGACTTATTTGATCAGGCCGATCCGCAGCGCCTTGGCGACCGCCTGGGTGCGGTTGACCGTGTCGAGCTTCTTGGTGGCGCGGTTGAGGTAATGATTGATCGTATGCTCGGACAGCGCCAGGATTTCGGCGATTTCGGCGCTGGTCTTGCCGGCAGCCGTCCAGTTGAGGCAGTCGATCTCGCGGTCGGTCAGCGAGTCCGTCATGCGCGTATCGAGGTTGCGGATTTCGGCAAGCCTGTCGAAGACATGGATGGCGATATAGCAAAGCTCGCGCATCTCGGCGGCGCTGAAGGGTTCACGGTCGCCGGAGAAGGAGACGGCACCGCGCAGGCCTGAGGCCTCATGCGTTGGGAAGTAGGCACCCCGGATCATCCTGAAACGCTCGAACAACCCCGTGACCAGGGCGGACTTGCCGTCGTCACGTGACCAGGCCTCGCGCGACATGTCGTAGAAAAAAGGCCGTGTCGATGTTCTCAGCCGCCTCAGAACCGGGCTGTTCACCATCAGCGCTTCCTGGTCGTAGAGCGCCAGAAGCTCGGCCGGCCAACTGGTGATGACGGTGTTGCCCTGCAGGTCGAGAGAGGTGATCGGCGGCAGGTTGAGAACCATGAAAGCGCGGCTGCGATAGGTTTCGGTGACGCGTTTCAAGAAGCGAAAAATATCGAACTGCGTCTTCAGGCCGGCAATTTCGCTGATGTAATCGTCTTCTTCCGTGGATGTTTGCGACAAGGGTACCATCACAGTTTTCATCTTCGGCGCCGCGGCCGGTTCGGTTGCATCGAGGCGTGAGGAGCGTGAGTTAGATCACATGGAGCCGGCCTCGGCAGACAGGCTTCGGCCGATGCGTGGTTGCAGATTTCGCGGGCCATTCCACTTGGCGTGATTCGCCCGTAAATCTCAATATCGCGCTCATCATAAGCATGCTCAGCAAGCGGGTCCGGCAAAGGCGGTAACCGTTAACGGCGCGGGCCGAGGCGGACGCGCATGCCCTCCATAATCCTTGCAGCCGCCAGCTGTACGGGAACGGCCCACTGACGCAGAAGTTCCATCGACAGCCGATAGGCCGGGCCGGTGACCGAAATGCCGCCGATGAAGGTGCGATCCTCCGACCAGACCGGTGCGGCGACGCAGCGGATGCCGGCCTCGTGCTCCTCGCGGTCGAAAGCATAGCCCTGTTCGGCAATCTCGCGGATTTCGGCGGCAAGCGTCTCGGCCGAAGCATGGGTCGAGGCGGTAAAGCTGGTGAAGCTCAGGCCGGCGAGGAGGTCGACAAGAGTTTCCGGCGGAAGCAGCGAAAGAGCGGCCTTGCCGACGCCGGTGCAGTAGCAGGGCGACGCGTTGCCGATCTGCGAATACATGCGCACCGGCTGACGGCCTTCGACCTTGTCGAGATAGATGATCGACTGTCCCCGGAGAACGCCGAGATGCACCGTCTCGCCGGTCGCCTGCTGGAGTTCGCTCAGGTGCGGTTCGGCAACCAGGCGGAATTCGTTGCGCGCCCAGCTGCGCGCGGCAAAATCGAGCAGGCGCAGGCCCGGCGCATAACGGCCGTCGCCATCAAGCTCGAGCAGCCCCTCCTCCACCAGGTGGCTGAGCTGGCGATGCAGCGTGCCGCGCGGCTGGCGGGCGCGCGCCAGGATATCGGTGAAGCGCAATGGCGTATCCGCATGGGTGACGAGATCGAGGAGAACCATCAATTTGCCGAGGGTGCCGGTCTCGCGTGTCTGGGACATGCCGTCACTTGAAGTCATTGTCTATGTGCCATTAGATCGGTCCGCGCTTGCAAAGCCTGCGCCCTTGACAGAAAGGCCAGCATAATCGGATAATTCCACATAGTCAAATTAAGTTCCAAATAATGGAACGTGAGAGATCGGAGGAGACGGTGAGCGCAGTGGCAGCACAATTTCCCGAGTTCAAGGATCGCGCCGTGCTCGTGACCGGCGGCGGATCCGGCATCGGCGCGGCGATCGTCGAAGGTTTCGCACGCCAGGGCGCCAAGGTCTCCTTCATCGACATTGCCGAGACGGCCGGCAGCGAACTCGCCGAAAGACTGTCGCGGGAAACGGCGCATCCGGTGCTCTTCTACCATGCCGATCTGCGCGACATCGAGGCGATCCGGCGCACGGTCGATGCCGTCGTTACCAAGTCCGGGCCGGTCCGCGTGCTCGTCAACAACGCGGCCTGGGACGACCGCCATGAATTTGATGATGTGACCGAGGCCTATTGGGACAATAATCAGGCGGTCAATCTGCGGCACGTGTTCTTCACCTCGCAGGCAGTGGCGCCGTCGATGCGGTCGGCCGGCGGCGGCGCGATCGTCAATATGTCGTCGATCGCCTTCAAGCTGAACATGGGCGGATTTCCCGCCTATGCGGCAGCGAAGGCGGCGGTCGTCGGACTGACGAAGAGCATGGCCGGCCGGCTCGGGCCGGAGAACATCCGGGTCAACTGCATCCTGCCCGGCATGGTCGTCACCGAGCGGCAGATGCAGCTCTGGCTCACCGAGGAAAGCATCGCGCGCTCGGTCGAGCAGCAATGCCTGAAATTCCCGCTCAAGGCGGAAGCCATCGTCGGTCCCTGCCTGTTTCTTGCATCCGACTGCGCGGCTGGTATGACCGCCCAGTCCCTGATCGTCGATGGAGGCGTTTTGTAATGGCTAATCCCGCTTATGTCGCGGTGGACTGGGGCACCAGCAGTTTCCGGCTCTGGCTGATCGGCAGGGACGGCGGCATCCTTGCCGAACGCCGCAGCGGCGAAGGCATGACGAGCGCGGCTAAGATCGGCTTTTCCACCGTGCTGTCAGGCCATCTCGCCGCTGTCGAAGCGCCGGAAGGCCTGCCGGTGATCGTCTGCGGCATGGCCGGCGCAAGGCAGGGCTGGGTCGAGGCTGGTTATATCGACGTGCCCGCGCCGCTCGCCTCGATCCTCACCGCGGCGGTCCGCGTGCCGGGTGAAAGCCGTGACATCCGCATCCTGCCGGGCCTTGCCCAGCGGGACGTGGCGAGGCCCGATGTCATGCGCGGCGAGGAAACCCAGCTTCTCGGCGCACTCGGCCGCGCGAATTCGGAGGCGCAGGCAGTCTGCATGCCCGGCACGCATTCGAAATGGGTGCATGTCGTGGATGGCAAGGTCGCCGGCTTTTCGACTTTCATGACCGGCGAGCTTTTCGACGCGATCAGTAAAAACACGATCCTATCGCATGCCGTGTCGGGTGCCGAACAACAGCCGGCGGATGCGGCTGCCTTCGAGGCGGCCGTATCGGCGGCCTTTGCGCATCCCGCACTTGCCTCCAATCTGCTGTTTACCGCCCGTTCGGGCCAGCTGCTGCACGGGATTTCCGCCGCATCAGCGCAGGCCCGGCTTTCCGGCACACTGATCGGCCTCGAAATTGCCGGCGCGCTGCAGGATGCCGCCAACGGCACTGGCATCACCCTCGTCGCCTCCGGACGCCTGCAGGCGCTCTACGAACAGGCCTTCAACACCCTCTCCCTTGCCTTCACCCCCATCGACGCCGACGCGGCCGTGCGCCGCGGCCTATCGGCAGCCGCCGAAGCCATCTGGCCGAATTGAGAAAGCTGACACGATGAACCGTATCCCCTTCCCCGACATGAAGCGCCCGCTGATCGCCATCCTGCGCGGCATCCGGCCCGACGAGACCGAGAGCATCGTCGGCGCCTTGATCGAAAACGGCCTGACGGCGATCGAGATCCCGCTCAATTCGCCGGAGCCATTCAAATCCATCGAGATTGCCGCAAAGATGGCGCCGGCCGAGGTGCTGATCGGCGCCGGCACGGTGCTGACGGTCGAGGCTGTCGACAGCCTGAATGCGGCCGGCGGCAAGCTGCTCGTCACACCCAATGTCGAGCCGGAGGTGATCATCCGGGCGCACGACTACGGTATGGTGACGATGCCGGGCGTCTTTACGCCGACGGAGGCACTGGCGGCAGCGCGCGCCGGCGCCACAGGCCTCAAATTCTTTCCGGCGAGCGTGCTTGGTCCGTCGGGCATCACGGCGATCCGGGCGATCCTGCCGCCGGAGCTGACGATTGCCGCCGTCGGCGGCGTATCGGACAAGAATTTCGCCGATTACACCAAAGCCGGCATCTCAGCCTTCGGCCTCGGCACCAGCCTCTACAAGCCCGGAATGACCGCGGCAGAGGTTGCCGAGCGCGCCAAGGCGACCATTTACGCCTATGATGGAGCCATGGGAGCGTGAACGTATGACCGACATTTACGAGTTCGAAGGCAAGACCCTTTGCAACACCAATTCCGTTCTCGGCGAAGGACCAACCTATGATCCGGACAGCAATACGGTCTGGTGGTTCAATATCCTCGGCAAGGAGCTGCACGAGCTCAGACTCGCAACGGCGGAGAAAAAGGTCCATCCGCTGCCGGTGATGGCAAGCGTGCTGGCCCGCATCGATGCCGGACGGCAGCTGATCGCGACGGAAGAAGGGCTTTTCGTGCGCGATGTGGCGAGCGGCAATCTCACCTTCTATGCCGCGCTCGAAAACGACAGGCCGGAAAACCGCTCGAACGACGGCCGCACCCATCCCTCCGGGGCGCTCTGGATCGGCACGATGAGCAAGAGGGCGGAAAACCAGGCCGGCGCCATCTATCATGTCGCCGGCGGCAAGGTGACGAAGATCTTCAACGGCATCAGCATTCCGAATTCGATCTGCTTTTCCCCCGATGGCACGATCGGCTACTACACGGATTCCCGCATCAACCGGCTGATGCGCGTCATGGTCGATCCGCAGACCGGCCTGCCCATCGGGGAGCCGATCGTGCTCGTCGACAGCATGGACGAACCCGGCAGTATCGACGGTTCGGTGGTCGATGCCGACGGCTATATCTGGAATGCCCGCTGGGGCGCCGGCGTCGTCGATCGCTACAATCCCGATGGCTTGCGTATCTCGCGCTACAAGGTTCCCGCCGTCCAGCCCTCCTGCCCGGCCTTCATCAGCGCCAATGCCGACCGGCTGGCGGTGACGACGGCCTGGGAAGGGCTTGACGAGGATGCCCGTTCGGCCCAGCCGAGCGCCGGCGCGCTGCTGGAACTCGGCATTGAGGTCAAGGGCGTGTTCGATCCCATCTATGTGCTCTGACCGGGGTTTCGGTCAGCCGCCATTCAAGGCGCTCCCAAGTGGGCGCCTTTTTTCGTTTCGGGCCGCTCGCCAATAAAAGTTCCGTGATAATCGAGAAATTTTCCGTGTTTTCAACCGGAACCAATCGGCGCACCGCTCATTTTCCCTTCGAACCGGCGCGGCAAGGATGATGCATTGCCGAGTCAGCGATCACTCTAGGGAAATGAAAGTAGGTTCGAAATGACACGCAAACTTTTGACGACCGTTGCCGCTGGCGCGCTGTTTGCCACGGCTTTCGCACCGGCGGCATTCTCGCAGACGGCGCCGCAGCCTGCCGATCCCGCCGCGACCAATCAGGCAGCGCCGGCCGATCCGGCTGCCCCCAAGCCGGTCACCCCTGATGTCACCAAGCCTGCAGGCGACGCAGCACAGGCTCCGGCTGCAAAACCGAGCACGGATGTAGCTCAAGGTACCTATCTGACGGAGCAGGCTCCGGACCAGGTGAGCGCCAACACCTATATCGGTCAGTCGGTCTACAACGCCAACAATGAAAGCATCGGTAGCATCAACGACCTGATCATGAAGAAGGATGGCGGCATCGTTGCTGCGATCGTCGGCGTCGGCGGCTTCCTCGGCATCGGCGAAAAGGACGTCGCAGTTCCGATGGAAAAAATCACCATCGCCCAGAACACCCAGGATGGCAGTCTCAAGCTGACAACCAGCGAGACCGCTGAATCGCTGAAGGCTGCGCCCGAGTTCAAGACGCTAGCAATGCAGTCTGCAGAGAAGGCCCCGGCCGCGACCGGCACCGATACGACGGCAACCGGTTCGACCACGCCTAAGTAAACCGCGCGTGGTAGTATAGCGTAGGTGATGGCGCTCCTAGGGGCGCCATCGCTTTTTCTGATTGCATGTTGGGATTGCTTATGCGCTGACGCGCTCGGCGGGCGCCATATCGTAATAGTTCTCGTGCAGGAAGCGCAGCGTGGCGATGCCATCGGCCGGGCGGCCGAAATGGTAGCCCTGGCCCATGCCGCAGCCGAGCGTGCGCAGCTTCACCGCCTCGGCATAATCCTCGATGCCTTCGGCCACGACTTCCAGCTCCAAGCCTTCGCACATGGAAAGGATCGCCTTGATGATGTGTTCGGAGGCGCGATCGGAATTGATGCGCGAGACGAAGGCACGGTCGATCTTGATCTTGTCGAAGATGAAGTCACGCAGACGCCCTAGGCTCGACTGGCCCGTGCCGAAATCGTCGAGCGAGATGCGAACGCCGGCGGCGCGCAGATCGGCGATGATGCGGTGGGCGGTATCGGCCGAACCCATCACCGCCGTCTCGGTGATTTCCAGTTCCAGGCGATGCGGATCGAAGCCGACCCGGCCGAGGATCGACAGGATGCTGCCGCTCGTGCCGGGATCCATCAGCTGCGCCGAAGAGAGATTGAACGACAGAAAGAGTTCGCGCGGCCAGGATAGGGCTGCTTCAGCGGCCTTGCGAAGCAGGGCCTCCGACAGCGCGTCGATGAAACCGCGCTCTTCGGCGAGCGGCACGAAGACGCCGGGGGACACGAAACCGAGATCGGGATCGTTCCAGCGGGCGAGCGCCTCGAAGCCGACGACCTGATTGTTGGCGAGCGAGACGATCGGCTGGAAATGAACATCGATGGCGTCGGAGATAATGGCGTTTCTGAGCGCCTGCTCCAGCTGTGTCGCGCGCTTCATCTCCTGGGCGATTTCACGCGAATAGACGGTGATCTGGCCGCGGCCGCGGCGTTTGGAACGATAGAGGGCGGTTTCGGCGCTCTTCAACAGTTCTTCGCAGTCCTCTCCGGCGAAGGGATAGATGGCGAAGCCGAGGGAGGCAGACAGACGCACATTGCGGTCGCCGAGGTCATAGGGCGCCGACAGCACCTCGCGGATCATCTGGCCGAATTTTTCGGCGCTCGCCCGCTCGAAGATTAACGGCAGCACGAAGGCGAATTCGTCACCGTCGTGACGGGTGACCAGCGCCCCGTCCGGAATGCAGGCCCTGAGCCGATGGGCGACCTGGCAAAGGATCTCATCGCCGGCGGAGGAGCCAAAGAGATCGTTGATCGGCTTGAAGCTGTCGAGATTGGCGATGCCGATGGTGAACGGAGCGGGATCGCTGGCGCGCTCGGCGGAGATCTGCAGCACCTTGTCGCGCATGCGATTGCGGTTTCCCAACCCGGTCAGCGGATCGGTATAAGCCATCGCCTGAAGCTCATTGTGACTCACGGTCAAGGAAGCTGTTTCCGCCGATTTCATCATCCAAACCCGAGCTTCCCTCCGCAGCCGGGGAGAGAATGACCGGCATTTCTTAACAATTCGCTAGTAAATCAGCTGCCTTGACGGGCTGATCTACCCCAGATTTGGGAGATTGCGGTATACGGGAGACGGCGACCGGACTTCCGTCTCATCCGTTCGCTCGAACCGGCGCAGCCCCTTCTGTCAAGAATTTCTGAAATATCGTCTCCAGCATGTCGGGACTGACGGGCTTCATGATGACGTCGTCCATGCCGGATTTGGCGCATTCGGCGCGATCGCGCTCGAAGGCCTGGGTCAGCACGCCGATGATCGGAGTGCGGGCTGCGCCGCCGGCTTCTTCCATCTGGCGGATCAGGCGCGCCGCCTCGAAGCCGTTGAAGCCCGGCAGCGAAATGTCCATCAGGACCACGCCGGGCCGGTGTTCGGCCCAGAGGCGCACGACTTCGTCGCCGGTCGCAGCGATCATATGACGATAGCCGAGGCCCTCGAGGATCTGTGAAAACACGATCTGATTGATATCGTTGTCTTCGGCGACGAGAACCTGCAGGCCGGCCGTATCGTCGGAAGTGCTGATTTCCCAATCCGCGTCCGCCCCGCCGCCGCTGTTGCGACTGTTGCGATTGAAATGGCGGGCGATCTGAAAGGTCAGCTCGTTGGCGATCTGGAAACCGTCCATGACGAGCGCCGGAATTCCGTATTGCTCGGAAAGCTCGAGGCAGCGCATGCCCATCTGATTGTCGATGATCAGCAGATCGAGCGAAATGCCCGAGGAGGTGGCGATTTCCAGAAACCGCTCCTCTTCATCCTCGCCGCGCACCGAGCAGGATTCGAAACCGTATTTCGTCAGCGTCCGCAGAGCGGCGGTCTCGGCGGCGAGGTCGGCGGTGACGACGAGAATCTTGCGGCCGGAGAAATTCTCCGGAACGATCGCCTCCATCGCCGCCGGCTCGCGGCGCTCCACCGCGCTCGGCACCGGCACATAGGCGCGGCGATAACTCTGGTTGGTGGAGGCGGTGATCGCCGAGGCGCGGTCGAACTCCTCGAGATCGGCGCCGTCGCGCGGCAGGTCCTGCATGGTCGACACCAGGAAATAGCGGCCGGGCTTGCCGATGCGGTGCTTGCGGCTGACGATGTCGCGCTCGATGCCGTCGCGGGAGATCTGCCGCTGGCGGGAGATCGACATCTCGCCGGTTTCCAGCACGTGACGATCGCTTTCTTCGAAGCGCTTGGCGATCTCGGGTGAGAAGAGATCACCGCTCTTGCGCCCGAGCACCTCGTCGGCGCTCCTCTGGTATTTCTCGCAAAAGGCGAGGTTCACCGCGACATAGGTGAGGTTGCGATCCTTGACGAAAAGCGGGAACGGCAGGTTGTCGAGAATGTCTTCGGTGAGCTGCACCCGCTCCATGTCCGAGCGCCACTGCTCCTCGCGCTTCTTGTCCTCGGAAATGTCGGAGACGACGGTGACGCCGTAACCGCCCGGCAGCCTGCGCTTGACGAAGCGGACCCAGCTGTCGGCGCCATGTCGCTCGACGGATTCGAAGCGTTCGCGCCAATGCGAGGCGATTTTCTGCGACAGCCAGTCCTCGCGGCTGAGCGAGCCGCTCTGCCTGATATATTGCTGACGAACGCCGGTATCGTAGATCGCGCCCAGGAAATCGCGCAGCCGGATGCCTGGCTTCAGCATCTCGGACGGCAGGGGGAAGAATTCGAGAATCTGGCGGCTTGCGAAGATCAGATGATCGTTCTTGTCGTAGATGATGAACGCTGCCGAAAGGCTGTCGCACACCGCATCGAAGAGCGCCGTCTGCAGATCGGCCCCGGCGAGAGTCCCGTCGGTCTCTGATGATGTGTCCGCCTTTTCGAAGCCGGCACTCATTCCATTTCGTCCCACATCTGTTCGATTTCGCGGCTTCCGGAGGTGTGTGATTAGAAATGCCATTTTTCTGTTAAAACCGGCTTAACACTACCGATCCCCGAATTCGCGGGAGCCGCGGATCATAGTTCGCCAAGCGATCGGAAACCCCTTCCCTCCAGCCCGCGAATCCCCGAAAATAGCCCATGGCCATCAGACAGCTTTCCGAAACGCTCATCAACCAGATCGCCGCCGGCGAAGTCATCGAACGGCCGGCGAGCGCTGCCAAGGAATTGATCGAAAACGCCCTCGATGCCGGGGCGACGCGCATCGAGATCGCCACGGCAGGCGGCGGCAAGGCGCTGCTGCGGGTCAGCGACAACGGCTCCGGCATGGACGCCGCCGATCTGGAACTGGCAATCAGGCGCCACTGCACCTCGAAGATCTCCGAGACGCTCGAGGATATTAGAACGCTCGGCTTCCGCGGCGAGGCGCTGCCTTCGATCGGGTCCGTGGCTAGGCTCAGCATCGCAAGCCGCAAGCGCGACAGCGCCGGCGGCCACGAGGTCGCCGTTGCCGGCGGCAAGGTCCTGCATCTGCGGCCGGCCGCCGCCAATCCCGGCACGATCGTCGAAGTCCGCGACCTGTTCTTCGCCACGCCGGCGCGGCTTAAATTCCTGAAGACGGAAAGGGCCGAAGCCGGCGCCATTACCGAGATCGTCAAACGTATGGCGATCGCTTTCCCCGCCGTGCGCTTCGTGCTGTCCGGCTCGGACCGCGCGACGCTGGAATTTCCGGCAACGGGCGACGATCATCTGGCGCGCATGGCGCAGGTGCTCGGCAAGGACTTCAGCGACAACGCCATTGCGCTCGACGCCGTGCGCGAGGAGATCTCGCTGACCGGCTTTGCCGGCGTGCCGACCTTCAATCGCGGCAACTCCGCCCATCAATATGCCTTCGTCAACGGCCGCCCGGTGCAGGACAAGCTGATCCTCTCGGCGATTCGCGGCGCTTATGCCGAGACGATCCCGTCCGGGCGCTATCCGGTGGCGGTGTTGTCGATCGCTCTCGATCCGGCCCTCGTCGACGTCAACGTGCATCCGGCCAAATCCGACGTGCGCTTCCGAGACCCAGGCCTGGTGCGCGGCCTGATCGTCGGCGCCATTCGCGAGGCGCTCGCGCGCGACGGCAGCCGGGCGGCAACGACCGGCGCGAGCGATATGCTGCGCGCCTTCCGCCCCGGTTTCCAGCCCTATGGGCAGCGGCCACAGGCGCCATGGTCGGCAGAGACCTCCCCTTCCCGCCCCTACCAGCCGGCGCCGGCTTTTTCCGAACGGCCGCAGGCATACTTCGACGGCCTGTCGATGCCGACCGCGCGGGCCGAGCCGCAATTTTCTCCCGACCCCGTGTCTCCCGGCCCGGCCTCTCCTCGCCCGGCCGCCCCGGAAACCATCGGACGTTATCCGCTCGGCGCGGCACGGGCGCAGATCCACGCCAATTACATCGTCGCCCAGACAGAGGACGGGCTCGTCATCGTCGACCAGCATGCGGCGCATGAGCGGCTGGTGTTCGAGGCGATGCGCAAGGCGCTGCATGCGAAACGGCTGGCCTCGCAGGTGCTGCTCATCCCCGAGATCGTCGACATTCCGGAAGAGGATTGCGACCGGCTGATGCTGCATGCGGCAGAGTTTGCCGAACTCGGTCTGGCGATCGAGCGCTTCGGCCCCGGTGCGATCGCGGTGCGCGAAACGCCGGCCATGCTCGGCGAGGTCGACGCCCACGGCCTGATCCGCCAGCTTGCCGACGAGATTGCCGAATGGGATACGGCGTCCGGCCTGTCGGCCAAGCTCGAATATGTGGCGGCGACCATGGCCTGCCATGGATCGGTTCGCTCCGGCCGGCGGCTGCGGCCGGAGGAAATGAACGCGCTGCTGAGGGAAATGGAAGTGACGCCCGGCTCCGGCCAGTGCAATCACGGCCGACCTACCTATATCGAATTGAAGCTCAGCGATATCGAGCGGCTTTTCGGCAGAAGCTGAAAAAGCTGGCAAAGCCGTTCATGCGGGAGTATGGCAGACGGATGACAGACTGTAGGGAACGGAGCGCATGAATTTGTTCGAAGGGCACGGAAACCGCGAGGCGAAGATCCGCTATCTCGACGGCGATTTCCAGATTCTCTCGCCCGGCTCCTACGTCGTCTGCGCGATGACCGGAAAAAACATCCCGCTCGACGAGCTGCGCTACTGGAGCGTCGCTCGCCAGGAGCCTTATGCAGACGTGATCTCGGCGATCGAAGCCGACAAACGCGCCGGCGTGCTGCCGAACCAGCGGCGTTAAGTGCCGGGCGCACGCTCCGATTGGCGTTCGCGACGGTTGGGACTGAAGATCGTGCTCGGCCATTAATCGCATCCTGAGTCCGACAACGAGCAGCACGTTCGGCTCGCCCGGCGAAGGACGAGCCGCTTGCATGATCCGATGTGCGCAAGGCAAGGATGAGTTTGTAGCAAATTCCCCGAGAAGGAATAGCTCACTTAAATTTTGCCATGTTCTCCGGCGTCACGAGCGCCGCGCCGGAATCAATCAAAGACTCCACCTTCTCTCCACGAATTGACTTTACAAGCGCGTCCACACCGAGTTCGGCCATCTTGGTAGGAAACTGCGCCACCGACGCATCCTCGATTCCACTCTTCAGCGCTTCCTCTTCGCCGCAGCAGAAATCGAAACCGACCAGCACAATCTTGTCATTGGCAGTGCCAGCGTTCTTGATTGCGCGTGCCGCGCCAGCAGCCGGCGGGCCGCAAGCGGCATAAATCGCCTTCAGGTCTGGGTTTTTCGTCAACAGATCCTCGGCGACGCTGATCCCGAGTTCCTCGGTGCAGTTGGTCGCGCCTTTGCCGACGATCTTGACGTCAACCCCCTTCAGGCCTTCCAGCATACCCTTCACACGGTCATCAAGCGCTGGCACACCCGGCACGCCCTCAAGTATCCCAAGCGTGTCGCCGTCACGAAGAACGGTCTTGAGATATTCCCCGGCGATCTTGCCGGCGGCGAAGTTGTTGGTCGTGGCAAGCGCTGTCCTGCCGTTCCAATCCGGAATGTTGTTATCCATCAGCACGACCTTGATACCGGCCGCCACCGCCTTGTCCAGGGCCGTGGCCACGGTGGGATCGACGGGCGTGATGGCAATGCCCTGCACGCCTCGTGTCACCATCGACTCGATCTGCGCGATTTGGCCCTCGATGTCGGTTGCGGACGTACCTTGGCCGTAAATGATCTCGACTCCCGGATTTTTCTTGGCATAATCTTTCGCTGCGTTCTCCATTGTTGCGAAGAACGGTACAGGGAATTTGGTTATAAAGCCGAGCTTCACTGGCTCCTGCGCCAGTGACGGAACGACAGCGACGACCAGGATCGCAACGGCTCCCAGCACGGATTGCGGTTTCATGATTACACCTCCCATATCTCGACCACCCTCCTCTAGAGCGATCTCATTGTCCGCTGCCCGAACGAAGCAGCGATCTCGTTAAGCCTCTGCGCCGACGATCATCGCGACAATGTCCTGCTTGTTCGCTTCCGTTGGCTTCACTTCACCCACCTTGCGACCTTGCCGGAGGACAACCGCCCGGTCGGCGATTTCCACGACGTGCTCCATGTTGTGGGTAATGATGATCACGGCATTGCCGTCGGCTTTGAGCTGATTGATAATGTCAAGAACCTGGCGAGACTCGCGAAGGCCGAGAGCCGCGGTTGGCTCGTCAAGGATCACCAGTTTGCGCGCAAAAACAATGGCGCGTGCGACCGCGATCGCCTGCCGCTGTCCCCCAGACATCAGTGCGACCGGTGAGTCGAATTTCGGCAACTTAACCTTCAGGCGATCGATGACGCTCGCTGCTTCCCGCTTCATTTCGCCCGTGCTCAGAAAGCGCAGCGGACGCGGCAACCAGGAGGGGAAAGAGATTTCCCGACCGCAATAGAAATTCTGCACGGGGGTCAGATTGTCGAAAAGCGCCAGGTCCTGATAGACGGTTTCAATCCCGGCGCGGCGGGCGGCCGCCGTTGAATGAAGCGATACCGGAGCACCATCCACAAGGATCTCTCCTTCGTCGAGACTATGAAGCCCGCTGATGCATTTGACGAGTGTCGACTTGCCGGCGCCGTTGTCGCCCAGGAGAGCCGTTACCTCACCTGAATAAGCATCGAAACTTACATTTTTTAGGGCATGGATGGCACCAAAGCGCTTCTGGGCATTTCGAACCGAAAGTGCCGGTGTGGTGGATGCCGGGTTCATTGCACTGCCGCCGATTGCAGCACGCGTGCGCGCGACTCGAGATGGTTACGAAGCACGTCAGCTTCGACGGCGATGACGATGACGAACCCAATCGCGATCATCTGAAAGAACACGTCGACGCCGAGAAGGTTAAGGGCATTGCGGATGACGCCGATCAACACGGCGCCGATCAGCGCGTGACCGAGATGGCCTCGTCCGCCAAGGAAGCTGGCGCCGCCGATAATCACCGCAGCAATCGTGTCGAGTTCCAGGAGATTGCCGTAGATCGGCGAGGCGGCGCCGGTCCGGCCGGCGAGCAGCACCGCGCCGACACCGGCACAAAAGCCGGAAACGATGTAGGTCGAGAGCAGAACGCCCATGACCGGTATACCCATGCTTCTTGCGGCGCTCGGCGAGCCGCCGACCGCATAGATCCACCGGCCGCAGACCATCGATTTCGTCAGGATCAAGAATAGAAACCCGAACATCCCGACGACGAGAAAGGAGTTGGGCACACCAAGAGTCGTAGCGCCACCGATTGCGGTCACGGCATCAGGCATCCCGCGTATGGTCGTGTGGCCGGGCGCCAATTCGAGTGCCAGACCGCGGCAAATGCTCAAGGTCGCAAGTGTAATGATAAAGGGGTGCGGCAGCCGGCCATAGACAAACACGAAACCGTTTACCGCTCCGACAGCAGCTCCTGTCAGCAGCATGGCCGCAATGACGAGGAATGAGGAGTCAACCTGTTGGTAGACAAGTCCGCCGACGACCGTCGCCAGCGCAAGATTCGAACCGACAGACAGGTCGATGCCGCGCGTCAGGATGACCAGTTGCTGGCCCATTGCCACGACGGCGATCACTGCGGTCTGCGCCAGTATGTTTCCCAGGTTGGTGGGCTTTAGAAAAGCCGGGGTGACCAAGCTGACGACGGCGATGAGCATGATGAGGATCAGCAGTGGACCCAGGCTCAATAGCTTCAATCCGAGCGCGATGCCGGAGCGTCTCGGATGGAAGGTTGCATCCTGCGAACCACCAGGCCGGGACGAATTCTGTGACAGAATCCTGGAGTCTTCCAAATTCCCCTAGCCTCCCCCGTTTTTTATACATAAGAAACATACGATACACGTACGTCAACTTGTTTTTTATGGATAATGATCAGACCACGAGGAGCGTCATGCGAACGGATACGACTTTCAAGAGGGCGTTCAATGATATGATCGATATCCTCCGGACGCTCGATCCTGGAGAGGAATTGCCCTCCGAAAACGCGCTACGCGCCCAACTGGGCGTGAGCAGGACAACGGTGCGGAAGGTGCTGGCAGGGATGTCCGCGCGCGGCATCATCATATCTGACGTGCACAGGCGGATCGTACATGAGCAGCCATCGCAGATCGATCGCTATCCGCAGGAAGAGACCCTGGCAATTTCGGAACAGGTCGAGACAAGCTTCATGGAATGGATGCTTCGGGGCGGTGCTTGCCCGGGCACAGAAATCAACGAGACGGAGTTAGGTCGGAAGTTCGGGGTCGCAACGACGATTATCCGTGAGTTTCTCAATCGATTTCAGAAATACGGGCTGATCGAGAAGCGTCCGAATGCAGGCTGGGTCTTCAAAGGGTTCACCGCCAGTTTCGCGCTCGAATTGTTCGAGATCAGAGAGATGTTCGAAATGCGCTCTGCGCGGCTGTTCGCTGGCCTGCCCGACAGTTCGCCCGTCTGGAAGCAGATCCAATCCATGCGAGCTGCACATTTGGAGCTGCTCGCCGATATCGACAGCCGGTTTCAGGATTTCTCGGAATTGGACAGCCGATTCCACCGGCTGATTGGGGCAGTCGCCCCAAATCGGTTTATCGAAAGCTTTCAAGACGTGATCGCCATGGTCTTCCACTATCACTATCAGTGGAACAAGCGCGATGAACGCGCGCGCAACGAGGTCGCAATCGGGGAACATCTTGCGCTGATCGAAGCCCTCGAAAGTCGCGATATTGCGTTGATCGATCGCGCATGTCGATTGCATCTGACCTCCGCTCGCGAGACCTTGCTTCACTCGATCGCATGATCGCCTTGCAGGCAGATTTAGGCCGCCGAGATGTTTCGCAGCAGCCAGTTACAGCCGATCGGCCTTTCCTGAAATTGCTTTAGCCCCAACCTTCGATTCCTTGAGGCGCCGCTCACGGCATGCGACGATAGCCCGGTCAATGATAAGGCTCGCGGCGAGATGATCCTCAAAGACCATATCGACCTCGATGATCTGAGCCTTCTGCGCCAGTTGCTCCGCCTTGCCGTGATGGCCGGAGAGGCGAACGAAATCCTTTGACGTGGTGACGATCAGAAGGTCCTGGCGCTCGGCGGTCGTCAGGATATCGTCGATCTCCTCCTCGGTCAGGTGCTCGTGGTCGCCGAAGGTCTTGGCGACCGCGATTTCGGCGCCGCGCGATTCGACGGTGCGGAAGAATTTGGCGGGATCGGCGATACCGGCGAAGGCGAGCACCTTGATGCCGGCAAGCCTGTTGTCACCGCGCACCTTCAGCGAGGCGGTGAAATAGGGCTTTGCCGCGCGTGCCGCCATGCGGACGATGCCGTCGGCGGCATTGCCGCCGCCGACCTTCAGCAGCGCCGTCGCCGAACGCAGCTGCTGGCGGATCGGCGCGCGAACCGGGCCGGCCGGCACGATATGGCCGTTGCCAAGGCCGCGCGTCGCGTCGATGACGAGCAGCGCATAGTCGATCGCCAGCCGGGCGCTCTGAAACCCATCATCCATGATGATGAGATCGGCGCCTTCCGCCACCAGGCGCCGAGCACCATCGACGCGCCGGCGGGAAATCACCGTCAGCGCCTCTTGGGCGAGCAAAAGCGGTTCATCGCCGACGGCGACCGCCCGGTGATGATGGGGATCGACCACCGTCGTCACGTCGAGCGAGCCGCCGTAACCTCGGCTGAGAAAGCCGGGCTTCAGGCCTTTCGCCTTGGCGGCGCGGGCAAGCGTCAGCGCCGTCGGCGTCTTGCCGGCGCCGCCGACGGTGAAATTGCCGACACAGATGACGGGAACGGAAACCGAGGCGCGGCGCGCATGGGCCATGCGATGGCCGGCGATACGGCCGTAAAGAAAGGACAGCGGCGCCAGCAGCCAGGCCCGCCAATCGGCTTTCCTCCACCAGAACGGCGGCGCTTCTGAAATCATTTTGCCGTCCCGCTCCCCGCCGGCCAGAGAATTTCGTTTCCCGGCCGGATTGAGAGGTTAAAATCGATGAAAATGCAAGCCTTTACCGATCAGGCCGGCTGCAGATCGGGCAGCAGCGTCTCAAGGGCGGTGATATTATCGAGCACATGATCGGCGGCCGCGGCAAGTGAATCGCGCGAGCCGGTTCCCGTCAACACGGCGATCCTCAGTCCCGTGCCGGCATTCAGGCCCATGTGCAGATCGTGATTGTTGTCGCCGACGATCGCGACCTCTTCAGGCAAAAGCCCGGTCGCAGCGCAGAAGCCGAGCACCATGCCCGGCTCCGGCTTGACGCCGAAGCCGCTGTCGTAGCCGGCGATATAATCGACGTAGCGGGCGAAACCAAAGCGCTCCGCCGTCTGGCGGATGGAGCGCTCATTGTCGCTGGAGGCGACACCGAGCTTGAAACCGCGCCGATGCAGCCTTGCGAAAAAGCCGGCAAGGTCGGTCACCGGCACGGAAAATTCAGCGGCGCCGGAAAAGAGGTCGTCGAGACGGATCGTCAATTCGTCGATGTCGACCATCGACCCGGCGGCGACGAGTCCCTCGGCGATCTGCCTTGTATTGCCGGCGGCGAGCAGGCTGTCGGGGACGATATGGCCGCTCACCGGATCCATGCCGCAGGCGGACAGCAGCCGGTCGGCCAAAAGCGGATCGCCCTCAGCGGCGATGCGGGCAAGCTCGCGATTGACCGGCAGCCAGCTCTCATCATAGTCGAGCAGAGTGCCGTCCTTGTCGAAGAGGATGCCTTTAATATGCGCCGGGCCCGACATCGCGTCTCCTCAGACCTGGGCCGCGGCCCTGGGCAACAAACGCGCCTTGACCGTCAGCGGATTGATATAGGGTTCAAGCCCCTTCACCGTCGCCGACAGTGCGCCGCGCATTTCGTGCACGGTGGCGACGCCGGCCTCGATCATGTTCCGGCGGGCTTCATCGTTGGTCAGCAGGTAATGCACGCCCTTGGCCAGCATTTCGGTATCGCGCACCATGCGGGCGCTGCCGCTGCGGGCGAGCTTCTGATAGGCTTCGCGAAAATTCTGCACATTGCCGCCGGAGAGGATGGCGCATCCGAGCATGGCAGGCTCCAGCGGGTTTTGACCGCCCTCGGCAAAGAGCGAGCGGCCGACGAAAGCGATTTCGGTCAGACGGAGATAAAGCCCCATTTCGCCGATCGTATCGCCGAGGAAGATATCGACATCGGCGGAGAGGACATCGTCGCGGGTGCGGCGGGCGACTTTCAGCCCCTGCTTGACGAGCGCCGCTTCGATCTCGTCGCTGCGCTCGGGATGGCGGGGCACGATGATCGTCAATTGACGATCGCGCTCCTTCAGGGCGCGATGGACGATGCCGGCGGCATTCTCCTCGCCGTCGAAGGTGGAGATCGCCGCCCAGGTTTTGCGATCGCCGATCTGCTTCTTGTAGCGGGCGAAGACAGCGCTGTCATAAGGCGGCGCGTCGGTATCGACCTTCAGATTGCCCGAGGTGATGACGGGAACGGCACCGAGATCGCGGAACCGCTCGGCATCGACATCGGATTGGGCGATGACGAGAGCGAGGTTCTCGAACAAGGCCTCCGCAATCGACGGGCGGCGGCGCCAGCGGGCAAAGGAGCGGTCCGACATGCGGGCATTGACCAGGATCTGCGGGATGCGGCGACGGCCGAGCTCCAGCACGGTGGCCGGCCAGATCTCGGATTCGGCGATGATGGCGCAATCGGGCTGCCAATAATCGAGGAAACGGCTGACGGCGGGCTTCAGATCCAACGGCACATATTGATGGATCGCCTCCTGGCCGAGGCGCTCGGCGGCAAGCCTGGCGGAGGTGATGGTGCCGGTGGTCAGAACGACGTGAATATCACGGCGGCGGAGTTCGCGGATCAGCGGAATGACGGCATTGGTTTCGCCAACACTTGCGGCATGGAACCAGACGAGCGGGCCCTGTGGCCGATTGGCGCTCGGATAGCCGAAGCGTTCCAGGCGGCGCGCCCGGTCTTCCTTGCCCTTGGCCGTGCGGTAGGTCAGATAGAGGCCGACGACCGGAGAAGCCACGGTTCCCGCCAGACGGTATGTGCTCAGACCGAGCCGCGCCATCCGGGAGCTCATCGCGCCAGCCTCCGACCCAAGACGATCGACATCAAACCCATTCCCTTATTATCGTTGCGGCCGGAATGGCCGATCAATTTGTTCAGAATGCGTCAAACGATCCGGATCGACGGGCGCCCGATGCACGAAGGCCCGTTCGGCTGGCGGCGGCTGCCGAGGTCAGTTGCCCCCAGCCTTTTGTTGCGGATCGAGCAGACGGTGCATGTGGACGATAAAATAGCGCATATGCGCATTGTCGACCGTCTGCTGCGCCTTCGCCTTCCAGGCCGTCAGCGCCGAGGCATAGTCGGGAAAAATGCCGACGATATCGAGACCGTTCAGATCACGGAACTGGACATCCTCGAGGCTTTCCAGTTCGCCGCCAAAAACGAGGTGCAAAAGCTGCTTCTTGTCACCGGAGTCAGTCATTTTCTTGTTCTCTTTCTGCCGAGTTCCTCCGCCACCTCATCTGCGGGATTTTGACGGAAACGTCAACCGTCTCCTCGCCCGGCAAAAGCCGTTAGAAACTCATCGATCCGGGCCGTCGGCGCCGCACAGAGCACCTTATGGGTGACGTCCGCCCTGTTATAGACGATCGGCTTGCCGTCGAGGTCGACGAGGCCGCCGCCGGCGCAGGCCAGAACGAGATCGGCGGCAGCAAGGTCCCAGTCATGCGAATTGCCCTTGACGAAGGTGCCTTCGAGACGGCCGTCCGCCACCATGGCAATGCGATAGGCAAGCGAGGGGACATATTTCTCGCGTCTCACGCGGTCACGGAACGCCGGCTGAAAGGTCTTCAACAGGTCCTCGCCGATCGCAAGCCGGCTCATTTCGTCCGGCCCGGCGGCGGAAACGGTGAGGGGCACACCATTCTTCAGCGCCACGCCGCCATCGACGGCCTCGTAGAATTCTTCGAGCGCCGGTGCATAGAGCACGCCGGCGACGGGGCGGCCGCGATGCACGACCGCGACGCTGACGCACCAGACCTGCTGCCCGCCGAGGAAGGCGCGGGTGCCGTCGATCGGATCGACGATGAACAGCGTCTCGCGCGAGAGGCGGCCTTCATCATCCTCGGTTTCCTCCGACAGCCAGCCATATTCCGGCCGCGCCTTGCGCAGGATCGTTTCAAGCGTCTTGTTGGCGGCGAAATCGGCGGCGCTGACCGGAGAGCGGTCCCCGTTCTTCCACCAGACCTCGGGAGACTGGTTGAAGAAGCCGTAAGCGACCGCGCCGGCCTCCTTCGCAGCATCGGCGATCAAGGCGAGATCGCTCTGCCAGCGGAGCTTTTCCCTATCGCTCATCCGTCAATCCATTTTCTGCCGCCCGTTTCCTCTGGCCGTTTCTCATTGGCCGGCGAGCGTCATGCCTTCGATCGCGAAGGTCGGAGCCGCGACGCCGAACTTGCGGTCGATGTCGTTTGCCGGCGTCAGGCGCATGAACATGTCCTTGAGATTCGAGGCGATCGTCACCTCGGACACCGGGAAAGTGAGTTCGCCGTTCTCGATCCAGAAGCCGGTGGCGCCGCGGCTATATTCGCCGGTGATCATGTTGACGCCGTGGCCGATCAATTCGGTGACGTAAAAACCGTTGCCGATGCTGTGGATCAGCTCCTCCGGCGAGATCTCGCCCGGCTCCAGGGCAAGATTGGTGGAAGACGGCGTGACGGCGCTGCCGCCACGCACGCCGCGGCCATTGGTCTCGAGGCCGAGTTCGCGGGCCGTCGAGGTCGAGAGGAACCAGTGCTTCAGGACACCGTCTTCGATCATGACAAGCCGCTCGCCGGACACGCCCTCACCATCGAAGGGACGCGAGGAAGGCCCGCGCACGATCAGCGGATCGTCGGTGATCGACAGGCCCGACTTCAGCACCTGCTGACCCATCCTGTCACGCAGGAAGCTGGTCTTTCGGGCGACGGCGGCACCGTTGATCGCCCCGGCGATATGGCCGACAAAACCGCGGGCGACGCGCGGATCGAAGACGACGGTGACGTTCTTGCCGGTCGGCACCTGGCGCGGATTGACGCGCTTGACCACCCGCTCGCCGGCGCGGCGGCCGATTTCGGCGGGATCGTCGAGCTCGGCGTAATAAAGCCGGCTGTCGAAATCATAGTCGCGCTCCATGCCGGTGCCTTCGCCTGCGATGACGCTGACGGAGTTGCCGAAACGGGAGGCCATGTAGCTGCCTTCGAAACCGTGCGACGTGGCGAGAACGAGGCCGCCCATGCCGGCCGACGCGCCGGCGCCGGAGGAATTGGTGACGCCCTTAACCGCTAGGGCGGCCGTTTCGGCGGCAAGAGCCGCCTCGCGCAGCATCTCGGAGGAAACCTCCGTGGTATCGAGCAATTGCAGGTCGGGATAGGACTTGGCAAGGTTCACCTCGTCCGCCAGGCACGCGTACGGGTCTTCCGGGGAAACCTTGGCCATGGCGACGGCACGTTCGGCCAGCGCCTGGAGATCGAAGCCCGGATTGGCCGAAACGCTGGCGACGCGTTTGCCGATGAAGACGCGCAGCGAAAAATCATCGCTTTCCGACGATTCCGTTCCCTCGACCTTGCCAAGCCGGACGCTGACCGATTGCGAGCGAGAGCGGACGACGACGGCGTCGGCAGCGTCGGCTCCTGCCTTCCTTGCCAGATCGATCAATTGACTTGCGCGGGAAAGAAGTGTCGAGGAATCGATTTCAGAAGACATGATTTGGCCTTTCCTTCGGCTTCCATTTATTGTGCACTCTCCCTGGCATCAAGGCCGCCGCCGCCGATTCTTTGTTAGGGCTGCCCGGATGTTTCCCGCCGTCGAGAGAAATTGCCAGCATGTCAGCGCCCAACGACCTTTTTTCTGAAACGGTCCTGCTGCTCGGCGGCGCGGTGGTCGCCGCTCCGATCTTCAAGAAGCTCGGGCTCGGCACGGTGCTCGGTTACCTCGCCGCCGGCATCGTCATCGGCCCGGTCTTCCACGGCATCACCGATGGCGAACAGATCCTTGCCGTCGCCGAGCTCGGCGTCGTCTTCCTGCTCTTCATCATCGGGCTGGAGCTGAAGCCAAGCCGGCTCTGGCAGATGCGCCGCGACATCTTCGGCCTCGGCACGGCGCAGGTGGTGGTGACAGGGCTGGCGCTGACGGCGCTCGCCTGGTTTTCCGAAGTTCTCGATTGGCGCGGCAGCATCGTCGCCGGCTTCGGCCTGGCGCTGTCCTCGACCGCCTTCGCCATGCAGATCCTCGAAGGCGACGGCGATGTCAATACGAGATACGGGCAGCGTTCCTTCTCGATGCTGCTGTTCCAGGACTTGGCGATCGTGCCGCTCTTGGCGCTGATCACCGTTCTTGACGGCAGCGGCAAGGGCAGCAATATGCCGCTCACCGATTTTGCCGTGGCCGTCGGCGCCGTGGCGGCGATGATCGTCATGGGGCGCTATCTGCTGACGCCGCTCTTCCAGATCATCGCCCGCACCGGCGCGCGCGAGGCGATGATCGCGGCGGCGCTCTTCGTCGTGATGGGATCGGCAAGCCTGATGCAGCTTGCCGGACTGTCGATGGCGATGGGCGCCTTCCTGTCCGGGGTGATGCTGGCCGAATCCTCCTACCGGCATGAGCTGGAGGCCGATATCGAGCCTTTCCGCGGCGTGCTGCTCGCCATCTTCTTCATCGCCGTCGGCCTGTCGCTGCAGCTCGGCGTCCTCATCGACAACGCGCTTTTCGTCATCGTCATCGTGCCGATCGTCATGGCCGTCAAGGCGATCATTATCTACGGGCTCTGCCGGATGTCAGGATCGCCGCACAATGACGCGATCCGCATCGCCTTCCTGTTGCCGCAGGGCGGCGAATTCGGCTTCGTACTCTTTACCACCGCGGGCGCCGTCGGATTGATGTCGACGAGCACCGCATCGCTGCTGGTGGCGATCGTCACGCTGTCCATGGCGCTGACGCCGATCGGCGCGGCGCTGTCGAAGCGGCTGCTCAATGGCGATGAACAGGAGGAACTGGACGAGGATTTCGAGGGTGCCGGCGCCGACGTGCTGATGGTCGGCTTCTCGCGCTTCGGCCAGATCGCCGCCCAGATCCTGCTTGCCGGCGGGCGCAGCGTCACCGTCATCGACTTTTCCGCCGACCGCATCCGCCAGGCCTCCTCCTTCGGCTTCCGCATCTATTTCGGCGACGGCACCCGCAAGGACGTGCTGCGCTCGGCCGGCATTGACCGGACGAAGATCGTGCTCGTCTGCACGCAGAAGAAGGAGATCACCGACAAGGTGGTCGAACTGGTGCAGGCCGACTATCCGCACACGCGCCTCTACGTACGCTCCTATGACCGCATCCATTCGATCGAACTGCGCAACAAGGGGATTGATTACGAGCTGCGCGAAACGCTGGAATCGGGCCTGCTGTTCGGACGGCGGACGCTGGAGGCGCTCGGCGTCTCGGAGGTCGATGCCTATGAAATCGGCGAGGATATCCGCAAGCGCGACGAGGCGCGGCTGGTGCTGCAGGTTTCCGAGGGGCTGCAGGCGGGGCGCGACATGCTGTTTTCCCATCCGGTGCGTCCCGAACCGCTAGTCAAGCCGAAGCGTGCCGCCGATCCTTTCGAGGATGATCCGCTGGCGGGAATCGCCGATGCGACGGCGGACGCATAAATCAGTTTCTGCAAGCGCGACGCTCGAGCGGGTCGCCGAGCGTAAGGGCGCAGAGGCTACTGCCAGAATCTGTCAGCATGCCTCTCTAAGGTCCTCCTGACCGACACACACAGGAGGCTAACATGATCGACAGCAACAGCATTCTGCTTTTCGTAACCGACGCGCAGAAGAGCGCCAGCTTTTATGCGCGGCTGCTCGGGCAGGATCCCGTGGAGGCCAGCCCGACCTTCGCAATGTTCATTCTGCCTTCGGGCCTGGCGCTCGGACTGTGGGGCAAGGCGGGCGTCGAGCCGGCGCCGGCTGCTGCGGGCGGCGGCTGCGAGGTCGGTTTCAAGGTCGCGACAGCAGACATGGTCGATAGGCTCCACGCCGAATGGCAGGGCAAGAGCGCGGCGATCCTCCTGCCGCCGACCGACCTCGATTTCGGCCGTAGCTTTGTTGCTGCCGATCCCGACGGCCATCGCTTGCGCGTCTACAATGTGGCGGAGGACTGAATATGTCCCGCAGCTGGATCGCTGTCGCATCAGCAAACCATGTCCGTATCGGACGCGCATCCGGGTTCATGCAAGTCTGTCACGGCAAGGCCGCTCCACTCAGGCGCAGCGCGCCAGGCGACCGCGTGATTTACTATTCGCCGACCGAAACCTTTGGCGGCAAGGATCGCCTGCAGGCGTTCACGGCCATTGGCATGATCGAGGAAACGGCGGCATATCAGGTGGAGGCTCACCCCGGCTTCCGCCCCTGGAGGCGGGATGTCGCGTGGTGGCGGGCGACGGAAACGCCGATCCGGCCACTGCTCGGTCGCCTGTCGTTCACAAACGATCGGGGCGGCTGGGGCTATCGACTGCGCTTCGGTCTCTTCGAAATCGACAATGACGATGCCGAACTCGTTGCTGAGGCGATGATGGCCGAACCCCTCATGCACGTCGCCCGGACCTGTGCAGCGGTTCCGGTGCAAGGGACGTTAGCGCTTTAGCCGCGCTTCGATTTCGCGGTCGAGAGCGAATTTCAGGTCGTCCTTGACGCCGACCGACATCGCCAGCACTTCGCGAGCCTTGAGGAAGTCCATGACCCCGGTGCGGCCGACCGTCGGGCGTAGGAAGATGTGCGGCTGGCAAAGCTTTAGCTTCAGCGAGATCGCCGTCTGCATCATCAGTTGACCGGAACCGAAGATGCTTTCCATGCGGTTCGGGATATGGGTGCCGTCGCCTTCCGGGGCGCCGACGACGTCGATGCCGACGACGATGTCGGCAAGATCCATCAGGCATTCATAAGGCACCGGATTGCTGATGCCGCCATCGATCATCACGCGGCCGCGCAGGCGCACCGGCATGAAAACGGCGGGGATGGAGGAAGAGGCGGCGAGTGCCGGAAACAGCTCGCCCTCTTCGATGATGACCTCGTTCTGGCCGTAATAATCTGTGGTGATCACCTTCATTGGCACCAGCAGATCGCCAAAGCGGGCGGGCAGTTCGGACGGCAGGAAGGCTTTGAGGATCCGTTCCAGATTGAACTGGCCGATGCGAATGCCTTTAGCCACGGCATCGCGCACCGTTGTCGGCCTCATCCCCCAGATGCGGGCGACGACGGCCGTCTTGTTGCCGACGGTTGCCAGCGCATGTTCGCGGATTTCGGCGCCGGACATGCCGGCGGCCATGCCGGCTCCCATGATGGCGCCGATCGACGAACCCGCAATCGCCACAGGGCGGATGCCGAGTTCGTCGAGGGTTTCGATGATATGGATATGGGACAGGCCGCGCGCGCCGCCGCCGCCGAAGGCGACAGCGACCGTCGGCAAATCGCTGATCGCAGGCAGTTTCGGGCTGATGATCTCTGCCTGCTGCACGCCCCGCCCCTGCGCCTATTGCGGCTGATATCGGAAGAAATGCACCCTCGTATCGCCAAAGATGCGGCTTTCGAGGAAAACATAGGAAGGGTGGACCGAAACGACAATATCGGCGCGTTCTTCGAGCACCGCGATCGCGCCCGGCCGCAGCCAGCCGCCAACCGCAGCCGCCGCCATCGCCTTTTCGCCGAGGCCCTTGCCATAGGGCGGGTCGGCAAAGAGCACATCGAAAGGCTCGAGATTGCCGACGCTGCCGAGATCGGTCGCATCGCGGCGCAGGATGCGGGTGCGGCCGTGCAGGCCGAGCGCATCGATGTTTTCCCAGAGCAGCGCCCTGCCCTCGACGCTGTTTTCGACGAAGAGCGCATGACGACAGCCGCGCGAGACAGCTTCGAGGCCGACGGCGCCGGTTCCGGCAAAAAGATCAAGGATCCGGGTGCCGTCGACGCATTCCGGATAGGCGTGGCTCAATATATTGAACAGGCTCTCGCGCGTCCGGTCGGCAGTCGGCCGGATGTCGTTGGATTTTGGCACGGCGAGAGGCCGTCCGCGAAACTCACCGCCGACGATCCGCACCGCGCGTCATTCCCTTTCCTCTCGCACCACCTCTGGACGGGCCGCCAGCGGGCCTATCGCCGCCCGGCCTGTCACCGCCCGGCTTGCCACTCTTCGGTTTGCCGGAAAAATTCTTGGGCCCACCGGGCTTGGCGCCAAAGCTCTTGCCGCGCGGCTTCTCGCCCGGGGCCTTGTCGCCGAACGACCGTTCGCCGCGCGGGCGGTCGCTGCGCCCCTCGCCGGCAAAGCTTCTGGCTGTCCGCGGGCGCTCGTCACCCTCCTCACGCGGCTTGCGATCGCCACGCGGCTTGCCGGCGAAAGGTCGATCGCCACGCGACGGACGATCGCCGAACGGGCGGTCGCTGCGCGGACGCTCAGAACGGCCCTCGCCGGTGGAGGCTCTGGCGGCGCGAGGACGCTCATCACCATCGGCACGCGGCCTGCGGTCGCCGCGCGGCTTGTCGCCGAAAGGCCGGTCGCCACGCGAACGCTCCGCACGGCCTTCGCCACGCGCCGGGCGGTCGCCATAACCGCGGTCTTCGCGGGCCGGGCGATCGCCGAACGAGCGCTTGTGGCCGCGGCTTTCGCCCTCATCCTTGCGGTGGGGCTGCTCGCTCGAGCGGATCCATTCGCCGTCCTCCTCGCGCACACGATTGATCTGCGTGCGCGGGCGATCCTCGATATGGTGAAAACCGGTGCCCTTTGCCGGCGTCTGCTCGCCGCGCCGGCGCGCGGTCTGCTCATTCTTGGCGGCTTTCGCCGCAGCCTTTTCGCCGAGCGGCCGGGCGCCCGGCGCCATCCAGACATTGGCGCTGCGGCGCGGGCCGAGCGGCTGGGGACGTTTCGGCTTGTCATCGTCGAAGCGGCGGCCATCGCGGCGGTCATCATCTCTACGCCCGCCACCGCGACGATCGTCGCGCTTGGTGTCAAGGCGGCTCAGCGCCCGTTCGCGCTTGTCCTCGTCGCGGCGTGGACGCTGTTCGCGCTTTTCCGGGGCTGCGGGTTCAGCTTCTTCCTCGGCGGCAACGGCGGGCGCATTGTAAATCGGCGCGTCGAAATTCGCCTTGGCTTCCTCGATCAGGCGCGGCCCGAGCTGGTCGCGAAGCGTGCGGCCGCGCACTTCGATGACATGGCCTTCCGGCAAGTCGCCGAGCTGGAACGGGCCGTAGGATATGCGGATCAGACGGTTGACGTCGAGGCCGAGAGCGCCGAGCACGTTCTTGATTTCTCGGTTCTTGCCTTCGCGAAGGCCCATGGTGATCCAGACGTTCGAGCCCTGCGTGCGGTCGAGCGTCGCCTCGATCGAACCGTAGAGCACGCCGTCGACGGCAATGCCGTCCTTCAGCTTGTCGAGCGCTTCCTGGTCGATCTCACCATGGGCGCGGACGCGGTAGCGCCGGAGCCAACCGGTCGCCGGCAGTTCGAGGGCGCGGGCGAGACCGCCGTCATTGGTGAGCAGCAGCAGGCCTTCGGTGTTGATGTCGAGACGGCCGATCGACATAACGCGCGGTAGCTCTTCCGGCAGATTGTCGAAGACGGTCGCACGGCCTTCCGGATCGGCATTGGTGGTCACCAGGCCTGCCGGCTTGTGATAGAGCCAGAGCCTGGTGCGCTCGATGCCGCGGATCGGCACGCCGTCGACCTCGATACGGTCGGCAAGCGTGACGTTGACGACGGGGGTTTCGAGAACCGTGCCGTTCAGCGTCACACGGCCTTCCATGATCATGCGCTCGATGTCGCGGCGGGAGGCGACGCCTGCGCGCGCCATCACCTTGGAAATGCGTTCGGCCTTGGTGTCGCTGTCGGTTTCGGCCGCCGGACGCGCGGCTGCAGCCTTCGCCGGCTTCGCGCCGCCCGCCTTCGGACCGGCCTTCGGCCTGATATCCCGTGAAAGGGGCTTCGCGCCCGGGCGTTTTGGCTTGTCTTTGGGTGTCATTTGCTGTTTGCCTGCCTTTTGGGCCTGTCTATCAGGTCACGCATCTGCGGTTAAGTGGAAATTCGTGCGATCGTGAAGACAAATCGTTTCATGGAGATGGCGCTTGAAGAAGCGCGCGCCGCCGGAGAACGCGGCGAAGTGCCGATCGGCGCGGTCATCGTTGTCGACGATATTGCCGTTTCACGCTCGGGAAATCGCACGCGCGAGCTCAAAGACGTCACCGCGCACGCCGAAATCGCCGCAATCCGGCTGGCCTGCGAGGCGCTTGGGCAGGAACGCCTTGTCGGCGCTGATCTCTATGTGACGCTCGAGCCTTGCACCATGTGCGCGGCAGCCATCTCGTTTGCGCGCATCCGCCGGCTCTATTACGGCGCCGAGGATCCGAAGGGCGGCGCCGTCGACCACGGCGTGCGATTCTATACGCAACCGACCTGCCATCACGCGCCCGAGGTCTATTCCGGCATCAACGAGGTGCAGTCGGCCGAGATTTTGCGAAGGTTCTTTGCGGTACGGAGAGAGGCGCCGTAGTCCCCACGTCCGTGTATGCCGTTATCATTGGTCGCGCGCTGGTACTGTCCGGCTGATGAGCAACAGATTCAATGTAATCTTGAGATATCCCGGCAGGAGATCGCCGATACAAGCCCCTCATCCGGCTGCCGCCACCTTCTCCCCGCGCGCGGGGCGAAGGGGATATGCCGCACCGGCTTCCTCAATCCTGACGCTCCGTTTGCCTCGTCCCCTCGCCCCGCGAGCGGGGAGAGGGTTAGGGTGAGGGGGCAAATCCGCGTGGCGAGAACGACCGCTACTGCAGGAAGTTCCACCATTGCTTGCCGGAATTGGCGATCGCCGCATCCTTCTTGCGCTTCTTCTGCTTCTTGAGCTCGGGCTCGCCGACGTCGTCGAGCTTTGCCGGGTCGTCGACGGTGCGGTAACCGGGCGGCGGATCGGAAATATAGCGGCGCTGATCGACATAGGAGCCCTTCTGCAGGGCGCGGGCCTCGCGATAGGCCTGGGTCTGGGCTTCGGTCGTGCGCCGGCCGCCTTCGATGGCGGAGCTTGCCAGCGGCGAGCGGTAATTCGGATTGTCCGAATTGGCGTCAGCCTCGGAAACGAGGCGGGCGCGCGTCTCCTCGGGCGATTCAAGCCATTGCGGATTGTCCTTGTTGGCCACCGTCGGCTGCGGCGCGATGAGGGTTTCGCGCTGGCCCTCGGCCGGCAGCACCAGCGTCGGACGCGGCGTATATTTGACGCCCTTATTCTTCGGTTCCGGTCCGGTCAGCGATACGGACTGGCCGAGATCGTCGGTCAGCTGCTCCATGGCTGTCTTGTCGGTGCCGTAGGTCGGGCTGCTGGCGCAGCCGGACACAAGGGAGCATCCCGCCATGACAACAGACAGGCAGGCGCCTACACGGAACCAATGCGTTGCGAACATGAAAACCCTTCCAGCCACCGGTGCAATCGTCGCCCTACCGGACAACCGTCCCCCTGACGCAAAAATCCGGCCATTTTCAGGCAGCTTTTACCGGATGAACGCCGCAATGGCAATTCACCCGGCAAATATCTTCAGGCGCGGATGCCGAGTTCGCGCAAGGCGGCGGCGTCGCGCGCCGAGACGTCGGGATAATCCGGATCGGAACCGACATCGGTGGTGATGCGCCAGGAACGGGCGCATTTGACGCCTTCGGCAAGCTTCGGCACGACGGCGACGTCAGGCACCTCGGCCAGGCGGAAGGCATCGGCCGGGCCGGCATCCGTCTTGATCGTGATGCCAGAGGTGATGCAGACTTCGCTGAAATCCTGGCCCTCGAGCGCCTTGCGAAGCGCCGCATCGGCGACATGCACGACCGGAGCCGCCTCGAGCGAGGAACCGATGCGCTTGTCCTTGCGCTCGATTTCAAGCGCGCCGGTGACGACGCTGCGGATCGCGCGGATCTTCCTCCACTTTTCGGCCAGCGCATCGTTGCGCCATTCCTTTGCGACCGGGGCGAACTGCTCCAGATGCACCGAGACGGCCGAGGGATTGCGCGAGAGCCATGCCTCTTCCGTCGTAAACGGCAGCATCGGCGCAAGCCAGGTCACCACGCAATCGAAGATCATGCGGATGACATAGAGCGCCGAGCGGCGGCGCATGCTGGAGGGCGCATCGCAATAGAGCGCATCCTTGCGAACGTCGAAGTAGAAGGCCGAGAGCTCGATATTGGCAAAGTCGATCAATGCGCGGGCGATCTTCTTGAAGTCGAAGGCGTCATAATTTTCGCGCACGAGCTGATCGAGCTCGGAGAGACGGTGCAGCATCAGCTGCTCCAGCTCCGGCAGATCGGCAAGCGCAATGACCTCGCCCTTGTCGTGGGCGAGCGTTCCGAGCATCCAGCGGATCGTGTTGCGCAGCTTGCGATAGGCGTCGACATTGGTCTGGATGATCGTCTTGCCGACGCGGAGATCATCGGCATAGTCCGAAGTCATGACCCAGAGACGCAGGATATCGGCGCCGGCATCCTTCATCACTTCCTGCGGGGCGGTGACGTTGCCCTTCGACTTCGACATCTTCTCGCCCTTCTCGTCCATGGTGAAACCATGGGTGAGGACGGCGTTATAAGGCGCGCGGCCGCGGGTGGCGGCCGATTCCAACAGCGAGGAATGGAACCAGCCGCGATGCTGATCGGATCCTTCGAGATAAAGGTCGGCCGGCCATTTCAGGTCGGGGCGATCTTCCAGCGTGAAGGTGTGCGTCGAGCCCGAGTCGAACCAGACGTCGAGGATATCCATGACCTGCGTCCACTTGGCCGGGTCGTGCTCGTTGCCGAGGAAACGCTCCTTGGCGCCTTCAGCAAACCAGGCGTCTGCGCCCTCGACGTCGAAGGCATTGAGGATGCGCTGGTTGACGGCCTCGTCCTTCAGGACCTCGCCCTGCTCATCCACAAAGACGCAGATCGGCACACCCCATGCTCTTTGGCGCGAGAGAACCCAGTCCGGGCGCTGCTCGATCATCGCACGCAGACGGTTCTGGCCGGCGGCCGGCACGAAGCGGGTGTCGTCGATCGCGCCGAGGGCCCGGCTGCGCAGCGTCGTCCCATCCGGCAGGGTCTTGTCCATATAGACGAACCACTGCGGGGTATTGCGGAAGATCACCGGCTTCTTCGAACGCCAGGAATGCGGATACTGATGCTTCAGACGGCCGCGGGCAAAGAGTGCGTTAAGTTCGATCAGCGCCTTGATGACGCGATCATTGGCATCGCCCTTCTTGCCATTATCGTCGATAACGCGTGCGCCTTCCAGGCCGGGAGCGTCAGCGGTGTAGAAGCCGCCGTCATCGACCGGGAACGGGATCTTGGTCTCGATGCCGCGCGCCTCGATCCCACGGGCATGCGCCGTCCAGACGTCAAAGTCTTCGCGGCCGTGGCTGGGTGCGGTGTGCACGAAACCGGTACCGGCATCGTCAGTGACATGGTCGCCTTCGAGCAGCGGCACGACAAATTCGTAACCGCCTTCCAGGCCCTTGAGCGGATGTGCGCAGGCCATGCCGGCGAGATCGGCAGCCGTGACATCGGCTAGGCGCCGGTACTGCAGCTTCGCCTTGGCAAAGGATTCCTCAGCCAACTTGTCGGCGAAAACAAGCTTCTCGCCCGGACGCGGGCCAAAATCATTCTCGGCAGCCGTGACTTCGTAAAGGCCATAGGCTACGCGTGAGGAATAGGCGATCGCGCGGTTGCCGGGGATCGTCCATGGCGTAGTCGTCCAGATGACGACGAAGGCGTCCTTGACGCCGTCAGGCCCTTTCGCGACCGGGAATTTCACCCAGATCGTGTCGCTCTCATAGTCGTGGTACTCGACCTCGGCTTCGGCAAGCGCGGTGCGCTCGACGACCGACCACATGATCGGCTTGGAGCCGCGGTAGAGCTGGCCGCTTGCAGCGATCTTCAGGAGTTCACCGGCGATGCGGCTTTCCGCATGGAAGTTCATCGTCAGATACGGGTTTTCGAAGTCGCCGACGATGCCGAGGCGCTGGAACTCGTCGCCCTGGACCTTGATCCACTTCTCGGCATAAGCGCGGCATTCGCGGCGAAATTCGATCATCGCCGACGGCTCGGTCAGATCAGGCTTGGCCTTGCCCTTGGCGCGGTAGTTCTCCTCCTCGATCTTCCATTCGATCGGCAGGCCGTGGCAATCCCAGCCGGGCACATAATTGGCGTCATAGCCGCGCATCTGGAACGAACGGTTGATGACGTCCTTGAGGATCTTGTTCAGCGCATGGCCGATATGGATGTTGCCATTGGCATAGGGCGGGCCGTCATGCAGGACGAATTTCTCGCGGCCGGCGGCTGAGGCGCGCAGTTTCTTGTAGAGGTCCATCTTCTGCCAGCGGGCAACGAGCTCCGGCTCCTTCTGCGGCAGACCGGCGCGCATCGGGAAATCGGTTTCAGGCAGATAGAGGGTCTTCGAGTAATCGATCTTTTCGGCTGTTTCGGTCATGTGTGACAATCGTTTTTGGCGGCCCAGAAAGGGGCGCAACGGACGTGAAAATAGGTGGCGGCGGAAGCGCCTGCTCGCAAGCGCCGAAAACCCGGACCTCCCGGCCGCTTAGCGCGCGCGGAAGGCCGGGCCGATAATTCGTATCGTGATCGCCAGCCGAAATTTCGTCATAGCGCCGGTTCATAGGCGTTTTTGCCGGGAAAAGGAAGAGAAGAAATCGCAGGCCGGGCAATCCAGGTCAGGGCCGATTCCGCCTATGCGGAATATCCCGAGCTGTGACGAACTCAGGCGAAACACAGTTTCCGATCGAGTTCGCCGAGCGGCACGACGCCCGCCAACAGCGCCCTCGCCTCTGCCTCGTCGCGCTTGATCTGGGCGACGAGCGGATCGAGGCCGTCGAATTTCAGTTCAGGCCTGATATAGCCGAAGAAGGAGACGGCGCAGAGCTGGCCGTAGAGATCGCCGTGAAAATCGAATAGATAGGTTTCGAGCAGCGGCGCGCCGTTTTCGGTGACGGTCGGCCGGCGGCCGTAGCTGGCGACGGCATCATGGAGCGTTCCGTCCTGGCGGCGGAAGCGGACCGCGTAGATGCCGGCGGCGAGTTCGGCCTCGGGCGGCAGGCGCATGTTGGCGGTGGGAAAACCGAGCTGGCGGCCGAGCTTTTCGCCGTCGATCACCTCGGCTTCGACGGTATAGCGGTAGCCCAGCATGCCGGCGGCTTCGCTGACATTACCGTCCTTCAGCAGCGCCCGGATGTGGCTCGAAGAGACGACGTCGGCGTTCTCGTCGCGGAAGGCGTCGATCAGGGTGACGCCGAAACCATAGGTCTGGCCGGCATTCATCAGGAAGGCAGGACCGCCTTCGCGACCGCGACCGAAATGGAAATCGAAGCCGGTGACGACTTCGGAGGCGGCGAGCCAATCCTTCAGGATCGAATCGATGAAATCGTCGGCCGAGCGCTGCGAAAATTCATAGTCGAAGGGATATTCGATGACCGCATTGAAACCGAGGGTTTCCAGGATGCGGGCCTTGAGCGGCGCGGGCGTCAGGCGGAAGACCGGCGTCTGCGGCCGGAACACCGTGCGCGGATGCGGCTCGAAGGTCAGCACCAGGGCAGGAATGCCGCGCGCCTTGGCGATCTCGAGCGCGCGGTTCAGCACCGACTGATGGCCGCGATGCACGCCGTCGAAATTGCCGATGGCAATGACCCCGCCCTTCAGATGGGCGGGCAAGGGTTCGCGGGTTTCATTGCGGTGGAAAACGGTCATCGGCTGGCTTCTCTTCATGCAAGGCGCGGCATCCACCACTTCGGCGTGGCCTTCTCCCGATCGAGATAGGCGTTGAGGATCGCCTCGTCGGTTTCGCCGTTCAAGGTGTATTCCTTAGCGTGGATACCGCCGCTGATGTAGAGAAGATCGAGGCCATAATTCAAGGCGCCGCGCACATCGGTCGGCATGCCGTCGCCGATCGCCAGCACGCGGTCGATGGAAAAATCGCCGCGAAGCTCGCGGGCGGCCGAAAGTGTCGCTTCGTAGATCGGCCGGTGCGGCTTGCCGGCGATGCGGGTCTTGCCGCCGAGCTGCTCGTAATAGGCGGCCATGGCGCCTGCGCAGGGGATGATGCGATGGCCGCGTTCGACGACGAGGTCGGGATTGGCGCAGATCATCGGCACGTCGCGCGCCTGGAAATCGAGGAGCATGTCGGTGTAATCCTCCGGCTTTTCGGTCTCGTCGTCGAAAAAGCCGGTGCAGACGAGCGATTGCGCTTCGCCCGCCGGCCGGCGCTCGACGCCGATGCCTTCGAGAAGCGCCTTGTCGCGCTCGGGACCGAGCAGAAAGACCGTCTTCGGCCCTTCGGAAATCAGCCCGCGGGTGACGTCCCCTGAGGTGACGATCCTGTCATAGGCGCCGTCGGGCACGCCGATATGACGTAGCTGCTCGATCACCTGCCAGGAAAGGCGCGGCGAATTGGTGATGAGGACGACGGCAAGGCCGCTCTCGCGCGCAGCCTGAAGGGCGGCAGCGGCCTTCGGAAACGGATCGACGCCGTTGTGAACGACGCCCCAGACATCGCAGAGCACCACGTCATAGTGAGCTGATATCTGCGAGAAATTTTCTATCTGCCTGGCCATTCCGATTTCCCGATTTGCTTCAGTCACCGGTGACATTGCAAAGGCGCAAGGCGATGGCAAGGCATTTTCTTCACCTTGGCAGACAAGATCGCCGGCAATCCCGGCCAGAGCGAACGGCAAGGTCCGGCTACGTTGCCAAACGCAACGACGAGACAAGATTTCGGCGGCAATCTCCCATAATTCGCCGCCTCTTCACAATTCCGGCACAAAAATTCGTGATTGCTCTCATTGACTCCTCTCGGAGCCATCCCTAAATGCTCAAGCGCTAGCACTCACCATTGAGGAGTGCTAACACTTATCCATGCGGACCGCTCGGTCCGCGAATGTCATTCGATCGAGGGATTAGACAATGGCAAGCACCAATTTCCGTCCGCTTCACGACCGCGTCGTCGTTCGTCGCGTCGAGTCCGAAGAGAAGACCAAGGGCGGGATCATCATTCCTGACACCGCTAAGGAAAAGCCGCAGGAAGGCGAAATCGTCGCCGTCGGTTCCGGCGCTCGTGACGAGTCCGGCAAGGTCGTGGCTCTCGACGTCAAGGCCGGCGACCGCGTCCTGTTCGGCAAGTGGTCCGGCACTGAAGTCAAGATCAACGGCGAAGACCTTCTGATCATGAAGGAAGCCGACATCATGGGCATCATCGGCTGATTGCCGACCCGCTTTCCCGAAATGACTGACGGGCTTTTGCCCGAACAAATCGAATTCAGGAGTCACAAACATGGCAGCTAAAGAAATCAAGTTTGGCCGCACCGCGCGCGAAAAGATGCTGCGCGGCGTCGACATTCTCGCCGATGCAGTGAAGGTCACGCTCGGCCCGAAGGGCCGTAACGTCATCATCGACAAGTCCTTCGGCGCGCCGCGCATCACCAAGGACGGCGTGTCGGTCGCCAAGGAAATCGAACTCGAAGACAAGTTCGAAAACATGGGCGCCCAGATGGTCCGCGAAGTTGCTTCGAAGACCAACGATATCGCCGGCGACGGCACCACGACGGCAACCGTCCTTGCCCAGGCGATCGTTCGCGAAGGCGCCAAGGCCGTTGCTGCCGGCATGAACCCGATGGACCTGAAGCGCGGCATCGATCTCGCCGTTGCCGAAGTCGTCAAGGATCTCCAGGCCAAGGCCAAGAAGATCAACACCTCGGAAGAAGTCGCCCAGGTCGGCACGATCTCCGCAAACGGCGAACGTCAGGTCGGTCTCGACATTGCAGAAGCCATGCAGAAGGTCGGCAACGAAGGCGTCATCACGGTTGAAGAAGCCAAGACCGCCGAAACCGAACTCGAAGTCGTCGAAGGCATGCAGTTCGACCGCGGCTACCTCAGCCCCTACTTCGTGACCAACCCGGAAAAGATGATCGCCGACCTCGAAGACGTCTTCATTCTCCTCCACGAGAAGAAGCTGTCGAACCTGCAGTCGATGCTGCCGGTTCTCGAAGCCGTCGTCCAGACCGGCAAGCCGCTCCTCATCATCGCTGAAGACGTCGAAGGCGAAGCCCTTGCGACCCTCGTCGTCAACAAGCTGCGTGGCGGCCTCAAGATCGCTGCCGTCAAGGCGCCTGGTTTCGGCGACCGCCGCAAGGCCATGCTCGAAGACATCGCCATTCTGACCGGCGGCACCGTCATCTCCGAAGACCTCGGCATCAAGCTCGAGAGCGTCACGCTCGACATGCTCGGCCGTGCCAAGAAGGTCTCGATCTCCAAGGAAAACACCACGATCGTCGACGGTTCGGGCGCCAAGTCCGACATCGAAGGCCGTGTTGCCCAGATCAAGGCCCAGATCGAAGAAACCACCTCCGACTACGACCGCGAGAAGCTGCAGGAACGTCTTGCCAAGCTCGCTGGCGGCGTTGCCGTCATCCGCGTCGGTGGTTCGACGGAAGTCGAAGTGAAGGAAAAGAAGGACCGCATCGACGACGCCCTCAACGCGACGCGCGCTGCCGTTCAGGAAGGCATCGTACCGGGCGGCGGCGTTGCCCTGCTCCGTTCTTCCGTCAAGATCACCGCCAAGGGCGTCAACGACGACCAGGAAGCCGGCATCAACATCGTTCGCCGCGCTCTGCAGTCTCCGGCCCGCCAGATCGCTGAAAACGCTGGCGACGAAGCCTCGATCGTCATCGGCAAGATCCTCGACAAGGATCAGGACAACTGGGGTTACAACGCCCAGACCGGCGAATACGGCGACATGATCGGCATGGGCATCATCGACCCGGTCAAGGTCGTTCGTACCGCCCTGCAGGATGCCGCTTCCGTCGCGTCGCTGCTGATCACCACCGAAGCCATGATCGCCGAGCTTCCGAAGAAGGACGCTCCGGCTATGCCGGGCGGCATGGGCGGCATGGGCGGTATGGACATGATGTGATAGGCGAAAGCCGTCACTGACATCCATTCCGGCACATCCGGAAACAGGAAGGGCGGCCCTCGGGTCGCCCTTTTCTTTTGCCGCTGCGATTCGTTCCGTTGCGCACTATTTTATCCCGTGCAGCGCGTCAGCCGACCTCGAAGCTTTCGTCAGGCTTGCGTCACCGCTTATTTTCAATCCCACGAAAGGGGTGGAGGAGGTCGGTATCCTGGCGTCGTCTGCTGTGCAGCATCGGGTGAAGAAGTGCCAAAAACAGCGATTTTTGCTGCTTTTCTGACGAAACGGTCAGGGGAATGCGGGAGCCTCTAGAAAATAGCGGCCGAACCGTCTCTGAAAAAGGCGTTGCCGTTTGTTTAAAAGCTCCTATAAATCCGCGCAGCAATTGACGTGCGCCCCGGCGATAATTTTCGCCCAAACGAGGCCGGAGCGCGAAAAAGCGACGCCAGAACGTTCGGTTTGAAGGCCCCGTTTCGGGGGCCCGATGGCTGTGGCGATGAGCGGCGAATGCCGGCGCGGACATAATGTCCGCTGCTACATGATCCTGTTTCTTGTGTTTGACGTGTGTGCGGCGGAGGGCCGCATCCGAACTGGGGAACGCCTTGTTTAAAATCGCCAAAGCCAATGCAGCCGTATCCTTGATGACCGGCTCGCTGAACGACAACCATCAAAATCACCAGATGCTGGCGCAGTTGTCGGTTTCCGAAAGCTGGACCGGAGATTTTTCGAGCGGGCTTATCCGTCTCGGCAAATGGAGCGCGATGCTGCACGGCCTCACCGCCGAGGAATGCGGGCTGCTGAACCTGATCCGCTGCTACGATAGCAAGGATCGCGCCCGCGTGCTGGAACTGTTCGAGCAGGCGGCGACGCACTGCTCCTCCTTCTGCTTTTCAACGACGATCATCATGCCGAATGGCTTGCGCCAGCCGCTGTTCTGCATGGGCGAGTCGAACGGGCTCGAGGAGAAATACAGCGGCAGCATGACCGGCGTCTTCATCTTTCCCCGCTTCAAGCTCGAAGGCGCAAGGCAGATTACACGCCGGCAATAAGACCGCCAGTATAAGATGAAAAGGCCGCTCCCGAGGGCGGATCAGCCCCTCCTCCGGCTGCCGCCACCGACCGGGGTCGAGCCACTCGTCTCGACCCGTCCTTCGGACCCCGTTTGCGGGGCGAAGGGACCATGCCGCGGCCTCTCGTTTCCCACCAACACCTCGTGCTGCACACATCCCCTCGCCCCGTTTACGGGGAGAGGGCTAGGGTGAGGGGCAGCCTCACGGCAGCCGTGGCCTGCGGCAAGGGCGGCTTTGTGCTTTCCGTTACTCCGGCTTAACCGGAATATTCAGCCCCCTTTCGCTTGCCGGACGGGCGATGCAGCGCTCCAGCCAATCGGAGACGGCGGGGAATTTCGCATATTCGAGAATCTCACGGCCGCCATAGAAGATGTCGGCGCCGCGAATCCAGGTGAAAGTGGTGATGTCGGCGATCGTATATTGATCGCCCATGATCCATTGGCGGCCCTGCAGCCGGCCTTCGAGCACGCCGAGCAGCCGTTTGGATTCATCGCGGTAGCGCTCCACCGGATAGGAATTATTGGCGACCTTGTCGGCGGCGAATTTGTAGAAATGGCCGAATTGACCGAGCATCGGGCCAATGCCAGCCATCTGGAAAAACACCCATTGGATGCATTCATAGCGGCCGGCAGCATCGGCAGGGATGAGCTTGCCGGTCTTTTCCGCAAGATAGAGCAGGATGGCACCGGATTCGAACAGGCCGATCGGCTTTCCCCCAGGCCCGTTCGGATCGATGATCGCCGGAATGCGGCCGTTCGGATTGAGGGATTCGAATTCCGGCGACTTCTGCTCGTTGGCGGCAAACGAAATATAGTGCGGCTCGTAGGGGAGCCCGAGCTCTTCGAGGGCGACCGATACCTTCACCCCGTTCGGCGTCTGCAGGGAATAAAGCTGGATGATGTCGGGGTTTTTCGCCGGCCAGCGCGTAGTGATCGGAAATGCGGAAAGATCTGCCATAAGAGACTCCATGTTATCAGCCGACCATAGGAGACCAGACTCCGGAAAAGCAAGCGAGGGCGTCGTTCCATATTATTGAACGAACTGTCCCCTTCTGTTTATCTTTCCATTACAGAAGAAATAGGCGAGATAGGGATATCAGAGATCCACAGCGTGCCGGGGCACCAAGATCTCCAGAGCCCTTCAAACGGAGACAATATCCATGTCGAACGCCATCATCCTGATTGCCCGCATTCTTCTGTCTTTCATGTTCATCCTCTCCGGCTTCATGAAGCTAACCGATCCTGCCGGTACAGCGGGCATGATCGCCGGTGCCGGCCTGCCGGCAGCAACCCTGTTGGCCTATGTCGCAGGCCTCTTCGAACTGCTGGCCGGCCTTGCGGTTCTCACAGGCTTCCAGGTCCGCATCGCCGGCTGGCTGCTCGCCGCCTTCTGTGTCTTCACGGGCATTGCCTTCCACCTGCCCTACGCAAGCGGCACGGAACTCGTGAACATTCTGAACCAGATCATGGTCATGAAGAACATCACGCTGGCCGGCGCCTACATCCTTCTCGCCACCGTCGGTGCCGGTGCCTATTCGATCGACGCACGCCGTGGTCTGCAGGCCGTCGCTGCCCGTTAATTCCATCTCCTCCCAAGCATGCAAAACCCGCCGTCATTGAACTGACGGCGGGTTTTCTTACGCGTTGATGGCGGAGATCAGAGTGCGGCGCGCACCGCGTCGACGATCGCCTGCACCACGGCTTCATCCGCGTGGCTCTCCTTGCGGGCGCGCACGAGGCAAGCCTCTGAATGCAGGATGACGCCATCCTGGAGCACCTTCAGATGATTGGCGCGCAGCGTCGAGCCGGTGGAGGTGATATCGACGATGATATCGGCCGAGCCGGAGGCGGGAGCGCCCTCGGTGGCGCCGAGGCTTTCGACGATGCGATAAAGCTGAATGCCGTGCTGGCTCGAAAAGAACTGCTGGGTCAGGCGCCAATATTTGGTGGCAATCGCCAGGCGCCGGCCGTGACGGGCGCGAAAATCGGCGGCGACATCGCCGAGATCGGCCATAGTGTCGACATCGAGCCAGATCTCGGGCACCGCGACGACAACATCGGCGTGGCCGAAGCCGAGACGGGCGCAGAATTCGACACGCTTGTCGACCTCGGCAAAACCTTCCCGCATCAGATCCTCGCCGGTGACGCCGAAATCGACGGTGCCGTTGCCGAGCTCGCGGGAGATTTCGGAGGCCGACAGGAAGGCAACCTCGACATCGTCCCAGCCTTCGACGCGGCCGCGATAGGAGCGGTCGTTGCCGACAGCCGATATCGGCATGCCGGCCCGCTCGAAGATTGCCGAAGCGTCGTCCTTCATCCGGCCCTTGGAGGGAAGCGCGATGGTGATGGTCATGCGGCTGCCCTTTCGGTTTCGATGCGGTCGAGCCAGAAGGAGAAGCCGACGGCCGGAATGCGATCCGTCGCGCCAAGGAAGGTCAACAGCCGGTCGAAGCGGCCGCCGCCGGCCAGAACCGCGCTCGAGCCTTCCACCGTCACCTCGAAGACAAGGCCGGTGTAATAGTCGAGTGGACGCCCGAAAGCGGCGCGGTAGTCCAGGCAGGACAGATCGACGCCGGCATCGGCAAGGGCGGCGACGCGGCCATTGAAGCGCGACAGCGCATTACCGAGCTTCAGGCCGGCAGCGTCGGCAAAGCCGGCAAGGGCTGCGGACGCATTGACGAGCGGCACATGCAGCGACAGGAACTCTTCCAGCACATGGAAGGCGGCATCGTCGAGACGCGTCTCGGACAGGATGAGCTTTTCCCTGAGGCGCCGGGCGATCTCCAGCGGCGAGCGGCTGGCATTTGTGGAATAACCGGTCGCCTGCATCTCGTGCTCGATATGGGCGACCAGCGCCTGCTCGTCGCCTGAGGCGACAAGCCTGGCGATATCGTCGTCGAGGCCGGTAACGAATTGCGGGCTGACGAGGCCGGCCAGCAGCGCCTCCAGCTGCGTCATATTGCCGAAGGCGTGGATCAGCCGCTTCTGCCAGCCGAGCGGCAGGCCGAGCGCCTGAACGACCGCCTCGAACACCGCCTGATCGCCCAACGTCACGGCTAAGCGCCGGCCCGGCAGCAGGCGGGTGAGAATGCCGGTGGCGTCGCCGATGGCGCGTGCATCGGCGCCCGGTATGTTGATGTCGCCGAGATCCTCGATGCCGGCCTGATAGAATTCATTGGCGCCGTCGCGGCGCTGGCGGAAGACCTCGCCGAGATAGGCGTAACGCTTCGGCGTGCCGGTCGCCGTCTCGATGTGGCGCAGGCAGACAGGGATGGTGAATTCCGGGCGCAGGCAGAGGCTGGCGCCGGTTTCGCTCTCGGTCATGAAGATGCGGCGGCGCAGATCCTCACCGGCAATGTCGAGGAACGGCTCGGCCGGCTGAATGACAGGCGTGTCGATGCGCTCGGCATTACGTGCAGTGAATTCGGCAAGAAGTTCACCGGCGAAGTCGGGGAGATTGATCAGGGGCATTGGGTTGCTCCTGGGAAAAATCCCCTCCCCAACCCCTCCCCACAAGGGGGAGGGACTAACTCGCGGCGACCGCTGGAACAAATCAGAAGCGGCGCCGGTAAAGCGAAGGTCGAGTTGGGCAAAGCGGCGCGACTTGAAGCCCCTCCCCCCTGTGGGGAGGGGTTGGGGAGGGGTCTACTGCGCATTGTCAGCCCTCTTCCGATCCTCCGCCTGCGCGGCAAGGATTTCCCTCACCTTGGCGACGAGATCGGCTTCCGGCACCGTCTCCTGCGCCACGCGGGCTTCGCGCCAGCTGGCATTGTCCTCGATCTCGCCGGAAAGCCGCTTGCCCTCGACCAGATCCTTGATCTGCACTACGCCTTGGGCGCGCTCGTCGCCGCCCTGGATGATGGCGATGGGGCAGCCGCGGCGGTCGGCATATTTCAGCTGATTGCCGAATTTCTTCCAGTTGCCCTGGAACATCTCGGCGCGGATACCGGCGGCGCGCAGCTGCTGGGTCATCTTCTGGTAGCGGCCCATCGCCTCGACGTCGCCGTCCATCACCGTCACCAGCACCGGCTCGATCACCGCGCTCGCCCCGAGCTTGCCGAGGTTCTTCAATGCCGTCATCAGCCTGGAAACACCGATCGAAAAGCCCGTCGCCGGCACCGGCTGGCCCATGAAGCGGGAGACCAGGCCATCATAACGGCCGCCGCCGCCGACCGAGCCGAAGACGACCTTCTCGCCCTTCTCGTTGGTGACGTCGAAGAGAAGCTCGGCCTCATAGACCGGGCCGGTATAATATTCGAGGCCGCGTACGACGGAGGGGTCGATCTTGATGCGGTCGGAGCCATAACCGGCGCTCGTGACGAGCGCGCCGATGAAATTCAGCTCCTCGACGCCTTCGGCGCCCTTCGACGTTCCGGCGACGAGTTCGGCGAGGCGGCCGGCACTTTCGGCGTAATCCCTGATGCCGACGAAGAACAGAACCTTGTCGATCTGCTTCTGGTCGAGCCCGGCGCCCTTGGTGAAGTCGCCGGATTCATCCTTGCGGCCGGGACCGAGCAGCAGCGAGACACCTTCCGGGCCGAACTTGTCGAGCTTATCGATAGCGCGCAGCACATTGAGCCGCTGACCGGCCTTGTCGTCGCCGCCGAGGCTGATCGCTTCCAGCACGCCGTCCAGGACCTTGCGGTTGTTGACGCGGATGACATAGTCGCCGCGCTTGATGCCGAGGGCTTCGAGCGTATCGGCCATCATCATGCACATTTCGGCATCGGCCTGGACGCCCGGCGCGCCGACGGTATCGGCATCGAACTGCATGAACTGGCGGAAACGGCCGGGGCCCGGCTTCTCGTTGCGGAAGACGTAACCGGCGCGATAGGTGCGGTAGGGAAGCTGGATCTCGTTGAAGTTCTCGGCGACATGGCGGGCGAGCGGCGCCGTCAGGTCATAGCGCAGCGACATCCACTGGTCGTCATCGTCCTGCAGCGAGAAGACACCTTCGTTCGGCCGGTCGCTGTCGGGCAGGAATTTGCCGAGCGCATCGGTATATTCGAAGAGCGGCGTTTCGACAGGATCGAAACCATAATGCTCATAGACTTCCCGGATCTTTGCAGTCATTTCGTTGACGGCGCGGATATCGTCGGCCGCACGGTCGACGAAGCCGCGCGGCAGGCGGGCCTTGAGCTTTTGCGGTTTCTTCTGCTTGTCGTTCATTTTCCGGGAATTCCGCTGACTGTGACAGTGGCGGTGTCCTAGCGGATTGGGCGGGGAGCGGCAAGGGCGAAGGGGCTTGATGGCGCTGCCGGAATCGATTGAACGATGAGCCATTGTTCAGAATGCGGATATGCTCATGATCACCGAGGCGCTCCTCTATGCCGCGACGTTGCCGCTGACCGGCAAGTCCTATCGAAAATTCATCCGCTATTCCGTCAATCTCTGGTCGCGGGCCGGACGTTGCGCCGGGGATTGGGCCGACCACGAGGAGAAGAGCCGCAATGCCATCCGTGCAGCGGTGGCCGACCTCAGGCAGAAGCGGACCGCCGTGGTGCTCGGCTCCGGCCTGTTGCGGGACGTGCCGATCGACGACCTGGCACGCGATTTTGACACGGTCGTGCTCATCGATCTCGTTCATCTCGCCTCGGTGCGGCTGTGGCTTGCGGCCAAGGGCTATCGCAACGTCCGGCTGATCGAGCGCGATCTCTCCGGCTACGACGATTTCTCCGCCGGTCAGGAGCCGGAACCGCTCGGCTTCCTGCGGGGCGTGCCCTATCTCGATTTCGTGGTTTCCGCCAATCTCTTGTCGCAGATCGGCCGCGGCGTGAAGCGGCGCCATGAAGCCGAGGCGGCCGGTCGAATGCCTGAAGACACGGTGGAGAGGCTGATCGCTGCGCATCTCAGCGGGCTTTCCGGACTTTCCTGCCGGCATTGCCTCGTGACCGACATCGCCTATGCCGTCATCGACCGCAACGGCAAAACACATGAGGAGGCCGACCTGCTGCACGGCGTCGCCCCGCCGCCGGCGAAAGCGGTCTGGACCTGGCCGGTCGCTCCGCTCGGTGAGGAAAGCAGGGATTACCGGATCGAACACAAGGTCATTGCCGGCTGGTGATCGGGATGTGACCACCGGCGGTACTTGGCTTGCAGCCGGCATTCGCCTATATCAGACGCCATGCGCATGCTCGCCCTCATCACGATGTTTCTCGGCTGGCTGATCTACAGCGCCATGTCGGCATGGGCGGGCTGTCCGACATGCGCATCGATGAATGCGCCGACTGCCGGTGACAGCGGCAGCATGCAGCATGAAATGGCTGGCATGCATATGCCGAAAGAAGCGGGCCAGGCCGCCGCTCCCTTGAAAGATCCCTGCGCCAGCGGAAACTCCGCGCATATGCCGCTTTGCGCCGCCTGTCTTCTGCTGCCGCCGGCAGTGATGGCCGTGGCCGGCGGAAAAGCCGATTTCGGCTATTCCGCGCCGCCGCTTGCCCGCGCCCTCGATGACGACAGGCCCGCTCCACAGGCACCCCCTCCCCGACTGGTCTGACACCGTGTTCCCCATGCAGAATGGGCGGCTTCGGTTGCCCGGAAACTCTATTGCCAGACAGAGGAAGGAACTCTCATGTCTTTGAAAATCATCACGCTTACCGCAATGCTTGCCGCTTTTGCCGCCCCCGCTTTTGCCGAAGACAAGCCCATGGATATGAGCAAGCCAATGGGCAGTCACGACGCGGCCAGCCACGCCTTCAGCGAGGCGAACGACAAAATGCACAAGAATATGATGATCGAGTATAGCGGCGATGCAGACGTCGATTTCGTCCGCGGCATGATCCCTCATCATCAGGGCGCCATCGATATGGCCAAGGTCGAGCTCCAATACGGCAAGGATCCCGAAGTCCGCAAGCTCGCCGAAGCCGTCATCAAGGCGCAGGAAGCCGAGATCGCCGAGATGAACGCCTGGCTCAAGGCCCACAAGAGGTAGCCGATCCCAGGTGAAGGGAACGCCTGGTATTACAGGCGTTCGTCATCCTTGAACCGGCCCCTCATCCGGCTGCCGACACCTTCTCCCCGCTTGCGGGGCGAAGGGGATATGCCGCACCGCCTTCCTCAACCTCAAGGTTGGATTTGGCACGTCCCCTCTCCCCGTTTTTACGGGGAGAGGGGTAGGGTGAGGGGCAGCCACCCGCACGAAGCAGCCGGACGTGGCACGATGCCAATAACCTCAATCCTTCGGCTCGAAATCGGCCGGGCGTCGGCCCGCGCCCTGCCGTGACAACATCCAACCCGGATATTCAGGGGCGAGCGCGCTCACCTCGTCGAGCCTCTGCATATCGCCTTCGTCGAGCTTCAGCCTGACGGCGGCAAGGTTCTGGTCGAGCTGGTCGACGCGCTTGGCGCCGATGATGACCGAGGTGACGAAAGGTTTGGCGAGGATATAGGCGAGCGCGACGGTCGCGACGCTGACGCCGTGCTTTTCGGCGACCTCGCGCATGACGGCGACGCAGGCCCAGGCTCGGTCCCTGTCGACGGGCGGGAAGTCGAAACTGGCGCGGCGGCCATCGCCGTTGCCGGGGGCGCCCGGACCATACTTGCCGGAGAGCAGACCGCCGGCGAGCGGCGACCAGACCATCAGGCCGAGCTTTTCCTCCTGCATCATCGGCACGATGTCCCGTTCGAGATCGCGGCCGGCGATGGAATAATAGGCCTGCACCGTTTCGAAGCGGGCAAAGCCGCGGCGTTCGGAAAGACCGAGCGCCTTCGAAATACGCCAGGCCTGCCAGTTGGAAACGCCGATATACCGCACGAGGCCGCGCGAGACGAGATCGTCGAAGGCGCGCAGCGTTTCCTCGATCGGCGTCACCGTATCGGTCGCGTGGATCTGATAGAGGTCGATATGATCGGTCTGCAGGCGCTTGAGGCTCGCCTCGACCGAATCCATGATGTGGCCGCGCGAGGCGCCGCGGTCGTTCGGCTGGTCGCCCATGACGCCATAGACCTTGGTGGCGATGACAACATCCTTGCGCGGGATGTCGAGGTTCTTCAGCGCCTGGCCGAGCAGCCTTTCGGATTCGCCTGACGAATAGACGTCGGCCGTATCGATGAAATTGACGCCTGCTGCAAGCGAACGCTCGACGATCCGGTCGGCGGCATTCTGGTCGACATCGGCGATGGCGCCCCACATGCTGCCTTCTTTGGCTTCGCCGAAGGTCATCGTGCCCAGGCAGATTTCCGAGACGAAAAGTCCCGTATTTCCGAGTTGATTGTAACGCATGGTCGAAAAAATCCTTTGTGTCTGCCGCAAGAGGGACTTGCGAACGGAAGAACTTCATCTTTTGATTATTGGCCTGCGCGCGACAGGCACAGCCGTGGCTGGCTGCTGGGTGAGGCCCATTCGATGTAGTGCAACGGCGACGCTTTTCAACGCCAACCCTTGTCGCATCGAAGGCGGACGCCCTTGTCTCGACATAGCCCTTGTCTCGACACAGGCGGCCGATAGATTGCGGCCATAGTTCAAGAGGTGCGCATGTGACGACCCGAGCACTGACGACGATCGGCTTCGATGCCGACGACACGCTTTGGCAGAACGAACAATATTACCGACTGACCGAAGCCCATTTTACCGAGCTTCTTGCCGATTTCGCCGAAGGCCCGAAGATTTCCGAGCGGCTGCTGGAAGCGGAGAAACGCAATCTTCGCCATTACGGCTTCGGCATCAAGGGCTTCACGCTATCGATGATCGAGACGGCGATCGAGATCACCGAGGGCAAGGTGCCGGCCAGCGTCATCGCCAAGATCCTCGATACCGGCCGCGACCTCCTCAGCCATCCGGTCGAGACCATGCCGCATGCGCGCGACACGCTGGAGGCGCTTGCCGGCAAATATCTGCTTGTCGTGATCACCAAGGGCGATCTCTTCGACCAGGAGCGCAAGCTTGCCCAATCCGGGCTCGGCGACTTCTTCGATGCGGTCGAGATCGTCTCCGACAAGACGGCCGTTACCTATCGCCGCATCTTCGCCAAGGTCGGGGACGGGCCGGAGCGGGCGATGATGGTCGGCAATTCGCTGAAATCGGATATCGTGCCGGCGATCGCCGCCGGCAGTTACGGCGTCTTCGTGCCGCACGAACTCACCTGGGTGCTGGAACATGTGGACGAACCGACGGAAGCGCCGCGTTTCCGCAAGATCGGCCATCTCGGCGAATTGCGCGAGCTGATCGACGGGCTCGCATAGCGGGCCAAGGCGACACGCATAAACCCAGCCTCATTTCGCCTTGGGAGGCGCCTTCGGAAACAGCGAGGGAGAGTCCGGCTCAGCCGGCGGCTGCTGCGGGGGGGCGGCCAACGGCTCGATCAGGATGCTGAAGGGGGCCCCGAGGCCGCGGCGCGGCGAGACCTTGGAGTAGTAGGGACGCAGCAGCCAAGTGGTGTTTTCCTTCACCGTCGTCTGAAAGCTCAAACCGTCCTCATCGGTGCCGAAGAAAGCTTCGTCATCGGGTTTCGACAGGTCGAAGATCGCCAGGAAGGCGAACTTGCTCTTGGTGGAAAAATCGATCTTCACGTGCTGACCGGCGCGCACCGGTAGCGTGTAGACATGGCCGCTGCCGAATTTCGTCCATCCCTTGAGCTGCATGGTGACGGCCGGAAACTGCAGCTTCTCCAGCTTCTCGCCGGGATCGAGCTGCGGCGTCTGCGCCGCGGCAAAGGCCGGCAAGAAGAATAGGGCAAGGGCAGCGAACACTATTTTCACGGACAGATCTTTCATGGTCGAACCAGGACGGCGCGCATCGCCTCCACCTCGGGCCGGCAGAAACAGCCCTCCAGATGATCGTTGACGAGGCCCATCGCCTGCATGAAGGCATAAACTGTGGTCGGGCCGACAAAGGTCCAGCCGCGTTTCTTCAGATCCTTCGAAATGGTGACCGATGTCGGCGTCGTCGGATTGGCGACGATGTGGTCGCGATCGACCACAACAGGCCGCTCGTTGTGGCCGGGTTCGTAGCGCCAGAAATAACGGGCGAGCGAGCCGAATTCGTCCCGAAGTTCGATGGCGCGCCTGGCATTGTTGATCGTGGAGACGATCTTGCCGCGATGACGGATAATGCCGGCATCGGCGAGACAGCGAGCCACATCCTTCTCACCGAAGAGGGCAACCTTCTCGAAATCGAAGCCGGCGAAGGCGGCGCGGAAACTCTCGCGCTTGCGCAGGATGGTCAGCCAGGAAAGACCGGATTGGAACCCTTCGAGGCAGATCTTCTCGAAGAGGCGGATATCGTCGGTGACAGGGCGGCCCCATTCCTCGTCGTGGTACTTGAGATAGTCCGGCAGGTTGGCGTGCCAGTGGCAGCGGCTCCTGCCGTCCTCGCCGATGATGATGCCAGTCGTGCTCATGTCCGCTTCATTCTCCGGGATCCGCTTCGTTCTCCGGTCATGATTCCGGCTTTACCATTTGCAAACCGTCTTTCCAAACCGATCCGTAACCCTGACGAAAAGTTTATTCGCCCGGTCGGTCTTTCATGGATCGATCTTTACCATTCGCTGGCGGATGGAGTGGCAGCGTCTTTCCCGGTCGGAACATCTCCGCCCAAGCGGACCCGTCCCGCCAGTCCATTTTCGGTCATTTGTAGAGAGTTCGTCCGATGATGAAACACCTTTTTCTTGCCGCAGCCTTCTGCGGCACCTTCTCCACGGCCGCCATTGCAGACGACCGCTACGCCACCCGCCCACCTGTTATCCTCAGCCCCGATCTGACCGCACCGTGGATCAATCAGCTCGGCGGCAAGGTCCGGCCTGTCGTCTATCAGCGCCCGGTCGTCCAGCCGCAACAGCGCGGCCTTTTCCAGCGCCGCGTCATCCGCCAGGCGCCGCAGCCCGCCCCCCAGACCGTTTCGGCGATCAATCCCGGCATCCCGGCAATCCGCCACCCGATCGAGCCGCAATATCTGCCGCAGATGGTCGATTACGACACCACGGAAAAACCCGGAACCATCGTCATCGATACCAACAATCGCTTTCTCTATCTCGTCATGGACGGCGGCAAGGCGCGGCGCTACGGTGTGGGCGTCGGTAAGCCCGGCTTCGAATGGGCCGGCGCCCACAAGATCACCCGGAAGATCGAATGGCCGGACTGGACGCCGCCTTCCGAAATGATCAGCCGCGAAGCCGCCAAGGGTCATTACCTGCCGGCGCGCATGGACGGCGGCCCGGAAAATCCGCTCGGCGCCCGCGCCATGTATCTCGGCTCGACGCTCTACCGCATCCATGGCACCAATGCGCCCTGGTCGATCGGCAGCGCCGTTTCTTCCGGCTGCATCCGCCTGCGCAACGAGGATGTCGTCGATCTCTACGACCGCGTCAACGTCGGAACCCGCGTCATCGTCATGTAAAGACACAGGCGATATCTTGGAAGCCGCAAGAACAGGCGGTTTCCTTCAGCGAAATTGCTTTATCCGGCCGGGCCGATCTTGAATCGAGCAGGAGTTCATGTAGCTTCGGGCGAATTTGCTTGAGGGGAATCGATCATGATCAAACTAATGCCGGGTCTGGCTGCCGCCGGACTTGTCCTGTCCTTGATGTCTACATCCGCCTTTGCAGCACCGGCTGGCTCCACGCCCGACAATACACGGGCTCCGGCGCAGATCGTGCGCGTCGCGCAGATGCCGAAATATGTGAAGCCGCAGTTCAAGCGCAAGAAAGTGCGCCTGGTGACGACGGAAGTGGCCGGCACCGTCATCATCGATACCAACAACAAATATCTCTACCTGGTCGAAGGCAACAACCGCGCCACCCGCTACGGCATCGGCGTCGGCCGCGACGGCTTCGGCTGGTCGGGTATCGTCAAGATCGGCCGCAAGGCCGAATGGCCGGCCTGGACGCCGCCGGCCGAAATGCGCCGCCGCGAAGCCGCCAAGGGCCACATCATCCCCGCCTTCCAGGAAGGCGGCGAGGACAATCCGCTCGGTGCGCGCGCCATGTATCTCTACCAGGGCGGCCGCGACACCATCTTCCGCATCCATGGCACCAATCAGCCGTGGACGATCGGCCTCAACATGTCCTCCGGCTGCATCCGCATGATGAATGAGGACGTGATGCATCTTTATGATCGCGCCCCCGTCGGCACCAAGGTGATCGTCATCGGTCCCGGCAACAAGCAGGGCAAGGTGGCGTTCGAGGACCGGGGCATCGACGTGTTGCGCACGATGTTCGGCGGCTGAGCAACACTTGCGAAAAAACGAAAGGCGCATTCTGACGCGCCTTTTCTTTTCCTTAGACTTTACGGCGGAAAGCTGGCACTGGTGCCTAAGAGTCGACATATTTGCAATATCGGGGCTATTCAATGACATCTGCGCTGCGTTCCTCCGCCTCCCTGCTTGCGGGCATCGCGCTTTTCACCATCTGTTCAGCAGCCTCCGCCTCGGCGGAAGACCTGGAATTCTCGATTTACGGCGGCTATCAGACCGCGCCGCACAGCGGCGTCGACGTCTCGGACGGCACGCATTTCACGGCCGGCTGGGAAGGCAAATCCTTCGGCAGCCCGCCCTATTACGGTGGCCGCGTCACCTGGTGGCTCGAGAATTTCAACAAGCCGAACTGGGGTATCTCGCTCGACTACACCCATGACAAGGTCTATGCCGACGACGACACGCTCGCCAAGGCCGGCTGGTCGCATTTCGAATTCACCGACGGCCTGAACCTGCTCACCGTGAACGGTCTCTATCGCTTCCAGGATCCGACCCGCCGCTGGACGCCCTATCTCGGCGCCGGTGTCGGCGTCAACATTCCGCATGTCGAAGTGATTCGCCCCGAGGGCAAGACCTGGGCTTATGAGTTCGGCGGCGTGACGCTGCAGGCCCAGGCCGGCGTCGACTTCAAGGTGACCGACCGCTGGTCGACCTTCGTCGAATACAAGGGGACCTATTCGCGCGTCGACGTTCCGATCGACAGCGGCGACCGACTGAAGACCAACGTCTTCACCAACGCCGTCAATGTCGGCGTATCGTTCCACTGGTAATGAATTGAAATTCAGCTGCGGCGCTATTTCATGCCGCAGCTGACCTTGCCCTCGACGGCGTAAGGTTTGCTGCCGCCCTCGATCGTCAGGGAATAGGTGCCGCTGAAATTCGCCGCCGGCTTGCCACGGGCGCCGGCGACCACCACCAGATCCAGCGTTGCGCCGCCGGTATCGTCACCGCCGCCGTCGAAGACTTCCAGGAGCAGTTCGCCATCGCGCGACCAGTGATTGCTCAGATGCTGCGATTCGAACACACGTTTTGCAAAAGCCGCTTGTGCTGGATCCTTGACAATAAGCGCGCCGCGGAAATGGTTGAGCCTATGGCCGCCTTCGTTTGCGAAACCGCTTTCGAGGGTGAAGCGCGCCTGCGCGTCATCGGCGGAACAGAATAGGCGGCTGTCGGCATGGGCCGCGCCTGCCGCACCGAGCAGTCCCGCAAGTACAATCATTCCCCGCCACATCACCCAACCTCCCGGGATCAGCCCGAATGGGCCTGCATTCCCTTCAGCCTAACGGCAAACCGGTTAATTTTTCCGGCATAGCGCCGCCATAGGCCCAATCGAGAAGTTCGACCGTATGCAGGATTGGGATCTCGGTGCCGGTGGCGATCTGGGTGATGCAGCCGATATTGCCGGTGGCGATGATATCGGCCTCGGTGGCCTCGATGTTCTTGACCTTGCGCGCCTTCAGCGCCGCCGAAATCTCCGGCTGCAGGATGTTGTAGGTGCCGGCCGAGCCGCAGCAGAGATGGCCTTCGGCCGGATCGCGCAAAGTGAAGCCCGCCGCCTTCAGCAATTGCTTCGGCTGAAGGGTGATGCGCTGGCCGTGCTGCATCGAACAGGCGGAATGATAGGCGACCGTGATGCCCCTCGGCAGATGGGCCGGCAGGTCGAGGGTCGCCAGATATTCGGTAATGTCCTTTGCCAGCGCCGAGACCCTGGCCGCCTTTGCGGCATAGGCGGGGTCGAGGCGCAGCATGTGACCGTAATCCTTGATCGTCGTGCCGCAGCCCGATGCGGTGATGATGATCGCATCGAGGCCATGGCTGTCGATCTCGCGCGTCCAGATATCGACATTGGTGCGGGCGCTTGCGAGCGCCTGTTCGGCCCGACCCATATGGTGGACCAGCGAGCCGCAGCAGACCTCGCCTTCCGGCGCCACGACCTCGATGCCGAGCCGCGTCAGCAGCCGGATGGCCGCCGCGTTGATGCCGGGATCGAGCACTGGCTGGGCACAGCCGGACAGGATCGCCACCCGGCCGCGCCGCTCCGCCTCGGGTCGATGGGTGCCGGGTTTTGAAAAGTCTGAAGGCGCGGGGACGCGGCGCGGCGCAAGCGCCAGCATGGCGGCAAAGGGTTTCAGCGCTGCCCCCCGCATCAGTCCGGCAAAGGGGCGGCCGAGACGGGCGAGATGGAGCGCCAGGCGGAAACGGCCGGGATAGGGCAGTACGGCGGCGAGAATGGCGCGCGTCAGCCGGTTTATGAACGGCCGCCTGTAAGTCTCTTCGATATGGGCGCGGGCGTGATCGACCAGATGCATATAGTCGACGCCCGAGGGACAGGTGGTGACGCAGGCAAGGCAGGAGAGACAGCGGTCGATATGGGTGACGACCTCGGCATCGGCGCGGCGGCCGTTTTCCAGCATGTCCTTGATCAGGTAGATACGGCCGCGCGGGCTGTCGAGCTCGTTGCCGAGGGTCACATAGGTGGGACAGGTGGCGGTGCAGAAACCGCAATGGACGCATTTGCGCAGGATCTGCTCGGATTCGGCGACATGGGGATCGAGCAGTTGGGTTGGGGTGAAGTTGGTTTGCATCTAGCGGGGCCTCCGCTTGGGGGGCGCTGTGCCTGGGGCACCCGCCTCTGTCCTGCCGGACATCTCCCCCACAAGGAGGGAGATCAGATGGGCGCAACGGTTTCCCCAAACAACCACCGTGGAATTACTTCGATACGGTAGAGAGGGACCGGTGATCCGACCTCTTGCCAATCTCCCCCCTTGTGGGGGAGATGTCCGGCAGGAGAGAGGGGGGTGACCCACGCACAGACTCATCTTCTCACCCCATCTTCCCCGGATTGAAGATCCCAGCCGGATCGAACTTCTCCTTCACCCGCCGCGACAGCATCGCCACCGCCTCCGGCTCCGGATGAAAGGCGGCCGTTGCCGCCCTCGCCACCGCCGACGCGCGGATCAGCGTGGCATGGCCGCCGCCGAGCGCCTTGATGAAGCGGCGGACCAGCTCTGCTTCGGGGTCTGCCTCCATCCTCATCCAGACGAGGCCACCCTGCCAGTCGTAAAAGGCGTCGACACCGGCTTCCAGGCGAAGTGCCGCGACCAGCTGATGGCCGGTTCCCGGCGCGACCGAGACGCGCCAGACCGGCCGCGTCGTGCCGTCGGCATAGGGCAGCACGTCGCGGATCTCCTGCCAGAGCCTCTGGCTTTCCGGCTCATCCAGCCGCGTCACCGTGGCAAAGGCCGACATGACAGCCGCAAGCTTTTCGATGCGCACGTCGACCGAACCGGCCAGGCCTTCGACGCGCAGAACCGTCGCCTCGCCCTCGGGCAATTTGCCGGCAAGGAATTTCCAGGTCACCGTCAGCGGCAGATGGGCGGCACTGGAGACCTCGACCGGCAGCGCCATCGCCGCCGCCATGGCATTGGCCGCTTCGGCATCGTTGAGGCCGGAGAGAACCAGCGTCTGTTCCGTCTTCGGGCGCGGTGGCACGCGGAACGTGACTTCGGTGAGAAAACCCAGCGTGCCGTGCGAGCCGGCAACCAGCTTGACGAGATCGAGGCCGGTGACGTTCTTCATCACCCGGCCGCCGGCCTTGATGATCTCGCCCCTGCCGTTGATGAAGCGCACGCCGAGCAGGCTGTCGCGGGCAGCGCCCGCAATGAGGCGGCGCGGGCCGGAAACATTGGCGGCGAAGACGCCGCCGATCGTCGGCTCGCCCGACCTGCGCATGACTGGGCGATGATCCATCGGCTCGAAGGCGAGCATCTGGCCGTTTTGCGAAAGCACCGCCTCGACCTCGGCAAGCGGCGTACCCGAGCGGACCGTCATGACCATCTCGCCGGGATTGTAGGCGACGATGCCGGAAAGCCTGGTCGATCGCAGCCGGTCTTCTGATGCAACGGCATTACCGAAACCCGAGCGCGTGTCACCGCCACAGATAGCGAGCGGCCGGTTCGTCTCCGCATGTGCGAGGACGATCGCCGCCGCCTGTTCCTCGCTTGTCGGCATCAGATCGATCATGCGGCGGGGCGCCCTTCGAGCGGGAAGACCTTCGACGGGTTGAGGAGCCAGCCGGGGTCGAAGGCGGCGCGCACCGCCATCTGCTGGGCGAGATCGGCCTCTGAATACTGATGGCGCATCAGGTCGCGCTTTTCAATGCCGACGCCATGTTCGCCGGTGAGGCAGCCGCCGGCGTCGACGCAGAGCTTGAGGATATCGTTGCCGGCGGCTTCGGCGCGGGCGGCATCCTCGGGATCGTTGGCATTGAAGAGGATCAGCGGATGCATGTTGCCGTCGCCGGCATGAAAGACGTTGGCGACCCGCAGGCCGTAATGATCGACGATCTCCGTGGTCGTCTTCAGCACATGGGAAAGCTGGCTGAGCGGCACGGTGCCGTCCATGCAGATATAGTCGGCGATGCGGCCGGTGGCGCCGAAGGCGGATTTGCGCCCCTTCCAGATCAGCGCCGCTTCGGTGGCCGACTGGCATTCGCGCACCGTCTTCACAGCGTGCCGGCGGGCGATCTCGACGATGTCTTTCAGGGTGGCGTCCATTTCGGCTTCCGAACCCTCGACCTCGACGATCAGCAGCGCCCCGACATCGAGGGGATAGCCGGCATGGGCGAAGGCCTCGCAGATCTCGATCGCCGGCTTGTCCATGAATTCGATAGCAACCGGGATGATGCCGGCGGCGATGACATCGGCAACGCAGGCGCCGGCCTCTTCCGAGCTTTCGAAGCCGAAGAGCACCGGACGGGCGCCTTCCGGCTTGGCGATCAGCCGCACGGTCGCCTCGGTGACGATGCCGAGCTGGCCTTCGTGGCCGCAGACGAGGCCGAGCAGGTCGTAACCGGCCGCATCAAGCGCCTTGCCGCCGAGCTCGATCACCGTACCGTCGACCAGCACCATCCTGACGCCGAGCAGATTGTTGGTGGTGACGCCATATTTCAGGCAGTGGGCGCCGCCGGAATTCATGCCGATATTGCCGCCGATCGTGCAGGCGAGCTGCGAACTCGGATCAGGCGCGTAGAAAAAGCCGTCGGCCGAGACGGATTCTGAGATGTTGAGATTGGTCACTCCGGCCTGAACCACGGCGACGCGGTTCGGCAGATCGATTTCGAGAATGCTGTTCATCTTCGACAGGCCGAGCACGACGGCATCCTCCTGCGGAATGGCGCCGCCGGAAAGCGAGGTGCCGGCGCCGCGCGGCACCACGGGAATACCGTAACGGTGGCAATAACGCATGACGGCTGCCACCTCGGCCGTGGTGCGCGGCAGAGCGACGGCGAGCGGCAGGCGACGATAGGACACGAAGGCATCGGTTTCGAACGGCACCAGCTCGCGCGTCTCATGAATCAGACATTCCGGCGGCAGAAGATCGGCGAGATCGGCAACGATCCGGGCGCGGCGCGCCAGCACATCGGCGCGCGGGGCGAGAAACGGAATGGCGTCGGACATGGTGTTCTCCCTGGCCCTGACGACGGGAAATCGCAGCGGGAAGATGACAGCGGGACGGGCCGCCAGCCTCTGCCGCCGGTGAACCGGCTTAGCACTTTCCCGAAAGTGGCGCAAATGCTAAGCACTTATGTCAAAAGGGGAAAAGTCTGAAAACCTTATGACCAATCTGGGTGATCTCGAAATCTTTGCCAAGGTCGTTTCGACGGGAAGCATGTCGCTCGCCGGGCGGGCGCTCGGCTTTTCTCCTGCCGTCGTTTCCAAGCGGATCAAGCGGCTGGAGGACCGGCTCGGCACCAGGCTTCTGCAGCGCACGACGCGGCAGATCTCGCTGACGGAAGCCGGACAAGGTTTTTACGACCGCGTTCTCGGTATTCTCGCCGGGTTGGAGGAGGCCGAATTCTACATTTCCGGCCGCTCGGCGCAGATGCACGGCACGCTGAAGATCTCGGCGCCGACCTCCTTCGGCCGCATGCATATCGCGCCGCATCTGAAGGCTTTCATGCAGGCGCACCCGGAGCTTGCGATCAACCTGGTGCTGACCGACGAATTCAGCGACATCATCGGCAGCGGTTTCGATCTGGCGATCCGGATTGCCGAACTGACCGATTCCAGCCTCGTCGCCCGACGGCTGGCGCCGGTGCGCCGGCTCCTCTGCGCTTCGCCGGATTATCTCGCGGCGCATGGCGAGCCAAGGCATATCGACGACCTGAAACACCATCGCTGCCTGCCGGCGCACAACAGCGATAGCTGGCGGCTGAACGGGCCGGACGGGCCCCTCAGCCTGCGGCCCGACGGCATGCTGATCACCAACTCCAGCGAGGTGATCCGCGAGGCTGTCATATCAGGCCTCGGGATCGCGCTGCGCTCCACCTGGGATATCGGCGAGGAACTGAAGACCGGCCGCCTGGTGCAGGTGCTGCGCGCCTATGAGGGCTCGCACAATGTCGCACTCTCGGCCGTCTATCCCAGCCGGCAGTTCCTGCCGGCCAAGGTACGGCTGTTCATCGACTATCTCACCGAGCTTTACGGGCCAGTCCCCTATTGGGAGCGCTGATACCGCCGTAACCGCGGGCAGAAGGCAACCCAGCGTGGGAAGGCGAGGCACGGTTGCCACATTTTTAAAAAAAGAATCGTGGTGGAACAACGGATTCCGCCATTGATTGGAGATGCGGACGAAGCCATATTGTACACCTGTGCAATATGGCGCATTCGAGACAGGTCGTGGCGGATTTCTGAGCCTGCCCCAGCTCGATTTCCCCTATCAACGGCGGTTAAATCATGTTTCGGTCGTCTGCGGCTTTGGATTGCGTAAGCGTTCCGTGATACATGTATATGAGTGATTCCTAACAACCACTGTAAAGGTGACCCGACAATTGACTCTTCTCGCCCGATTGGCATCCGATGTGCAACTGATGTTCCGGCGCCCGCCGCGACAACAATATGGTGCGATCTGCTACCGGGTGAAGAAGAAAAGCGGTGATGTCGAAGTTCTGCTGATGACGAGCCGTGACACCGGCCGCTGGGTCATTCCCAAGGGCTGGCCGATGAACGGGAAGTGCGCCCATGAGGTCGCCGCGCAGGAAGCCCTGGAAGAAGCCGGCGTACGCGGCGCGGCCGAGGCGGAAACGCTCGGTTCCTACACCTATCAGAAGGTGCTGCGTGACGGGGTGCAGGTCGTCTGCAAGGTGCAGGTCTATGCGCTTGAGGTCACCGACATGGCAAAGAACTTCAAGGAAAAGGGCGAGCGCACCATCGACTGGGTCTCATGCGACGAGGCGGCCAGCCGCGTCCGCGAACCAGAACTTCGCAACCTCTTCCTCGCCTTCAAGCAAAAGATGACCGATAGACTGTCGGCCAAACCGGCGAAACAAATTCCGGCGGAATGAATCCTGCCATCTTGCACTGCTAGGAAAGCAGCGTAGAAGCAGATTCATCCTTCAGGAAAAAGAATGCCGCCCCGTCCCGCAGTTCTGACGAAACGCACGCTCGACAAGGACCTCGATAAGATCACCTATGTCGAGGACGCGGCAAAGCATGTTGCGCGACGGCTGGTGGCGCCTGGGCTCGGGCTGATTTTCGTCGGCCTCGTCATGCTTTTTGCAGGCGTCTACGTCTTCGACCGGCCGGGAGCCGTGCTCGTCGTGGCGGCAGCGGCCCTTGCCGGCTACATGGCGCTGAATATCGGCGCCAACGACGTGACCAACAATGTCGGTGCGGCCGTCGGTGCACGCGCCATGACGATGGGCCAGGCGCTTGTCATTGCTGCGATCTTCGAGGTCCTGGGGGCAACGATCGCCGGCGGCGAAGTGGTCAAGACGATCTCTTCAAACATCGTCGATACCGTCCAGCTGCCGCAGGCAGCGCTTGGCTGGATCATGATGGCGGCGCTGATGGCCGCGGCCCTCTGGATCAACCTTGCAACTTGGATGAATGCGCCGGTTTCCACCACGCATGCGATCGTCGGGGCGGTGATCGGCGCCGGCATCTCAGCTGTGGGGCCGGAGCCGGTGAACTGGGGGGTGATGTTTGAGATCACCTCAAGCTGGATCACTTCGCCATTGATCGGCGGGCTGATCGCGGCCGGCCTGCTCTATCTCGTCAAGACACTCATCATCTATCGCGACGACAAGGTCGCGGCGGCACAGCGCTGGGTGCCGGTGCTGGTGGCCGTCATGGCCGGCGGCTTCATGGCCTATATGGTGCTGCAGCTGTCGCCGGTCGGCAGATTTCCGCCCCTCACCGTCATTCTGATCGGCATCGGCATTGGGCTGGTAAGTTGGCTTGCCGCTCGGCCACTTGTTCTCGCGCAAGCGCGGGATCTCGAAAACCGCAACAGCTCACTGCGGGTGCTGTTCCGGCTGCCGCTGATCGGCTCGGCGGCACTGCTTTCTTTTGCGCATGGCGCAAATGATGTTTCGAACGCGGTTGGGCCGCTTTCAGCAATCGTCCATTCGGTCGGTATCGGCGGCGACGGCGGCGTCGGCCATCCACCGCCCTGGGTGCTGCTGATCGGCGCCTTCGGCATCTCCGTCGGCCTGCTGCTCTTCGGGCCGCGCCTCATCCGCCTCGTCGGCGAGGAGATCACCAAGCTCAACCCGATGCGCGCCTATTGCGTGGCTCTCTCGACCGCTTTCACCGTCATCGCCGCCTCCTGGCTTGGCCTGCCGGTCAGCACCACGCATATCGCCGTCGGCGCGGTCTTCGGCGTCGGCTTCTTCCGCGAATGGTACACTCGCCGTTCCAAGCGCCGCATCGCTTATATCAGGCGCAAGGCCGACAGCTGGGAACTGGATGAACCGGAGGAGCCGAACATTCATGAAAGGCGGCGGCGCTATCTCGTGCGCCGCTCGCATTTCATGACGATCATCGCGGCCTGGATCATCACCGTGCCGGTTTCGGCAGCGCTTGCGGCGATGATTTATTGGGTTATGTTCGCGCTCTTTGTCTGAAACCTCAGGTTTTTCAAATGCGCGCCAATTTCCGCATGCAACGGCTTTTCGTCGACGCGCCGCTTTCCAGCGGCGCCGTCGTGGAGGCGAATGCCGAACAGTTCAACTATCTCGCCAATGTGCTGAGGATGGAGAACGCTGCGGAGATCCTGCTCTTCAACGGCCGTGACGGCGAGTGGAAGGCCTCCCTCTCCTTCCCCACGCGCAAACGCATCCAGCTGACGGCAACCGAGCAGACGCGGCCACAGCCGGCGCCTTGCGATCTGCATTATCTCTTCGCGCCGCTCAAAGTCGGGCGCATGGATTATCTCGTGCAGAAGGCGGTCGAAATGGGAGCAGGCCTGCTGCAGCCTGTCATGACCCAGCACGTGCAGGGCAAAATCACCAATCTCGACAAGCTGCGCGCCAATGTTGTCGAGGCGGCGGAGCAATGCGGCGTTCTCGGCATCCCTGATGTGGCCGAACCGGTGAGACTTTCCGATCTGCTCGACCGCTGGCCGAGCGAGCGGCGCATCATCTATTGCGACGAGGGTGATGCCGGGCAAAACCCGCTGCCGGTGCTGGCAGCCATCCAGGAAAGGCATCTCGCTCTGCTCGTCGGGCCGGAAGGCGGCTTTTCGGAAGACGAGCGGGCGCGGCTTCGAAGCCTCGATTTCGTCACCGCCATTCCGCTCGGGCCGCGCATCCTCAGGGCCGATACGGCGGCCGTTGCGGCGCTGGCGGTGGTCCAGGCGGCGATCGGCGACTGGACGTGAGCGGGAAAACGGTTGACGCGGAAATCACTGCTGTTTTTTTGATGCGTCGTTGAAAGAATTTCACTTGCAACATACGTGGCTTGGGTCCTAATCACCTTCCAATTGCCCGGCCCCCTGGGCGCCTTTTGAATACAGGTACCCCGCATGGCCCGCGACACTACCGACCAGACCCCGCTCTCTTCGGTTCAGGAATTGACCGATTACATCGCCGCGGGCAACAAGCCGCGGGAGCGCTTCCGGATCGGCACCGAACATGAGAAGTTCGCCTTCTTCCGCGCCGACAACAGCCCGGTTCCCTACTTCGGCGATGCCAGCATCTCGGCCCTGCTCACCGGCCTGCAGAAAAAGAGCGGCTGGGAGCCGATCCTGGACGGCAGCAACATCATCGGCCTTGCCGAACAGAACGGCATGGGCGCGATCTCGATCGAACCAGGCGGTCAGTTCGAACTCTCCGGCGCGCCGCTGGAAACGATCCATCAGACCTGCAAGGAATCGAACCAGCACCTGGCGACGCTGCGCGAGATCGCCGAACCAATGGGCATCCGTTTCCTCGGCATCGGCGGCAGCCCGAAATGGACCTACGCCGAAACGCCGCAAATGCCGAAATCACGCTACGAGATCATGACCCGCTACATGCCGAAGGTCGGCACCAAGGGCCTCGACATGATGTATCGCACCTGCACGATCCAGGTGAATCTCGATTTCTCCTCGGAAGACGACATGCGCAAGAAGATGCGTGTCTCCATGAAGCTGCAATCGCTGGCGACCGCGCTCTTTGCCTCCTCGCCCTTCACCGAAGGCAAGCCGAACGGTTTGCTTTCCTGGCGCGGCGATATCTGGCGCGATGTCGACAACCGGCGCTCCGGCTTGCTCGACTTCACCTTCCGCGCTGACTTCGGTTTCCGCGACTACGCCGAATGGGCGCTCGACGTGCCGATGTATTTCATCGTCCGCAACGGGCGCTATCACGACTGCACGCATGTGACCTTCCGCCAGTTCATGAACGGCGCCTTGAAGGGCGAGGTCGCCGATCCCTCGCCGACGATGGGAGACTGGACCAATCATCTTTCGACGCTCTTCCCCGATGTGCGGCTGAAGCGTTTCCTCGAAATGCGCGGCGCCGACGGCGGCCCGTGGCGGCGCATCTGCGCCTTGCCGGCCTTCTGGGTCGGCCTGCTCTATGAAGATGCGGCCCTCGAGGCCGCCGACGAGCTGACGAAGGATTGGAGCTTTGCCGAGGTCAGCGCCCTGCGCAACGCCGTTCCGGCCGAAGGGTTGCAGGCTGAATTTCGCGGGCACGCGCTGCTCGAGATGGCCCGCGAGGTGGTCGCCATATCGAAGGCCGGCCTCAAAGCGCGCGGCAAGCTCAACGGCGAAGGCCAGGACGAGAGCATCTTCCTTGCGCCGCTCGACGAGGTGCTTGCCAAGAAGGCGACGCTCGCCGAGGATCTGCTGTCGCTCTATCACGGTCGCTGGCAGGGTTCCGTCGAACCGGTCTTCGAGGACTATCAGTACTGAGACCGTCCTAAGCTCTTCTGGCAAAAAGCCGTTTGCACATTACCATTTCCGGATATAGTGGCGTTACAACGCGTCACGACTCGGGGAAAGGGACCTCCATGCTGCCACTCTTCGACATGATGATGCAGGCGCAGAACGGCGCCGCGATGGAGGCCGTCGCCCGGCAATTCAACCTGGCGCAGGAACAGGCGACCAAGGCCATGGCGGCGCTGATGCCGGCCTTTTCCGCCGGCCTGAAGCGCAGCACCAACAATCCTTACGATTTCGTCGGACTGATGCAGGCCGTTGCCTCCGGCAACTACGCGCGATATTTCGAGGATATGAGCCGGGCTTTCACGCCGGAGGGCATTTCTGACGGCAACAATATCCTTGCCCAGCTTTTCGGCTCCAAGGAGGTTTCGCGCGCGGTCGCCGCCCAAGCCGCGCAGATGACCGGCATTGGACAGGACATCTACAAACAGATGCTGCCGGTGTTGGCCGATACGCTGATGGGCGGGCTCTTCAAACAGACGACCGGCCAGATGGCTTCGCCGGTCAACCCCTTCGTCAATACGGCGATGGCCGAGACCATCCAGCAATGGCTGGAGAGTACCGGCTTCCCGCCGAAACCGAAGGCCGCGCAGCCCAGCATCTTCGACAATCCCTTCACGCAGGCGATGCAGCAGATGTTTTCGCTGCCGAAGGCTCAGCCGACACCTCAGCCGAACCCCTTCCTCGACAATCCCTTTGCCAAGGCCTTCCAGGAGATGATGGGTGGACTTGGCCAGCAGCCGGCGGCTCAAAAGCCGGCAGCCAAGACGCAGGCAGCGCCGAAGGAAGAGGCGAAAGTCGCGGCCGAGAGCTATGGCGAGATACTGAACGCCATGTTCGACAGCGGACTGGAAGTGCAGAAGAGCTACCAGAGGAATCTGGAGGCGATTTTCGAAACCTATCGGCCGAAGCCTTCGCCTGACACCAAGACATAAAAAGACCCGGCGATGGCTGGGAAAGCCGATCACCGGGTCAAGCGGCAGGGCTATTGGCTATCACCCTGCGGGGAAACTCGACGCTCCTACTCCTGGTAGGAGCGGAAGAGCGACAGGCGCCAGCGATTGCGCGCCGAGCGCGTCAGATGTTCCGACGGGTCCTCGAAGAAGGTCGACGCCAGGAACGCGGAGGTCAGATCGGCCCTGGTGAGGCCGATATCTCTCAGCTGCGTGTCGTTCAGATCATGCAGCGCGTTGATCTCGATGCGATTGCGGAACACGCGAAAGAGAGAGGCCAACGGTGCGAGACCTGCCGCCAGACGCTGGGAAAACGTCGGGGTCGGCTTGTCGCAATCGAGTTCGAGTGTCTGGTCTGTCATGCGCATTGAACTCTCCTTTCTGTACAGCGCCGCGCGTCCTTCAGACGTGGAAAGGGCGCTGTAACGTTTCAGATCTGCGCGCAAAGCAACCCACCCCTCCCGCGAGGTCGTGCGAGAAGGAGCAAGCTGAATTCCGCTTGAACAGGCAGGGTGTCTGTCCTTCACTTTGCTTTGATTTGCATCCCGAAGATGCCAAAGACCTATTGATCAGTCCAACGAATGTTTCTAATGATTATCATCAGCTATCTTTATAGGTGACCCCATGTCCGCGCCTCTTGATCTCGACCAGTTGCAGACTTTCATCGCCATCGTCGATTCCGGCAGCTTCACCAAGGCCGCCGACAGGGTTTACAAGACCCAATCCGCCGTCTCCATGCAGATGCGCCGTCTCGAAGAGCGCATCGGCAAGCAGCTGTTCATCAAGGACGGCCGCGGCAACCGGTTGACCGTCGAGGGCGAAAAACTGCTCAACTACGCCCGGCGCATCATCCGCCTCAACAATGAGGCGATCGCCGCCTTTGACGACAATAGGCTGGAGGGGACGCTGCGCATCGGCACGCCGGACGATTACGCCGATCGCTACATGCCCGATATCATCGGCCGCTTCGCCAAGACCCATCCGAATGTCGAGCTTTACATCGTCTGCGAGCCCTCGGTGGATCTGGCCGAGCGTATGCACAAGGGCGAACTTGATATCGCGCTCGTCACCCACAATCCGCGCGAGCGCATGTCCGATGTGGTGAGAACCGAGCCGCTCTGCTGGGTCGGCTCGGCCAACCATCCGATCCGCGACGACGCGCCGGTGCCGCTTGCCGTTGGCCGCCGCGACTGCCAGTGGCGCCAGCTCGCCTGCTCGGCGCTCGATGCCGTCGGCCGCGAGCACCAGATCCTGTTCACCAGTTGGTCCTGCACCGTCGTCGCCGCGGCCGTCCTTGCCGGGATGGCGGTCTCGGTCATGCCGGAATCGGCGCTGCGGACGGGCATGAAGGTGCTGAGCCAGGCCGACGGTTTTCCGGCGCTGCCGCCGGTGCAGATCGGCATCATGAAACGGCCGGGCGTCTCGCTGTCGCTGATGAACGCAATCACGGCCCATATCACTGCCTGCCTCGACAACATCACGCCGGCTGTCGTCGACGACGGTCTGGACGCGGATGTCAAATCCGCCCAGGCGCGCCTTTATCCGCGGCTGAAGGCTGCCAATATGGTGCCGAGCTGGTAGGAAGGCTCTATGCGGCGCTCGGCACGCTCGTGGCGAAAAGGGAAGCGCGGATGACGCGTTTCCACTCGCCGAGCATGCGCCGCGCTACCGTCTCTTCGCTGACGGCGGCAAGCCGGACGACGGCGCCGATCAGGTGGCTGAAAAGGTAAGTGCGCGCGAACATTTCCTCGTCGCAGAGGTCGGGAGCCAATCTGCGTACAGCGTCATCAAAGATACCGGCGACGCGACCGCTGTGCTCGATATTCAGCCGAAGCAGATCCTGATCGGTCTCCGTTCCCATCCAGACGCCGAGATACACGGGATCGCCGCGATAGGATTCGTAATACCAGTCGATGGTGGCGCAGACGAGATCGATGGCCTGGTCGAGTGACTGCACGTCGCTGAACATCGCCGCCGTCTTCGCCTGGATCGCCGAAGCGTGCTGGTCGAACAGGGCTTTGACGATCGCCGCCTTCTCCGGGAAGTATTGGTAAACCGAGCCGATCGGCACCTTGGCGGCGACCGCGAGTTCCGTCATCCGCATGGCGCTGACGCCTTTTTGGGCGATGATTCTGGCGGCGGCAGCGAGGATAAGATCCAGCCTCTGGATGCTACGCTCCTGCTTCGGCTTCCTGCGCAAGCCGATGCGATCCATGCTTTCCGCGCCCATGTCGTTCCCATTCTTATTGTTTCGCAGCGGAGGCTATCTGCCACCACCGCGTCGAGCGGATATGACATGCAGGCCTTCATCAGCGGTAAATGGAAACGCTCACATTTTAACGATCGGCAACCGTCTGGAAAATCAGGCTTCTAGACCACATTGCTCTGATTGACTTGCACGCGAAAAACGTCGACTAGTTGTAAAATCCAGTGAGCTGCTGCCTGCGCACATCAGCGTCAGCCCACCGCCATCCAGATTGCGAGCCAACCCCACATGGCTGCAAGCACCAGATAACCGGCAGCGAAGATTGGGCTGCGGTAGCGGAGATCATTGCTGGTGACGTGAATGACGGCATGAGCATAACGCAGGATGACGAAGGTCCAGGCGAGGCAGACGGAGACAAGATTGTCTGCTTCGGTGACATAGAGAAGAACACAGCAGGCGTAGAAGAGCACAGGCAATTCGAACTGGTTGGCGAGGCAGTTCTTGACCACAAGGCTTTCGGCGGGTTCGTCACGATTTTCGCGATACTCCGATTGCTCTATCTTGCCGGCGCGGACCATTTTCGCGCGCCGCGTGCCCAGAAGCGCATAAATACCATAGACCAGGGCCACATGGGCGAGGAGTGGCCAGAAGATTTGATAGGCGGTCATATGGGCCTTAAGTCCTTTCCGCATTTGCAATCTTTCGAGCAATAGCCGAAAGCGGAACCGGATACCACGCGGCCTTAAATCGCAGAGACAGACGGCGCAAGCGCCCTCAGCCTTCGCGCGGCGACAGCCAACGGGCAATGGCAAGCCGAGCGGCAACGATGAAGCAGATAGCGAGGCTTGCGAATTTCAACCGCGTCATCCACGGCAGCAGGTGCATCGCAAGACCTTCAGACGCGCCGTTGTCAAAGGCGATCAGGCTGGAAATGTTCTCGCCGTAGTCGGAGATGCCGTAGATGAAAGGCAGCAGATAGATTGCCTTGGCAGCGAGCGGATGAAGCGACCGGCCGAACCACGAGCCGACAGGGCCAAGCCTGAGGAAAACAAGGAACAGCAGCGCCGTCAGCAATGCCGGAAAGATCAGCTCCGGCCCGAAATACATGGCGTTGAGCAATTTGGCTGCCGTCTCGTTCTCGTCGAGCAGCTTCTGCATGTGGAAGACGGCCGATTCGTCGTAACCGGCGAAATAGGTGTCGAGCACCGCTTGCCCGGTTTCGTGCTTGAAGGGCACGACGAAGCCGAAGGTCGTCCAGGCGAGCACGGCAAGGCAGAGGGCGGCGAGCAGCGCGACGACCCAGAGGGGAATTGCGCTGCCCGCCTTCATGATCAGAGGCCGGCGCCCGGATAATTCGGGCTCTCGCGGGTGATCGTCACGTCATGGGCGTGGCTTTCGCGAAGACCGGCGCCGGAGATGCGCACGAAGGTGGCGCGCTCCTGGAAATCCTTCAGATCCTTGCCGCCGACATAGCCCATGGCCGCCTTGAGGCCGCCGGCGAGCTGGTGGACGACTGCCGCTACCGGCCCCTTGTAGGGCACCTGGCCCTCGATTCCTTCCGGCACGAGCTTCAGCGTGTCGCGCACCTCCGCCTGGAAATAGCGGTCGGCCGAGCCGCGGGCCATGGCGCCGACGGAGCCCATGCCGCGATAGGCTTTGAAGGAGCGGCCCTGGTAGAGATAGACCTCGCCGGGGCTCTCATCGGTGCCGGCCAGCAGCGAGCCGATCATGACGGCGGAAGCGCCGGCGGCAATCGCCTTGGCCAGGTCGCCGGAAAATTTGATGCCGCCATCGGCGATGACGGGCACGTCCTGATCGCGCGCGGCCTCGACTGCCGACATGATGGCGGCGAGCTGGGGAACGCCGACGCCGGCGACGATGCGCGTCGTGCAGATCGAGCCCGGGCCGATGCCGACTTTGACGGCATCGGCACCCGCGTCGATCAGCGCCCTGGTGCCGTCATAGGTGGCGACGTTGCCGGCCATGATCCTGACCGAGTTGGACAGCTTCTTGACGCGGGCAACGGCATCGAGGACGCGCTGCGAATGGCCATGGGCGGTATCGACGACCAGAAGGTCGACGCCGGCCTCGATCAGCCGTTCGGCCCGCTCAAAGCCGTCATCGCCGACGCTGATGGCGGCGGCGGCGCGAAGCCTGCCCTGCGCATCCTTGGAGGCGTTCGGGTTCAACTGCGACTTCTCGATATCCTTGACGGTGATGAGACCGACACAGCGGCCTTCCGGGTCGACAACCAGCAGCTTCTCGATGCGATGCGAGTGCAGCAGGCGCTTGGCTTCCTGCTGATCGACGTTTTCCTTGACGGTGACCAGATTGTCCTTGGTCATCAGCTCATGGATCTTCTGCTCCGGATCAGAGGCGAAGCGGACGTCGCGGTTGGTGAGGATGCCGACGAGGCGGCCGGACTTCTCGACGACCGGGATGCCGGAGATGCCGTGCGACTTCATCAGGGACAGCGCTTCGGCAAGCTTCGCCTCCGGGCCGATGGTGACCGGATTGACGACCATACCGCTTTCGAACTTCTTCACCTGGCGGACCTCTTCGGCCTGCTCGATCGGCGTCAGGTTGCGATGGATGACGCCGAGGCCGCCGGCCTGGGCCATGGCGATCGCCAGCCGGCTTTCGGTGACGGTATCCATGGCCGAAGAGAGGATCGGGATGTTGAGATCGAAGTCGCGAGCGATGCGGGTTGCGATATTCGTCTGGCCGGGCATGACCTCGGAATGGCCGGGCTGCAGCAGCACGTCGTCGAAGGTAAGCGCGTCCGCGCCGGTTGCCGTTTCAATGATGCGGGCCATGGCCAAATTCCTTCAGTTAAGAAAATGCAACCCGTCCCGGAAACGAATCGTCCGCACCGGCGGTGTGCATGAGTTGCTTGGAAGTTGGCGAGGGCTGGTAACACGTCTATGACAGGAAGGAAATAGCAAAAAGCCCGGCGTGGCCGCCGGGCTCGTCATGGGAGCCATGCATCCACCGCATCGGCCCGAAAATCGGAATCGATTTCGGAAAGCACGATGCGTAGATTCTAAGTGTTACAGCGTCCTTTGCGCGTCTGATAAGACGCGCGGCGCTGTAAGGCGCATCGCGTCAAACCTCATTCATGCGATGCGCTTTAGCTTTTTGTTTTTACGCATGTCGTTATCCCGGAACCGCTGCACACTTCCGGGCGACATGCGGTAGATCAAATATCGAACTGATAGGTCTTCGGCACGAAGCGATAGCCGCCATCCTGCGGTTCGGCGAAACCGACAGCGGGGAATGGCATGTGATAGCCGAGGAAGGCGATCTTGTCGGTGGCGATCATGTCGAAAACCTTGCGGCGGCTGGCTGCCGCCTGCGCCTTGTCCATATCGAAGCGCACTTCCCAATTCGGGCGCAGCAGCGACAGAATATAGTGGTTGGCCGTATCGCCGGTCAGCACCAGGCGCTTGCCCTCGGATTCCACATGGAACACCATATGGCCCGGGCTGTGACCGGCGGCCAGCATCGCCGTCATGCCGGCCGCAACGCCGTCGCCATCCTTGATGAAGGTGGCTTTTTCGACGAGCGGCGTCACGTTGGCGAGCACGGCCTTGTGGCCGCCTTCGGCGGGCGTGCCTTCGCGTGATTTGTTCGACCAGAAATCATATTCGGCCTGGCCGATGACATAGCGGGCATTCTTGAAGGCGGCTGCGCCATTTTCCATCAGGCCGCCGATATGGTCGCCGTGCAGATGGGTGAGCGCCACGAGGGTGACATCGTCCGCCGAGTATCCTGCAGCTTTCAGGCCTTCGGCAAGCCGGCCGGCGCCACGCGCCCGCCCTGACGCACCGAAGCCGGTATCGACAAGAATGACATCCGAGCCGGTATCGATGAGGGCAGGCGAATAGCCGCTCAGGATCTTGTCGGGCGGCAGGAAGTTTGCGGTCAGCAATGCCTTGACCGTTTCGGGATCCTGATTGGTGCCGTAGGTTTCATAGGGTTTTTCGGAGATGTTGATGCCATCGCGCACCACGGTGAATTTATAGGAACCGAGCTTGAATTGATCGATCTCGGGCAAAGGCACTGCATTCATATTGTTGCTTTCTCCAGTCGCGGCCGCGGCCGCCTTCTCTCTTGAAATCACCGGCGCCGCCAGCAGCCCGAACCCTGCGGCAAAAACGTGCGCCGCTTTATTGGCGTTGGAATTGCCATATCCACTCCCGACGCGCGGTGTCATTGCGCTGCCTCGACGATATGCCCGCCCGGATTCCCGCCCGGGCGAGGTGAACATAGGTCATTCTTGATAGGGAAGGTTGCCGGGCAAGCCATCTCACGCAGACGTGAACCAAACGTGCCATCGAAGCGGATTGAAGGATTGGCAGGTCCAGGAAGTGGGTCTACACAGCAAATGCCTTTCCTGCTCCAATCCGCAGCCTATCACGGCTCCCGCCTATGAACCGCATCGTCCCGCTGATCCTTGCCGTCGCTCTCTTCATGGAGCAGATGGACTCCACCGTGATTTCGACGGCGCTGCCGGCAATCGCCGCCGACCTGCATGTCGGACCGATCACGCTGAAGCTGGCGCTGACCTCCTACATGGTGGCGCTGGCGGTGTTCATCCCGGTCAGCGGCTGGATGGCCGACAGATTCGGCGCCAAGAAGATCTTTCGCCTCGCCATCTCAGTCTTCGTCATCGGCTCGATCTTCTGCGCCGTCTCCTCCAATCTCGGAGAATTCGTCGTCGCCCGCTTCCTGCAGGGCATGGGCGGCGCGATGATGACGCCGGTCGGCCGTCTCGTCCTGGTGCGCACCACGCAGCGCAGCGACCTCGTCTCGGCCATGGCGCTGCTCACCATTCCCGCCCTTGTCGGCCCGCTCACCGGCCCGCCGCTCGGCGGCTTCATCACCACCTATTTCAGTTGGCATTGGATCTTCCTGATCAACGTGCCGGTCGGCATCATCGGCATCTGGCTTGCAACGATCTTCCTGCCGGAGGTGGAAGCGATGGCGCCGCCGAAGCTCGATTTCACCGGCTTCGTGCTTACCTCGTTTTCGGCCGCGGGTGTCGTCTTCGGCCTGTCGGTGGTCAGCCTGCCGGCCCTGCCGCCGATCATCGGCATCACCGCGACCTTGATCGGCCTTGCCTGCGGCGTCCTCTACATCAGCCATGCGAAGCGCCACCCGGCGCCGATCCTCAACCTCAACCTGTTCAAAAATCCGACGTTCCGGGCTTCGACCATGGGCGGCAATCTCTTTCGAATTTGCGTCGGCGCCATGCCGTTCCTGACACCGCTGATGCTGCAGCTCGGCTTCGGGCTGACGCCGTTCCAATCCGGCCTCATCACCTTTGCCGGGGCGATCGGGGCGATCACCACGAAGTTCATGGCCAAACGCGTTTTCGCCGCCACCGGCTTTCGCACGACGCTGATCGGCGCCGCCATGGTGACGACCCTTGTGACCGTCATCACCGGCCTCTTCACGCCGGCAACGCCGCACCTCGTCATCATCGGCGTGCTGCTCTTGGGCGGTTTCTCCCGCTCCTTCATGTTCACCGGCGTCAATGCGCTTGCCTTCGCCGATATCGATGATGCTGAAGCCAGCCAGGCGACATCGATGAGCTCCGTCATGCAGCAGGTCAGCCTGGCGCTCGGCGTCGCGGTGGCGGCCGCAATATTGGAGACCTCGATCTATATCAGGGGCGAGGCGCTTGATGTCGCTGATTTCCACCTGGCTTTCTACATCATTGCCGGACTGACGGTGATTGCGACCATTCCCTTCATCCGGATGGATCGCAGCGCCGGCGCGCTCGTGTCCGGCCACCGCTCGAGACGCCTGGCGGCATCTGCGATCGAGGCCGAGCAGCAAGCAGTGAAATGAGCTCCCTATTCAGAGCTCTCGCAGACGGCAGAGAGTTTGTTGCCGTCGAGATCGCGGACATAGGCGGCATAGAAATGGGCATGGTAGGAGCGCAGACCCGGCCCGCCTTCATCGGCGGCGCCTGCCGCGATTGCCGCCGCATGGAAGGCATCGACGGCTGCCCGCGTTTCGGCGGTGAATGCGACCATGGCGCCGTTGCCCGCAGTTGCCCGGTGGCGATTGAAGGGCGTCACCACCCAGAAGCGGCAGCGCGTATCGCCTGGCGCGGAATAGCCGATCTCCTCCTGCGAAAAATGCTGGCGACGATAGCCGAGCACGGGCAAAACGGCATCGTAAAAATGCCCTGCGCGGTCGAGGTCGTTGGTTCCGAGCGTGACGTAAAGAAGCATGGAATCATCATCGGCCGGGATCGCCCCGAGATCAAGCTTGCTCTGCGCCAGCTTCCGCCTTGCGGCCTTTGAAGCCCTTTGCAAGCCGCCGCCGATGTGCAGGACCGTCAGCTCGAAACAACGGGCGCAAAGCGTATGCTGCCTCGATCCGTGCAGATCAGGGCGACCATATAGGCGAAGATCGGATCGAGAGCCTTCTGGTTAAACATGATGCCAAAGCTACCGGTTATGACGTAGCTGCTGAAGAGCAGAAGAGCGAGCGCAATCGCCAGATCGCGGCCCGGCCCGGCTTTTTTTCTCCACGCGCCGATCACTGGTGTGAGCAGCATCAGCGAAAGCGCCGCGATGCCGAAAACGCCGGCATCAATTCCCGCGGTCAGAAAACCGTTGTGGACATGCGTGAAGGACAGTTTTGGCCTTATGTTATCAGGCAACTCCGCCAGAACCGAAGCCATCCGGTTTTGCGGGCCGTAACCAGTCAACGGGTCCTTACTGATTGCCGATAGTGCACCTTTGTACAAAGCGAACCGCGCACTCAGCGAAGTGATCTCACCGTCGGTGCGTTCCAGCGATGGCAGATCCCCTCGCAGCGCTTCGATGCGATGAAGGACCGGGCCGCTGCCTAAGGCAATAAGGCCCACCAATAGCAGGGAGCCTGTGATGGCGAGGCTGCGCAGGCTCAGATGGAAGTCATGTTTGCGAAAATACCAGAGAAAGATGACGAGATGGACGGGAATAACCAGCCAGGCCGAACGCGTTCCCGACAGCAGAACGCAACCGATACCCGCGGCGTATCCCAAAATCGCAATCCTTTGCTCCATGCTTTTGGGAGATTGAAGGTTGAGGAGCGCAATGCCGCCGAAGAGAATGCCTATGATCCCGAGCAGCGCAGCGTTCGTAGTCCCGCCCTCCGCCCGGTCCATAAGAAATGCAATCTGCAGAAGACTGAGCAGAAAAGTAACGATCATGCCGATCCCTGCGCCGAGGATGAAGAGCGGCACGAGACGGCCATCGGGAGATTGGCGCATCCGCGGCAATACCAGCCAGATCGAAAAGAAGGGCAGGAGCCGGAGTATCCAGTGCAATTCTTCGGAGTAAGGGGGATTGATGAACATGCTCGCGATCATCACTAACGGGTATATCGACATACCGACGGCAACCAACCGGTCGGATCTCGACAGGTTCATGGCAAGGCGGCCTGTCGCCAGGGAGTAGGCGCCCCACAGCATCGACGCGAGGAGGATGAAGGAGTTAAAGTTCGGCGAAAGTCCTGGAACGATTGAAAAGAGAAAGACCGCAATGCCGTTGTTTCGGTCGTGTGCACTTGCAGCCTTATTCCCGGGATAAAGCACTTCTATCATGAGTTGTTTGAAATATTTCATTTTGCCGGCCTGATCGTATCGGTCCTGCCTCGCTACGGATCGTGATGTCTGCTGTCAAGCCGGGGGCGCAATCCATAACCTTATCCAATGCGGTATTCAGACAACAGAATTCCGAATCGCCGTAACCCAATTTCCACAATGATCAACGATGCGACGCACGGATCAAGCTGATCGGCAGAAAGACACGGCTGAGGTGTAGGTTGATTTGATCTCTGATCGGTATCGCTTGCATGCGAGACACCGTTAATCGAGCGCGGCTAGCAACTACCCGTGCCTGGAACTGCCATCCGGATCCAATTAGGATCGCCATCATCGGACAAGAGTGGCCCGAAGATCAAGCTTGCTATTCAGCTTCCACCTTCCGCCCTTTGAAGCCCTTGGCCAGCAGGAACATTTCCACCGATTCGGCGCGCGACGAGTTCGGCTTGACATGGACGACCTGGCGAAAGTTCTGCTTCAGCATGGCGAGCAGATCACGCTCGGTGCCGCCCTGGAAAGTCTTGGTGAGAAAATGCCCGCCCTCCTCCAGCACTTCGATAGCGAAATGGGCAGCCACCTCACAGAGATGCATGGTGCGCAGATGATCGGTGCGGTGGTGGCCCGTGGTCGGCGCGGCCATATCGGAAATGACGAGATCGGGCGTGCCGCCGACAGCCTCCATCAGCTTTTCCGGCGCACTGGGATCGAGGAAGTCGAGCTGCAGGATCTTGACGCCGGGAAGCTGGGCCATTTCGAGGAAATCGATCGCAGCCACACGCACGTCCTCATCCGTCGAGCCAGTGACCTTGGCGGCGATCTGTGACCAGCTGCCCGGCGCTGCCCCCAGATCGATGATGCGCCTGGCGCCGCGCAGGATGTGGTATTTCTCGTCGATCTCCAACAGCTTGAAGGCGGCGCGGGCGCGGTAGCCTTCGAGTTGGGCGCGCTGCACATAGGGATCGTTGATGTGGCGTTGCAGCCATTGGCGGGAGGATGCCTTCATCTTCTTGTTCTTGACGCGCTGGCCGAGCTTGCGGCCGGTGCGATTTCCCGCGATCGGTGCCTTCGTCATGCCCTTCCCCTTATTTCGCCCGCTGGCCGCGGCGGTTGCGGTTTCGCCGCCACACGCCGTCGTCGGCCATCATGTCGGTGAGCAGGCCTTCCCTCAAGCCGCGATCGGCAACGCGCATGCGCGGGCTCGGCCAGCGGCGGCGGATCGCCTCGAGAATGGCGCAGCCGGCAAGCACGAGATCGGCGCGGTCCGGCCCGATGCAGGGATTGGCCGCACGGCTTTCGAAATCCCAGGAGAGAAGCTTTGCTTGCATGGCGGAGACCTCGTCATCCGACAGCCAGATGCCATCGACCTTGCGCCGGTCATAGCGCGGCAGGTCGAGATGGACGCCGGCAAGTGTCGTCACCGTGCCCGACGTGCCGATCAGGTGAAAATCGCCGGTCCCAAAGATCTCGATCTCCGGGCAATCGAAGCGTCCGAGCATGGCTTCGACCTCTCGCACCATGCCCTCGAAAAGTTCCGGTGTGACGTCGCGACCGCCGTGACGCTCCGACAGGGTCACGACGCCGACCGGCAGCGAGGTCCAGTGGGTGATGTGATTGGCCAGCCGGCTGAAGCGACTATCGCCGATACGGATGACGGCGATCTCCGATGAGCCACCGCCAATATCGAAGAGGACGACGGAACGGGTCTCGCGGCTAACGAGCGAGGAGCAGCCGGAGACCGCGAGCCGTGCCTCGGTCTCCCGGTCGATGATCTCAAGCTCCAGGCCGGTTTCGGCGACGACGCGGCCGAGGAACTCTGCGCCGTTGACCGCCTGCCGGCAGGCTTCGGTGGCAATCAGCCGCATGCGGCGGATCTCCCGGTTCTTGAGCTTGCCGGCGCAGATCCTCAGCGCCTCGATCGCCCTTTCCATCGCCTCGTCGGAAAGACGGCCGCTGGCGGCAAGGCCCTCGCCGAGGCGTACGATGCGGGAAAAGGCATCGACGACGCGGAACTGACCCGGCCGGGTCGGCTGGGCAATGAGCAGACGGCAATTATTGGTGCCGAGATCGAGCGCGGCATAGAGTTCTTCCGGCCATGCATGCTCGCCGGCGTGACGATCCCCTTGGCGACCGTTGCTCTCCTGGCGTCCTTTGCGGCCGTCGGCCGCGCCGTTCTGCATCTCGCGCGGGACGGCGCTGCGCGCCGACTCTTCAAGGCGGATTTCCTGCAGAGGGACATGGGAAGGCTTTGCCGACGACAGCGGCCGGCCCTGCAGCCCGCGCTTGCCGCGATGCTTCCGGCGGTTGCGCCGGCTCGATGCCTGTTGTTCGCTGCCGGGCCGGGCGGCATTGACTGCCGCGTCCTGTTCCACCTTCTGGTTTTGAACTGAACTATCCTGCGAAGCGCCTTGACCGCCGCGACGGCGGCGCTTTCGCTTGCGAGCCGGATGTCCGGCCGCATCGTCCATCGGGCGCGCAGGCTGCCCGGCACTGCCGGGGAACTCATGCGAAGCGGGATGGGCGACGCTGCGGGTCTGCCCGCCGCGCTTGCCCTTGCGACGCCTGGACTTCTTGCCGTCCCTGCGCCCTGCCGCCGTCGCCCCGTCATATTGCGGCTTCGCACCGCCTTCGGGGTCTTCCACGTTGTTTTCCACCACGCCGCGCAAGTCCCTGGGATATGCAGCAGGCGCTCGTTTGATTTTTTCGTTGCCGCAAGGATATCAGCGCCCGCCAAAATCACCAAATTCTTTTTTGATAGAGGGCTTTGCGAAAGAGTTTCGCCCCTCGCCTGAGAAGCCCGATTTTTTTCAAAACAGGTATTTGCAATTGCCGGGCTTTTGTTTATAAGCGCCGCACACCAGCCGAACCGCCCGCCGGTTCGCTTGCTGGGGAATAGTTCAATGGTAGAACAGCGGACTCTGACTCCGTCGATCTTGGTTCGAATCCAGGTTCCCCAGCCAAAAATTTTTCCAATACAAACAAAGCGTTACGGTCATCGTCGCTGCTTCTTGCTGCCGATTTCACGTCGCATCTACTGCAAGAAATTTCTCAATGTTTACAACGGTTCTCATTTGTTGACGGCGGCTCCGTGCGACATGTGTGCGACATGCCGGCTCGCCTAAACCCCGGCCGTCCCTCTCTTTTTTAACCTTCGGAGTTGTGCGATCCTTCCTCAATGCCCGCCTCCTCGAAAAGAACGCCGTCCTCCGATCCGCATCGCTCCCTGCGGCTTCGACTTGCTTATCCATCCGCAAATTAAGTCTGTACTGTAGGAAGCTGACCTGCTCTCTATAACTGCTAGCTTCCAAGGAAGTTTTAGGTGAAATAATTTCAATGAAGATCCCGAAAAACAGCTGACGATATACCGGGCGATTTCGTCGCATTTATCGTTGTAGGCTCTTGCATCTCACAGAGTGTGCTCATTTTTTTATCGGCTGGAGCATCCTTTGCGTCCTCGGCTTGTTCCGCCAGGTACGGCTTGTTTCGCGGCAAAGAGACTGAGAGCCAGAAGTATGCATTCTACCGGTTTTTATTTTTTCTCCTGACGGCAGAATATACATGGAGCGGGTTTAGGTGGGCTCAGGCCAAAAGCGATCGTCAAAGCCGCCCGTGACCTCCATCATACCTCGATCTGCTCTGTGAATTTCTGGAACCTGTCTATCCGGCGCTGATGCTCGCCTTGCCTCTCACAGGGCCGCCAGCGCGCTTCGTGGAAAAGGCCGGGGGAAGATGCTCCGCACTGAAGGCCGCGTCGTGGGGCCATCTCTTTGGGCGGCACTCAGAAACTTCGGTGAGCTTGCCGAGGTCATCTTCGGGCAAGTCCATTTCCAGCATCATGTCCGATGCCAAAGCCTCACGACTTCGATTTCCGCCAGCCGGCGGCCCAAGCTTCAAACTCCGAGCAGAACCATCGTTCGCCATACTGGAGGCTGATCTTCGTCTCTGCGTAGCGTCGCTGCCCCGGCACGTGGAAGATGCGCTCGCCGGTGTTGATGCTGATATTGCCCTTGATCCGGCACGATTGACCGGAGCCGCCAGGAGCGCTCCATGAGGCCAGCATGTCGCTAGCGGTCCAGCCGCCGGCCCGCGACCGCGCCCATGACCAAACCCGGCGCCCTGAACAGCACCGATTTTTTCTGCGGATCGCCCTGACGCATGCCCCATCTCCGCCATGTCGCGCGCAAGATCGTATCCGCGTTGGCGCACGGCGAACATCTATCAAAAAGCGGTATCGTGCCCAAGGGTGGCCGAGGGGTTAAGGCTCCGGTCTTGAAAACCGTCGTGCGGGGAACCGTACCGTGGGTTCGACCATCCCATCCGCCAACCCGCATCGCGAGAACGCGAAGACCTCCGAACTATCCCCAGCCATGCTCTCAGCGAATCGGTTATCACGACATTAGCGGCGCGCGGTGTGCTCGATGCGTTCTCTAGCTATATCGAGGGATCAAATGCGAACATTGATTGCAGGTCTATTACTAATCGCAACGGCCCCACCTGCGCTGGCACAACCAGCAGCTTGGTCGAACGCCGAGATATGCGTGGCGGGTGGAATGACCTATTTTTTCCTCAATTCTGCACCTACCGTGAGTGAATTAGAATCTGGCTGGGTACGCCTTCGGAGCGCTTCCGGGAACAGCTATGATTGCCGTATCGATGGCGACGCAGTCGCATTCCGTTGGATAAACAAATGCAACGAAGACATGATGAGCAAAAGTACAAAATGGTCGCTGAAAGGCGACAGCCTAACGGTCGTGTCCAACATGAGGACGCAACGGTTCGGGAAAACGGGGGGCACCATCACCGCCCTAGACTGAGGTGCGGCGTCACATTGAAAGATTTGGCGGGCCTCAAGTGTTGCACCGACGATCCCGTTGACCCAAGGGACGAGCCGGCCGGTGGCTTCGATACCCGTCGAATATCTCTGTCGTGAGGTGACGACCAGACGTGGGGTCTGTCCGGCCCTTCTAGCTTGAGGCTCGAATTTCTTTCAGCGGGGCTAATCGGGGGCGGCCTGCGCCGCCCTACTCCCATCGGATAGGTTTGATTTCCGCGTGCATTCTGCCACGCTGCATCTACGGGGAGAAGGGGATGCAGAAATGGAAGTTTTGATAATTGCCGTGATTATCGGCTTGTTGCCGGCTGCCATTGCACAATCGAAGGGGCGTTCCTTCGTGCTTTGGTGGTTCTATGGAGCGGCGATATTCATCGTCGCGCTCCCCCATGCGCTGCTCATGAGTTCGGATACCAGTGCACTCGAATACAGGCGCTCGAAAGCGGAATGAAAAAGTGCATCCACTGCGCGGAGATCATTAAAGCTGAGGCAAAGGTCTGTCGCTTTTGCCATAACGGCGTGGGAGGTTGACATGGGGCAAGTTGTTGTCGCGCACGTAGCGATTGCTCTGTTCTTCGGTATCGCGTCGTTGCCTGCGTTAGCGAAGACCGAGTGCATCGGTGATGGAGAATACCGGGTTTGCACTGATAGCTACACCAAGGTAATTTGCATATCCGATCATACGACACTGAGGGCAATTCCTATTCGGTTGGCACCGAAACGCGGACCTTCTCAGGCGGCGGTCAAGAAATTATTAGCCGGGACAGCGACGGGAACAGCTACTCCGTAAAAAGCTGGTCTGATTCGTCGGGTGTGCACAGCAAGGATAGCGAAGGCAATTCTTGCACAATCACCACACTCGGAACGATCATTGGCTGCGGCCAGTAGCACGCAGCCACGAGACCCGCGCGAAAACGCGCGGCAGACTCCATCCGGTATTGGGTTGAGGCTCCCACGGACGGATATTAGGCGCGGCAGGGATCGATTGCCATTGGGGACAATTCGGGAGGGCGAAATGCAGAAGTTACTGATGTTGGCTGCGTTGATAGTTGCTGCGACATGGTTCTTCGGCGGGGGCGGGCGGGAACGCCAGAAGCCGACACCCGAAAGCGTGGCATATAAGGTGCAAACCGTTGATTTGCAGCCGTACGACGAGAAGAACTATCCCAAGCTCTTCCTATACCTCGGAGCCGTCCGGGTAGCTGGCGAGCTTCAAGACCTAAGGCGCGCCGCCGCTATGGAGGCTGCCTGGGATAATCGGTGTGATACAGTGGAAATGTCGGACTTTTCCGACAAAACCTATAGCAGCGGCGAGCTCACGGCATTCGTCGACTGCCGGAATGGATTCCGGATTTGGTACACCCAAAAGCGCGGCGTGATCCAAACAGCGCGAAACTAGCCGTACTTCTGCATTGGGTGCGCCTCAGTCGCGTGGCGGAGCGTATTCTGACCAGCCGAAGCGGGACCGAAGTAGGAAGATGACCGCCCGGAGAGCGATAGCGCCCTTGCCACCGGCAAGGCGGAGAAGAAGGCCGATAAGAGCTGCTTCGAGCTTCGCGGCGCCGATATCCAACTCGCGGCAAAAGCGTCGCCTCACGGTTTCCGGATCGATCTTCAGCGCGTGGCCGAATCCAATGAGCTAACCTGATCGTCGTTTCGCGGTTCTCGTACGGTGGCGGACGAAAGGCCTGTGGCTCCACTTAGTCACACCAGTCATTCCGTTCCTTCGAGCTCCAGGGTCGCGCGACGCCTTCCTGCAGTAGCTTCTTCCCGATCTCTTCCCCATTCGCTCGATAGATGTTGACGAGTGGGCGATGAGACGGCGTACGGTCCACCGCGCCGCTGAACATCACTCGCAAGCCCTTTTCAGCCAGAAGCTCTTTCAGCCTGCCCTTGGCGATCAGCGCCAGCTTCCGTTCCTTGAGGCACTTCGCGTGCGATCCGATCTCCGGCGTGTCGATGCCAGAAACATACGGAATGCCTTCCCCCAGCAGTCGCATGTTCTGGCCGTCGCATTTCACGGTGTCGCCGTCGACAGCGGTCAGTGAGGCGCAAAGGATTAATTCGGCAATCATGCATAGCCTCTGTTCATCGGAGGTTCATTCCGTGGATGCAACCGTTTCCGACGTAAGGCGAGTGAACCCAAAGGGGGGTGTCATGGTTTTCGTTACATCGATCAAGTCATATCGCATCTCTCGCAGCTTGCTTCTTTCCGCAGCCAGCTCACTGATTGCTGCTTTCATCATGTCGTCTCCGGCGCATGCGTTGACGATGAAGGAGTGCAGCACAAAGTATCAGGCCGCCAAGGCCGACGGCTCCGCCAAGGACATGAAGTGGAACGATTTCCGCGCAAAGTTCTGTGGCGCCGATGCCGCCGCCGCCGATAAGGAAGACGAGGCGGATGTCGCAAAAACAACCGACAAAGAGCCGGAAAAGCCTACGGCCGCGGCCCCGAAAAGCGTAAAGTTCCCGAAGGCGATCGACAAGAGATACTCGAGTGAACCGCCGGCCAAGGGCCGGTTGCATACGTGTGTTGATGCCTATCACGCCGCCAAGGATGCCGGCACGCTCGGCGATCTGAAGTGGATCCAGAAGGGCGGCGGCTATTGGAGCCTCTGCAACACGAGCATCAAGGCCGCTGGCTGAACGAATATCTCCGATCCAAAAATATGGAGGGCCGTCCGTTGTGGCGGCCTTTCTTTTATGACCGCCGCCGGGGAAGTACGATCAGTTCGGCAGTCGTTACGGCGCCCGTTGCTTTCCGAGGCCCCGAGCTTCCGTCTCAGCGCCTGTTCCTGCTGGTAGGTTTTGTGGGGAAAATGCTCCCAGCACCACCAGCGAACGGGCATCGCCTTGGAGGGCTGTGGCCGAAGCCTCCCCACCCTTCGCAACCCTCTTCCTCGCAGTAGTGCTCAATGAGCACATTAGCGCCCGGCGCCGATGCAGAGAAAATGCCCCGCAGGTAAGCGCACGGGGCATTTTGTACTAACGTGCCGCCAACCGGAGGAGTCGCGGCTTGTAGAAGAATGACATGTTTCTCTGGCGGTTCAACTAGCCTTAACTTGCTACTCTTGTTGTGGAAATCAGGTCGCGCTGAGATCAACCAGATTGATAATCTCAGGTCCACCATTGCTGAAGGTGGTTACCCGGCTGGAGGTTCGCAAGTTAGTAAGTTTAGGCAATTGATCATCTTCAGAACCGTACCATCCTTTTACGTGAAAGGGGGCGTATGACAAGCAAAAGGTGAAGTTATGCGCACAATGCTAACAGTCGGCGGGGCCGCCGTGATCGCAATGTACCTTCTCGGCGGCATGAGCGCGAGACATGAGATTTTTCCTTGGCCACAACTTTCCGCGATGAAGAAAATGGTTGGCGGAGAGAAGCCGGCGGCTCCAAGCCGCTATACTTTCGACGACAAGCAACGACTCATCGGGGATGAATCGAAAACGCTTGTGACCTGCCCGACTCAAACCGATCGAACTGCTGTCTTGCTCGTCCTTGGCCAATCGAACGCGGCCAACCACGGCGGACAACGGTACCGGTCAAATTATGGCGCTCGCGTTGTAAACGCATTTGACAAGCGGTGCTTCATCGCGGCGTCGCCGCTTCTTGGATCGACCGATACCAGGGGAGAGTACTGGACGCTTCTTGGCAACAAATTGATCGCATCGGGACAAAATGACGGTGTCGTCCTCGCATCGCTTGCATATTCCGGATCTCAAGTCACGCGATGGGCAAAAGGCGGCGACCTCAATCCTGTGCTGATCGATACAGTGAAACAGCTTCAGGATTCCGGCTATCGGATAACGAGCGTCCTTTGGGTCCAAGGAGAGGCGGACCTCGTACACGGCACCACCGGGGAGGACTATCAGGAACGTTTCCTGTCGATGATTGACACATTGCGTCAGCACGGCGTCGAAGCACCTGTTTACATTTCGATCGCATCGAAATGCCTCGAACCAACCAACGGCGGCTTCAAGGAGCATATTCCAGATAATCCGATTGTACGGGCGCAACTGGCCCTGTCAAAAAGCGGTCACGGTATCCGAGAGGGCGTCAATTCTGACGCGTTACTCGATGGAGACGACCGCTACGACGATTGCCATTTCGGGGGCACAGGTGAAGAGAAAGTGTCGGAGGCTTGGCTGAACCTTCTGCGTGGGGGTAGCCGCCTGGAACCCTCCCCACAGTCTTCGCTTTTCGGGCCACAGGCCAAAGCGGGGCGAGTTGTGTCAACACGGATCTCGCAGGAGGAATACCCATCGTTTCCTGCTGTACAACAAGATGTAGTTGGTAAATGATGAGGGTTGCGAACGCGAACCATGGACGCCGGCTGGGGCTCAAATGAGCGGTCGTGGCGCAGACAATGAGTTCAGCGATCATACCTGCTTCCTCGACCTCCGTTGCGCCGCATCAGTCGGTGATAGTATTCCTCGACCTTTCGCATAGCCTCGCGCGGTTCAGCTTCGAATCCTTGTGTGGTAGCACACGCTGCCTTACTTGCGGGCCATGGCCGCTCCATTGCCATTGGCCACCGTTCGGGCCGCCGCTCTCAAACCGAATCCTCCCGATGATTATCTCCCCGTCATAGCTCAGCCAGTCGAGATCCGTCGGCTGGTCGGACTCGTCGATCTTCGTGCCGCGCCATTTGTAGAGGGCTTGGTATCGAGTGGACATGTTCTGAAACATCGCCCCAGATGGCCCAATAATCAATCTGGTGAATTGCTTTTTGAGCTTTTGTTGCTGAACTGCCGGCATGACAAAGCCGCCTCGCACGCCTTCCCAGCCGCTGCTTGGTGACGCTGACGCACCGCTCCGAAGCCGGCCGCGTAAGAAGCGTAACCCGGCCCAGCATCAGCTCACCCTCGACCCAATGCCGGCGCGCATCGATCCATGCCTCGCCCTGCTGAAGCCTCGCCCGCCGAAAGGCCGGCAATGGGCGTTCGAGGTGAAATGGGATGGCTACCGCCTGGCGGTTAATATTGAGTCGAAGGGTGTGAGGATTCTGACCAATGGCGGCCATGACTGGACCGAACGGTTTCCTGCCATCGTCGCCCAGGCGAAGCGGCTTCCTGTCTCAACAGCGATATTGGACGGCGAAGCCGTTGTCTTCGATGAGCTGGGCAGGTCTGATTTCGGCAAGCTCCAGCAGTCGCTCGGCGGCCGTGGCGGAAAGCGGACATCGTGGGAATCGGTCTTGATGGTCTTCGATCTCCTCTACCTCGATGGCCATGACCTCACCGGGACAGAGCTCACCGCGCGGCGCCATCTGCTCGAGGGGATAGTGCGGGCCGGCGGCGAGGAGGCCATTCGGTTATCCGAGGAGATCGAGGCAGATGGTGAAACGCTTCTGCGCATCGCCTCGAGCATGGGCTTGAAGGCATCATCGCGAAAGATCGGAACAGTACGTATCGCGGCGGGCGCGGTGGCGAATGGCAGAAGATCAAATGCATCCAGAGCGACGGCTTCGCGATCATCGGCTATCAAAGGTCCAGCTCGGCGTTCGGGAATATCGGCGCGCTGCTGTTGGCTGCGCGGAGAGAGGACCAGCTGGTCTACGTCGGATCGGTCGGTACTGGCTTTAAGGCAAACCAGGCATTGGAGCTTCGCGCTGCGATGGACAAGCTTAAGGTGCCGGAGCCTGCGGTGAAATATTTCGGCGCGAGAACCTGATCTGGATCAAACCGAAACTTGTCGCGGAGATCGAATATCGCGCCTGGACGCATGACGGCAAGCTGCGGCATCCGTCATACAAGGGGCTGCGTGATCCAGCGGATAATGCAGCCATATATCAATTAAAGCCGTAGACTGGAGTAGGTAGAAGACAAGCCTCCTTTTGCTATCCTAGGAAACGCGAACTACCTCGTTGGATATCAGGAGCAGAAAACTGCCATCGTCGAGGCGCTCTGCCACGTCTCCATCTTCGGTGACGTAATCGGTCCTTGGTTTTACAAACCGTGCTCGAGACGTCCGTATTTGTTCAATGACAGTAAAATTTCGGCCTTGAGCGTTCGAACACTGGAAACGCTTCGTTTCAACATAGTTCGTCATGTTCAGTTACCTCGGACAGGAAATTCCAGCCCAAATATTTTGGACACTAAGGCCCAGAGTCAAGAACATCACCCTCTTCTGCCGGTTGCTGTGTCCGAGCTCCAATACGCTGAGGGCCGCCTTTCACGTATCGTCGTCTTCGAGGTCGGCGATGTCCTCAGCCAATACCTCGGCGTGCTCGGACAGAAGAAGCATCGCCAGGTCAGGGTCGCTTTCGAAAAGCTGCTCCTCCTTGGCTTTCAACTTTCCGATATAGAAATTGTGGATATGCAATGAACCAGTCATCTCGCGAGGCTTGGCATGCTGATGCTCAATTTCGGGTTTGCACTCCGTGCCACGAGAATAGTGCGGCTCAGGCACTCCCATCAACATCGCCATCCTCGTCCCCAGCCAATTCTCCCTAAATGCCATTAATTCCTTGATTTTCCAGTCGTGCCGGATATCTTTTTTGGCATCATCGGCGCCCTAATGTCCAGAACTGTAGCCGACAGGTGATGCCCGCCGTTTTTTGAAACCGAGACAGCGCTCTTTTCCTCCTTATCGGGGGGCGACGCTGGGGCCGGCCTCCTGCTCTTCGCCCTTGGTATCGGCCTCTGGACCTTCGGCCTATTCCGCGCCGGCGACGCCAAACTTTTCCTGCCGATCGGTCTTCCGGCCCCGACAAGCGCTAGCTAAAAGATGTCTTGGCGTTGTGTTCTGTGGCAGCTTGAAGGTGAACCGGGTCATCTCGATTGAGAAGCCGGGGAAGATCGCTGTTGTGAATTGTCGGTTGCTTGTTGCGCCGCTTTGGACTTTGGTTCTTTGGCGCCATGCCAGAGCGGCAGGCCGACTTCTTCCGAGACCTGCGGATCGGCTGTGTAGATGGGATAGCCTTGCCTGAGCAGCCTTATCAGAATGTCCCGGTCGAAACGGGTATGTTTGCGGGTCAGGTTGGCGCTGTTGTATATGTGGCCGTTCGAATGAGGATTTATGCCGGTTATGATGACCGCGCTGGCGCCGTTGTGTAATGCAAACAATACTGCGATCATTCCGTTCGAGCACTTGGTTTCAGCGTCGAGTTCAAGGTTCACCAGTCCGGTGGCTTTGTGCATCAACGCTATGCGCTGATAGCGGCCCACGAGATGGAGATCCCGGTAGCAATAGCTGAACGAGTTCAGATTATTTTTCACGCGCTCCTGGCGCTTTTGCCCCCGCCGCCAGGTGAGAACATAGAGAGCGCCGGTGCGGTGCCCGGTGAGGACGCGCCTTGTCTCCACGGCTGCCGGATTGCCGCCCTGGAGCTCGTTGAAGCCCATCAGGGTGATGTCAGGCTCATCGATGCCCCAGGCGTGGACGGCTATTTGCGAGGCGTTCACCGAAATAATGCGATATGTCTCATCAAAGCCGACGGGCTTGTGGGAAACGGGTGCCGATCCAACGACCACGACAGGACCGGCAAGTGGTACACTGGTTTTCGGAGGCTTCGGCCTAGTCAGGCTATATCTGATGCGGCGGTAGATGATTTTATGCATCTGCGAGAGCAAATTTGGCATTCGAAGTATCACTCCCGCTCATGCTTAGCCTGAATATCTCAAATTAAGGGGTGAACCGGCCCAAAAATCTGAGATGCGTTTGTACCAAAAGGTCATCAGATTGCAAGGTTGAGGCCGACGCAACCATACCGCATGTCCACGCAGCTCGAATTTAAGGCTTCGAGGACCACAAAATTGTGGCTTGTTTAGGTGCGCGCCTCCTCTCGAAATGAAGGGTAAAGAGTTCACCGTCGGTCGCAGCATATTTGCGCTCTGTCGACTTTCATGATCTCTCAGTAGGAAAAGGTCCGCGTTGGACCCTACGTAGGATTATTCCGGGTTTCCAAGCCAATCCTTCTTGAATTTGCACGACGAGCTAAGATTGCAGCGAAATGGCTATCTAAAGAGAATGAGGCTTGCCGGGGTTGGCGGCATCGATTTGACCGTGACGCCGGCAAGGCCAGCCATTCTTGCCATCTCGGTTAACTCGCTTTGCGTATAGGCCTGGCCCGCCGGGGTGCTGGCGAGCATCTCCCAGGAGAAGGCCGCTGGAAAAGGGGGCGACACGCCATCTTCGTTCGGCACAAAATCCACCCCGACGATCCGACCGTCCTCTGCAAGACTCGCGATGATCTTTCGCAACAGCGCGGCACAGGTCGGGAAATCGAAATGGTGCATAAAATTCGGAAGCAGGACGAGATCGAAACCGGCGCCCCAGTCGACATCGAAGGCGCTGCCGGCGATCGTCCGGTACCGGTCAGCCACGCCTGATTGTTCCGCATTCTGCCTCGACAGCTCCAAGACGGCGCCCCAGTCGACGGCGACGATCTCCGCCGATGGAAAGGCCTTGGCAATCTCGATCCCGAAGAGGCCCGGACCTGCGGCGATGTCCAAGACGTTCTTGGGAGACCCCGGCCAGCTAGATATTTCGCCAGCCAGCAGTTTGGCGCTGAGCCCGGTGAAGGAGCCCATGCCGCGCGCGAACTTCAACCAGACGGGGTTGTCCGCCGACAGGTTTGCCAGTCCGGCCGAACCGCCGTTTCGCACGACGGCAGCCGGATCGCGCAGAAAATTGTCCAGTACTTCGGGTGCGGCGACGAACTCGATGGCACAGCCCATATAGGCCGGCGAATTGCGATCGAGGAACATTCTCGTCGACGGTGTCATTCGGTACTGTCCGCCCTCCTTGGTCAGGAAGCCATGGACCACAAGGTAATCGCAGAGGATGCGCACCCCTCGCTCCGAGGCGCTTGTTGCCGACGCCAGCACTGCTGCCGTTTTGCCCTCGCCGATATGAGTAAAGAGATCAAGCTCGATGGCCGCCTTGATCGCTGCCGTCTTTCGGCATGCAAACAGCGCATCGACCACAAGTTCGGGCGACACGGCGCCAGCATGGGCATCCTCGATGATCGTTTCCACGGAATCCCCCCAGAGTATCGACCGATCTTGCCTGGCAGCGCCAGCCGCGGAAATTATGCGTAAATTCGGCTTTCCTACAATACTCACCGCGCTAACCCTATCGGGTTCCTCCGCCGCAATGGCAGAGCTGTCCTAGGCCGCCAGCCAGCAGCTGGTAATGTTCGAGCCGACGGGAACAGGAACCGAATGGAGCCATGTTAACTAGCTGGAGCAGTAGCGGCCCATCGCCGCCTGTTACGACAAATCCGACAGGTGATTGGCCACATTCCTCGCTCCGGCTACCATGCGGACTTGGCTGCCATTCAGAGGATAGTCTGGACACAATGCGGTGATGGAGGCTGGCGAGGCCTCAATGCAGCGAACATCGACGCGGAAATAGCAAAATGCCGATCTACACAGCCTGGGTATTAGACCGCTGAACCGGCTCCATTTTCGGATTGCAGGAACCAGGCATAAGTGGCTCTGACGCCGTCTTCGAGCGAAATGTGCGGTTCCCAGCCCATGTCCTGCAGCTTCTTGTTGCTCATCAGCTTTCGCGGCGTGCCGTCAGGCTTGGAAAGATCATGAATGATCTCACCCTTGTAACCGACAACGCGGCAGACCAGACGCGTCAACTCGATAATTTCGAGATCCGTGCCCGAGCCGACATTGACGTGCTGCGAGCCCGAATAGGTTTTGAGCAGAAACACCAGGGCGTCGGCGCAGTCGTCGACGTGAAGAAACTCGCGGCGCGGGGTTCCTGTGCCCCAGACTACCATATGCGGGTCTTTGCGCAGTTTCGCAGCATGCGCCTTGCGGATAAGCGCGGGCAGCACATGGCTGGAATTCAGGTCGAAATTATCGCCGGGGCCGTATAGGTTGGTCGGCATGGCCGAAATATAGTCCCGGCCATATTGCTTGCGATAGGCTTCCGCGAGCTTGATACCGGCGATCTTGGCGATCGCGTACCATTCGTTGGTCGGCTCGAGCGGACCGGTCAACAGAGCCTCTTCGGAAATCGGCTGTGGAGCGAGCTTCGGATAAATGCAGCTTGACCCCAGGAAGAGAAGCCGGTCCACTCCCGCCCGGTGGGCAGCTTCGAAGATGTTGGCTTCAATGATCAGATTGTCATAGATGAATTCAGCGGGATAGCTGTCATTCGCGAGGATGCCGCCGACCTTGGCAGCGGCGAGAATGATCGCGTCTGGCCGGGTTGCTTCAACAAATTTCTCGATCTCGTCCTGCCGCTTCAAATCGACCTCGGCGCGGGTGGCCGTGACGACGCTGCAAGCTTCGGATTGAAGCCTGCGCACCAGAGCGCTGCCGACCATTCCGCGATGACCGGCAACCCAGATCTTCTTGTTGGATAGATCGTACACTCAGACCTCTTTCCGGCTGCCTTGAGCCTTCCAGTGCTTGATATCCTCGCGCACCATCTCAGCGGCGAGCGCGCGAACCGGCGTCTTGTGGTGCCAGCCCAGATTCTGACGTGCCTTGGTCGGGTCACCAAGCAAAACGTCGACTTCTGTCGGACGGAAATACCGAGGATCGATTTCCACAAGGCACGCTCCGGATGCGGAGTCATAACCCTTTTCGTCGACGCCGGACCCCTTCCATTCCAAGGTGATGCCGACGTCGGCAAAGGCCCACTCGACAAACTGGCGGACACGCGTCGTCTCACCGGTTGCCAATACATAGTCATCGGGCTTGTCCTGCTGCAGCATGAGCCACATGCCCTCGACATATTCGCGCGCATGGCCCCAGTCACGCTGGGCGTCAAGGTTGCCCAGGTAGAGCTTGTCTTGAAGCCCGAGGCTGATGGCAGCCACCGCCATCGTGATCTTACGCGTGACGAAGGTCTCGCCGCGAAGCGGGCTTTCATGGTTGAACAGAATGCCGTTTGACGCGTGCATGCCGTAGGCCTCGCGATAATTCACGACGATCCAGTAGGCATAGAGCTTGGCTGCTGCGTAGGGAGAGCGCGGATAAAATGGCGTCTTCTCGTTCTGTGGCACTTGCTGTACGAGACCGTAGAGCTCCGACGTCGACGCCTGATAAAACCGGGTTTTTTCCTCAAGCCCCAGGATACGGATCGCTTCAAGCAGTCTCAACGTCCCGACACCATCGGCATCCGCCGTATATTCAGGCGTTTCGAAGCTGACACCGACATGGCTTTGTGCGGCCAGGTTATAGATTTCATCGGGCTGAGTCTGCTGCACGATCCGCAGGAGGTTGGTCGAGTCGATCATATCGCCGTAGTGGAGGACGAAGCGTGGATGGGCCTCATGCGGATCCTGGTAGATATGTTCGATGCGGCCGGTGTTAAAAGACGAGGACCGCCGCTTTATACCGTGCACGGTATAGCCGTTGCTCAGAAGCAATTCGGCCAAATAGGCACCGTCCTGACCAGTCACCCCAGTGATAAGCGCAGTTTTCGTCATTTTTCACGTCGTCTTTCGATGCAATCTTCGGGAGGTGTTTATGGAAATGACCAAATTAGCGCAACCCCAATGCGACAGAACCCCGGACAAGCGAAATTCGACATTGTCGTTCCGTTCGGTTGACGGCGGTTTGCACAGTGAGACTTAGTTTCCGTTTATCAGATCTCCAAAAGGAAAAACATGATCTTGGTGACGGGGGCGCCGACTTATCCTTGGCTTCACGATGAAGCGGTCAAAGGCGACATCGCGGACTACGACCTTGTCGAAGCGCTGCTCCGTTTCGATCGCCCCGCAATCCTGAACTTCGTTTGGCCAGGTCATGATCGCCGGTGCGCCATCGATGCGGGCCAAGCTAGAGCGGGACCGAGACTGGCACTCGCGCGGGACCGTTTTGTCAAAGAAGTCGGGAGAAAAACGTCACAAGCGGCAGCCACCGCCACCCAACGTTAATACCATAACAATCGAAACTGTCTCCTATCTCTTTGCCGTGAGCGCGGCCCTAATACCGGTGCAGGAGCCATTAGTTCGCAGCTGTAATATAGCGAGTGCCGCCGGCGCGTCACGATCGCGACAGCGGGGGCGATCGGAGCTCATCATCTGGCGAGGGATTCTTGCATCAGCGGCAACCGGCCTGTCTTGGGAGCGGTTATCTCCGGCCAAACTGGCGGGCTATATCCTCCTTCTGAGCTGGCAATTACAATTGCCAAGGCAAAGGAAGCAAAAATGAAGGCCGCGATGACCTTGTAAGCCATCTCCGGATTCCTCGTTGGCCAGCGTTTCTCAAATACAGATAGTATGATGAATCACCAGTTACCATGGTGCCAACCGCCGACCGGCGGTGGGTCCTCTCCGGCGAGACAGCGCGATAAATTCAGTCGGCATGGGGTGGCGGAAGAGGCGTGAGTTCTTGGTTTGACCGCTGCTGGAACGTTTAATCATAAGCGATCGCAATCTACTTCTGATAGATAAGCGGTGCGGAAGACTTTGATTTCCGATTATTTCAGTTGCGCTCGTTGTAGAAAATGACAAGAAGGTGGGTGTCTGATTGATCCGCGAGACGCTGGGAAGCAATGCCTGAAAATACCCCCACTGAGACGCCACGCTCGAGATGGTTCTTGGTGCCGATGCAGGCGCTCGTCGCTCCTCTGCTGGCCATGCCGCGTGCTGCCAAACGCGCGCTCGCCTTGCTGGTGGATTCCGGTCTTTGTGTCCTGACGATCTGGCTGGCTTATTGCTTCCGTCTGAACGAATGGACGGTGCTCACCGGCGTACAGTGGCTGCCGGTCTTCGTTTCCTTGTGCATGGCGCTTCCCATCTTCATCGTCATGGGCATGTATCGGGCGATCTTCCGTTATGCCAACATGGCCGCTTTCATTGCCGTTCTAAAAGCAATTGCGATCTACGGCGTCGCCTTCATGACGATATTTACGGCGCTCAGCGTTCCGGGCGTTCCGAGAACCGTCGGCATTCTCCAGCCCTTCCTGCTCTTGATTGCGATCGGCCTGTCACGGTTGGGCATCCGTTATTGGCTCGGGGACACCTACCAGCGTATTCTTCACCAGAATACGCTCGCCAAGGTGCTGATCTATGGGGCAGGAAATGCCGGCCGGCAACTCGCCGGCGCTCTGACGAACAGCGCCGAACTCAATGTCGTCGGTTATCTCGATGATGATCCGCGCCTTAAGGGCGGCATCATGGGCGGTTTGCCGATCTATGACCCGTCGGATCTTCCGGTGCTCGCCGAAGCACTTGGCGTGCACAATGTGCTTCTTGCTCTTCCATCCGCATCGCGGCAGCGTCGCAATGAAATTCTCGAGCATATCCGCAAAGCCAGGGTGAACGTCCGGACATTGCCGGATCTCACGGCGCTGGCACAGGGACGAGTCGCGGTCTCCGATATTCGTGAGCTGGAGATCGAAGACCTGCTGGGCAGGGAAGCGGTTGCGCCGCGGCAAGAGCTGCTCGACAAGGCGATGCGCAACAAGGTGGTGATGGTCACGGGCGCCGGCGGCTCTATCGGCGGCGAGCTATGTCGCCAGATTCTGCGCAACGCGCCTTCGAGCCTCATCCTCATAGATCAGAACGAGTTTGCGCTTTATAATATTCATGCCGAATTGCTGAAGCTGGCCGAAGTTTACAAGCATGAGAGCCTGCAGATCGTGCCGATCCTTTGTTCGGTCCGCGACCAGGATCGCATGGAACATATTATGCAGAGCTGGCGGCCTCAGACGCTTTATCACGCCGCCGCTTACAAGCATGTGCCTCTCGTCGAACACAATGCCGTGGAAGGCATCAAGAACAATGTCATGGGGACATTGATCACCGCACGTGCGGCAAATAAATGCGGCGTCTCGAATTTCGTGCTGATCAGCACGGACAAAGCCGTGCGCCCGACGAATGTGATGGGCGCCAGCAAGAGGCTGGCCGAGATGGTGCTGCAGGCGCTTGCGGCAGAGCTGACCGCTGACAGATTGCGGACGAACTTCTCGATGGTCCGCTTCGGAAATGTCCTCGGTTCCTCCGGATCCGTCGTGCCGCTGTTCCGGCAGCAGATCAAGGACGGCGGCCCGGTTACCCTGACGCATTCGAAAATAACCCGCTACTTCATGACCATTTCGGAAGCCTCGCAACTTGTCATTCAAGCGGGCGCCATGGCCGACGGCGGCGATGTTTTCCTGCTCGATATGGGCGAGCCCGTCCGCATTGCGGATCTCGCCCGCAAGATGGTCGAACTGTCCGGATTGACCGTCCGGGACGTGGATAATCCAGAAGGGGACATCGAGCTTGCCGTTACCGGCCTGAGGCCGGGCGAGAAGCTTTATGAAGAACTGTTGATCGGGGATAACCCCGAGACAACTGAACACCCGCGGATTATGAAGGCGCGCGAGGATTTCCTGTCTTGGGCGGAACTTTCAAAGAAGCTCAACTCGCTCAATGCGTCATTGGACCGAAACGACATGGTCGCGGCACGTGCGACTTTGGCAGAACTCGTTTCCGGCTATTCCTCGACGGGCGAGGTTTCAGATCTTGCGTTTACCGGCGCCGAAACCAATCCGGCGCATGAAGATGTCAACGCGCTAGCCTCAGGCGCAGGAAATCAGCTTCGAACGACAGGTGCATAACGCGTGCTGCCCCGGTCCGCACAAATAAGCGCGACCATATAGGCGAAGATCGGATCCAGCGCTTTTTGGTTGAACATGATACCGAAGCTGCCGGTTATGATGTAGCTGCTGGTCAGCAAGAGAGCGAGCGCTATGGCTAGATCCCGGCCAGGGCCAGGTTCCTTTTTCCACGCACCGATCACGGGTGTCAGGAGCAGCAGCGAAAGCGCTGCGATGCCGACAAGGCCGGCGTCAATTCCCGCGGTCAGAAAGCCGTTATGGACATGTGAATAGGGCAGTTGTGGCCTTAGGCCCTCAGGGACTTCTGCCAAGACAGCAGCCATCCGGTTTTGCGGGCCATAGCCGGTGAACGGATCCTTGGTGATTGCCGATAGGGCGCCCTTATAGAGAGCAACCCGCGCGCTCAGCGAAGTGATATCGCCATTGGTGCTTTCGAGCGATGACAGATTGTCCTGGAGCTCACGGACGCGATAGACAACCTGGTCGCTGCCCAAGGCGAGAAGTCCCAGCAGCAGTACCGAGCCGGTGATGGCGAGGCTGCGCAGACTGACATGAAATCGGTTTTTGGGAAAATACCAGAGAAAGATGACGAGCTGAACGGGGATGACAAGCCAGGCCGAGCGTGTTCCGGAAAGCAGCGCGCAGCCTAGGCCCGCGGCATATCCCAATATCGCTATCTTTTGCTCCATGCTTTTGGGGGATTGAATATTGAGTAGCGCGACGCCGCCGAAAAGCACGCCAATAACGCCCAGCAGCGCCGCGTTCGAGGTTCCCGCCTCCGCCCTCGGCATCAGGAACAAGACCTGAAGCAGGCTGAAAAGAAAAGTAACGATCATGCCGAGACCCGCGCCGAGGATAAAGAGCGGCATAAGGTGACCATCGGGAGATTGACGCATACGCGGCAAAATCAGCCAGATCGAAAAGAACGGCAGGAGCCGGAAAATCCAATCCAGTTCTTCCGAGAAAGGCGGATTGACGAATATGCTGACGATCATCACCACCGGGTAAATCGTCATGCAAATGGCAACCACTCGGTCGGACTTCGACAGGTTCAGAGGAAAGCGGGCTCTTGCCAGACAATAGAGGCCCGAGACCATCGACCCGAGGAGGATGAAGGAGTTGAAGTTTGGCGAAAGTCCGGGCAGGATTGCAAAGAGAAAGACCGCAATGGCGTTGGTTCGATCAAGCGCGCTTCCAGACCCGTTCCCGGGATGAAGCACCGCAATCAAGAGTTGCCTGAAATAATTCACTTTGGTAGCCCTGACGTGTCGCTTTCCAGCCTCGCTAAGGACCGTTGTCACCGCTGTCAAGCCGTGAAGGCAGGAGGAACCTGCGCTTTTTTCACTGTCGTATTCTGGCAACAGCAGATTCGAATGCTCGTTGCTCTTGCTCGACGACGGTCGCAACCGGCTGCAACAGCAAAGCTGTTCCGAACAGAAAACACGTTTGAGGTGCGAACCTATTGAGAAGCTTTGTCATCTGGCGGCGCATTTCCGCTATCAGGGAACACCCGCAGGTACAGGATCTGAATCTCTCGCCATTCCAACCGAAGTGGCCGGCCGTTATAGGACAGCGACGCGCCAGTCGCGCAGCCACTTTTGGTACCTGGAGCTATCGCCAATATGGACGCGGCGCGCTTTCCACCGATGACCGGCCGAGGAGATAGCCGAACCCGAATGCGAGAATACCAATAGTGAGCAATGCGCTTGCGGTGTGCGGGTGGTTTCTAGCCCCGGCCGTGACTGCATAGACCTCACGTTTCACTCCGCTAGCCGCCGATTGGGCAACCTTGGCCAGTCCTTCCGGCGGCTCGATGGGTGTGCCGGTAAATCCGGCGTCCAAGTCTTTTTTATCAACCATATCGGAACACCTTTCCTGCATTGGCTCAAGACTGCAATTTAATCTTGCTCGCGTGTGCCGGGCGAGGCTTCGCGTTGGTCCGCGTCTTCGAGATCCGTCTTGACCAGGAAAGCATCGCTATGTTCGCGTGCGGCCTCTCGCAACGCTTCCAGCTTGGGAGGATTGTCGGCCTCGCCATATTGCGCATCGATCTCATGCTCGGCGCGGATCCAGTGATCCCGATGCCTGCCCTCCGGCCTGCCTTCCTTCTCCCACAGCGCATGTGCTCTTTTCCGGATTTCCTCCTCGCGGAGCACCGCCGGGCCGGTTTCGTGTGTGGCTTGCCGCGCCATCTTCCCTTTCCGCGCGCCGGTGAGGGAGGATTCCTTCAGCCGTGTGTCGTCGGTCGTAACTTCATTTTTCGTGCGTCGTACCGGGTTCTTCATCGGCGCCTCCTTGATTGGATTTCAACCAATTCGGCTGATCTAAGTTCCAACCAACAGTCTCGACAGCATCGAAACGCGGGGTGAAACGACCGCGAACCTTCAAATGTGATCCAATTCCTCTGCAGGTCTTGGCAGGGTGGTTCAGCTGATATACTAGTATGCCAGAACACGATTACCGGTTTTGATTATGCGGCAGTCCTCCGAAGCCCAAGCGCCTGCGGTTTCGATTTCCCAGGAAGTCGGTCCGAGGTTGCGACGCGTCACCACGGCCGGTGCGATCTACGAACGTCTCTATGCCGACATCGTCTCGCTCAGGATGCCGCCTGGCCTGTTGCTGCAGGAAAAGCGGATCGCCGAGGATTTCGGGGTGAGCCGCACGCCGGTGCGCGAGGCATTGCTGAGGCTCTCCGAAGGCGGGCTGGTCGACATCTATCCGCAGTCGGGCACGGTCGTGTCGCGAGTACCTGTCGCCTCGATCCCCGAGGCGGTGGTCGTGCGCAAAGCGCTCGAAGGTACGACCGTCGAGACTGCGGCTGAAACCGCCAGTGCTGCCGATATTGCTCATCTTGACGCCATCATCTCCCGGCAGCGCTCGCTTGCCGTGGTCGGCAACGCCTCGAACTTTCACGAGGAGGACGAGGCCTTTCATGAGGCGATCGCTGAGATAGCAGGTTATCCCGGCATCTGGGCGCTTCTGAAGACGGTCAAGGTGCAGATCGACCGGGCGCGGCGGCTGGCGCTGCCAGCGCTTGGGCGCATGGACAACGTTGTCTGCGAACACATCGTCATTCGCGACGCGCTCGCCGCCCATGATGCTGCGGCTGCACGCGATGCGATGATCCATCACTTGAGCGCCGTCATTCCCGATGTCGACGAGCTGCGCTCGCGTTACCCCGATTATTTCTGCTGACGGCAGGATCACTACGAAACGAAAAGGCGAGGAAAGGAACAAGGATGCGGCAGGGTTGGAGATGGTTCGGGCCGGAAGCGCCGGTGACGCTCGATGATGTCCGTCAGACCGGGGCGACCAACATCGTCTCGTCGCTGCATCAGGTGCCGATCGGCAGGGCCTGGACGGAAAGGGAAGTGCGCGAGCGCCAGTCCCTGATCGAGACGACGCCAGCCGATCGCTCGCCGCTGGTCTGGTCGGTCGTCGAAAGCATTCCGATCCCCGATGCCGTCAAGCGACGGGGCGGGGAGGCGAAGGCCGAAATCGAGGCGTGGATCGCCAGCCTCGAAGCGGTCGCCGCCTGCGGCATTCCGATCGTCTGCTATAATTTTATGCCCGTAGTGGACTGGACCCGCACCGAACTCGATTTCGTGACGCCGACCGGGGCCACCGCAATGCGCTTTGATCATGAGCGTTTCGCGGCCTTCGATCTTTTCATTTTGGAACGGCCGGATGCGGCACGAGATTATTCCGATGCCGATCGCGAACGGGCGCGCATCGTCTTCGAGGCGATGTCGCAGGAGGAGATCGCCGAGATCACCCGCATCATCACATCGGCTCTGCCGGGTTCGACCACCGAACCTCTGACCATTCCGGCCTTCCGGGAAAAGCTTGTCGCCTATAGCGGCATCGATGCGGCAAGGCTGCGCCGGCACCTGATCGAATTCTTGGAAGCGGTGACGCCGGCCGCCGAAGCACGCGGCGTCAAGCTGACGCTGCATCCCGACGATCCGCCGCGGTCGCTGTTCGGCCTGCCGCGCATCGCCTCGACGGCCGATGATTACGCTGCTCTCTTCGATGCGGTGCCGTCGAAGGCGAACGGCATGTGCTATTGCACCGGCAGCCTTGGCGTGCGCGCCGATAACGATCTGCCGGCGATCGCCCGCCGTTTCGCCTCACGGATCTATTTCGCCCATCTGCGCGCGACGACGCGAGAGGGCGATGGCCGAACATTCCATGAAAGTGCGCATCTGGAGGGCGATGTCGACATGGTTGCGGTGCTCAGGGAACTTGTCTCGGAAGACCGCCGCCGCGGCGCTCAAGACACCATCGTCTTCCGCTCGGACCATGGCCATCGCATGCTCGACGATCTCGACAAAACAGTCACGCCCGGTTACCCGGCCATCGGCCGCATGCGCGGGCTCGCCGAGCTTCGCGGCATCCTGCATGCGCTGGGCGCTCCGCCGAATTGAGAACTTCTGCGCATTGCGGCGCTGCCCGGCGGTAGAAATCGTTGCGCTCTGAGCCCCGGCAAGGCTTCAGAGCGCACAGCCCTTCAAAAAAAGATCGGTGCACATCTTTGCTCTTGCTGCTATTTCTTCGGTCGGCGGCGGCTGTTGCTGACGCAGCATCGCAGCTCGCTGCGGCTCCATGATCATCATGCCGCGCAGCATCCCGCAGGCAGCGTGCGGATCGTCAAGCGCAATAAGACCACAGTCGATCTGCTTGCGAAGCCAATCCTCCATCAACGTGTTGGTTCTGACGATCGCTTTTTCATAGAAGGCACTGGCGATCTCGGGAAAACGGTCGGACTCACTGATGACGAGCCGGGTCACGGTGATCGTGTCCAGCGACAGCGCCAGCGTTCCGTAGGCCAGCAGCATGCGCTCGAGCCCCTCTCGGAGATCCGCTGCGGCCAGCGTGCTCGGGTCAAGCGCCGTGAGAAAATGTCCTGTCCGCTCGATGATCATTGCGGAAAACAGATCTGCTTTCGTCGGAAACAGCCGGTAGAGCGTCTTGGTGGAAACACCCGCGTCTTGGGCGATCGCGGCTATGCTGGCGGCGGCGTAGCCATTGTCGTGGAACTGCCGGTTGGCCGCCTCGATGATCACGCTTCTCGTATCCTCGTCGCAGCGAACCTGCGGCCGTCCTCGCGGCCTCTTCTCGATTTCGTGATTTTGGACCATCGTTATTTTCCAAATTCTGATTGACATCCCCTTTATAGAGCATATTTTGGAAAACAGCAAGTTTCCGAAATCGCATTTAGAGGCCGCAGCCCAAAAGACGGCGACCGTCATCAGGAGAAGGACATGACCATCAGGACGCTGCATGCCCATAACAACAACGCTGTCACCGAAACCGTCGACGAGGCCATACCGGCAAGCCTCGATGCCGGCACGCCACATCATCTCGCGGAGCCATCCGCTCCCGCTTCAGGAGAAAAAACCGTCCGTAAGCGCGGCCGTTCCCTGCTTTTGGGCGCCACTGCCCTGATGCTGATCGGCGCCGGCGCCTATTACGGTCATGATTACTGGACGGTCGGCCGCTTCCATGTCTCGACAGACGATGCCTATGTGAAGGCCGACACCAGCACCATCGCTCCCAAGGTCTCCGGCTATATCGCCGAGGTTCTCGTTATGGACAACGAGACGGTCAGGGCTGGCCAGCCGCTTGCCCGCATCGACGAGCGCGATTTCAAGGCCGCTCTCGATCAGGCCCGGGCTGACGTCGCTGCCGCAGAGGCTACCGTCAGCGCCAAGCAGGCTTCGCTCGACATTCAGCAATCGACGATCGCCGCTGCTCGCGCAACCGTCGATGTTGACCGCGCCAACGAGACTTTCGCCGAACAGAACAACAAACGTTATTCCAACCTTGCCACCAGCGGTTATGCCCCTGTGCAGACGGCGCAGCAGGCCGCTTCGCAGATTGCTGCCGCGCAGGCGACCATGGTGCGCGACAGCGCAGCGCTCGACGCCGCCGTCAAGCAGGTCGATCTGCTGACCGCCGAGCTCGTCCAGGCAAAAGCTGCGCTTGCCCGCAGCCAGGCCGTTCAGCGCCAGGCCGAACTCAATCTCTCCTACGCGACCATCACCGCGCCCGTCGACGGCACTGTCGGCAACCGGACACTGCGTGCCGGTCAATATGTCCAGGCCGGCACCCAGCTCATGTCGGTCGTGCCGACGGCGGCGGCCTATGTCATCGCCAATTACAAGGAAACCCAGCTGACCGACGTCCGCGCCGGCCAGCCAGTCGATATCGAGGTCGATACATTTCCTGGCCGCATCTATCGCGGCCATGTCGAGAGCCTTGCTCCGGCAAGCGGGCAGGAATTCGCGCTGCTGCCGCCCGACAACGCGACCGGTAACTTCACCAAGGTCGTTCAGCGCATTCCGGTCAAGATCGTGCTTGACGGCGAGGCCGCCAATGGCGACCTGCGTCCCGGCATGTCCGTCCAACTGAGCATCGACACTAAGGCCGATGCCGACCGCAGCTAGGCGAGGGGATCAGGAGATCGTGTCATGTCCACCATCGCAGCAACAGCCGTCCCGATATCGCATCCGGGCGCCGGCACCAGGGAATGGATCGCCGTCCTCGCCGGCATGATCGGCGCCTTCATGGCGATCCTCAACATCCAGATCACCAACGCCTCCCTCCTCGACATCGAGGGCGGCATCGGCACGGGCGTCGACAACGGCGCCTGGATCTCCACCTCCTACCTGATCGGCGAAATCGTGGTCATTCCGCTGACGGCCTATTTCAGCAACGTCTTCTCGTTCCGCCGCTATATCCTCGTCAACTCCATCCTTTTCCCGCTCTTTTCGATGGCTTGTGCCTTCGCCCTTGATCTCGGCACGATGATCCTGCTTCGCGGCCTGCAGGGCTTTGCCGGCGGCGTGCTGATCCCCATGGCCTTCACCATGGTGCTGACCAAGCTGCCGAAGAGCCAGCAGCCGCTTGGTCTTGCCATCTTCGCGCTGTCGGTCACTTTCGCCCCGGCGATCGGTCCGACGATCGGCGGCTACCTGACGGAGAATTACGGCTGGCAGACGATCTTCTTCATCAACACGATCCCGAGCCTCATCATGGCGGCCGCTCTTGCCCTGACGCTGGAAAAACAGCCGATGCAGCTGCACCTCCTGAAGGAAGGCGACTGGGCCGGCATCCTCACCATGGCGATCGGCCTTTCGGCACTGCAGACCGTGCTGGAAGAAGGCAACAAGGATGACTGGTTCTCCTCGCCCTTCATCGTCAAGCTCAGCATCGTCGCCTTCGCCTTCCTTGCCGCCTTCATCTGGATCGAGCTGACGGTCAAGAAGCCGCTGGTCAAGCTGCGGCTGCTCACTCAGCGCAATTTCGGCATCGGCGTGCTGGTCAATGTGCTCGTCGGCGTCGCACTCTTCGGCACCGTCTACATCCTGCCGCAATATCTCGGCCAGGTGCAGCGTTACAATGCCGAGCAGATCGGCAACGTGCTCGCCTGGACCGGCCTGCCGCAGCTGCTGCTCATTCCATTGGTGCCCGTTCTCATGAAGCGGTTCGACGCCCGCTATATCGGCTTCCTCGGCATCTCGATCTTCGCGATCAGCTGCTTCATGAACATCATGCTCTCGGCCGACAATGCCGGCGACCAGTTCTGGATCCCGAATATCGTGCGCGCCGTCGGCCAGGCCCTGGTGCTGACGCCGATCACCGCCATCACTACCGCCGGCATCGCGCCCGCCGATGCAGCCGCTGCCTCGGGTCTCACCAACATGCTGCGCAATCTCGGTGGCGCGGTCGGCACGGCCTCGCTCGGCACGATCCTGACGAAGCGCGAGCAGTTCCATTCGAATATCATCGGCCAGTCGATTACGCTGACCCGTGACGAAGTTCGCGATCGCCTGGCCAAATTGTCAGGCTACTTCATCCAGCACGGCGTCTCCGATCCGGCCGTTGCATCGCAGAAGGCAATCGTCGCGCTTGGCCAGACCGTCAAGCGCCAGGCCCTCATCATGGGCTTCAGCGACACCTTTGCCGTGATCGGCATGGTATTGGCACTGGCGGCGATCGCCCTGCTTTTCACGAAGAAGCCCCGGGCCGGCGCAGGTGCCGGCGCTCATTGAAGACGGTTGGGGCGCCGCCGGAAGATCGTCCTGAAGAAAAGCCCTCCTTTGCGGCCCGCGCGAAGGAGGGCTTCGCTGTGAAAGCCTATTGCGCGACCTCGACCGTGAAGGCGAAGCGCGCCATGGCACCGGGCGCCAGCATGGTGGTCGAGGGTCGCTGCGACAGTTCGCTCGAAGCTCCGGCTTGCGCAGCCGTCCCGTGCCAGGGTTCGACGCAGAGGAAGGGTGCGGCCGGCTTGGTCCACAGCGCAAGATTGGGCAGGTTTTCGAAATGGAACTGCAAGGCTGGTCCGCCCTCGGCGCCGTAGCGCAGCCCTTCTCCCGCACCTTCGGGGAAGATCATCGCGTCCTGCTCGAACATCGCATGATCCAGCTCCAGCCGGCCTTTGACGAAGGGCGAGGGCAACGGCGCTGGATTGATGAGGCCGCCCTCCAGCCGCACAAGCTCAGGCTCACCCTCATTGTCGAGCGTGACGGTGTGGGCGCGCCCGGAGGCATCCGGCAGCGGCCAGGCGAAGGCCGGATGGAAGCCCAATCCGAACGGCATCGCCTGCTGATCGCGGTTGCTGACCTCGGCGGTGACGGTTAAGGCGTGGCCCTCGACCGCATGTTCCACGGCCAACAGAAAGTCGAACGGATAGACCGCCCGGGTGGCCGCCGACGCGGCAAGCTCGTGCCGGCAGCTCGTTGCCGTGGAGGCTGTAAGGGCAAATTCGCTGCGCCGGGCAAACCCGTGCTGCGCCATCGGATAGACCGTGCCGCCGATCGCGAGCTTGTCGTCCGGCGCCTTGCCGACGATCGGAAACAGGATCGGCGAGCGCCCTGCCCAAAACGCCGCGTCGCCCGTCCACAACCAGGAGCGCCCGTCATTGGTGGTCAGCGCCTGCATTTCTGCGCCGAGGGAAGAGACGTCGACGGTGATATCCCCATTGCCGATCCGGATTGTGCTTGGCATGGCAATTCCTTTCACGCTGGTTCGGTACAAGCATAGCTGCCTGCACCGCGGTTTCTATCTGTGGGTGGAAGACGTACGTCAGCCGTTATTTCCGTATTGCGCCCAGTCTGGCGATCACTTCGTTCGGGATGCCGTAGCGCTGGATGGCGTCGCGGTTGTTGCGCAAGCCGCAAATCTCCCGCTGAATGAAGAATGCCCAGACGGCGTCGGAGGCGTCATTGACAAGCCTCTCGCGTGCCTCTGCGCTTCGATGCTCGCCGGTCCAGGCTTTCAGCGCGGTGAGTGCCGCCTCCACCTTCAGTCCGTGACGTCCGAGCGCATCGGCGCGTTCCGACATCAACTCGTATTCGAGGACGTTGAAGCCGTTTTTATCCTGCTGGGATTGTCTGAAGGATTGTGGCGGACGAACGCTCATGGGTACGGATTCCTTGATCGGCGTAGGCCAACAACATTATCCAATGCGGCCTTCGAGATCGAGAGGGTAGGGGAACGGACCTATCCCGCCGTTTCGCCGCGTGGTAAGGGCGCCGTAACTTTTTTCCGGCCCCGCAGCACATCATGATTCGTATCGAAAATATCAGCAAGCAGCTCAGCCACCGCATCCTCTTTATCGAGGCTTCGGCAGCTCTCAACAAAGGCGAGAAGATCGGCCTCGTCGGCCCGAACGGCGCCGGCAAGACGACGATCTTCCGGATGATCAACGGCGAAGAGCAGCCCGACGAGGGCCAGGTCTCCTGCGAGAAGGGCGTGACCATCGGCTATTTCAACCAGGACGTCGGCGAAATGGCGGGGCACAGTGCCGTCGCCGAGGTGATGAACGGCGCCGGGCCGGTCAGCGTCGTTGCCGCCGAGCTGCGGGAGTTGGAGGCTGCCATGGTCGATCCCGAGAGGGCCGGCGACATGGAGGAGATCATCGAGCGCTACGGCGAGGTGCAAGCGCGTTACGAGGAGCTGGACGGTTATGCGCTCGACGGCCGCGCCCGCGAAGTGCTTGCGGGCCTGAGCTTCAGCCAGGAGATGATGGACGGCGATGTCGGCGCGCTGTCGGGCGGCTGGAAGATGCGTGTAGCTCTTGCCCGCATCCTGCTGATGCGCCCCGATGTCATGCTGCTCGACGAACCGAGCAACCATCTCGATCTCGAAAGCCTGATATGGCTCGAAGAGTTCCTGAAGGGCTATGAGGGTGCGCTGCTGATGACCTCGCATGACCGCGAGTTCATGAACCGCATCGTCAACAAGATCCTCGAGATCGATGCCGGCTCGCTGACCTCCTATTCCGGCGATTATGAATTTTACGAGCAGCAGCGGGCGCAGAACGAAAAGCAGCAGCAGGCCCAGTTCGAGCGCCAGCAGGCGATGCTCGCCAAGGAAATCAAGTTCATCGAGCGGTTCAAGGCGCGCGCTTCGCATGCTTCGCAGGTGCAGAGCCGCGTGAAGAAGCTGGAGAAGATCGACCGGGTGGAACCACCCAAGCGCCGCCAGTCGGTCGCGTTCGAATTCCAGCCAGCGCCGCGCTCCGGCGAGGACGTGATCAGCTTGAAGAACGTCCACAAGAAATATGGCACCCGAAGCATCTATGAGGGGCTGGATTTCATGGTGCGGCGGCGAGAACGCTGGTGCATCATGGGCATCAACGGCGCCGGCAAATCGACATTGCTGAAGCTGGTGACGGGCACCACGACGCCCGACGAAGGCAGTGTCGCTCTCGGTGCCAGCGTCAAGTTAGGCTATTTCGCCCAGCACGCCATGGATATCCTCGATGGCGAGCGCACGATCTTCCAATCGCTGGAAGATCGGTTTCCCCAGGCAGGGCAGGGGCCTTTGCGGGCGCTCGCCGGATGTTTCGGCTTTTCCGGCGACGATGTCGAAAAAAGGTGCCGGGTGCTGTCGGGCGGGGAGAAGGCCCGATTGGTCATGGCGATGATGCTGTTCGACCCGCCGAACCTGCTCGTGCTTGACGAACCGACCAACCATCTCGACCTCGACACCAAGGAAATGCTGATCAAGGCGCTCTCGCAATATGAGGGTACCATGCTGTTCGTCTCCCACGACCGGCATTTCCTGGCTGCGCTTTCCAACCGCGTGCTGGAGCTGACGCCGGAGGGCGTCCATCAATATGGTGGCGGCTATACGGAATATGTGGCGCGTACCGGCCACGAGGCGCCCGGACTTCGGAGCTGAACGGCTATTTTTCCGCCGGCTGTGAGGGCCGTTCATGTGAGCGAAGAACAGCGCCGGCCGACATTGCCGGCGTTCTGCCACGATGATGACCCATTTCCGTGGTGTTCGGGCCTTCTTCAAACAATCGGGGCGGGCACATCAGCATGGACTGGATCAATCGTCATATCGATCAGCCGTTATTGAACGGCGCGGCAGGCTTGCTGCGGCAGTGGCACATTCGTACACGGCAGTCGCCGGAGCTGCTGGAGCCGACGTGGAATCTTGTCGTGCTATCCTTTCTCCTGATTGCCAGCGGACAGGTTATGACGGGCAAGCCTTTCGCGCTCAGCATTGCCGCGCTGATCATGCTGGCCCTGCCTTCAGCCAAAAAATTGCTTTCGGCGGTCAAGGCAGGGGGAAGCGCCTATGGCGCCCGGGAATACAAGTCGTCGCGGGCGCGCGCCGTCGCCAAACGGGAAGCGGAATGGTCGGTGCGAATCATCGTGCTGTTTTCATCCGCCTGCCTTCCATTCATCGCCCGCATCGATGATCCGGTGGGCGCCTGTTTCATGCTGGGGGCAAGTGTCTGGTTCGTGCTGACCGGGCCGCTCAAGACTTATCTCGATGCGGCCGAACCTCCCGAACCGACTGAAGGCGACCGGATGTACAGCGGCGTCTTTCATTTCGGTTGAACAAAGCGACGGTCCAGCCGCAGGCCGTGAGAGTGAGGGAACCAAACAGGGCGGTCGCCGTTATCTCCGCAGCAACGTAAAAGGAGATTGCGATGCTTTACTACGCTCTGGTGTTTCTCGTTGTGGCCTTGATTGCCGGCGTCCTCGGATTTGGCGGCATCGCAGGGGCTTCAGCTTCCATTGCCCAGGTTCTGTTCTTCATTTTCCTGGTGTTGTTCGTCGTCTCGCTTGTGATGCGCTTCATGCGCAGAGTATAGTGAAGATGGGTCAAGTATAAAGCCCGGTGATAATTATCGCCGGGTTTTGTTTTTCTTGAGTCCCGCAGCGGTCGGCGGAAACTCGCTTCGAGCGAATGTGCTTTTCGTGCAACCATTCCTAACAAGATCGTGAAAGACCGCATGCTGGTCGCATATGCCTTCGAAATGTCCCAATGGGGCTGAACCGTGAGGCTGTCGCTTGCGCCTTCCCACGCGCTTTGAGACGCGACACGAAAACGGCGCCGTCCGGGATTGCTTTGCGGTCCCCTCCGATATCCGGTGCCGCCAGCCGGGTGTTCCCGTCACGATTTGAGAAGGAGAGACTTATGAAAAAAACTCTTGCGACGGCGTTTGCCGCGGTATCGTTGACGTTTGTCGGCGCGGTGGCGGCCAATGCCGCCGACCCCGTCGCCAGAACCTATGAAGAGCCGGACCTGCGCAACGGCGTGAAAATCGGTTATCTCACTTGCGATATCGGCGGCGGCACGGGTTATGTGCTCGGCTCGTCCAAGGAAGCCGATTGCGTCTTTCAGTCAATTGTCGGCAATGAGCTTTTCGATCACTACACCGGCGAAATTCGAAAGCTTGGCATCGATCTCGGCTTCACCACGCGCAGTCGCCTGATCTGGGCGGTGTTTGCGCCGACGGCTGGTTATCATCGCGGGTCGCTCGCCGGACTTTATGTCGGTGCCAGCGCAGAGGCGACGGTTGGTGCCGGCGTCGGCGCCAACCTACTAGTCGGTGGCACCTCCGGTTCAATCCATCTGCAGACGGTTAGCCTGACCGGCCAGCTTGGCCTGAATGTTGCGGCCGGCAGCGCATCGATGACCTTGACCCCGGCGGATTGACGGGTTTTGTCGCCCCCCGCCGCGACGCGGCGGGGGCGTCACGAGCTTATTGGCTTGGCTTTGCGCTGGCGGCGAAGCAATGGATATCCGAATTGCAATGCCCGACGAGGATGAGATCCTGGTCGGGCACTACCTGAAAATCTGGGACAGCTATGGCACGCCGCCCGAACATTACAGGCCGGACGCGGGGGTGCGGATATTGTCGTTTTTGAGAAGCGGTCGCGAGGAGCGACGCCTCGCCTCGTTCTTCGCCATTGTGGACGATGAAATCGCCGGTTCCGTATCTTGCCAGCTGCACCAATCGCCGTTTCCGGAAGTCATTCGGCCGGAGCAGCGGTTGCACGGTTACGTCTGGTGCGTCTATGTCGCGGAGGCCTTCCGCCGGCGCGGCATCGCTTTGGCGCTGACGAACAGGGCCGTTGATTATCTGAAATCCATCGGCTGCACGACCGCTGTCATCCACGCCTCGGATGCGGGGGAGCCAGTCTATCGCAGCGCTGGCTTCGAGCTGGCGAAGGAAATGCGCCTAAAGTTCCCCGGGGAGTGAGCCGCGTAGCCGAAGCGCCTACAGACGGCTGAGGAATGTGCGCGGCGGCGTCGTCCATTTACCCTTTCGCCCTGCCGGGTGCGATAAAGGCGTTGATCGTCGCCTCGTCATGGCCGGCTTCGCGCAGGAAGCGGCCGGCGAATTCGATTGCAGGGCTTCTCAATGCATCGTCCGGCCGGATCAGGTGAAAAGCGACATGGGAATCGAGGGTGCGCTGTGACACTGCGACGACGCGCCCGGCGGCAAGCGCGGCATCCGACAGCGGCGGCCGTGCAAGCGCAATGCCGAGCCCTTGCGCGCAGGCATCGACCACCAGATTGTAATCCTCGAAGCGTCGGTCCTGGCCACGCGGCGTATAGTCGACGCCCTCACGCGCAAGCCAGCGACGCCAGCCCTCGATATTGGAGTCGTGAAGGATCGGCAGATCGAGCAGCGAAAGCGCATCCGAGCGTTGCCCGAGTCGTGCTGCCATCGCCGGTGAGGCGATCGGAAAAGATTTCTCCTGCCAGAGCGGCAGGGCGCGCACGCCCGCCCATGGTCCCTTGCCGCAGCGGATGGCAAGGTCCGTGCCCTCACCGAAATCCGCCAGGCGGTGTTCGAGCGTCAATTCGACATGCAGCCCATTTCCTTCGAGCTTTGCCAGGCGCGGAAACAACCATAGAGAGGCGACGGACGGAGTAACGGAAAGGCGCACCACCGCCTTGGTCGGCCGTGGCAGCCAGCGCTCGCCGGTGTTGCCGAGCAGGGAAAGGGCTTCCTCGGCACGGGCGAAACCGCATGCCCTCCGGGGTGAGGCGCACACCGCGAGCCTCACGCGCGAAGAGCCGCACACCCATCCAGCGCTCGAGCCGCGAGACCTGCCGCGATACGGCGCCATGGGTGATTCCGCTTTCCTCGGCCGCGGCCGAAAACGATCCGAGCCGGGCGGCGCGAGCAAAGGTCTCGAGCGTATCGAGCGGTGGGAGCACTGGCGAGCTGTGAACCATGTGCACATTTGATCATCGATTGCGGTGCTTTTCAAGCATGCATCGAAAGCCTAATTCGTTGTCGCACGCACAGATGGAGGCGAAAATGAGCATGGCGGCAAGCGCACCGGTTTCGGCCAAACAGCAAGGCGGCTTCGACCTGATCGCCTTTGCCGCGATTGTCGTCACCATCCTCTTCTGGGCCTCTTCCTTCGTGGTGATCCGTATCTGTCTCGGACCGCTGACGCCGATCGAACTGGCAACGGCCCGTTATGTGGCGGCAGGCGTCCTCGCCCTTGTCTACCTAGCCATCTACCGGCCGATGCCGGAAAAGCGGGATTTCCTCCGCCTGTCGGTCGCTGCCGTGCTCTTCATCGCCGCCTATGCGGTTCTCCTGAACACCGGCGAGCAGACCGTGGCGGCGGGACCGGCGAGCTTCATCATCAATACCATGCCGGTCTTCACCGCCCTGATTGCCACATTCGTGCTCGGCGAGCGCTTTGGCCTCTGGGGCTGGGTTGGCACCGCGGTTTCCTTCGGCGGCGTGGCGCTGATCGCCGTCGGCTCCGACGGCGGCTTCAAGCTCGATCCGAACGCTGTGCTGATCCTCGGTGCAGCGCTCTGCTCGGCGATCGCCAGCGTGTTGCAGAAACCGCTGCTCGCTCGCCTGCCGGCGCTTGCCGTCACCGCCTGGATCCTGCTGATCGGCTCCGTTCCGCTGTTTCCGGCCGTCCCATCGACGATCAGCGCGCTGGCCGCGGCGCCGGCAGAGGTCAATTGGGGCGTTGCCTATCTTGTCATCTTCCCGACTGCGATCGGTTATCTCACCTGGGCCATCGCGTTGAAGCGGCTGACGGCCGCGCGCGCCTCGAATTTCCTCTACGGCGTCCCGCCGGTCGCAACGCTGATCGGGTTCGTCTGGCTGGGCGAGGCGCCGACGGCACTGGGTGCTGCCGGCGGCGTCATGGCGATCCTCGGCGTGCTCGTCGTCAACGTGATGCGGAAACGATAGGTGCATCGCACTGCCGCCATATTAAGGTGACGAAGTCGGCTCGCTGACAAATAGGCATTGCGCCGCCGTTCGCTTTCTTTAAAAACGAAAGCAGATCGAAAGGGGCGCCGATGTTCTTGACCGACCGACAAACTGAAATCGTGTCAATTGCGAAATCGAGCGGCAGGGTTCTGGTCGAGGAGCTTGCCTCCCGTTTTTCGGTGACGCCGCAAACAATCCGCAAGGATCTGAACGATCTCTGCGATGCCCAGGTGCTGACACGCATCCATGGCGGTGCGACATTCCCGAGCGGGACGGAGAACGTCAAATATGAGGCGCGGCGGCAGATCGCCGCTTCCGAGAAGCAGGCAATCGGTATGGCGGCGGTCGAGCTGATCCCGAGCGGAGCCTCGCTTTTCATCAACATCGGCACGACGACCGAAGCGGTGGGTGAGGCGCTCGCCAATCACCACGAGCTGATGGTCATCACCAATAATATCAACGTCGCCAACAGGTTGCGTCTCTTTCCGGCTATCGAGGTGGTGATTGCCGGCGGCGTCGTGCGTGGCTCGGACGGCGGCATCGTCGGCGAAGCGGCGGTCGATTTCATCCGCCAGTTCAAGGTCGATTACGCCGTCATCGGCGCATCGGCGATCGATATCGACGGCGCGCTCCTCGATTATGATTTTCGCGAAGTGAAGGTCGCTCAGGCGATTATTGCCAATGCCCGCCACGTTATTCTGGTTGCCGATTCGACGAAATTCGAACGCACCGCGCCGGTTCGGATCGGCCAGCTTTCCCAGGTCCATACCTTCATCACCGACCAGTGTCCGGTGCCGTCGATCCGCAATCTCTGCCTCGAAAACAATGTGAAGCTGATCGAAACGAACAGCAGATCGCGTTAGGTCATGCGAATGGAACAAACATTCGTTTGACATTCACATTCCTTTCGTTTTAACTGTTATCACTTTCGCAATCGCGCAGATTTTGTGCGATGCGAAATCAGCAGTGGGCTCGGAGGGGCAATTGGGCCGGGAGATACACGACATATTCGTCATCGGCGGCGGCATCAACGGCTGCGGCATTGCGCGCGACGCCGTCGGGCGCGGCTATTCCGTCGCGCTGGCGGAGATGAACGATTTCGCCTCCGGCACCTCGTCCGGAGCCACCAAGCTGATCCATGGCGGCCTGCGTTATCTCGAGCATTATGAATTCCGCCTGGTGCGTGAATCGCTGATGGAGCGCGAGATCCTCTGGGCGATGGCGCCGCACATCATCTGGCCGCTGCGCTTCGTATTGCCTTATCATAAGGGCGGCATTCGCCCCGCCTGGCTGATCCGGCTCGGCCTCTTCCTTTACGATCATCTCGGCGGCCGCAAGCTACTGCCGGCGACGTCGGTGCTCGACATGCGCAGGGATCCGGCCGGCAAGCCGCTGAAGGCGCTGTTCACGAGAGCATTCGAATATTCCGACGGCTGGGTCGATGATGCCCGCATGGTCGTGTTGAACGCCCGCGACGCTGCCGACAAAGGGGCGACGATCATGCCGCGCACCAAAGTGGTGTCGGCGCGACGGGAGAATGGTCTCTGGCACATTGACACGACCGATACGGTCACTGGCCGCAATGACAGTCATCAGGCCCGCATGCTGATCAATGCCGCCGGTCCCTGGGTCGATCATGTCATCCGTTCCGCCTTCGGCCAGAACGGGGCCCACCACGTTCGTCTCGTTCAGGGTAGCCATATTATCGTCAGGAAGAAGTTCGACGACCCTCGTGCCTATTTCTTCCAAAATCCCGACAATCGCATCATCTTCGCCATCCCCTATGAGGGCGACTTCACCCTGATCGGCACCACCGACCGCGACTACACCGCCGATCCCAAGGATGTGCGGATCTCCGAGGAGGAGACCGTCTACCTCTGCAACGCGGCTTCGGAATATTTCAAGGAGCCGGTTCGGCCTGAGGACATCGTCTGGACCTACTCGGCAGTCAGGCCGCTTTTTGACGACGGCGCCTCGAAGGCGCAGGAGGCGACCCGCGATTATGTGCTGAAGCTGGAAGGCGAGGGCGGGGCTGCGCCGCTGCTCAACGTCTTCGGCGGCAAGCTCACCACCTATCGCCGGCTTTCCGAACATGCGCTGGAGAAGATCGGCGCCGCGATCGGTGTCAAGGGTGCTCCTTGGACGGCCAAAAGCCATCTGCCCGGCGGCGACTTCCCGGTTCGTGGCTACGAGGCGGAGGTCGCCGGTTTGAAGCGGCGCTATCCGTTTCTTGCCGATGCACACGCCCGCCGGCTGGTGCGCCGCTACGGCACGCGGGCTGCGGCGCTGCTCGGCGCTGCTCGCGGCCTTGAGGACCTCGGGCGGCTGTTCGGCGGCGATCTTTACGAGACCGAGGTCAAATATCTCGTCGAGCATGAATGGGCCCGGCACGCCGAAGACGTGCTGTGGAGGAGAACAAAGGATGGTCTGCGCCTTTCGAAGGAACAGGCTCAGTCACTGGAGGAGTACATGGCTGCCATACCGGCGATGGCCGGATAAGGCGGCGTGTGGTCCCCGCTGCGTGGAGGCACGGGAATCGGAATGCTGGAACTGCGAAACGCCGCCAAGATGGTAGGCGCGGACTATCACATCTATCCGACCGATCTGGTCCTTGAGCGGGGTACGCTGAATGTCCTGCTCGGTCCGACGCTGTCGGGCAAGACGTCGCTGATGCGGCTGATGGCCGGGCTTGATCGTCCGACTGCCGGCTCCGTCCATTTCGACGGCGCCGATGTCACCGGCATGCCGGTGCAGAAGCGCAACGTCGCCATGGTCTACCAGCAGTTCATCAATTATCCGGCGCTGACCGTATACGAGAACATTGCCTCGCCGATGCGCATCTCGGGCAAGGATGCTGCCACGATCGACCGCGAGGTGCGCAAGGCGGCCGAGCTTTTGAAGCTGACGCCCTATCTCGACCGCACGCCGCTCAATCTGTCCGGCGGCCAGCAGCAGCGCACCGCGCTTGCACGCGCACTCGTCAAGAATGCCAGCCTCGTGCTGATGGACGAGCCGCTCGCCAACCTCGATTACAAGCTGCGCGAAGAACTGCGTGAGGAACTGCCGAAGATCTTTGCCCAATCCGGCGCGATCTTCGTCTATGCGACGACCGAACCGTCCGAGGCGCTCCTGCTCGGCGGCAATACGGCGACATTGAACGAAGGCCGGGTAACCCAGTTCGGGCCGACCATCGATGTTTACCGCCGGCCCGCCGACCTCGCCACCGCAGGCATCTTCGCCGACCCGCCGCTGAACACGCTCGACGTCACCAAATCCGGCAATGTCTTTACGCGGCCAGGCGGAGCCGCACTTCCGGTTCCCCCGCATCTGGCTGCCGTGCCGGACGGGCCGGTGACCGTCGCTTTTCACCCGCATCATCTCGGCTTCAAGCCGCAGACGGACGACGCAGCCCGTTTGCAGGCGCGCACGCTGGTGTCGGAGATCACCGGCTCTGAGAGCTTCGTCCACCTGGACTATGACGGCGTGCGCTGGGTGATGCTCGCGCATGGCATTCACGACATCGATCCGGACGTCGAGATCGAGGCTTTTCTCGACACGCGCCACCTCTTGGCCTTCGGCGGCGACGGCCGCGCCATCGCCACGGTCGGCCACGCTGCCGCTGCAGTCGCAAAGGCATAGGAGAGTCCAATGGCACGCATTACGCTCGACCATATCCGCCACGCCTACGGAGCCAATCCGCAGACCGAGAAGGATTATTCGCTCAAGGAAGTCGACCACGAGTGGAACGACGGCGGCGCCTATGCGCTGCTCGGTCCTTCCGGCTGCGGCAAGACCACGCTGCTGAACATCATCTCGGGTCTGCTGCAGCCCTCGCATGGCCGCATCCTCTTCGACGGCAAGGACGTGACGAACCTGTCGACGCAGAGCCGCAACATCGCCCAGGTCTTCCAGTTTCCGGTCATCTACGACACGATGACCGTTTACGACAATCTCGCCTTCCCCTTGCGCAACCGCGGCGTGGCGGAAGCCGATGTCGACCGGCGTGTCCGCGACATTCTCGAGATGATAGATCTTGCCGGCTGGGCCAAGCGCAAGGCGCAAGGGCTGACGGCGGACCAGAAGCAGAAGATCTCGCTCGGCCGCGGCCTGGTGCGCAACGACGTCAACGCCATCCTGTTCGACGAGCCGCTGACCGTTATCGATCCGCACATGAAATGGGTGCTGCGCTCGCAGTTGAAACGGCTGCACAAGCAGTTCGGCTTCACCATGGTCTACGTCACCCATGACCAGACTGAGGCGCTGACTTTCGCCGAGAAGGTCGTCGTCATGTATGACGGCCAGATCGTTCAGATCGGCACGCCCGCCGAACTTTTCGAGCGGCCGAGCCACACCTTCGTCGGCTATTTCATCGGTTCGCCGGGTATGAACGTCATGCCGGCGCAGATTGACGGCAGCGCCGTCAAGGTCGGAGACGAGGTGCTGGCGCTCGATTACGCGCCGAAGACTACAGGCAGCTCCAAGACCGAACTCGGCATCCGCCCGGAATTCATCCGCCTCGGGCGGGAAGGCATGCCGGTCAGCATCACCAAGGTCGAGGACATCGGTCGGCAGAAGATCGTCCGCGCCCGCTTCGCCGGACAACCGATTGCGATCGTCGTGCACGAGGATGCTGACATCCCCACGGATGCCCGCGTCACTTTCGATCCGTCCGCCATCAGCATTTACGCCGACAGCTGGCGTGTCGGCAGGGAGGCCTGAGCCATGCAGAAGACGTGGAACAACAAAGCCTGGTTTCTGGTCCTGCCGGTGCTGCTGCTCGTCGCCTTTTCGGCCGCCATCCCGCTGATGACCGTCGTCAACTATTCGGTGCAGGATACGTTCGGCAACAATGAGTTCTTCTGGGCAGGCACTGACTGGTTCGTCCAGACCCTGCATTCCGATCGCTTCTGGGAAGCGCTCGAGCGCAACTTGCTCTTCTCCTTCATCATCCTGGCGCTGGAAATTCCGCTCGGCATCTTCATCGCGCTCAACATGCCGAAGAAGGGTATCGGCGTTCCGGTCTGCCTCGTTCTGATGGCGCTGCCGCTGCTCATTCCGTGGAATGTCGTCGGCACCATCTGGCAGGTTTTCGGACGCGTCGATATCGGCCTGCTCGGCCATACGCTCGACGGGCTCGGCCTCGATTACAACTACGTCCGCGATCCGGTCGACGCCTGGGTCACGGTCATCGTCATGGATGTCTGGCACTGGACGAGCCTCGTCGTGCTGCTCTGCTATGCCGGCCTCGTATCGATTCCCGACGCCTATTACCAGGCCGCCAAGATCGACGGCGCCTCGCGCTGGTCCGTATTCCGCTACATCCAGCTTCCGAAAATGAAACGGGTGCTGCTTATCGCCGTTCTCCTGCGCTTCATGGACAGTTTCATGATCTATACCGAGCCCTTCGTCGTCACCGGCGGCGGCCCCGGCAACTCGACGACCTTCCTGTCCATCGATCTCGTGAAGATGGCCGTCGGCCAGTTCGATCTCGGCCCCGCCGCGGCGATGTCGATCATCTACTTCCTGATCATCCTGTTGCTGTCATGGATCTTCTACACGGTCATGACCAGCAGCGACGCCAACGCCTGAGAAAGGAGAGATCCATGGGTTCGACGATGAAATACAAGCCCGCCGGGAACCTCTCATGGGTGGTCACGACGCTCTACATCGTCTTTCTGCTCCTGCCGATCTATTGGCTGATCAACATGAGCTTCAAGGAGAATGCCGAGATCACCGGCGCCTTCTCGCTCTGGCCGCAAAACCCGACGCTCCGGAACTATACCGTCATCTTCACCGATCCGTCCTGGTATAGCGGTTACATCAATTCCATCATCTACGTGGTGATGAACACGGTCATTTCAGTGCTTGCGGCGCTGCCGGCGGCCTATGCCTTCTCGCGCTACCGCTTCCTCGGCGACAAGCACCTGTTCTTCTGGCTGCTCACCAACCGAATGGCGCCGCCGGCCGTCTTTGCGCTGCCCTTCTTCCAGCTCTATTCCGCCTTCGGCCTGATCGACACCCATATCGCCGTGGCGCTTGCCCACTGCCTGTTCAACGTGCCGCTGGCGGTCTGGATCCTCGAAGGCTTCATGTCCGGCGTGCCGAAGGAGATCGACGAGACCGCCTATATCGACGGCTACTCCTTCCCGCGCTTCTTTGTGAAGATCTTCATGCCGCTGATTGCGAGCGGGATAGGTGTCGCCGCCTTCTTCTGCTTCATGTTCTCGTGGGTCGAACTGCTGCTGGCCCGCACGCTGACGACGACCGCGGCAAAGCCGATCTCGGCGATCATGACGCGCACGGTTTCGGCGGCCGGCATGGACTGGGGTGTACTGGCGGCAGCCGGCGTGCTGACCATCATTCCCGGCGCACTCGTTATCTATTTCGTTCGCAACTACATCGCCAAGGGCTTTGCCCTGGGCCGCGTCTGAGGAGGAGACGGTCATGAATTTTTCCTGGATGGCCTGGACGCTACCGACGGCGCTGTTCTTCCTGACGATCCTGACGCTTCTGATCGCCATGAGCGTCTGGGAATATTTTTCGCCGGGCGGCACGCCGCGCACGGGCGTGCTGCGTTTCGAGACGACCCGCGGCGACCGGCTGTTCATTTCGCTGCTTGGCGCAGCGTTTATTCATCTTGCATGGCTTGGGCTCGCTGGGCCCAACCTGTGGTGGGCTCTTGCCATTTCCGTAGTCTACGCCATCGGCGTGTTCCGCTACGTGTGACGGCAAGGAGAAGACAGATGGCCGGGGGTACTGGCCGCCTGAGACGTGACTGCAATCGCAAACCCTGGGAGGATATTATGCGACGGCACTTATTGACGACGACAGCAGGCTTGCTGCTGGCGATGACAGCATCGGCCTATGCCGGCATGGACGAGGCCAAGACCTTCCTCGACAAAGAAGTCGGCGACCTCTCGACGCTTTCCCGCGCCGACCAGGAAAAGGAAATGCAGTGGTTCGTCGATGCCGCGAAGCCCTTCGCCGGCATGGACATCAAGGTCGTTTCCGAAACGATTACCACGCATGATTACGAGTCTAAGGTGCTGGCCCCGGCCTTCACCGCGATCACCGGCATCAAAGTCACCCATGACCTGATCGGCGAGGGCGACGTTGTTGAAAAGCTGCAGACGCAAATGCAGTCGGGCGAAAACATCTACGACGCCTATATCAACGACTCGGACCTGATCGGCACCCATTGGCGCTACCAGCAGGCCCGCTCGCTGACCGACTGGATGGCCAATGAAGGCAAGGATGTCACCAATCCTGGGCTCGACGTCGACGACTTCATCGGCAAGTCGTTCACGACAGCGCCCGACGGCAAGCTCTACCAATTGCCGGACCAGCAGTTCGCAAACCTCTACTGGTTCCGCTACGACTGGTTCAACGACGAGAAGAACAAGGCGGACTTCAAGGCGAAGTACGGCTACGATCTCGGCGTGCCGGTCAACTGGTCGGCCTATGAGGATATTGCCGAGTTCTTCACCGGCCGCGAGATCGACGGCAAGAAGGTCTATGGCCATATGGACTATGGCAAGAAGGACCCATCGCTTGGCTGGCGCTTCACCGACGCCTGGCTGTCGATGGCCGGCAACGGCGACAAGGGCATTCCGAACGGCAAGCCGGTCGACGAATGGGGTATCAAGGTCGACGAGAACTCCCGTCCGGTCGGTTCGTGCGTCGCGCGCGGCGGCGACACCAACGGCCCGGCAGCGGTCTATTCCATCCAGAAGTATCTGGACTGGATGAAAGCCTATGCACCGGCCGCCGCTCAGGGCATGACCTTCTCCGAATCCGGCCCGGTCCCCTCGCAGGGTGAAGTTGCTCAGCAGATGTTCACCTACACGGCCTTCACGGCCGACTTCGTCAAGGAAGGCCTGCCGGTCGTCAATGCGGACGGCACACCGAAATGGCGCTTCGCACCGAGCCCGCACGGCGTCTACTGGAAGGACGGCATGAAGCTCGGCTATCAGGATGCCGGCTCCTGGACGCTGATGAAGTCCACGCCTGTCGATCGCGCCAAGGCGGCCTGGCTCTATGCCCAGTTCGTCACTTCCAAGACTGTCGACGTGAAGAAGAGCCACATGGGCCTCACCTTCATCCGCCAGTCGACGCTCGACCATAAGTCCTTCACCGATCGCGCGCCGAAGCTCGGCGGCCTGGTCGAATTCTACCGTTCGCCGGCCCGCCTTCAGTGGTCGCCGACCGGTACGAACGTTCCTGACTATCCGAAGCTCGCGCAGCTGTGGTGGCAGGCGATCGGGGATGCCTCTTCCGGCGCCAAGACGGCGCAGGGAGCAATGGACTCGCTTTGCTCCGAGCAGGAAAAGGTGATGCAGCGCCTCGAACGCGCCAAGGTCCAGGGCGATATCGGTCCGAAACTCGCCGAAGAGCATGATCTCGCATATTGGAACGCGGATGCGGTGAAGAAGGGCAACCTGGCACCGCAGCTGAAGATCGAGAACGAGAAGGAAAAGCCGCTTACCGTCAACTACGACGAACTCGTCAAGAGCTGGCAGAAGAAGTAAGGCGGACCCGGTCGGAGGCGACGAGGCCTCCGACCATCACTTCCTGCCACCGGCTTGGAGCCGGTGGCACCCACAATCTTTCTCTCATCAAACCTTGTGCCCTGCCGCTGAGCGGCGGGCCGAGCGGTTTCGTGCGAGCCGGAGATGTTGTATGAGCGGCTATATTCTTTCGATCGACCAGGGCACGACCTCTTCACGCGCCATCATCTTCGATGGCGACATGAAAATGGCCGGCTCGGCGCAGGCGGAGATCACCCAATATTATCCGCAGCCCGGATGGGTGGAGCATGACGCCGCCGAAATCTGGCAGTCCGTCCTTAATACAGTGCGCAAGGCGATCGCCGATGCCGGCATCGACGCCGCCGCGATCGCGGCAATCGGCATCACCAATCAGCGTGAGACGGCGGTCGTCTGGGATCGCAAATCCGGCATGCCGCTTTCCCGCGCGATCGTCTGGCAGGACAGGCGCACCGCCGAAATGTGCGAGAGCCTGAAGGCCGACGGATATGAGAAGCTGTTCAGCGCCAAGACCGGCCTGCTGCTCGACCCCTATTTCTCCGGAACGAAGCTGCGCTGGCTGCTCGACAATGTCGCCGGCCTGCGCGAGAAGGCGGAGGCGGGCGAGGTCTGCTTCGGCACGATCGACAGCTGGCTGATCTACAAGCTGACTGATGGTCGCGTGCACGCCACCGATGCGACCAACGCGTCGCGAACGCTGCTCTACAATATCGATGACGGCGCCTGGGACGAGGAGCTTCTCGGCATTCTCGGCATTCCCTCTCCCATGCTGCCCGAAGTCAGAGAATGCGCCGATGATTTCGGCCGTGTCGACGAGGCTCTGTTCGGGGCCGCGCTGCCGATCCTCGGCGTCGCCGGCGACCAGCAGGCTGCGGCCATGGGCAATGCCTGCTTCGAGCCCGGCATGATGAAATCCACCTATGGCACCGGCTGCTTCGCCCTTCTGAACACCGGCAGAGACCGTGTTTCCTCCTCCAACCGGATGCTGACGACCATTGCCTGCCGGCTCGACGGCGAGACGACCTATGCGCTGGAAGGTTCGATCTTCATTGCAGGTGCTGCTGTGCAATGGCTGCGCGACGGTCTCGGCATCATCAGCCAGGCTTCCGAAGCGGGAATTCTTGCGACCAAAGCGGATCCCGGACAGCAGGTCTATATCGTTCCGGCCTTCACCGGCCTCGGCGCTCCCTATTGGGATCCGGCCGCGCGCGGCGCGATCTTCGGCCTGACGCGCAACAGCGGCCCGGCGGAATTTGCCCGCGCCGTGCTTGAATCCGTCGCCTATCAGACGCTCGACCTGCTGGTGGCGATGAAGAAGGACTGGGGCGCCAACCAGTTGGAAACCGTGCTGCGCGTCGATGGCGGCATGGCGGCTTCGGATTGGACGATGCAGTGCCTGGCCGACATCACGGGAAATCCGGTCGACCGTTCGGCGATCCGCGAGACGACGGCGCTGGGCGCTGCCTGGCTCGCCGGCTCGAAAGCCGGTATCTGGCCAGGCAGGCGGGAGTTCGCGCGGGCCTGGGCCTGCGACCGCCGCTTCAATCCCTCGATGAAGGAGGGCGAGCGGCAGGCCAAGATCATAGGTTGGAAGAACGCCGTGTCGCGGATGATTTCGGACACAGCGGCGGGATAGCGCCGGATCGGGTTTGGACTGTCTGACGCGGCATGTGACCAGAGGGGCCTTCGGCATCTGGCAAGGCCGCCTGTTATCGTCTGTCGGGCGGCCTCCTCCTTGTTATTCGCCCATGGTCTCCTGAATGTCAGCGAGATCAATGCCATGGGTGTCAAACCACCAATCCGCACTCATGGCGCAATAGCGGTCACGCAGGCGCAGATATTTTGCGCGGAGCCGCTTCTGGCGTTCGACCTCGTCCCTGAAGAAGGGATGGTCGAGCGTGCCGCCCATTTTATGGATGCGGCGGAGCAATTTGCGCAGAACATATCCCTGTTCCTTGTTGCCCGGCCGATAACCGCTCTCCACGATCGTCATGACCGTCTCGCACAATGTCTGCAGCGCATCGCTTTGCGGCGTGCCGTTGACGATCATGTCGAGACGTTCCGCGCCGAAGCCGACGTCTATGCAGCTTCCGAGCGGATTGACGATGTTTCCGATCTCGACGCCATCCTTGTAGAACTCGGTGCAGTATCCGGTGATGCTGCCATCGCTCCAGATGCATTCCGGATCTGGAACGACGGGCATGCGCCCGGCATAGAGCGGCGTCCATTCGATCAGACGGTCCGGATGGATCGTTACATGATCCGGCGCCAGACCCAGCGTTCCCAGAAACTTAAGCCAGAAGTCGATGGCATCGCCGACTGTCATTTCTCTGAAGGAGAAAAGGCCGAGCATGGTGAAGTGGAGAAGATGAGTCCCGTCGCCGATCTCATCGAGGTCGCCCATGCGCAGGCAAGCCTGGCTGTTTGCGACGGTTCGACGATAGGAAGGATCCAAGAACAGAGATTTGTACTGCTGCATTCCAGCGCTGCAGAAGAGCGTTGTATCGTCGTGCGGCCGTACGGATTCAATGCGTGTGAAATCGATGCCCTTGGAAAGGCAGAAGTCTTGATAGTGCTGGATCAGGCGTCCCGCGATGACATAGGCAACCTCCTTTGCTGTTCGTGCCTTTCTGCAAGATAGCGATATCGCACGCCTGCGGCAATCTGCTGGCATCAAAGACAGGCTCTTGAACATTGGCTCATTTGAGACTAAATGTAACCTCAAGTGAATTGGAGCCATTGTCATGACCGGATTTGCAGTCATTGCCGATGTTCTCGGCTTGCCAGCCAGGGAGCCGGCCTCGCGTTCGGCCTTCGGGCTGCTGTCCAGCATCGAGGAGGGATTGCCGGTCAAGGCGCTTGACCGGATGGCGCTGCTTCTCGCCCCGAGCGATGCGCAGTTCAAGTACCGACTGGTGCCGAAGGCCACCTATGAGCGGCGCAAGTCCAAGCATCGGCTTTCCTCCGACGAGGGCATAAAGCTCGCTCGCCTCGCGCGCGTCTGGGGACTGGCGCTCGAAGTCTGGCAGAGCGAGATCGAGGCGCGAGATTTCCTGTTCCGCCCCCATCCGATGCTGGAGGACAGGCGGCCGATCGACGTCGTTATCCAGAGCGAAATCGGCGGCGAACTCGTTCTCGATATCCTCGGAAGCCTGAAATACGGCAGTGCTGCGTGAGCGCGCAACGCCTGGATCGCACGCTGACATCTGTCCGCATCGGAGATCCTGACGGAACCTATCCGATCTTCGACGCCACCGGCTCGACCATCGCGCCGGGGCGGTGGAATACGGCAGGCAGCCCGATCATTTACACGAGCGAACACTATTCGACGGCGCTTCTCGAAAAGCTCGTGCATGGCAGCGGGCGGCTGCCGCCCAACCAGCATTATGTCACCATCACCATACCGCGCGGGGTTAGCTACGAAGTTTTCTCTGAGCCCGCGCTGCCGGGCTGGGACAGCATGCCGGCCAGCGTCAGCAAGGACTTCGGTGAAGGCTGGTGCCAGGAGAAGCGCAGCGCCATCCTGCTGGTGCCGAGCGTCGTTGCCCGCATTGACCGCAACGTGCTGATCAATCCGGCGCATCCGGAATTCTCCTCTATCACGGCGAGTCTCCACGAGCCAGTGTTCTGGGATCGCCGTCTGTTCGGCATGTGACGCGGCAGCAGGAAACGTTTCCCGCGACCAATGGCGCGCTGCTCCCTGATGTTGCGATCAGGTCTTCTGGCGCGGCGAGCGGGCCATCAGCCTGGCATAGGCAATAGCCGACAGCATGTTGACGTGATTGGCTTTACCGGTGCCGGCGATATCGAAGGCGGTGCCGTGATCGACTGAGACGCGGTCGATCGGCAGGCCGAGCGAGACGTTGACGGCCGTCTCGAAGGCGACGAGCTTGATCGGGATATGGCCCTGATCGTGATACTGGGCAATGACCAGATCAAAGGCGCCGTTATAGGCCCGGGCGAAAACCGTGTCGGCGGAGATCGGGCCGACAACGTCGATACCCCTGGCCTGCGCCTGCTCGACGGCCGGCGCCAGGAATTCCATGTCCTCGGTGCCGAATAGGCCGTTTTCGCCGCAATGCGGATTGAGGCCGGCGACGGCAATGCGCGCCTTTTTGCCGAGGCGCAGGAAATGCCTGTGGCCGGCTTCGATGGTGGCGAGCACGCGCTCGGTCTTGGCGCGTTCGATCGCGCCCTTCAGCGAGATATGGGTCGAGACATGAATGGTGTTCAGCCGCTCGGAAGCAAGCAGCATGAAGGAGCTCTTCGAGCCTGTGAGGTGTGCGAGAAGCCCGGTATGGCCGTCATGGTGATGGCCGGCAAGGTTCATCGCTTCCTTGTTGATCGGGGCGGTGACGATGACATCGGCCTGTCCGGACATGGCGAGATCGACGGCGCGGGTGATGTAGCGCACCGATGCATCGCCGGCGACCGGGCTGACCCTGCCGATCTCGGGCAGGGCGGCGCCGAGCGGCACTTCGTCGACCGCGATCCTGTCGCCGCCGGCGGCCTCGGCGGGTCCGAATTTCAGGCCCGAGCCGGTAACGCGATCGGCCCGCTCCAGCGCTTCCACATTGCCGACGATGACGAAATCGCGGCGCTCTTCGCTTGGAAGCGCCGCCAAGGCCTTGACGATCACTTCGGGGCCGACGCCGGCGGGATCACCGAGTGTCACGGCGACTTTCGCATTCCTGTCCATCAATCGAGTTCCTTCTGAAACCGTTGCTTAGGTCCGAAGCATGATGTCGTCCGAACCGCCCACGCTTTTCGGCATCATGCTTTAAAAGGCGGCAGCGTAAATCGAGCGAATGTCGGCGCGGGTGAGATCGCGCGGATTGTTGTCGAGCAGTCGGCGAATGGCAAAGGCGTCGTCGGCCATAGCGTCGAGATCGCTTTCCGGCACGCCCAGACCGGAGAGCTTCATTTCGATGCCGAGTTCGGCGCAGAAAGCGTAAGCCGCATCGAAGACGGAGGCGATATTTTCCGCGGTTTCGTAGCCGAGCGCCGCCATCACCGCTTTCGTCTTCTCCGCCGCTGCCGGCGTGTTGAAGGCGAGAACATGCGGGAAGATCAGAGCATTCGCGGCACCATGCGCCACGTGCCAGCGCGTGCCGAGAGGGTAGGCGAGAGCATGGCCGCCGGCAGTATTGACCGGGCCGAGACAGCAGCCGCCGTAAAGGGAGGCGAGCGCGAGACCGGCGCGCGCCTCCGCGTCGCCGCCGTCCTTGACGGCACGGGCGAGATATCTGCCGACGAGCCGCGTTCCCTCGATCGCATAGATGTCGACCATCGGATGGGCTTTGCGGTTGGTGAAGGCCTCGACACAATGGGCCATGGCGTCGACGCCGGTGGCCGCCGTGGTGCGCGCCGGTACGCTGAAGGTCAGAGCCGGATCGATGACGGCGATGTCGGCCAGCATATGCAAGCTTTCAACGGCGAGCTTCGCCATCGTCCTGGGATCGGTGACGAGCGCGCGGATGCCGGCCTCGCTGCCGGTGCCGGAAGTCGTCGGCACCTGAGCGAGCCCGACTTTGCGCGGGCCGTGCACATTGTTCGGACCGACAACCTCGTGCAGCGTCTGCGTCGAGCCGGCAAGAACGGCGGCGAGCTTTGCCAGATCCATGGCGCTGCCGCCGCCGAAGCCGACGATCAACTCGGCATCGGCGGCGTTGGCCACTGCCAATACTTTGTCGAGATTGGCCGTATCCGGCTCGGGCGTCACCTCGGAAAACACCGTGACCTCGCCCTTCAGTTCCAGCACATCGATGCGCGAAGCGTTGAACGCATCCGAGATCACAAGCGTGCGCCTGTAGCCCTTTTCGGCAGCCCATCTGCCGAGCTTTCCCGCCGTGCCGATGCCGAACTCGATCAAATGCGGCCGAACTATCGTGATTGGCAAACCCAAGCTGGCCATGAACCAGTCCTCCCTGCGGATCTTGCGGCAACAGTGTCGTCTTCTTTAATGTAAAGTTGTAATGTCAATGTCAAGTCGGCATTCCCGAGAGCTGAAAATTTTGTCGCCTGATATCGGAACGTTGAAGCTCTCATGCGAAGAGAATACATATAAACATAGATAAATCTGAGAGTTATCGGATCTCCGTCTCTGAACTCCAATAGCCCACGCAGGCCGAACCTGCCTGTCGTATGTTCGAGGAGCCAGCCGAACTTGTTATCAAGCTCAAGACGTTCGGCCGGTCGAAGCCATTGAAACCCGCACGTCCTTCTCCTTCTTCGCAAGCAGATTTACAATTGCCCAGCCGCCGCTTCGCTTACGGCACGGATTGCGGGGCGAGGCGCACATATTTGATGGCGCGCCGATAGTATGTGTAGGCGATATGGAGTGTGCCGTCGCCTCCTTGGACGATCGACGGATAGGAGAATTCGCGGTTCAGCGAATCCTTGGAATTGTTGCTGAGGCAGTACCCGTCGCCGGTATCGAGATCCATGCGATGCGGAAAGCTCTTGCCGCCATTCCTCGATATCGCAAGGCTCAGCGGCGCACGCGGGACACCCCAGACCGCCTTGCTGCCGATATCGGGAGCAGGAACGGTAGCTGTCTCTCCAGCCTCGTCGCCCTCGATTTCATCATAGAGAGACTGGCGCCGTGCATTCGATACGGCTGCATTCGAATGATTGTAAACCATTGCAATCGCTCCATCATCCAGGACTGTCGCCTGGATCGAGGAATTGTTGTTCGGCAGTTCCGTGGGCTCGGGAGCGCTCCACGTCCTGCCGCCGTCGTTTGATCGGCTGGAAAGAACGGTTTCGGCGAAACGGTTGCGGTAGAAGGCGATCATCTCGTAGCCGCCGAGCGGCAGGATGTTCATGTGCACGGCGCCGATGCTGTCGGGAATATCATTCATCTGCCAGCTCGCGCCGCCATCGCATGAGATCAGCACCGCTGCCGTATCGGCGTCGCCGCTCCAGCGCCGCCCGTTGAGGCCGACACAGCGGAAGACCGGAAGCAGCCATTCGCCTCTGTCGTTCACGACGATCGGCTGGCGAACGAAGGTGCCGGGCATGTCGCAGAGGATCCGGACCGGGCCGAACGTCCGACCGCCATCATCGGAGATCCGACATTTGACAACGGAACCATCCTGATTGCCCGAGGTCTGCGAGGTATAAAGCAGCCATGTCTTTCCGTCAGGAGCATTGAAAATCAACGGGTTCTGCTCGGATTTCTCCGGGTCGTCGCTCATCTTCTCCGGCTCGGACCAGCGATCGGACCGCGGCGCCAGCCGCGACATGTAAATCGAGATATCGCCCATGCCCTCCATCGTGCCGCCGAACCAGACGCAGGTCAGTGTGCCGTCGGGCAGAAAAGCGAGATTTGCCGCATGGTTCTGGATGCAGGGCGAGGGCAGATAGGCATCCGTGCGACCCTCGACAGCGGGGTGAGGGGTGATGGCCCCGGTCATCAGGGCGGGAACGGCTTCGGCGGGCAGTCCGGTAAAGCTCATGGCGGGTCTCCTCAGGACAGATTGGCGTAGCTCTCGGCGAGTGCGGCATAATCGGTATCGCTGAGCGGCATCAGCGGTGCGCGGGTGCGCTTCCATGCCGGATTGCCTGTTTTCAACCCGACCATCGCCTTGATGGTCGGGATCTGGACGTAGGAATTGGAAAGCGTGCGATAGGCGTTGATGCGCGCCTGCGCCGCCTCGACTTCGCCAGCGCGCCTCTCGTCATGGACATGGTCGTAGACGGTGCGCAGCGAATCCGCCACGAGATTGGAGGTCGCCGTGATGCAGCCCGCGCCGCCGGCCTTCAAAAGCGGCAGCAGCAGAGGATCGGCGCCGGCCAGGACGGAAAAGCCGGGATAGGCGGCGATAATGGCCTGCATGTTATTGAAATCGCCTGCAGATTCCTTGACGCCGACGACGGTCTCCGGGAAGGCGGCAATCAGCCGGCCGATCAGCGAAATGGAGAGCGGCACACCCGAGACCTGCGGGATATGATAGAGGATGACCTGTAGCCGCGTGTCGGCGACTTTCTCCAGTACCTGCGAATAGGCGGCAAAGAGGCCGTCGTCTGAGACCCCCTTGTAATAGAAGGGCGGCAGCATCACCACCTTGGTGACGCCGAGCGACAAGGCATGCCGGGTCAGTTCGATGGTCTCCGGAATGGCGACGACGCCCGTCCCCGGCAGCAGCTTGTCGGCGGGAATGCCTGCCTCCAGCGCCGCTTCCAGAATGGCGCGCCGCTCGCTTCCGGAAAAGGAATTGGCCTCACCCGTCGTGCCGAGCAGGGCTACGCCATGACATCCCTCGGCCAGCAGCCTTCGGCAGTGGTCGGTGAAAAGGCCGAGATCCGGCGCATTGTCTGCGGTTAGCGGCGTTGCTGCCGCGCTGAAAACGCCTGTAATCCTGTGATGGCTCATCTCGCCCTCCCTCGGCGCGCCTTGTCTTGCCGACCCGTCGAACCGTCCGGCAGCGCATGCAATTGTCATTTGTCTGTAGCGATGGAGTGAAAAGAACTTTTCCATCACGGTGCTTTTGTCAAGAAGACAAAATGGATGACTGCGGAGGCTGATTATTATCTAACTGTAATCCCAGCATGATTTTTATCAGATAATTTTCCTCGGATTAAAATCGTGTTTTTTTGTTGACATATTTACAATAACAAGGGAACGATATGACAGGGATTATGCTGCGCCTGGGAGGGTGCAGGGAGAGTGCTGCCGAATTAATCGTGGGAGGAATGCATGTCTTTTGATCAATCTGACAAAACCAATCTATCACGTCGCAATGCATTGAAACTCGGCCTCGCCGCCGGCGTCGGCCTTACCGTCTTCGGGATGAATGCCCGCATCGTGCTGGCGGACGAAGGCCAGGTGCTGAAAGTCGCGCATCCGGCTTTCGACCAGGATTGGTCGCCGCTGCGCGGTGGCGGCAGAACCTTCCGCTGGAACTCGATCTGGTGGGCTTCGCCGATGTATTTCGACAGCCAGGGCAATCTCAAGCCCTATGTCTTCACCAGCTGGGAATCGCCCGACAACACCGTCTGGACCTTCAAGATCGATCCCAAGGCCGTCTTCTCCGACGGCAGCAAGATCACCTCGGCCGACGTCAAGGGGTCGTGGGAAGTCGCCTCGATGCCGAACACCAAGAGCCAGCGCGCCGACCAGGTGCTGAGCAAGGTCAAAGGTTATGCCGAGATCGCCGCCGGCTCCGGCAAAGAACTGACCGGTGTGGCGACGCCCGATGAGGGAACGGTCGTCGTAACGCTTACCGCCGCCGATCCGATCTTCTTCATGCGCCTGGCAAACCACATCGCGCCGATCACCAAGGCGTCGCAGTCACGCGGCAGCGATGGCGAGGAAGTGATCGATTGGTACAAGCCCGACAGCAAACCGGTCTTCTCCGGCCCCTTCAAGCTGACGAGTCTGGATATCGACGCCGGCAAGCTCACTTTCGAGCCGAATGAGAATTTCTTCGGGCCGAAGCCGAAGCTTGCGCGCATCGAGATCACCTCGATCGAGGACAATGTCACCGCGACCTCGCTGATCAATTCGGGCGAGTTCAACGCCCATACCGAGCTCGTCACCTCGACCATTATTCAGGATCTCGGCCCCGAATTCTCGGCCGGCCCGCTGATCCCGACCAGCCAGCATTTCTGGTTCAATATCTCCCGCGCTCCGATGGACGATCCGAAGGTCCGCCAGGCGCTGATCATGGCGGTCGACCGTGACGGCCTGTTCAAGGCTTCTTACCCGGATGGGCCGCACAAGAAGGCCGACCAGATCCTCAACTCGGTTCCCGGCGCTGAGAATTCCGGTTTTGAACCTTTTCCCTATGACCCGGAAGGCGCCAAGAAGCTGCTCGCCGAATCGAGCTATGGCGGTCCGGAACGGCTGCCGAAGATCATGTTCGTCGGCATTTCGGCGCCGGCGATTGAGGCGGCAGCCCAGTTTATCGCCGAGCAGTGGCGCCAGAACCTCGGCATTACAGCGGTTGACATGAAGCCGCAGCAGGACGCCTATGCCGGCCCGGACCAGAATTCGGTCCAGATCTTCCGCGACGACGTCGGCACCCGCGTTCCCGATGCCGTCTCCTATCTCACGGGCTGCATCGCCTCGACCTCGTCGAATGCGCAGAACAAGCTCGGCGGATACAAGAACGACAAGGTCGACAGCGCCCTTGCCGAAGCGGCGACCAAGGCTGCGGACGATCCGCAGCGCATTGCTCTCGCCCAGCAGGCGCAGAAGGCCTTCCGCGACGATTGGGCCTTCATTCCGTGGTATTCTCAGGCGATGTCGCGCTGGGCCACCAAGGAGGTCAAAGGCCTCGACAAGAACCTAGACTGGCAGGTCGTCGAACCCTGGAACATCTCCATCGGTTGATCCCGGAAGGCACTGTTCGAATTGGCAATGAGGGCGCGAAGGCCTTGCGGCCTTCGCGCAAGTTTCAAGAAGAGATGCGATCCGTCAGGCTGATGAGGGAAACACATCGTATAACAGGTGGGAGGTGGCCTTGCTGCGCTACGTGCTAACCCGGTTTGCCATCTGGATTCCGTCCGTTCTCGTGGTCATGCTGGCTGTCTATGCCCTGGCTTTTTACGGCGCCGGCGACCCGATCAAGCTGATCTTCCTGCGCGCGCCGGGCGACGTCGCTTACAATCCGCAGCGTATCGAAGCCATTCGCGAAAGCGCGGGTCTGAACAGGCCCTTCATCGAGCAGTTCGGCCTTTACATCTGGAACCTGCTGCACGGCCAGTTCGGCAACTCGCTGACGTCGGGCCGGGCCGTCTGGGCGATGGTCTCGGCCGCTGCGCCCGTCTCCTTCCAGCTTGCTCTCTGTTCCATCATTCTGACCGCTGTCGTCGCGATCCCGCTCGGCATGATCGCCGCGCTGAACCAGAATTCGCGGCTCGACTATGCGATTCTGGGCTCCGCGCTTTTCCTCTGGGCGATCCCGGCCTATGTCGCCGGACCACTGCTGATGGTCGGCCTCATCGTACTGCTGCCGGGCGTAAAAGTGCCTTATGGCTGGGGCGGCATCCTCGATATAAGAATCCTGCTGCCGCTGATCGTCCTCTCCTTCCAGCCGATCGCGCTCATCGTGCGCCAGACCCGTGCAGCCGTCATCGAGGTGCTGTCGGAGGATTTCGTCAGGACCGCCCGGGCCAAGGGCGTGCCCGAGATCATCGTGGCGCTGCGCCATATCCTGCGGCCGGTGCTGACGCCTGTCGTCACGCAGCTCGGCCTGATCATGATCACGATCGTCAACGGCGCGATCTTCGTCGAACTCGTCTTCGGCCTGCCGGGTCTCGGCCGGCTGACAGTGCAGGCGCTGATCAATTCCGATTATCCCGTCATCCTGGCGATTACACTGATCGGATCGTTCCTGGTGATGGTGTCGAACCTGCTGGTGGACGTGCTTTATCCGCTGCTCGACCCCCGCGCCAATGATTCAAGAAGGAGCCGCTGACCATGTCCGCAATCCCTCTTTCCACCACCGAAACCGTCGAAGAGCCGCCGGTCAGCCTGTGGCGCGACGCCTGGCATCGGCTGCGCCGCAACAAGCTCGCCGTCTTAGGCCTCGTCGTCGTCCTGATCCTTGCCTTCACGGCGATTCTCGGGCCGTATCTCACGCCCTATGATTATCTCAGCCAGGACCTCAAAGCCCGCAATGCGCTGCCGTCGATGAGCCACCTCTTCGGGACCGACGATCTCGGCCGCGACGTCTTCAGCCGCGTCGTCTTCGGCACGCGGACCGCCTTCCTCGTCGCCGTCATCGTCACTTTTTTTGCGGTGCTGATCGGCCTGACGCTCGGCGCCGTGGCCGGTTTCTTCGGCAATCCGTTCGATCGCGCCATCATGTGGCTGACCGACGTGACGATGTCGGTTCCAAACCTGCTGCTCGTCGTCGTCATCAACGCGTCGCTGAAATCGCCGATCACCCGATGGATGGAGGCGCGTTACCTCGAGACCCTCAATCCCTTCTACCGCCAGACCATCTGGGTGGATTTCATCCTCGTCTTCGGGTCGATGGCGCTGATCTCCTGGCCGCCTTATGCCCGTCTGGTGCGCGCCCAGGTGCTGTCGATCCGCAGTCGGCCCTACATCACCGCGGCCCAGGCGCTCGGCCTGTCGAACTGGATCATCATCAAACGTTATGTCGTGCCGAATGCGCTTGGCCCGCTGATCGTCTCGGTCAGCGCCGGTCTCGGCACAGCGATGGTGTTGGAAAGCGCCTTCAGCTTCTTGGGTGTCGGCGTCAATCCGCCGACGCCGAGCTGGGGCAACATGATCTCGGACGGCCTGCGCGTCTGGCAGCATTATCCGCATCTTCTCGCCGCTCCGGCGGCCGTGCTCGGCCTCGCCTCGGTTGCCTTCAGCTTCCTCGGCGACGGCCTCAACGACGCGCTCAACCCGCGGGGCGGCAAATGATGGATACGAAAAGCACAGAACGCCTGCTCGATGTCAGGGGTCTTACCGTCGAGATCGATGGCCGCAACGGCTCGGCCGTCGTCGTCGACGGCATCGATCTCCACGTTGACAAGGGCGAGACCCTCGGCGTCGTCGGCGAATCCGGCTGCGGCAAGAGCCTGACCATGCTGAGCCTGATGCGGCTCCTGCCGAACAAGATCAAGGTCGCCAGGGGATCGGCGACCTTCGACGGCCGCGACCTGCAAACGATGTCGAACGGCGAATTGCGTAAGGTGCGCGGCGGCGATATCGGCTTCGTCTTCCAGGATCCGATGACCTCGCTCAATCCCGTCATGCGCGTCGGCGACCAGATCTGCGAGCCGCTGATCTATCACCGCAAAATGAAAAAGGCGCAGGCCCGCGCCCGCGCCGTCGAGCTTCTGCGCCTGGTCGGCATTCCCGGTCCGGAAGAGCGCCTGCAGGCCTTTCCGCACGAACTATCAGGCGGCATGCGCCAGCGCGTGATGATCGCCATCGGCCTCGCCTGCAATCCGAAGCTCCTGATCGCCGACGAGCCGACGACGGCGCTCGACGTCACCATCCAGGCCCAGATCGTCGATCTGGTGAAGGATCTGCGCGCCAAGCTCGGCATGTCCGTCGTCTGGATCACCCATGATCTGGCACTGATCGCCGGCCTCGTCGACCGCGTCGCCGTTCTCTATGCCGGCACGGTCGTCGAAGACGCGCCGGTCGACGAGCTTTATGCCGGTCCGAGCCATCCCTATACGCGCGGTCTGCTGTCCTCGATCCCTAAACTGTCGGATCCGCCGGCAAGTCGGCTGAGCTCGATCGGCGGCACGCCGCCGGAGCCTGGCCGCCGGCCGAAGGGCTGCCCCTTTGCGCCGCGTTGTCCGCTTGTCGAAACGATCTGCCACGAGAAGGTGCCGCGGCTCGAACCGTTGAGCGGCAGCAGTAAACACCGCGCCGCCTGTTTCGTCGTCCAGAGAATGCAGGAGGCTGCGTAATGGCTGCTCAACCGCTGCTCAAGGTCGAAAACCTGGTCAAGCATTTTCATGTCAAGCTTGGCGCATTCGGCGAGCGCTCGGCGACCGTCTATGCGCTTGACAATGTCGATCTCGACATCATGGAAGGCGAGACGCTGAGCCTCGTCGGCGAATCCGGCTGTGGCAAATCGACGACCGGTTTCACCATTCTCAATCTCTACAAGGCGACCAGCGGCAGGGTCGTCTACAAAGGCCAGGATCTCGCGACGCTCGACGAGAAGCAGATGCGGCCCTTCCGCCGCGACCTGCAGATCGTTTTCCAGGATCCCTATTCGACGCTCAATCCGCGCATGACCGTGGGCGAAGCGATCGGCGAGCCGATCCTCTTTCATAAGCTCTGCACCAAGGCTGAGCTGAAGGAGAGGGTAGCGACGCTGCTCACCGATGTCGGCTTGCCCAAGCGCTTTGCCCAGCGCTATCCGCACGAGCTTTCCGGCGGCCAGCGCCAGCGCGTCGTGATTGCCCGCGCGCTTGCCTGCCAGCCGAAATTCATCGTCTGCGACGAGGCGATCTCAGCACTCGACGTGTCGATTCAGGCGCAGATCATCAACCTGCTGCTCGATCTGCAGGAGAAATACGGGCTGACATACCTCTTCATCGCCCATGATCTCGCGGTCGTGCGCCATATCAGCACCCGCGTTGGCGTCATGTATCTCGGGCGGCTCGCTGAACTGGCGACCCGCGAGGAGCTCTTCGACAATCCGCTGCATCCCTATACCAAGGCGCTGCTGTCGGCCGTTCCGGAGACCGATCCGGAACTGGAGCGCACCCGCCAGCGCCAGATCCTGCAGGGCGACGTGCCGAGCCCGCTGAACCCGCCGTCCGGCTGCCGTTTCCACACGCGCTGCCCGATCGCCATGGACGTCTGCAGCAAGGTCATCCCGACCTGGAAGGAAGCCAAGCCCGGCCATCTCGTTGCGTGCCACGCGGTCAATACGGTGCAAATCGCATGACGCTGAAGGCTGCGATCATTGCCGACGATCTGACCGGCGCGCTCGATACCGGCACGCCCTTCGTCGAAGCCGGTCTATCGGTCGCCGTCGCCATCGATATAGAGGCGGCGCGGGAGGCGGTCGCCACCGGCTGCGATGTCGTCGTCATCAACACCGCCTCCCGCGCACTGGATGAGCGCGAAGCCGCCGAAAGTGTACGCTTGGCGGCGAAAATCTTTCATGGCGAGAAGCCTGCGGTCCTCATGAAGAAGATCGATTCCCGGCTGAAGGGCAATGTCGCGGCGGAAAGCATAGCGCTGGCGAAGGTCTTCGACCTCAAGACCATCCTCGTCGCGCCCGCTATTCCCGATCAGGAGCGGTTGACCTACCGGGGCTGTGTCGTCGGCCGCGGCGTCAACCGGCCGCTGCCGATCGCTGAGCTGTTCAAAACCGGCGCGGACCACGTTGTCGTTGCCGATGCCGAGGAGGATGCCGATCTTGACCAGATCGCCGAGGGGCATGACTGGCAGACGACCCTTGCGGTCGGCGCACGGGGTCTCGGCGCCGCACTTGCGCGCCACCTCGGCGAGACAGGTCAGTCGACCGTGAGGGAATTTGCGGCAAGCCCGCGGACCCTGTTTGCCTTCGGCTCGCGCGACCCGATCACTGCCGCTCAGATGAACCGGCTTGAAAGCACAGGCGCCTTGCGCATGGTAGTGGACGCGCCGATGGGCGAGATCGAATGTGGAGAGGGTCTGGCGCTGCCCGTGCTGTTGCGTTGCACAGGCGATATGGCGGCCGATGCTGGGCTCGTCGCCCGTAGCTTTGCGGCAGGCGTCAAGATTGTAATCGACGACACGAGGCCGGATGTGCTGATGGTCGGCGGTGGCGATACGGCCCTTGCCGTTTTCCGCACATTGGGTGTGAATGTATTGGCGCCCAAGGGCGAGATCGAGGCGGGCATTCCCTGGTTCGATGTGGCGGCCGCCGATGGCCGGCGGTTTCGGTGCGCCGTCAAGTCGGGGGGCTTCGGCAAGCCCGATAGTCTGCTTAAACTGGTTCTTGGGAATCAGGCGGCATAGAACAGGATGATTTAGGCCAACCAGCCTAAATCATCCTGTTCTAAATTCTGTAGTGAGAGCATGATGTCGTCCGAAAACCGCTCACACTTTTCGGCATCATGCTCTAGTAAGATACCGTCGGGGAGAATGACGTGGTTGAAGCGAATGGCGAATCTTTGAACGCGGAAGCCGGCCTGCCGGGCAAGCCCGAACGCGGCAAGGCCGTCAAGCTGGTCGATCGTGTCTTCGACCAGCTGCTCGAGCGGATCCGTGGCGGAAACTACCCACCGGATTCACGCCTTCCCGGCGAACATGAACTTGCCTCGATGCTGGGTGTTTCCCGGCCGATCGTCCGCGATGCGCTGGCGCGCCTGCGCGATCAGGGCATGGTCTATGCCCGACAGGGGGCCGGCACCTTCGTCAGCGCGCATGGATCGCCGACGACGCAGCTTGCCTATTCGCCGGTCAAGACTATCGCCGATATTCAGCGCTGCTACGAATTCCGTCTGACCATCGAACCGGCCGCGGCCTATTTCGCCGCCAAGCGCCGCAATGAGCAGGCGATCCAGAAGATCGCCAGCGCCCTTGCCGATCTGCGCGAAGCGACCAGCCATCAGCTGCACCGCACAGACGCCGATTTCATCTTTCATCGCGCGGTGACGGAGGCTGCCAACAACCATTATTACACCGCCTCGATCGATGCGCTGAAAGCCCATATCGCCGTCGGCATGCACCTTCATGGTCTTTCCCTGCTCGGCCCTCGCCAGGGGCTGGAACAGGTCTATGAGGAGCATAACGCCATCTACAAGGCGATCGCCGATGGCCGGGCTGATGATGCACAACGGCTGATGAAGGCGCATCTCGAAGGTTCCCGGGACCGTCTGTTCGAGGGCAGGGTGCTCGACCTGTCCTTTTGAACCTCGTCGCCGAGCCGCTGAACTTGGTCATGCCGCCCGGATTGTCGGGATGCCGGAGACGTCGACTTCCCGTTCGGCATGCCAGGCGTCATAGGCAGCCTGCATGCGCAGCCATATTGCGGGGCCATCGCCAAACAGCTTCCCAAGACGGGCAGCGACATTGGGCGATACGGGCTTCTTCTCGTTCAGGATATCATAGAGGTGCTGACGCGAGATACCCAGCAGGTTAGCGATTTCCACCTTGGTCTTTCCCGTTGCCGGGATGATGTCATCGAGCAATGCCCCAGGGTGGGAAGGGCAGCGCGTCGTCGGCCTCGTCGTTTCATATACGGGCATCAGATGTTATTCCCCAGTCCGAGCCGCTTTAGTGATATTGCTCGAAGTCGACGCGGGCGGCATCATTGCCGTCGAATTCGAATGTGATGCACCAGGGGCCGTTGACATGAACGGTGTACCGGGTGGGATTATGCCCTTTAAGGGCATGGAAGTCGAAGCCGGGGAGGTTCATGTCCTCCGGCTTTTCGGCTTGTTCCAAACGGTCGAGCCGGATCAGAATACGCTTTTGCAGCTTGGTATCGATCTTCGCTGTTTTGCCGGTCGCAAAGAGATCTGCCAGAGCCTTGTTTCTGAACGACTTGATCATGGTCAATATGTAAGTCTACAGCTGACACATGTCAACAATTAATTGACGCTCTCGGCTGGGAATTCAAGTGTTGATCATTTGAGCATGGGCCTGAAGCGGTAATGAGATTATCGTCGCGACAGGATGCCGGCAAAGAGCTGGCGGAAAGTACCGGCAATGACACCCTCCTGATGCGGATCCCCCGTCATCAGCGCCGAGGTGAGATTCCGCATCTGCTCGAAGGTGATGTGCGGCGGCAACGGCGGCACTTCGGGGTCGGTCTTCACCTCGAGGATGACGGGGCAACCGGCGCTCAGGGCTGCTTCCCATGCGGCGCCGAGCCTATCCGGCTGGTCGACGAAAATGCCGCGCAATCCGATGAGGTCGGCGAACTTATGATAGGCTATGTCAGGGATGGATTGCGACGCGTCGAATTTCGGATCGCCCTCCATCACCCGCTGCTCCCACGTCACCTGGTTTAGATCCTGGTTGTTGAACACGCAGATGACGAAGGTCGGATCGGCCCAGTCCTTCCAGTATTTGGCAACGGTGATCATCTCGGCGAGATTGTTCATCTGCATGGCGCCGTCGCCGACCAAGCCGACGACGGGGCGATCGGAATGAGCGAATTTGGCGGCGATCGCGTAAGGGACGGCAGCGCCCATCGAGGCCAGTCCGCCGGAAAGCGATGCCTTCATGCCGCGCCGCATCTTCAGGTCCCGGGCATACCAGTTTGCGCAGGAGCCGGAATCGCTGGTGACGACGGCGTTGGCCGGCAGCCGCGGTGAAAGTTCACTGACGACGCGCTGCGGATTGACCGGATTGGCGTCGACGTGGGCGCGCTCGTCGAGTGTCTTCCACCAGGAGGTGACGTCTTTCTCGATCGTTTGCCGCCAGCTGCGATCTGGATTTTCCCGCAAGAGAGGCAGCAGCGCCCTGAGCGTTTCGGCCGCATCACCGGTCAGGTTGAGCTCCATCGGATAGCGCAGCGACAGCATGTCGGGATTGATGTCGATCTGCACGCCGCGCGCCCGGCCCTCCTCCGGCAGGAATTCGGAATAGGGAAAACCGGAGCCGATCATCAGCAGGGTGTCGCACTCGCGCATGAGGTTCCATGAGGGTTCTGTCCCGAGAAGGCCGATCGAACCCGTCACCCATGGCAGGTCATCCGGCAGCGCGGCCTTGCCGAGCAGGGCTTTGGCAGCGCCCGCCTGCAGGCGGTCCGCAACGGCAATGACCTCGTCCGTGGCGTTGAGCGCGCCGGCGCCGACGAGGATCGCCACTTTCTTTCCCGCGTTCAGAATATCGGCCGCAGCCTGAAGATCGTCTCCATGCGGAAACACCCGCGGCGGCCGGTAACCCGGCCCCGAATGCACGGTTCCATGCTTTCGCGCCGGCTCCTCGTAGGGCATTTCCTGCAGATCGTTCGGCAGAATGATCGCTGTCACCGTCCGGTTTGCGAGCGCGATGCGAACCGCGCGGTCGATCAGATGGCGCACCTGCGCCGGAGCGGAAGCCTGCTGCACGAAATCGCTCGCGACGTCCTTGAAGAGGGCGGCGAGGTCGAGCTCCTGCTGGTAATGTCCACCGAGCGCGCGGCGCGCCTGCTGGCCGACAATGGCGAGAACCGGCTGGTGGTCCATGCGAGCGTCGTAAAGACCGGTGATCAGATGGGTGGCACCAGGTCCCGAGGTTGCGATGCAGACGCCGAGTTCGCCTGAGAACTTCGCATAGGCGGCTGCCATGAAAGCCGCCATTTCCTCGTGTCGCGCCTGGATGAACTCCATCTTGTCGGATGCGCGATGGAGCGCCCCGAAGACGCCGTTGATGCCGTCGCCGGGATAGCCGAACAGACGTCGCACGCCCCATTCGCCAAGCCGTGCCACAAGAAAATCGCCGACAGTTTTCGCCATGGATGCTGTTCTCCTGGGATCGTGTGGGATGCGCTGGAAGCCGATCTACTCCGGGTCAAGCCGCAGTTTCAGTGCCGGCCAATCGATGCGACCCGGTCTGCTTCAGCTGTGGGTTTAATAGCTGAGGTGGCCCCAGGAGGGATCCCATTCGACGTCCTCGACAAGTTCGACGAAGACGGGGCTGGTGCTGTTGCCTCTATGGGACTCTGCCAGTTTGAATGCCGCCTCAGGCTCCATTTCCTCGCCGGGATAGACCGTGTCGTCCAGGTCGCTTTCCGCGACCTTGCGGACATATCCCCGAATCTGGTTGCCCGATCGATAAAGTTTGATGATCAGCGACCCTGCCGGCGCCGCGCCATGGGAATATCGGATGTATTCCCGACCATCTTGCGCCGGGTCAACCGTTTCGTCATCCGCTCGATACCAATGTGCGAGGTCCTGACCTTCCGGGCGTCCCTCGCTTTCCCAAATCCGGTAGGCACGGATCCTTCTTGTCTCCTCATCAATCATTCTTGCCTCCCGGCGGACCTCATGATCACCTTGATCATGCGGTCTAGCCGCTTACTTGTTGAGCTCTTTGGCCATCTGCAGATGATGTTCCAGAGCGGGGCGCGTGCTTGCAGCCCATGCCTTCAGTTCGGGATTGTCTCCTTCGTCGCCATAGCGCTTGAAGAGATCGACCGCGTCCTCATGGGCAGATTCCTGGTCGGAGTGATATTGCTTGTTGAAATCGGCTCCTTGCAGGCCGTTCAGCTTGTCGAGCATGCTTTGCTGATCCGACGTCATGGCGCTCGGAAGCGCCGCCTTGACCTTGCCGCCGGAAACCAGCGCCTTGAGTTCCTCGCTGGTCTTCTGGTGGTCGGTGAGCATCTGCTGCGCGAAGGCCTTCGTCGCATCGTCGCCACGCTCGGTCGCAAGCTTGCTGGAGGCGATTTCGAACATGTCGCTAGTACCTGCTTCCTTGACGAAATCTTCCGTTTTCGGCGGCACACCGATCAGGGAATTGACCCCGCTTTTTTCGGCAGCTGATTGCGCGAACGCCGGAACAGCAAGCGAGAGGGCGAGCGAAGCGATAACAAAGCGTTTCATAAGGATCTCCTGGGTTGATGATCGCCAAACTTGCGGACAGGCGCAGAGTTCCCGCCTTATCGCGTTGTTGATGATCGCTGTCCGTTCGACAGAGGCCGGGTCTTAGAGCCCAAAGGGAAAAGTTTCCGGATCCGAGGTGCCGGACTCCGGTGCCGTGAGCGGTGAAAGCGCCCGGGTTTTATCGAACCAGAGAAATGCATCATATTGCCGCGACAGCGATGTCGACATGTAATGGCTCAGCCGTTCGGTTTCCGGCCGGTAGATGACCCCGATGAAGCGCTGAAGCCGCTGTTCGACGAGGCTTGCATGCAATTCCTTATCGGCCGCGAGGTCGAGGAGAAATCGCGGCTTTTCGGAGTCGTGACAGAGGCGCTCGTAGCTTTGCGGCAGGGACGGATTGACTTGCTTCTTCTGGGCCTGTCCATCCCAGTCGTCTGCCGCAATCACCTCGCCGGAATGCGTTCCCAGTCCTATGAGGCTTGTCATTCCATCGAAACGCTGCCGGCACAGCTGGCCAAGGTTCAGCTCGTCGCGGGCGGTCGCCATATCGGTATAGCGGGCATCGCCGATATGCGAGTTGTGCGCCCATATGATGATCTTTGCCGTCGGACCGTGGAAGTCGAGGAGGTGCTCGATGGTATCGGCCATGTAGGTGTCGCGGAGATTCCAGGCTTGAGAACCGCCGTAATACATGATCCGGTAATACCGCTCGGCTGCGGCAAGCAACCGCGCCGACTGGGCGGCGTTCAGAAAGTCATGACCGTCTGAGGCGGCGGCGTCCAGGGATCGCGCCAGGAGCTCCGTGCATTGCTTCAGCACCGCCTCCTCGCATGACCTATAGGCATCGGTAAGCACGGCCCGGCCATAAGTCGCCGGATCGCTCTGCCAGGGGCTGAGGCAGCCGTAGCGTTCCCTGGCAATCTCGGCGGCTTCCGGGCTGACATTTTCGAGATAGTCGAGGACGGAGCGGATCGATCCTGACATGTTGTAGAGATCCAGGCCGTAGAACCGGACCGGATCGGCGTGTAAAGCCTTGCGACGCTCGTTATCCCCCTTCAGCCAGCCGAGGAATCGCGAAAATTCCAGGTTCCGCCACATCCACCTGGGAAAACGGCTGAACGGCGGATCGCCTTTCGACGGCTGGCCGTTTATCCAGCGGTCGACCGCCGCGGCATCCGGCCAATCCGCCTCGACCGCCACCATATTAAACCCGTGATGTTCGATCAGGTGACGGCTGATGGCAGCGCGCGCCTCGTAAAATTCGGCCGTGCCATGGGTGGATTCACCCAGCAGAACGATGCGGCTTTCGCCAAATCGATCGAAAAGGGCGGCAAAGCTCCGGTCGTCGACCGCGGGAAATTCTTCCGCCACAGCCGCGATGAGTTTGTAAGGCATTTCCTCCATGCGCGATGACGGGGCTGCCGCGGTGTACATCGGATGTGCGGCAGTCCAGGCATCCTCGCCGATCAGGGGCACGAAGAAGACGCCGCCGAGATCCTCCTCCTCGAAGCTAGTTGCACCGGTGCGCGTGATGCGTTTCAGGCGCTGCTCGTCATCTCGGCCGACCGGGATGACGAGCCGCCCTCCGAGATCCAGCTGCTCCTTCAAGGCGGCCGGCACCTCGGGTGCGCCCGCCGAAACGATAATGGCATCGAAGGGAGCGGCTTTGGCCCAGCCCTTGCTGCCGTCGCCCACTCGGACGTCGATGTTGCGGTATCCGAGCTTCTCGAATCGCTCCCGAGCCTGAACCGCCAGCCTTTCATGCCGTTCAATGGAATAGACGTGTCTTGCGATCCGGCTGATGAGGGCCGAGGCGTAGCCGGAACCGGTTCCGACCTCCAGAACCTTGTCGCCAGCGTCCAGATCGGCTTTTTCGATCATCAGGGCGACGATGTAAGGCTGCGAAATTGTTTGCCCCTCGCCGATCGATAACGGCGCATCCTCATAGGCGAATTCCTCGAAACCAGGATCGACGAATTTTTCGCGCGGCACCATCCGCATCGCCCTGGTGACGCCTCGATCGCGAATGCCGCGACGCATGACGTGATGTTCCACCATGTGGTCTCGGATGCGGGTCATATCCATGGGTCACCTCCAGTCTCGGGGAGAACAGCTGAAAGCAGGTGGTTGTTCCCGGCCAATGCGGCCATGGCCTTGCTAGGCTTACACGCGTTTGCGGTCATGGCTTGCGGGGTTCAACCGGATCGCAGCGCCCGTCAGCTCGGCTAATATCAGGCGCGCGTCATAGATGGTCGAGCACAATACTGCACGCAAGGCCGATTGTTCCGCACAATTCGCGAGTTTTGCACTTTCTGAGCGGATGCGATCGGCGACAGAGGGACGGTCAGCTGCCTGGGGCCGTCCATGCCGTTGGCTTCGGGAACCCGAGCCGCCGCTGGTTGTTGGTTATCGCCCCAGCCCCCGGATACGGAATAGAAATTGAACCTCAGCACCCTCCTGTTCGGTCGGCGTCTCGCCAATCGCGAGCACGAAGACAAGAAGATCGGTTGGATAGAAGCCGTGCCCGCCATGGGGCTGGATGGCCTCGGCTCATCATCCTACGGGCCGGAGGCAGCGCTCACCATCCTCATTCCACTCGGCGCGCTTGGCGTTGTCTATATCGGCCCGGTGATCTTCTGTATCGTTGCTCTGCTGGGGGTTCTCTATTTCTCCTACCGGCAGACGCTCGCCGCTTACCCGACGAATGGCGGCGCCTATGTGGTGGCGAAGGAGAATCTCGGAGAATATCCGAGCCTGCTTGCCGCCGCGGCGTTGATGATCGATTACGTCCTGAATGTCGCTGTCGGCGTTTCTGCAGGGGTTGGGGCACTCGTCTCGGCGGTACCGAGCCTTCACCCCTACATTCTGCCCCTCTGCCTTGGCATCGTCCTCCTCGTCATGCTGGCCAATTTGCGAGGAACGGGAGAGGCCGGCTGGCTATTCGCATCGCCGACCTACCTCTTCATCATCTGCTTCCTGGGCGCCATCGGTTTTGGGTTAACCGGGATCGTTCTGGCGGAGAAACCTGCACCCGTCGTCCCGCCGCCTCCGCTCGGTCTGGCAGCACAAGGCGCGACGATATGGATTCTCATGCATGCATTTGCCAGCGGTTGCACGGCGATGACCGGGGTTGAAGCCGTTTCCAACGGAATGGGTTCGTTTCGGCAACCGGTCATGCGCAACGCCTACATCACCCTCACGATTATCGTCGTTATTCTCACGTTGTTGCTCGGCGGCATCGCAACCATCGCCACTGTCTTCGAGATCGGCGCAATGGATCAGACGAAGGAAGGATACCAGAGCGTGTTGTCGCAGCTGGTCGCCGCCGTCGCCGGCCATGGCGCTTTCTACTATATCGCGATGGCAAGCCTTCTCAGCGTTCTTTGCCTATCGGCCAATACCAGCTTTGTCGGCTTTCCACGTCTTTGCCAGATGGTTGCCGCCGACGGTTATCTTCCCAAGGCCTTCGCTCAGCCGGGACGCCGGCTGGTATTTACAGTCGGCATCCTCTTTCTTTCCGGCTTCGCCGCACTGCTTCTGATCGTCTTCGGAGGGATCACCGATCATCTGATCCCGCTCTTTGCAATCGGCGCATTCTTGACGTTCACGATTTCTCAGGCAGGCATGACTGTACATTGGCGCCGTCGATCCAGGGGATACGCGGCAAAACTGACGATGAACGCCGTCGGTGCGGCAGCGACCGGCGTTGCGCTCGTCATCATCCTGACGGCAAAATTTGCGGAAGGCGCGTGGATCACGTTGATTACCGTGCCGCTGACGATCGCCATTCTGAAGTCGATCAAAAACTACTACCGATCGCTTCAGCGCGAGTTGCGCAAACCCGGTCCGATCACCGTCGAAGACGTCGAGCCGCCGACCGTTATCGTTGTCACTGAAACTTGGAACAGATTGAGCGAACGCGCCATCAAGTTTGCATTGACGATCTCGCCTGATGTGGTCGCCGTCCATTTGATCCGTCTCGGTGGACCGGAGCTGGATGAACGTGAAACCGCGCTTCGCGAGGAATGGCGTGTCGAGGTGGAAGAACCGATCGCCGCGCATGGACTGAAGCCGCCCAGACTCATGTTCATCCCCGCACCTTATCGGCAACTGCATGAACCGCTGCTGCGACTGATCGAAAAGCTCGATGCCGATAGTCCGGAACGGCGGGTGGCGGTTCTCATCCCTGAAACGGTTAAAGACAAGTGGTGGCAGAAGTTGCTGCATATGAACAGGGCAGGGCGGCTCAGGGCAAAACTGGTCAAGCTCGGCGGGCCTCGTCTGACCGTAGCAACGGTTCCCTGGCGATTATATCGGGAAGAGCAGGAGGCGGGGTGATCGCTCTTTTGCCCGGTCTGTCTATGGAACTTAGTATAAGAAGCGAAGTTGGACAGGCATCAAGCAAAGAGGCGCCAGTGTCCACCAAACCACTTACCAGCGAACCGGTCGAAGATTTCGTCTCCCGCCTTGAGGCGATGACGGACGACGAGTTGTTCGTGATCATGAATGATCTGGAAAAAGCGAGTGAGGCCGCCAAAGGCGGCGCAGCAGAGGAGATTCTTGCCCGTATCGCTTTGACTGAAAGCGAGATCGAACGGCGCTATCCCGGCCGGTTGCTCGCCCCGTATCGCGACTGGAAGCAAAGACAACCACTCCTGTAAGCACTCGGACATCATGTGAAAGGAAGCTTTAATGAGCAGCTCTGAGACAACGACGGACCACAAGAAAATCCGCAAGTGGGCGGAGGAAAGAGCCGGCAGGCCGGCGGCTATCAGGACCCGCGGCAAGGGCGGCGTTCTCCGGATCGATTTCGGCGAAAAGGAAGAGGAATTCGACGAGATCGACTGGGACGAATTCTTCAAGATCTTCGACGAAAACAAACTCGCCTTTCTCTACCAGGACAAGACCAAGGACGGAAAGACGAGCCGCTTCAACAAATTCGTCGAGCGCGACTGAGCGCTCAACCTCATTGCCTTCTGCTCGCTGCCGTGATGACGGCGGCGTCCGCTATTTTGTGCCCGAACCGGGCTTTGCCACTTTCGAATGCTGATAGGCGAGCACGCTTGCCGGCGTGACATTGGCAACCGCTGCCTGGAGCTTGTTCTTCCAACCGCTCACAACATCGCCTTCGCCGTCCATCATCGCGTCATAGCCGATGCGCGCGACCTCGCCGGCGTCGTCCTTCTTCGACTGACCGATCGCCGTATCCAGAAGGCCGGCGCGTTTGAAGAACTCGGTTTCCGTCGCTCCCGGCATGAGGCAGCTGACGGTGACGCCGGACTCCTTCAACTCCTCGCGCAAGGCGAAGGAGAAGCTGTTGATGAAGGCCTTGGTGGCATTATAGACGGCCTGGTAGGAGCCCGGCATGAATCCGGCGATCGAGCCTGTCAGCAGGATGCGACCCGCGCCGCGGCTACGCATCTGGTTGCCGATCTGATGGATCAGATAGATCGTTCCGGTGATGTTGGTATCGACGACTTTGCGCGCCTCGTTGAAATTCTGATCGAGGAAACCTTCGCCAATGCCGCGGCCGGCATTGGCCATCAAGAGATCGACCGAACGGCCGCTGGCGGTGATGCGCTCGGTCAGCCGGTCGACGCCTTCAAGCGTCGAAAGGTCGGCCTCGACAGCATCGACCGACGTGCCGAACGCCTTGAGATCTGCGGCTGCGTGGCTGATCCGCTCCTCGTCGGCGACAACGATGAGATCATACCCGTCACGGGCCGCACACTTCGCCAGTTCGTATCCGATGCCGGTGGAGGCGCCGGTGACGACGGCCAGGCCTTTGCCTGGTTCATCAGGAGCCATCATGTTTCTCCTTAAGGTTTGAGAACGACCTTGATGCATCCGTCCTGCTTGTCGCGGAACGTCTTGTAGAGGGTCGGACCGTCTTCCAGCGTGCCGCGATGGGTGATGACGAAGGACGGGTCGATGTCGCCCTTTTCAATACGCTCCATCAGGATCGGCAGATAACGCTGGACCGGCGTCTGCGCCATCTTGAAGGTCAGGCCCCGATTGATTGCCGAACCCATCGGGATCTTGTCGAGAAAACCGCCATAGACGCCGACGATAGAGACCGTGCCGAAGTTGCGGCAGCATTGGATTGCCTGACGCAGCACATGCGGGCGGTCGGTTCCCATGAACATGGCGACCTTGATGCGATCGAGGCGCGAATCCCAGCTGGCAGCCGCCTCGGCTTCGGTTCCCACCGCGTCGATGCAGGCATCCGCACCGCGGCCATCGGTCAATTCCATGATCTGGTCGTAGACGTCCTTGTCCATGAAATCGAGGGTGACGGCGCCGGCCGCTTCAGCAAGCGCCATCCGCTCGGGCACTGCATCGATGGCGATCACCCGTTGGGCGCCAAGCAGGAAGGCCGAGCGTATTGCCATCTGGCCGACCGGGCCGCAGCCCCAGATCGCGATCGTATCGCCGGGCTGGATGTTGCAGAAATCGGCTGCCATATAACCGGTCGGGAAAATATCGGAAAGGAAGAGCACCTGCTCGTCGGAAAGCCCTGCCGGCACTTTGACCGGCCCGATATTGGCATAGGGCACGCGCAGATATTCCGCCTGTCCGCCGGCATAGCCGCCGAGCAGATGCGAGTAGCCGAACAGGCCCGCCGGCGAATTGCCCCAGAGTTTCGTAACCTTGGCTCGATCGGGATTGGAGCGCTCGCAGCCGGAATAGAAGCCGCGCTTGCAGAAGAAACATTCGCCGCAGGAAATGGTAAAGGGCACGACGACGCGGTCGCCGACCTTCAGCTTGGCATTGTCCTTTCCGACTTCCACCACTTCGCCCACCGTCTCATGACCCATGACGTCGCCGCTGTGCATCTCCGGCATGACGCCGTCGTAGAGATGCAGATCCGATCCGCAGATCGCACAGGCCGTGACCTTGATGATGGCATCGCGCCCGTCCTGGATCTGAGGATCGGGAACGCTGTCACAGCGGATGTCGTGCTTGCCGTGCCACGTCAGAGCTCTCACGGGTGGTTCCTCTCGCCCGATGCGCAGATTCAAGGTGTTAGCGCGCCGTTGAGCGTCCGAAAGGACGCGCAACGCTCTAATGGCGCTTCAACCTCAGCTTCGGAGAAATGTTCCCGGCAATGCAGGGCTTTCATGGTGACGGGTTCATGGGTCGCTTCAGGGGAACCAGGGGCTACGCAGTGAGTTCACTCCGGAAGGGTCGCAACGTTTCAAGGAGAAAATCATGACCTCCCCCAAACATGCCAAGACCACCAAGCCTAGCGATATCGACCTTTCGGACGACCTGGGCATCAGCCGTTCGCGTGGCATCGTCTCGCCGCCGGACGACGAAATGATGCAGGCCGAAAACACCGTCGAAGGCGATACAGCCAACGATACGACGCCGCAGGGCGGTGTGGATCCACGCCATCGTGGACGCACCAACAAATAGTCGTGGCGCTCGGCCCGGTCAGAGATCAAGCAACGCGTAAGTCTTGCCGGTGGGTTTCTCGATATGGGCCGCGACATTGTAGACGGGGGCGCCGCCCGGCGTGCGGCCCTCATAGGATCCGCGGTGGGCATGACCGTGTACGACCGCATTGACGCGGAATCGGTCGATCGTTTCGGCCAGCCGTGAAGAGCCGAGAAACGGATAGATTTCCAGGGGCTCGCCGACCACTGTTTCGGCAATCGGCGCGTAGTGCAGGATAACAAGGGAACGATCGGAGCGGACCTGGCGCATCGCGTTTTCCAAGCGCATCGATTCCTCGACGCTTTCGGCGACCATCGCCTTGATCGCCGCCTCGCCGAACGAGCCGAGCATGTGCCGCCCGAAACCGCCGGCAAAGCCCTTGACGCCGACGAAACCGACGCCGGCGACTTCGGCCGCCTGGCCGTTGAGCAGTTTCACGCCGGCATCGGTCAGGACCCGGCAGACGTCATCGACCTGGCCGCTCTCGTGATCATGGTTGCCGAGGACGGCGACGGTCGGCACCGTGCAATGGCGCAGATCGCTCGCAAGCAGCTCGGCCTCCTTGGGCTTGCCGAGATCGGTGAGGTCGCCGGCGATGACGAGAACGTCGGCCACGGAGGAGATCTCCGCGAACAGATCCTTGTAGGACTTCGCACCATCTTCGGTCATATGAAGATCGGCAACCGCCGCAATTCTCACGCTCTTTCGCTGATCATCCATCAGGTTCTCCTAATCTCCTCGCAGTTCACCTTCGCCGCCGACATCGGCAAAACCCCACTCCCTCACGTCGATTTCGAAATCCACGCGGGAATACATGCGGCCGCGGCATATTTTCATTTGCGGCAGCGGCAGCTCCTGCTGCGCCTTGAGCCGGTCCAGCAGCTCTTCCAGCAGCCACTGCGGAATCTTGTCTCGCTCGGTCGGGTAGATCCACCTGAAATTGAGGAGATGGATGAGAAGGACTTCCCAGTGGACTTCCAGATAAGCCAGCAATTTGCGCCAATCGATGGAATCATGTGCCTTCAAGATGACGTGCGCAATATCGGCGCCGTCATAACGGTGGCGCAACTGGACAAAGCACTTCGACCAGACCAGTTCGGTCGGGCTGACGATCCTGACCGTGTGGCCGCACATCTTGACCCTGCGCGCATCCTCGAACCAGTCGTCGCCGACCGGCATCGTTCCGTTGGAGGAGGCAAAGATGACGTCGAAGAAATGGTTGCCCTTGAAGACCTTTCCGAGCCAGCGCTCGTCTTCGACTTCGACCGTGTAACCCTTTGCCTTGAAGTGGCCGAGGATGCGCGCGTAGTCGCCCGCTTTGCAAAATATGTCGAAGTCCTTCGTCTGGCGCGAAATGCCCGTATAGGCGCAGACAGCATAGGTGCCGGCGACTAGAAACGGGATCTGCGATCCGACCAGTTCTCGCACGGCCTGGGTCACGAACGGCTCGGCGTCTGGATCGATGAGTTCCGGAACCGCCTTCACTTTCATGAGCGTATTGTTGCTTTTGTCTCTTTCGGCACTTCGAGCGGTCATCGTCGATCCCAGCATTGATACGAAAAGCAACACCTGGATGGCTTCTATGTTCCGCCGCGCCCGTCCGGGCGATGAAGCTGCGGTAATGACAGGGGCCGACGAAAGCTCTCGAATCATCCGGAACTTCGCTACCGGCGCGTCGTTTGGACCATAACAAGCATCGCAGAAACGTTCCCGAGATCTGAACGGAGGATGTCATGGACAAGCGAGCGAAAATATCTACCGGCACCAACGACAGGCCCAGAAACGAGACCATTGCTGAAAGCGGCCCCGGCATTCCCGACGATAGCGGCCGGATGGTTGAGGTGCCGGATGTGGAAGCAAGGCGTATGAAAGCATCGCTGCTGCGCGATCGGCTCGACGAACTCAAGGAGAAGCTCGATGAAGAGACCGAGCTTCCGCAAAGGGGTTCGCCATGAGCGAGGTGAGGAAAGGCGGCCTCAACCCTTCAGGAATGAGCCACGATAACTCCAAACCGCCGCGGCGCATGATGATATTCGTCGTCACCATATTCCTGATCGCCTGCCTTGTCGCACTCGCATTCACATGGATGAGGCATCCCGGCGAACCGGACAAGACATCACCTGCGGCGACGACGGAGCAGACACGATGAGCGAGGGGGATAGAGATCCTGTTCAGCGGCCGTCGTCCTCTTCCGTAGGCAAGCGCACCAGGCTCAATGCCGGCAGAATAGCCCTGATCCTGGTCGGGACGGTCGCCGTTGTCGCATTCACCCTTTATGCGACAATTGTTCTCTACGGGCTCATCAAGGGCTCCTGATCGATCACATGCCGGCGCCATAGATGCCGTCGATCGCTTCCGCGACCGCGATGAAATTCTCGGACGCGGGATCGTAGCGCTGGCCTCCGGCGAGCTTTCTTGCCCAATCTACGGCAGCCCGTCCGCCCCAGTCGTCGGGAGGGATGGCCAGAGTTTCTCTCGAAGTGCCGGACATCCTGACGGCCGTAAAATCGTAGAATGAGCCATCGACATTCCTGAAGGAGGCGCCTCCCTCGGTTCCGAAGAAATCGGCGCCGATCTCGGCGTCACAGCCGGCGTTGAGGCGCCAGGAGCATGTCAGTCGGATGATTTCGCCGCCGGCAAGCGTCAGCGTTGCGGCCGCAAAATCCTCGACCTGACCTTTGTTTTCAAGCCGTTTCCCGCCCGCTCTCAAGCCGCTCGTGACGTTGGTGACGGAAGGAAAATCGAGGCACCATAAGGCCAGATCGACGAGGTGGACCCCGAGATCGATGACACAGCCGCCGCCGGACTGGTGCTTGTCATAGAACCAGGGCTTGTCAGGGCCAAAGGCGTTATGAAAGGTCAGATCGGCGGCAAAGATCTTTCCAAGAGCATTCGAACGGATGAGCTGCCGGATCTGCTGCATGCCTTGCGTGTGTCGATAGGAAAGATCGACGCCAAGCAGCCTGTCGGCGGTTCTGGAAGCATCGACAACAGCCCCGACCTCGGATGCCGTTCGGCCAAGCGGCTTCTGGCAGAAGACGGCAAAGCCTGCCCCGAGGGCGCGGATGGACTGTTCGGCATGTGCGGCGCTCGGCGTCGCAATGACGATTCCGTCGAGCTCCAGGTCAAGCAACGCGTCCAGATCGGAAACGATCATGGCATCGGGGGCCAGTGCCGCGGCCTCCCGCGCCATGTCTGCGGAAGGATCGGCGATAGCGACGGCTTTGGCCACGCCGCTCTCGAGGATCGCTTTCATTCGATGCCGGCCGATCCACCCTACGCCGAGAAAGCCGAGCTTCAGCCGTTTGGCGGTCGCCGCATTACCCTCGGAAATCAACACATTCATGAATATTGCACCAAAGCCTTGAGAAAACCGTCCGGCCGGTCGCGCGTCGTGTTGAGGGCGTCGTCCAGCCTCTCCAGCGGATAGATATGCGTGTAGAGCGGCTGCGGATCGATGCGGCCCTGGCGCACGGCTTCTATGGCGTCGCGAATGCCTTTGATATAGACGGCCGGCTCGCGCTCATGAGCGTTGATGACGTCGAGCCCGCGCCAGTTCCAAAGCTGCATGTTGATTTGACGAGGCCCGTCCTGGTGATAACCGGCGATGATCAGTCGCCCCCGTTCCTTCGTAAGCTCGCCCGCCAGGTCGAGCGGCCATTGTTTGCCGACGGCTTCGATGACGCAGTCGCAGAATTTTCCGCCCGTAAGTGCTTTGACGCGCTCGATGATGCGCCAATGATCGTCCATCGGAATGGTCTCGGCCGCTCCCATCTCTCTCGCCACCTCAAGGGAATAGGGCCGGCGCGAGATGGCGATCACCCTTGCGCCGGCTGCCGCGGCAAGGCGGGTGAGGAGGGCGCCCAAGAATCCGATGCCGATGATGGCGACGGTGTGGCCGCGCTCGATGTTGCTGCGGCCGAAGATGTTCATGGCGCAGCCGAGCGGTTCGCCCGGAAAGGGCTTGCCATCCAATTCTTTCGGCAGTGATGCGACCATGGAGGCTTCGGCAATGTCGTGCGTGGCGTAGGCATGATAGGAAAGAGCAGCAACCCGCTCTCCGATCTGAATCCCCGTGACATCGGCGCCAATGGCGTCGACAATACCCCAGCCCTCGTGGCCTAGCCCACCTGCCTCGGTGGGGAACGTCATCCAGTCCGGTCCGGCCCAGGGCGTGAGGTTCGAGGCGCAGACGCCGCATCCTTCCAGTTTAACCCTGACCTGGCCCGGACCAGGTTCGGGCAGGGGGCGGGTCTCCACCGAGATATGTCCGGGGCCGGTGACGATGGCAGCCCGCATGAGCCCGGCCTTCTGTGTCGCCGCAATGTCCATGAGATGTCCTCCATGTGGCACCCCTAGAACAATAGGCCTCCTGAAGAGTTCCGGTAGAGCTCAAAGAAGTCATTGATGATGAAGTCAATAAAGATGTCATTGAAGCAGGAAAGATGTCATTGAAGCAGGAACTTTTCCATCCGCGTTCGGTTCGGCGCCTATCTCCGAAGCAAATTATTCAACCGGACGGATCTCATAATGACGATTTTGATAACTGGCGGGTGCGGCTTCATTGGTCGCCACGTTGCTGAAGAACTTCTGAACAACGGCTATGAGGTGCGCATCCTCGATGCGCTGATCGACCAGGTGCATGGCGATGCCGAAGTCAGCGTGCCTGATGGAGCCGAGATTATTCAAGGCGACGTCAGAGACAAGGACGCCGTGCGGGCGGCGCTTGCCGGTGTGAACGGCGTCATCCATCTCGCTGCCGAAGTAGGCGTCGGACAGTCGATGTACGAAATTGCCCGCTATGTCGGCTGCAACGACCTCGGCACGGCGGTGCTCCTCGAAGCCATGATCGGCCTTCCCGTCAAGACGATCGTCGTCGCCTCATCGATGAGTGTCTATGGAGAAGGGCTCTATCGGACTGGGGATGGAAAGCGGCTCGGCTATGTCAGGCGACGCATGCAGCATGTCAAGCAGGGCCAGTGGGATCCGCTTGATCGGGACAACCAGCCGCTGACTCCGGTCGCCACCGATGAGGAGAAACCGGTCGATCTTGCGTCCATTTACGCTTTGACGAAATACGCCCAGGAGAGGCAGGTTCTGATTTTCGGTGAAGCCTACGGCCTGGATGCCGTCGCGCTGCGTCTCTTCAACGTGTTCGGTGCTGGCCAGGCGCTTTCCAATCCTTACACCGGCGTGCTCGCCAATTTCGGTTCGCGCCTCGCCAACGGCCAGCCGCCGATGATCTTCGAGGACGGCAGGCAGCGGCGCGATTTCGTCCATGTCCGCGATGTGGCGACAGCCTTTCGCCTGGCGCTCGAAAAACCCGCGGCAGCCGGCCACGTGATCAATATCGGCAGCGGCCAGGCCTATTCGATCGCCGATGTCGCGACGCTTCTCGCCGATGCCATGGGCGTGCCCGAGATTGGCCCGGACATCATGAACAAGGCGCGTTCGGGAGACATCCGCAATTGCTTCGCCGACATTTCCAAGGCGCGCGAACTGCTCGGCTTCGAACCGAAATATCGTCTCGAAAATACCCTCGCTCCCTTCGCCGAATGGGTGCGGCAGACGGGGGCGGTCGACCGTGGCGCCGAAATGAAGCGGCAACTGGAAGAGCGGGGGCTGGTTTCATGAACAAGGCCGGTGCTCGAGCATCCGATCACCAGGAGACGAGGCGGTTCGGTTTCGTCGAATGGTTCCGGCCCGGAGAATATGAGCGGGCTGAAGCCGCGTTGCCGGATATTCTGGAAAGCGGCGCCAGTTATCTCCGTACGCATCTTTCCTGGGCCGAATATCTGGCCCCTGGCGGCCAGCAATGGTTCGATTGGCTGATCCCGCGTATCGGCAGCGAAATCGATCTTCTGCCGTGCATACATTATACGCCGCCCTCTCTGTCCCGGACGGGCAGGTCTTCGGGCCCGCCGGTCGATCTCAAATCCTATGCCGATTTCGTCGATCACATCCTGACGCGCTATGGCCGCTATATCAGTCATATCGAGCTCTGGAACGAGCCGAACAACCTGCTTGACTGGGACTGGCGCCACGACAGCGACTTCCTGCTTTTCTGCGAAATGGTCGGGAGCGCCGCCTACTGGGCGAAGCAGAGGGGCTACAAACCTGTGCTTGGCGGCCCGTGCCCCTTCGATCCCTATTGGCTCAATCTGATGGGCACGCGCGGCGTACTCGGCGTCGTCGACGCAGTCGGCTTCCACGGCTTCCCTGGAACCTGGGACAGTGAGGAGGCAAGCTGGGGCGGCTGGGACATGCATCTCGGAGAGATGCGTGGGATTATCGATCGTTATAATGCCGATGCAGAAATATGGATCACCGAAACCGGCTACTCGACCTGGCGCAATGACGAGATCGAACAGGCGCGGCGCTTTATCAGGGCGCTGAACGTGCCGGCCGATCGCATGTACTGGTATTCATGGCGCGATGTGCCGCCGGATGTTCCGGTTCAGGAAGGCCTGTGGTTCGATCCCAGGCATTATCATCTGGGTGCTGTCGGTCACGACAATAAACCGAAGCTGCTTGCCCGCCTTCTCACGGAAGGAGGCGTCAAGAGGCTGGAGGAGGTCGCGGCCCTTGCCGCTCCCAATGTCGCCTCCGGCGCCGCGCCGATCGTCGTCACCGGCGGCAGCGGGTTTGTCGGCTGCAATCTCGCCGACCGCCTGCTCAGCGACGGCGAGGACGTCATCATTCTCGACAATCTGGCACGGTCGGGGGTCGATCAGAATCTCTCCTGGCTGAAAGAGCGGCATGGCGGGCGGGTGCATCCGGTCCTCGCCGACGTTCGCGACCTGCTAGGCATCGAAGCAGCCTTCAGGGATGCCAAGGCAGTGTTCCACTATGCTGCGCAGACGGCGGTGACCACCAGTCTCGTCGACCCGCTGGAGGATTTCGAAACGAACGCGCGCGGCACGCTCAATGTGCTGGAATCGGTTCGCAGGGCAGGCAAACGGGCTCCGGTCATCTTCGCCAGCACCAATAAGGTCTATGGCGCTCTCGACGATCTCGGCATGATCGAACTCGATGATCGTTATCTTCCCGAAGACGAGACCATCAGGACGCAAGGGATCGGCGAGGACCGGCCCCTCGATTTCTGCACGCCTTACGGATGTTCGAAGGGCGTGGCCGACCAGTATATCCTCGACTACGCGAAATCCTACGGCATCCCTGCCGCCGTCCTGCGGATGAGCTGCATTTATGGACCGCGCCAGTTCGGCACCGAGGACCAGGGCTGGGTGGCGCATTTCCTGATCCGTGCGCTCGGCGGCGAACCCATTTCCATCTACGGCGACGGCAAACAGGTTCGCGATATTCTCCATGTCGATGATGCCGTCGCTGCCTATCGGCTGCTGCTTTCCAATATTGAGCGGGTCAGCGGCAGAGCCTTCAACCTCGGCGGCGGGCCGCGTAACGCCGTCAGCGTCCTCGCGGTGTTGCGCGAGATCGAAGAGCTTGCGGGCCGTCCTCTCGAAACCAGTTTTGGCCCATGGCGCGCCGGCGATCAACTCTATTTCGTGGCCGACACGACGAAGCTTGAACGGGAAACCGGCTGGCAAGCCGGAATCGGATGGCGTCATGGTTTGCGGCACCTCGCCGAATGGCTGATCGCCCATCGTTTCGGCGGCCGGCAGGTCCGCAGGGAAAAGCGGAAGGCATCGGCATGAGCGAACATGGACGAAGCAAGGGGCACCGCCGCGTGCTGATGACGGTTGACGCCATCGGCGGCGTCTGGCGCTACGCCATGGACTTGGGCGCAGCCCTGAAATCGAATAATATCGAGGTTGTCTTTGCGGGGCTGGGGTCTTTCCCGGCAGACGACAAGGTCGCCGAGGCCGGCCGGGTCGGCAAGCTCGTCTGGCTGGATGCGCCGCTCGACTGGACGGTCGAGAATGAAGAGGCAGTTGCCGAAGTTCCGCGGCTGATCGCCGATCTCGCGCGCCGCGAACAGGCCGATCTTCTGCATCTCAATCTGCCGTCGCAGGCGGCGGGCATGGAAACAAACCTGCCGATTGCCGTGGTTTGCCATTCCTGTGTCGTCACTTGGTTTGCCGCCGTCCGCGGAAGTGAAGTGCCAAAGGACTGGCAATGGCAGTACAGGCTGAACCAGGAGGGCTTTGCATGTGCGGACGCCGTGATCGCGCCAAGCCGCAGCCATGCGAGAGCGATGGAAGCGGCCTATGGAACCATCGGAAATCTGCAGGTCGTTCACAACGCCAGCGCCCTTGAGGCTTCCGACGAGCCCAAGCAGGACTTTGTTCTTGCCGCCGGGCGCTGGTGGGACGACGGCAAAAACGGCGCCGTGTTGGATAAGGCTGCAGCTATGACGCGATGGACGGTGGCGGCGGCCGGCGCGACCACCGGCCCGAACGGCCAGACCATGCGATTTCGCCATGCCGATTACCGAGGCGAGCTTTCGCATCAGCGGATGAGCGCCTTGACGCTGCAGGCGGCCATCGTGGCCTCGCCGTCCCTCTATGAGCCGTTCGGTCTTGCCGCTCTCGAGGCGGCGCGGGCGGGCGCGGCCTTGGTGCTTTCTGATATCCCCACCTATCGCGAGATATGGGACGGAGCCGCTCTTTTTGCCGATCCGCATCGTCCCGAGATCTTCGCCAATGCTTTCAATACGCTTGCCGACGATCCGCAGCTGCGCGCTGCGTTCGGACGAAAAGCGCGTGCCAGGTCCGCCGGCTTCAGCGTCGAGGCTCAGGCAGAGGCGATGTGCTCGATCTATTCCGGCATGTCCGCCCGCGATTTTTCAACAGCGGCGGAGTGATCATGAAGTTCGTTTTCTACACCCATTCGCTGGTCTCCGACTGGAATCACGGCAATGCTCATTTTCTTCGCGGCGTCATGCGCGATCTCCAGCGGCGCGGCCATGACACGCTGGCGCTGGAGCCGCAGGATGCCTGGAGCCGGGTCAATCTGGTGAGGGACCAGGGGCCGGCCGCAGTCGAGGCATTTCACCAGGCATTTCCGCAGCACCGTTCGCAGATCTACAGCGAAAGATTCGACCACGAAGCAGCGCTTGGCGATGCCGATGTCGTCATCGTCCACGAGTGGACGGAACCGCAATTGATCGAGAGGCTCGGCCGCATCCGGCGCGATGGCGCGATCTTCACCCTGCTTTTCCACGATACGCACCATCGGGCCGTTTCCGCCCAGGGCGACATCGCAGGACTGGCGCTTGACGACTACGATGGCGTGCTGGCCTTCGGACAGACACTGCGTGAACGTTATCTCAGAGCCGGCTGGGGAAAATCGGTATTTACCTGGCACGAGGCGGCGGACGACGCCCTCTTTCGGGCGCTGCCGGATATCGAGAAAACCGGAGACCTGATCTGGATCGGCAACTGGGGCGACGATGAAAGGTCCGCCGAAATCGGCGAATTCCTTATCCGTCCCGCGAAAGACCTGAAGCTCGACACCGTCGTTCGCGGCGTGCGCTATCCCGACCATGCATTGGACGAGCTTCGCAAGGCTGGCGTCGCCTATGGCGGCTGGATCGCCAATGCCGATGTTCCCGCGGCCTTCGCCCATCACAAAGCAACGATTCACATTCCGCGGCGGCCCTATGTCGAACATCTGCCGGGTATTCCGACCATCCGCGTCTTCGAGGCGCTCGCCTGCGGAATACCCCTGATCTCGGCGCCCTGGAACGACGTCGAACATCTCTTCGACACCGGCAGCGACTATTTGGTCGCCGGTGATTGCGAGGAGATGAAGAAAAGACTGCGCGATGTCCTCTCCGACACCGATCTGGCTGCGAGCCTTGCCGCCGCCGGGCTTGAAACAATCAAGACCCGTCACACCTGCCGCCACCGCGTCGACGAGCTTTTGGCCATCCTGGCGCGCTGTGGCACGCACAGGGTCACTGCAAACCTGCAATCCAGGGAGGCTGCCGAATGAAGATCGCTTTTTACGGTTCCAGTCTCGTCTCCGCCTATTGGAACGGCGCCGCTACCTATTATCGCGGCCTGCTGCGGGCGCTGGCGGAAAAGGGTTACGAGATCACTTTCTACGAACCCGACGTCTATGACCGGCAGAAGAACCGCGACATGGATCCGCCGGACTGGTGCAGGGTCGTGGTCTACGAGGGGACGATCGATGCCCTCAAGGCCGTGACAAGCGAGGCGGCCGAGGCTGATATCGTCGTCAAGGCAAGCGGTGTCGGCTTCGAGGACGATCGATTGCTGGAAGAGGTGCTGCGTCACGCACGCCCGCACGCGTTGAAAATCTTCTGGGATGTCGATGCGCCGGCGACGCTCGCCGAACTCAGGGCCAACCCCGATCATCCATTGCGCCGTGCGCTCGCCGGGCTTGATCTCGTGCTGACCTATGGCGGCGGCGACCCCGTCGTGAACGCATACCGTTCCGTCGGAGCGGCCGAATGCGTGCCGATCTACAATGCGCTGGACCCGCAAACGCATCATCCGGTGCCGCAGAACTACCGCTTCGCCGCCGACCTCGGTTTCCTTGGCAACCGTCTGCCGGATCGCGAGACGAGGGTCGAGCATTTCTTCCTGGAACCGGCGTCGCGTCTGCCGAACCGGACATTCCTGCTTGGCGGGTCCGGCTGGCAGGACAAGCCGATCCCTTCAAACGTCCGCTATATCGGCCATGTCCCGACGCGCGATCACAACGCCTTCAACGTGACGCCGATGGCGGTCCTCAACATATCGCGTGCCAGTATGGCGGAGAATGGTTTTTCCCCGGCGACGCGGGTCTTCGAGGCGGCCGGCGCCGGGGCTTGCCTCATTACCGACTACTGGGAAGGCATAGATGTCTTTTTGAAGTCCGGCGAGGAGATCCTGGTCGCGCGCGACGGACAGGACGTGGCTGCCTTGCTCAGCGGCTTGTCCCACCAGTCCGCACGGGAAATTGGAGAAAGGGCGCGCCGGCGCGTTCTGGCCGAACATACCTATGTCAATCGCGCCGAAACGGCAGACGAGATTTTTCGCGCCCGTCTTGGCGCGCGGGAGGCGGCCGAATGACGAGATCGCTCGACATCGTCTTCCTCGGGCTTTCCCTTTCCTCTTCCTGGGGGAACGGTCACGCCACGACCTATCGCGCCCTGATCAAGGGTCTTCGGCAGGACGGCCATCGGCTCTTGTTCCTGGAGCGGGACGTGCCGTGGTATGCCTGCCATCGGGATCTGCCTTCACCTGACTTCTGCGAGCTCGCCTATTATTCCGATATCGGCGCAATGATCGAGCGTCACGGTGAAAGGCTCGGCAAGGCCGATGCCGTCATCGTCGGATCCTACGTTCCCGATGGCGTGCTGCTCATCGACAGGCTCGAGGCGTTGGAGCTGAAACGCCTCTGCCTCTATGACATCGACACGCCGGTCACCCTCGCCAAGCTCGATCGCGGCGATGAGGAATATCTGGCGCTGCGGCAGGTTCCCCTGTTTGACACCTATTTCTCCTTCTCCGGAGGAAGGGTGTTAACGCGGCTCGAACAGAGATATGGCGCGCGCAGAGCCATCGCGCTCTATTGTTCGGTCGACGAGGGCCGCTATGCCAATACCGGCGAATCCACCTGTTGGGATCTCGGTTATCTCGGAACTTATAGTCCTGACCGCCAGCCGACACTGGAGAGCCTTCTCTTGGAGCCGGCACGCCGCCTGCCGTCGATGCGCTTCGTTGTCGCCGGGCCGCAATATCCGGCCGAAATCGAATGGCCGGCCAATGTCGAACGTATCGAGCATCTGCCGCCTGCCGATCATGCAGGCTTTTATAGCCGGCAGCGCTTCACGCTGAACGTGACCCGCAGCGATATGATTGCCGCCGGCTGGTCTCCCAGCGTGCGGCTGTTCGAGGCTGCCGCCTGCGGGGCGCCTATTATCAGCGACTTCTGGCAGGGTCTCGATGAGCTGCTGCCGGACGGCGAGGCTTTGTTCATTGCGCGCGCGCCGGAGGATGTCGCGGCGCTGCTGACGGAACTTCCCGACAGCGACCGTCTGGCGGCCGCCGCCGCAGCGAGAAAGCTGGTGATGAGCAGTCATACCGGTGCCGCACGTGCCGGCGAGCTCGTCAGGGCTCTTTCCGACCTGCCCGCCAAGCCAGCTTTCGACCGTATCTCAGCGTGAAGGAGAGTATCGATGCTTCAAGTCAATCGTCGCGGAAAAGGCAAGACTGTTCTGGTGGCAGGAGGCGCTGGCTTTGTCGGCTCGCATCTCTGCGATGCTCTGCTCGGCCGTGGCGACACCGTCATTTGCGTCGACAGCTATATTACCGGCTCGCGCGACAATGTCAGGCCGTTGATGAACCATCCGAGCTTCCGGCTCATCGAACAGGATATCTGCAAATTCATTGAAATCGGCGAACCGCTCGATCAGATCTATAATCTGGCCTGCGCCGCGTCCCCGCCGCAATATCAGGCGGATCCCGTTCACACGATGATGACGTGCGTCGCCGGTACGGGCAATCTGCTGGCGCTCGCCGAGCGGCACCGGGCCGCCTTTCTCCAGGCCTCGACGAGCGAGGTCTATGGTGATCCCGCCGAGCATCCGCAAAAGGAAGACTATCGCGGTAATGTCAGCTGCACAGGACCGCGCGCCTGCTATGACGAGGGAAAACGCGCCGCCGAAGCTCTTTGCTTCGACATGCTGCGTGGCGGCCGCGTCGACGTGCGGGTCGCCCGCATCTTCAACACCTATGGGCCGCGAATGCAGGCCAATGACGGCCGGATCGTATCCAACCTGATCGTGCAGGCACTCTCGGGGAAACCGCTCACCATCTACGGAAGCGGCATGCAGACCCGGTCCTTCTGCTACGTCAGCGATCTTGTCGGCGGCCTCATGGCGCTGATGGATGTGCGGCCAAACCCTGGCGTGCCCGTCAACCTCGGCAATCCCGGGGAGTTCACCATCAACGAGCTCGCGCAGATGATCCGTTCGATGGTGCCGGTGCGAACGGCTGTTGCCTACAGACCTTTGCCGAAGGATGATCCTCAACGCCGCCGGCCCGATATTTCCCGCGCGAGCGAACTTCTCGATTGGCAGCCGACGGTGCCCCTTGCCGAGGGGCTCAGATCTACGATCGACTGGTTTGCCGCCAATTTGGACGATCGTCCCCGTAAACGCGTCGCTTCGCCTCGCCGTCATCGCGGCGCGGCTGCTTCGCAGGCTGCCCCCTTCGACAACTGACGCGGATGCACGCGATGATGAACCTAGCTTTGCAACAGCGTATCAAAGAACTAGGCCCCTGGTTTCAGAATATTCGGTTCGGAGAGATCGAAACCGCGCCGGATCATATTCTCGGCGACTATCCAGCGTTCAAATGGGAACGCTTCAAGCATGTCGTGCCCAAGGATCTGGAAGGGCGCAGCGTTCTCGATATCGGCTGCAACGCCGGCTTTTATGCGCTGGAGATGAAGCGCCGCAATGCGGGGCGGGTGTTGGGCATCGACAGCGATCCACGTTATCTCGAGCAGGCCCGTTTCGCCGCCGATCATTTCCGCCTCGGTGTCGAGTTCAGGCAAATGTCGGTTTACGAGGTGTCGAAACTTGGGGAGAGGTTCGATCTGGTGCTCTTCATGGGCGTGCTTTACCACTTGCGCCACCCGTTGCTAGCATTGGATCTGCTCTACGAGCACGTGGTCGAAGACCTCATGCTGTTCCAATGCCTACAGCGTGGCGAAGAGCATATTGCCACGCTTGAAGAGGACTACGACTTTTCGGAATGGAAGGTTTTTGATCGGCCGGATTTTCCGAAGCTGTTCTTTGTCGAAGAGCGCTTTGCCGCCGATCCCACCAATTGGTTCATTCCCAACAAGGCGGCGGTCGAAGCGATGCTGCGCAGCTCGGGCTTTGTCATAGAGGCCAATCCCGAGCGAGAAGTTTATCTCTGCCGCCGAGGCCGGCGGCCATACATGGTCGAGCCGCCGCCCGGTTGAGGCGATTGTTCACCTGGAGCGGTTCAGCTTTCCATGGAAGCGCAGAACGGCTCTAAGTTTTTGTTTTTACGCAATTCCCGGCAAAAGCGCTTCGCGCTTTGCCTGGGAAACCGTTTCACACTTTTCCTGGAGTTGCTCTGGCGGTTTCAGAATGCTTAGAGGTGCCCGATTGTTTTCGACCGCTGTCGCTGCGGTCCTCCTTGTCTTCTCCTCGACCTGGCTGCTGACGAGACCGCACCCGCGTTTCGCGGCCGGCGATCCCACGCTGACGCCGGGAGATGCCGGGCGCGGCAGACTGGTCTTTGCCGCAGGCGGATGTGCCTCCTGCCATGCTTCCCCCGGTCAGCCGGACCGCTTCAGGCTGGGAGGAGATCTTGCGCTGGCCTCGCCCTATGGGACCTTCAGAGTTCCCAATATCTCGCCCGACCCGCAGGCCGGCATCGGATCGTGGTCGGTTGCCGATCTCGCCAATGCGCTGATCTCAGGGGTTTCTCCGTCAGGTCAACATTACTATCCCGCATTCCCCTATGCCAGCTACACCGGCATGACGCTCGACGATATCAGCGATCTCTATGCCTTTCTGCATACGCTTTCGCCTGTGCCGGAGCACCCGCAACCGCATGATATTTCCCCCTTATTTCGCATCCGCCGCTTCGTCGGCTTCTGGAAGCTCCTGTTCTTCCACGAAGGCAGATCGGAAGGAACGGAGAACGGCGATTCCGTTCATGATCGCGGCGCCTACCTCGTGGAGACGCTTGGCCATTGCGCCGAGTGTCACTCCTCCCGCAATATCTTCGGGGCGGTAAAGCCGAAAACCCGGTTCGCCGGTGGGGTGAGTTCGGAAAATGTCGGCTTCAACCCCAATATCACACCGACAGGCATCGGCTCGTGGTCGGAGCAGGATCTCGCCGAAATGCTTCGCAGCGGCAGGACGCCCGATCACGGCTATGTCGGCTGGTCCATGGCGGATGTAGTCGAGAATACGGCGGAGCTCCCGGAGGCCGACAGGATGGCCATCGCCCGGTACCTGAAATCGCTGCCGCCGCGCCCGACGCCCTATCCTTGATGCGTATCGTCGATCGTGTGATCTTCAAGAAAGCGAGGGAAACGGCGAGCGCTTAAACTATTATTGATGCAACGTCGTCAGGTTTGGCACCGACGGAACAGGGCAATGGCCGCAACGTTTTGAGGTGAACAGGTATAATGTGGGAGGCAGATCGTCATGAATACGGCTTTTGACGAACTCGCGCAAAAAGCTGTCTTGGTCGTCGAGGACAATTACGCTCTCGCCAGCGAACTCGCATCGAAGCTGACCGCAACCGGAATCAAGATTGTCGGGCCCGCACCGAGCGTCGAACGAGCGTTGCAATATATTGAAGATTCCCAAATTGAAGTTGCCATTCTGGATATCAATCTCGGTGGAACGATGGTGTTCCCTGTCGCCGATGCGCTGGCGAAGCGCAATATCCCGTTCTTCTTCGCAACCGGCTACAGCCGCGACGTTGTGCCTCCCCGCTTTGCGGATCGGATTTTCGTGGAAAAGCCGCTGGACACGAGCGCGATTTACGCTGCCCTTTCCGATTGTCGAACTTCGACGGCGAAGTCATCAGGCGGTCAGAAGAATCTCGTTCTTTCCGCTCTTTCTCTGCGAGAAAATGATCTTATCCGGCCGCTTCTCAAGCAGGTTCAGCTGATTCAAGGCGAGGTTCTTGAAAAGCAGTTTGGAGAGATCACGACGGTTTCCTTCATTGAAAGCGGGACGGTCTCGCTGGTCGCCTCGTCTCTGGATGGCTCACAGGTAGAGGTTGGCCTTATCGGGCGTGAAGGGGTAACCGGCACGGGGCTGTTGGAGGGCGATTGGCGCACTCCCTACAATCTGGTGGTGCAGACCGAAGGAACCGCGCAGCGCATTGACATCGACAGCTTCCTTCGTCTGACGCAGAGGGCACCGCAGTTGCGCTCGCTTTCATCAACGTTTTCAAGGACGCTCGCAATTCAGATGGGTTATACGGCCCTCGCCAACGGCCGATATTCCATCGAACAGAGACTGGCCCGTTTGCTGCTTATGCTCGATGATCGATCGGAAAGCCAGGTGCTGCTTCTCACCCACGAGGACATGTCTTCCATGCTCGGCGTCCGGCGTTCCGGAGTTACGGGCGTGCTTCCCATCCTGGAGGGCGAAAAACTCATCAGGTCGGTACGAGGCAAGGTGATCGTCCTCGATCGCGAGGGCCTCATTCTCAAGGCCAATGGCTCTTATGGCATTCCGGAGGCGGAATACGAGCGGTTAATGGGGTTTTCATTGCGGGGCAGCGAGAATGTTAGAAGGGCTCATAACCAATCACGTCCTCACTTCTACAGCCCCCAAATTCCGGGGAGAGATAGCCGCTCATAAATCTCAGTGGCCAAAATTGCTGAATTTCGTCACAGACGGAGATCTCGTCTAAAAGCGTGCAACTTTTGCCGCCCTTAGCCGTTCGGCCCTACAACCCGCATTTTTCGGACGCGCAAAGGACTTTGTAACAGTTTGAATCGATGCATCGTGCTCGAAAGGCGCCCGATGGAAAAAATCAATCAAGCGAGACTTTTCGCGGGAAAGCGTATTCTGGTTGTCGAAGACGAGTATTTTCTTGCCGACGAGACCCGCCGGAAATTGGAAAATCTTGGGGCAATCGTCGTGGGCCCCACCGCAAATATCCGCCGCGCGCTCGACCTGATCGCTGGGGAAGATGTCGACGCGGCGATCCTTGACGTCCACCTCCGTGACGAGTTGGTGTTTGCTGTCGCCGATGAACTGGAGGCGCGACAAATCAACTTCGTCTTTGCCACCGGCTACGACCCGTCCTTCATTCCGGCAAGGTATAATGGTTTTGCCTTGTGTGAAAAACCGACCGAACTCGAAAAGATCGCCGTTGCACTCTTTGGTGCGGCCGATGGTTTGAAACGGTTTGATTGATCGCCTCGGTGGAGCTGTTTTGCAGGGTGCTGAGGCGCCGCCAGCCGTCGCTTCGAGCCGGTGCCCGGCGGACTGATTCCGTTTGCGCTCGCGCGCAAGGGAACCATATGGAGCATCGGCTGTTGGGATGACATGAAAGGGCAAGACCATGTCTTCCAGCGCCACCAAGGATATCATTGCGATCGGCGGGTCGGCGGGGAGCAGAGCTGTCCTCAAGACCCTCTTTGCCGATTTGCCCTCCGACCTTCCGGCAAGCATTTTCGTCAGCACCCATATTCCTGCAAACTCTCCCAGCCTGCTGGCTGAGATTCTTGCCGATAGTTCCAACCTGCCCGTCAGGCAGGCGGTCGACGGGCAGCCGATCGAGCGCGGCCATATCTATGTCGCTGCACCCGACCGCCACCTTCTTCTCATGGGGGAAACGATCAAGTTCGGAGCCGGTCCTCGCGAGAACATGGTCCGTCCGTCGATTGACCCGATGTTTCGATCTGCTGCCCTGTCGTTCGGTCCACGAGCAGTGGGGCTCGTCCTGACGGGGATGCTCAATGACGGAGCGGCGGGGCTGCATGCGATCAAGTCCCATGGCGGGACGACCGTGGTGCAACACCCGCTTGATGCGGAGGCGGATCAAATGCCCTTGGCCGCGCTGGAAGCAGTGGAGGTCGATCACGTCGCCTCGGCAGCCGACCTCGGCGGGCTTCTTGTCAAAATTGCCGGAAGCGAGGCAGGGCCGGCTCCTGATGTGCCATCCGACGATCTGCGGCTCGAGGTCGAAATTGCCGCTGGCGACCGGCTTGGCAGTGCCGAACTTCGGAAGATCGCGTCTCCCAGCGCCCTGACCTGCCCCGATTGTCATGGCGTGCTTTCCGAGGTTCGGGGTTCGCGGCCGTTGCGATTTCGGTGCCAGATCGGCCACGCCTATACCGCCGACGTCCTTGCTTCGCATATCGACGAGCTTGATGAGGCGATCAGAATCGCCATGCGCATCATGGAGGAGCGTCTGACGCTTGTGGAACGGATGGCACGAGACGCTCGCGCCACCGGGCGCAACGCCGTCGCCGAACTCTACGAGGCAAGGGCGGCCGAGTATCGGCAATATTCCGCGACCCTGCGTGACGCCGCTCTAAGCTCGCTGCGCCACGGTCGCGCGTCGCCGTTCCAGGACATCTGCTAAAGTTGTATCTTTCTACCGTGCGGACGGTTTAGAATCGCCGCGGCAGAGGCATGGATCGACGATGGCGTACGACGAACGGGACATGGAGCAACAGGCAGGCGCGGCTGAGCTGGATCAGCACGAGCAGCCTATCGTGATCGTCGGGATAGCGGTGTGCGCTCGCTCGCTCCGTTCGCTCGAGCGGATATTCTCCGACATCGGCGTTGGCCTCGGCGCATCCTACCTCGTGGCGGTGCGCCAGCAGGAGGGGCTCAGTGCAGCTGCCGTCCTTGAAATGCTGGCACAGCAGCAACGACTGGCGGTGACGGTCGCGGTGGACGGAGAGCGTATCCTTCCGAATCATATCTACGTCGGCGGCTCCGACGATATGATGACCGTCGAGGATGGTCATATCCGCATTCGGCCAGCCTCGGAACCCGTCGGCCATCGTGGCACGGTCGACACGATGTTGATCTCGCTGGCAGAACATGCCCATGAGCGCGCGATCGCTGTGGTTCTGGCGGGTCTCGACAATGACGGCATCGCCGGGGTGGCGGCAACCAAGAAATTTGGCGGTCTGTCGATCACGGAGATAGGCGACGGCGACGATCAATCTGCTGAGGAGGGAGGGGCGTTGGCAATCGCCGACTTGCGACTGCCGGCGAAGGGTATCGCAGCCCACATTGCGCTCTATGCCGGCAATGTCGTCGAGGAGGAAGACGCCGGCCTGGATGAGGAGCCATCGAGCGCCATCGAGGCACAGATCACGCAAATTGCTACGGTTCTTCGTAATGTCACCAGCCATGACTTCCACGGATACAAGCGCGGCACCTTCACGCGGCGCGTTCAGCGGCGTATGCAGGTGCTGCAAATCGGCGATATCGATACCTATATCGAGCGGCTGCGCGCCAGCCGCGACGAAGTTCAAAACCTCTTTCAGGACCTGCTGATCGGCGTTACCCAGTTTTTCAGAGATCCCGCCGAGTTCGAAGCGCTGGAGCGTGAAATTCCGAGGCTGTTCGAGGGAAAGGAACCTAGTGATCAGCTGCGCGTCTGGGTGCTGGGCTGCGCGACCGGGGAAGAAGCCTATTCGATCGCGATGCTGCTGCGCGAGCACATGGCGACCATGGATTACCCCCCCGACGTGCAGATCTTCGCGACAGATCTCGATGCCCGCGCGCTGGGGATTGCGCGTGCCGGGCGTTATTCCGCAGCGATAACCTCCCAGCTCCAGCCGGACCGGCTTGCCCGATGGTTCGTGCGTGAGGGCGACACCTATTGCGTCGTCAAGGAATTGCGGGAAATGTGCATCTTCTCGCCGCACAACATCGTCAAGGATGCGCCATTCTCTCGAATCGACATCCTCTCCTGCAGGAACTTGTTGATCTATCTCGACAGCGAGCTGCAGAACCGGGTCATCCCGATCTTTCACTTTGCCCTCAGGCCGAGTGGTATTCTTTTTCTGGGTTCATCGGAAAACGTCACCCGCCACGCTAAGCTTTTCGCGCCCGTCGACCGAAAGAACCGGCTGTTTCGAAGGCTGGAGACGGCGACCCGCATCATTCCGGACTTCCCGCTCACTCCACGTCCTCGCAGCCCCGACCATGCGCTTTCGGCGCCGGCGCCGATGCTGCAGACCGGCCGGCTGTCGGCCACGATCAGCCGCCAGGCAGAGGTCGTCGCCGAGCGATTCGCACCGGCCTATGTCGTCGTCGATTCACACTATGACGTGCTGCACTTCTCGGGACGCACGGGCCGCTACCTCGAACCGGCTTCGGGGACTGCGACCCTCAATCTCCTGAGCCTTGCCCATCGTGATCTCAGGCTCGACATGCGATCCGCCTTGCAGCGTGCCACGACCGAGGCGGTCAAGGTCGAAGTTCCAAGGGTGCTGCTGCGCCAGGACGATCGCACCTACGCCGTCAACATTATTGTCGAACCCCTCGGAAGCGGCGACGTCACCTCGCTGATCGTGCTTTTTCAGGATGCCGGACAGGTGGCCGAAGGGACGGCTCCTGACGGAGGAAGGCTGACGAGCGAAGAGCATGTTCAGCGTCTGGAGACCGATCTGCGCGTCACCCGAGATCGCCTTCAGGCAACGATCGAGGAGCTCGAATCGACCAATGAGGAGCTCAAATCTTCCAATGAGGAATATCAGTCGATCAATGAAGAGCTGCAGTCGGCCAACGAGGAGATGGAAACCTCGAAGGAAGAATTGCAGTCGGTGAACGAGGAGCTGCAGACCGTCAATGGCGAGCTTGCCCATCGCGTTACCGAACTCGATCGGACGAATTCCGACTTGAAGAACCTTCTCGAAGCGACGCAGATCGCCACTGTGTTCCTCGACAACGATCTGCGCGTCAGGAGCTTCACGCCGGCGGCGACGGAAATATTCCATCTGCTCGAAACCGACGTCGGGCGACCACTGGACCATGTCGTCTCGCGCGTCGCCTATCCGGAACTGCTGGACGATGTTCGCCTTGTCCTGAGAACGCTGGTGCCCGTCGATCGGAAAGTCAGCGATCCCGTTAATAATCGCCATTATGCTGCACGCGCCCTGCCTTACCGCAGTGTCGACAACTATATCAGCGGTGCTGTCGTCACCTTTACCGATCTGACCGCCACGTACGAGGCGGAGGTGGCGCTTCGACGGAGCGAGGAGCGACTGCAGCGCGTCCTGGAGACGGACGCGGTCGGGGTGATTTTTCTTCATCGGGACGGCGTCATATTCGACGCCAACGAGGTTTTCCTGAAGATGTCCGGCTACAGCCGCTCGCAGATGGAACGCGGCGAGCTGCACTGGCGTCGGCTGACTCCGGAGGAGCATCTCGCCGAGACCGAAGCCCAGATGGAGGCTCTGAAGGAGACCGGCAAGATCGGGCCATATGAGAAGGAGTTTTTCCTCGCCGACGGGACGCGCCGCTGGATGTTGATTGCCGGGCGTGATCTCGGCGATGGCACGATCGCCGAGTTCTGTATCGACATCTCGGCGCGAAAACAGGCGCAAGCAGCTGTGCGGCAGGGGGAGGAACAGTTCCGCCTGTTCGGCGAAGCCTCTTCCGACGTTTTGTGGATCCGAGACGCGGAGACGCTGCAATGGGTCTATTTGGCGCCGGCTTTCGAGACCATCTACGGTGTCGACCGGGAGCAGGCCATGACCGGCAACCATTTCCGCAGCTGGGCCGAACTCATCATTCCTGAGGACCGGGAACAGGCGCTTTCCGAGATCCGCCGTGTACGAGAGGGGGAACGGGTGGAATTCGAGTATCGCATCAGGCGGGCCTCGGACCATGAAATTCGCTGGTTGCGCAGCGCCGATTTCCCACTTTTCGGTGAAGAGGGGAACGTCAAGCAGATCGGCGGTATCGGCCGCGATATCACCGACGAGAAGGCCTCTGCCGACCGAATGAAGGTACTCGTCGCCGAGCTTCAGCACCGCACGCGCAACCTCATGGCCGTTGTCCGCTCGATGGCTGATAAGACCATGCGAACCAGCGTTAATCTTGCCGATTTCAACGAAAGATTTTGCGACCGTCTGGATGTGCTGGCGCGTGTGCAAAGCCTCCTCTCGCGGCTGCAGGAGGGTGAGCGCATCACGTTCGACCAGCTTGTCCGCTCCGAACTGGCGGCTCACGGCGCACTGGACGGCCAGATGGACCGGATCACCCTGGGTGGCGCGGAAGGCGTCAGGCTTCGCTCGACCAGCGTACAGACTATGGCCTTGGCAATGCATGAGTTGGCCACCAATGCCGTCAAATATGGGGCGCTTAGCCAACCTCAAGCGCAACTGTCGATCATGTGGCGCGTGGAAGAAGCCGGTGAAGGTGGCAAGCCGTGGCTGCATGTCGACTGGCGGGAGAACGGAGTGAAGATGCCGTCCGAAGATTCCGGACCGCAAGGGGGCGGCCAAGGCCGCGAACTGATCGAGCGCGCGCTGCCCTACCAGCTTGATGCAAAAACCTCCTACACATTTGGAGAGGATGGAATCAGTTGCTCGATCGCAGTTCCCATTTCCGTCAGCAATTTGCTCGAGGACGAGGCGAACGGCTGAAGGACAAGGCGTCGATGCTTGGCGTGCGATGGAGGGCAGGTTGTTGCTGACGGAGTTCTGGGGCGGCTGAGACAAAGCCCTTGAACGTCAAGCCCATAGGCTGACGGCCGTGCGTCTGCCGCAGCTGTTTCGATGTCAGCGGGTGCTGTAGCTAAAATAACGGCGTAAAATTCTCGCCTGTTACAAGGCCAACCTGGATCTGCCGGCCTGATGCTTCTCATCACATTCTCGCAGCTCTTCCTTAAGCCTCTCAAGGTGCGCCACATGCATGACCTGCGACTCCTCGAAATTGGTCAAAAGCCGTATCGCTTCCGTCACGTCGGTGCCGCGGTTGGTCAGTTCAGCGACGATCTCGCGCTGGCGAGCTATATGCTGTCCTCCCAGGGCGACATGTTCCAGGGCCTGCTCTAAATGCTTCTTCACAATCGCGCGATCCATGCGGATCTCCTTCTAAAGCGCGTCGAGCAAATACATTCATGTCACGCGCTTTAGTTTTTTGTTTTGATGCATGTCTCGATCTTGGAACTGCAGACTTCCGGACGGCATGCACCGGAGCATGATCATGCGCTTATTATCAACGTTTGGATACTGGCGCTGTGATGGACCGAGTAACTTTAAAGGCGGGTTGATCGGAAAGCCAAATTTCTTAACGAGCATAGAGATAGGCCGCGAGATCACGGGCTTCCTGTTCGGATATTCCGGTCGCCGGCATCGCCGTCTTTGGCGAATGGGCCTGCGGCGCGACGATCCAGCCGACGAGGTTGTCGGCGGAATTATTGAGGACACCGGCAATGTAGACCCGCTCGCGCAGACCGGAAAGATCGCCGCCCACCTTGCCGTCGGCACCCTCGATGCCCGGAATGGTGTGACATCCGGCGCAGCCATATCGGCGAAAAATTGCCGGCGCCCGCGCCGGATCGCCTTTTGTCATGGCGACGGCAACAGCCTGCCTTTCGGATCGCTGCCGGTAGATGTCGGTCAAGGCCAATGCCGCCGTCAGGCTCACCACGCAGGCGGCGATGACAAAGGCGGGGCGAAGGGAATTATGGGGCAGCGATACGCGTTCCATCTGCGCCTCCCTTTCCGGAATCCCTGATCCACAACGCCGTCAGCGCCAGCGCAACCGTGGCGTAGACGATGCCGGCGGGAACCCACATCACCAGCCCCGCCATCTGCTGATCTTCGAGCGGCGACAGCCCCCAAGCTCCAGACGATCGTGTCTGCACGGTGTAGAGCACGCTCGGTGAAAGGGCGATGAGAGCTCCGAGAATGCTCATATGGAGCATGGTCAGGAAGAGATGCCAGGCCGCAAGCCCTCTGTCCGTCTTCCAGATGACCGGCCACCAGAACAGGACGGCGCTCAGGAAAAAGGAAAGATGCTGCAGGCGATGGAGCGGCGTGCTTTCGATCGCCGCGTCGAAGAGGACGGGCGAATGCCATGCCCAGATCGCCGCCCCGTGCAGCAGCGTCGTTACGGTGCCGTTGCTCAGCAACGTCCAGGTCGTGCGGACCACGCGCGACGCGAGCACCTGCCCCGCCCGGCGCCTGACGATCCTGGGCAGCCCCCACAGCAGCACCGCCGCCGGGCGTGCCAGGACGATGAGCGGCGCGGCGACCGCCATAACCAGCTCATGTTCGATCATGTGGAAGGTGAAAAGCTGCTCTCCCAGCCAATGCAGGGGAGAGACAAGTGCGGCGGCAAGCACCAGCCAGCCGGCCCAATAGGCCAAAAGACGGTGCGCGAAGACGCGACGGCCTGCCGATGATCTCGACATGAAGCGAAGGCTTCCGCTTGCATAGAGGACTGCGCAGACTGCTAGCGGCGCAATTATCCAGGTATCGGCCGTCCAGGGAAGGGAACTCGCATGGGTATGGCCTTCATGTGCCAACCCCGGTGTCGCCATCAGAAAAAGAAAGGCGATTGTCGCTGCTGTTCTCATAGTCGTGGCACCCAGTAGATGCATCCGTAGAGGGGAAGCCACGCCAGCACGACAAAGTTCCAGTAGAGCGCATTGTCTTCGACATCGCCGTAGCGCCGGGTGTTGTCGCCATGCTTCGAAAACATCAGGCAGGCGAGAACGACTGTATCGACGAGGTCGGTGATGATGTGGGTCGCGTGCAGGCCGAGCATCGTCCAGACGATCGATCCGTAGGCATCGTCGTCCCAGCCTATGTGAAGGGCAGGAAATTCGTAGGCGCGAGGTATGAGGGGCGCAGCTCCAAGAAGCGCCATGATGATCAGCCCCGCGCGCACCTTGCGGAGATCCCTCTGCTTCGCCCATCGCGCAACGAGCATATTCGGCACGATGCTGGCGAGAAGCAGCAGGGTCAGAATCGTCCCGGGAAGGAGATCCGGGGCAGGCGCTTCGATCGGCCAACGCGGCGCCAGGCTCATGAGATAGAAGTAGACCACGATCGCCAAAGCGAACCCCATGCCTTCGATCAGCATGAAGGCGCTGGTGCCCCAGAAGGTCAGGCTGGCGCTGCCCAGGCCGTGCAGGGGAAGCTTCGACAGATCGGTGACCACGCGCTCCTTCATGACTCATCCTCCGGCGTTTGCTTCGGCCAGAACCATCCTGTGAGGGTGATAGCCACCGGAACGGCTCCCCAAACCACCGCCCACGGGCTGAAGATCGAGCCGATCAGCATGATGCTCGTGGCGATGGCGGCCAGAAATGGCCAGATGGAATCGGCTGGCGAGGACTCCCGCGCCTCCGGCTTGCCCGCGGCGACGCTGCTGACGATCAGTTCGCGCCGATCGAGCCGAAGTCCCGTCGCCACCGGCAAGGTCTCCCCATCGGTCCAGAGCGGTTCGGCGGTTTCGACCACGGGAATATGCCGAAAATTATAGGGGGGAGGGGGCGAGGATGTGGCCCATTCCAATGTCGATGCGTTCCAGGGGTTCGGTCCCGCAGGCGGACCGGATCTAAAGCTGCGGATGGCATCGATGAAGAAGACCAGGAAGCCGGCGGCCAGGATCACCGCGCTGAGACTGACGAAGAGGTTCAGGCCGGCCCAGGGCAGCTCGGGCTGATAGGTGTAGACTCGCCGCGGCATGCCCTGGAGCCCTAGGATGTGCATCGGAAAGAAGGTCAGGTGAAAGCCGGTGAAGATCAGGCCGAAGGCCCACCGGCCGAGCCTTTCGCTCATCATCCGCCCGGTCATCTTCGGGAACCAGTAGTAGATCGCGCCGATCAGCGGGAAGACGGAGCCGCCGATCAGGACATAGTGGAAATGGGCGACGACGAAATAGGTGTCGTGGACCTGGGTATCGAGCGGCACCGACGCCACCATCACGCCGGTCAGACCGCCGATGACGAAGGTGATGAGGAAGCCGATGATGAAAAGCAGCGGCGTCTTGAAGACTGGACGGCCATCCCACAGCGTTGCCAGCCAGCAGAAGATCTGGGTTCCGGCGGGAATGGCGATCGCCATGCTCGACGCGGTAAAAAAGCTGCTCCCCAGTCGCGGCAGTCCTGCCACGAACATGTGGTGCACCCACAGGCCGAAGGAGAGAATTCCGGTGGCGATCATCGCCAGCACCAGCGGCATGTAGCCAAAGACAGGACGCTGCGTGAAGGTGGAAATCATGGCGGAGACTATGCCGACCGCCGGCAGGAAGATGATGTAGACCTCGGGATGGCCGAAGAACCAGAACAGGTGCTGCCACAGAAGTACATCGCCACCTTCTGCGGGATTATAGAACTGAGTGCCGACCAGCCGGTCGAGAATGAGCGACGAGCTGGCGAACATGATGGCCGGCATGGCCAGGATGACCAGAAAGGCCGTGACCAGCATCGACCAGACGAAGACGGGGATCCGGTCGAGCGACATGCCGGGCGCCCGCAGCTTGAAGACGGTCACGACGATTTCGACGGCAACGGCGAGGGCGGAGACCTCGGTAAAGGTGATCATCTGTGCCCAGATGTCCGTCCGCTTTCCCGCGCCGTATTCGGGGCCGGCCAGAGGCACGTAGGAGAACCAGCCGACATCGGGAGCGGTATCGAGCGCAAGCGAGATCCATAGCAGCAGCCCGCCGGCGAGATAGATCCAGTACGAAAAGGCATTCAGCCTGGGAAAGGCGATGTTGCGGGTTCCGACCATCAGAGGAACGAGATAGACCGCCATGGCCTCCATCACCGGAACCGCAAACAGGAACATCATGTTGCTCCCGTGCACGGTGAAGATCTGGTTGTAGCGGTCGGCGCTGATGAAGCGAGCCTCCGGGAAAGCAAGCTGGAGGCGCATCGCCAGTGCAAGGATGCCGCCGAGGAGCAGGAAGATGAAGGCTGTCGCGATATAGCGTCGGCCGATGATCTTGTGATCAACCGTGGAGAGCGCTGCCAGCAATCCAGGCGGCGTCGACCATGTGCGCCTGAGGAAGGCCTCCGCTTCGGGACAGCCGGCAGCCAGGTCGGCGGGGGAAGGGGTTCTGCCGCCCCTCATCGCAAACCACTCAGATAGGCGCTCACTTGTCGCAGCTCTTCGCCGGTGAGGGGAACCAACGGCATGTTGTTGCCCGGCTTCAGTGTTTGCGGGTCGGCAATCCATGCCGCAACCGATCCCCGCGTGTTCTCCAGCAGCCCCGCGGCAATCATGCTGCGGCTGCCGACATGGGTGAGGTCAGGCCCCGAGGTGCCCGATGCCTCGGTACCGCGGATGGTGTGACAGGCAGCGCAAGGCTTGCCCATGAAGACGAGCTTTCCCGCCGCGGCATCACCATCGGCCGGTGCGGCTGCCGTCTTTCGCTGCGACTCCAGCCATCTGGCATAGTCCTCCGGCTCCTCGGCGATCACCAACAGCGCCATGTGGCTGTGCTGCAGGCCGCAGAATTCGGCACATTGGCCGCGATAGATGCCGGCTTTGCTGGCATGCAGCGTCAGCCCGTTCTCGCGGCCGGGGACCAGATCCTGCTTTCCCGTCAGGTTCGGCACCCAGAAGGAATGAATGACATCAGTCGCTTCCAGACGCAGCCGGACATCGGTTCCCACCGAAATATGCAGCTCGTTGGCGGTCTGGAATGTCCTGGCGGGATCCGCATCGAGATAGGTAAACTGCCACCACCACTGCTGCCCGCGAACGGCGATGGTCGGCGGATTGTCCCAGCCGCGGTCGACGCCATTGGTTGCGTAAAAGCTGGTGATGGCCAGGAAGCTTACGACCAGGAAGGTCGTCATGATGGCGCCGGTAACGACCCTGCCCATGGAAAGCTCGGTCTGCGGTTCGCTGGGGCGCTCGTTCTTCCCGCGTACCAGCGCCCATACCATGACGCCCATGACGAGCACGAAGACGACGCCGCAGACGGCGACGAATAGGAATAACAGGCTCTTGAGTTCCGAAGCGGCGGGTCCGTCCGCATTCAGCGCGGATTGCGTCCCTGCAGTGCAGCCGGACAGAAACAGGGTGCATGCCGGGGCGATCTTCAAGGCCAGACACCTCGATCGGAGCGGAAGCCCGCCGGCCCTTCCTCGAAAAGAGTTGCGGCCGGCGCCCGGTTCTCGGCCGGCCTCGTATGCTTGTCGTCATTGCGGCTCGGCGCGGTATAGAGGGCGGAATAGGCGCCGATTGTCCTGACATAGCCGGCGAGCTGCCAGATCTGGTCGCTCGTCATTTGGTTCGCAAAGGCAGGCATGCCGTGAGGCCGTCCGTCGCGTATAGATGCCACGACCGATACCATTTCCGAGCCATAAAACCACCAGCCGTCAAGAAACGAAGGGCCGGTCCCGCCTCGTCCATCCCCATGGCAAGTAGGGCAGCCGAACCAGGAATAAAGGCGCTTGCCCTGGCTCAGATCATAGGCGGTGCTCTCATAGGGCTTACCAAGCGCGAAATAGACGTCGGGTGGTGTGCCGCCGATCATATCTGGCATCAGCCGGAACTGATCGAGAGACGATGTGACCGGTGGATCGGCGCGGTATTGTCTTGGATGTCTTGCCCCGCCGATCGCGGCTCCGATCACGAACATAGAGAGCAGCACCATCGAGACCAACCAGATGCCGTCCTTCTTGACGGCGCTATCGGCAAGCAAAGGGAACCGATCGGGACCGGACGCCACGGGGGGACGGGCGCGACGCAAGCGTGGACGGCTTGCCCGGGCGATGGCGGCCCAGACGGCGGCCATCGCGAGAAGCGATACTGCCGCCGACCAGGGAACGTGCTTGCTTTCGCGCATCGCCGGGACCTGGGTCAGGAGCGCGACGAGAGGGCCGAGAGACTGAGCCGCACCGGCAACATCTTGTAAGAGGGGGTCTTGGCTTTGGCGTCGTGATGCGCCAGCGGAAAGAGCGGGTTCGCCTCAGGGTAATAGGCCGCACAGCACCCGGTCGGAATCGCGTGCCTGGCAATCTTGAAGCCGGTGACGCGGCGCGTTGTCGCAACGTCGATGGCAGTCGTCAGATCGACGAAATCGCCTTCTTTGAAGCCCAGTCTGCCAATATCCTCTTCGTTCATGAAGACCACCTTTCGCGTTCCCTTCACGCCGCGATAGCGATCGCCGTAACCGTAGATGGTCGTGTTGAACTGGTCGTTGGAGCGCAGCGTGGCGAGGTTGAGAACCTCAGTGGCGCCCGGACCGATGTCGAGTTCGGGAAAGAGCCGCGGCGGCGTGATGAAATTGGCCTTCTGGTTAGGCGTCGTCCATTTGCGCTCCCTGGCCGGCACCGGTCTCGGAATGCCGCCCGGCTGAAACATGCGTTTGTTGAAATCCCTGAACGTCTCGGGATAGGTCGCTTCGATCGCGTCGCGGATCTTCGAATAATCGCCGACCCATTCGTCCCACGGGACTCGGCCCTTCGCCAGCGTCGCCTTGGCGATGCCGGCGATGATGGCGGGCTCCGACAGAAGCTCCTCGCTTGCGGGCTTCGCCTTCCCGCGCGAGCCATGGAAATGCGCCACGGAACTTTCGATAGAGACGGCTTGCGGACCGCTCGCCTGTTCATCGATCTCGATGCGGCCGAGACAGGGAAGGAGATAGGCGATTTCGCCATGGATGACGTGGCTGCGATTGAGCTTCGTCGCGATCTGTACGGTCAGGCGGAGTTTGCGCCAGGCCTCTTCCATCGCTTCCGTTTCCGGGACAGCGCGCAAGAAATTGCCGCCGAGGCTGACGAAGGCCTTGGCTTCGCCCTCCATGATCGCCTTGCAGGTGTCAACGGTCGCGCGTCCTTCCCATTGTGGCGATTCGAACTGGTAGAGTTCCTTCAGCTTATCGAGCGGCACGAGGTCCGGCTTTTCCGTTATCCCGACCGTGCGCTGGCCCTGCACGTTCGAATGGCCGCGCACGGCGCAGATATTGGCGCCCGGCTTGCCGATATTGCCGCGCAACAGCGCGAGGTTGGCGACCATATGAACGTTCTGGACACCCATCACATGCTGCGTGAGACCCATGCCGTAGATCATCAGCACCGCCTCCGAATGGGCGTAGGTGCGGGCTGCCTGAATCATCTGTTCGCGGGTCAAGCCGGAAACACGTTCCAGCTCGGCCCAGTTATAGTGGCGGGCGGCTTCGGCAAACTCCTCGAAACCCGACGTATGCGTGTTGATGAAATCGTGGTCGAGAACATGCTTCTTGTCGGCGGCGGCAATGGAAGCGGCGAAGGCCACCGCCGCGGCATTATCCGGCTTATGGGGCACGGCATCGGAGCCTGAAACCTTGCTCATGCCCAGTGCCTTCATCGCATCGTCGGCTTCGATCAAGGCTTTGCAGACCCCGAAGAGGGCCGCGATGTCGCCTCCGTTCTTCACCTGGTAATATTCCGATGAAATCGGCGTCGACCGACCGGTCAGCATCTGGCTCGGCATTTGCGGGTTGATGAAACGTTCAAGCCCCGGTTCGCGCAACAGATTGAAGGTAACGATTTTCACGCCCCGGTCCACGGCATCCTGAAGGTCATGCAGCATCCGCGGGGAGGAGGTGGCGACGTTCTGCGCCATATAGAAAATGCAATCGCAGTTCTGGAAATCGGACAGGATTGCCGTGCCTACGGAGGCTCCGATGCTTTCCGGCAGACCGACCGAGGAGCTTTCGTGACACATGTTGGAAGAGTCGGGCAGGTTGTTGCTGCCAAAGATCCGGGCAAAAAGCTGATACATGTAGGAGGTCTCGAGGGAGGCGCGCCCGGAGGTGTAGAAATCGACCTCACGCGGAGGAATTGACCGCAGCGCCTCGCCGATGTCTGCGAATGCATCGTTCCAGTCTACCGGCTCGTATTTGTCGGTCGAGCGGTTCCACCGCATCGGATGGGTCAGGCGCCCTTGTTCTTCGAGATCGTGATCGCTCCACTGCTCCAACTCATGCAATGTATGGGCGGCGAAGAAGGCGCGGTCGGCGCGGCGGGAGGTGACCTCCCAGGCGGTCGCCTTTGCGCCGCTTTCGCAAAATTCCATGGCATGCGGTTTTGCAGGCTTGGCCCAGGCGCAACTGACGCACATGTAGCCGTCGGGTTTGTTGTGATGGGAAAGCAGCGACGGCCCCGATCGGGGGACGTGTTCGCGCAGCAGAATTTCTCCAAGAGATCTCGCCGCCGCCCAGCCGCCAGCCGCAGGCGTGCTCTCGCCGATCGTTGGCGGATGTTTCGATCGCGCTGACATTTGTGCCTCCCGATATTGCCGTAGCGGACCCCCGGCAGATATTTTGCGATCCAAACTCTTCGAGAAACAAACTGTTCCAGGCGAGTCGGCAAAGTGACGAGCGGGGCTGCCGACAGCCGATGACGGGAGACGATTGGCATAGGCTGGGCTTCCCAGCCGCATCGCATATGCTCAGAGCGGCGTCGGAGCGTCGGCCTCCACCTCGGCATAGAGCTGACCGCACATCGTCAGCGATCGCCGCATCGCAGCGACGCGATCTTCGGCGTCTTTGGCTGAATAGGCCCAGATGTCGGTCGCCCAGCTCTTGCCATCCATCTCGTACTGCAGGGCAAATCTATAGAGCCGTCGCTCATTTGCATCGGTGCTGACGAAAGCGCGATCGGGATCATCGTGGCGCTGGCGCGGGAAACTTACAACATTCACAACCTGCTCCTCGGGTTCACCTCATCGCCAGGGCTCGAAAGGCCGCTTTTCCTTTGGACTAACCTGATCGCCCGGATTTCGTTCCCTGCGCACCTCGTCGGAGCAGGCCCATTCGCGGTCTGGCCCGGCCATGACGACTCCGACCGTTCATGGTCTCGACCAGGCTGGAGGTCGTCATCCTTGCTCCTGGCGTTGGCATTGACCAGAACATCGAGAGGCGAGACTGTCGCATCTCTAACTGGCCCAACTGTCGCATTACTAAATAGGCGCTACAGGCGAATCTGGCGTAAGCTGAATTATGGAACTTGATTCATGGGGTCGGCTGTTCAACATGGCCGCGCGTTGTGCTCGGCCCGGTGCCGAGCATCTGACGGAATTTCTTAACGAGAAAACGTTATTTTCAGCCACTTAATCAGGCCATGCGCAGATCCTCGGCACAAGGCCTGGGATGACGTCGCCGGTTTTGCAGTGGTTTGTCAGCAGGCCCACACTGGCGTGCGGGCTCTTCCCCTGAGGCGCCGCAGCTTTGTTTCGAATAGCCGCGAAACCGACGTGGCCCTACTCCACGGTCTCGCTGTTTGCCGGTTCGTCGAGCAATGCGCGGTAGCGGTTCAAGCTTTCTTCCAGATGCGCGGCGATGGCGTTCTTCGCGGACTTGGCGTCACCCTGGGTGATCGCCGAATCCCTGATAGGCGCGTGAGGACTGCCGGTGCTTGAGCACGCGACGTCAGCGCCTCGCGCACTACCGTTCGCGACGCGCCGAACTCCTCGCAAAGCTGGGCGCTCGATGGTATTTTCTCCCCCGGCGCATATAATCCGGAGTCGATGCGCTCGGTGAGCTTGGCAACGACGATTTCTGCGAGGTTTCCCCGTTGCGTGATGATCGACAACTTATGCTCCGATTCTATGTTTCTAATTTAGCACATATCACATATCACGCCAGCTGCGGCGCCGGGGTTTTCAACTTAGCATATCCCGGATGACTTCCAGCGGATGGGGGATTGTCTTGCGATCTATTTCCTTGACCTGCGATCGGCAGGAATAACCGGTCGCCATGACGACGGTCCCGTTCTTGCCGGCGGCGATCTGTTCCGCCCAGCTCATCGCATAGAGCCTTTCGGACATCTCTCTGTTGCGGGCTTCGTGGCCGAACGTTCCCGCCATGCCGCAGCAGCCCGCATCGGCCACCTGCAGGTCGATGCCGAGGCTGCGGAAGACCGCTTTCCACTGCGCCACCGCCGAGGGCATGTTGGTGCGTTCGGTACAGTGCGGCAGAAGCCGGACCGTCGCCCCGGCCTGCCGCCGGATCGCCTCCTCCAGGTTCTTGCCGTTTGCGACCAGCCATTCCTGCGGCAGCAGCACGGATGGGGAGGATGGCCCTTTCGGCAGGGTCTTGTACTCGCTGCGATAGGCAAGGGTCATGGATGGGTCCAGCCCGACAAGCGGCACGCCGGTTTTCGCCAGACGATCCAGGGAGCGTGAGGTCGCGACGGCCGCCTTTTCGAAACGGTCGAGATAGCCGTGGACATGCAGCGCCTTTCCGTTGGTGAGCGGCGGCGCGATCAACGGCGACAGGCCGAGCTTGCGGGCGACCTCGATGGCGGCGACGACCACTTTGGGATCGAAATGCGCAGTGAAGGCGTCGGGAATGAAGATGACGGCGCGGGCGCGCGCCTCGGGAGACATCGCCATGATCTGCTCCGCGTCGGCGGTCGGAATCCCGAGGCCGGCCAGCGATGCCGGCGGCATCTTCGGCAGCGCGGTCAAGCCAACAAGCTTCATCGCCGCGCGGCCGGCAGCCGTTCCGGCAAGGAGATTGTAGAGAGGACGGATCCGCGCCATCAGCGGCAGAGTGGCCTCGATGCCGGCTACCAGCGGATCTTTCAGCGGCCTGAGGTAGCGGCCGTAATAGAGGTTCAGGAACTTCGACCGGAACGCCGGGACGCTGACCTTGACAGGACATTGGCCGGCGCAGGCCTTGCAGGCGAGGCACGTATCCATGGCCGCCCGCACTTCGTGCGAAAAATCGGACCGATTGGCCGGGTTCAGCGAGTTGAATGCCCGCCTGACGAGCCCGATCGCCTTGTTGGAATTGCGGAGCCGAACCGCTTCCTCGCGGGGATCGACACCCTGCTCGACGAGGAGCCGCAGCCATTCCCGCATCAGGGCTGCGCGTCCTTTCGGCGAGTACACCCGGTTTCGGGTCGCCTTGTAGGACGGGCACATCGGGCTGGTCTCGTCGAAATCGAAACAGGCGCCGTTTCCGTTGCAATAGGCCGCATTGTCGAAGGCTGCGCGGATCTCGTTGCCGATGATGCGGTCGACGCTTCCGCGCAAGGGAACCTCGTCGATCTTCATCAGTGCGCCATCGCCGGGTGTGGCGATCTTACCCGGATTGAGGCGGTTCTCCGGATCGAACGCCTTTTTGATCTGCTGAAGGCTAGGATAGAGATCCTCGAAGAATTCCGGCACATATTCTGACCGCACACCCTTGCCGTGCTCTCCCCAGAGAACGCCGCCATGCTTGCGGGTAAGCGCCACCACCGCGTCGGTGATTTCCCGGATGAGCGGGACATGGTCGTCCCGCGTCAGGTCGAGGGCCGGCCGCACGTGAAGCACGCCTGCATCCACATGCCCGAACATGCCGTAGGAGACGCCCGCGGCATCGAGGAGCGCGCGAAATTCGCTTATATAGGCGGCGAGATTGTCGGGAGGGACGGCGGTATCCTCGACGAAAGCCACCGGGCGCACCGGGCCTTCGACACTGCCGAGAAGGCCGACTGCGCGCTTGCGCATGGCCCATATAGCCTCGACGTCCGCTTTCTCCCGGGCGATCGTAAGGCCGATGTTGCGGACGACATCGGCGCCGGCCAGTGCCGACGTCACCGCCATGAGCTTCTGTTCCAACTCCATCGGTTCGTCGGCCAACACCTCAGCGATATTGATGCCGTTGGCCGCGCCGCGCTGATCGTCCGGAAAAAACCGGGCGATGCCGCTCCACACGATGTCGTCCTTGGCAAGGCCAAGCACCTTCTCGTCGATCGTCTCCACTGAGGCGACATTCAGCGCGGTCAGCGACCTTGCGTCTTCGAGGGCTGTGTTGAAGTCGTCATAGCGGATATTGACCAGCGCCGCATATTTCGGGATCGGCAACAGATTGAGCTCGATCTCGGCGATCATCGCCAGCGTGCCTTCCGAGCCGCACATAATCGCATTGAGATCGAAGCGTCCGTCCTCGCGGCGGATATGCGCGAGGTCATAACCCGTCATGTACCGGTTCAGGCGCGGAAAAATTTCCTCGATGCGCTCGCGCTTATCGCGCGCAATGCCGTCGACCGTCCGATGGATCTCCCCGACGCGGTCGCCGCGTGACTCGATTTCGGCGAGAGACACGTCGTCGAGAGGACGCGACCACCAATCCGTTGCGTCGGTCAGGACGATCCTTAGGCCGAGCACATGGTTGCTCGTTTTGCCGTAGAGACAGGAGCCCTGGCCGCAGGCATCGGTCGAGACCATGCCGCCGATCGTCGCCCGATTGGAGGTCGAAAGTTCCGGTGCGAAGAACAGGCCATGATCCTCAAGGACGCGATTGAGCTGGTCCTTGACGACTCCGGCTTCGACGCGGGCGACACGCCGCACCGGATCGATCTCCAGGATCCGGTTCATATGCCGTGAGCAGTCGACGACGAGGCCGTCCGTCAGCGATTGGCCATTGGTGCCGGTGCCGCCGCCGCGCGCGACGACGCGCAGACCGCGGAACGGGTCTTCGGAGAGGACCCGCATCACGGTCTTCATGTCCTCGATATCCTTGGGAAAGAGGATCCCCGCCGGCTCGATCTGGTAGATCGAATTATCAGTCGAAAGAACGGTGCGCGAGGCGGCACTGGTTTCGATATCACCCGCAAAGCCCGCCTCGAGCAGCCGCTCGAAGACGCCGGCTCCGGGAAGAAGTGACGATTCTCTAGTCTTGATACGAGGGATCATTTTTTATCGCTGTCGATCGCCAGAGCAGCATTAAAGGTTTCCGCGCTGTCGGCAAGATCAACCCTTCATACCTCTTTCGCGGGCCGCCATGGCGCGGTCGCGGCCAGCCACTGTCGCGTGCGGACCTCGGGATCCGCGTTGCGGGTGATATCGGTGACCACGGCAGCACTGTCGGCGCCTTTTTCCATACCAGCGGCGCGCGTTCGGCGGTGATCCCGCCGATGGCGACGAGCGGTATCGCGCCGACACGCTGGCGCCAGTCGGAAAGACGTTCAACGCCTTGCGGCGCCCATTTCATCTGTTTGAGGATCGTGGGCCAGACCGGTCCGAGCGCAACATAATCCGGCTCGGCCGCCAGCGCCGTCTCCAGCTCCGATATGTCGTGGGTGGAAAGGCCGAGCTTCAGGCCGGCGCGACGAATGGCATTCCTGTCGGCGGCCATAAGGTCCTCCTGCCCGAGATGAATGAAATCGCATCCTTCATCGATCGCCAGTTTCCAGTAGTCGTTGACGACCAACTGGCAAGCCGTGGCCGCGCAGGCAGCCTTCGATCGCCGGATCTGCTCGCGAAGCACGGAGTCCGGGCAATCCTTGATGCGCAGCTGGACGAGTTTGACGCCGAGCGGCACGAGACGCTCGATCCATTCGGCGCTGTCGACGATCAGATAGAAGGGGTCTAGCGTCATGAAAAGACTGCCTTGCCGATGACGGGAGTGGATGGGACGGCGACGTCGCGTGGCTCCAGCGGTATGGCCCCATGCGCCAGACCGGCCGGCATCGATGGCAAGCGCGAAGCCGCACGGCATCTTTTGCCGCCAGCATTCCTACCCGGGCTCAAATATTTTGTTGCCACGCAAGCCCGCGCTCCGATGCGTCGTTGTAGACGAGCGCCAAGTCGGCAGATCGCCTTGTCTGCTGCAGGGCTTCAAAGAGCAGCGCCGGTTGACGAACGTCCTTCTCGCGCTCGCCACCCCTGCCCGTCAGTGTGTCGGCGGCTGGCGACTATGAGCTTGTGGACCGCATGCCGGAGTGGATCAGGGACTGGGACACCGCTCTGGTGGAGCAGCATTGTCCTGACGGTTTCTGCTGTCGCGGGCGCTGCAACTGACCGGATTTATTTATGCTTCAGCAGCCACATCTTTCCGGCCATCGTGATGCCGTGCGGCGAGATGGCTGGGTCGGCGTCGGGATCGAGGGTCTTGAGAAGACCGCTGATTCTCAATTCGCCTACCGTCGCCGTTGTTGCGAACTTGATTGCAATCGGCCGCTCCTGAAAGCGATCGGCTTTGGCGAAGGTAATCGTCGCATTGAGATGCGTCCACTTCTTGCTCTCCTGAAGGTACAGGTCCCCATCCCTTGCAAGTTTCAAGCCTCTGATCTGGGGAGGCGTCAAAGTGACCATCAAAGCGGCCGTATTGGGACTTGTTTTGGCGGTCGTACTCATCTTGGATCCTAACATGCTATTCAAACGATCCGCATAAAGCGGTCAGATATCGATGGGCCGAGGCTCTCGGCCTCTCGGAAGGAGATGAGCCTGCCGCTCTGTTCATCCCACAAAGCAAGCCGGACACATTCGAGGCTTTGCCGAAGGGTGACGCGGCCGATAGCCACCAACTCGGGGTGATTGCGCAGGACTTCCGGAAGCCGGTAATACGGAATGCGGCTTGAAAGGTGGTGGATGTGGTGGATACCGATATTCCCGGTCAGCCATCGAAGCACGAGCGGAAGATCATAATGTGACGCGCCGTGAAGAGCGGCCCGCGGAAATTTCCATTCTCCCGTCTTCGACCAGTGCGTTTCCTCGAACTGATGTTGGACATAAAATAGCCAGACGCCGGCTGCCCCTGCTAGCAAAACGATCGGCAGATGCACCAGCAGGAGGGGGATAGGCCCAATCGTCCACATTAACAGGCCAACTACGATCGCGATCGCTACATTCGTGGCCATCGTGGAAACCCAAGGCAAGGCTCCCGCCCGCATCATCTCGATCGGCAGGCGTTGCTTGAAGATAAAGAGCCAGGCGGGTCCAATGCCGAACATGACGATCGGATGCCTGTAAAGTCGGTAGGCGAGTCGCCCGGTTCGAGAACGGGCGCGATATTCCTCGAGCGTCAAGGTCGTGATGTCGCCGATGCCACGTTTATCAAGATTGCCCGCAGATGCATGATGTTCCGCATGTGTTTGCCGCCAATAATCGTACGGCGTTAGGGTCAAAACGCCGAGTGCCCGTCCTGTCCACGTATCCAGCTTTCGCCGGGCGAAGAATGAACCGTGCCCGCAATCGTGCTGGATCATGAATAACCGGAGCAGGAAGGCGGCGGCTGGCAGGATCAGTATGTAGCCGGGCCAAAAGTCTTGCAGCAAAGAGGCATATGCGCCGACCCATAGCAGCGCGAAGGGGACAGCTGTCACAGACAACTCGAACGCGCTGCGCCAAAAGCTCGGTTGCCGGTATTTCGCGAGGATCTTCAGCCACGCACCGGCGGAGTCTTCAAACGGCTCGTGCAACTGGCCGGCTTGGCTTCTCATAGGTTTTCTGATTCCTTTGGGACGACGATGCAAATTGGCAGGAGCCACGGTCGGATGTTCATCCGTCAAGCGCGACGAGCCTTACGTGCGGCATAGCGCCGGTCGCGCTCGGCCTTGCGTGCCGCTTCATCGGCGACGACACGTGCGATTCGGTTATTGGCTTCCAACTGGCGAGCCTCCGCCTCTGCTCTTTGATGAGCCTCGGCAACATCGGCTAATGCGGCAGCTTCCTGAAGGAGGCGGTCATTTTCCGCCGCCTTCATCGCATCGCGCTCGGCGCGACGCGCAGTCCTGGCCGAAGCAATTGCCGCCAACCGTTCTTGCATTACAGGGTCGGTCGGCTTCGGAGCCGACTCAAATTTTGCAATCAGCTGACGTCTGGCGCTTTCGGCGGACTTACGACGTTCTGAAAAGGGGGTGTCGCCTGAGTGTTTCAATCGATGTCCTTGCCCAACAGGATAGTCCAGGCCGCTACGCTTCAAGACATACGCTGTTCACTTCTTGAATGAAAAAGGCCAGACATCTGCCTGGCCTTCAACTGCCCTTGCCAGCCACGCCAGTACCTCCGTGGTCGCAGCGGCTATAAGAGCCTTTTAGGCCGCTTGGAGCTGGCCTGCAGACATTTTGCCGGACTTGCGGTCATGCTCCAATTGAAAGCCGAGCTTCTGGCCTTCAGCGATTGAACTCATTCCCGCGCGTTCAACGGCAGAGATGTGAACGAAGACGTCAGCGCTCCCGTCGTCAGGCTGTATGAAGCCAAAGCCTTTGGTGGCGTTGAACCATTTTACTGTGCCAGTGGTCATGATAAACCCTTTCATCGGCATACATTTAATCGCCCGCCGAGCGGCGCGCGGCGGTGTTTCGACTTTTGAAGGGAGAGTTGATCAAGAGGCGCAGAGCGCAGCCAAACAAATATCGGCAAACAAAGTATCGATGTCTGCAGGGATAGACTGGAGATCCTTCCCCGTCAACCTCTTGTTTTCACCTTCTCGCAATTTCCACTTCTGCGAGCAATCCCGTGTGATGCGTTTAAGGTCGGCGCGTCAGCGGATAAGCGTCGGCTTCATAGAGTTTGCGCATCTGCAAACCATCGAAGCGCGCCTCCTCGACTTCGAGCACGGATCCACGGAGGAGAGAAGCCGGCATGTCCTCGATCGCAAAGCGAAGAGCTTCGGCGACGGAATCGAACCTCTTGTAGACGAGGCTGCCTCTTCTGTTGATTGTCTTGCACGGGTAAAGCCCCGCGCCAGCATTATAATCGAAAACGGTCATAACTTAATCCTTGCGGCGTGAGCGATCGTCGAGGACAGTCGATCTTTGCCGTTCCATCTTGCGGTATCAACGGAAAAAAGAAGCCAGTCCAACCGTTCCGCCAGTCCGTTTTTCGAGACGCTGCTGCATCTCGGCAAGCTTCGTCGCGCGCCTCCGGAGAGCTTGCCTGCTGAGGAAATCCTGCAGCTTTGCTGCATCCGATCCTTGTTCTGGCTTGGAGCGCTTGAACATGCTTTCGGCGGCATGGCGGGTGGTGTTGGTCATTATGGCATCCTCAGTGTGGCTGCGGGACGAATACATCCGGAACAAACCGCTCCAGCCAGTATGGCGGAGTTCGCAACGTTCGCAAAATCAGGGTTTGCCAAGCAACCGACGCAGCCGGGAGGATCAGGTAGCCGAAAGGCTGAAAACGTGCCCTGTATGTAAGGTTTCAATCAGCCTCATTCAAGGCACCACATGAATAGCGAAAGCTTGCTTGCCAAAGGCGGAAATGAAGTCCAGGGTGCGATGTCGGCTGCAACTGGTCAGGGCGCTGCCGCCTGAGGGACAAGAGCGCGCCCTAGCCCCGACAAGAGGAGGACGCGATGACGTCCCGATCCTCGCATGCCTGCTTCCTGCTCTACTTCCAGAAAATGCTCCTGAACGCCAACGGCGAAAGCAAGCGCAAACCAGGCAATCGGAAAGCGCATAGGACCTTTCCCATGGTCCGCAACAGAGGACAGCTTCATGGCTCGTCACCTGTCGGTCGCGGGATGTGGGCCGGCGCGCCCATTTTTCCTGAGAAAGCTCCCGAGAAAAAGCCAAGGCTCTGGTAGCGTCGCACGGTATCTGTCCTTCCCTCTTTACTGCCCTTCAGAGTTATTTCTTGGAATTAGGACCAGGAGATCGCAGATGCAGGCCTTTGGAGACAACTTATGCGCCAATCATATTACAGGGCGCTGGCCCTGATGATGACCATCCCCCTGCATTCTGCATCGGGACTCAGCTCCTCGGCGCTCGGCCAGACCTCAAGGTCGGTGCCTGAAAATGCCCAGGCAAGCCGCTATGGCCTCGGCTGGGAATGCAATCGTGGTTTTCGAAGGCAGGATGACGCCTGCTTTAAGGTGAAGCTTCCCGACAACGCGTTTCTGACGAACTCCTCCTTTGGCAAGGGCTGGGATTGCCATTACGGCTTTCTGGAGAAGGGGAACCAGTGCCTCACCGTCCAAGTTCCGGCCAATGCATATCTCGACCCATATTTCGGCGATCGCTGGAGATGCCTGCGTGGATACCGTCAAACCAATGTGGGTTGCGACCCTATCAAAGTCCCGGAGAAAGCATTCCTGTCCGATAATACCACAGGATCCGGCTGGGAATGCGAAAGAGGTTATCGCGCGCTACAACAAGCATGTCTCAAGCTCGAACTCCCCGCCCACTCATATCTGACATCCGCCGGAAATGAGTGGAGGTGTGATAGAGGCTTTGAAAACAAGGATCAGACGTGTGTCGCTGTCGAGGTTCCGGAGAATGCCATCTTCGTCGACGCGCCCCACGGACTGAAATGGAAGTGCGACCGCGGCTTCGAGCCGAGGGGCAATCAATGCCTGCAGCTCAAGCTTCCCGAAAACGCACATCTTAACTCGACGGGAAACGGATGGGACTGTAATCGTCCGTACCAGCTTCGCGGTGGCGCCTGCATGATCGAATGACAATCAGCTGAAGTCTACCTCGGTGCCACCCTCGCCGTCTAAATAGCTGATGATTTTTCACTCTGCTCGTTTTTTCTATCGGAAAGCAAACGGCTGGGCGCCGAAGACGGAAACTCCAGAAGAGCGACGAGATTACTGTCAGCGCGTAAATGAAATCTTCCAATTCCGACACTATATCGTCATCATAACAGCGGGTATCACGATGAACCGTCTGCAGGAGTTTTCGATCAGACCAAATGGGGATCGATGGTGCGAAACGCGGACGCCGTAGAAAGGTTTCATAACCTGCCCCCGTTCGGCCCGAACGCGATGCTCTCGTCGCAGCCCTCCTCAAGCGCAGACAGATTCCAGCCAGCCACGAACTCTCCTCTGACCCTACATTGCAATTCGAGGGCCGCGCCCCATATTTCTTACGACCGGAGCTGCGAAGGAGCAGCCGTCGTTCCGGGATTCGGCACCCCGACAGCAGGTAGCCGGACAGGAGGAAGGTCTCCTGCATCTGTAGCACAGCGGCAACCTGACCAGCCCTGCCGCGCCTCAGTGAGCCGGCGGAAGTTCAATGACATGATCTGCTACAGTCCAGTGTGACCTGGCATGACCAATCCCTCCGGGAGAGAATGCGTGACACTGACCTTTCCTAATAGAAGTCGCAGTTTCGACGAGAGCCGGAATGCCGTTCGCTTCTCCGGATATGACGGAATGTTCGAGGTGCGGTTTTTGATTGAAGCCAATGCATTGCGGACCGCAAGCCAGGCCGCCCGCTCCGAAGACGAGTGCTTGAGAGCCTTTGATATGGCGCGCGATGCCATTTTGGATGCGGCCACCCATGCATACGGCAACGGCCGCAAGAACCAACATATCCTGACGGCGCGGGATATCCGCCGATAGGCTATTACACCCGACAAGGGCCGCGCAGGAGGCGAAACGATGTCAGTCGACAGAAAACATCTCAGCGTCGCGAGCCGCGTAGCAACCCGGCATCCCGACCAGGACGATCTTGAATCGGCGGTCTACAGCGCGCTTGCCGATTTCGGCGATCTGGACTCCAGCTATATCTTCGTCACCGCACGCGGCAGCGATATCACGCTGGCCGGGTGGGTGCATGTGCAAGCGGAGGTGTTGTTGGCGGAGGAGATTACGCTGGGAACGAAGGGCGTGCACAAGGTTCATAATGAGCTGTCGCCGGATTTGTGAGGCGAATCCGTCCGGCATTATTTCGCTCGGAGCGCATCCGCGCCGTGTTCCGGCCCTGACCGGGAGCAAGCGAACGAGCTGCGAATTGCGTCTACAAAGGCGCGGTGCCAAGGACTTTGCCGCCGCGAATACCGCAGGAATTACAGTTGGCTGCTTTGAAAAGCGGGCTCGCTTTCAGCTTCTCAAAGCGAGCCTCCCGAGTTGCTACTATCAGACGTCTATTTGCGTCCACCACTAGGACGGGATTTGGCACCTGTTCCGCCTGCGGTCTTGGCGTCGGGAGCTTGCCCGAAGTTTGTTCCGCCCAAGTGCCCGCCACCGCTTGTGTTCGCGGCCTGGCGTTGAGTTCTGCGCTGGATCTCAGCCGCATTGGTTTTGCTCATTGTCAATTCCTTTTCGTCGCATGAGTGATCGCTGCCGGACGTCGCCCGGAAGACCGAAGTTCGATTTTGAGAGAAAAGGTTTGCTTGACGCCAAATCGGCGCGAAACGAAGCTCGACTAGCAAACTCGATGTGGCAACCTGAGCCGCCATTGTGTTTAAACGAAGTTCTCGGCCAGCGGGCCGGCCAACAAAAAAGGCCGGAGCGAGACCGCACCGACCTTCCTCACATCGCTACTCGTACCAGTGCCAGTACATCCGTGGTCAAAAGCAGAAAGCGATTGCGGCAATTGCGAGCGACAGATGCTTCCAGCGCTCATCAGCAATGCCGATGGGTGCCATATAGGCACTCGCTGCATGAAACGCAACCGCAATTTTTGGTTTTGTTAAAGATATCTTATAAAAATTCAAATTGCGTGATTCACATTGCATCCGGAGCCGCGCTCAGGCATGGTCACTTCGTCAGCAGCCAATGTTACGGGCGCTGCTGCATCAGGGCTCAGAGCCCTCGCCCCAAATTGAAGGAGGACCGGAAATGTCTTCCGAACACGTCCATATCTTAAATTCCAGAGACCTCACAATGCTGCGAGGCGTCTTGGATGCGGCTGGATACAATTCAGCCAGAAGCGTCGCCCATCCTGAGCGATACAGCGCGGCAGCGAAGTTGCTTATCCACCGTTTCCAATATGGGATGACCTCTGCCGACGACCTTTCCAGGGAGCTGGAAAGGTGTTTCGGCGAGCCAATTTCGTCGAAGTCTCCGCCAAGCTTTGAGCGGACACGCGCCTCCATTCAGGGACGACGGCCTGTTCGATAAACCTCCGACAACCGTAGTACTTATCGGCCCTCCCAGTATGGTAAGGCGATAGCATGGAACAACGCGTCAAGGCGGTGGTTGGGGTGTGGATTGCACGGGTGAGGAACGTTTCTCCCTCATGTCGTACTCCGGCTAACTGTGAGATCCACTATTTCTCAAATGTGGAATCGGAGACTGTGTGTCGACATCAGCGTGGCTGCTCTTAGTGGTTGAACGCAATCAGGTGCGGCATACTATTGCGTCCGCAGATGAAGCCCTTGACATGCTTTTTAAGAATTGGCCGGTGACGAGCGGTAGCGCTTTCTTCATGGCAATGGAGGCCTGTGCGGGCACGGTAGAGGGCATAGTAACCGAAGGGGAAGCCCAGTCCGCATTCCTTGCAGCAGCTTTTGACGCGCGAGTCGCGGTTCGGATCGCCTAGCTCTTGACTTAAAAGTACTGCCAATTTCCTCGTCTTCGGTCATAACAACCGGGAGGCGGCGTCCGAGGCAGGTCACGGAAGGCCGCAATGGTAAGCGCAAATCGCCGCCTCTGCGTGGCTTGGCGGCGTCGAAAACAGAGATTGTCAAACCGCTGCGGAGGTACCTCGCCACTTTCGCCAGGCCGGTCCGCAAGTATGGGAATCAATGCATCGCGTTCTTGCCCAATGGGCGCCGAACGCCTCGCGCGGCGTCGGTTGCTTAGCGGTAGCATACCGATCGATTTTTGGAGTGCTCATTCGCTCCGCCAGGATTTTGCCCTCTCCACCTGCTCTTTCTGCAAGCGGTGGTCTCTGAAGAGTGCATCGTCAATCTCGCCTCGGGTAAAGGCATCTGCTGTCGTTAGGGTTCTGCGTCTCGATGGGAGGAATTTCAAGACGAGCGGCGTTAGTTTTATAGGCCAGGAACGACACGTCCTCCAGTGCATCTTCCTTCTCGCCGAGCCGGTAAGTGCCCGGCGCGAGAGGAGACACGAGTGAGCCGATGTTGAATGCGTTATCAAATCACATGAACGTCTCAAGTTTCTGCTCATGTGACGCGCCAACAAAACTGCTCTCGTTCTTTTCGCTGTCGTTTAAGGTGGGCGGTCTTAATTATTCGATCGGTGTCGGCCCGGCGAGTGATCGCTTTCGATACCGCGCTTGTTCGCTGATCGTCATCCGGGTCCTTCGCAGCCCAATCCGATTTGAATACCGCGAGGCTGCGACTAGCCAGTTCTGTGGCCACCTCTAACGGAACATCCGCCAGCTCCGCGGATCCAATGTTAGGGGCGGGATTGGACGCTGCCGGGAGCGGAATGCCTTGAATCGAGAACCGGTTGAACAAGGGGCGAGAGTAACGCGGAGCCGGCATCTGCGGGCGTCCGAAGACCATTTCCAGGTCTTTTTTCAGTTCTTCAGGATTTCGCGTTCCCGCCCGAAAGAGGGTAATGAGAAGCCTTGCAGCGATGTTGTGGAGCCGCGGCGGTGGTGAGACATTTCCGGAATAGCCCGCTTCGTGCAAGACGTCTTGCAGCAGGCGCAAATCGGCGGATGTAAGATGGGAAGTTTCCTGTTCGGAAGACATCATGCCCTCCTTCTGTTGGGGCGAGGACTATTGAAAGCCCTCAATCGGCAGTGCCCGTTCAGTGGCTACCGAGAAAGAAACCTTGCTCCCTGTCAGGTCATATAGCAAATGGATTCGAGCATCTGGAGGCAACGCAGACACGCAACACCCGATCATCCTGCCGGGAGGCAATTGTCGCGTCGAATGTTCGATCGCTCAGATGAATGAGGAGCGCAATAATTCGCGAAAGTGCGCATGCAACAGTCCCAGCAAGCAGCCCGCCCAACGTTTGACCAGTGACGGTCGAAATCGGCGTTCTTGGGAATAGGTAACGAGCTAGTCCTTGCCGCCGCAGTGCCAGCCTTCCGCGCTGCTCACGTCTCTTCTTAGAGACACCAACATCCAAATCCGCTTCATAGATTTCGCGGAAAGTCGCACCCCAAACCGCGATGCCTTTCTCCGCAAGAGATGGAGCCCGCAAAGCGCGCTTGCCGGTTCCAGCGATCTCGACTCCAGCTATATCTTCGTCATCGCACGCGGCAGCGATATCACGCTGCCGGGTGGGTGCATGTGCAAGCGGAGGTGTTGTTGGCGGAGGAGATTACGCTGAGAACGAAGGGTGTGCACAAGGTTCATAATGAGCTGTCGCCGGATTTGTGAGGCGAACCCATGGCACTATTTCCATCGGCGCGCATCCGCGCCGTGTTCCCGCCCTGACTGGGAGCAAGCCCGGCACGCTGCCGGGTTTTCGTTAACCGCAGATGGATCTCCCGATCACAGAGGCGGTTGGCGGACGAGGTCCTGCATGGCGGCGACGCTCAAAGCCTCCATGCGTTCCCGCAAGGCTTGCTCATCGACATTCTTGCTGGCCAAGCGTAAATCTGCCAGGATCTTGGCAATCACGCCCTCATCGTCAGCGCCTGCCATCCTGACATTGAAGATCTCCCCGGCATAGGCTTCGGCATCGGCAGTGCCCGTCATGCCGCAGATCCAGACCGCCAGCAGGCGGTCGCGGCGCGATCGCACCTTGAAGGCAATTTCCGAATTCAGGAAATAGATCTGCTCCAAGGCTTTCTCACGGTCTTCGATGGCATTCATCGGGACAGCTCCTCAGTCGCATTCGTTGCTGCCAAGAGATCAGCGAGCGCCGTCGGCTCGATCCGGACGATCCTGCGCAAGCGGTTCCCCTGAGCAATCGACGGCAGATGGATGTAGGTTGCGACGCGGCGGTAGGCAAGCCAAGACAGACCTTCGATCGGCTCTTCATCCTGCGCGATCTTGTAATCGCCGGCCGGATGCATCTCGCCAGCCAGATCGGGCAGCGCGAAAGGGGCGGAGAAGTGCACGATGGTGTTCGTCGTGCGTGTAGATGATATGTCCATGGACATGGTGACAGGCTCCAGTTGAATACGGTCAGCCAAGCGCGTGATTACTTCCTACAGGGCATTGGCAGAGCGATCGGAATTCAGGCCGATGATGGCCCGCAAGCTTCTGGCACCTGCGAGAGCCACAGGGCCAAACGACATAGAGATTCCTACGCCCCAATTGCGTCGCAACTGGGATGAAATGCTAAACTGAAGGTTTTGTTCAAGCTCGATTGGCAAGATCTGGAATTATAATATTATTGGTTGATGGAACTAAATTGAACTAATCTTCAGTAATGACCTATTTGCCTTTTTATTGTGTTATTTTCCTGAAATATAAGATGCTGCAATTCCAAGATCGGATTTGCGAAAATATGCGCCACCTTAGCGAGCCCGCTCGACACGCGGGGGGGCCCGCCCTAAAAGGGCGTCGCTGCGTGAACGGCAGGCTCGTGGCCTCACAATAAAACGGAGGGCATCTAAATGTCGAAACATAACAACGCCAAGCGCTTTGCTGCCCGTGATCGCGACGACGCCAACGGCAAGCGCCCGGATGGCAATCCCTCGGCCAAGGAATTGATCGCCCATGCCGTCGCCGCACGCACCGACCTCGCCGTGCCGCCCGAGGGAGCTCGCGCAGTTGACGAACGCCGTGAAGCAAAGAAGCCGCGGCATCGGTTCACAAAGCGCCAAAGCACTGAGGTCGATGACAAGAGCATGGGTGTCCGGGACCTTCCCACAATGAGAGAACTCGAGCAGGCGCGGACCGATCACAGCCGGAAGATCGCCAGCCAGGAAGCTGATAGGCGTGCCGAGGAGCCTGACGAGAAGGCTGCGGAGTGAACAAGCGGGAAGCCCGTCAACCGCCCCGAGTGCGCAGGCTCAGCGTTCCAATCGGATCGACGCCTGAATCAGATCCTGATGGAAGCAATGCTTGCGTAGATCCTCTGTCAATTTGACCAGCCTTTCGTTGGCCAGCCCAGCGGGCTCGCCTCGCGTCAGCATTCCGTCGATCAGGCTCTGCTGAGCGCAGATCATCTGCCGGTCGATAGTCACCTGCCGGCGCGCGAGTTCCAGGTCCTTCGGGGAATAGGTCATGAGAGACTATATCATACAGGCAGATGAAAGTAGGATTCAATTCGGAGCCGCCTCGGTACTATCGCGGCCGCCAGGTGAGTTGATATCGCTGAACGAGCCGAGGAGAGCCCACGCCTCTCGCCCCGTGACCTAGTAGCTCCGCAACGAGAATTATATGGTTGCGTGGCACCGCGTTAGCCGCTTTCGCCTTGGATAAGGCACAATAGAGGCGCATGTTGGCATATCGGCAGCCAATGAAACGGGCGCTACCGATCAAGGGGTGGCTCCCTTCGCCCCAATCAAGGGAGGACAAGATGTCTTCCACCTTCAAGCACCCTTCCCATATCGCGGCATATGGCGACTTCTTATTCAGGGCTTCCATCCTGGCGAGCTTCGCCGTCATCATCAGTTTAATTTTGAGAGGCTGGTTATGGTAGTAATCATCACAACCGGAATTCCGACGAAACGCGACGAGAATTGGCGGCTCCGGTCCATCCTCAAGCGCGCGGACTACGCGACGACAGATCTCGTTGCTTCAGAACATGGCGACCATCACGAAGAGGTGATGATGATACGGCGCATCAAGGCGGCGACGATTCCCGCGCCCGCCTACCCCTCTTCGAGACGGCGGAAGCTGCATGCCGATCCTGAGGCTTTGGCATCATGGGAAAACGAAGGGGGCGCCACGCGAGATGTGGACGCGCCTACGGACAAGAAGAATTGATGACCCGCGAGGCAATTGAGCATGGAATGCCGGATTGGCGATCAGGCTCGGTGGTCGAAAGCCCAGCCCCTCTTAGTCTTTGGTGATGCTGAAATTCTGCCCATGTTGCAAAGACCTGCAGCGATCATGCCGTCGCAGGCGTGATGTCCGCATGCTGTCGCATTGCTCCAGCTCGGAAAGAGGTGATCGAGCGATTTCCGGTTCACCGACTTCATTCGGAGTTAGGACGGCATGTGCGTAGGTCCTTTTACGTCCTTCTGGCCCTGATGATTGAACCTGGAAAGAGATGATTGCGAAAAATCACCACATTGGGACGCACAGGTCTGACCGCTTTCTCCTCATCCCACAATATTCAGTTTGCCAGCCGTATCGATTAGGCGCATGGTAGGTCTTCAGTAGCTGTTTCTCAGGGCGCTACTGCGTGGAGGTCGGTTTCTGCCTTCGCCCCAAATTGAAGGAGGACAACATGTCTTCCAATCTCAACATGTCTGTGCGGACCTCTGACCTGGCTGTATTGCAGGGCGTCCTTGACGACGCAGGATACGATTGCACAAGCAGCCTTGCAGACCCGAAACATTACAACGTTGCCGTCAGACTGCTGTTCAAGCTTTATCACGACGGAATGACCTCGCCCGCCGCCCTCTCTATCGAACTCAGCCGGCACTTCGGAAAAACACCACTGTCCTCGAAATCATCCGCGGAGTTCGAAAACAATCGCAAGCGGATTCAGGGTATCCGTTCAGCCGTTAAAGGCCGTGTTGGGTAACTTCTCGCAAAGCTCATTCGACGAAGGCCTTACCAACGCGATGGAGGGTTGCATGCCGGCGCCGTTCGAACAGCTAGACGACCTTCTCATCGCCCCCGGCGCAAGCGTCGGAGGCGCAGGAAGTCGTTGACTCTCCGTGCCATGAACTACCTGCAGCGAAAGTGCACACGGCGCCGGATTGCGCCGGCGGTCCAAGCCGTTCACTCAAGACCTTGCTGCTGCGCTTGCGAAACCATAATGCGCAACAGCCCGCCGGGAAGCGGCACAATAATGGGCACCGTCAGAGGAGGCTAGAATGCCAGAAGCACCAAACGAATTTGCGGCCAGTCCAAACGGAGACAAATGGTATCTCGAACATAACGAAACAGCGAACCAGCATACTGTCATCCATCGCGCCAACGATGCCTCCGGCGGCACTGTGACGAGATGGCCGATTTCGAGCTTTCTGGAGCACTTCGGCGATCATCCGCAAGGTCAGGCTCTTCGCGAGGCATTGCACGATGCTGGATCAGCTGAGCAGGAAGTACCGAGTGAACATACGCCCGTTGTGCAGAAACTGGTGACTTCTTTCCCTTGGTCCCGCAAAACGCAACACGTTGAGGATTGAGTACGCTCTCACTTACCTGAAAGGGTAGCCCCACGGGCGGTCTCAGGCTCGGCATATGCAAACGATGTCAGCAGGGTCGTCGAAAAATTACTGGCGCGGTCCTTGACGAGGACCTCCGTCCACTCGTCTGTACCCCTTCAAGCAGACTGAAGATTGCCAGGCCGACATCTTGCCGGACTTGTCGTCATGCTCCAAGTCGTAGCCGTTCTTCTGGCCTTTGACGATTTCGCGCACGCCAGCGCGTTCCACGGCAGAAATATGGACGAACGCGTCCCGGCCGCCGTTGTCAGGCTGAATGAAACCGAGCTCATTAGTGGAATTGAACAGATCCGGCGTCCGCCTCGCAAGCAAACGGAGCAACCGAAAAGTCGAATTTCGTGAGGTAGTTGAGTATATGGATAATACCCGCGCCGGCAGGATCGAAGGCTTCCCCGTTGCCGGCGGGATGTATCAACCTTCATCCTCATTCGCGCGCCGCCACGGCGCGGTTGCGGCCAGCCATTGCCGCGTGCGGGCCTCGGGATCCGCGTTGCGGGTGATATCGGTGACCACGGCAGCACCATCGGCGCCTTTTTCCAGCACCAGCGGCGCGCGTTCGGCAGTGATCCCCCCAATGGCGACGAGCGGTATCGCGCCGACGCGCCGGCGCCAGTCCGCAACACGTTCAATGCCTTGCGGCGCCCATTTCATCTGTTTGAGAATCGTCGGCCAGACCGGTCCGAGCGCAACGTAATCCGGCTCTGCCGCCAGCGCCGTCTCCAGCTCCGCTATGTCGTGGGTGGATAGGCCGAGCTTCAGGCCGGCGCGACGAATGGCATTCCTGTCGGCGGCCATCAGGTCTTCCTGCCCGAGATGAATGAAGTCGCATCCTTCATCGATCGCCAGCTTCCAATGGTCATTGACGACCAATTGGCAACCTGCTGCCGCACAGGCAGCCTTCGAACGCCGGATCTCCGCGCGAAGCACGGAGTCCGGACAATCCTTGATGCGCAGCTGGACGAGTTTGACGCCGAGTGGCACGAGACGCTCGACCCATTCGGCGCTGTCGACGATGAGATAGAAGGGGTCTAGCTTCATGAGAAGACTGCCTTGCCGATGACGGGGGTGGATGGGACGGCGATGTCGCGTGGCTCCAGCGGTATGGCCCCATGCGCCAGGCGGCCGGCATCGATCGCAAGCGCGAAGGCCTCGGCAATGCTGGCGGGATCTCCGGCGCCGGCAACGGCAGTGTTGAGGAGAACGGCATCATAACCGTACTCCATGACGGTGGCGGCGTGAGACGGGCGGCCGATGCCGGCATCGATAATCAGCGGCACATCCGGAAAGTGCGCCCGGAACGATCGCAGCGCCATCGGGTTCAGCGGCCCTTGAGCGGAACCGATCGGCGCGCACCAGGGCATCAGAACACGGCAGCCGGCATCCAGCAGCCTTTCGGCGACGACAAGGTCGTCGGTCGTATAGGGGAAGACCTGAAAGCCCTCGCCGGTCAGGATGCGGGCCGCTTCGACAAGGCCGAAGACGTCAGGCTGCAACGTATCGTGATGACCGATGACTTCGAGCTTGATCCAGTCGGTGCGGAAGACGTCGCGCGCCATCTTCGCCGTCAACACGGCCTCCTGCACGCTGTGACATCCGGCCGTATTCGGCAGCACTTGCACGCCAAGCTCGCGGATTAGGTCGAAGAAGGCGCCGCCTGCTTTGCCGCCGGCGGCTTCGCGGCGAAGCGAAACGGTGACGATCTCGGTCTTCGAGCGCTTGACCGCCTCTGCAAGCACAGCTGGAGACGGATAGCGGGCGGTGCCGAGCAGCAGTCGGGAGCGGACTTCAACACCATAAAGTTTCAGCATCTCAGCCTCCTTGCATGGGTGAGAGAATTTCGATGCGGTCGCGTTCGCCGAGCCTGAAATCGCCGCGGTCCTCGCGGTGCACCAGCTCGCCGTTGACAGCGGTTGCCAGCCATTCGCCTTCGTAGTCGAGAGCGAGAAGAAGATCTGCGAGCGTCGCGGCCGCGACCTCCTGTTCCTCGCCGTTTATGATGAAGGTCATGAGGCCCTCCTTTCCGAGTGCTTGCCTTCTCCAAGAAGAAGCCGCGCCACCTCGCCTGCCATGGCCGGCGCCAGCAGAAAACCGTGGCGGTAGAGGCCGTTGACATGGACCGTGCGCCCCTCCTGCGTCACACGCGGCAGATTGTCGGGATAAGCCGGCCGCACGCCTGCGCCGGTTTCCGTAACCCGTGCCTCGCCGAAGGCAGGATTGAGGGTATAGGCGGCATTCAGCAACTCCATCAGCGAACGCGCGGTGATCGGGCCGGTATCGTCACTTTCGATCATCGTCGCCCCGATCATGAAACGATTTCTTTCGCGCGGCACGATATAGATCGGATGGCGCGGATGCAGCAGGCGAACGGGGCGAGAGAGAGTCACTTCGTTCGTTTCGACGCAGAGCATCTCTCCGCGAACGCCGCGCAAGCCGGGCAGAAGGCCGATCTGAGCAGCCCCGGTGCAGTCGATCACGCGATCGTAAGAGGCAAGGTCAGCATCGCCCGTGGCGCCGAATGTGAGACGCATGCGGGCTTCCTCAAGTCCGGCGGCGAGCCCCGAGAGCGCTTGGCGCGGATCGAGATGCGCTTCCTGCCGGAAGAACAATGCCCTGCGGAAGCGGCCGGCGAGATCCGGTTCAAGAGCCGCGATCGCCGGCTCGTCCAGCCATTCCCATCCGCTTGTCCGGCGACAAAAGCGGTCGAGCTCACCGGCATCGCGCCCGGCCGCCACGACAAGCGTTCCCCGGCGATGGATATGGCCGGGCAGTGCTGCCTCCCACCAATCGGCGGCCAGACGGCCGAGCGCCAGGACCGGCTCCTCCGCGCTTTCCCGTTCGCACCATGGGGCCAGCATGCCGCCGGCAAAGCCGGAAGCGCCGGCGCCGACCGTGCCGGCGTGCTCAGCGATGCTGACCTGCAAACCATGCCGGTAGAGCTGCCAGGCAACGGTGAGGCCGGCAACGCCGGCCCCCTTGACGAGAATATGCATCATCATTCTCCGGCAGGCGTTTTCGCAGCCTCGGCGACCGGCATGTAGAGATCGCCGCCGTCGCGATACCTGGCGGCCATGGCTTCCAGCCCTTCTTTCTGGGCTTCGGCGCGAATGTCGTGGGAAATGCGCATCGAACAGAATTTCGGGCCGCACATCGAACAGAAATGCGCCACCTTGTGGGCCTCCTTCGGCAAAGTCTCATCATGGAAGGAACGCGCCGTTTCCGGATCGAGGGAGAGGTTGAACTGGTCTTCCCAGCGGAATTCGAAGCGTGCCCGCGACAGCGCATCGTCACGGATGCGGGCGGCCGGATGGCCCTTGGCAAGATCGGCGGCATGCGCGGCGATCTTGTAGGTGATGACACCGGTCTTGACGTCGCTGCGGTCGGGCAGGCCCAGATGCTCCTTCGGCGTGACGTAGCAGAGCATCGCCGTGCCGAACCAGCCGATCATGGCTGCTCCGATGCCGGAGGTGATGTGATCGTAGCCCGGCGCAATGTCGGTCGTCAGCGGTCCGAGCGTATAGAAGGGAGCCTCGCCGCAGACCTCGAGCTGCTTGTCCATATTCTCCTTGATCTTGTGCATCGGCACGTGGCCGGGGCCTTCGATCATCACCTGGCAGTCCTTGGTCCAGGCGATCTTGGTCAGTTCGCCGAGGGTTTCGAGCTCGGCAAATTGCGCGGCGTCATTGGCATCGGCGATCGAGCCGGGGCGAAGGCCGTCTCCAAGCGAGAAGGACACGTCATAAGCGCGGCAGATGTCGCAGATTTCCTCGAAATGCTCGTAGAGGAAGCTCTCCTTGTGGTGATGCAGACACCACTTGGCCATGATCGAGCCGCCGCGTGAGACGATGCCGGTAACACGATTGACGGTGAGCGGAATATAGGCAAGTCGCACGCCCGCATGAATGGTGAAATAATCGACGCCCTGCTCGGCCTGTTCGATCAGCGTGTCGCGATAGACTTCCCAACTGAGATCCTCGGCAATGCCGTTCACCTTTTCAAGCGCCTGGTAGAGCGGCACCGTTCCGATCGGGACCGGCGAATTGCGTATGATCCATTCCCGGATGTTGTGAATGTTGCGGCCGGTGGACAGGTCCATGACCGTGTCGGCGCCCCAGCGGATCGCCCAGACCATCTTTTCCACTTCTTCCGCCATCGACGAGGTGACGGCCGAGTTGCCGATATTGGCGTTGATCTTCACCAAGAAATTCCGGCCGATGATCATCGGTTCGGATTCCGGATGGTTGATATTGGCGGGGATGATCGCCCTGCCCTCGGCGACTTCGCGCCGCACGAATTCGGGTGTTACGAAATCCGGAACATGTGCACCAAAGCTCTCGCCGTCGCGCGCAAGCGCTTCCTTCGCTGCCTGCCGGCCGAGGTTTTCACGAATTGCGACGAACTCCATTTCTGGCGTGACGATGCCGGCCCGCGCATAGGCGAGTTGGGTGACGGCGCGGCCTGCCTTTGCCTTGAGCGGCGTGTTACGACGCGGGAATTCCGGCGTCAGCCGCTCGCCTGTGACAAAACCATTATCTTCAGGCTTCACCACCCGGCCTTCATAGGCTTCCACGTCGCCCCGCGCCCTGATCCAGCTCTCGCGCAAACGCGGCAGCCCGGCGTCGATCGAGACGGAATGGGCCGGGTCGGTATAGGGACCGGAGGAATCATAGACCGTTACCGGCGGTTCGCCGGAGGTGGGGTGAAGGCTGATTTCGCGCATCGGCACGCGAAGATCCGGATAGAGTGCTCCGGGCTTGGCGATCTTGGTCGAGGCCGGAAGCGGGCCGGTGGTGACGACCGGAGTAAGCTTGGGTGCGGCAATATTCATGGGTGAGGCTCCAAGGTTTGACGTTTGGAGACCCAGTTCCAGTGTTGGAATGATGGAAAGACGCCTTAAGCGACAAAGCGAAAATCCGCCCGACAGCCGCAGCGTCCGCACCGTCCCTACGCCAGTATGAACTGGATCAGGTTCAACGGGTCACTGCGCCACAACAGGCAAAGCCGTATTGTTCAGCAGAATCTCAGCCCCTTGCCGGGACACCCCTGGTGAATGCTCGGCATCAAAGACCGGAGTGGCCCTGATGTCAAGCCAACGCTCACGCGTTCTCATCCGGACCGTTTGAGTCGGCCGCCTCGAGCTGTAGGAGGTGCTGATCGGTACGCCTCGCGCCAGCAATGGCCAGAACAGCATCGCATATCCTCATCCAGCTGCGCGAACGTCAGATCGCCGTTGAAAAGGTCGAGACTTATAAATTGCAGGAAGCAGCGGCGATTCAGGAGCGCACATTGCGCGAGAAGGAAGCGCTCGCCGAACAGCAGGCCAAGATCACGACGTCGGCGCTCACCATCGAGATCAGCCAGAACGAAGGCAAGGCGCAACTCGCCCGCACCCGCCAGCAGGCAGAGACCATTCAGGTCACCGCCAAGGTCGAAGCGGAAAAGGTCCGGCTCGCCGGCCTCGGTGAGGCCGACCGGATCAGGGCGATCGCACTTGCAGATGCCGAGCGTATCAAGGCGACCGGCCTTGCCGATGCCCAGAAGGTACGCGCCGTCGGTCTGGTGGAAGCCGAGGCCACCGAGAAGAAGGTCGCGGCCTTCGGCGGTCCGGACTATCAGCTCCACTCGCAGGTGCTGATGCGCTTTGCCGAAGCGATTGAAAACGGCAAGCTGCCGCTCGTGCCGCAGATCCAGATCGCCGGTGCCGGCGGCGACAAGGGCGGCGCCAACGGCCTGGTGGAAATGATGCTGTCGATGCTGGTCGCTGACCGGCTTGGACGACAGGGTGCCCCGGCTATGGTGCCAGCGCCGGCCGAATAACATTGATTGTGGATGGGCCGGTCATGCCGGCCCATTTTTCTTCCTGCCTAAAACGCTGGTCGGAAACTCTCGCGAAGAATTCCGAAAGTGGGCCGCCATTCGAATAGATCGACCCTTGTGTACACGCCGGAGCCGACGAAGGGGTCTCCCGCGCTGAACGCCTCGAACTCGGCCAGCGTTTCGACTTCCGCAATTACGACGGCGGTAGAAGCCCTGCCCTCGGCCGGCGGTGCAGACGGGCCGGAAAGCATGATGCGGATCGCCGCGCCGCGCAGATAGGCCTTGTGTTCCTCGATCAATCGGGAACGTTCGGCCGCCCTGCCGGGGTCGCATACGGCATAGCGGACAACGATCATTGTTTATTCCAGACCGGCGTCAGCACGAAATCGAAATCGGAGCGCCAGACCGTCGGACGATCGATACGCTCGAAAGGCGCGACCAGGCTGTTTTTGACACCAAACACCGTATCGGATTCCAGATAGGGATCGTTGCCGACAAAAGTGTGGGTTACGAGCTTCTGATAACCTGGAGCCGTGATCAGGTAGTGGGTATGGGCGGGACGGTAGGGATGGCGGCCGAGCGAGGCCAGCATCTGGCCGACCGGACCGTCATCCGGGATCGGATAGGAGACCGGCTTGATGCCGACGAAGCTATAGGCGCCATCTGCACCGGTGATGAAAATGCCCCGGTTGTTCCATTTCGGCTGGATATCCGGCTGCTGGACGTCGTAGAAGCCATCGGCATTATCCGACCATACGTCGATCCGGGCTCCCTCGATCGGATGAGCATCGAGATCCAGCACTCGCCCGATGAAGAGGCAAGTCTCACCCTTGCCGTCGAGCGAGATGTTTTCGCCCATCTGGCGGACGGGCGCCCCTTCGATATGAAACGGTCCAAACACGGTATTTTCCGTGGCGCCCGGCGGACGCCGGTTATTGATCGCATCCACCAGCATCGAGAAACCCAGCGTATCGCTGAGCAGGATGAATTCCTGTCGCTGGTCATGACAGAGATGGCCGGTCCGGGTCAGGAAGCGTATGGCCAGCTCCCATTCCTCCTGGGTCAGGCTGATATCCTTGGCAAAGGCATGCAAATGCTTGACAAGCGACGCCATGACTTCGGCCAGACGTGGATTGATGTCCGGCCCCATCCGCGTGTTGACGGCTTCCGCGGATCTCTCTTCGCTGAAATATTCAGGCACGTGGCCCTCCTCCTAACGCGTTAACGCGGCCGTGCGCCCTCCCAGGCGCTCTGCAGCAAAGCCCGGATCGCTTTTCCTTCGATCGGGCGCGGGTTCCAGTAGGGATTCCCAGTGGCAAGTTCTGCCGCATGATCCAGATCGGCTTCCTTCATACCCAGATCCCGCAGCGCCATCGGGGCACCGATCGAAGCGGCAAAATCATAAAGACCGCTGCCCAGCGAGCCGCCAAAAAGATCGGCAGCGGGCTTGAGCGCATCCGTTGCGGCTGCGGCATTGTAGGCAGCGGAATGGGGCAGAATGACCGCATGGGTTTCTGCATGCGGCAGATCGAAGCTACCGCCCAGCGTATGGCAAAGCTTGTGATGCAGGGCCATTCCAACGGCTCCGAGCACCGTGCCGCACAGCCAGGAGCCGTAAAGCGCTTCGCTTCTGGATTCGATATCCCTCGGGGCATTGACGATTTGCGGCAAAGCCTGCTTCAGCGCGCGCAAGCCCTCGACCGCCATCATCGACGAAATGGGATTGCGATCCTGCGCATAGAGCCCTTCGACCGCATGCGCCATGGCATTGAGCCCGCTGCTGACGCTGATGTTGACCGGCAATCCCAATGTCAATTCAGGGTCGTAGATCACCACCTCAGGCAGGATGCCGGGGCCGCGGACCGTGGTCTTCTGTCCGTTCTCCGTCTGGCCGAGGATCGGAGTAACCTCCGACCCCGCATAGGTCGTTGCCACCACGATCTGTGGTGCGTCGTTGCGATAGGCGATTGCCTTGCCGAGACCGATCGTCGATCCACCGCCGATCGCGACCACGCAATCCGCACCGGCCTTCTCGTATGCCGCCATCGCGCGCTCGGTCACATCGACCGGCGTGTGCATGACAGCACCGTCGAATAGTCCCGCCGCAAGCGGGCCGAGGGAAGCAGCGATGCGCTGAGCGTCGGCTTTCTGGTGCGGGGTCGAAAGGATCAGGGCGCGCTTGCCGCCCTGCCCTGTAATCGCCTCGGCGAGGCGACTGACCGAACCGCTCCCGAAGATGACCTGGGCTGCGCTGACCGTGTATCTGAAAGGTGCGACCATGTTATCGATCGAGCTTGAACAGTGAAACTGCATTGGTGCGACCGATTTTCAGACGGTCGGCTTCGGAGATGGTGGCGCTGTCGAACCAGTTTGCAGCGTGGTCGACGTTTTCGAATGGCCAGTCTGTCGAAAACAGAATTCTGTCCGCGCCGATTTCCAGCATAGCATCGATCAGCGATTGCGTGCGGAAATTCCCCGACGTCGTAATGTAGAAATTCTCGTTGAAATAATCGGCAATCGGGCGTTTGGCCGGATAGTTCTTTTCCACCTTGACCCACGCATTCCGGTTGTCGATGCGCCACATCATGTACGGCAGTCCTTCGCCCATATGACCGACGATGATCCGCAAAGCCGGGTGCTCGTCAAACAGGCCGGATCCCATCAGGCGCAGCGCATGAACAGCGGTCTCCTGCGCGAACGCCCATGTCGGACCCATCAGCCAGGAATGGCCGGCATAGATCCGGCTATCCTGCGGCAGCGGGTTGCGCGGGTGCAGATAGAAAGGAATGTTGAGTTTTTCGACTTCGGCCCAGAACGGACGGTATTGCGGCAGATCGTAGTAGAGCGGCGTTGTTCCGTCGCCTTCCTGCGAGAAGCCGTTGACCAATGCGCCGACGAAACCCATCGTCGTCACGCAGCGCTGCAATTCCTGCGCAGCGGCATCCGGATCCTGCAGCGGCAAAGCTGCAAATCCCAGAAAACGGTTCGGGTTTTTAGCGCATTGCTCGGCCAGAAAGTCGTTGGCGCGTCGGGAAATCTCCAGGGCCTGAGCCCTGTCCGGGATCGCTTGCACGGCTGGTGCGTTCAGCGACAGGATCATTTTCTCGATACCGTGAGCATCCATCAGCCGCAAACGCTTGTCCTGGATATCCAGGAGACGGGCGGACAGTTCCGTCCAGTAGTCGCCCGGCACGAATCCGGCCGAATCCTGCAGCGTCTCGGGAATGGCGAAATGTTCTTCAAGCGCGATCTTGCCTTGCACGATATGCTCTCTTTCCTGTCTTCAATCGAAATAATGAGGATGGCGGATCAGAATTGTCCCTTGGGCGGAAGACCGAGCAGTTGCTGGCCGACCATGGTTCCGACGGCATCCCAGTTCATGGAAATGTGGCGCCCGACGGCATTTGCATCGCGCCATGCCCGCTGCACGGGATTGGACATCTGCAGGCCGAGGCCGCCGGTCGATGCATTGAGTGCTTCGACGGCCCGAAGCGCCAGGCTGACCGCAAAAGACTGGCTGCGGCGGGCAAGAATCCGATCTTCCTCGGTGATCTCGCCGGTGCCATCCGCGCGGGCCTGGGCCAGTTGCTGCGCCCTGGCAATATCGCGCAGGATGATTTCGCGGGCAGCATCCACGGATGCGGAGGCTTCCGCCACGCGGAGCTGGATCGTCGGAAATTCGGCGATCTTGTTGTTGCCGCCGGCAACCGCACCCCGTGTCACCCTGGTGCCGATGTGGTCGATATAGCTATCCAATGCGCCCTTCGCCGCACCGACGGCCGCGCTGCCGAGGCAGAACGGAATTCCCATGAGGAGCGGCATGTTGAAGAGGCCGATACCTTTATAGAAGCGCCCGCCCGGCGTTCTTCCGGAGGTCGCGTCCGGAAAGCTCAGTATGCGATATTGCGGAACGAAGACATTCTTGAGGATCAGGCTTTTTGAGCCGGTGCCCGCAAGGCCGACCACATCCCATGTCTCGGCAATGGTATAATCGCTGGCGGGAACCAGAAGGAACGCCGGCATAGGACGCTCCCCCTCGCCGTTTGGCGGAATGATCGCCGCACATAGGGCCCACTGGGCATTTTCGCATCCGCTCGCGAAGGCCCAATCGCCGGATAGACGGAAACCGCCCTCGACGCGTTCAGCCATTCGGACCGGCGCGTAGGAACCGCAGAGCAGCGCATCCGGATTGCTGCCCCACACGTCCTGCTGGACCCTTTCCTCGAACATGGCGAGGAGCCATTGATGTGCGGAAAGGAGGCCGGCGACCCAGCCGGTGGAGGCACAGGCCGCCGACAGTTCGATATTTGCATCGACAAGCTCGGCAAACGATCCTTCGTTGCCGCCGAAACGGGCGGGCTTGACGATATCGAAATAGCCGGCGGAGCGCAGCAGATCGATATTGCGCGCCGGCACGCGACCGGATTTTTCGGTTTCGCGGGCGCCGGCACGGATTTCGTCCAGCACCGTGGCGATGCGATCTGCAAGACATGCGTTCTCGACCCGCATTGCGGCGGGAAACAGGGCAGCTGTATTGTTCATGGAACGACCTTCAGTTCTGGGATGTGGGAAGCGCGTGCTGTGGTGCGCAATATTTCGAGTTTTCGTACATCAGCGGGATCGTGTCTTGGGAAAGGCGTGTATCCACCACCTGCCCGATGAAGATCGTGTGCGTCCCGTAGGGAACCGCACCCATGCGGCGGCAGACAACCGAGGCATGAGCGGAATCAAGCACCATCATGCCGCGCTCATGGCGAACCCAATCGGCAGCCTCGAACCGACGTTCAGGCGCAATCTTGCCGCTGAAACCTTCCGACAGGGCGGCCTGCCTGTCGGTCAGAATGCTGACTGCAAATTCCGGCACCTCAAGCAGCATGTCATGCAGGTAGGTGCGATTGTTCAGGCAGATGAGGAGAGATGGCGGATCCATCGAAAGTGACGTAACGGCAGTTGCCGTCATTCCATGGTCCGTACCGTTGCGGCAGGCGGAAATGATCGTCACCGTCGCCGGGAAACGGCGCATGGTCGATCGAAACGCATCGCTGATCGGTGCGGGGGCCGGCACTATGCCGAGAGCAGCAGTGGCAGACATGATTTCCTCCCGTGTTTCCTCGCCGTCAGAATTATTGCATTTGCAACTGTTGTCAACGCAAATCTAGAAGTCAAGCGGGAAAAATGTTTGATCTACCCCGCCATTGTCGGCGGCTGAAAGCCAATCATGTTGTCATCCCGGTCATTTAGGTGCATGTCGGAGAGATCGTTCAGTAAGCGCCCCGAATCCGCCAGCAGACAGAGATATGTACAAACTTACCGATTCCGTTCCGTATCTTCTCAATCGCGCCGGCGTGCGGATAGCCGAGGTGTTCGCGCAGAGAATTGCCGAAGACGATCTCAGCGTGGCGATGTACCGGGTTCTGGCGATGCTCAAGGAGCGCCGGGAGAGCACCCTGGGGGATCTCGCCGACGTCGTCTCTGTCGAGATTTCGACGCTTTCGCGCCTGGTCGGCACACTGGCCAAGCGTAAGCTGGTGTCGAGAACACGTCCGGAAGACAACGGCCGTATCGTCATCGTCAGGCTGACCCCGCAGGGCGAGGCGCTGACGGAAAGGCTCATGCCGCTTGCCGTGGAGCTTGAACGCACCGCGGTTCACGGCATGTCGGCCGAGGAGGTCGCAGCCCTGAAGAACGCGCTGCGCCGCATGCATAGCAACCTGCCGGCAATATCCGCAAAGGGAAAAGTTGCCGGCTGAAAAGTTTGCAGTTGCAAATATTTTATTCGCAAGTATCTAATAGCGTGGCATCGTTGTCTTGACATCGCCCGCTCGCGGGTGAGTCTGGCGCTGGGAGGAACCACGCCGGCAATGATCCAGGAGGATTTGTACATGGATCGACGCGGACCTGCCGCTGGCAGGAGCGTACTTCCTGTACGCAATGTATGGGGAGGGAAAATTGGCCATACAAGATCTCGCTATTTTCAACGAACGCGTTCGCAGCCCGAATATTATCATCGCCCTTTGCGGTCTGCTGATCCTGTTCGACGGTTATGATCTGATCGTATACGGCGCAGTTGCGCCGGCGCTGCTCGGTGAAGCAAGCTGGGGCTTGACGCCCGGCATGGTCGGACGAGCTGCCTCCATCACCCTGTTCGGCATGCTGCTCGGCGCGCTCGTTGCGGGAACACTCGCCGACAGGATAGGCCGTCGCAAGGTCATCATCGGCAGCCTGCTGAGCTTCTCGGTTATGATGATCGGCAGCGGTCTGGCGCCCAACTTTCTCATTTTCGAGGCAACCCGCTTTCTCGCCGGTCTGGGCCTCGGCGCTCTTTTTCCGACAGTAACCGCGTTGATCATCGAGTTTTCCCCGCCGAAACGGAAGGCGATCGCCTATTCGATTGCTCTTCTCGGTTATCTCGCCGGCGGCATCATCTCGGGTATGCTCGGAATGTTGCTGATACAGAAATACGGATGGCGCCCATTGATGATCATCGGCGGCGCACCGATCCTGCTTCTGCCTTTCTTCATCCGCCTCATCCCCGAGTCCCCCGAATGGCTGGCAACGAAAAACCGCCAGGCCGAAGCCAACCAGATCGCAAACCAGTACGGACTGCCCAATCCCCTAGCCAGGCCCGTTGGACAACGCCAGGTCGGCACCCGGTCGCTGTTTTCCGAAGGTCGCCTGCTGCCGACCTTGAACGCATGGGGCATCCACTTCTGTTCGCTTCTGCTGACATTCGGAATGGTCAACTGGCTCCCGACCATTATGAACAAAATGGGCTACGACCTCGGTTCTGCCCTGCTCTTCTCCGTGACGCTCAATCTCGGAGCCGCAGTCGGCCTGCTGATTGGCGCAAGGATTGCCGACCGTGGAAATGTCAAAATCGTCGTGGCAGGTCTGTTTCTTCTTGGAGCCTGCTCGATCTGGTTGCTGACGCAGGTGGATCAGGGCCTCCAGGTTTACGCTCTCGTCGCACTTGCAGGGACGGGAACGATCGGCACGCAGATCCTCGCCAATATTCTCGTTGGAAACCTCTATCCGGTCGAGATCCGCGGAACCGGCCTTGGCTTCTCGCTCGGCATCGGCCGTATCGGAGGCATGATAGGACCGGCCATCGGCGGTGCGGTTCTGGGTGCGGGCCTTGCTCCGCAGTGGAACTTCTACATCTTCGCTTCGGTCGGAGCCTTGGGATGCGTCCTCGCACTCATGACATTGCTGTATCCCAAAAAGGCTGAGTGATGCCGGATTGTCGGCAGGTTCACCATCCGGAACCTGCCGACAATACTAATGAACCATTCCAGGTTTCGCCCTGTTGGTGAACTGGTGGACGAGCATGATGCCCTGCTCAAGCAGCAGTTCGGCCGCCCGCAGATTGTGTGGCGCAAGCTCCCCCGAAAGTCCGCGGATCGTATTGGCGATGCAGACGGAGTTGGCGACGAAACGGGCGTCGCCCTCCCCTTCGGCCTCCTCGGCGGTCGCCTCCAAGGCGTCGGCGACGGTGTCGAGCAGGCTCGACCTTTCAACAAGCGTCATGTCGTTCAGAGTCTTCGAAATGCCGTTCATGATTATCTCCTCGCGCGAGCCCGAGGCGGGCCGCAGCGCCGATTTTCTCGATGTGAGTCAGATGGCTGTGACTGTCAGATGGAGATGCATGTCTTCAGAAGCAACGCATGGCTGCCGCGCGCTTCACGCATGCGTGCAGCGCGGCTCGAGACCACCGAGAAGAAAGTCGCGGCCTTTGGCGGGCCGGACTATCAGCTTAATTCGCAGGTCCTCATGCGCTTTGCCGAAGCGATCGAAAATGACCCGGTCCGCTCGTGCCGCAGATCCAGATCGGCGGCGCCGACAGCGAAAAAGGCGTCACCAACGGTCTTGTGGAAATGATGCTGTCGATGCCGGTCGCCGATCGGCTTGGACAGCAGCGGGCGCCGGCTGCAGTGCCGGCGCCGATCGAGCAGCATTGATTGTGGATGGGCCGGTTCCGCCGGCCCATTTTACTCGCCAGGACGCTGCCGCCATGCTCTGAATATTCGTGGCACGGTCTCATGTTTCGCTGACGGGCAATAACGTCCGACGGCGCCTGCTGGATCACTCTATCGCAACACCATTCTTGCATTCATGGCCTATCGTTTCGTTCACACCGCCGATCTCCATCTCGACTCTCCCTTGCGCTCTCTCGCGCTTCGCAACGCAGAGCTGGCCGACCTCGTGAGTGACGCCAGCCGGCAGGCGCTGGTCGCGATCGTCGATCTTTGCCTTGAGGAGCAGGTCGACGCGCTTGTCATCGCCGGCGATCTCTACGACGGCGAGCAGACGTCGATGAAGACGGCGCGGTTCCTGGCAGGCGAGCTCGAACGGCTGCACCGAGCGGGCATCTCAGTCTTCAAGATCCGGGGCAATCATGATGCGATGTCGAAGATCGCCAGGGAACTGGTGATGCCCGATACGGTGAAGATCTTCGGCGGCCATGCCGAGATCGTGGAGGCCACGAATGGCAGCTTGTCGGTCGCGATCCACGGCCTGAGCTTTGCGAAACCGCAAGCCCCGGACCCGCTGCTGCCGAAATTCAAGCCGCCGGTAGCGGATGCCGTCAATATCGGCATCATGCATACGAGTCTGGCCGGATCGGCCGGACATGACGTCTATGCGCCCTGCAACGTGCTCGACCTGCATGCCTCGGGTTTCGATTACTGGGCGCTCGGGCATCTCCACCAGCGCAGCCAGTATCCCGGCACGGCGACGGTCATCATGCCCGGCATGCCGCAGGGCCGCGACATCAATGAAGCGGGGGTCAAGACCGTGTCGCTGGTGACCGTGGCGGACGACCGGACCGTGACGGTCGAGGAGCGGCGCACCAGCATCGCGCAGTTCGAGCGCGTCAATGTCGACCTCACGGATGTCGATGATTGGCGTGAGGCGGCCATGATGGTCGAGACGGCGCTGATGGCGCAGCGCGACCGCACGGCTTCGCCGCATCTTGTCGCACGCCTCAGGCTTTCCGGCCGCACGCCGCTCTCCTGGCAGCTGCGGCGCGATGTCGACCTCATGCAGGCGGAAGCCGAGCGGCGCAGCGACGTGATCGGCCGCACCTGGATCGAGAAGCTGGAACTCGCCTTCGAAGCGCCGTCGATCCCCGCAGACGCGTCCGCCGCCGACCCCGTCGTCGAACTCGGGGCGCTGATGCGGGACGAGGTCATCGCCCGCAGCGGGTTTCGCGACGATGTCAGGGAGATGGTCCGGGACCTGCTCGCCGACCTGCCGCCCGAGAGCCGGGCATTTGCCGGCCAGAACGAGGCGGGTTTTGAACGCTTCATCGACAGCCTTCTCGCCGATGGCGCCGAGGATATCGCCGCCCGGATGAAGGCGGTGGATCGGGGAGACAACTGATGCGTCTGCGCCGCCTCGACCTCACCCGCTATGGCAAATTCACCGATCACTCCATCGATTTCGGCGCGGCCCGTCAGGGTTCGCCGGACTTGCACATCGTTTATGGCCTGAACGAAGCAGGCAAGTCGACCACCTTCGCCGCCTATCTTGATCTGCTCTACGGCATTGGTGAGCGCAGCACCTATAATTTCCTGCATCCCTACAATACGATGAAGGTCGGTGCGCGGCTGGAATTTGGTGGCTCGGAATACGAGCTCGCCCGGCTCAAGCTGCGGACTGGCAGCCTTGTCGACGATCGGGGACAAGCTGTGAACGAGGCGCTCCTGACCGGCGCGCTTGGAGGCGTCGGTCGCGAGGCCTATCGCACCATGTTCTCGCTCGACGATCAGTCGCTCAAGGAAGGCGGCAACGCCATCATACAAAGCAAGGGCGAACTCGGCGAATTGCTGTTCTCGGCCAGCTCGGGTCTGGCAGGTCTCAGCCGTTCGCTGGTGACTGCGGCCGACGAAGCCACCGCGATCTACAAGAAGCGATCGTCGAGCACCAGGCTCGCGGAACTCAAGCGCGCGCTCGAAGCGCTCAAGGCCGAGCGCAATGCCATGGACACGCTTGCCTCCACCTATTCGGCCCTGAAATCGACTTATGAGCAGGCTGACGCTGCCTATGGCAAAACCACGCGGGAACTGGCCGAGGCCAAGACCCGGCATCAGGAGCTCACGCGCCTTCTCGGCGCCCTACCCGCGGCCCTGGAGCTCCGCCGGCTGGATACAGATGCAGCCGGCATGAGCGATCTGCCGCGGCCGCCGTCTGAATGGTTCGCGCTCCTGCCCCAGCTTTCGCGCGACGAGACGCGGCTGCAGGCGCTTGTCGAAACCGCCGACCGCACGCTGCGCCAGCTTGCAGAAGAGATCGAGTCGATCTCGATCGACGACAAGGCGCTGGCGGTCGCCGCGCATATGGACCTGCTGGATCAGGGTCGGGCGCGCTATCTTGCGGCTGAGAGCGACCTGCCGAAGCGCCGGCTGGCGCTGGCCGAACAGGAGGGTGAGTTGGTCCGACTGCTGGCCGATCTCGAACAGCCCGGCCACACGGCGCCCGAGGCACTGCTGCTGCCCGCTTCGCTGATCGGCATCATCCGCGATCTCATCGAACGGCGTTCCGGCGTCGAGGCGAAACTGACAGCCGCCGATCGGGAACTGTTGCGAGCGCGGGAGAACCTCGAAAGGCTGGACAGGGAAGGCGGCTCGCGAGACGGAGCTGGGGTCCTGGATCCTGCGCGTTTCGGCCACATAGAGAGCGCCCTGAGCCGGCTGGCGGGATCTGATCTCCCCGTGCGGCTTACCATGGAAGAACGCACACTTGTCCAGGCGAAGCGAACGCAGGAGAACCAGTTCGCACAGCTCGCACCCTGGAGCGGCAACGCCGTCGCTCTGCGGCAGACGACCGCGGCAGAGCCTCGACAGATCGAAGCCTGGCGTGGCCAGGCGACTGCTATCGACAAGCGGATTGGCGATCACGAGGGAAGGCTGCGCGATCTCGGCACCGAACAGGCGCTGACCAAAGCCCGGATCGCGGCCTTCGTCGCCGGCGGTTCGATCGACGATACCGAGGCCGCTCGGCTGCGCGATGAACGCGATGCCGCCTGGCAGGCGCATCGCACCAGCCTGAATGCCGCCACGGCTCGGACGTTCGAGGAGCGGATGCGGCAGGACGACGTGGTATCCGCCGGCCGGCTGTCGCGGGCGCAGGAACTGGCCGAGCTGCGCCAACTCCGCCAGGCGGAAGCGGCAACGGCCGCAATGATCGAGCGGCAAAGGGAACTGCTTGGCGAAGCGCGCGCCGAACACGATGCGCTTGCCGAGCGCATCGGTGATCTGCTGCCTGGCAACATCGAATATGACGCCGAAGCCGCGGCGCGCGTGGCCGCACTCGAGACTTGGAGCACCAAGCGAGCCGCGGCGCTGGCCGCCTGGGACGATCTGCAACACGCAGAAGACACGGTGCATGCGCTTCGCATCGAACGGGATAGGCATGCCTCAACGCTTGCGGAGAGCCTTGCACAAGCCGGTCTTGATGACGCAGATCAGCTACCGGTCGCCGAGCTGATGCAGGCTGCAAATGATATACTCGCCGCCGGCAGAGCCGAGCGGGCGGCGCGGCAGGCGCATGAGAAGGCGGTCGGCGACCTCAGCCACGATCTCAGGGAACGCCAGCGCGACCGGCAGGAGGCGCAAACCGCCATGGCGGCCTGGGAGCGGGAGTGGGCGGAGGCGCTGTCGCGAACCTGGTTTGCCGACAAGGCCGGTTCGATGGCCGCCGTCCGCGCGATGCTGAATGCGCTCGCCACACTGCCCTCCATCCTGAAGGAGAGGGATGACCTCGCAAGCCGTGTTGCCGCGATGGAGCGCGACCAGCAGCAATTCCGCGAGCATATTGCCGGTTTGCTCGTAGACTGCGGTCTCAACCAGCCGGCGATGGATACGCTCGCCTCCGCAAACGCGCTTGTGGAACGTCATGAGGCGGCGCGTCATGCGGCTCAGCTTCGGGCGGACCGGCAGGCGGATCTCGAAAAACAATTGGAAAAACGGCGTGCGCTGGAGGAGGAACTGGCCGTTCACAATGCCCGCAAGGACGAATTGACCGGCTATTTCGCCGCAGACTCGCTTGCTTCGGTGGAAGCATTCCTGAACCAGTCCCGAGAGCGGGACCGTCTGGAAGAGCGGGCCGCCACTTTACGCCACCAGATCACCGAGGCATTGCGTGCTGCGAGTTTTTCCGAGGCCGAACAGCGCCTCGACGGTGTCGACGCCGCTGCGGTCGAGCGCGACGCCATGGAGCTTGGCGCCCGGATCGAGGATCTCACCGAGCGTGCGAAGCTTCTCTATTCCGACGTGTCGCTGGCGCGGCAGAAGCTCGAGGCCGTCGGCGGAGACGACGCCGTGGCCCGGATCGAGGCCAAGCGGCGGACCATTTTCCTTGAAATCGAGGAACTGGCGGTGCGGCATCTGACGCTGCGCGCCGGTACGCTCGCGGCCGAACAGGCGCTGCATATCTATCGCGAAAAACATCGCAGTTCGATGATGAACCGCGCATCGGAGGCCTTTCGCCTGATCACCGGCGGCAATTATTCCGGCCTGACGACCCAGCCCGACCGGGACAAGGAGATATTGATCGGCGTGTCGCGCGACGGTGGTTCGAAGCTTGCGGATGCGATGTCGACCGGCACCCAGTTCCAGCTCTACCTCGCGCTTCGGCTGGCGGGCTACGAGGAATTCGCAGCGTTTCGCCGGCCCGTACCCTTCGTCGCCGACGACATCATGGAGAGCTTCGATAATCCCCGCTCCGAAGAGGTTTTCCGCCTGCTCGGTGAAATGGCAAAGGTCGGACAGGTTATCTACCTGACCCACCATTGGCATCTCTGCGAGATCGCGCGAGACGTTGTTCCGAACGTGACCATACATCGACTGCCGTGACAGGGCGCAAAGAAACGCGCGCCACCTCTGCGTTTCGGCAGGGAGATCAATCTTGCCACGGATCCAGCACGATAATGCCCGCGCCTTCGAAATCCCGGACATTGCGGGTAACGACGGTCAGGCCGTGAACCAGGGCAGTCGCGGCAATCAAGGCGTCGGCTTCATTGCGCCGGTCTGGAACATGCAGATGCGCGCAGCGCGTCGCGACCCTATCGTCGATCGGCAGGATACGGTCGGCGAATGCCGGTCGAACCTGATTTTCCAGCCACGCACGCAGACGAGCGCCCTGCGTTGCATCGCGGCGCTGCACGCCGAGTATTCCACGTTCCAATTCCAGGATCGTCATGGCGGAGATGCATAGGCCTGTTGCATCTTGCGCTCCAGCCCATGCGACCACATTGGCATCGGCCTTGCCGTCTCCGACCTTGCGCAGTTCGGAAACAACATTGGTATCCAGCAGATATTTCAAGATAGATCGACTCCTCGGGGGGCGATCTCAACACGAGGCAGATCGAAGTCGATATCCGAGAGGCCTGGCATGGAGAGAGCATCGACGAGACTGCGGGGCTTGCCGGTTAGCCGCTCGAATTCGTCATAGGTCATCAACACGTGCGATGGCTTCCCACGATCCGTGATGATGACCGGACCATTTTGCGCCGCCTTCTTTGCCCTGCTCACGTCGTGATTGAGTTCGCGGCTGGAAAGATGTGTCACGCTCATAATCCATCTCCGATGTAGGTACTTGCCTACATATAGCATCCGGAGAATGAAAGGCAAGATCAGCCGACCGTTTCGCGGCCGGAGACGTCGGGTCACAATGGCGAATCGATGCGGGGCTACACGAGCGATGTCGGGATATTGGCTTCCCAGATCATCTCTGATCTAGTCTCGCTTCTCAGCCGGGCAGCCCAGCCGCGGCTGATGGTATTCGAAACAAGCGAGAGCCGTATTCTCATGACCACTCACCGCTTCATTCCGACGACCTTTCACAATGTCATCGGCTCTCTTCCGCCCGCCTTGTATGTCGCTGACGGCGATACCGTCGTCACGGAGACGCTAGACGCGATCGGCTATGACAAGGACGGCATCCGGCGGACATCCGGTCCCAACCCGATGAACGGCCCGATCTTCGTGGAAGGCGCCGAGCCCGGAGATGCGCTGAAGGTCGAGATCATCAGCATGACACCGACAAGGGACACTGGTTTTACGCGCAGCATCGTCGCGGCCAATGTCATCGATCCGGAGACGGTTCGCGACCTGCCGCCGCGCGATATGGCGATCTGGGCGATCGACCGCGAAGCATTGACGGTCCGATTGTCCGAGCCGGTCTCCGGCCTCGAAAATTTCGTGCTGCCTCTTGCGCCGATGATCGGCTGTTTCGGTGTTGCCCCCAGCCTCGGCCAGGCAATCTCGACGGCGACCAGCGGCGAATATGGCGGCAACATGGATTATCGCCTGTTCGGTCCGGGCACGGCCGTTCGATTGCCCGTATCGGCGCCGGGCGGCCTTTTCTTTTTGGGCGACTGCCATGCCGTGCAGGGAGATGGCGAGATCGTCGGCACCGGCGTCGAGACCACTTTCGAAGTCACGGTGCGGCTGACGGTGGAAAAGAAGGCCGGGCTAGTCTGGCCACGCGGAGAAACCGCTGAAGACATCTTCACCATCGGCAATGCCCGGCCCCTCGATCAGGCGCTTCAGCATGCAACCAGTGAAATGTTGAATTGGCTGGCATCCGATTATGGCCTCGACAGAACGGCGGCAAGCCATCTGCTGGGCCAGGTGGTGCGTTATGATGTCGGCAACGTCTTCGATCCGGCCTATACGATGGCCTGCAGGGTCGCCAAGAGATGGCTGGTTCGCCGATCGTGACGGAACGGCATATGCGTCAGTCGTGCCGCGACAGGAAGCGGGAAACGGTCGCCATGCAAAGCTGCCTTTCCTCGACATGCGGCATGTGGCTGGAATTTTCGAACAGCACCCATTCGCAGCCGGGAACGCGTTCGAGGTAGGGCCTGACCACCAGCGGTGTCGCCTCGTCGTATTTGCCCGAGATCAGCAGCGTCGGTGCTTCGATGCGGTCGAGCCTGTCTTCGATCGTCCAATCCTTCATCGTTCCGATGACGTGGAATTCGGTTGGGCCGTTCATGTTGCGATAGACGGTGTTGTCTTCGTCCATGATGGCGAAGGTCCGCGCCACTTCGGGCGGCCATGGCGCCACGCGGCAGACATGGCGATCATAGAACACGCGGGAGGCGGCGATATAGTCCGGATCGGTAAGGCTTCCCGCTCGTTCGTGCTTCAGCAGCGTGTCCTGCACCTCCTTCGGCAGTTCCTGCCGCAGCCGGTTGGCTTCGGCAACCCAGGTGTGCATGTTGGCCGGCGAGTTGGCGATGACAAGAGCCTTCAGACCTTGCGGCCGGCGCACCGCATGTTCGGCGCCGAGCATGCCGCCCCAGGACTGGCCCAGGAAGGCGTAACGATGCTGGATGCCGAGATGGGCAAGCAGCGCGTCGAGCTCTTCGAGGAAGAGGCCGACCGTCCAGAAATCCGGCCCCTTGTCCGGAAGGCGGGTGGAATTGCCGTTGCCGAGCTGGTCGTAGTGGATGACCGGGCGGCCGTCGAGGGCGGCGATCTCTTTGAAGGAATCGACGTAGTCATGGGTGCAGCCGGGCCCTCCGTGCGCAACGACGAGAGGCAGCTTGTCGCTTTCCAGCGAACCGGTGACGCGGTACCAGGTGCGATAATCGCGAAAGGGCAGATAGGCTTCACTTGTTGCGACTTCGGCCACCGACATCTCCATTCCCCTAAAGTTTGGAAACCATAACGCGGCGGCAGCGGCGAAGGCAGCTATCACAAGTTATAGGATGGCAATGATCGGCCCTGCTCTTCGAGCAGGCGGTAATGGGTGGCGCGTACGACGGCCTGCGTACGGTTGCGGGCGCCGAGTTTTTTGGCCGCGGCGTTGAGATGCATGACCACGGTCGGGACGGAACGGCCGATGATGCGCGAGATTTCCTTGGCGGAATAGCCTCCCGCCGAATGGCGCAGGCATTCGCGCTCCCGCTCGGTCAGGCGGATGGTGCCGACGCTGCGAGCCTTCGTGTCGAAAAGCGAATAGGCGGTCTCATGGAAGACGTGGGCAAGCAGGTTGAAGTCAGCGATGGAGCGCAACGCATGCCGTTCGAAATCGCGGTCGCCGCGGAAACGGATGCCGGTGACCGTCGCATAATCGCCTCCCGGCATATGGACCGGCACGGTGACCCCCGTCGACATATCGCGTTCACTCAAATAGCGCGTCACCGGTGCGGTGTCGTCGCTCATGAAGCGGTTGATCAGCGTGTCCGCATTCGTGTCGTAATTCCAGAAGAACGGCGCGCTGCTGCGCAGCGCCACCTGCTGGACCGGGTCGATGCGGAAATAACCGCGATCGAACCAATAGTCGTGCATATCGTCGGCGATGTTCCGGAGCTTCAGCAGCGACGGGATCATGATCGCGCCGTCGAGGTCGTATGGCACCGGCGTATAGTCGTAGATCAGGGCCTCGAAGCCCAGCTGCTTCATCGCCTCAAAGGCCTGGTCGATCCGGCCGTCCAGCGTTTCATGCGCTGTAAACTGCCGTCTGATCGTTCCGATGTCGTCAAGCATGGGCTGCTCCGGGTTTCGGCGTGGCGCCTACCCTATCACTTCTTATAGCTGGCACGGAACGCGATTTACGGTAAAAATTTAACCACGCCCAAATATTGAGCAAGGGATATTTCTGCTGGAGCAATCAATGTGGCGTGAAATACAGCCGGACGCGCGATTCGAGATCGATGTCGGTGGCTATCGCGTCGTCGCCTATAGCTTCGGGACCGGCAACGAGACGGTGTTCTGCCTGAACGGCGGTCCCGGTCTGCCCTGCGATTACCTGCGCGAGGCGCACTCCTGCCTGGCCGAGAAGGGCTACCGCGTCGTCGCCTTCGATCAGCTCGGCACCGGCGCCTCCGACCGGCCGGACGATCTTTCGCTCTGGACGATCGGCCGCTATGTCGAGGAGACCGAGACGGTGCGCAAGACGCTCGGGCTCGGAAAGGTCCACATGCTCGGCCATTCCTGGGGCGGGTGGCTCGCGATCGACTATGCGCTGACCTATCCCCAAAACCTCAAGACCTTGATCCTCGGGGATACCGTCGCCGATATGCCGCATCTGATTACGGAACTGGAGCGGCTGCGGGCAGCACTCGGCCCCGAGACCGTCTCGATGATGCAGAAGCACGAGGCACAAGGGACTTACGACCACCCGGAATATCTCGCTGCCGTCACCATCCTCAACTACCGCCATGTCTGCCGCCTGGCCGAATGGCCGGCACCGGTGCGCCGCTCGCTCGACGACTGGAACATGGCGCCTTACGCGACGATGCAGGGCCCGAACGAGTTTCTTTATATCGGCAACCTCAAGGACTGGAACCGCATCCCGGATCTGCCGCGGCTGACGCTGCCGGTGCTGATCACCACGGGAGAGCATGACGAGCTGACGCCGGCCTGCGCTCTCAGGATGAAGCTCGCGCTGCCAAATGCCGAGCTCCGGGTGTTCGCCAATGCCAGCCACATGCCCTTCTACGAGAACCCGCAGGACTATTATCCGGCGCTTCTCGATTTCCTCGACCGGCACAAGGCAGCCTGATGCAAATGAAAGCGGCGCAAACCGGACGAAGACAGAGGGGCGAGCGCCGTCATGCATCGCTATAAATTCGTTCTGACCCGGCCGCTGCAGTTCCTGCCGGTCATTTTCGGCATCAGCGTCATCACCTTCATTCTCGTCCGGTTGATCCCCGGCGATCCGGCGCGCAACATCCTCGGCACGCGCGCCACACCGGCTGCCCTTGCCAGCATCCGCGCCCAATACGGTCTCGACCAGCCGATGTGGCTGCAATATGTCTATTTCCTCAAGAACCTCGCCAATGGCGAGATGGGCAAATCGATCCTCTACAAGATCGACGTGCTGAAGCTGATCGTCACCCGCATCGAGCCGACGCTCGCGCTTGTTGCCGCCAGCGTCATCCTGTCGGTCCTGATCGCGCTGCCGATGGCGGCAATCGCTGCGCGCAATGCCGGCCGGGCGCCAGACCATGCGGTGCGCATCGTCTCGACCTTCGGTATCGGTTTCCCGCCCTTCTGGCTGGGGCTGATGCTGATCATCCTCTTCAGCGTCGAGCTAGGCCTGCTGCCGGTTTCTGGCTACGGCGCGACCCTCGGCGAAAAACTTGCGCATCTTGTGCTGCCGAGCCTGACGGTGGCGCTCTCGCTCTCGACGGTGCTGACACGCAGCCTGCGGGCGGCAATGATCGAGGCGCTGAAATCGGATGTCGCGACGGCGGCGCGCGCCCGCGGCATGCCCGAAGGCATCGTCTTCTGGCGGCACGTGCTGCCGAATTCGCTGGTGCCGACGATCAACCTGCTCGCCGTCAATATTGGCTGGCTGATCGGCGGCACGGTTGTGGTCGAGAGCGTCTTTGCGCTGCCCGGCATGGGCCAGCTGCTGGTCAGGGCGATCTTTTCGCGTGACTATATGGTGGTGCAGGGCGTCGCCATGGTCTTTGCCTGCGCCACCGTGCTGATCAACTTCATCGCCGACATCGTCACCGTTGCCGTCGATCCGAGGGTGAAGCTATGAGCATCGAGGCGACGGCACCCGCGTCCCCTGGCTGGCGCCGCCTTCTCGGCCGGCGGCCGATGTTTGCCGTTGGCGCCGGCGTGCTGCTGTTCTTCATCCTGCTGGCGCTTGGCGCGCCTCTTATCGCGCCCTATGACCCGATCATGCAGAATGCCGAGGTGCGCCTGCAGGCGCCTTCGCTGCTTCACCCCTTCGGCACCGACAATTTCGGCCGTGACATCCTTTCCCGCGTCATCTGGGGTGCGCGCATCGATCTGCAGATGGCGCTGATCGGCGTCGTCTTCCCCTTTCTGATCGGCACGACGATCGGCACCATTGCCGGCTTCTTCGGCGGCCTCGTCGATGCGCTGTTCATGCGCCTCGTCGATATCATTCTCGCCTTCCCCTTCCTCGTGCTGATGCTGTCGATCATCGCGATCCTTGGCCCCGGGCTCGGCAGCTTCTACATCGCCATGGCGTTGGTCGGCTGGGTCTCCTATGCGCGACTGATCCGGGCGCAGATGCTGGTGCTGAAGGGCAGCGATTACGCCGTTGCCGCCGTCAGCCTCGGCTTCAGCCGCAGTCGCATCATGTTCCGCCATTTGCTGCCGAACGCGATTGCCGGCTCGATCGTCTTTTCCATGTCCGATGCGACGCTGGTGCTGCTGAGCGGCGCGGCCGTCAGCTATCTCGGCCTCGGCGTCCAGCCGCCGATCGCCGAATGGGGTGTCATGGTCGCCGAAGGCCAGAGCTTCATCACCACAGCCTGGTGGATCACCCTGTTTCCCGGCCTCTCCATCGTCTGCCTCGCCTTTGGCTTCAGCATGCTTGGCGATGCCCTCGGCGAAATGCTGGGAGTACATGAATGAGCGGCTCCGTGCTCTCCGTCCGCGATCTCACCGTCAGGGCGCATCTCGATTCCGCCCCGCGAACGCTCATCGATGCGGTCTCGCTCGATCTCCGCAAGGGCGAGATTCTTGGTCTGGTCGGCGAAAGCGGCTCGGGAAAGAGCCTGTTCTGCCGCTCCCTGGTGCGTCTGCTGCCCTCCTCGCTGCTGAAGATCGAAAGCGGTAGCGTGCTGCTCGAAGGGCGCGATCTCATGCGGGTCGACGATGCTGAGATGCTGAATGTGCGCGGCGGCGAGATCGGCATGATCTTCCAGAACCCGACAAGCCATCTCGATCCGGTCATGAGAATCGGTGACCAGATCGCCGAGGGCATCCGCTACCATCAGGGCCTCGGCGCCCGCGAGGCTCGCGCGGCAGCGACGGACATCCTGGCGCAGGTCGGCTTCCCCGATCCGAAGCGCCAGTACGATAGCTACCCGCATGAATTTTCCGGCGGTATGCGGCAGCGGGCGATGATCGGTGTGGCCCTGTCCTGCAACCCGAAGATCCTGATCGCCGACGAGCCGACGACGGCACTCGACGTGACCATCCAGGCGCAGATCCTGCGGCTGTTGATCGACATTCGCGACCAGCGCGGCCTGTCGATCATTCTGATCACCCACGATCTCGGCATCGTCGCCCAGACCTGCGACCGCATCGCCGTACTGCGCGGCGGCAAGCTCATCGAAGAGGGGCCGAAGCGGGCAATCCTGGCGCGGCCGCAACATCCCTATACGATCAACCTGATCAACAGCCATCCTTCCCTGCCGGGCGGGATAGCCGCACCGACGCTCGAGCTTGCCGAGGTCAGGCGGCCGGCGAGACCCTTGCTGGAAATCGACGATCTGCACGTGCGCTTCAGAGCCGGCGGCAGCCTGTTCAAGGGCAGTGCCAAGACGATCAGTGCCGTTGCCGGCGTCAGTCTGCAGATCATGCCGGGCGAGACGGTCGGCATCGTCGGCGAATCCGGCAGCGGCAAGAGCACGCTTGCCCGCGCAATACTCGGCCTCACACCACTTTCCTCGGGTCACGTGACCTTCGACGGCGTCGATCTTACGCTGCAGAAAAGCGCGGGCTTGGCAAAGCTCAGGCGCGAAACGGCGATGGTGTTCCAGGACCCCTATAATGCGCTCAATCCACGGCTGACGATCGGGCAGATGCTGGCCGAGGTGCTGAAGGTGCAGGGCAAGGTGGCGAAGGCCGATATTCCGGCGCGGATCGACGCGCTGCTCGATCTCGTCGGTCTCGAACGCGAATTCGCCCGCCGCAAACCGCGCAGCATGAGCGGCGGTCAGTGCCAGCGCGCCGGCATCGCCCGAGCCCTTGCCGTCGAGCCGAAGCTGATTATCGCCGACGAATGCGTGGCAGCCCTCGACGTCACCATCCAGGCGCAGATCATCGAGCTCTTCCGCGAGCTCACGGCGAAGATGAATCTCACGCTGGTCTTCATCGCCCATGATCTGGCGATCGTGCGCAATCTCTGCCAACGCGTCGTCGTGATGTATCGCGGCGAGATCGTCGAGGAGGGCCGCTCCGACGAGGTCTTCGCGCGGCCGAAGCATGCCTACACCGCGGCGCTGATCGCTGCCATTCCCGACATCGATCCCGACAAGCCGCTGCTGCAAGGCACCGGCCGCAGGGAAGAGCCGCAATCCATATCCGTCAAACGCATGCCATAACAAAGAAGGGAACGAACTGATGACAAACAGGTGGAAATCAATCGGGCTCGCCGCCATGCTCACTGGCCTGACGCTGAGTGCAAGCTATGCCGAGGCCGCCGGTGTGCTCACCATCGGCCGCCGCGAGGATTCGACGACATTCGATCCGATCAAGACCGCGCAGAACATCGACAATTGGGTGTTCTCGAATGTCTACGATGTGCTGATCCGCGTCGACAAGACAGGCACGAAGCTGGAGCCGGGGCTGGCCGAAAGCTGGACCGCCTCGGACGACGGGCTGACCTATACGCTCAAGATCCGCGACACGAAATTCTCCGACGGTTCGCCGCTGACGGCGGAAGACGCGGCCTACAGCCTGCTGCGCATCCGCGACGACCCTGCCTCGCTCTGGAGCGATTCCTACAAGGTGATCGACACGGCGGTCGCAACCGACGCGCATACGCTGACGATCAAGCTCAAGAACCCGTCCGCGCCTTTCCTCTCGACGCTGGCACTGCCCAATGCCTCGGTTATTTCCAAGAAGGGCATGGAATCGCTGGGACCCGATGCTTATGGCGAGAAGCCGATCGCATCCGGTGCGTTCGTGGTCGACGAATGGCGGCGCGGCGACCGCGTCATCCTCAAGAAAAACCCGAATTTCTGGGAAGCCGACCGCGTCAAGCTCGACGGCGTCGAGTGGATTTCGGTGCCCGATGACAACACCCGCATGCTGAACGTTCAGGCCGGCGAGCTCGATGCTGCGATTTTCGTGCCCTTCTCCCGCGTCGAGGAGCTGAAGAAGGATCCGAATCTGAATGTCGCCGTCGACGCATCCACACGCGAGGACCATCTGCTGATAAACCACGCGCATGGAGCGCTCGGCAAGAAGGAAGTCCGCCAGGCCTTGGACCTTGCGATTGACAAGAAGGCGATCGTCGACACCGTCACCTTCGGCCAGGGCGCCGTCGCCAATTCCTACATTCCGAAGGGTGCGCTTTATTACTACGCCGACAACCTGCAGCGGCCCTATGATCCCGCAAAGGCGAAGGAGCTGCTGGCAGCTGCCGGCGCCTCCGACCTGACGCTGAATTACGTGGTGCGGGCCGGCGACGAAGTCGACGAGCAGACGGCCGTCTTGGTCCAGCAGCAGCTGCAGAAGGCCGGCATCACCGCCAATCTGCAGAAGGTCGACCCGAGCCAGGAATGGGATATGCTCGTTGCCGGCGACTATGACATCTCCGTCAACTACTGGACCAATGATATTCTCGACCCGGACCAGAAGACCACCTTTGTCCTCGGCCACGATTCCAACAACAACTATTTGACCAACTATAAGAACGAGGCAGTGAAGGATCTGGTCGCCAAGGCGCGTCTCGAGCTCGATCCGAAGAAGCGCGAAGAGATGTATGTAAATCTGCAGAAGATGGCCAAGGACGACGTCAACTGGATTGACCTCTATTATAGCCCTTACATCAACGTCTCGCGCAAGAATATCGAGAACTTCCACCAGAACCCGCTCGGCCGCTTCTTTCTGGAAGATACGGTCAAGAACTGAGTTCGTGCAGCATGCAAAGGCTCCGCCGCCTTTACGGCCGCGGAGCCATTGCCGTGACAAGTGAATGATCGGCTTGCTTACTCGGCAGCCGCGAGCTTGTCCTGCGTTCTGGTTTCGAAGTCGCTGGCGTCGTGGCGCTCGTGCAACTGGCTCGACGGGTCGCCGGAGAGGCGGTTGACCATGCGGCCGCGCTGCACGGCGGGCCGGCTGTGGATAGTGTCGGCCCAGCGCAGGACGTTCTTATAATCCTCGACCTGCAGGAATTCGGCCGCCCCGTAGCTCCAGCCCTTCACCAGGCCGCCGTACCACGGCCAGATGGCAATATCGGCGATCGTATAATGGCTGCCTGCCACATATTCGCTTTCGGCAAGACGGCGATCAAGCACGTCGAGCTGACGCTTCACTTCCATGGCGAAGCGGTCGATCGCATATTCGATCTTGACGGGCGCATAGGCGTAGAAATGGCCGAAGCCGCCGCCGAGATAGGGCGCGCTTCCCATCTGCCAGAACAGCCATGACAGGCATTCGGCGCGCTCACCCGGCTCGGTCGGCAGGAAAGCCCCGAATTTCTCGGCGAGATAGGTGAGGATGGCGCCGGATTCGAAGACGCGGATCGGCTTCGGACCACTGCGGTCCATCAACGCCGGAATCTTGGAGTTGGGATTGACGGCGACAAAGCCGCTGCCGAACTGGTCTCCCTCGCCGATCTTGATCAGCCAGGCGTCATACTCCGCGCCGCTATGGCCGAGCGCCAACAGCTCCTCGAGCATGATCGTGACCTTCTGGCCGTTCGGCGTGCCGAGCGAATAGAGCTGCAGCGGGTGGCGGCCGATCGGAAGCTCCTTCTCATGTGTCGGTCCCGCTATTGGGCGATTGATATTGGCGAATTGGCCGCCATTCGCCTTGTTCCAGGTCCAGACTTTCGGGGGGATATAGTCGGAGGTACCGCTCATCTTTCAAACTCCTGGCATTGATCGGACAGAGCGCGACGCCTGTTGGGTCGCCGCATTTTTCCTGACATAGCAGAGGTGATGAGGGTTTGTCACAGCTATCGGAATGGTTTCACGCAAACGTCAGAGCTTGGCAAAGTTGCGGAAAACGCGGTTCAGGCCGCCCCCTCGCCTTCATGATTGACCGCCGTCCTGGTGCCGGAGGAGAACATAATCAGGGCGAAGAGCGGTTCGCTGCCGAGCGCGCGCGCCCAATGGCGGATATTGCGGGGGATACGGATCGCGTCGCCGGCTTCGAGCCGATAGAGGGCGTCACCGAGCTTGTGCTCGCAACTGCCTGAAACGACGTAAAGGATCTCCTCGCAATCGGGATGCGAGTGCAACTGGTTGCGCTCGCCGGGATTGATGCGGCAGGTGCCGAAGGTCATCTCGGCGCCGGGCGTGCCGTCGCCGGTGATCTTCCAGTTGAGTTCGCCCCAGGAGGTCGGCATGAATTCGCCGCCGGCTTTCCTGAAAATGATGTCGGTCTCGTTCAAGACTGTGCCTCCGGTCAAAGATTGGAAGTGACGCCGGCATCCGTGCGTCTGTAGAATTCGAAGAGCTTCATGATCTCGCGGGCGATTTCGAGCGTGCCCCTTGATATCTGCGCGCCGGAGAGGATCGCGTCGGTCAGGTGCAGGATTTCGGGCACATAGCCGAGATAGAAGAGGTTGTTGTTATAGAGCTGGCCGAGCGAATGTTCGGGCTCATAGAACAGCGCCGCATTCTCGTCCGGCTGGATGAAGCTTGCGGCGCGGCCATAGGACGGCAGGTCCGCCTTGCGGAAATAAGTCAATCGGCTGCCGTTCTCGACAATGGCGTTGGCGCCTTCGCCGATGATCTCGACCCGCTCGAAGATGCTGCCGCCCGATTGGCCGGCGGCAAAATGCAGCGTGCCGATTGCGCCGGAGCGGAAGCGCAGACTGGTGACGCTCGCGCCCGTCAGCGGCTCCCATTCATACCCCGCGCGATCGATCTCGCCGCCGAGGAAATTGAGGATCGCGCCCGGATGGTAGATATGGTCGAGGAAACTCTGCATCTTGACGAGATCGGCGCGGTCTTCCGGTCTCGGCAGGCTCTGGGGATAACGGACGTTGATCGAGGTCAGCCTGCCGAAACCGGGCGAGCCGATCAGATCCTTGAGCTTCTCGATCGTGGGGAAAAAGGTCTTCTTGAGACCGGTCATCACCATGCGGCCGGCCGCCGTACTTGCCGCCTGCAACCTTTCGATATCCTCCATGCTCGCAGCCGTCGGCTTTTCCATCCAGACGTGGGCGCCGGAGGCAAGTGCGTCGAGCGCCAGATCTGTCGCCTGCACGCGGCCGTCGGGATGATAGGCAGTGACGAGGAAGACCAGGTCCGGCTTTTCCCGCATGAGCATCTCGCGATGGTCGGTATAGGCTTTGCCGGCGCCGAAGAGCTTGGCGAATTTCTCGGCGCGGCCGATATCGAGATCGCAGATGCCGGCGAGGTCCACGGGCGCATAGCGCAGCGCCGGATAGACATTGCGGTAGGCATGGCCGCCGGCGCCGATGAAGCAGGCCTTGATGCGGTAATCGAATTCAAAATTGTAGCGGATTTCCCGCTGGACATGATGCGACATGGTCAGCCCTTGATTGCTCCCTGCGTCAGCCCCTCGGTGAAGCGGCGCTGCATCAGGATGTAGAGTAGAATGATCGGCAGGAACGAAATGACGGTGCCCGAGAAGACCAGGCGATAATCGGAGGCATAGGTGCTGGCGAAACGGACCAGCCCGAGCGGCAGCGTCTGTACCTCGGGGCTGATCAGCACGATCAGCGGCAGGAAGAAATCGTTCCAGGTGGAAAGCGCGCTGATGATGACGAGCGCTTGCACAGCCGGCGTCGAGATCGGCAGAAAGACCTTGGTGAGGATCTGGAAATGCGAAGCGCCGTCGATCTTGGCGGCTTCGATCAAATCATCCGGCACGCCGATGAAGAAGCTCCGCATCAGGAAGATGCCGAAGGGAATGCCGTTGCTGACCTGCACCAGCACGATACCGGCAAGCGTGTTGACGAGGTTCAGCCCGAAGAGCACCTGGTAGAGCGGGATGACGATCGCCTGGACCGGCACGGTGAGGCCGAGGATGAAGGCATAGAACAGCCATTCCCGGCCGGGAAAACGGATCTTGGCAAGGGCATAACCAGCCGGCGCGCAGGTGACGAGCGACAGGGCGACGACGCCGACGAGGTTGATCAGGCTGTTGCCGACGAGATCGCCGAAACCGCCGATCTGCCAGGCGTCGAGATAATTCCGCCACATCAGGTCGGCGGGCCGGGTGAAGGGATCGGCCCGGCCGATCTCGGCCTCGGTCTTGAAGCTCGAAATCAAGAGCCAGACGAAGGGGGCGAGGATCAGGATCAAGACCGGGGTCAGCGCCAGCGCCACCGGCCATTCGCGGTTGCGCACACTCATTGGGAAAGCCTCGCGCGCCAGCGGTTGAAGACGATGGTGATGGCGATCGCAAGCAGGCTGAGCAGGATGCAGAGCACCGCCGCAAGCCCGTGATCCTGCGACTGGAAGGCAAGCCGGTAGATATAGGTCGTGATCAGCTCGCTCTGATAGAACGGGCCGCCATTCGTCATGACGAAGACCGTGGCGAAGCCCTTCAGGCCGTTGATCATTGCCAGCGAGATGACGAAGGTCGTCACCTCGCGAAGCCCCGGCAGCGTGACATAGATCAGCTTCTGGAAGGCGTTGGCGCCGTCCACTTCGGCCGCGTCATAAAGCGAGTGGTCGATATTCTGCAGGCCGGCGATGAAGAGCAGCATGTAAAGACCAAAACCCTGCCACGAGCTTGCGACATTGACGGAGAACAGCACGAGGGCGGGATCGGAAAGCCAGCCTTGCGTGAAGGCGCCGAGGCCGATCCTTGTCAAAGCCGTGTTCAGCAGCCCGAAAAACGGGTCGTAGATATTGGCCCAGATGACGCCGACCACGGCGAGCGACACCAGATGGGGCAGGAAAAAAGCGGTGCGGAAGAAGACCCGCGTGATCCTGAGCCTGCTGACCGCAAGCGCCAGCAGCAGGCCGAGCCCGCCGGCCATCACCACATGATAGGCCAGCCAGAGGAAGGTATGGCCGAGGCTCTTCCAGACGATCGGATCCTGCGCCGCCTTGGCGTAGTTGTCGACACCGACGAAGCTCGCGGACGTGTTGAAGCCGGCGGAGCTGTTGAAGCTCAGCCAGAAGGTGGCAGCGATCGGCAGCAGCGTGAAGACAGCATAGAGAGCGAGCGCCGGCGCCATCAGCCAGAATGCGGTGCCGGTATCGCCATCGGGCCAAGCCGAGCCTGCCGTCCGGCGTATGGACATACGGGCGGGATTGCCGCCCGTATGCCCCGCCATGGCAGGTGCAGTGCTGAGAGGAGCCATGACCTTGCTTCCTGGCGTTTCTGGAATGACCACTATTTCGCCTCTGTCATCTTCGCTTGGATCTGCTTCATGCCGTCCTCGCCTCCGATCTGGCCGGAGATGAGACCCTGGATGACCTGGAAGTAGGTGTCGAGCACAGGGCCGGGCAGGTAGACGCTCGGATTGTAGCCGACGCCGCCGGCGGCAGCCGCGAAGATCTCTTTCAAGACAGGGGTCGGCGGTTCGACGCCGGGGATCTCGCGCGGATAGATCATCGTGCTTGCCGGATCCTGCGCGCGCTTCTTCATCACCGCATCCGACAGCATGAAGTCGATCCACTTCATCGCCAGTTCCGGCTGCTTTGAATTAACCGGCACCAGCCAGCTCCAGCCGACGCCGCCGGTCGGTATCGCCGCCCCCTTGATGTCGGAAGGCATGGGCGCATAACCGGCGTTGGCGAGGTCATAGCCGGCCTTACGGGCATTGGCGGTGAACCAGGGGCCGGCAACGAACATGGCGGCGCGCTTGTTGAACCAGAGGCGCGAGGCGCCGTCGAGGTCGAGACCCGCCATTTCCTTTTTGATGTAGCCCGCCTCGACCAGCTTCTGCAGCCGGACGGCGCCGGCGGCGACCGAAGGATCATCGAAGGCGATCTCGCGGCGCAGCGCCTTGCCGATCACGTCCTTGCCGCTCGCCGATTGCAGCAGATTGCCGAAGAGATGGCCGGCGCTGCCCGGCGTGCGCGGACCGATGGCGATCGGCTGCAGGCCGCTTTGCTCGATCGACTTCATTAGCGTTTCGAACTCGGCCCAGGTCGCCGGGATCTTCCAGCCCGCCTGCTCGAAAAGATCCTTGTGGTACCAGATGCCGAGAGCGTCGAGCCCATCGGGAACTTCGTAGATTTCGCCGCCGAACTGGCCCTTCAGTTCGGTGTACAGCCACGGATAGATTTCGTCCTTCCAGCCGCGCTTTTCATATTGTTCGGTGAGCGGCATGACCTGCTTGGCGTTCTTGACGACGCTGATGCGGCCGATGCCCGAATTGGTGAGGATTACATCGGGGCCGGCATCCGACTGGATCGCCGCCTGCACCGCGCCGTTGCTGATCGTGCCGGTCGGCGGCATGAATTCGACGGTTACACCGGGATTGGCCTTTTCGAAATCGACCTTGATGCCGTTCCACAACTGGGCGACCAGTGGTTCGGTGATCTGTTCCGGACCCCACATCTTCAGGGTCTCGGAATGGGCCGGCGAACTTGCGGCGATCATCGCTGCCAGTGCCGTTCCGCGGGCAAGAAATTTCAGCATTGTTCCCTCCTCCGGGCCGCTCCTCGGCCACGTTTTTCGCTTGTTGAGAGGAGACCTCCCTCTCCTTCATTCATCCGTCAAATCGCCGTTTTTCCTTCTGAAAGCGTGCCATGACGGCCTGCTGGACGTCGCTGATATGCGCGTGCATCAGCGCCTTGGCGCGGCTTATGTCGCGCGACCGGAAAGCCTGCAGGATCTGATCGCGCTCCTCGGCTGCCCGCTCGGCGAGATCGCGGCTCTCATTGGCGATCGAGCGGCAGATCTGGATTTGCAGCGCGAGCCGTGCCAACGTTTCGACCAACGGGGCGCTTCCCGAAAGCTCGGCAATCGTCTCGTGGAATTCCTTGTCGCGGATGCCGTAGGTCGCCATGTCGCCGCGGCGCAGCGCCGCCACTGCCTCATCCAGAATACGTTCGAAACCGGCGATATGCCGGTCGCTCATCTGCGGAACGGCGAGCTCGACGGCGAAACACTCGAGCGTCTTGCGCAGCTCGTAGAGGTCGTCGATCTCCTTGGGCGTGAAGCTGCGTACGAAGAAGCCGCGATAAGGCTTGATCTCGATCAGCCCTTCCTTGGCAAGCGTGCCGATCGCTTCGCGGAATGGCGTGCGGCTGACCTGCAGGCGTTCCGTCAATTCCTTTTCGTCGATCGAGACGCCGCTCGGCAGTTCGCCGGAAACGATCAGCCGAACGATTTCCTCGTAGATCCGCTCTCGAAGGGTCAGGTGGCGCGGTGCGTTCATGGTCTCCACTTCCGTCTGGCATTCGCGATTTAAGTATGCAATATACGTAAGAATATACAATATGGAAAATACAGAACGGGGAATTTTGTTGGAAAATCAGCGGGAGCTGGACCAAAAAGGGGAGGAAAACCAATGAGAAAGGTCTATATCGTCGGCACCTCAGACACCAAGGGCGCTGAACTGAACTACGCCAGGGAGGTGGTTCTTTCAGCCGGAACCGAGGCCGTTCTGATTGATGTCGGCACGCTTGGTGAGGGTGCGGGCGCCGATATTCCAGCGCGCGACGTCGCGGCATTTCATCCGGATGGTGCTGCGGCCGTGCTCGGGCAGACTGACCGGGGAACGGCGGTTTCGGCCATGGCCAAGGCGCTGACGGGTTTCCTGAAATCACGCAACGATATCGGCGCTGTGCTCGGCCTCGGCGGTACCGGCAATACTGCGCTGGTGACCGAGGCGATGCGGGCGCTTCCGATCGGCCTGCCGAAACTGATGGTCTCGACGGTGGCCTCAGGCAATGTGGCGCCCTATGTCGGCCCGAATGATCTGACCATGATGTATTCGGTCGTCGACATCGCCGGTCTGAATGCGATTTCACGCAGAGTGATCGGGAATGCGGCCAATGCCGCGGCCGGCATGGCCCGCAACCCCGTTCCCGCCTCCACGGATGATCGGCCGGGCATCGGCATGACCATGTTCGGCGTCACCACGCCTTGCGTGACCCAGGTCCGCGAGATGCTCGGCAAGACCCATGAAGTCTACGTCTTCCATGCGACCGGCGTCGGTGGCCAATCGATGGAGAAGCTCGCCGAATCAGGTCTGCTGCAGGGCGTGATCGACGTGACGACGACCGAGGTTCCCGATCTCCTTGTCGGCGGCGTCTTTCCCGCGACCGAGGATCGCTTCGGCGCAATCATCCGCACCGGCCTGCCCTATGTCGGCTCGGTCGGCGCCGTCGACATGGTGAATTTCGGCGCGCGGGAAACGGTGCCGGCGGCTTTCCGCGACCGCAGGCTTCACGTCCATAATGCGCAGGTGACCCTAATGCGCACCACGCCGGAGGAAAACGGCAGGATCGGCGCTTTCATCGTCGACCGGCTCAACCTCATGCAGGGCCCGGTCCGCTTCCTGCTGCCGCTTCAGGGCGTTTCGGCAATCGACGCCGTCGGTCAGCCGTTCCACGATCCGGAAGCCGACGCCGCGCTGTTTTCCGCCATCCGGACCGGCTGGCGCGACGCGCCAAACAGACGCCTCGTCGAGATAGATACCCATATCAACAGTCCGGAATTTGCCGCGACACTCGTCGCCAGCTTCCACGACATCCCTGCCTGAGGAGAGAGTTTTGTCCCGTATCGACAGAAACGACATTCTGAACAAGCTTCGCCGCAAGATCGCCGAGGGTCGGCCGATCATCGGCGGCGGCGCCGGCACGGGCCTTTCGGCCAAGAGCGAGGAGGCCGGCGGCATCGACCTGATCGTCATCTATAATTCCGGCCGTTATCGCATGGCCGGGCGTGGCTCGCTGGCCGGCTTGTTGGCCTACGGCAATGCCAACGAAATCGTCAAAGAAATGGGCCGCGAGGTGCTGCCGGTCGTGCGCCACACGCCGGTGCTTGCCGGCGTCAATGGCACCGATCCCTTCATGCTGCCCGATCACTTCCTCGACGAATTGAAGGCTATGGGCTTTGCCGGCATCCAGAATTTTCCGACGGTCGGGCTGATCGACGGAACGTTCCGCGCCAATCTCGAAGAGACCGGCATGGGCTTTGAGCTGGAAATCGACATCGTCGCCCGTGCGCACGCTAAGGATATGCTGACGACACCCTATGTCTTCAGCAGCGATGACGCCGCCGCCATGACCAAGGCCGGCGCCGATATCGTCGTCTGCCATCTCGGCCTGACCACTGGAGGCGCGATCGGCGCCGAAACGGCGCTGACGCTCGACGGATGCGTGGAGAAGATCAACGCATGGTCGGACGCCGCAAGATCGGTGCGCGACGACGTCATCGTGCTCTGCCATGGCGGCCCGATCGCCATGCCCGCGGATGCGGCCTACGTGCTGGCCCGTTGCAAGGGATGCAACGGTTTCTACGGCGCAAGTTCGATGGAGCGGCTGCCGACCGAGGCCGCCATCCGCGCGCAGGTCGAGGACTTCGCCAGGATATAAGCGCGGTTGGACCGGCCGCATGCCAGCCGCCGGCGCCTCCGTTGTGGGGCGCCGGCATGTGAATCTCGATGATTGACGACATCGCGGTAAAACTATTGCCGACGGCCATGCCGCCAACTGAACGATCAGCCGCGAGCCCATTCCGAATCCGACCGCCGTTGCGTTGCGATGCTGCGGCATTTGTGTTTGATATCGGTCAAAACGGAGGTCGCCGGTGCCGGTATGATCGGTGCGGCTATTCGCATTCGGGATATCGGTTTCAATGTATCGAACGATCATCTGCGGCATAGGCATGGGTTCCCGGGAAACGGCAATCCGCCTCCTGCGTCGGGCGGCGGCGCTGTTGGACCACGGCGGCAACATTGTCGTCTTGCATGTCATCGAGAACATTCCGCACCGCCACCCCATGGATCTTCCGGAGGAGTTCGAAACGACGGCGATGGCCGAGGCTGAAAAGAAGCTCGTATCGCTCTGCAGGGAACTGGGTGTTCCGGCAACGATCGAGGTTCGCATTGGCGTTGCGGCCTCCATGCTCGTATCGGCCGCCGCTGAAAAATCGGCCGATCTCATCCTGCTGTCATCGCATGTCACCGATATCACCGACTACGTCTTTTCTTCGATCGTCGAAAAGGTCGTGCGTCGCGCGGGATGCTCGGTCCTCATCGATCGGCGTCCCGATCAGCCGCAGGAAGACGAAGCCGTTTTCTGAGTCTCAGGGCCTCCCCTCCCCGCCGGCGCCTTGACAACCTATATCACAGCCAAATCAACGGCAGAATTGGCTGTCTAAGCGGAGACATGCATGAGCCAGGATCCCTATGAGCTTCTGGGCGTGAAACGGGATGCGTCGCAAAAGGATATTCAAAGCGCGTTCCGTAAACTTGCCAAAAAATTGCACCCCGACCTGAACCCAGGCGACAGGAAGGCCGAGGAACGTTTCAAGGAAATTTCGACCGCCTACGAGATTCTGAGCGACGAAGAAAAGCGCGGACGCTTTGACCGCGGCGAGATCGATATGACAGGCGCCGAGCGGGCGCAGCGCAACTATTATCGCGACTATGCCTCGGCCGGCGGCGCCGATAATCCCTATCGCAACAGCGCCGGCTTTGCCGACTTCGGCGATGCCGATGACATTTTTGCGAGCTTCTTTTCGCGCCGTACCGGCGGCGGCCGGGCGCGCAGCCAGGGCCAGGACCGGCGCTTCTCCATGGAGGTCGATTTTCTCGAGGCCATCAACGGCACCAGAACCGAGGTCAAGCTCCCCGATGGCCCCGCGCTCGAGGTCGGGATCCCGCCGGGAACGCGCGACGGCCAGACTTTGCGGTTGCGCGGCAAGGGTGAACCGGGCATCGGCGGCGGGCCGGCGGGCGATGCGCTCATCGAAATTCATGTGCGCCCGCACCGTTTCTTCACGCGCGACGGCGACGACATCCGCCTCGAGCTGCCGATTTCGCTCAGCGAAGCGGTGCTCGGCGGCAAGCTTCGCGTCCCCACGCCTTCCGGCCCAGTCAATCTGACGCTGCCGCCTCATTCGAACACCGGGAAAGTCCTGCGCCTGAAGGGCAAGGGCGTTCCGAAACGCGGCGGCGGGCATGGTGACATCTACGTCACCTTGAAGATCGTGTTGCCCGACCAACCTGACGAACGGCTGCCGTCCCTGGTGAAGGAGTGGGCGGCGGCGCATCCATACGATCCGAGGAAGAACATGGAGGCCTGATCATGGATGATCATGAGTTCCGTCTTTACTTGAAAATCGATGTGGTCCAGCTCGATTTCTGGGTCGAACAGGGTTGGCTGATCCCGGAGACCTCAGGCGAAAAGCGACAGTTTCGCGATGCCGATGTCGCCCGCGCCCGGTTAATTCTGGATCTCATGGGCAATATGGGCGTCAACGAAGCCGGCGTCGATGTCGTCATGGATCTGGTCGATCAGCTTCATGGAATCAGGGGAACAATGAGTCAGCTGATGACCGCCATCTCCAGGCAGGAACGCGATGTCCAGCGGCGGTTGTTAGAATGTCTTGAGCATCTCGAACAGTTTTGACGAGGCCGCAGCTCGTGTCTATGTCGTGAACCAGTAGCGGATGATGTGGAAGAACAGCGGCGCGGCAAAGGTGATGGAGTCGAGACGATCGAGCACCCCGCCATGGCCCTCGATCACATAACCCCAGTCCTTGGCGTTGAGATCGCGCTTGATGGCCGAGAGCACGAAGCCGCCGAAGAAGCCGGCGACGACGATGACGGTGCTGACGGCTGCGGCCTGCAGAGGCGAGAACGGCGTCAGGCGATAGAGCAGCGTTCCCACCAGTATGGCCGATGCGCCGCCACCGAAGAGGCCTTCAAGCGTCTTCGATGGGCTGATGTTCGGCGAGAAGCGGTGTTTCCCCAGGAGCTTTCCCCAGACATACTGGAAGACGTCGCTGAGCTGCACCACGATGACGAGATAGACGAGCAGCAGGGCGGGCGGCGTGCCGGTCTCCAGCATCAGGAGCGCGGGGGCATGGCTGATCGAATAGACCGTCAGCATCAATCCCCATTGCACCCTGGCGGTGCGCGCCAGGAATTCGTTCACGTCGCCCGTCAGGGTCGCCACTGCCGGCAGGATTAGGAATGCATAGACGGGGATGAAGATCGAAAAGAGGCCGTACCATAGCGTCCCGAGCAGCACATATTGCACCGGCAGGACGACGAAGAAGGACAGGAACAGCGCCAGGTGATCGCCGCGCCGCGATGGCGTCAGCGTCCAGAATTCGCGCAGTGCCATGAAGGACAGGAATGCGAACAGGACGACCACAGCGGTGTCGCCGAGCAGGATCGCACCGCCGAATATCGCGACCATGATCCACCATGAGCGGATGCGGGCATTGAGGTTATGCACGGTGGCGACGGATCCGGGCTCGGTCGCGCGCCGCTGAAGGATGAAACCAATAGCGGAGGCGACGGCCAGCAGGCCGAGGATTGCGGCAAGCACGATGGAGAAAAAGCTGGTCATGCGATGTGCTTTCCGTCCGCTAACTCGATGACTGCGGCACGGGCGCGGGCCAGGAACGTGTCCTTTCCTTCGCCCGGTTCGACGCGCAGCGGCTTGCCGAAGCGGGCCGTGCAGGTGATCGGCACGATGAGCCAGCTTCCCTTCGGCAGGATGCGCTGAAGGTTGTCGAGATGGATCGGCACGAGATCGACATCGGGGAAACGGCAGGCAAGGCGATAGATGCCGCTGCGGAACGGGGCGATCTCTTCGCTGGCGCTTCTCGTCCCTTCCGGGAAGATCAAGACCGAGCGCCCCTCCTCGAGCAGGCGCTCGACCGGCTCCAGCGGGTTGCTGTCGGGCAGAGGCTTGCGGTCTATCAGGACGGCGCGCAGGCCTTTCTCGGCAATGAAACGGCGCAAGGCGCTCGTTCCCCAATAGTCGCGCGCCGCCACCGGATGGGTCAGCCGCCGGACCGGCCATGGCAGGGCGGCAATGACGGCGACGGTATCGACATGGCTGTTGTGATTGGCGAAATAGATGCGGCGGCGGGGGTCGGGCCTACAGCCCCGCCACTCGCTTCGGGCGCCGACCATGATCCGGACGAACAGCACGAGAAGGCGACGGACGAGCGCAATCGCCCAGGACGACGACCGGCTCGCGATCGGCCGCCGCGAGGCGTCTTCTTCTTCACCCATTTCATTTTCCCCAACCCAGTAGTTCTATGCATAGCCTGCCGGAGTTGTCGCGCCAAGCCCTGCAGACCCGGCTCGAGAAGCACGGCGGCACCGGGCATGCAGACCTAGGACGTCTCGTTCATTCAGCCAGGCTGCTGCGGCCGATTTAGCCTGATTTTTAAGCCTGTTCGCTGCTTGACACATTTTTGGGCGCTACTATGATTTTTGAACCAGCTGGTAAAAAAAGGGGAGCAATCAATGACCAAAGACATGTTGATTTCACGCCGGGCAGTCATCGCATCGGGCATTGCGCTTGGCGTCAGCAGCTTCTCCCCGCTCGCAAGGGCTGCCGCGCCGCTGAAAGTTGCCGGCATTCATGCGTCGCCGGTTGAAAATGCCTGGAACTCATGCCTGCACAAGGCCCTTCAGGACGCGGCCAAGGACGGCGTCATCGAATATGTCTTCTCCGAAGGCGTCTCCGGCACCGATTATCCCCGCGCCATGCGCGAATACGCCGAGCAGGGCAACAAGCTCATTATCGGCGAGGCCTATGCCGTGGAGAAGGAAGCCCGCCAGGTGGCGGCCGATTATCCCGATACGGCTTTCGTGCTGGGTTCGAGCGGCGACCAGGCCGGCGACAATTTCGGTGTCTTCGGCACCTGGAATCACGACGGCGCCTATCTGGCCGGCATGCTGGCGGGCAAGATGACGAAGTCGAACATCGTCGGTTCGGTCGGCGCCATTCCGATCCCCGAGGTCAACATGCTGATCAACGCCTTTGCCGCGGGCGTCAAGGCGGTCAACCCGGACGCAAAGCACCTCGTCTCGTTCATCGGCACCTTCTTCGACCCGCCGAAGGCCCGCGAAGCCGGTCTTGCGCAGATCGACGCCGGCGCCGACATCCTATTCGGCGAGCGCATCGGCACAGCCGACGCCGCCAAGGAACGCGGCATCAAGTCGGTCGGCTCGCTGATCGATTACACCCGGCGTTATCCAGATACGGTGTTTGCCAATGCCATGTGGTACTTCCGTCCGATCCTGAACGCCGCGATCGCCGACGTCGCCGCCGGCAAGCCGGTCGGCCGGAACTACACATCCTACGGCCTGATGAAGGAAGGCGGCAGCGACATCGTCTTCGTCAAGGGTGTCGCGCCGGCCGAAGCGGAGGCCGCGATGGAAGCTAAGCGCGCCGAGATCAAGGCCGGCACCTTCGAAGTTCCGAAGATGATGGACGAGCCGAAGTAGTTCGGTCCATGCAGGGCGACGCAACGGAGCTGGCGGCAGCGATCAGGCGCGGCAGCCTGAGCGCTGCGGAAGCGATGCAGGCCTCTCTCAAGAGAGCTGCACGGCGTGAGTCGCTCGGCGCGATCGCCTATCTCGATGCCGCCATGGGCCTCGCCGACGCACACGCCAGCGACCGGGAGCGGCGGAGCGCGCCGGATCATTTCTCTGCCCGGCCCTTTGCCGGCGTGCCGACCTTGGCGAAAGATCTTGGCGGTCCTTTTCGAGGGCTGCCGGTAACGGCGGGTTCACGCCTGTTGGAAAGGAAGGGCAGCGAAGCCGATTCCGATCTGGCTGTCCGCTTCCGCAACGCGGGCTTCTGCCCGTTCGGCCTGACGACGAGCCCCGAATTCGGTCTATCGCTCGCCAGCGAACCGGCAATTGGACCGGTCTGCCGCAATCCGCTCGATCCGGCGCGCACCGCTGGCGGCTCGTCCGGCGGCGCGGCGGCAGCGGTTGCTGCCGGGATCGTCGCGATCGCCCATGCCACCGACGCCGGCGGCTCGATCCGTGTGCCTGCCGCCTGTTGCGGCCTCGTCGGACTGAAGCCGACCCGCGGCGCCATTCCCGGCGGTCCATCCTTCGGCAACCACCTCGCCGGTATTGCCAGCGAACTGGCGGTCTGCCGCTCGGTGCGGGATACGGCGCTGATTTTCGACCGGTTGAGCGGCAAATCGCGCGGACCCTTTCCGGATCCCGCCCCCACCGATATCGACAACGGCCGTCTGCGGATCGGCCTGCTGACCGATACCGGACCGACCTATCCGACCGAGGGTAGCCGGCTTGCCGCCGTCGAAGACGCGGCGCGCATGCTGGAGAGCGACGGACACCTCATCGTTCCTTTGGCGTGGGCCGATTTCGAATGGAGCGTCGCCGCCAGCGGCCGCGCCTTTGCCGATATCGTTTCCGTCAACCTTTCCGCACTCATCGAGGCAGCGGCTCTTGAGGAAAGCAGGGCCGAGCCTCTAACGCAGGCTTTCGCGGCCCGCGGCCGGGCGCTTTCGGCGTCCATGCTCTGGAACACGCTGAACGCTGCCGTCCTGGTCAGCCATCGTCTCTGGTCATTGTTCGACGGGATCGATTGCATCCTGATGCCGATGCTTGCCTCAGCGCCCCTTGCGATCGGCTCCTTTCCGTCCGATCATGCCGACACAGATCTGCATCTCGAACGAATGGCGGCATTCGCGCCGCTTGCCTGCCTCGCCAATATTTCGGGTTTTCCCGCTTTGACGCTTCCTTTCGGACAGGATCAACAGGCCATGCCGCTGCCGGTGCAGCTCATGGCTCCGATGGGCCACGAGCAGAGGCTTCTATCGCTTGCCGCACGCCTGGAAGCCGAAGGGCGATGGCAGCACCGGTTTCCGGTCGCGGGATTGCCGTCATGACCGGGCCTGTTCTGGAAATCATCGGCGTCAGCAAACGCTTCGGCGCCAATCTCGCGAATGACGATATTTCCATGACCCTTGCCAAAGGCGAGATCGTGGCCCTGCTCGGCGAGAACGGCGCCGGCAAGACCACACTGATGAGCATCCTTTTCGGCCACTACATGCCGGATGCCGGCCGAATTCTGATCGAGGGCGCGGAGGTGCCGCAGGGAAAACCGCGTGCGGCGATCCGCGCCGGAGTCGGCATGGTGCACCAGCATTTCTCGCTGGCGCCCAATCTGACGGTGCTTGAAAATGTCATGACCGGCACCGAAAAACTATGGTCCTGGCGTTCGGCAACGTCAGCGGCGCGCAAGAAGCTCCTGGCCATTTCCGAGCGCTTCGGCCTCACGGTCGATCCTGACGCCCGCCTTGGCGATCTGTCGGTCGGCGAGCAGCAGCGGGTCGAGATCCTCAAGGCGCTCTACAACGACGCCCGTATCCTGATCCTCGACGAGCCGACGGCGGTGCTGACCAACATCGAAGCCGAGCGGTTGTTCACGACACTGAAGGAAATGGCCCGCCAAGGCCTATCGCTGATCTTCATCTCGCACAAGCTCGACGAGGTGATGGCCGCGGCCGACCGCATCGTGGTCTTACGCGGCGGCAAGATGGTCGCCGAACGCAGGGCATCGGAAACCAGCAAGGCGGAGCTGGCCGAACTGATGGTCGGGCGCCGCGTCACCCGGCCCGTGCGCGAGCCGTCGGCACCCGGCGCCATCGCCCTCGAAGCGGAGGGTGTGACGGTGCGCACCGGCGGCGTCGACCGGCTGAAATCGATCAGCTTCCGGCTGCATCAGGGAGAGATCCTCGGCATCATCGGCGTTTCGGGCAATGGCCAAGCGGCGCTGGCGCATCTTCTGTCCGGCACGCTGGCGCGCAGCGGTGGCGACCTCAAGCTGTTCGGGGAAGCCGTCGGCAATCTCGGCGTCGCTGATGTCGTCGACGCCGGCATCGGCCGCATTCCCGAAGACCGCAACCATGAAGGCGTGATCGGGGAAATGGCGATCTGGGAAAATGCAGTGCTGGAGCGCATTGCTTCGCCCGCCTTCTCGCGCCGTGGTTTCGTCGATCGCAAGGCCGGCATGGCTTTCGCCAGAGAGATCATCGACGGGTTCGACGTTCGCGGCGGCGGCCCGGCCATCCGCACCCGGCTGCTTTCCGGCGGCAATATGCAGAAGCTGATCCTCGGGCGCAGCCTGTACCGGCGGCCGCGTATCCTGATTGCCGCACAGCCTGCCCGCGGTCTCGATGAAGGTGCGGTTGCCGCCGTGCACGCGCGCCTGCTCGAAGCGCGCCGGCAGGGGACCGCCGTGCTGCTGATCTCGGAGGATCTCGACGAGGTGATCGCGCTTGCCGACCGTATCCAGGCGATCGTCGGCGGCCGCCTCTCGCCGCCGGTCGAGGCCGATGGCGCCGATGCCCGCAGGCTGGGGCTGATGATGGCCGGGGAATGGCAGGAAAACCCAGAGGCCGACCATGCGATTTGAGCGCCGCGAGCACCGCCCGCTTTCTCTGCTGATATTCACGCCTGTCGTCGCGGTCATTGCGGCGCTGGCGCTGGCCGGCATACTGATCGCGATTGCCGGCGCGCCTGTTCTCGATGCCTATTGGCGTATCCTGACTGGCGCCTTCGGCTCGCGACTGTCGGCGACCGAAACGCTGACGCGGGCGACGCCGCTGATGCTGACAGGGCTTGCTGCCGCCGTTGCCTTCCGGGCGCGGCTCTGGAATATCGGCGCCGAGGGCCAGTTCTATCTCGGCGCCATTGCCGTTGCTGCGGCAAGTTCGAAACTGCTGGGCGACCTTCCCGCGCCCATCCTCATCCCGCTCCTGCTGCTGATCGGCGCCATCGCCGGCATGGTGCTTATCCTGGTTCCGCTCTGGCTCAGGCTGCGCTTCTCTGTCGACGAGGTCGTCACCAGCCTGCTCCTGAACTTCATCGCCGTGCTTTTCGTCTCGATGCTGATCGACGGTGTTCTCAAGGATCCGCTCGCCTTCGGCTGGCCGCAATCGCAATCCGTCAGCGATCACGCCATGCTGCCGAAGCTGATCGCCCGATCGCGCCTGCATATCGGCTTTGCGATCGCGATCGCACTGGCGGTCATCGTTCATCTGGTTCAATCGCGAACGGTGTTCGGCATGCAGTCCCGCGCCGCCGGCCTCAATCCCGCCGGCGCGGTCTTCGCAGGCGTTCCGCTCGGCAGAACGTTGGTGAAGGTCGCCTGTCTCTCGGGCGGGCTGGCGGGGCTTGCAGGAGCGGTCGAGGTTATGGGAGTCAAAGGGTATGTGACGACCGACCTGTCGCCCGGTTTCGGCTATGCCGGCATCGTCGTCGCCATGCTTGCCAACCTAAATCCGCTCGGCGTCGTCTTCGCTGCTATTTTCACGGCCACCATGTTCGTGGGCGCCGACGGCATGAGCCGCGGTCTCGGCATTCCGACCTATATCGCCGATGTCACGGTAGCACTGTCGCTGCTGACGATGCTGATCGCGTTGTTCTTCACCCAATACAGGATCCGGCGATGACGCAGCTGTTCGACATTGTCGCCTCCGCCGGCCTCTGGGCGGCAATTCTGCGAATCGCCACGCCGCTGATCTTCGGCACGCTCGGCGCCCTGCTGTGCGAACGGGCCGGCGTGCTCAATCTCGGCATCGAAGGCATCATGACCTTCGGGGCGATGATCGGCTGGCTGTCGGTCTATCACGGCGCCGATCTCTGGACCGGTCTACTGATTGCGGCCGTGGCCGGCGGCCTGTTCGGCTTGCTGCATGCGGGGCTGACGGTGACACTCGGCCTCTCGCAGCATGTCGCCGGCCTTGGCGTCACGCTCTTTGCTTCGAGTTTCAGCTATTATGTCTTCCGGCTGATCGTGCCGCTTGCCAATACGCCGCCCACCATTGTGCCGTTCCAGCCGATCGCCATTCCCGGCCTATCGACGCTGCCTTTCATCGGTCCCGCCTTCTTCACGCAGACGGCACCGACCTATCTTGCGATAGGCATCGCCCTCCTGATGGCCTACATTATCTTCCGCACGCCGGTGGGGCTTGCAATCCGCATGACCGGCGAGAACCCGCATGCGGCGGAAGCCCAGGGCGTCAATCCGATGAAGGTGCGTTACGGCGCGGTCATCGCCGGCAGCGCGCTGATGGGAATGGGCGGCGCCTTCCTGACCTTGTCGGCGTTCAACAGCTTCTTTCCGACCATGGTGCAGGGGCGCGGATGGATCTGCATCGCGCTGGTCGTCTTCGCCTCCTGGCGGCCGGGCCGCGCCCTGTTCGGCGCCCTGCTCTTCGCCTTCTTCGATGCCTTCCAACTTCGGCTGCAAACTGTGCTGAGCGGGCTGGTGCCCTATCAGCTCTTCCTGATGACGCCCTATATTCTCTCCATCGCCGCGCTTGCCGTCATGGCCCGCCGTGCCCGTGTTCCGCAGGCGCTGATGCAGCCCTATCGCCGCGGCGAGCGCTGAGACCGTCCACATCCAACGAGGCCCCGATGTTCGATCTGATCGTCAGAAACGCAAATCTCCCTGATGGCCGCACCGGCATCGATATCGGCATCGAGGGCGATAGGATCATCGCCGTCGAGCGCAATCTCCTGGCGCAGGCGGGCGAAGAAATCGATGCAATCGGCAGGCTGGTCAGCCCGCCTTTTGTCGATCCGCATTTTCATATGGACGCCACTTTGTCGCTCGGCTTGCCGCGCATGAACGTCTCCGGCACTCTGCTCGAAGGCATCGCGCTTTGGGGCGAGTTGCGCCCCATCGTGACAAGGGAAGAACTGGTCGACCGCGCGTTGCGCTATTGCGATCTGGCGGTGACGCAAGGCCTGCTCTTCATCCGCAGCCATGTCGATACCAGTGATCCCAGGCTGGTGACCGTCGAGGCGATGATCGAGGTCCGTGAGAGGGTCGCGCCCTATATCGACCTGCAACTGGTCGCCTTTCCGCAGGACGGCTATTACCGTTCGCCAGGCGCCATCGATGCGCTCAACCGAGCGCTCGACATGGGCGTCGATATCGTCGGCGGCATTCCGCACTTCGAGCGGACGATGGGCGAAGGGACGGCCTCGGTCGAGGCGCTCTGCCGCATCGCTGCCGATCGCGGCCTGCCGGTCGACATGCATTGCGACGAAACCGACGATCCGCTCTCGCGCCATATCGAGACGCTGGCGGCTGAGACCATCCGCTTCGGCCTGCAGGGACGTGTCGCCGGCTCGCATCTGACCTCGATGCATTCGATGGACAATTATTATGTCTCGAAACTCATTCCGCTGATGGCGGAGGCTAAGATCAACGTCATTCCCAATCCGCTGATCAACATCATGCTGCAGGGCCGGCACGACGCCTATCCGAAACGCCGCGGCATGACCCGCGTAAGGGAATTGATGGATGCCGGGCTCAACGTCTCCTTCGGGCACGATTGCGTCATGGACCCGTGGTATTCGATGGGATCGGGCGACATGCTGGAGGTCGGCCATATGGCGATCCATGTCGCGCAGATGGCAGGCATCGACGACAAGAAGAAGATCTTCGACGCCCTGACCGTCAATTCGGCGAAGACGATGGGGCTTGCAGGCTACGGCTTGGAGAAGGGATGCAACGCCGACCTGGTCATCCTTCAGGCGAGCGATCCGCTGGAAGCGCTGCGGCTGAAGCCGAACCGGCTGGCGGTGATCCGCCGCGGCAAGGTCGTCGCCCGCTCGGCCCCGCGCATCGGCGAGCTTTTCCTGGACGGGCGTCCGGCCCGCATCGACGGTGGCCTGGATTACGCACCGCGCTATTGAGACGCGTCGACGCCTGCTCGGCGAGCTGTGATGATCCAGGCGCGGGAGTCGAAAAAGATACCCTCCGGCGTTATATGCGCCTCCAGCAAATCGCGCAGCCGCTGCAGCGCTTTGCCGGGCGCTTCATCGGTGTGGGCGAGCGCGTCCTTCACCAGATAGAGGCCGGCGAGCGCCTCCGACGCCGCATCGACGTTCGGTCCATAGTAGACCGGCTCTCGCACGTCGGCAAAGTCGATCGACGTAAAACCTGCTGCGCTCAAAAGGTCCTTCGCAATGGTAGGATCGCCAAGCGAAAACGGATCGGGACCACCTGCCGAAACCGCAGTTCCGGGCGTCAGGGCCTGCCGTATGGCGCCAGACCACGGGTTACGCTCCCGGCTTTGCCATACCATCCACACAAGGCGCGCGCCCGACCGCATCGCCCGGCCGATATTGGCAAAGGCGGCTGCCGGATCGGCAAAAAACATCACGCCGAACCGGCTGATGCAGAGATCGAAGCCGCCAGCCGGAAATGCGTAGACTTGCGCGTCTGCCTGCTCAAACACCACATTTCGCAACCCCTCGTCAGCACTCCGTCGCCTTGCGACTTCGAGCATCTCAGCTGATGTATCCACCCCGACCACTTCTCCCTGTGATGCGGCGCGGGCGGCCTCGCGCGTTGTCTGTCCCGCGCCGCAGCCGATATCGAGCACTAGGTCATTCGGGCCAACGCCGGCAGCAACTCGGAGGTGCCGATTGTGTCTCGCCAGTTCCGCGTCGTAAAAGTCGGCACGATCCAATGCCATAACCCTCACTTTAATTTGTTCGAGGATTGATCGTCAGTCTGATGCGTAGAGGGGTCTTCGCATGCCAAGCCTCTCAAACAGATTGCACATTAGGATCAGTCATGCAAGATGGGGACTAGTTGCATACTGCAATCGGACAAGGTGAGATATGGAAATGACCGGAGCAACTCTCGTCGCCGAAAAGATCATCGCATTCGAAGATGCGCAGCTGCACACCCAGGCCTTCGGCGATCCGGCCCACCCGCCCGTGTTGTTGATCATGGGAGTGATGTCTTCGATGCTGTGGTGGCCGGAAAGGTTCTGTGAGGAACTCGCCGCCCAAGGGCGCTACGTCATCCGTTACGACCAGCGCGACACCGGCCTTTCCACCTGTTATCCACCGGGCGAGCCGGACTATTCGTTCAGCGATCTGGCCGACGATGCCATCGCCATTCTCGACGGATATGGAATTGAAGCCGCGCATCTTGTGGGCATGTCGATGGGCGGTTTCCTGGCACAAGAGGCCGCATTGCGTCACCCCCGGCGCGTGCGAACACTCACCGTGATCAGCTCGTCGCCGCTTGGAGTCGACGGCCTGCCTTCTTCGACCAAAGCCTACCAGGAGCATTCCGCCGCTGCCGAAAGCCTCGACTGGTCGGATCTAGGGGCCATTTCCGATTTCCTGCGTCGCGATTCAGCCATGCTGGCCGGCACCAGGCATCCGCACGATGCCGAGGCGGCGAGTGCCCTCATCGCACGCGACATGGGCCGGACCGCGTCCTTCGCCAGTGCGACCAACCATTTCATGCTGTTGAGCGAGGACAAGGCGGCCACGCTGCATGCGTCCCGCATCGACGTGCCGGTTCTCGTAATCCACGGTACGTCGGACCCGCTTTTCCCGATCGAACACGGAGAAGCCTTCATCCGTGTCGCGCCGACCGCCCAACTGCAACGGATTGCTGGCGGGGGGCATGAAATTCACGATCAGGACGTCGACGAAATGGTGCGTGTCATCGCCGATCACACCGGGTTCTGACCCGCCTGCTGAGAGCCGGACGTGCCATGCACCCCGGCATTGTTTCCGGCATGCATGCACGAATTGCGTCAGGCGATCTTCTGGCGGGCCGGCAGTTTCCAGCCGGGCCGGACGAAGTGGCAGGTATAGCCGTTCGGAATCCGCTCCAGATAATCCTGGTGCTCGGGCTCGGCCTCCCAGAAATCGCTTACCGGCACGACTTCGGTGACGACCTTGCCGGGCCACAGGCCGGATGCGTCGACATCGGCGATCGTATCGCGGGCGACGCGTTCCTGCTCCGGGCTGGTGTAGAAGATCGCCGAGCGATAGCTCGTGCCGACGTCGTTGCCCTGGCGGTTGCGCGTGCTCGGGTCATGAATCTGGAAGAAGAATTCGAGGATTTCGCGGTAGCTGATCCGGGCGGGGTCGAAGATGATCTCGATCGCCTCGGCATGGGTCCCGTGGTTGCGGTAAGTGGCATTCGGCACATCGCCGCCGGTATAGCCGACGCGGGTCGAAATCACGCCCTTATAGCGGCGGATGAGGTCCTGCATGCCCCAGAAGCAGCCGCCGGCGAGCACTGCACGTTCTTCGGTCATTGGATGTCTCCTTGTTTCCCGAGAGATAGTGTCTCCCACCGCCGATTTCCATACGACGGAAATCAGCACAGCTGTGCAATTTCCTTCGAACGGGGCCGTCCTGTCATGCCGATGTTACGCGCCGGCGCTAGCAAAGTCGTGGACAATCCTGCGGAGGCTGAGCCTCGACACTTGATGGAGACGGGTTATGAACAGGCGTGAATTTGTGATCGCATCGTCGGCTGCGGCCGGTCTTCTGGCTCTTCCGCGTTTCGCAGCGGCCGCGGCCGGCACGATCGACCTCTACAGCGGTTCGGATGCCAACATCGTCGACCTCTGGAACAACATCATCCGCCCTGCCTTTGAAAAGGCCCATCCCGGCGTCGCCCTGAAGGTCACCGACGCCGGCGACAATAACGGCCTGCGCGCCATCGCCGATCGCGCACTCGCAGCCCTGAAGACCAAGACCGATCCGCAGGCCGACCTGTTCGAGCAGTTCGATCCGCGTCTGCCGTCCGGCGGCATCGATGCCGGCCTCTGGGCCAAACTCTCCGCCGAAAACATCGAAGGCTATGACCGCATCAATCCGCTCGCCCTCGATACCGCCTATTCCCTTCCCTACCGCGGTTCGCAGGTCCTGCTCGCCTATGACAAGACCAAGCTGGATCCGAAGGATGCGCCAAAGAGCTGGGACCAGCTCACCACATGGATCAAGGCCAATCCGGGCCAGTTCATCTACAACAGGCCCGACAAGGGCGGCTCGGGCGGCAATTTCGTCCGCCGCGCCATCCATGAGGTCAATGGCCGCGATCCGAGCAAATTCAAGGTCGACAATTTCACCGCCGACTTTGCCAGCCAAGCCCTGACACCGGCCTGGAAGATCCTCAGCGATCTCGCCCCCTCGCTCTACGACAAGGGCGCCTATACATCAGGCAATACGCAGTCGATCCAACTGCTCGCCCAGGGCGTTGTCACCATGGTACCGGTCTGGTCGGACCAGGTGCTGCAGGCGATCGCCCAGGGCGTGCTGCCGGATACGACCGGCCTCGTGCAGTTCGGCGATCTCGCTCTTTGCGGCGGCTTCTCCAGCATCACCGTGTTCTCGAACGGCGCCAACAAGGAAGCGGCCCTGAAGCTTGCCGCCTTCATGCTCACCAAGGAAATGCAGGAAGCGATCATCACCCAGATCGGCGGTTTCCCGGCCGTTTCTTGGGATCACGTTTCCGACGATCTGCGCAAGAAATATGCCGACGTCATCCCCTCGACGATCCCGACCTTCCCGGGCGGCGATTGGGAAAAGGCGATCAACGACGGCTGGTATCGCAACGTCGCCCCCAACATCAGCCGCACCTGATGTCCGCCGATCCTGCCCCGGCGGCCTGGCGTCGTCACAGATCCATCATCAGGGGGAGCGCGATCGGGCTCCTCCTCGTCGCCCTGCCGGTGTTCCTGCTTGCGTGGTTGATCATCTTTCCTATTCTTTCGGCGGTCGTCGGCACGATCTTCGTCCGAGGGCCTGACGGGGCGACGGGCTTTTCGTTCGCCTCCTACCGCTTCTTCTTCACCGATGGCTACAGCCTCGCCAATCTCGGGGTGACGCTCTGGACCACCGCCGTCTGCGGCGTCCTGCTTCTGGCGATCGGGCTTCCGATCGCACTTTACCTCCGTTTCTCGCAGGGACGCCTTGCGGCCTATGTGCAGGGCCTGGCGATCTTCCCCATGTTCGTGCCGTCGATCATCCTCGCCTATGCGCTGATCAGGACCATCGGGCCGAACGGCACCGTCGACCTGCTGCTGAATTCTGTCGGCCTACCAAAACTGCGTACGCCCTATCTGACGCCATGGGGACCGGTCATCGGTCTGGTCTGGGACAATCTTCCGCTTACGGTGCTGATGCTGACGGCCGGGCTCTCCTCCGTTTCGAACAGCGCCATCGAGGCTGCCCGCGATGTCGGCGCAAGGCCGTTGCGGGTCTTCGTCTCGATCATCCTGCCGCGGATGGGCAATTCGCTGCTGGTGACCGCCTCCTTCGCCGTGCTCGGCATCTTCTCCGCCTTCACCCTTCCCTATGTGCTCGGCCCGGCATCGCCTGAAATGATGGGGCCGTTCATGCAGCGCACCTTCGCCGATATGAACGATCCGCTTGATGCCATGACCCAGGCCGTCATCACTTTCGGTTTTTGTCTGGTCTTCGGCATCTTTTATATCAGATCGATCGCCCGCAACCGCGAGGCTAGGCCATGAGTGTCGGCAGAGCGGGCACCAGCCTCTGCGTCGACTGGATCGGCCTGCTCTTTGCCTGTCTGTTGACGCTGTTCATCGCGCTGCCGCTTCTCGTCGTGGGAACATGGGCCTTCACCGAGGTCTGGCGCTATCCCTCGGTAGTTCCGCAGCAATTCGGCCTGCGCTTTTGGGGCCAGACGCTGGCGCGGCCCGATGTCTGGAATGCTCTCCTCCTCAGCCTGCGATTGACGACGACGGTCACGCTTCTTTCTGCCATTATCTGCCTTCCCGCGGCTTATGCTTTTGCGCGCATGCGTTTTCCCGGCAGAAACATTCTCTTCCTCTCGTTCCTGGCGTCACATGCCTTTCCGAAATTCGGCCTGCTCGTCGCCATCGCCGGCATCTTCCTGCAGCTCGGCCTGATCAGCACCTTCTGGGGCGTCGTGTTGATCCAGCTCGTCGGCACGCTGATGCTGATGATCTGGATTCCGGTCGCCGCCTTCCAGAATGTCGACCGGCGCATGGAAGAGGCGGCCCGTGACGCGGGGGCAACACCGCTGCGCGTCTTCTGGTCGATCACCCTGCCGCAGGCCGCGCCGACCATATCCGCCGCGCTGCTTCTGACCTTCGTCGGCACCTTTTACGAAACCGAAGGCGCCTGGCTGATCGGTGCGCCGGAGATCCGCACCATGCCGGTGCTGATGATCAGCTTCATCAACAATCAGATCGTCGTGCAATACGGCGCCGTGCTCTCCGTCATGCTATGGGTGCCGTCCTTCATCGCGCTGATGTTTGCGCGGCGCGTCGTCGGCACCGGCGCCTTTGCGAGAGGTTTTGGCGCGTAAAGCGTCACGCACCCAATTCAGGGAAGGGTTTGAGAATGGCACATCTGGCGATCGAGGGCGTTTCGAAGCTGTTCGGGACCACCTTTGCCGTTCGCGATTTTGCGCTCGAAGTGGGCGACGGCGAGCTCGTCTGCCTGCTCGGCCCGTCCGGTTCCGGCAAGTCGACTCTGTTGCGGATGATTGGCGGCTTCGAGCGACCGAGCAGTGGAACGATCCGCATCGATGCCAAGGATGTGACGAACCTGCCGCCCGAGCGGCGCCCGACCGGCATGGTGTTCCAGAGCCATGCGCTTTGGACGCATATGGATGTCTTCAACAACATCGCCTTCGGCCTGAAGCTGCGCCGCCTGCCGAAAGCGGAAATCCGTGAGCGGGTCGAAAACGCTTTGGCGCTGGTCGGCCTTGCCGATTACGGACGCCGGATGACGACGCAGCTATCGGGCGGACAGCAGCAGCGCGTCGCGCTCGCCCGCTCGCTGGTGCTCGAACCGAAGATACTGTTGCTCGACGAGCCTTTCGCCAGTCTCGACCAGCACCTGCGCGAAAGATTGCGGGAGGAAGTGCGCGATATTCAGCAGCGCCTCGGCATCACCACGCTCTTCGTCACTCACGGCCAGGACGAGGCCCTGGCGCTTGCCGATCGCATCGTCATCATGCGTGACGGATGCACCGAACAGATCGCCCCGCCGAGCACCATCTACCGGCAGCCGCAGACGGCCTTCGTCGCCGGCTTCATCGGCTCGATGAATTTCGTCGAGAGCCACATCAGAAACGGCGTCTGCGAGTATCCGCTCTTCCCGCTCACCGTCCCTGTCGAAGACGGGCCGGTGACGCTTGCCAGCCGCCCGGAAGCACTGGCGATCCGCCTCTCTGATCGGGCGAATGCGGCGACTGTCCACCGCACCGTCGATTTCGGCACCCACAAGATGGTCGATGTCGATCTTGCCGACGGCACCCGTCTGAAGGCGATGGTGGCGCCGGACGATCGGATCCAGGCCGGAATGAAGGTCGAGCCCAGCTTCACGAGCTTTTTCGCCTTCCGCGATAACGCCCTCGTGCATGAGTCGATGCCGTCAAAGAGCGATGCGGAGGCCGGTCGACTGCTGCCGGTCTGACGGCGTCACACCTGATTTGAGAAGCCTTCCTTGAGCCAGGGATGCAGCGCCTTGCTGGCGGCAAGGATATCGCCGCGCCCGTCCACTTCAGCGCCGGAAAACCGCGTGACGATGCCGCCGGCCTCTTCGACCATCAGCGCCGAGGCGCCGAAATCATGGATCGAGAGGCCATCCTCGAAGAAGCCGTCCAGCCGGCCGCAGGCGACATAAGCTATCGACAGAGCCGCCGAGCCCAGGCGGCGCACGCCCGCCGTGTTGGCCATCAGGCGTTTGATGGCATCGAAATAGGTCTCTTCCGCAACCGCCTTCACCTGGCCTGGAATGGGCAGCCCGGCACCGATCAGGACGTTTTCGATGTCGCAGACATCGGCGCAACGGATGCGCTCGCCATTGAGATAGGCGCCGCCGCCGATCTCGGCGCTGAAGAGCTCGTCCTGCATGGCGTCATAAACGACTCCCGCCACCAGCCTGCCGCGTTCGGCAATCGCGATCGTCATGCCGAAGTGCGGCACGCCCCAGGCGTAGTTGGTCGTGCCGTCGATCGGGTCGATATAGATGATCGGCGTCTCCGGTCCGGCCGTGCGGTTGCCGACCGCCTCCTCGCCCTGGATGGCATAATCAGGGAAGGCCTTCGTCATCTCATCGACGATGATGCGCTCGACGGCGACATCGATCTCGGTCTGGTAATCGCGCGGCGCCTTGGCCAGCATTTCCCCGGATGTCCGCCGCCGCAGGGACGCCCGGGCCGTCTCGCCGGCCTTCAACACCGTTTCGGCAAGAATGACGAGGCGGGGCGACGCGTTCGGGGAAAGGCGAGCCGAAGTCGGGGAGGATGCCATGAAGAAAATCCGGATGCTGCAGAAATGAACGAAGCGAATCGTGCGGAGCCACTCCCTTCGCAGAGACCGATGATGGTTTTATGAAGCTGCCCACGCCTGACGGGTCTTATATCAGGCGTTCTGTCGATGCGTCAAAAAGATGGACCTGGGCCGGATCGACAGAAAGTCCGATCATCTCTCCTGGTCTGACCTTGTCGCGCCGCGTCTCGACGATCGTCAGTTCCGGCTGCGTCGCCGCGACGATGAAGGTCGAGGAGCCGGTCGATTCGACGAAGGCGATTGGCACGTCAAAGCTGCCGTGACCGAGCGCAACGACCTCGATATGTTCCGGCCGTATACCCGCGACAAGCTTGCGACCCGGCTCGACGACGCGGGTTATCGGAAGTCTCTGCTTCACCGCGCCGAAATCCAGGATCAGGCTCTTTCCGTCTTCCCCGGCGATCGCGGGAATGAAATTCATCGCCGGCGAACCGATGAAGCCCGCGACGAAACGGTTTGTCGGCCGGTCGTAGAGATCAAGCGGCGCGCCCTGCTGTTCGATGATGCCGTCGCGCATCACTACCACATGATCGGCCATCGTCATCGCTTCGACCTGGTCATGCGTGACGTAAACGAAGGTAGCGCCTAGCCGGTCGTGCAGGGCGCGAATTTCCTTGCGCATCGAGACACGCAGCGCAGCATCAAGGTTGGAAAGCGGCTCGTCGAACAAGAAGGCCTGGGGGTTGCGGATAATGGCGCGGCCCATGGCGACGCGCTGCCGTTGGCCCCCGGAAAGCTGACGCGGATAACGGTCGAGCAGCCGGGAAAGACCAGTGATGGCAGCGACTTCCTCGGCTTTCTGTTTTGCCTCAGCCTTGGGGACGCGGTGCATCTTCAGCGAATAGGTCAGATTCTGTTCCACCGTCATATGCGGATAGAGGGCGTAACTCTGAAAAACCATGGCTATATCGCGTGCCCGCGGCGGCACGTCGTTCATCACCTTGCCGGCAATCTTCAGCGTGCCGCCGGTAATTTTTTCCAGCCCGGCAAGCGAACGGAGCAACGTGGACTTGCCGCATCCCGACGGACCGACCAGCGCCACGAACGTGCCCTTGGGAATTGAAAGGTTGACGTTCTTAAGCGCGTGAAAGGCGCCGTAGTGCTTCTCGACGCCCGAGAGCTCGATTTGGATGTCCTGGCTCATACCGAAAACCTTGCTGGTCCCCAACCGGGACCGATGGGATGGTCAAGGGTGAAAAACGGCGTCACTTGACTGCTCCGGCGGCGATGCCGCGCGTTAGCGTGCGCTGGAAGATCAAGAAGAAGATTACGGTCGGTATTATACCCAGGAAAGCCGCCGAGGCCTGCAGCACCGGGTCCGACATGTTCTGACCGCGGGTGAGGCCCATGGCGACCGAGACCGTCTGATTGTTGTTGGACACCAGCATGACGAGCGGGATCAAGAATTCGTTCCAAGTCCAGATGAAAAAAAAGGTTCCCAGGACCATGAGCGTCGGCCTCAGCATCGGGACGACTACGAACCACAGCGTTTTCCAATGGCTCGAGCCATCCATCTCCGCCGCTTCGAGGATCTCCTTGGGAAAGGTACTCAGCACGGTCGAGAGCAGGTAAGTCCCGAAAGCGCTTTGCAGGACCGCGAAAATGATGATCACGGAAAGCTGCGTATCATAGAGGCCGCTAGCTTTCGCCATGTAGTAAAGCGGGTAAATGATGGACTCCTGCGGCACCATAATGCCGAGAAGAAAGACCACCAAAATCACGCGCGAACCCGGCACCTTGCCGACCCCAATCGCATAGGCGTTGAACAGGCTTATCAGTACCCCCAACACCGATACAGCGAGACTGATCACCACGCTATTGAGCAGCTTGCGGCTGAAATCAGACACCGTCCAGAATTTCTCGATCGCCGTGAGATCGATCGACCGAGGAATTGAAAGCGGTCCGCCGACTGCGTATTCGGCGCTCGCCTTGACGGCGTTGAGCAGAGCAAGGAAAAAGGGAAAGAGCGTAAAGGCGAGGAGCAGAATAAGGATGGCCAGCACCACCCACCGCATGGGATCGCGTCGGGCGCGATCGGCAGGTGCGGTCGCTTTTGCCTTGGTGGTGCCGTCGCTGAGAACTGAGTAAGCCATGATCTACTCCTTCGACTCCTGCTGGCTCTGGAAGCGTAGGAAAATCACAGCCAAAGCGATCGTCAGAGTCGTTTGAACGACCGCGATGGCTGCGGCATAGCCGACGCGTTGCGTTGTGAAGAAGTGGTAGTAAGTCAGATAGGATGGCACCAGAGTGGAGTTGTCGGGGCCGCCGGCGGTGATGACAAAGATTGGCGCAAAGACTTTAAGCGCTGCGATCAGCGTGGTCAGCACGACGACGAAAATCTCCGGCGCCAGAAGCGGAATGGTGATCGTCACCAGCCGGCTCCACCAGTTTGCCCCATCGAGCTCCGCAGCCTCGTAGAGAGAAGGGTCGATGCGTGAAAGACCGGCCATGAAAACCACCAGACAATAGCCGACCTGTATCCAGACAATGACGAGCGAGACGGAAGTAAGCGCGTATGTCGCATCGCCGATCCAGTTCTGGGCGAGATTATCAAGGCCGATGGACTTTAGCGTGATGTTGATGACGCCGACGGGATTGAGAATCCAACCCCAGAGCACGCCCGCGACCGTTACGGGCAGAATCTGCGGTAAGTAAAAACCGGCCCTGAAGAAGCTCGAGACCCATTCCCCGAATTGGTCCCTGACGTAGTCGAACAGCAAAGCGGCCAGCACCAGGCCGATGCACACCGGTATCACGGTCATCGAGACGATGAACAGCAGCGTGTGATACATCGATCCCCAGAATTGATCGTCCGTAAGCAGGCGATGATAGTTCTGCAGGCCGACCGGTCGCGGCGTACCAACGCCTTTCCATGCCGTGAAGCTCAGCCCGAGATTAGCAAGCTGCGGTATGAGCACGATGAGAATGAAGCCGATCGTTCCCGGGATGAGGTAGAGGCTATAGCTTCGTGAACCGTCGCTCGATCGCTGGCTGGATATGGCCATATCATTCTTCCTTTAGCCTCCCAAAATGGGCTGCGCCAAAGGCGCAACCCAGCGTTCAACGTCGCGCTACTGATTTTCCTGCGCGTCGTCGTAAACCTGCTTGATCTGTTCGACGAACTGTTCCGCAGTCAGACTGCCCTGGAAGAGACCGGTGTCTTTCTGATTGAGCACGTCGTAGTAGCCGGGGACCGGCCAGTCAGGATAGAAGCCGAGGCCGTTTTTGTCAGAGATCTGCTTGAAAACCGCTGCGGCGTTCTTGCCGATAGGGTTGGTGATGGCGGAAAGATCAGCGGCGATCGGGACGCCGCCCGCATTGCCGAGTTCAGCTTGGTACTTCGGCGACAAGGTCAGGCTGATCCACTCGGCGGCGAGATCGGGATTCTTGCTACCCTTGGGAACGACCCAGAGATTGCCTGTCGAGCCGACAGAATATTTCGGCGTCGGAATCACGAACTGACCCCACTTGAAGTCTTTGATAGTCGACGCAAAGGTGCCGAGATTCCACGTGCCCGAGACGTACATTGGTGCCTTGCCGGACGTAAAGAGCAGAGCTGCATCCGGGTCCTTCATGCCCGTGGAGTCCTTGCTGATGTAGCCCTTGCTGACCCAGTCGACCAAGGTCTGCGCCGCATAGAGGTAAGGCGCGCCGTCGAGAGGCGCCTTCAAACCCTGATAATTCTGGATCCAAGCGTCATCGGCCTTGGTATAGGCGAGAGAGGCAAGCAAGTGCTGACCACTGGTGTCGATGGCGCCGAGCGCGAGAGGTGTGAGACCTTTCTGCTTGAAGGCTTCCAAGTCAGCGACCCACTCTTCAAGCGTCGTCGGCGGCTTGAGGCCTGCCTTTTCGAACATGTCAATATTGTAGAAGCACGAAACATATTCGCCGAAGACAGAAACGCCCCAAACAGGGCCGGAGCCATAGATGCCCTTTTCGTCATAACGGCTCAGGACAAAATCGCCTTCGTTAAGGATCTTGTCCCAGCCCTCCTTCTTCACGTAGGCATCCAGATTGGTCAGCAATCCCTGGCTTGCAACCAAGCCAGCGGTCGCATTGCCCTTGTTGTACTCGAGCACGTCGGGGGCCTGATCCGAATTAAGGATCATGCCGCCTGAGGCCTGCAACTGCTGAAAGGTCTTCTGCTCGAAGCTGACGTTGATATCAGGATGTTTCGCCTTGAACTCCTCGAGCGCCTTCTTCCAGACAATGCCCTGAGCCGTGGTCGGCTCCTCGAACCACCAGATCTTGAAAGTCTTCTGTTCGGCATGGCCGATCGATGTCATCAGCATCGCCGTGCCGAGTGCTAGCGCAAGTGTTGCAATTCTTTTCATGCCTTCCTCCCAAAAAAGCGGCTGCGCCGCGAAAAGACCAGTTAGTCAGTCATGGCGCCCCGCCCCAGCCTCCCAGCCCGGCGGCGCTCCATTTTAGGCGGTTGATCAGGGATCAACAATGAAATCTCCGCCCCGGCATTTCTTTAGATAGTTGAGCCCGTGAACCTGGCCAGTCATCTCAAGTTCGTCGCGATAGACCGGGTCGTGCCACCCCTCGATGTCGATCGAGCCCGACCAGCCGGCAAGGCGCAGCTCGGAAATGATGTCGGTCCAGTCGCTGTCGCCGAAGCCCGGCGTGCGCATGAAGACGAACTTTTCCTTGCCGAAGATGCCGTGTTCCTTGATGACCTCCCAGCGGATGGTCGCGTCCTTGCCGTGGACGTGGAAAAACTTGTGCGCCCATTTGCGGATCTGCGGCATGGGGTCGATCAGATAGACCATCTGATGGCAGGGTTCCCATTCCAGCCCAATATGGTCATCCGGCGTCTCGTTGAAGATCAATTCCCAGGCATCCGGGTTGTGAGCGATGTTCCAGTCGCCACTCGCCCAATTGCCATCCATGGCGCAGTTCTCGAAGGCGATCTTGACGCCTTTGTCGGCGGCGCGTTTGGCGAGTTCGCTCCAGATCTCTTTGTAGCGCGGCAGACTGTCGGTCAGCGGCTTGCCGCGAATGCGTCCGGTGAAGCCGGCGACGCAGGTGGCGCCGAAATGATGAGCGTTGTCGATGCAGTCCTTCCAGCCCTGCAACGTCTCCAGGTCGATCGCGTCCTCTTCCAGCGGGTTACCGAACATGCCGAGCGTCGAAATCGTGATGTCGCGGTCGCCGATCGCGTCGAGGCAGCGCTTGCCGAGCTCGGCGAGGTTCTGTCCCTTCGTCGTCTGCCAGAAGAACGGTTCGAAGCTCTCGAAGCCCAGCTCGGCAATCTGGCCAATGCGTGTGGCGGCGTCGCCCTTGTTGCCGCTGACCATGGTGCCGATGCGAATGGATTTTGCAGGGTTGCTCACGTCACTTCATCCTATGCTGAAATTTCGATGCGCCGGCCTGTCTTGGCGCTTTCGATCGCGCCGAAGACCATCGCAAGGCTTCTGATATTGTCGGAATTGACGGTTTCGGGCTGATTGCCCGTGCGGATCGCGGCGATGAAATCGGCGATGACGCTGGCATGGCCGTGAGTTTCCTCGTCACGCTCCGGGCCGGGAACGTTTACGGAAACGAAGCCGCGCAACAGGCCGGGCTCTTGCCCGGCGACGGCGGCCTTGAAGCTCTCCTCACCGTCCCAGGTCAGCATTCCCTTTGAGCCGACGAGCCGCCACTGGCTCTCCCAGCTGGTGCGCTCGCCTTCGGCGCACCACGAACCGCGATAGGTGAAGACGATATCGTCGGAAAATTCGAAGATGGCGTTTGCCGACGCGCCGTGCCGGTACCAGGAACCCTTCGGGTTGCGCTCGACGCAATAAACGGCGACCGGCTTTTTATCCGCGACGTAGCGGGCGGCATCGAATGTGTGGATCGCCATGTCGAGAAGCAGCACATTTTCCATCTCCTCGCGAAAGCCGCCGAAATGCGGCGCGAGGAAGAAGTCGCAGTGAATGCCGGTGAGCTCGCCGATCGCACCGCTGTCGACAAAACGGCGCAGGCGCCTGACGCCCGATATGAAGCGTCGGTTCTGGATGACGGCATGGATACGGCCGGTCTCTGCGGCGAGATTGATCAGCGCAGCGCCTTCGGCCAGCGAGGCCGCCATCGGCTTTTCGCTCAGCACGTGGCATCCGGCCTTGAGCGCGGTCGAAACGACATCGTATCGGGCAGCTGGAATGACGATGTCGAAGACGAGATCGGCCTTCGTGGCATCGATGACTTCGGACAGGTCAGAGCCGATGACAGCGTCTTCCAGACCGAACTCGGCCGCGAGCTTTTCCGCCGTCTCCCGGTTCAGGTCGACAAGGCCGACGATGGCGATGGACTCGGCGAGTTGAGGGTGGGACGCGATGGCGCGCAACCAACCCTTGGACATAGCTCCGCACCCGCACAGAATGGCACTGAATTTCACGATTTCCTCCGAGGGAATGGCGCCCACTCTCCTGGTGACACGCATCCCGTAAACGTTTACGACTGTAGGCGGAAACGTTTTTGGATGTCAATAGAGGCGAATGCGAAAATGCGGACCGGAGGAAAAGCTCAGCCATGAAAGGGATTCGCCAGCTTGCCGAGCACCTGGATATCTCGATCGGCACGGTCTCCCGTGCGCTGAACGGCAAGCCTGACGTCAAAGAGGAAACTCGCCGGCGCGTGCTGGCGGCGGCCGAGGAGCTCGGCTATGTCGCCAATCAATCGGGGCGAAGCCTCCGGCAAGGCGAGACGAAGGTCATCGGGCTGATGATCGAATCCAGCCAGGAAGCGGTCGAAAATGCCGATAACTTCTTCCTCGGCGTCACCAGCGGTCTGCAGCATGTCTTTGCCCGTCATCAGCTCGATCTCCTGATGCTTCCCTGCCCGGCGGACGAAGACCCCTGCGAATATCTGAAGCGCATGGTGGCGCGGCGTGTCGTCGATGCGATGATCATCTCCAATACGCAGCGCGTGGACCGGCGCGTCGATCTTCTTTCGCGAGCAAAGATCCCCTTCGCCGCCGTCGGCCGCAGCCTTTCGGCCGGCAATTTCCCCTGGGTCGATCTCGATTTCGAGGGTGTCGCGGAACGCGCTGTCGAACGGCTGGTCGCCCGCGGCCATCGCCGGATCGGGATCACCGCGCCATCGAGCGAGGTCAATCTCGGCTATGTCTTTGTCGAGAGCTATCGCCGCGCGCTCGAACGGCACGGCATTCCCTTCGACCCATCGCTCGTCATTCGTGTCAAGTCGAGCGAACAGGGCGGCTACCAGGCAGCGCATGAATTGCTTCAGCTTGAAGATCGGCCGACCGCGGTCATCCTGATCTACGAGCTGATGGCGATTGGCCTTTACCGTCGGCTGATGGAAGCGGGTATCCGTATCGGCCGTGATCTCGCGGTGATCGGCTTCCGCGATGCGCCGCGCGCACGCTTCCTGCAGCCCTCGCTCAGCTGCTTCCGCATGTCGCTCTACGATCTCGGTATTGCGCTCGGTCAGACGCTTCTCGCCAACATGCCGGCCTATCGCGCGTTCTATCCGGACGGCGGCCGCAACATCGTCTGGCCGCTGGAGCTGGTTCCGGGGGAAAGCGATGCCTTTGAGGTCGAGGCCCAGGCTTGAGCGCTGCGGCGGCGACGGTCCCGTGCGCTACGATCGGCCGCCGCCGCGCTCGCGGCAGCCGTTCCCCTCTCGTGATCGAACCGTAGTGAAGGGGCAGGCCGGCATCTCGTCGTGAAGGTCATATTCGGCCCTTGATAATCGCGGCTTGGCAAGGCAGGAGAGTGACATCGCGGAGATGCAGATGACGAGATTGGCGGATTTAAAGGGCCTGGAGATTTCGCATGAGGGGCATCGCACCCGTCTGAAATGGCACCGGCTGCGCAAACGGTTTGCCGATCCCCTGTTCTCCGCCGAGGTGATGGCGGAGGGTTTTGCAGCAGGCGCCTCGATGGAACTCGATCTGCGCGTGCGCGCCGACGGCGGCTTCGTCGTGCTGCACGACATGGAGCTCGAAGGTGAAACGACGGGCCGTGGACCAATCGCTGCGAAGAACGCTGCCGACCTCCGCGATGTCAGGATGAAGGACGGCGCCCGGCCGCTGATCCTCAGTGAGGATCTGGCCGATATGATGCGGGCAACGCATCCGGCCGCATTGCTGCAATTCGACATGAAGGACGATTACGAAGCTGTCGGCACCCGCGGCATCGAGCATCTTGCCGGGCATTTCCGCGATATCGCCGCCTCGGTGATCGTCAGCGGCGGCAGCCTCGACCTCATTGTGGCAGCCAAGAAAAAGCTTCCGCATCTGCTGCGCGGCATCGATCCGACCGAGAAACTTTACGATATTCGGCAGGCCGGCGGCTGGAGCGCGGCGGAAATGGAGCTGCGCGCCGACCTGCGCGGTCCGACAGAACCCGACACGATCTATCTCCACTGGCAGCTGATCCTTGATGCCGCCAAGGATGGCCTCGACCTGATCGGGCTCTGCCGGGACGAAGGCAAACGCGTCGATGCGTGGACCTTCACGCTGAAGGATCCGGTGGCCGGTTTCAGCGATGCGGAATGGCGGAGCTTCTCGACATTGATGGCGCTGAAACCGGATCAGATCACCACAGACGAGGCGCCGGCGACCGAACGCGCCTGGGCGCGCCGCATAGCGGCTTGACCGGCGAAAGGACGCACGGCGCTCTACAGTCCCTCGATATCAAGGATGAAGGCGAATTCACCGGCAAGCCCTGACGCGTGGGCGATGACAGGCCCGCCTTGCGCGAGCAACCTGCTGACCGGCGGCATCGCGACGATCGCGCCGGCCTCTTCGGCGATCAGCGCACCGGCCAGCATATCCCAGGCATTGAGGTGGCGTTCGTAACAGAGATCAGCAGCACCCTCGGCAACGCGGACAAGGTCAATGGCGGCTGCGCCCAAGCGCCGATAATCCATGCCGCGCTCATGAAGTCGCTTGGACAGCGCGAGATACTCATCGAAGCTCGTCTTGCGCGAATGGCCGAGAATGATGAGCGCATTGGCCGGATCGACAGTCGTCGCCGCATGGATCGGCAGTCCATCCTTGAAGGCGCCGCCGCCGCGCACCGCGTGAAAGACTTTGTCCTCGGCAGCGTCGTAGACGACGCCGATCTCGACCTTGTCGCCGACGACAAAGGCGATCGAAACGCCCCAGTGGCGGAAGCCCCTGATGTAGTTGGTCGTGCCGTCGATCGGATCGACGACCCAGGTGCCGGCCCCTTCCGATTGCCCGCCGCTCTCCTCTCCCATGAAGGTATCGTCCGGAAAGCGCGAGATGAGCCCGTGGCGGATCGCCTGCTCGGCCCTCCTGTCGGCGATGGTGACGAAGTCCTGCAATCCCTTGCTTTGAACGGCAAGGGTGCCGGGATCCGACTCGCGTCGAAACCTGGCCGTCTCCCGTCCGACCTCGAGCGCAACGGTAATCGCGGCCTCCGCCCGTGCGCGGATGGCAGCGGCGTCGAATGCGGCATTCATCAGGCAGTCCTTCTTTTTATCAATGTCACCGGTGTGAACTCGACACGCGCCGGCAGCTCCGGTTCGGCCATCCGGCTGATCAGCAGATCGACGGTGCGTTCTGCCTGGAGGTCGCACGGTTGGCGGATGGTCGTCAGGTCGTAGGCGGTCCACGCGGCCTGGGGGATGTCGTCATGGCCGATAATGCGGAGCGGCGGCGTCTCGTCGCGGCTCCTGCCCTGCATGACGCGGTCGATGACCCCGCAGGCCATGTAGTCATTGGCGCAGAACAGCCCATCGATGCCGGATGCAGCCAGGTCGGTTGCCGCGTCATAACCGCTCCGATAGTCGTTGATTTTGACCTGCAGGAACTGCCCCTCGACGCCAAGCTGCTTGCAACGGGCGACGAAGGCCTCGCTGCGACGTCGCGCGGTATAGGATCTGGCCGGGGCAGCCATCACGGCCGGCTTACGCACGCCGCTATCGATCAGATGGCTGGCCGCCAGATGACCCGCCATGCTGTCGTCGGAGATGATGCGGTCGACAAAAGGAATGTCGTTGCCCTTGTTGATCAGCACGATCGGCACGCCTTCGGCTGCGCATTGTTCGCAGATTTCGGTCGGCGGTGCGTCCGATGTGACGATGACGCCTGACACGGCGTAATGCAGCAACTGGCCAATGACCGTTGAAGTATCCGCCTCTTGTGAGGTTGGCAGCAGGATCGGGCGGAAGTTACGGGCGAGCAGCGCCCGAGACAGATGCTCGATCTGCAGCGTGCGGAACGGGTTGTCGAAACCGGCGGCGACGAGACCGACGAGATCGGAACGCTTGTTGGTGAGGCTTCGGGCAAGATAATTCACTCGATAGCCGAGTTCCTTGGCAGCCTGATAGACCTTCTCGCGCGTTTTCGGCGAAACGCTGGCATCCGGGGTGAAGGCGCGCGACACGGCGGCGCGCGAGACGCCGGCCACCCGCGCCACGTCGAAGGAGGTTGCCTTGCGCGGCCCCTTGTCCTTGTCAGCCAAGTGCTTTCTCCTTGATCGGAGGCGGCCGCATCAGATCGGGCAAATCGGTGCAGATGCCGAGAACCGGGAGTGTCATCAGGTCATCGAGAATGGTCCGCCGCTCCTCGTGCCAGAGCACGATCTCGCGGCCGGCCTCGAAGGCACGAGCCATCAGCGACTCGGTCACCAGATCCTGCGGGCGCTCCCCTGCCCTCTCCCAGCAGAGATGGAGAATATCGGCGCTGGCCTCATCACCGAGCGCATGCGGATCGTGACCGACACGGATCAGCACCGAGAGCGGAAAATCGCAGCTCGCGTCCCTGAGTTCGCGCACCTGCGCGGTATCGAAGGAGCCAAGGCAGGCAAAGCGCTGGTTCATTTCGACAAGGTGCCGCCAGCATCGGATGCCGGTCTCCGGCGCCTTGAGCTCGACATAGAGACCGGTCCCGGTCTCGCGGGCGAGAGCGGCTGCCTGCGAAAAGCTCGGCACGTCGACGCCGTCAAGGCCGGCAAGCTCAGCCGCCGTCATTTCCGAGATGCGCCGGTCGATGCCGTAGACCCGCTCCAGATGGTCGTCATGGGAGACGACCACCACGCCGTCACCGGTCAACTGCGTGTCGAGCTCCCACATCTCCGCGCCGAGTTCGGCCGCGCGGCGGAAAGCGGCGAGCGTGTTTTCGCGTTCGTGGCCGCTGGCGCCGCGATGGCCGATGCAGAAGGGAAGCCGGCCCTTGGCCGTCGGCCAGCCGTAACGATCGAAGAAGGCTGAAAAATCGCGGGTCATCAGAGCCTCGTTCCGTTCTCGTCGAAGACGAACACGCCGCGGCTGTCGATCCCCCAGGCGACATCGTCGCCGACGTGAATATCGTTGCGCGCCGGCTGGATCGAGCGCAGCAGCGGCCCGCCGGCAACCCGCACGTCGTAAAGGTTCTCCCGCCCTTGTGTTTCGGCGAAGGTGATCTTGCCGGACACGGTGACGTCGCCCGCAGGCGTAAAATGCTCCGGCCGCACCCCGAGCATCAGCTTGGTGCCTTCTGCGGCGCCGATGGCGTTCGGCAACGGGACCCGGATCTCACTTTCCGGGATTGCGAAGGCGCCCTTGTCCATGACGCCGCGCAGGAAGGTGATCGGCGGATTGCCGAGGAAGCCGGCGACGAAAGCGGTCTTTGGATCGTTGTACATCTCGGCCGGCGTGGCGATCTGGACGATCTCGCCCTCTTTCATGATGGCGATGCGGTCGCACATGCTCATCGCCTCCACCTGGTCATGGGTAACGAGGATGGCGGTGATGCCGGTCTCTCGCTGCAGGCGGCGGATCTCCGAGCGCATTTCGAGGCGCAGCTTGGCGTCGAGATTGGCGAGCGGCTCGTCGAGCAGCAGCACGTCCGGCTTTCGGATCAGCGCGCGCGCCAGCGCCACACGCTGCTGCTGGCCGCCGGAAAGTTCAGCCGGCCGGCGGCCCATCAGATTGCCGATGTGGACCAGGCCTGCGATGCGATCGACCTCTTTGCGGATCTCGGCGGCAGGCGCGCCCTTGACCTTCAGAGGAAATCCAATGTTCTCGGCAACTGTCATGTGCGGGTAGAGCGCATAGGACTGGAAGACGACACCGACATTGCGGGCCTGGCTCGGGAGATCCGTGACATCCCGCTCGCCGAAGAGGATGCGCCCGCCGGTCGGCCTGTGAATGCCGCAGACTGCAAAAAGCGTCGTCGACTTGCCGCAGCCGGACGGACCAAGCAATGCCAGCATCTCGCCACCGGCGACTTCGAGCCGCATGTTCTCGATGACCTTAGTGGAGCCGAAGCTCTTCGAGAAATTGTCGAGGAGGATGCGCATCAGCCTTTGCTCCCGCCGCCGTAGATGTTCATGAGGTATTTGTTGAAGAGCGCGTAAGCGATCAGCACCGGAATGAGGTAGAATAGGCCGACCGCCTTGAACATGTTGAAATCGTAATTGTTGTCGTCGGCGAGGAAGCCAGCGAGATAGACCGACAGCACCTGCACCTGATTGCCCGGCGCCAGCACCTGCGGCAGGATGAACTCGCCCCAGCCGGACAGGAAGGAGAACAGGCCGAGGGCCATGATGCCGGGCTTGACCTGCGGCAGCACCAGGCTGCGCCAAACCCTGAAACGCGAGGCGCCGTCAACGACGCCGGCCATTTCGATTTCCCAGGGCACGGTATCGTAGAAGCCCTTCATCAGCCAGATGCCGAGCGGTAGGTCGATCGCCGCCTTCACCAGGATGACGCCGATCAGGGAGTTATAGAGGCCGATCATCTGCAGCACGATGAAGATGGCGATGATCAGCGTTACCGACGGGAAGGCGTGCAGCACCATGACGCCGGCAAGGAAGAAGCCGCGTGCCGGCACGTTCAGCCGAGACAGCACATAACCGGCCATCGAGGAGACGATCAGCACCAGACTGGTGGTGCAGGCCGAAAACAGCAGCGTATTCAGGGTCACGTGCCAGATGTTCGCCTTGCCCGCCGTTGTCTGCCACAGGAAACGCCAATGGTTGAGCGTCAAGCCGGAGGGCAGCAAGGCGTCCGGCGGCTTCACCGTGACGGTGTCGAGGAAGAGATAGACATACATCAAGAGCAGCGGCAGGCTGACGATGGTCAGCGCCGTCAGGACAGGCCAATTGCGATAATTTGCCGAGGGCTGCGAGCGTTCGACCATGGTCAATCCTCGATCAAGGGCTTGGCGACAAGCGTGCCATAGTTGAAGACACGCAGATAAAGCAGCGACAGCACCACGCCGATGACGACGAGCACCAGCGCCATGGCGGCACCCAGCCCGTATTCGAGATTGCCGGCATAGTTTCTGAGTGCGGTGTGATAGGCGGAGAGCGCCCAGACCTCGGTCGCGTTGCCCGGCCCGCCATTGGTGGCGAGCAGGATTTCATTGAAGGAGGCAAGCAGCGACAGCGTCTGATAGCAGGTGACGAAGAGGATCGGCCAGCGCATCTGGGGCAGGATGATGTAGCGGATCTGCTGCCAGCGTGAAGCGCCGTCGACCTCGCTCGCATAGAACTGGCTCTTCGGGATGGCCTTCATCGCCGATGAGAACACCAGCATGCCCATCGAGGCGCCGATGAAGCCGTTGATCAGCACGACGAAGAACCAGGCATTATAGGCGGTATCGAGCAGGTAGTTCTTCGGGGGGTAGCCGAACTTGCCCATCAGGATCGAAATGAAGCCGCTGTCCCAGGCGAGCCACTTCCACAGCATGACGTAGATGACGACGGGCGTGATGCGCGGCAGGAGCCAGATGCCGCGAAAGATCGAGGCCGGCGTCGGAGGCATGTAATGCGTCCAGATGGCAAGCAGCAGCGCATAACCGACGTTGAAGAGCATCAATACCAGCGCGACGTAGAGCACGGTATTGAAAAGCACACGCGCCATGTCGGGCGAGCTCGCCATGCGTGAGAAATTGTCGGTCGTCCAGGTCCAGCCGGTATAGGTGGTCTTGGCGACGGTTTCCTTCTGCTCCGGCGTCAGCTTGAAACCCAGACCGTCCAGCGACGAAAACAGCTGTTCCTTGCTGTCGAAGCGCGTGTTGAGGACGGAGCGGTTGAACTGTTCGGAGATCTGCTTGACCTCGCGCGTCGAAGGCCGTTCGGCAAGATCCTTGATCATGCGCTCGACGTCGCGCCGCGTCGCAAAGACCTCGCCGGCGTGCTTGGCGCGCAACTCCCCCGCGATCGCAGGCGCAAGGCCGAGGCCCTCCACGGCCTTGAGGCCGGCTTCGTCGATCGTGTAACGCGGCTCGGCCATCTCGGCGGCGATCTCCGGCATCGCCGATTTCAGCGTGATCAGCGAATTGGGTGCGATCTGATAGACGCCCCCTGAAATGCCGGTCGCCGTGGTCATGTTGGTCATTGAGAAGACCGCTGTCAGAACGACCGGCATCAGGAAGAAGAGCACGATCATGACCGCTGCAGGCGCGATCATTACCAGTCCGAGCGTTGTGGATGATTTCATGGAAGCCTCCTCGAAGGGATCGATCGGGCGGCGGAGTTGCCGCCGCCCGGAGGGATGCTTCGATCTTAGCGGATGACGATCTTGTCGCCGAGCGTGCTTTTCAGCTCGCTTTCGGCATCGCCGATGGCGGCGTCGACAGTCTTGGCGCCGGTCCAGGAAGCTTCGAGGTTCTTCCACATGATGTTCCAATAGGTGCCGAAATCGGAATTGTTCGGCATCGCATTGGCATGCGGCAGCAGGCGTTCGGTGGCTTCGCGGGTCCAGCGGTCAGCCGAGTAGAAATCCACTTCGGACTCCGCTTCCGAGATGCCGAGATGGGCTGACTTGACCGCATGCAACGCATTGGTGCGCGGCTCCGAGGCGATCGTGATCAGCTTGGCGGCGATATCGGTGTCCTCCTTGTCGTGACCTGCGGTCAGGAGATAGACGAGCGGATGCGTCAGCGTGTTGGCCTTGCCGCCTTCGCCGGCCGGGATCAGCGTGAAGATAACGTTGCCGAAGAAATCCTTGAGGCCTTCCTGATTGACGAGGCGGGCATAGTGCCAGGTGCCGCCGTCCCAGATGCCGGCCTTGCCGGTGGCGACTTCCTTCCACCACTGATCGCCTGGCATGCCGATGTGGTTCTTCTTGGTGACGCCTGATTTAACGGCATCGGCGAAGAACTGGTAGGTGCGGGCCATCGCGGCCTTGTCGAAGACAAGCTTGCCGCCTTCTTCCATCGTGCCGCCGAAGCTGGTGTAGAACTGCCAGTAATCCGGCCCGTTGCTGGTGCGCGGATAAAAGCCGTAGCCGGGCTGGACGAGGCCCTTGTCCTGCATCTTCTTGGCGTCTTCGAGCAGGTTCTTCATCGTGTACTTGCCGTCCTGCACGTTCTGCGGCAGGGCGTCGAGATCGGCGTCGCTGTAGCCGATCGCCTTCATATACGGCTTCCAAAAGAACATCGGCCGGGATTCGGCATCCTGCGGGATGCCATAGACGGTGCCGTTGTAGGAGGCGATCTTCAGAAGATTTTCATAGATGCCGTTGAGCGGCCAGGAATCGAGGTCGACATAATCTTCGATCGGAACGATCAGGCCGGATTGCGACCAGGGTGCGATGTCCTCGTGGCCGCTGACGACAATGTTCGGGGCGGTTTTGGCTTCTGCGGCAAGGGTCAAGGCCTGTTTGAAGTCTTCCCAAGCGCTATAGGGCTTCTTTTCGACGGTGATTTTCAGGTCTTCGCCCTTGAGGGCGGCTTCGCGCTGCAGCTGCTGCGCCGCGATCTCGATGGCGTCGAGACGATAGACGTCGTTCGGGCCGGTGCCGCCGGCCCAGACGCTGATGGTGACGTCCTTGGCGAGTGCGAATACGGAGGTCGAGGCCAGGATGGCAGCCGCGATCGTAAGGGATTTCAATGTCGGCAAAATGGTCATCTTCTTCATCTCCCCAGAAGAGCAGTGTGAGGCCTCTTTGACGGGTCATCACTGGTGTTGACGACCGCTTCGAAAGCCCGCAAAAACGTGACAAGTCCCGCTCTATGGGCTGAACGTAACGGCCGAATGACAAAATTGAGCACGTGTGCAAAATTATTATGACGATGTCCGCGGCACTTGCAAGCGGCGGTGTTCGGCGGGCATCTTTTACGCTTCAAATTGCGCCTTTCCTGGTCTAGCATCGCACCCATGAGCCTTGAATCCGTCCGCGCCTTCTTCGGCACCCACGCACGCGACATCGAAATCATCGAAACCGCCGAGAGCTCCTCGACGGTGGCGCTTGCCGCCGAAGCCCATGGCGTCGAGCCCGCCCAGATCGCCAAGACGATCTGCCTGCGCGTCGGCGAGCAGATGATGCTGGTCGTTGCCGGCGGTACGGCGCGGCTCGACAATCGCAAATTCAAGGATACTTTCGGGGCCAAGGGGCGCATGCTCGATGCCGAAGAGGTCGTGGCGGTCACCAGCCATCCTGTCGGCGGTGTCTGCCCGTTCGGCCTGCCCTCGCCGCTGCCGATCTATTGCGATATTTCGCTGAAACGCTTCGACGAAGTGGTGCCGGCGGCCGGCTCGACCAATTCGGCCGTCCGCATCGCCACAGGACGGCTTGCCGAGTTGACCGGCGCCAGCTGGGTCGATGTTTGTCAGTAAAGTGGCCGAAAAACTTCAAACAGAAGAAAGACCACCTATATTCTATCCCGACATGCCGTGATTGTGCATGACAGGAGACCAGGAATGCCGAGTGCCGTTTCGCGTTTTGCCAAGATGGCGGCCATTGCCGTACTGACGAGCGCTACCGTTTTTGCCACGATCAGCGATGCCGATGCGCGCCGCGCCGGCGGGTTCGGCGGGTTCGGAAGCCGTGGCACCCGTACGTTCAGCGCGCCTCCGGTTACCCGTACTGCGCCTGCCCCGGCTGCCCCCATTGAACGGTCGATGACGCCGCGCCCGCAAACGACCGCGCCCTATAGCACGCAGCAGCCCGGCTACGCCCAGCAGCGCCCAGGTTTCTTCAACGGCTTCGGCCGTTCGATGATCGGCGGCCTGATCGCCGGCGGTCTTCTCGGCATGCTGCTCGGCCACGGTTTCGGCGGCGGCTTCGGTTTCCTCGGCATGCTGCTGCAGATCGCTTTGATTGGCGGCGCCGTCATGCTCGCCATGCGTTATTTCGCCAACCGCCGCCAGCCTTCTTACGGCGCCGGCGGTCAGAGCCGATCCTACGGCCAGTCGTTCAACATGTCGCCCACGAACTCTTCGTCGTTCCAGATCCCGGCGATCGGCTCTAGCGCCGGCGGTCCGTCGCGCGGTAATCGCCCGAGCGACGAGGTCGGGCTGGCCCAGGCTGATCTCGACCAGTTCGAAGAGTTGCTGACGAGCGTGCAGACCGCTTACGGCGCCGAAGACTACGGCGCGTTGCGCCGGCTGACGACGCCTGAGGCAATGTCCTATCTTGCCGAGGAACTGGGAGAAAACGCCACCAACGGCGTGCGCAACCGTGTCTCCGACGTCAAACTGCTGCAGGGCGATATTGCCGAGACTTGGCGCGAGAACGGCCAGGACTATGCGACGCTCGCCATGCGTTATTCCTCGATCGATGCCATGGTCGAACGCGACAGCGGTCGTGTCGTTTCTGGCGACGACCGCCGTCCGAGCGAAAGCACCGAGATCTGGACCTTCGTGCGCAAGCCGGGCACGGACTGGAAGCTCGCTGCGATCCAGGGCACCGGACAGCGCGCCGCCTAAGGAAGCCAGCCTCTACAGATGCCGCCCAAGCTGTCGATCAGGCTTGGGCGGCATTCTAATTCACCGCCACCGGCTTGGAGCGCATGCGGGAGACCGTCTCGCGCTCCGCCCGTTTGCAGCGCATCGGTGGCAGGCCGCGATCCATCAGGTCCATGTCTTCCAATACCATGTCGCCCATCTTCTTGAAGGCGCTGTCGAGCGCTCCGGCCCGGTGCGCCGAGCGGATGAAGCCCTTCAGGCTGCGTACCGGATGATCAGGCGGCAGCGGTTCCTCAGGGTAGACGTCGCTTGCCGCGACGATATGGCCCGACGAAACGGCCGCCATCAATGCGTCGAAATCGACAACGTCGGCGCGACTGAGCAGGATGAAGGCCGCTCCCCTGCGCATGCTGGCAAAGGCCTCAGCACCGAGAAAACCTTTGTTTTCGCTGGTGACGGCTGCGACGACAAAGACGAAATCGCTCTTCGTCAGCACATTTTCCAGGCTCGCGGGCTCGACGCCGTTTTCTTCGAGGATCGAGCGGGGCAGCCAGGGATCGAAGACCCGGATGCGCGCCCTGAAACCGGACAGCACGCGGCGCAGCGCCTTGCCGAGATCGCCGAAGCCGACGATGCCGATCTCGGAACCGGCGATCAGCCGCGCGCTCGCATTGCCCTCCCCTCCCCAAAGTTCGCTGCCTTCGCGGAAGGCAACATCCGCATCGACGATGCCGCGCGCCAGGGCCAACGCGAAGCCGAGACCGATTTCGGCCACCGGCTCGGCGAAAACCTGGCCCGTCGTCACGACATGGATGCCGCGCTCGAACAGCACGTCATAGGGCATGTTGTTGAGAAGGTTGCTCTCGACGTTGAGGATCGAGCGTAGAGCCGGCATTCTGGCGAGCGTTTCCGCCGAGAGCGGCGGCTGACCGATGACATAGCGCGCTCTGCCGAGAATCTCGCCGCCCAACCCGGCGATGTTCTCCGGATCGGCTTCGACGATCTCGTATTTCGCATACAGTTCGGCACGTGCCTTGTCGCTGAAGATCAGATCGAGCGTGCGCGGCTCGGGCGCGCTGATCGCCAGCGGCCGTTCGGTATTTGTCATCGGCATCTCCTCCGTCGCAGGCGGCTGCGTTTCCTCGGCTGGAGAATTGATAACCTCCGGCCGCGGCCGTTTCCAGTTGGCGGACGAGAAATTGGAGAGCGTACCTTTGATCGGTGTTGATCATGGGCGGCCGACGCAATTGAAAGCGGCATTTGCCTATCAGATAAGCAATTGAATTCTCTCGCTATTCATGTTGACGGTTCGACCTGCCTGAATTAGCTTGAGGCATTCAACCTGCGCGCCCCGCCGCGGCAGGAAGTCGAAGCATTGCAAAGGAAACGAACCATGAAGTCAGTACTTAAAAGCGGCCTGCTTGCCTTGGCTGCCGCAGCGCTTCCGGCTGTCGCTTCCGCCCATCCTGCCGTTGGTGACGCTGCCGGCTTCAGCCATGGCTTTGCTCATCCGATGTCCGGCCTCGATCATGTCCTCGCCATGGTGATGGTTGGTGTGGTTGCTTTCCAGCTCGGGAGCCGCGCCATCTGGCTCTTGCCGTTGACCTTCGTCCTGATGATGGCGTTTGGCGGTGCTCTCGGCGTTGCCGGCGTTGGTCTTCCCTTCGTTGAGACGGGCATAGCGCTTTCCGTCGTCGTTCTGGGCGGCATGGTTGCAATCAATGTCAGGGCGCCGTTGGCCGCGGCGCTCGGCATGGCAGGCCTCTTCGCCATCTTTCATGGCCATGCGCACGGCGCCGAAATGCCGGACAACGCTGCCGGCGCCGCCTATGCTGCCGGCTTCATGATGGCAACCGGATTGCTGCACGGCGTCGGCCTTGCGCTTGGCTACGTCATCGGCCACGCCGGCGAACGCCAGGGCGTTTTCGTCACGCGGGCGGCGGGCGGCGTTGCCGCCATTTCCGGACTGGGCATCCTGGCCGGTCTGATCTGATCTGTCCGCATCTCGGCAAGAAGCCGATACGCAGCTGACGCACCTCGCTCAGACAATCACGCCCGGCATGCGCGACGCAATGCCGGGCATAGTTTTGCGTTATTGTGCCGACGAACCGCGCACTTGCGCCGCGTGATCCTCTGCGGTCAATCCGACGCGTGAATTGACAATATCCAAATTGACGCAGGCGTATCTTGCTGATTGTCGGCGGGGCGCAAAACTCTGTATAGTGATTTCAGAAATTTCTGAAATCACAGACGTCACGGAAATTGCCATGAACCTTCCGCCTCTCGTTCAGTCCTTTGTTCTCCATTTCGGCGAAATGGGATCGCGCTGGGGGATCAATCGCACGGTCGGTCAGATCTACGCCCTGCTATTCGTCTCCCCCGCCCCGCTCTGCGCCGAGGAGATCGCCGATTCCCTCAGCATCTCGCGCTCCAATGTGTCGATGAGCCTGCGCGAGCTGCAGGCTTGGAACCTCGTTCTTCTCAAACACAAGCCGGACGATCGCCGCGATTTCTTCACCACCCCCGATGATGTCTGGCAGATATTGAGGACGCTTGCCGAGGAGCGGAAGAAGCGGGAAGTCGACCCGACGCTGTCGGTTCTGCGCGAAATCCTGATGCAGCGCCCGGCAAGCGAAACCGAGCGTTATGCGCAGGAGCGGATGGGTGAGATGCATACGCTGATCGAACAGCTGACGCATTGGTATGAAGACGTAAAACAACTTGAAACGGAAAGGCTCGCGACGCTACTCTCGCTGGGCGCGAAAGTGACAAAGCTTCTGGAGGCTAAGGACCGGGTCGTCTCGCTCGGCCGCCGCCGGCCGAATCCTGCGAACAAGAGTTAGCGGCATGGGCACTGCTTTCTTCGACGCGGCAAACGAAGCGGATGGACGGCCGCGGGCTAGAGAGGTCGCGTCGCAACACGCCGATGCGGGCAAAGCCCGGCTGCGCAATGCGGCGATGCTGCAGGCGCTGGCTGCTGTCATTTGGATCCCGCAGGCCGCACTGCTGGCCGCCTCGGTCGGCCGGATCGCCGATGGCGGCGAGCTGCATGACGTTCTCTGGCCGGCCGTCGGCATTCTCGTTCTCGGATTGGTAAGAAGCGGTCTCGACGCGGCTGGCGGCCGCCTGGCCTTTCGCGCCGCGCGGAGCGAACTCAGCCGGAAGCGGCAGGCCGCGGCCGGTTCCCTCTCCCTGTGGTCGCCGGTCGACCGCGGCCGGCCGGCATCCGGCAAGGCCGCGAGCGTCATCGGCGAACAGGCCGAACTCATCGTGCCCTATCTCGCCCGCTTCCAGCCGGCGCGTGTGAAAGCGAGCCTTGTGCCGCTTGTCATCCTTGTCTTTATCCTCCCCGTCTCCTGGATCGCCGCGCTGGTCCTGCTGTTTGCGGCGCCGCTGATTCCGATCTTCATGGCGCTGATCGGTTGGCGCGCCCAGGCGGCCAGCGAAAAACAGCTTGTCGCGACCGGCGGCCTCAACAGCTTCCTGCTCGATCGCCTGCGCGGACTGACGACGATCCGTGCGCTGGATGCGGTCGATACAACGGCCCTGCGGCTGCGTCGCGAGGCGGAATCGCTGCGCGCGCGCACCATGTCCGTGCTGAAAATCGCCTTTCTGTCCTCCGCCGTGCTCGAGCTTTTCGCAGCGCTCGGCGTGGCGATGGTTGCCGTCTATGTCGGCTTCAGCCTGCTCGGTGAAATCCGTTTCGGCACTTGGACGGGCCGGCTCGACTTGACCGAAGGCTTGTTCATCCTGCTGCTTGCACCCGCCTTTTTCGAACCGCTGCGCGAGCTTTCGGCCGTCTGGCACGACCGGGCGGCGGGAGAAGCGGCGCTGAAAGCCCTGGACGCGCTTGCCGCCGAAGGTCTGCCCATACGGGGATCGGCCAAACCGGCGGCTCTCGCCAGCACCGAGGTGCCCGCCATCCGACTTGAAAATCTCACCTTTCGTTACGGCGCCGACGAGCCGCTGATCCTCGACAGCTTCAACTTCGATATCGCCGCCGGCGAACATCTGGCGCTGCTCGGTGCCAGTGGTTCCGGCAAGTCAACGCTGCTTTCGCTGATAGCAGGGCTGGCGCCCTGCGTCGGCGGTCGCATCGTCATCGGCGGCGTCGAGCTCGGGAATGAGACAGCCGCCAGCCTAAGGGGCGCGATGGCTTGGATCGGTCAAAAGCCGCATATCTTTGCCGGGACCATCGCCGGTAATATCGCGCTCGGAAGACCCCGCATCTCACGCGACGCCGTGGCGGAAGCGCTCGATGCCGCCAGCCTCCGGAAGGTGGCCGATGCCTATGGCTGCCAGCCACTCGGCGAAGGCGGGATCGGGCTTTCCGGCGGCGAGGCGTTGCGGCTTGCGATCGCGCGCGCTGCCTGCAATCCGGATCTGAAGATCATCCTGGCCGACGAGCCGACCGCCCATCTCGACGCCGACACGGCGGCTGATGTGACCGAGAGCCTGCTCGCGCTAGCGCGGGGTCGTACCCTCATCGTCGCGACGCATGATCCGCTGCTCGCCGCCCGAATGCATCGCGCCATCCGCATCGATGCCGATTTCGCCATGAGGCAGGCGGCCGAATGAGCTTCTTTGTTGCAGACATCAAGCCGATCCTTCGTCTGTTCTTCGCCGAACGTCGACGCGCGCTGTTCGTCGGCGCCGTGCTTTCGGCGGCAACGGTGACGGCAGGGATCGCGCTGCTCGGACTCTCCGGCTGGTTCATCACCGCCACTGCCCTTGCCGGGCTATCGGCCGCGGCCGCCATGACCTTCGACGTTTTCGCACCGGCCGCCGGCATCCGCCTGCTCGCCGTCGTTAGGACCGCGGCACGCTACGGCGAGAGGCTTGCGACCCATGATGCGACACTCGGCGTGCTTGCCGCGCTGCGCGAGAGGCTGTTTCGCGGCTTTGCCGAACCGGGTGCTGCCCGCGCTCTCTTGCACCGCCCCGCGCGGTTGCTGTTCCGGCTGACCGCCGATATCGATGCGCTCGATTCCCTCTATCTCCGAATTTTCGTGCCGGCTGCTGTCGCGATCGGCGCAACGCTGGCTGCGAGCGTGGTGCTGGGCCTGATGCATCCCCTGTTCGGCCTGTGTTTCGGCCTCTTTCTAGCCGGCGCCGGCCTTGGGCTGCCATTGATCGCGGGCCGCGTTGCCCGCAAACCCGCCCGCAGGCGCGCCCATGGCATCGAGGTGCTGCGGTCGCGGACGATCGATCTCGTCGCCGGCCAGACCGACCTGCTGATGGCCGGCCGGCTCGAGGCGCAGACGAGCGCCATCGCGGATGCCGACAGTTACGCGGCTCAAGCCGATGATCGATTGAACCGTGTCGAAACCGGTCTGACATTCGGTTTTGGCCTCGTCTCGACGCTCCTGCTGACGGCATCGCTGCTCACGGTGGCCGCGCTTGCGGAAACGAAGGCGATTAGCGCGCCTGTCGCAGCCCTCGGCCTGCTCGTCGCCTTCGCGGCGGTCGAACCCTTCGCGGCGCTCCGCCGCGGCGCTTTGGAACTCGGGCGGACGCTGCTGGCGGCAAAGCGGATCGCACCGCGGCTTGCCGTCGCTGATGATGAGACCCAACCGCCAGCGACGCCGCTGCCGGGATACGCCTTTTGTCTGGCCGGCGTGTCCGCCTTCCATGAGAATTCCGCCGTGCCGGCGCTGGTGGACATCGACCTGGTGCTCAAGCAGGGCGACCGCCTTGCCGTCATCGGCAGCAGCGGCGCCGGCAAGTCGAGCCTGCTCGCTCTGCTTTCCCGCGAGTTGCCGGCAAGCAAAGGAGGCGTCTCCGCGATGAGGGCGACCTTGCTGACGCAGCGGACTGAACTCTTCGGGGATAGCCTCCGCGGCAACCTTCTTCTTGCGAACCCGGATGCGAGCGAGGCCCGCCTTGGCGAAGCGCTCGCCGCCGCCGGCCTGCTTGCCGATATCGAGGCGATGCCACAGGGGATCGACACAAGGCTCGGCGAGGGTGGGCTTGGACTTTCGGGCGGCCAGTCGCGCCGGCTGGCGCTTGCCCGGCTCTTCCTGCGCGACACGCCGCTCTGGCTGCTCGACGAGCCGACCGAAGGCCTCGACGGCGCCACCGCCCGCGATGTGCTCTCACGGCTGTCGTTAATGGCGGCAGGCCGCTCGCTGGTGATCGCAACGCATATCCGCCGCGAGGCTGCGGTTGCCGACCGCATCGCCGTCATCGAAGGCGGCCGTATTTCAGAAGTTTCGCGCCGTGGGGAGGCGGCGTTCGAAAAGGCGCTCGACCGGCTTCGATCGGACTGAGCAAGACCCGCATGCCCTCACGCGCCGGCCGGCGCTGAGGAACGCTCCGTACCCCGTGGGACCGTGGGAGAAAGACAATGGAACTAGATATCGTAGCACTTTCGCGCTTCCAATTTGCGCTGACGGCGCTTTACCACTTCCTGTTCGTGCCGCTGACGCTTGGCCTATCCGTGCTGCTCGCGATCATGGAAACCGTCTATGTCATGACCGGTCGTCAGATCTGGCGGCAGATGACAAAATTTTGGGGCACGCTGTTCGGCATCAATTTCGTGCTCGGCGTGGCCACCGGCATCGTCATGGAATTCCAGTTCGGCATGAACTGGAGCTATTACAGCTATTATGTCGGCGACATCTTCGGCGCGCCGCTGGCGATCGAGGGCTTGATGGCCTTCTTCCTCGAGGCGACCTTCGTCGGGCTGTTCTTCTTCGGCTGGGACAAGCTGTCGAAGGTCGGCCATCTCGTCGCCACCTGGGCTGTGGCGCTCGGCTCGAATTTTTCCGCGCTCTGGATCCTCATCGCCAATGGCTGGATGCAGAACCCGGTGGGATCGGCGCTCAATCCGCAGACGATGCGCATGGAGATCACGAGTTTCTTCGACGTCGTCTTCAACCCGGTCGCCCAGGCGAAATTCGTCCATACGGTGTCGGCAGGTTATGTCTGTGCCTCAATCTTCGTGCTCGGCGTTTCGGCCTGGTATGTGCTGAAGGGCCGGCATATCGAGCTTGCCAAGCGCTCGATGACGGTCGCCGCCTCCTTCGGCCTTGCCTCGGCGCTGTCCGTCGTCGTGCTCGGTGACGAGAGCGGTTATCTCGCGACCGAAAACCAGAAGATGAAGCTTGCCGCGATCGAGGGCATGTGGGAGACGGAGCCGGCTCCGGCGGCTTTCACCGCGTTTGGTTTCCCGGATCAGGAAGCGCGCGAAACACATTTCGCCGTGCATATCCCCTGGATCATGGGCCTGATCGGCACACGATCGCTGACGACGGAAATCCCCGGCATCGACAAGCTCGAACAGCAAGCCGAAACCCGCATCCGCGACGGCATCAGAGCTTACGACGCGCTGATGCAGATTCGTGCAGCGCCGACGCAGGATCAGGTTGCGCAGGAAGTGCGCACCTCCTTCGAGGATCTCGGTCATGATCTCGGCTACGCGCTTCTGCTGAAGCGTTATGTCGACGATCCCCGCCAGGCGACCGACGCGCAGATCGTTCAGGCGGCGCGTGATACGATCCCGCATGTGCCCACGCTCTTCTGGTCCTTCCGCATCATGGTCGGCCTCGGCATCTTCTTCATCCTGCTGACATCAATCTTCTTCTGGCTGTCGGCGCGGCGCCATCTCGACAAATATCCGCTGCTGCTGCGGATTGCCGTGCTGGCGATCCCGCTTCCGTGGGTCGCCATCGAGCTCGGCTGGGTCGTCGCCGAATTCGGCCGCCAGCCCTGGGTGATCGAAGGCGTGCTGCCGACGGCGGCAGCCGTCTCCAGCCTCGGCGCCGTCACCGTACTTTTGACGATCATCGGTTTTGCCGCGCTCTACACGGTGCTGATCGTCATCGAGATGAGTCTGATGATCAAGGCGATCCGCCAGGGACCGGAACCGGACGACGAGCCGGAGGCCGTCCTGATTTCCGAAACCCTCGTCCCGGCCGCGGAGTGACCTGTCATGATCCTTCACGAACTCCTCGATTATGAAACCCTGCGTCTGATCTGGTGGCTGCTGCTCGGCGTGTTGCTGATCGCCTTTGCGACGACCGGCGGCTTCGACCTCGGCGTCGGCACGCTCCTGCCCTTCGTCGCCAGGACCGATACGGAACGGCGCGTGGCAATCAACACCATCGGCGCCACCTGGGAAGGCAACCAGGTCTGGCTGATCCTCGGCGGCGGCGCCATCTTCGCCGCCTGGCCGCCGCTTTATGCAGTCTCCTTCTCGGGCTTTTATCTCGCAATGTTTGCGATCCTCTTCGCGCTCATCCTGCGCCCGGTCGGTTTCAAATACCGGTCGAAACGGGAAAGTGTCCGCTGGCGCAACGGCTGGGACTGGGCGCTCTTCATCGGCGGCTTCGTGCCGGCGCTGATTTTCGGCGTTGCCGTCGGCAATGTGCTGCAGGGCGTGCCCTTCCGCTTTGCCGACGATATGCGGATCTTCTACGAAGGCTCGTTCTTTGCCCTGCTGAACCCCTATGCGCTGCTCTGCGGCCTGCTCTCTGTCGCCATGCTGACGATGCACGGCGCGGCCTGGCTGGTGTTGAAGGCGAGCGGGCCGGTTGCGGAACGCGCCAGGAGTTATGGCAGCATCGCCGCCCTTGCCGCCATCGTGCTCTTTGCCCTCGGCGGCCTCTTCCTGTGGGTCGGCGTCGGCGGCTACCGCATCACCAGCGATATCAGCCCGATCGGACCTTCCAATCCGCTGCTGAAGACGGTGGTGGTCGAGAATGGCGCATGGCTTGCCAATTATAGCGCGCATTCCTGGATGATTGTGGCGCCTGTCCTCGGCTTTGCCGGCGCGGCACTGGCCTTCATCGCCATGCGGACAAGGCGCGAGGTGATGACGCTGCTTTTCAGCAAGCTCGCGATCCTGGGCATCATCTCGACGGTTGGCCTGTCGATGTTTCCGTTCATCCTGCCTTCCTCGCTCGATCCGCGCTCGAGCCTGACGGTCTGGGATGCATCCTCCAGCCATATGACGCTGTTCATCATGCTGGTGGTGTCGGCGATCTTCCTGCCGATTATCTTTGCCTACACGGCCTGGGTCTACAAGGTTCTGTGGGGCAAGGTCGACGAGAAATCCGTCACCGACAAGAACAGCCACGCCTACTGAGGGAGCGCAAACGATGTGGTATTTCGCATGGATCCTCGGCCTGCCGCTGGCAGCCGCCTTCGCCGTCCTCAACGCCATGTGGTACGAGCTGATGGACGATGCAGCCAAAAAGAAGGCGTCGGAGACGCGCAAGTAGATATGGAAGGGGCGCGATCCGAGCCGCGCCCTCCCCTCTTTCGTCAGCCTTCCAGCCACTTCACCTGGTCGGGTGTCAGCTTGATATCGAGCGCCGAGAGGCTGTCCTCCAATTCGGCGATGGTGCGCGGCCCGATCAGCGGAATGACCGGGAAAGGCTGGGCGATCACATAGGCCAGCGCGATATGGATCGGATTGCGGCCGAGCTTGTTGGCGAGCTCGATGGCGCGGTCGCGGCGCCCGAAATTGCGCTCGGAATACCAGACGCGTACGATCTCCTCATCATCCCGCTTGTCGCGGCCGGCACGGTCGGTGAAGAAGCCGCGGCCCTGGCTGGACCAGGCAAAGTTCGGGATCTGCTTCTCGTTCAGCCACGTCTTCCAGTCGTCGTCGGAGGCGGCGACGCAGCCGGCCCAGATCGGATCGAGCATCTCGGCAAGCGAGAAGTTGTTGGAGAGTGCCGCCGGCGCTGCCTTGCCGGTCTTTTCGGCATAGGCGATCGCCTCGTCGAAACGTGCGCGCGTCCAGTTCGAGCCGCCGAAGATGCCACGGATGCGGCCGCGTTTGACTTCGGCATCCATGGCATCGACGAACTCGCCGACAGGTACGTCGGTATTGTCGCGATGCATGAAATAGATGTCGACATAGTCGGTCTTCAGCCGGGCGAGCGACTGGTCGAGCTGCTTTGCAATCATGTCGGGATAGCAGAGCGGCGAATGCGCGCCCTTGCCGATCAGCACGATCTCCTCGCGCGGCACTTTGCGGCTGGTGTGCCAGTCGCCGAAGATTGCCTCCGTCTTGCCGGCGCCATAGACAAAGGCCGTATCGAAGGCGTTGCCGCCGGCTTCGTAGAAGGCGTCGAGCGTCAGGGAGGCGGCGGCGAAGTTCGGGAAGAACTCGAAGCCGAGGGTCACGACCGAAGCCGTCTTGGAGATGCCCGGAATCTGTCGCTGCGGAATGCTGTTGCCGCGCGTGACCGCGCCCCCTGATATATTGGCCGTGCGCTTGTTGGCTTTCTCGACGCCATATTCGAGACCAACCGAGGCGCGCCACTGGTCGAGCACGCGCAGATTTGCGATCGAATCCGCCCAGCTCATGCCGGGGGAACTGAACTCGGTTCTGCCGGCCCGGATCGCATCGCCCGCGGCATCCGCCTCGAAGGAATAGAGCCAGCGCTCTTCCCGGACTTCGATCGTCTCTCGGCTACCGCCCTTGAAGACCTCGATCTTGCCGATGCCGCCCTTCTGGCCGGAGGCGAACCAGAAGTCGGCCACTTCGATCCGGCCCTCGGAGCCGATGATGCGCAGCACATTGTCCTGCTGAGCCATGATCGAGCAGGAGACTTCGGCGATGATCTCGTTCGGGAACTTGAGCACGGCCGACGCCCATTCGTCGACGCCACTCTCTCCGAGATGGGCGACGCCCGACACCTTCTCCGGCTCGAGGAAGGCTTTGCCTTCCGCGGCGCCGGCGATCAATCGCGCCATGGAAACAGGATAGCCGCCAACGTCGAGAATGCCGCCGCCGGCGGTATCATTGGCGAAAAGCCGATGCTCCGGCTTATAGCTGCCCATGTTGAAGCCGAAGCTCGAGCGGATGATGCGGATCGTGCCGATGACGCCGCTCTTGATGAGCTGAACCAGCTTTTCTGTCTGCGGATGCACCCGGTACATGAAAGCTTCGCCAGCAAAGACGCCGGCTTTCTTGGCTTCGTAGTAAACGGCTTCGGCATCATAGGCCGAAAGCGCGATCGGCTTTTCCACCAGGATGTGCTTGCCGGCGCGCGCCGCCTTGATCGCCCATTCGGCATGGCCGGTATGGGGCACGGAAATATAAACCGCATCGACCTCGGGGTCGGAAAGCAGCGCCTCGTAGCCATCGACGATGCGGGCGCCGGGGAAGTTTTCGGCAAGTCCCGGCTTGGAAGGATTGCGGGTAGCGATCGCGACCAGTTTGCCGGTGCGCGAGTGGGCAACGCCATCGGCAAAGGTGCGAGCGATGGTGCCGGGGCCGATGATGCCCCAGCGGATCGGTTGATCGGAAGTCATGGAAACCTCTTTCGTCTTTCTGCCTTGGGATTGCGGTTTAGCGGAGCCGTTTGCCGGCGCCGTCGAAAAGGAATGTGCGGCTGGCGGGAAGGCCGACCGTCAGCGTCTCGCGATTGCCTGATGTGCGCGATTCCGGCCGCTCGATGATCAGCTGTTCGTCGCCGACGGCGGCATAGATGTAGCTGGTATTGCCGAGGTGTTCGGCGACGTCGATGGCAACGGTGAGATCGGTATCGCCGGCACCTCCGTCGACGAAATGTTCGGGCCGGATGCCGAGGGTCACTTTTGCGCCGATGTCGATTGTATCGGCGACGGACAGCGGCAGGCGCGTCTCCGGATTGCTCTCCAGCGCGATCACCGCCCTGCCGGGCTGGGCCTCGACGACCACGGCTTTCAAGAAATTCATCTTCGGCGAGCCGACGAAGCCGGCGACGAACTGGTTGGCCGGGTCGTCATAGAGGTCGAGCGGTGCGCCGATCTGCTCGATGTTGCCGGCGCGCAGCACAACGATGCGGTCGGCGAGCGTCATCGCTTCCGTCTGATCGTGGGTCACGTAGATCATCGTCGTGCCGAGCTGTTTGTGCAGCCTTGAGATCTCGACGCGCATCTGCACGCGCAGCTCTGCGTCGAGGTTCGATAGCGGTTCGTCGAACAGGAAGACCTCGGGCTCGCGGACAATGGCGCGGCCGATGGCGACGCGCTGGCGCTGGCCGCCGGAAAGCTGCTTGGGCCGCCGTTTCATCAGTTCGGTGATCTGCAGGATATCGGCGACATGGCTCACACGCCGCTCGGTATCGGCCTTCGGGTTGCCGTTCATGCGCAAGCCGAAGCTCAAATTCTCCTCGACCGTCAGATGCGGATAGAGCGCATAGGACTGGAAGACCATGGCGATGCCGCGATCGGCCGGCTCGACGTCGTTGACGACCTTGCCTCCGATCCGAAGCTCGCCCGATGTAATATCCTCCAGGCCGGCGATCATCCTCAGCAGCGTGGACTTGCCGCAGCCGGAAGGACCGACGAAGACGACGAATTCGCCGTCCTTCACCTCCAGATTGGCGCCATGGATGATCTCGAAGCCGCCGAAGCGTTTGACGATGTTGGTCAATGAAAGCTCTGCCATTCGGCTTCCCCGATTACTTGATTGCGCCGGCCGCGATGCCGGCGATGAAATGGCGCTGGAGCGCCACGAAGACGACGAGAATCGGCGCCGTCAGCAGCACCGCGCCGGACATGATGCCACCCCAGGATACCTTGGTGAGGCCGATCAGCGTTCCCAATGCCACCGGCGCCGTCATCATCCCCGGTCTGGAATTGATCAGCAGCGGCCAGAGATAATTGTTCCACGAATGCAGGAAGAGAATGATCGCCAATGCCGCCATGGTCGGGCGCGCCAGCGGCAGGGCGATGCGCAGGAAGATCTGCCATTCCTTGACGCCTTCGACGCGGGCTGCGTCGAAGAGCTCGCCCGGCATCATCGAGAAGGACTGCCGCATGAATAAGACGCCGAGGGAATTGAAGAGCGGCGGCACGATCAGAGCCACCCAGGTGTTTGCCAGCTTGAACTCGCGCGCCACCATGATGAATTGCGGGATGACCACCACGGAGAACGGCAGCGTGATCGTGCCGAGGATGATGGCGATGACGACGGAGCGGCCGATGAAACGGTAACGTGCCAGCGCCCAGCCGGCCATCGACGTCAGCATCACCGAGAGCACGGTATAGATAAGCGCCACGCCGATGGAGATCACCATTGCGCCGACGAAATCGGTATCGGCCTGCAGATTTTTGAAATTCTCGACGAAGTTGGTCGATGGCCACAGCACGATCTCGGGGTTGAAGATGCCGTTGTCGGGCATTGTCGAGAAGACGAACATCATCCACAGCGGAAACAGCCAGATCAGCGCCAGCGGCGCCAGCGCAGCGTGCAGTGCGATCTGACGGATGAGAAGGGATTGCGACTTGGATCTCATTTCGGGTCCCTCCCGATCCAGAGATTGAAAAAGGAGATCACCACGGCGAGAGCGGCCATCGTATAGGCGATCGCCGAGGCATAGCCGAAATTCAGCGAGGTGAAACCCTGGCGGTAGAGGAAGAGGCCGAGTGTCTCCGTGCCGCCGCCCGGACCACCGCGATTGGTGATGAGGAAGGGCTCGGTAAAGAGCTGCATGGTGCCGATCACCGAGAGCACCACACAGAAGAGGATGATCGGCTTTAAGAGCGGCAGGGTGATGTGGAAGAATTGCTGTGTCTTGTTCACCCGGTCGAGCGTCGCGGCCTCGTAGACATCGTCGGGGATGGCCTGCAGGCCGGCCAGGATGATGATGGCGTTATAGCCGGCCCAGCGCCATGTGACCGCGAGGATGATCACTGCCATTGCGGCATTGGCGTTGTCGAACCAGGAGATCGGGCTGAAGCCGACCGCTGAAATCATCTTGTTGATGATGCCGAAATCCAGGCTGAACATCAGCCGGAACACGGCCGCGTAGGCGACCTCACCGACGACGACGGGGGCAAAGAAGGCGAAACGGAAAAGCGGGCGCGCTTTCAGGAGCGGCGAATTGAGCAGCACGGCCATGACGGTGGCCAGCGCGATCATTACAGGCACCTGGATCACCAGGATGATCAGCGTGTTGTACAGAGCATTATAGAAGGCAGGGTCGTAGAAGAGCCGGCCCCAATTGGCCTGGAAACTGTATTTCCACGGATTGATGCGCGTGTTCTGAAAGGAAATCAGGAACGAGTCGATGATCGGCCAGACCCAGAAGGTGGCGAAAACAAGCAGATAGGGGGCGAGGAACGCATAGGCGCTCCGGGTTCTGAACGGCATCGAGCCTCCTCCTCACGAACGAATGAATGACCGGCCGCGTTGCAAGCCGGGAGAAAGCCGGGCGCGGGAAGCGCCCGGCTTCGTCATTCATTGCGCGATCGGAAGTCCGGTTGCTGAAGCGATCTGCTTGGCGGCATCGTCGAGAGCCGCTTTCGCGTCGGGGTAGCCGCCGGCGAAGAATTTCGCCTGCGTTGCCTTGAAGATGCCTTCGGCATCGCTCTGGAAGGCGGTGCCGCGGCTCGGCACGATCTTCGGCAGTGTCGCGAGGATGTCGGCCCAGACTTTCTGGCCGCCCCAATAGGGCTGCGCCTCGTTGACGAAAGGATCCTTTTCGGCAGAAAGCAGCGACGGCACCAGACCGAATTCCTTCAGCATGGTGACCTGCCCTTCATTCGTACCGAGGGCGTAGTTGACGAATTTCCAGGCGGCTTCCTTGTTTGCGGAAGTCGCCGAAATGGCGAGCGAGGAACCGCCGAGGTTGGCGGCATGGGGACCATCGGCCGTCAGGCTCGGCATTCTGTAAACGCCCCACTTGCCCTTGAGGTCAGGCGAGGTCGAGCGCACAGTGCCTTCATACCAGCCGCCATAGAGCTGGCTTGCGGCCTTGCCGGCGGTATTGGCCTGGATCTTCTCATCCCAGTTGGCTGCGGTCAGCGTGCCGGCATCCTTCATCTCCTTCACCTTTTGCAGCGCGGCGACGCAGGCGGGCTGATTGATGGTGATGTTCTGGCCGTCGGTCGAGAAATAGCCGCAGCCCTGCTCGTTGGCGATCATGCGGAACCATTCGCTGTCGCCGTTGAAATCCGCCTGCGCCATGACGACGCCGGAATTGGCGGCAGAAATCTTCTTGCCGGCGGCGATGAAATCGTCCCAGGTGCTGATCGTGCTCGGATCGACGCCGGCCTTTTCGTACATGTCGCGGCGGTAGAAGACGGCGACGGGACCGGAATCCCACGGCATGGCATAGGCGACATCGCCGACCTCAAGTTCGGTGCGCTTGAAGTCGGGGAACTTCGCCTGGATATCGGCCGTGTAGCCGAGCTCCTTCAGGTTAGCGAAGCAGTCCGGGAAACGGCTCCAGAAGATCTCAGCCTCGAAATTCTCGATGCTGACAATGTCGGGCAAGCCGTCGCCGCCGGCAGCGCAGGCCGCGAGCGTCTTGTCGAAGACCTGGCTGTTGCCAAGGTCTTCGACGTTGACCTTGATATCGGGGAACTGTTTGTTGAAGCCGGGAAGCGTGGATTTCAACGCTGATGCGGCGACATTCCAGCTCCAGATGGTGAGATTGGCCGACTCAGCGAAGGCGGAGCCGGAAGCAAGCAGTGCGAGAGCTGCGGTCGCAGCGAGAAGTTTGAAGCGCATTGAAAATCCTCCCTTTTCAATTGCCGATCTTTCACGAACGCGGTTAGACTATCCGCAAGGGAGCGGCTGTCTCCTAAAAAGGGAATATGGATTTGGCGGAAAGTAAGGTCGGCGCGCGCGCAATCTATCAGCCCGGCGCAAGCAGCATTGAGGGTTCGCCGACGGCGCTGCAGATGTTTCATGCGCACCCGCCCGTCATGGCCATGCCGCACTGGCACGCGCAGGTCGAGATCAACTATGTCATGCGCGGCAGTGTGCATTACCGCATGAACGATCACGCGTTCCGGCTGAACGCCGGTGAAATGTGCCTGTTTTGGGGTGGGCAGCCGCATCAGATGGACGAATCCTCGGATGATTCGCTCTATGCCGGGGCCCACCTGCCGCTCGTCTATTTCTTCCGACTGCGCCTGCCGATCAGCATTTCCAGCCGTCTTATGAAAGGTGAGACGTTGCTGACCTCGGCAACGGACGCTGCCGACAAGGAAAACTTCGCTCGCTGGTTTCGCTATGCCAATTCCAGCGATTCCGCCAGGGCCCAGCACGCCGTCGATGAATTGCTGCTGCGCATCGAGCGTATCGCATTCGAACCCTATTCGATGACGACATCGAAGACGACCGCCAGCCTGGAAGGTGATCAGCTGCATCCCAACTCCTCGCGCAGCGTCGCGCGCATGTGCGATTTCATCGCCGCCAATTTCCTGCAGGACATCGATTCGGTCGATATCGCCCGCGCCGCCGATCTGCATCCGAAATATGCCATGAATCTTTTCAAGCGATCGACCGGCATGACGCTCAGCAAATATGTGACGCTGCTCAGATTGTCTCGCGCCCAGGCGATGCTGATGAGCGAAGGCGCCAACGTTCTGCAGGTGGCAATGGACAGCGGCTTCGGCTCGATCAGCGCCTTCAACAAATCCTTTCGCCACATCGCCGGCATGTCGCCATCGGACTTCCGACGCGATATCCGGCTGGTGACGACGATCCCCGCCGGCGCCTTCCGCAATTAACGCATGTTCCGCCTCGTCGCCGTCATGCGCGGCTGAGGACTTTTTTTTGTCAGCGAGCTCAATCTGGATGCCATCGGGATCGCGCACGAAGGCGACCTTGTGCAGGACCTCGGCGTTGATTGCCAGGCGCGGCCGCTCCTTGACCTCGACGCCGGCCTTTTGCAGACGGGTGAAGGTCTCCTCGACATCTTCGAACAGGAAGGTCAGGTGGCGCAGACCGGCCGTCCCGTCCGGCACATCGACCGCCCTCGCAGCGCCTCCCGCCGGCGCGAAAATTTCCAGCATGCCGCCGCCGGCGTCGAGAAAGGCGATCTCGGCGCCATCGGCCATCCTCTTGCGCAGATGCAGGCGCAGGCCGAGCAGACTGCAATAGAAATCGACGGACCGGTCCATGTCACTGACCGTCATGCCGACATGTTCGAAGGATTTCAGCATAGGTGCTTCTCTCAGTTCGGATTCCAAAAGGATTTCATAAAAGTCTTTCAATCGAAGGGCGTTGACGGCAGCAGACGGGGCGGCCGCTTGTGCTCTGTGGACGTCGCCGCTACGGTGACGGTCAAAACGGGGTCAGTACCATATGCATATTCGAAAGGCGGTATCCGCCGATGCGGAGGAGCTGTGCAGTCTCCTGAACGAAATCATTCTGGCCGGCGGAACAACCGCGCTCGAGACGCCGTTGACGGCTGCGGAATTCGCGGATTGGTTCATCGACGGCGAATTCCCCCTTGTCTGTCATGTTGCGGAGCATGATCGGTCGCCTGCCGGCTTCCAATCGTTGAGCCTCTATGGCGATCCGCCAATAGGTCATGCCGATATCGCAACATTTGCCCGCGTAAACCCGAAGATACCAGGCGTAGGCCGCGCCCTTTTTCCGGCGACGCTGGCAGCAGCCGGGGAACTCGGGCTTGAATTCATCAATGCGACCATTCGTGCCGATAATGTCGGCGGTCTTGCCTATTACACAAAGATGGGCTTCGAGCCCTATGACAGGCTTATCCAGGTTCCGCTTTTGGATGGAACGCCCGTCGATCGGGTCAAGAAGCGTTTCAGGGTGGATGCCAAGCGCCGCCCGGCATCCCCCGCTTGATCATTCAGAGGCTGCCAGCCCCGCGCTGTTCTTCCGGAAGCCAGGAGCGATAGAGCGGATGATCGGCGGCAATCGGCATCGGCGTCGGCTGGCCGGTGCGCTGCGAGAAATAGGCGGCCGTCACCAACTCCAGTGAATTGCGGGCATCCTGCAACGTCACCGGCGGTTCCGTGTCCTCGACGATCGCCTTGTGGAAAAGCTCGAACTGGCGGGTATAGCCATCTTCGCCCGGCACATAGGCGGCAAGCGCCGCATCGATCCGCGCCTGGTGCTCTTCGGTTCCGGCGGTAAAGACCCAGGGATCGCGGCCCATCGTATAGGGTTCGAGGATGCTTTCGGCGACGAGATCGCTGAAGCAGAAGCGCAGCCGCGAGATTTCCTTGCGCGAGCCGAGCGTCATCGACAGCGTCGCCAGCGAGCCGTTCTGCATTCTCACCGAAAGGGCGGCGGTGTCCTCGACCTCGATCGGATTGACCAGCGTCGCCCCATAGGAGAATACCTCGGCGCAGGGGCCGTGCACATAGTTCAGCATGTCATGGGCATGGATCGCGTGGCCGAGAAGACCACCGCCGAGCTCGGTCGTCCATTTGCCGCGCCACGGCACGGCGTAATAATCCGGGCCTCGCCACCAATGGGTCTCGATCGTCGTCAGGAACGGCTTGCCGGCGAGGCCCTGCTCGATCAGCAGTTTCAGCTTCTGCAGGCCGGAGCCGTAGCGATACTGAAAGATCGGCATCAGCTTCCTGCCGGGGAAGCGGGCGAGGATGCCGCCCATCTCGTCGACCTCGGCAATCGAGCCGAAGAGCGGCTTTTCACAGATCACGTGCTTGCCTGACACAATGCCCTTGCGGCAGAGCTCGAAATGCGAGCTCGGCGGCGTCGAAATGTCGATAATGTCGAGATCGTCGCGGGCAAACAGCGAATCCGCATCCTGCGTGTATTCAGCAATGCCGAATTCATCGCACAGCGCCCTGCCGCGATCCTCATCCAGCGAGCAGAGCACGGGGACCTCGAAGAGATCCTTGTTCCAGCTGAAGCCGGTCAGGTGCCGCGCGGCAATACCAGCGCCGATAACGCCGACGCGCAATTTCCTCGTCATGATATCCTCCTCAGCGGGCGCCGATGCGCGCGGCTTTCGTCTGGGCTTCGAGCGAAAGGCGGCAGACTTCGAAAACGTGATCCTGCGTCATCGCCGTCTGCGTGCGGTTTGCGACATCGGCGGTGAATGCGTCGAAATAGTCGAGTTTTTCACCGCTGCAATCGATATGGGTCATTTCCTTGCCGTTGACGAGGAAGAGGTGATCCTTGCCCGGCCGCCCGGCAACATCAATATATTTGCGCAGCTCGATATAACCCTCTGTGCCGAGGATGGTGAGGCGGCCGTCGCCCCAGGTCGGCAGCGCCTCCGGCGTGAACCAGTCGACGCGGACATAACCCGCTGCCTTGTCGGAGCGCAGCAGCACCTCGCCGAAATCCTGGAAGGCGGGTTTATCGGGCATGCCGAAATTGCCGATCGAGCTGGCGATGACCTCGCCTGAGGTCGAGCCGGTATAAAACAGGAACTGATCGACCTGATGCGAGGCGATGTCGACGATGATGCCACCGAAGGCTTCGGGATCGAAGAACCAGTCCGGACGTGTCGGCAGCTGCAGCCGGTGCGGACCGACGCCGAGCGTCTGAATGACCTTGCCGATCGCGCCTTCCTTTACCAGCTTGCCGGCCTTGACGGCGGAGCGCACGCAATGGCGCTCGGAAAAGCAGATGGAGAAGATCTTGCCGGTTTCGGCAACGGTGCGCTTGACCTCTTCGAGTTGGGCAAAGGTCGTCACGCCAGGCTTGTCGGTCATCACGTCCTTGCCCGCTTTCATCGCGCGGATGGCAAGCCCGGCGCGGTCGCGCGGAATGGCGGAAATACAGATGACATCGATCGAGGGATCGTCGAACAGTTTCTCCCGGTCGATCTGCGGCGCATCGGGATAGGTCTTCTCAAAGGCTTCCCGCAACGCCAGCACGGAGGTCTGCGGGCAATAGCCGACGAACTCGCCGCCTGCGGCGAGCAGTCCCTTCACGTGATCGAACGTATGCCCATGGTCGATTCCGACGACGGCAAATCTCAACATCGCTGCAATATCCTCCCGGGATTTTCGTGCGGCCGGCTGAAGCCGGCATCCTCCATGTCAGCCAAAACAGATAACGAAAGCAGGCTCCTGTCAAGGCAAGCTGGGGGGTGAAATCGCCAGTGTTCGTATTTAACCTTCTGAAAAATAAAGCTTATTATGTATCTAAATAGTTATTTGTGATCTTCATCTGAATTGCTGCAGGCAGCAGAGCCGCTTTTCAATCCGATCCGGCAAACGTCTTTTTCCCCCGCCTATCTTGCTCCATTCGGCCGAATGTGATCGATTTCGGCCGCCGCCGGGCTGGAGGGCGGCAATGATCTCGGAATTCTTTCAAGAGCGCTCGCCGCTTGCCTGTGACGGAGGATCACTATGTCTCATCCCCTTCTCGATGCTGCCGCTTCCGGCGGAATTTTTGTCGGCCGCGTCTGGAATCCCGAAGTTGCCGGCCCGAGCATCGTTACGCTTCGTGAGGGGATGCTCATCGACATCACCTCGCACGAGGCGCCGACGCTGAGCGCCCTGTTCGAGAGGCAGGATGCTGCGGGCTTCGTCCGAGCCGCAAGTGGCAAGGCGATCGGTTCTCTGGAGGAGATTGCCGCCAACAGCACCGGAAAACCGGATGCCGGACGGCCCTACCTCCTGGCGCCCGCCGACCTGCAGGCGGTCAAGGCCTGCGGCGTCACCTTTGCCCAGTCGATGATCGAACGGGTCATCGAGGAGAAGGCGGCCGGCAATCCCGATCGCGCCGCCTCGATCCGCGAGCGGGTCAGCGCCCTGATCGGCGGCAGTCTCACCAATCTCAAGGCCGGTTCGCCCGAGGCCGCCAAGGTCAAGCAGGCGCTGATCGACGAGGGCATGTGGTCGCAATATCTTGAGGTCGGCATCGGCCCCGATGCCGAGGTCTTCACCAAGGCGCCGGTGCTCTCTTCCGTCGGCTGGGGTGCCGATGTCGGCCTGCATCCGATCTCGACCTGGAACAATCCGGAGCCGGAAATCGTGCTCGCGGTCAACAGCCGCGGCGAGATCAAGGGTGCGACGCTCGGCAATGACGTCAACCTTCGCGATGTCGAAGGCCGCTCGGCACTCTTGCTCGGCAAGGCCAAGGACAACAATGCTTCCTGCTCGATCGGTCCGTTCGTCCGGCTGTTCGACGCCGGTTACGGGCTGGATGAGGTGCGCAGGGCAGAACTCGATCTAAAGGTAACCGGGCAGGATGGCTTCGTGATGCATGGGAAAAGCTCGATGTCACAGATCAGCCGCGACCCGACCGATCTCGTCAAACAGACGCTTGGCCCTCATCATCAATACCCCGATGGTTTCATGCTCTTTCTCGGAACGCTGTTTGCGCCGACGCAGGACCGTGACGCGCCGAAGCAAGGCTTCACGCACAAGATCGGCGATGTCGTCGAGATTTCCTCGGCCGGGCTCGGCGCGCTCGTCAATACCGTGCGCCTCTCCACCGAATGCCCGCCCTGGACGTTCGGCATATCGGCGCTGATGCGCAACCTTGCGACACGCGGCTTACTCTAAGCAAAGTGCGCAGCGGTTTGCCTACGGCTGCGCAGATTTTATGAACTATTGGTTTCGCCGTTTGCCTTCTAGCAGGTCGAGAACGGAGTTTGCCGCTTCCAGAACGTTCGTGCCCGGGCCGAACACGGCCGCAACGCCGTGTTCGTGGAGGAATTCATAGTCCTGCCGTGGAATGACGCCGCCGCAGACGACGATGATATCGTCACCGCCCTTTTCCCGGAGCCTGTCGACCAACTGCGGCAGCAGCGTCCTGTGGCCTGCGGCGAGCGACGAGACACCGACGACATTGACCTTTCGATCAAGTGCCAACTCGACAGCCTCGTCAGGCGTCTGAAACAGCGGACCGGCGAGCACGTCGAAGCCGATGTCGCCGAAGGCCGAGGCGATCACTTTAGCGCCCCGGTCGTGCCCGTCCTGACCAAGCTTGGCGACCATGATTTTCGGCCGGTACCCCATCGCTTCCGTCACCCCTGCCATACGCTCCCTCAGGACGGCAAGTTCCGGCTCATTGTCATAGGCTTCGCCATAGACTCCCCTGATGACATCAGGTGTCGCGGCATGATCACCAAAGGCAGCGCGCATCGCATCCGATATCTCGCCGACAGTGGCGCGGGCCCGCGCCGCCTCGATGGCGACCGCCAGCAGATTGCCCTTGCCGCTGCGTGCGGTTTCTGCCAGAGCGGCCAGCGTTTCGCGCACGGCGCTGCTATCGCGCCGCCGCTTCGTCTCCTCGATGCGGCGGATCTGCGCGTTGCGCACCGCGCTGTTGTCGATCTCCAAAATGTCGATCGGCTGTTCGTTGTCGAGCCTGTAGCGATTAACCCCGACGATGACCTCCTCGCCCTTGTCGACGGCGGCCTGGCGGCGCGCCGCCGCTTCTTCGATCAGCCGCTTCGGCAAGCCTTGGTTGACAGCCTTCGTCATGCCGCCGAGCGCTTCCACCTGCTCGATCAGCGCCCAGGCCTTGTCGGCGAGTTCCGTCGTCAGGCTCTCGACATAATAGGAGCCCGCCAGCGGATCGACCACCTTGGTCACCCCGGTTTCATGCTGGAGGATCAGCTGAGTGTTGCGGGCGATGCGGGCGGAGGATTCCGTCGGCAGCGCAATCGCCTCGTCGAAGGAATTGGTGTGCAGCGACTGCGTGCCGCCGAGCACGGCCGACATCGCCTCGAAGGCGGTGCGGATGATGTTGTTGTAGGGATCCTGCTCCTGCAGAGAGACCCCGGAGGTCTGGCAATGGGTGCGCAGCATCAGCGAGGATGCCTTCTTCGGCTGGAACTCCTCCATGATGCGGGTCCAGAGCAGCCGGGCGGCGCGCAGCTTTGCCGTCTCCATGAAGAAGTTCATGCCGATCGCAAAGAAGAAGGACAGCCTTCCGGCGAAATCATCGACGTTGAGACCCTTGGCGATCGCCGCCCTGACATATTCGCGGCCGTCGGCCAGCGTGAAGGCAAGCTCCTGGACCAGTGTCGCGCCGGCCTCCTGCATGTGATAGCCGGAGATCGAGATCGAGTTGAATTTCGGCATCTCCCTTGCCGTGTAGTCGATGATGTCGGCAACGATCCGCATCGAAGGTTCTGGCGGATAGATATAGGTGTTGCGGACCATGAACTCCTTGAGGATGTCGTTCTGAATGGTTCCCGACAGCTCGGCCCTCGGCACGCCCTGCTCTTCGCCGGCGACGATGAAGGAAGCGAGGATCGGAATGACGGCGCCGTTCATGGTCATTGAAACCGACATGTCCCCAAGCGGAATGCCGTCGAACAGGATTTTCATGTCCTCGACGCTGTCGATCGCGACGCCCGCCTTGCCGACATCGCCCTCGACGCGAGGGTGGTCGCTGTCATAACCGCGATGGGTGGCAAGATCGAAGGCGACCGACAGGCCCTTCTGGCCGGCAGCGAGATTGCGGCGATAAAAGGCGTTCGATTCCTCTGCCGTGGAGAAGCCGGCATACTGGCGAATGGTCCAGGGACGGCCGGCATACATCGTCGCGCGCGGTCCGCGGGTAAAGGGCGCAAAACCGGGCAGCGAGCCGAGATGCGCGGCGCCTTCGAGATCCTCGGCGGTATAAAGCGGCTTGACAGCGATGCCTTCCGGCGTGTGCCAGGTCAGTGTCTCGGGTGAGGCGCGCAGTTCCTTCTGCGCAAGCTCCGCCCAATCCGACAGCGTCTTCTTCGTCATGCGTTCCTCCGGCTGCTTCATCGCCACCTTATCACTTCACAGGTGGATCACGCGATACAGCCTTAGGACAATTAACGCAGCAAGCCATTCGCCCGCCGCAAGCCTCCGACTTGGACCTATCTATGGTCGAGCTTGGCGACCAGCCGGTCGCCGAGCCACTGGATGCCGCAGACGAGGATGACGAGGACGGCGACCACTGCGATCATGACATTGGTTTCGAAGCGCTGATAGCCATAGCGAATGGCAAGGTCGCCGAGGCCGCCGGCGCCGATCGCGCCCGCCATGGCCGAGGCGCCGATCAGCGTCACCAGCGTGACGGTGAAGCCGGCGACGATGCCCGGCAGCGCTTCAGGCACCAGCACCTCGCGGATGATGGTCCAGCGATTGCCGCCCATGGCGCGCACGGCATCGATCAGCCCGCGGTCGACCTCGCGCAACGACACCTCGGCGATGCGCGCATAATAGGGGGTCGCGGCGATGGCGAGCGGCACGATGGCGGCCCCGGTGCCGAGCGCAGTGCCGACGATCAGCCGCGTCAGCGGGATCAGCGCCACCAGCAGGATGATGAATGGCACCGAGCGGAAGCCGTTAATGACGGCACCGAGCATGCGGTTGATCCAGAGATTTTCGGCGATGCCGCCGCGCGCCGTGACGACGAGAGCAAGGCCGAGCGGCAGGCCGGCGACGAGCGAAATCACCCCCGAGGCGACGGTCATCAGGACCGTCTCCCAAAGCGAGCGAAGAAGCAGTTCAAACATGATCGGCGTCATAACCAAGCACCTCCACCCGGGCGGACCGGGCTGCCAGGAATTGTTCGACCTTTCCGGCGAGCGCGGGGTCGCGCGCGGGAACGGCGATGAAGAACCGGGCCACCGGCTGGTTCTGGATATGGTCGATTCCGCCATGGACAAGGCGGAAGGAATGCGGCAGCGTCGCCGAGAGTTCGGCAAACAGTGCGCCCTGCGCTTGCGGCCCGGCAAGATCGACACTGAGGATCACTTCGCTGCCCGTCGTCGCCGACAGCCGGCCGAGAATATGATCGGGAAGTTGCGGGCGGATGCCGCCAAGCAAGCTCCTGGTGATGTCAGTCTGCGGATTGGCGAAGACCGACCAGACCTGGCCCTCCTCGACGATCCGTCCGGCATCGATGACCGCGACGCGATCGGCAATGCCGCGCACCACTTCCATCTCATGCGTGATCAGGAGAATGGTCAGTCCGAGCTTACGGTTGATATCCCTGAGCAGCGCCAGGATCGATCGTGTTGTCTCAGGGTCTAGGGCCGATGTCGCCTCGTCCGACAGTAGTAGAGCCGGGCGCGCCGCCAGCGCCCGGGCGATGCCGACGCGTTGTTTCTGGCCGCCGGAGAGTGATGAGGGATAGGCCTGCGCCTTATCTGCGAGACCGACGAGCTCGAGCAGTTCCTGTGCCCGCTGCAGGCGCTCGGCCCTGGCAATACCCTCGATCTTCAGCGGCAGGGCAACATTGTCCTCGACCGTCTTGGCGGAAAGCAGGTTGAAGTGCTGAAAGATCATGCCGATGCGGCGGCGCAGCGGCTGCAGCTCCTGCTCTTGAAGCCCGGTAATATCACGGCCCTCTATGCGGATCTCGCCGCTGTCGGCGCGCTCCAGTCCGTTCAGGCAGCGGATCAGCGTCGACTTGCCGGCGCCGCTGCGGCCGATGATGCCGAGGATCTCGCCCCTCATCACGCTCAATGAAATACCGTCAAGTGCCGGCGTGGTCCCGAACCGACGCTTCACGTCGATAAGCCTCACCACCTCTTCGGCTGGCGCCTGCGGCCGCGGCTCGATTGCCGCCCTTGATACAACGGAGTTCATGTACTTATCCCTTGAAGGCGGCCCCGGCAGGAACGCCCGGGCCGCCTTTCGGCAGGCCTTAACTGCGGCCCGGTTTCGGATCAATAGGCGCTGAGACCCGTCCCCTTGTATACCTTGTCGAACTCGGCCTTGACGGTGTCGTTCTGGTAGGAAGATACCAGCGTCTTGACCCAGTCCGCATCCTTGTTCTCTTCCTTGACGGCGATGAAGTTGCGGTATGGGTTGTCGGCGATCGGCTCCTGCGCAATGCGCTCGGCCGGAGAAAGTCCGCTCTTCAGCGCCCAGTCGGTGTTGACGACGCCGGCGTCGAGATCGTCGATCGAACGGCCGACGATGCCGGCATCGAGCTCCTTGATCTCGATCTGCTTCGGATTGTCGCTGACGTCGGCAACGGTCGCAAGAATGCCGGTGCCGTCCTTCAGCTTGATCAGGCCTTCATTCTGGAGAACCCGCAGTGCCCGACCTTCGTTCGAAGGGTCGTTCGGTACGCCGATGACGGCGCCCTCGGGGATCTCGGCGACGGCCTTGTGCTTCTTGCTATAGAGGCCGATCGGCCAGACGCCGGTGTAGCCGACGGGGACGATGTGATAGCCGTGCTGCTGGATCTGGTTGTCGAGATAGGGCTGGTGCTGGAAGGCATTGGCGTCGATTTCGCCGCGCTCCAGCGCTTCGTTCGGCTGCGTGTAATCGTTGAAGATGACGGTCTCGATCGTCAGGCCCTTCTTGGCCGCCTCGCTGGTCACCACCCGCCATACATCCTCATCCTCGCCGGCCATGATGCCGACCTTGATCGACTTGTCCTCGGCAAAAGAAGGTGCCGGTACTGTAAAGGCAAAAACTGCCGCCGCGGAAACAGCGACGGCCGCAAGAGCCGCGCGGCGCGAAAGGTGGAAGCGGTGAAGATTTTTGTTCTTGGTCATTTTTTATCCCGTCTGACTGAATGAGGCCGAACGCCCCGAGCAGGCCAATCATGGCAAATGGCTGGATCACGAGCGAAGCAAGAATGTCTGATGTAGGGGAAAGGCCGGAAAAACTCTTGCCCTGCCACCAATGCCGGCAGGATAAATTTCCATCAAATTTATGGATTAATTGCGGCTTTTGAGCATGTTCTAAAAAAGGAAACCGTCGCCTGCGGCCGCCGTTTCCTATGACGGCGGCCTAAGGCCGACGGAATTCTCCGACCGCTGCGAAAGCGGATCGGACGAGACTCCGCAATCGTGACGGATGGTCTCAGGCCGGTTTGTGCTTCGGAATACGGGGCAGGAAGATCGTCAGCAGGCCGAGCAGCGGCAGGTAGGAGCAGATGCGGTAGACGAAGGCGATGCCGTGAGTGTCGGCAAAATCGCCGAGCAGCGCGGCCCCTAGCCCCCCTGCCCCGAATGCAAAGCCGAAGAAGACACCGGCAATCAGCCCGACGCGACCGGGCACCAGTTCCTGCGCGAAGACGACGATCGCTGAAAAGGCCGACGCGAAGACCAGGCCGATGACGATGCTGAGTACGCCTGTCCAGAAAAGATCGGCATAGGGCAGCAGCAACGCGAAGGGAATGACGCCGAGGATCGAAAACCAGATGACGAAACGGGCCCCGAAGCGATCGCCGATCGGTCCGCCGAGGAAAGTGCCGACGGCGACCGAGCCGAGGAACAGGAACAGCATCAGCTGCGCCTGCTGCACGCTAAGTTCGAACCTGTCGATGACATAGAAGGTGAAGTAGCTCGACACGCTCGCCATGTAGACATTCTTCGTCGCCGTCAGCAGCACGAGGATCAGCAGCGCCCAGACGACCCGGTTCTGCGGCAGCGGCAGAGTTCGGCTGACGGCCGGTTTGCTGGCGTTTTGACGCCTGTGGCTCATATACCAGCTGCCCACCCAGCTCAGCACGACCATGCCGATCATGGCGATGGCGGCAAACCAGGACACGCTGTGTTGCCCGAGCGGCAGCACGATGAAGGCGGCGAGCAGCGGACCGATCGCCTGGCCGGCATTGCCGCCGACCTGGAAAAAGGACTGCGCGAAACCGTGGCGGCCGCCGGAGGCAAGACGGGCAACACGCGAGGATTCCGGATGGAAGACCGCCGAGCCGAAGCCGATCAGGCTTGCCGCGACCAGCAGCAGCGCGAAACTGCCGGCATTGCCGAGCAGAATGAGACCGCAAAAGGTACTCGCCATGCCGACCGGCAGAGAATAGGGCATCGGCCAGCGATCGGTAACGATGCCGACTGCCGGCTGCAGCAGAGACGCCGTGACCTGGAACGTCATGGTCAGGAGGCCGATCTGGACAAAATCGAGATCGTAGTTTGCCTTGAACAGTGGATAGAGCGAGGCGAGCAGCGACTGCATGATGTCGTTCAGCATATGGCAGAAGCTGACAGCCATCAGAATGGACATCGTTGTCTTCTCGAAACGGGGCGCGCGCTCGGCAACGGTTGCCATCAATATCCCTCCTGAACAGGCACGATCAGTGCCGCGGCGTTTTCGATGGATTTTGGGCGATCGGGGCTGGCGAGACTATCGAGCGACGGTCGCTGAAAGATATTTACCGCAGGCCGGGCAATGATCACCAGCCCGGTTTGGCCTGGATCGGTACGGCTTTTGTTTGATTTGCCCATCCCCGACCGGCTCTTGCGTCGCCGGCCGTCTGTCGGATGGGGGTTTTCAGATCACAGTCAGCCGCGATCATCGCATGTATGCTATACTATATGAAAACAACCGTGGAAAACTGCTGACAGGGGTACTACAGCTGCGCCGATTGAAATCCGATCGAGGCTGAAAACACGCGATGAATGTGAAGACACCGAATGCCATAGACAGCTACGTCGGCGCGCGCATCAGAACACGCCGGCAGCTGCTTGGAATGAGCCAGGAGCGGCTTGCCGAGCAGATCGGCGTGACTTTTCAGCAGGTCCAGAAATACGAGAAGGGCATCAACCGCATTGGTGCGAGCCGTTTGCAGCGAATTGCCGAAGTGCTTCACACCTCACCGAGCTTCTTCTTCGAGCAGAACGAGTCCCAGCCATTGAGCCTGCAAGGATTGGCTCTGCCGGACAATGCCGACCCCGTCGCTGAATTCCTGCGAACGAAGGAGGGATTGGTGCTTAACCGCGCCTTTCTGAAGATTGCCGATCCCGATATTCGTGAAACGATCATCGCATTGGTGAAAGCGATGGCGCAGGCGGAAAGCGCTCCGGCTTTGCCTTCGATAGCGAATATCACCCCTCCACCTCTGGAGTAGCTGGCCAGGCGGGCAATTCTCCTGTGAGCTTAGGCGAGTGATTTGGCAAGTTACGGCTGATCGACCAGACCCGGGCTTACCGCCGCGCCCCGCTCAATGCACGCCGGCGAACCGGTGCCTTGAAGCTGCGGGCGTGGCGCAAAGCGCTTTGCACGCCCGACATTACGATTCGGATTATACTGCCGTTGTTTCCAGCCGGTCTCGTCCGATTCGGCCTGCGAATGTGCGATTGCCGGACGGCCGGCGACACGCGCGGCCTGCGCAAGCGTTTGAAATAGATCGGACAACCGCTTTTGATAGGATCTTGTTAACCCTATTTGCCTTGCCACGCCTCCAGAATCGGCGCTAAATGCGGTTTCAAAGCGCGCAGAGCTTTTAAATCGCATTTTCGAGATTTCCATGAATATGGCACCACAAATAGAAAAAGCAATTTCCGATGTCGACCAGCTGATCATCGGTCAGGCGCAGGAACTATCCGACAAGCTGAAGCAGCATCGGCTCGAAATGTTTCCTCCGCGCGCGCTGAAGGGTCTGCGGGAATTTCAGCTTGCCGAAGTGGCGCGGTTTCTCGGCGTAACCAGCGGCTATCTTCGAAATCTCTCGCTCGAGGGCAAGGGCGCCCTCCCCCAGGTTACGCCGTCTGGCCGCCGGTCTTATACGGCGGAGCAGATGGAAGAGATGCGCGGCTTTCTCGAGCATAATGCGCGTGCCGGAACGCATTATATGCGTCATCGCCGCGGCCACGAACATCTGCAGGTCGTCGCCGTCGTCAACTTCAAAGGCGGCAGCGGTAAGACGACGAGCGCCGCGCACCTTGCCCAGCATCTTGCCCTGACAGGTCACCGCGTCCTGGCCGTCGATCTCGATCCGCAGGCGTCTCTTTCTGCCATACACGGCTTTCAGCCGGAGTTCGACGTCAACGAAAACGAGACGCTCTACGCCGCCATTCGCTATGACGATCAGCGGCGTCCGCTGCGGGACATTATTCGGCCGACCAACTTCCCGAACCTTCATCTTGTGCCGGGCAATCTCGAACTGATGGAATTCGAGCACGACACGCCGCGGGTCCTCGCTCAGGGCAAAGCGAGCGATTATGGGCGCGTCTTCTTCGCGCGGCTGGATGAGGCGCTGGCTTCGGTCGCGGACGATTACGACGTCGTCATCATCGACTGCCCTCCCCAGCTTGGCTTTTTGACCATGAGCGCCATTTGCGGTGCGACGGCGGTTCTGATCACCGTTCATCCGCAGATGCTCGATGTCATGTCGATGTGCCAGTTCCTGCAAATGCTTGGCGAGGTGCTGAACACGCTGAAGGGAGCCGGCGGCAACATGAATCTCGACTGGCTGCGTTATCTCGTGACCCGCTACGATCCGCAGGACGGGCCGCAGACGCAGATGGTCGCCTTCATGCGCTCGATGTTCAAGAGCCATGTGCTCACCAACCCGATGCTGCGCAGCGTCGCGATCTCCGATGCGGCGATGACCAACCAGACACTGTATGAGGTCGAGCGAAGTCAGTTTACCCGCGCGACCTATGACCGCGCCATGGAGGCGATGGATGCGGTCAATACGGAAATCGTCGATCTCATCCATAAGGCATGGGGCCGGAAATGAGCGGGAAGTTTACTGCGGTAAACCAGGGCAAGGAGCTGGCTGATGGCGCGTAAAAATCTTCTGTCGGGCCTGATGGACGATTCCAAGAAGTTTACTGCGGTAAACAATGAGGATGAGCCGGCCCATCGCGACGAGAGGCAGCATATCACCTATAAAGGAATTGGCGCGCTCGGGGCGGTCACCCGCAGCATCGATGCCCTGGCCGCCAAGGCTGATGCCGCCAAGGCGATCGAAGAGCAGCTGGCGAGCGGCGAGACGGTGATCGATCTCGACCCGGCGCTGATCGAAGATTCCTTCGTGACCGACCGGTTGGCGCATACCGACGAACAGTTCCGGGAACTGGTCGAGGCGATCCGCCTGCGCGGCCAGGATTCACCGATCCTCGTGCGCCCGCATCCGGAGAGGGAGGGGCGATACCAGATCGCTTTTGGCCATCGTCGCGCCCGGGCGGCAAAGGAGCTCGGCCGACCTGTCCGGGCGGTGGTCAAGAAACTCGACGACCGCGACCATGTCATTGCGCAGGGCCAGGAGAATTCGGCGCGCGCCGATCTCTCCTTCATCGAGAGGACGATGTTTGCCGACAAGCTCGATACGTTGGGTTTCGACCGGGAAACGATCATGTCGGCACTCAGCGCCGACAAGACGACGGTGTCCAAGATGCTGTCGGTCACGAAGCGGATTCCGGCCGAAGTCCTGACCGCGATCGGCGCAGCCAAGACGACCGGCCGCGATCGCTGGCATGATCTTTCGGTGAAATTCGAGACGGAAAACATCGCCGCCCGGGCGATCGAGTTCACCAGATCGGCGGAGTTCGAGACGGCGGAGCCGGACGCCCGCTTCGACATGCTCGTCGCCTTCATTGGCAGGAAGCAACCGGCTTCGCCCGCCGCCGCAATTCAGCCGGTGGCGCACGCCTGGCAGCGCCAGGACGGAGCCGTCAAGGCGAAGATCAAGGATGATGGAAAACAGTTCACCATCGCGCTGAAGGCGGAGAAGGCATCTGCCTTTGGCGCCTACATCGCCAGCAATCTGGATCGTCTCTACGAGGCGTTCGAGAAGACACAGGATTTGACGAAGAACGGAGATCAATAAGCAAAAGAAAAGGCCCCCGAACGTTGCCGTCGCGGAAGCCCTCTCTGATCTAGACACCCAGAGAATCACATTTCCGCGAATCATAGTCAAGAGTCTTTGGCACCGAATTTGGTGAGCCGTGATCTTTTGCCTTGAAGAAGGCGAAGAAAATGGAAAGCGGAAGTGTGACGACGCCCTTCGGGCGACGGCCGATGACGTTTGGCATGTTGGCAAGTCAGGCCGCTGCCCGAAAAATCGAGCCGGGCCGATCGATTGACAAGTGGAAACTCTATCGCGCCCTGTGCGAGGCCAGGCCGCTGCTCGGCATTACCGACCGGGCGCTTTCCATCCTGAACGCCTTACTGAGCTTTTATCCCAAGGGAGAGCTCTCCGAGGACAACGGGCTGGTTGTTTTTCCTTCGAACACGCAGCTCTCCCTGCGCGCGCATGGAATGGCGGAGCAGACGATCCGTCGCCATCTGGCGGCGCTGATCGAGGCCGGATTGCTGATCCGCAAGGACAGCCCGAACGGCAAACGTTATGCCCGCAAGGAGCAGGGCGGGGAGATCCGTGAGGCATTCGGTTTCTCGCTGGCGCCGCTGCTTGCGCGCGCGGACGAGATCGAGCGGCTGGCGGCGGAGGTGACAGCCGAACGATTGCAGCTGCAGCGGCTCAAAGAACGCCTGACGCTTTGCCGGCGCGACATCGCCAAGCTCGTCGAGATGGCCGTGGAAGAGGGGGCCTCCGGTGATTGGAGCGGGGTTCACCTGCATTTTCGAGGCATCGTCGAACGGCTGCCGCGGTCGCCATCCTTCGAGAAGATCGCCGCCGCACTCGACGAACTGGAACTGTTGCGCGAAGAAATCACCAATCAGTTGGAAATGCAGGTTAAAGCTCCAAATCAAAGCGGCAATGCCCAACATTCTGAGCGGCACATACAGAATTCAAACCCACATTACACTACTGAACTTGAACCAGGCTTCGAAACGAAGCAGGGCACAACGGCGGAGGACCAATCGGAAGGTCGGGCCGAGCCGACGGCCAGAATAGCGACACATGAAGGGAAGGGCAGGCCCGTGCCGGCTGCGAGCTCGGCCTCGGTTGCCGGCGGCGGGCTCAGATCCTTCCCGCTGGGCCTGGTGCTGCAGGCCTGCCCAGAGATCACCGCCTATGGACCGCAGGGTTCGGTGGACACATGGCGCGATCTGATGACGGCGGCTGTCGTCGTGCGCTCGATGCTCGGAGTGAGCCCCTCGGCCTATGAACAGGCCTGCGATGTCATGGGGCCCGAAAATACGGCTACCGTCATAGCGTGCGTGCTTGAAAGGGCAGGGCACATCAATTCCGCCGGTGGTTACCTCCGTGACCTGACCCGCCGCGCCGAGAGAGGCGAATTTGCCATCGGACCGATGTTGATGGCGCTTGTCCGCACCAATTCGCCCATCAGGGGCAAGACCGGATGAAAAATGTCGTGTCATTTGTCCGCGCCGATCTATGGTTAACAAAAGGTGACGGAAACAAACGGGGAGATAACTTCTTGTTAAGATCTTCTGCCTTTGAGATCATGAGGTTACAAGATTTTTGATCGGCAAGGCGAGGGAAGGGTCTGATCGACGATCGGCCGATGCTCCCTGGAGAAACGGTACGGTTGGAGTTGACGTGCAGCGCCTTTTTGACGATACGGCGCGGTGGCGTATGGCGGAAATCCGCTGAGAGGCAATGGAAGAAGTGCGGGGCATGGGCTTGAAACGGGCAGTGGATTTTTTCCTGGCTTTGGTGGCTTCGGTCATCCTGCTCGTTCCGATCCTTGTCGTCGCTCTTAGTGTCCGGCTAACGTCGCCGGGACCGATCCTCTACTGGTCAAAACGTATCGGGCGTTTCAATCAGATCTTCCTGATGCCGAAATTCCGCAGCATGCGCGTCGACACGCCGACAGTCGCGACGCATCTGCTCGAAAACCCCGAGCGGTTTCTGACGCCCATCGGCTCGTTTCTGCGCAAATCCAGTCTCGACGAACTGCCCCAGCTCTGGTGCATTCTGGCGGGCAAGATGAGTTTCGTCGGGCCGCGCCCGGCGCTCTACAATCAGTATGATCTGATCGAATTGCGGACGGCCCACGGCGTCGACAAGCTCCTGCCCGGATTGACCGGGTGGGCGCAGATCAACGGGCGTGATGAATTGCCAATTCCGGAGAAGGTGAAATTCGATGTCGAATATCTTGAGCGGCGCTCCCTCGGTTTCGACATGCGCATCCTGTTTCTGACGGCCGACAAGGTCGTCCGCCGTAAGGGAATAAGGCACTAAAATTACCTACTTCTGATAGATAAGCGGTGCGGAAGACTTTGATTTCCGATTATTTCAGTTGCGCTCGTTGTAGAAAATGACAAGAAGGTGGGTGTCTGATTGATCCGCGAGACGCTGGGAAGCAATGCCTGAAAATACCCCCACTGAGACGCCACGCTCGAGATGGTTCTTGGTGCCGATGCAGGCGCTCGTCGCCCCTCTGCTGGCCATGCCGCGTGCTGCCAAACGCGCGCTCGCCTTGCTGGTGGATTCCGGTCTTTGCGTCCTGACGATCTGGCTGGCTTATTGCTTCCGTCTGAACGAATGGACGGTGCTAACCGGCGTGCAGTGGTTGCCGGTCTTCGTTTCCTTGTGCATGGCGCTTCCCATCTTCATCGTGATGGGCATGTATCGGGCGATCTTCCGTTATGCCAACATGGCCGCTTTCATTGCCGTTCTAAAAGCAATTGCGATCTACGGCGTCGCCTTCATGACGATATTTACGGCGCTCAGCGTTCCGGGCGTTCCGAGAACCGTCGGCATTCTCCAGCCCTTCCTGCTCTTGATTGCGATCGGCCTGTCACGGTTGGGCATCCGTTATTGGCTCGGGGACACCTACCAGCGTATTCTTCACCAGAATACGCTCGCCAAGGTGCTGATCTATGGGGCAGGAAATGCCGGCCGGCAACTCGCCGGCGCTCTGACGAACAGCGCCGAACTCAATGTCGTCGGTTATCTCGATGATGATCCGCGCCTTAAGGGCGGCATCATGGGCGGTTTGCCGATCTATGACCCGTCGGATCTTCCGGTGCTCGCCGAAGCACTTGGCGTGCACAATGTGCTTCTTGCTCTTCCATCCGCATCGCGGCAGCGTCGCAATGAAATTCTCGAGCATATCCGCAAAGCCAGGGTGAACGTCCGGACATTGCCGGATCTCACGGCGCTGGCACAGGGACGAGTCGCGGTCTCCGATATTCGTGAGCTGGAGATCGAAGACCTGCTGGGCAGGGAAGCGGTTGCGCCGCGGCAAGAGCTGCTCGACAAGGCGATGCGCAACAAGGTGGTGATGGTCACGGGCGCCGGCGGCTCTATCGGCGGCGAGCTATGTCGCCAGATTCTGCGCAACGCGCCTTCGAGCCTCATCCTCATAGATCAGAACGAGTTTGCGCTTTATAATATTCATGCCGAATTGCTGAAGCTGGCCGAAGTTTACAAGCATGAGAGCCTGCAGATCGTGCCGATCCTTTGTTCGGTCCGCGACCAGGATCGCATGGAACATATTATGCAGAGCTGGCGGCCTCAGACGCTTTATCACGCCGCCGCTTACAAGCATGTGCCTCTCGTCGAACACAATGCCGTGGAAGGCATCAAGAACAATGTCATGGGGACATTGATCACCGCACGTGCGGCAAATAAATGCGGCGTCTCGAATTTCGTGCTGATCAGCACGGACAAAGCCGTGCGCCCGACGAATGTGATGGGCGCCAGCAAGAGGCTGGCCGAGATGGTGCTGCAGGCGCTTGCGGCAGAGCTGACCGCTGACGGATTGCGGACGAACTTCTCGATGGTCCGCTTCGGAAATGTCCTCGGTTCCTCCGGATCCGTCGTGCCGCTGTTCCGGCAGCAGATCAAGGACGGCGGCCCGGTTACCCTGACGCATTCGAAAATAACCCGCTACTTCATGACCATTTCGGAAGCCTCGCAACTTGTCATTCAAGCGGGCGCCATGGCCGACGGCGGCGATGTTTTCCTGCTCGATATGGGCGAGCCCGTCCGCATTGCGGATCTCGCCCGCAAGATGGTCGAACTGTCCGGATTGACCGTCCGGGACGTTGATAATCCAGAAGGGGACATCGAGCTTGCCGTTACCGGCCTGAGGCCGGGCGAGAAGCTTTATGAAGAACTGTTGATCGGGGATAACCCCGAGACAACTGAACACCCGCGGATTATGAAGGCGCGCGAGGATTTCCTGTCTTGGGCGGAACTTTCAAAGAAGCTCAATTCGCTCAATGCGGCATTGGATCGTACCGACATGATCGCGGCCCGCGCGACTTTGGCAGAACTCGTTTCCGGCTATTCCTCGACGGGTGAGGTTTCCGATCTGGCATTCACCGGCGTCGAAACGAATACGGCGGCCTGAGACATGACTTTTGGTACAGCGGCCCTTCAAGAGTGATTTCTCTAAGGCTAATTTTCTCCAGAATGGATTATGGCCCGGCCTATTCAAGGGCGCATGGATGGTGATGCGGAGAATTTAAGGAAGGCGAGATTATTCCGGTGGTGAGGGAGTTGGCGAGTGCGCGAGGCCGACCACTGCACGAACGGGACTTCAGAAGCGACGCTTTACAACTGGAAAGTCTAGCGGACTGGCTATTCCGACTCCTGCCTTTCGTCTCGATCTGGCTGATTTTGCCCAGAATGCGGCAATCTCCAGATGGTCGCCTCGTGTCGCTGTTTAAACGCAGCGAGGGTGAAGTCACGTCGCTCAGCGCGCGGCTCGCTCTGTACAAAGGCGCATTGTCAGCAATCAGCAAAGACCCCTTGACTGGTTACGGCCGGCAAAACAGGATGGCCTCGGTTTTAGCGGAACTGCCCGACAACATAAGGCCGCAATTGCCCTTTTCGCATGTTCACAATGGTTTTCTAACGGCGGAGATCGACACGGGTATTGTCGGCATAGCAGCGCTTTCCTTGCTGCTTCTGACGCCCGTGATAGCTGCGTGGAAAAAAGAACCCGGCCCGGGCCGAGATCTCTCCATGGCGATCGCTCTCCTGCTCGTCAGCAGCTACGTCATCACCGGCAGCTTTGGCGTCATGTTCAACTTGGATCCGATCTTCGCATATATGGCCGCCCTAATTTGCGCGGTTCCGGGCAGCACACGTTTTGCGCCCGCGGTCCAAAGCTGACATTTGGCTTTAGACGATATGAAGTCGCTTGCCCTGTTCAAAATTCGACAGCCACCTTCCCCCGCACCCCATCCGCAATCGCCGTCATCCTGTCCGCCGTCGCATAACCGATCAGCATGAAGGCATGAGTCGCATTCGACCAGAAGACGACATTCATCCCTTTGCGATTTTCCAGATCCGGCGCCTTCGGGCCTGCGTTAGATTTCACAATGCAGAGGGCCATCGGGCCGGTCTCGGGGTCGAGATAGGCGATCTGGGCGAGAGCCTTGCCTTCATATTGCAGCAGCAGGGCGCGTTTGAAATCGACCCCCGGGAGCGAGACGGCTTCGGGGGAGAGTGACAGGCCGAGCTTCTCGTCAAGGCTGGCGAGCTGGGCGGTCTGCTCCTGCCTATCTGGGACGGGGCCGGCGAGCGTTTCCGCGGTATAGAGCGAGATATAATCGGCGACCACGGCGCGCCATTCGCTGTTTTCGTCCTTGCCGATGCCGATGACGGAGCGGTCGATGGCGATGCCGGCCACAAGCGAGGCGGCGAGCGCGCCGAGGAAGCGACGGCGGGTGACCGCAGGCGCAGAGGCGGGTTTTGCGTTCTCATGCACAGGAATGGCGGCGAGCATCGCCTGCAGTTTTTCGCGCGGGGCTTCGGAGAGGAGCGGAGCAAAGGCCTGCTCGAACGGCAGGCTGGCGCGGGCCAGGAAATCCAATCGTTCGGCGACGCTCTCGTCTTTCTTGACGATGGCCTCGATGCGGGCTCTCTCTTCCGAGGTCAGCTCGCCGTCGATGAAGGCGGTCAAGTCCTCGTCGGAGGGAATGGTGTGTTTCGTGCTCATGGCCGTCCCCCTGCCGGTCCGGCGCCGGAGAGCCTGGCGCGGGCGGCCGCCAGCCGGCTCATCACGGTCCCGATCGGGATATCCAATATGCCTGCAACCTCGCGATAGGAAAGTCCTTCCACATAGGCGAGGAAAACCGCCGTCCGCTGCGCCTCGGGCAACGCATTTACCTGCTTCAAAACCTGCCCCGCCATCACATGCGTTTCGGTATCGTGCGCGCCGTCGAACGTCAGCGCCTCGCCGGCATCGACGAAACCCTGGCCCTGGCGCACCCGGCGCGAGCGGATCTCGTTCAGCCAGATCGAATGCAGGATCGAAAACAGCCAGCGGTCGAGCCGGGTGCCGGGAACGAACTGGTCGGCGCGCTCGAGCGCGCGAAGGCAGGTCGCCTGCACCAGGTCGTCGGCGACATCGCGCTGATGCGAGAGAACGAGACCATAACGCCAGAGCCTGGCCAGGTTTTCCGTCAGACCGCTCCTGATATCCGCTTCGCTCGCGATGGCCGCCTCCGCCGATCCTGCATCCCTTGGAACCGCCTGATAAACCGGCGCTTCCATTCTCGTGCGACTATAGGCAGGAAATGTAGCGTCCGCGACCGACATTCGGATATCCTTTTCCGGCTCCATTTCCCGCCAGTGGCCTACTCTCAGATCTTCGACGGGTCGAGGATGACAGCGTTCAGATCCTGATATTCCTCGCACGCCATGCCGCAGATCGTCTTGATCGTGTTCAATTGCTCCTTTGCGAGATCGAGCCGGCCCTTGATGACATAGGCTTCGCCGAGATATTCACGGACCTTGGCGTATTGCGGATCCATCTTCACCGATTGCAGGTAATAGGAGATGCCTTCGTCGGTGCGGCCGAGCTTGCGGGTGGCGTAACCGCGATAGTTCAGCACCTCCGCGCTGTTCTGGTCCCTGACGGTATCGAGCATGGCAAGCGCCTCTTCATAACGGCCGGCCTTGGCCAGCGAATAGGCATAGTCGGTACGGTTCTCGTCCGAAACATTGGCGCTCTGCTGCTTGACGCATTTCTTGGTCTTCTGGTCGTAGATCTCACCCTTCTTGCAGGTCGGCATCGTGCTGTTGTCATTGCCGATCGCAAAGACCGGGCCGGAGAAGAGCGAAGCGGCAAGGCAGCCGCCGAGAAGGATGGAAGCGATGCGGACTGTCGTGATCGTCATGGGAAAACTCCTGGAAAGTGACGTTGCGAGGAGAGAACACCGATGTCCTGGGCTTTATTCGCCTGCCTCTCTATTTTCTCCATCACTGCTTCGTGAAGCCATCGACTCCGAATAAATCATCGGGACCGGGTGTTTTCAGCATTGCGCCGGGAACGACAAGGAGAATTCCGTGACCGATACCGTCAGTCTCGTCAGCCTCGCCACTGCCACGCCCGAACATGTCATTTTTCAAAACCAGGCGGCCGAAGCCTCGGCCCGGCTGTTTGCCGGCCGTTTCGAGGATTTCCATCATCTAGCCCGCGTCTTCGACAGCGCCGGTATCAACAAGCGCCATGCGGCGCGGCCGCTTGCCTGGTTCGACGAAACGCATGGCTGGCAGGACCGCATGCAGGCCTATGGAGAGGTGGCGGGCGCCCTTTTCGTCGAGGCGGCCACCTCGGCGCTTCGCCGGGCGGACCTCAGCGCCTGTGATGTCGACTGTGTCGTCACCGTCTCTTCCACCGGTTTTACGACGCCGAGCCTCGATGCGCAGCTTGCCCGCCGCATGGGCTTCAGGGCCGATATCGAGCGGGTGCCGGTCTTCGGGCTCGGCTGCGCCGCCGGCGTCTCGGGCTTTGCCATCGCGGCGCGGCTGGCACGCAGCCGGCCGGGCGCCGTCGTGCTTTTCGTTTCGATCGAGCTTTGCACGCTCGCCTTCCGGCTGGACGAGCTGACGCGGCCGAACATCATCGCGACAGCGCTGTTCGGCGACGGCGCGGCCGCCTGCGTGCTCCGCGCCGGCGAAGGCGGGCTAGTCGAAGTGGAGTCAACCGGCGAGCACCTCTTCCCGGACACGCTCGACATCATGGGCTGGAAGATCGACGATGGCGGCTTCGGCATTGTGCTGGCGCAATCCTTGCCGCCCTTTGCCGAACGGGAACTCGCCCCGGCGGTGACGGCCATTCTGGCGCGAAACGGGTTGGGACTGGCAGACATCGACCGTTTCATCTGCCATCCCGGCGGCACGAAAGTGCTGGCTGCGATGGAGAGCGCGCTTTCACTGACACCCGGCACGCTCGATCACGAACGAGCCGTGCTTGCCGAATACGGCAACATGTCTTCGCCGACCGTGCTGTTCGTGCTGGAGCGGGTAATCCGCGCCGGGCTGCCGGAGCGGGCGGCGATGATCGCCATGGGGCCAGGCTTTTCGGCCAGCTGCGTGACGCTCAGGAGGGCGGCATGATGTGGCCGTCGATCGCGCTCCTGACATTCGTGACGCTGCAGCGGTTGGGCGAGCTCATGCTTGCCCGGCGCAACACCGCCGCCCTGCTCGCCAAAGGCGGCCGGGAAGTCGCCCAGGAGCATTATCCCGTCATCGTGGCGCTGCATGCCGCCTGGATCATCGGCCTTTGGCTGCTGGCGCCGGGCAGGCCGGTTCAACCCTTCTGGTTCCTGGTCTTCATCGGGCTGCAGGCGATGCGGCTTTGGGTGCTGGCGACGTTGAAGGGCCGCTGGACGACACGCATCATCATTCTGCCAGGGGCACCGCTCATCCGCTCCGGCCCCTACCGCTTCTTGCGGCATCCGAACTATGCGATCGTCGCCGGCGAGATCGCTGTCCTTCCCCTTGCCCTCGGCCTGCCGGTCTTTGCAATCGTCTTTTCGCTTTTCAACGCCGCAACCCTGCATATACGCGTAAAGGCCGAAAATGCCGCACTGGAAAGCGCAATGATTTTGAAATGAATGCGATTTTTCGTTTGCACGCCGCGATCGGCGGGGGCATTTTCACTGCGATAACAGAGCGGAATGCAGGGGAATGACAAAGAACGCAATCGTGCTCGGCGCCGGCATCGTCGGAGTGTCCACGGCAATCCATCTTCAGCGGCGCGGCCGGCAGGTGACGCTGATCGACCGCAAGGACCCAGGCAGCGAAACCTCCTTCGGCAATGCCGGCCTCATCCAGCGCGAAGGGGTGGCACCTTACGGCTTCCCCCAGCAGTTCGGCCTGTTGCTGCGCTATGCGCTCAACAACCAAATCGATGCGCATTATCACCTGCGCGCCCTGCCGGGCCAGCTCGCATTTCTTGCCCGTTACTGGTGGCATTCGAATGCCCGGCGCCACGCGGTCATCACCCGGGCCTATGCGCCGCTGATCGAAAACTCGATTGCCGAGCACAAGGACCTGATCGAGGCCTCGCAGGCGCAGGCGCTGATCCGAAAAGACGGCTGGATGAAGATCTTTCGGACGGAGGCCGGGCGCGACGAGGCCCTTGCGGAGGCCGCGCTGTGGCAGAACGAATTCGGAGTGGACTATGACAGCCTGACGCCGGCCGACATCGCCCGCATGGAACCCGATATGACCGTCCGTTTCGCCGGCGGTATCCGCTGGCGCGATCCCTGGTCAGTGCTCGACCCGCATGCGCTGACGTCAGCCTATCGCCGCTATTTCGAAAGCCTCGGCGGCCGCTTCGTCACGGGTGAGGCCGCCTCGCTCGGCCAGTTCGGCGCCGGCTGGAAGATCATGACCAGCGAAGGCCCGCTCGGAGCAGAGGATGCGGTCCTCGCACTCGGACCCTGGGCAGCCGTCGCGACGCGCCGGCTCGGCTATTCCTTTCCCCTTGGTGTCAAGCGCGGCTATCACATGCATTATGCCGCCAAGGGGAATGCCACGCTCAACAACTGGCTCCTCGATGCCGAGCGGGGTTATTTGCTGGCGCCGATGAACCGTGGCATCCGCCTGACGACAGGAGCGGAGTTCGCATCGCTTGACGCACCGAAGACGCCGGTGCAGCTCGACCGGGCCGAAGCCGTGGCGCGTACGATCTTCCCTCTCGGAGGCAGGCTCGATCCCGAACCATGGATGGGCGCGCGCCCCTGCACATCAGACATGATGCCTGTCATCGGTAAGGCACCGCGCCATCGGGGCCTATGGTTCGCCTTCGGCCACGCCCATCATGGGCTGACGCTCGGGCCGGTGACCGGCCGCGTGCTTGCGGAACTCATCACCGGCGAGACGCCGTTCATCGATATTTCAGCCTACTCGCCGCAGCGATTCAGGCCATAACACCGAGGGCGGAGAGCCCCCTGAGGGCCGACGCCGCGATGCCGCCGATCGTATCGTCGATATCGACCGTGACGACACCGATCTCGCCTGTCGGCACCTCGAGTGTCGCGAGCTGACTTTCGAGCAGCGAGACCGGCATGAAATGCCCCATGCGCTCGCCCATGCGCTTGGTCAGCAGCGCCTTGGATCCTTCGAGGTAGACGAAGAACAGATTGCCGCCGGCAGCAGCCCTCAGCCTGTCGCGATAGATGCGCTTCAGCGCCGAGCAGGAGACGATGATGCCCTCGCCTTTCTCAAGCGAGGCCTGCATGCGTTTGCCGATCAGGTCAAGCCAGGGGATCCGATCCTCATCGGTCAGCGGAATGCCCTTCGACATCTTCTCGACTTTGGCGGCCGGATGAAGCGCATCACCTTCGACGAAGTGGAGGTGGTGCAAGGCCCCAGCGAGTTTTTCGCCGACCGAGGATTTGCCGCAACCGCTGACCCCCATGACAATGATCGCATGAGGTCTGTTGATCCGATCGTCCTGCATGTTTCCTCTCAAACGGCGGCTCCCCGCTCAATCGAGCGGGAAGTGACAGGCATATTGTTGCGTGCCTTCTCCGCTTAATTCGGGAGAAACCTGGCGGCAATAGTCCTGCGCCTTCCAGCAGCGCGGATTGAAGTGGCAGCCCGACGGTGGCTTCAGCGGTGACGGCAATTCGCCCTGCAGGCGAATGCGGTTCTTCTCGCGCTCGGGATCGGCAATGGGCGTGGCCGACAGCAAGGCTGCCGTATAGGGATGGCGCGGCCGGGCGAAGACCTCGGCGGCGGGACCGGTTTCGACCGGGCGGCCGAGATACATCACCATCACCTCGTCGGCGATATGATGGACGACGGAAAGGCCGTGCGAGATGAAGAGATAGGCAAGGCCCATTTCCTTCTGCAGGTCCATCAACAGGTTCAGCACCTGCGCCTGGATCGACAGATCCAGCGCCGAAACCGGCTCGTCGAGCACCAGCACCTTCGGCCGCAGCATCAGAGCGCGGGCGATGGCGATGCGCTGGCGCTGGCCGCCGGAGAACATATGGGGGTAACGGCCGTGATGTTCCGGACGCAGGCCGACGCGGGCCATCATCTCCTCCACCTTGCGGCGGCGGGCGCTGGCATCAAGATCGGTATTGATCTTCAGCGGCTCGTCCAGAATTGCACCGACCTTCTGGCGCGGGTTGAGCGAGCCATAGGGATTCTGGAAAACGATCTGCACCTGGCTGCGCAGGCTGCGGTCGCCGACCCGCGCCGGCTTGCCGTCGATCAGCAATTCGCCGGCCGTCGGATCCTCGATCATCGTGACCAGACGGGCGAGCGTCGACTTGCCGCAGCCGGATTCGCCGACGACGGCGAGCGTCTTGCCGGAATGGAGGCTGAAGCTGACGCCGTTCAGCGCCCTGACCGTGGCGTCGGCTTTGAAGAGACCACGGTTGACGGTGTAGAAACGGGCGAGATCCCTGCCCTCGAGAACAGCGCCTGTCATACCAGGTCTCCTGCAGTTTCATTGGCCATGACGCCGGGATGCCCGAGCGGCTTGCCGTCCTTCAAAGGATAGTTGCACAACGCCAGCCCGAGTTCCGGTCCCTGGCGCACCACACCGCGCTCGCATTCGACCGTTGCATAGCCGCAGCGCGGGGCGAAAAGACAGCCCGTCGGGCGGCCGTGCTGGCCGGGAACGACGCCGGCGATTGAAGGCAGACGATGGCCGACCTGAGCGCGCTCCGGCAAGGCGGCGAGCAGGGCTGCCGTATAGGGATGATGCGGGTCACGGAACAGTGCCCTCACCGGCTGCTCCTCGACCTTCTGGCCGGCATATTGCACCTGCACGCGCTCGGCGGTTTCGGCGACGACACCCATGTCATGAGTGATCAGCACCAGCGCCATGCCCTGCTCCTTCTGCAAGCGCACGAGCAGATCGAGGATCTGCGCCTGAATCGTCACGTCGAGCGCGGTCGTCGGCTCGTCTGCGATCAGGAGCTTCGGATTGCAGGCGAGCGCCATGGCGATCATGACGCGCTGGCTCATGCCGCCCGACATCTGGTGCGGGAAGTTCGACAGGCGGTCTTCCGGCGCCGGAATGCCGACGAGGCTCAAGAGTTCGATCGAACGTTCGCGGCGCTCTTTCCGGTTGAGGCCCATATGGACGCGCAGGGTCTCGCCGAGCTGGAAGCCGACCGTGAAGCACGGGTTCAGGCTCGACATCGGCTCCTGGAAAATCATCGCCATCTCCTTGCCGACGATCCGGCGGCGCCGGCGGGCGGAGATGCCGCGCAGATCCTGGCCGTCGAACTGCATGCGGTCGGCGGTGATCCTGGCGGTCCAGGGCAGAAGGCCCATCAGGGCCAGCATGGCAACGGATTTGCCCGACCCGGATTCACCGACGACCGACAGGATCTCGCCCTTGTCGCAAGTCAGCGACACGCCGTCGACGGCGCGGAAAAGACCGGATGACGTCTGGAACTCGACAGTCAGATTTTCGATTTCGAGGAGCGGCATCACGACCTCTTCAGCTTGGGGTCAAGCGCATCGCGCAGGCCATCGCCCATCAGGTTGATGGCAAGAACGGTGATGAGGATGGCAAGACCCGGAAATGTCACGACCCACCAGGCGCGCGAGATGAACTCGCGTGACTCGGCAAGCATGGTGCCCCATTCGGGTGTCGGCGGCTGGGCGCCCATACCGAGAAAGCCGAGGGCGGCGGCATCAAGGATCGCCGCCGAGAAGGCAAGCGTCGCCTGAACGATCAGCGGCCCCAGACAGTTCGGCAGGATCGTCTTGAACATCAAGCGCAGCGTTCCCGCGCCGGCGACACGTGAGGCGATCACATATTCCTTCTCACGTTCTGAAATGACCGAGGCGCGGGTCAGCCGCACGAAATGCGGCTGGTTAACCAGCGAAATCGCGATCATCGCATTGGTAAGGCCGGGACCCAGGACCGCCACCAGCACGAGGGCGAGCAGCAGCGACGGGAAGGCCAGGATGATGTCCATCAGGCGCATGATGGCGGTATCGATCCGGCCGCGGAAATAGCCGGCGACGAGGCCGATCAGGACGCCACATATGACCGACAGCGTGACGACCACGACGCCGATGAAGAGCGAGAAGCGCGCGCCATAGATCAGCCGCGAGAGGATATCGCGGCCGACCGCATCCGTTCCGAGCGGGAAGGAAGCGCTGCCACCTTCCATCCAGGCCGGAACCGCGAGTAGCACAGCGCGGTTCTGCTCGTTCGGCGTATGCGGCGCAAAGACCGGTGCGAAGATCGCAACGACGAGAATGACGACAAATACAACGAGGCCGATGACGGCGCCCTTGTTACGGGAGAAATAGTGCCAGAATTCCGCAAGAGCGGAAGGCTGGCCGGTTTTGACGGTGACCGTGCTCATGGGCCGCTCCTAATGACGAATGCGCGGATTGATGAAGCCGTAGAGGACGTCAACAATCAGATTGACCAGCATGATGACGCCGGCGATCAGGAGAAGACCGCCCTGCACCACCGCGTAATCGCGCTTGAACACCGAATCGACCATCCATTTGCCGATGCCCGGCCAGGAGAAGATCGTCTCGGTGAGGATGGCGCCGGCAAGGAGAACGCCGATCTGCAAGCCGATCGTGGTAATCACGGGGATCATCGCATTGCGTAGCGCATGCACGCCGACGACGCGCAGCGGCTTCAAACCCTTGGAGCGGGCGGTGCGGACATAGTCCTCGCCGAGAACCTCGAGCATGGCCGAACGCGTCTGGCGGGCGATGACGGCGAGCGGGATGGTCGCCAAGACGATGGTCGGCAGAATGAGATAGCTGACGGCCGAGGCAAAGGCCCCTTTCTGACCTGACAGCAAGCTGTCGATCAGCATGAAGCCGGTCACCGGCTTGAAGAAATACATCAGCGAGATGCGGCCGGAAACCGGCGTCCAGCCGAGATAGCCGGAGAAGAAGATGATGAGCAGCAGACCCCACCAGAAAATCGGCATGGAATAACCGACGAGGGCGACACCCATCACGCTCTGATCGAACCACGTGCCTCGCTTGACGGCCGCAAAGACGCCGGCGGGCACGCCAAGACAGACGGCAAGGATGATGGCGCAGAACGAAAGCTCCAGCGTTGCCGGAAACAATGTCAGGAATTCGCCGAGGACCGGCCGCTTGGTGACGATCGAGGTGCCGAGATCGCCGTGCAGGACTTTTACGAGATAGTCGAAATATTGCACATAGACGGGCCGGTCGAAGCCGAGATCGTGCATGATCTGGGCGTGACGTTCCGGTGCCATGACACGCTCGCCCGACAGAAGCATGACCGGGTCGCCGGGAATCAAGCGGATGAACGAGAAGGCTATCAGTGAAACGCCGAGGAACGTCGGGATCAGCACGGCGAGACGGCCGATGAAAAAACGCAACATAGCAGGTTTTCCAATAGTTTCCGGCGGTCAGGGGAGCCTGACCGCCGGCCGCACCCGGCGTTAACCGGGCAGTTTACAGATTTTTTATTATTCGGAAATGTCCACACCGTCGAAACGGTGAATTCCGAGCGGATCCATGAAGAAGCCCGAGACCTTCTTGCTCATCGGAACGAAGACTAGCGAGTGGTCGAGCGTATTCCAGGGCGCTTCTTTCTTGAAGATCAGCTGAGCCTGCTCATAGGCCTTCGTGCGTTCGGCAACGTCGGCCGTTTCCTTGGCCTTCGTCATCAGATCGTCGAATTCCTTATTGCACCACTGAGCGCGGTTGTTGCCGCCGACAGCGTCGCAGCCAAGCAACGTATCCATGAAGTTGTCAGGGTCGCCGTTGTCGCCGGTCCAGCCGAGGATGACGGCGCCGTCGCGCTTCTTGTCGGACGAGAGCTTCAGATATTCGGCCCATTCATGGGTGACGATTTCCGCCTCGACACCGACCTTGGCCAGGTCGGCCTGCATCAGTTCTGCGGCGCGACGCGCGTTCAGCATGTACGGACGCGAAACCGGCATCGCCCAGATCTTCATCTTCAGACCCTTGACGCCTGCATCCGCCAGCATCTTCTTCGACGCTTCGGGATCGTACTTGTCGTCTACGACGGCGTCGTTATACGACCACATGGTCGGCGGGATCGGGTTCTTGGCAACGGCCGCGGCACCCTGGAAGACGGCATCGACGATCGCCTGCTTGTTGATCGCCATGTTCAGCGCCTTGCGGACTTCGGCCTTGTCGAAGGGAGCGATCAAGGTGTTGTAAGCGAGGTACGAGACGTTCAGGCCGGCCTGCTCCTGAACGACCAGATTTCCGTCCTTCTTGAGTTCGGCGACGTCAGCCGCATTCGGATAAGGGATGAGGTGGCATTCGCCGGCCTTCAGCTTCTGCGCGCGGACGGCGGCGTCAGAGGTGATGGCGAAAACCAGATCGTCGATCTTTTCCTTGCCCTTGAAATAGGTTTCGTTCGCCTTGTAGCGGATGACGGCATCCGGCTGGTAGGCGACAAAGGTGAACGGGCCGGTACCGAGCGGCTGCTGGTTCATCTGCGCCATCTTGCCGTCGGCGGCGAGCTTGTCGGCATATTCCTTGGAAATGATCGAGGCGAAGTCCATGGCGAGGTCGGCCAGGAATGGCGCTTCCGGGTGGTTGAGCGTGAACTTGACCGTGAGGTCATCGACCTTCTCGACCGACTTGATCAGGTCGGGGAAGCCCATGCCGGCTGCATATTCGTAGGAGCCGCCCTCGACATACTTGTTCCACGGATTGTCAGCCTTGAGCTGGCGCTCGAAGGAGAAGATGACGTCGTCGGCGTTGAAATCGCGCGACGGCGTGAAGAAGTCAGTGGTCTGGAACTTGACGCCGGGATGAAGCTTGAAGGTGTATTCCTTGCCGTCGTCCGAAACGCTCCAGCTGTCGGCCAAACCGGGTTCGATCTCGGTACCGCCATGCTTGAATTCGACGAGGCGGCTGTAGACGGTGCGCGAGGACGCGTCGAAGGTCGTGCCTGCCGTATAGAGGCTCGGGTCGAAGCCTTCCGGCGAACCCTCGGAGCAATAAACAAGGGTCTTGGACCAGGCCGACGTCGCCATGACCGAAATCAGGGCCGTCGCTGCCAGCATGACAGAGATCTTTTTCATAATATTGTTTCCCGGTTGTTCTTTTTTGATGTCTGGAGACCGCACATAGGCATCCCGATCGACGGTCGATGGAACGACATTTATCTACTGAAAGCAACGGCCTACGGAGAAAATTTTTCCAGCTGGACAATTTTAGAAATTTTTAGTCAAAAATCAGCCTCATTCGGAAATTTTCGGACAAAAATGTCCGGGATTTCGTCGTAATTTGGATAATTGCGCCCTCTCAGCAGCGCATGTTGGACATTTCAGCACCCTAAGTGCAACCGGACAGCGCAAACAAAAACCGCGATCGCCGAGGCAACCGCGGTTTCATAAGTCTGTCCTGTTTCTTGAAATCAGGCGGCGGGGGCAACGGCCGCCGGCTTGCGGTAGTGGTGCTCGCCGGTAATTCCGAGGAGGAAATTGATCTGGGGACGGGCCTTGACGAGGTCGTCGATCGAATATTCCGAGAGCACGCCGAAGAAGGCGTTCAGCGCCTTGCGGAGCGCCGAGTTCAAGCCACAGCTGTCGACCAGCGGGCATTCGACCATGCCGTCATCTTCGAAGCATTCGGCCATGGCGAAACTGTCTTCCGTGACCCGGACAACGTCGAAGAGCGTGATTTCGGCCGCCGGCTTGCCCAGGCGCACACCGCCGTTGCGGCCGCGCACCGTCTCCACCAGGCCGGCCTTGTTCAGCGGCTGGAGGATCTTGAAAAGAAAGAGTTCGGAAACCCCGTAGGCCTTGGCAATTTCCGGAATCCGGCTCAGCTGCCCTTCGTTGGCAGCACAATACATCAACATGCGAACCGCATAGTTGGTCTGCTTCGTCAACCGCATGCCGATCTCCTGACTCGTGCCTGTTCAGACGTATATAGGCGGTTTGGTAGTTTTGAACAATTCCAAAATATGAAATTTGCATTCAGCTTATGAGGCCATTTGCCGGGAGGTCAATCCTGCTCCACGATCTTCTGGTTACAGTCCAAATTGGCCTGCCGACACTTAATCGGCATAGGGGGCGATCGATGTGATCGCACCCCTGCCACACCACCCGGCATGCGGGTCCGCACCGGGCGGTTCGAGAGATTGAGGTTTACGC
>NZ_JACIFV010000006.1 GCF_014197535.1 Rhizobium aethiopicum
GCCGCCTCCCGTCAATCCAAGCCGGCCAAAACCCAAAACATCGCCAAACCAAATGGCTTTCTTTTATGCCTGACAATTTCCCCGGACAGCCCTGCCCTTGTGGGGAGGGGTTGGGGAGGAGTGCGCGGCAGGCGGATGGGGCTCATCTCTTGGAGGGATGTCGCTGATATTGAACAAAAAAACCGAGGCTGCGGGACGCAGCCTCGGCTGAGACAAACCGGGACGATTAAAACCAACGCCCCCGCAACAATTCAGGGGCTATTCGCAGACCCGCACGGTTTCGGTATGGTAGTAGCCGTCATAGCGGTTGCGGACGTCGCGGTCCTCATACCAGCACCTCGGCGCCGGCTCGACGTAGCGAGGGCCATCGACGTAGTAGCGAGGGCCGCTGTTGGCGATCGCGCCGCCGATCAGGCCGCCCACCACACCTGCGGCAACGCCGCCGGCGATGACTCGGCCAGTATTGTTGTGGTGATGGTGGTCACGCGCGGCAGCAGGCTGGATAGCCGATCCAACAAGGGCCGTCGCGATCAACAGGCTGCTAATGATTCTCTTCATGACATTCTCCTCAGTGGCATTCGCCCCGGATAAAAGGGAAATGCGGCAGCAACGCGTTTGTTCGTTCAAACTTTGCGACAAGTGGTTAATTCAAGTCATACGCGCCATCAAGTCGCCGATTCCGCCGCCGTTGTCTCCTCCAGCACGTCCTCGGGAATATCGTCGAACGAGGCGTAGTTAAGGTTATAGAGTTTGGAATAGAGCTTGCCGTTCTTCATCAGCTGGCGGTGGTCGCCGCTTTCGATGATTTCGCCGTTTTGCAGCACGATGATGCGGTCGGCTTCGCGGATCGTCGCCAAGCGATGGGCGATGACGAGGCCGGTGCGGTTTTCGAGCAGCTTTACCAGCGCCTTCTGGATCAGCATCTCGGTATAGCTGTCGATATTGGCGGTCGCCTCGTCGAGCACCAGGATCTTCGCATCCGCCACAAGGGCGCGGGCAAAGCTCAAAAGCTGGCGCTGGCCGAGCGAGAGATTGCCGCCGCGCTCGCCGAGAATGCTGTCATAGCCATCGGGCAGGCGCATGACGAAATCATGCGCGCCGACGGCCTTCGCCGCCTCGATCACCTGCTCGCGCGTCGCCTCCAGCTTGTGATAGCGGATGTTTTCGAAGACCGTGCCGGTAAACAGGAAGGGCTCCTGCAGCACCATGGCGATCTGTGCGCCGAGCGAATCCTGCGTCAGGTCGCGCACGTCGTGGCCGCCGACCAGCACCCGGCCCTGCTGCACGTCGTAAAAGCGGTGGATCAGCGACATGCAGCTCGATTTGCCCGATCCCGTCGGACCCACAAGCGCCACCGTCTCGCCGGGATTGACCTTGAAGCTCACATGTTTCAGCACCGGATGTTTCGGATTGTAGCCGAAGACGACATCCTTGAATTCGACCGAACCGTCCATATCGCGCGACAATGTCTTGGCGTCGGGCGCGTCCTTGATGTCAACAGGCACGTCGAGCACTTCGGTCAGCCGTTGACCCGACGCCATGGCGCGCTGCATCACCGAATATTGCAGCGTTAGAGAACGGATCGGATCGAAGAAGCGCTGGATATAAAACAGGAAGGCGACGAGCACGCCGACGTCGAGCGCCTGATTGAGAACGCGGGCGCCGCCGACGACGATGACGAGCGCCATCGCGACGCCCGTCAGGCTGTCGACGATCGGCACCATCACCTGGGCATAACGCGCCGCCGTCAGATGCGTCTTAAGATTGGCATGCGCCTTGTCATCGTAGAGCGTGAAGTTGACGCCCTGCCGGTCCATGCTCTGGACGGCGCGCACGCCGTGGATCGCTTCGGCGAGCGCGCCTGCCGCAACCGAATTGGTCTCGTGCGCGGCCATGAAGGACTTGCGGGCGAGCGGCAGCCAGAACAGCCGGACGACGAAGAGCACCGGCAGCACCGAAAGCGTCAGCAGCCCCAGCTTGAAATCGAGATAGAGCATGACGAAGACGATGCCGAAGAGCAGCACGATGTCGCCGACCGACAGCACCGAGGTTTCGAGGAATTCCTGCATCGAGTTGACGTCGCCCTGCAGGCGCGACATCAGCCGACCCACTTCGGTCTTGTCCATGAAGGAGAGCGAGACCCGCTGGAGATGCGAAAACATCGCCTTGCGGATGTCGAAGAGCACCTCTTCCGCGACATTGCCGACCAGCGTCTCCTGGGCGTAGCTTGCCGCATAGTTGATGAGGATGGCGATGGCAAAGGCGGCGATCGCCCGGATCAGCGCCGCATGATTGCCGCCCGGCGACATGCCGTGGTCGATGGCGTAACGGATGATCAGCGGAATCAGCAATTGCATCGTGGTGAAGGTCAATACCGCGACAACAGCCCAGAGGACCTGGGTGCGGTAGGGGCGAACGAAAGCCCAGATGCGCTTGATGATGTTGCCGTCGAAGGCCTTGCCGAACATTTCCTCCTCGACGCGATGCGAACCGACCACCGCCCGCGGCGGGCGGCGTCCATCCTCGCGAACGTCGGGACGCTCGGTTTCCAGTTCCTCGGCCATCATCGTCTCCCAAATACCAAGGCCTTTGTTTTGCTTTGCTGGCCGCTGGCTGCGGATAGCCTCAATCCGCAACGAAGTGGTTCTGGAGGAATAACCTTTCCTCCCTCATTCCTGTGCTCGTCACAGGAATCCAGCACCGCGCGTCTGCGCGGTAATGACTCTTAAATCGCGTCTCCCGCGCCCAAGGACTTGGGCGCACTGGATCCCTGTGACATCACTCGGGCAAAGCCCTGAGTGCACAGGGATGAGGGAACAAGGGGCAATGTCGCGCGCCGAGCATCACGCGCTCAACACCTCGTCGCCCGGCCGCACCTGCAGGTCGTAGAGCGCCTTGTAGCGACCGCCGAGCGAAAGCAGCGCCTGATGGGTGCCGCGCTCGACGATCCTTCCGTCTTCGACGAACAGGATCAGGTCGGCATGCATCAGCGAACTCAGGCGGTGGGCAACGATGATGGTCACGCGGTCGGCGGCATAGCGGCGCATGGCACTGCGGATGCGCTGCTCGGTGGCCGCGTCGATTGCCGCCGTTGAATCGTCGAACACCATCACTGCCGGCTTCAGCATCAGCGCCCGGGCGATCGAAAGGCGCTGCCGCTGACCGCCGGAGAGCGACACGCCGCGCTCGCCGACGACGGTGCCGTAGCCGGTGGGAAGGCCGAGCACGTAATTGTGCAGCTGAGCGCTTTCGCTGGCGCGTTCGATGCGGCTTTCCTTGGCCCAGGGATCGCCATAAGCGATGTTGTTCTCGATCGTCGTCGTGAACAGGAAGGAGTCCTGCTGCACGACGGCAACGGAACGGCGCAGCGACTGCAGCGTCGCCTTGCGGATGTCCTGTCCGTCGATGGTAATCTTGCCGCCGGTCACATCGTAGAAGCGCGGGATCAGATGGGCGATCGTCGACTTGCCGCTGCCGGGAGGGCCGACGATGCCGATGGTCTGGCCTCGCCTGGCTTCGAAAGAGACGTCGTGGAGCACGGTGCGCTTTTCCGAGCCGGGATAGGCGAAACTGACATTCTCGAAGCGCAGCACGCCCTTCGTTACATCAAGCTCCCGGGCATCCGGCGCGTCCTTGATCGAGATGTCCAGGTCGAGCAGGTTGAAGAGGCGCGAGCCGCAGGTGGAGGCGCGGGCAAAGGCATTGACCATCAGGCCGAGCTGGCGCACCGGCATCTGCAGGATGGTCATGAAAGTCAGGAACGAGGCGAGCGTGCCGACGGTGATCTCGCCCGACATCACCTTGCCGCCGCCGACCCAGAGCACCAGACCCATCGCGACGAAGAAGGAAAAGGTCATGGCGCTGGTGTTGACGACACGAATGCCGACGCGCTGATGGGCGAGCGCCAGCGCGTTTTTCGAGGCCGCCTCGAATTTCGACATTTCGTGCTCCTGGGCGGCAAAGGCGCGCACGACGCGAATGCCGCCGAGATTCTCCTCCATGATCCGGGTCAGCACCGAAAGCCGCTCCTGCAGGTCGAGCCAGGTGGCGCGCAGCCTGAGCTGCGTCGCTGAGGAACGCCAGCCGACGAAAGGCACGAAGGAGAGCGCCAGCAGGCCAAGCACGACATCGGTCGACAGCAGCATATAGGCGCCGATGCCGATCAGGATCGACAGCAGGATCATGCGGACCAGCGCCGTCGAAAAATACATGCGCACGCCTTCGAGATCGAGCAGGCCGACGGTGATCAGATCGCCGGAATGCACCGTGTCATGGAAGCTGAAGGAGAGGCGCTGGATCTTTTCGTAGCAGGCCAGACGCAGCTCGTAGCCCATGTGGTGGCCGACGGATTCACTGAAATAGTTCTGCACCATGGTGAAGAGGCCGCGCAGCACGCTGGCGCCGAGCAAGAGCAGCGCCGTGGTCAGAAGCGCGTCCTGCGCCGCCTGGCCGGCCGCGCCGCCGCCCATCGCCATCTGCGTGTGGTCGACGGCCCGGCCGAGAAGCCGGGGAATCATCAGCTGGAAGGTGGAGGCGATCAGGGTGGCGCCGATCGCAAAGCCGGCCTGCCAGGGGTGGCGGAAGGCCATCACGGTGATGCGCACCAGTGTATAGAGGCCTCTGCCCCAGCCTGCCGCAGTTGCAAGCGCCATCGAAGCCGAAGGCTTCGTCGCGCGTGTTGACGCATCGCTGCTCACGGTATTTTTCCAATAGATGTGGTGCTCGGACGCTGGCCCGAAAAGACGGCAAATCCATGAAGGGATTGATAGCACCGTCATTTTTGCCGATTCCAACTGGGCGTTCAAGTCACGAATTCACCAACTGGTTATTTTTACGTGAGGCTCGCCCAGCGTCCCCGCGGGAACAATCCGCGCGCGGGTGGGTTGCAGCAGCGAACCCCGTCAGGCAACCGCTACGGAGAGACCGATGCCGCTGAAAGCCCTTGCTCTCAACGCGACGCTGAAGACCAGCGATGCCAAGGATCCGTCGTCGACCGAGCGAATGATCGCTCTCATCGACAAGGCGATGGCTGAATATGGCGTTACGACCGAAGTGCTGCGGCTTGCCGATTTCGACATCAAGCCGGGCGTCACCTCGGACGAAGGCGCCGGCGACGACTGGCCTGATATTCGTGCCAAGGTGCTTGCCGCCGATATTCTGTTGATGGCGACGCCGATCTGGCTCGGCCAGCCCTCCAGCGTCTGCAAGCGGGCGCTGGAACGGATGGACGCCTTCCTCGACGAGACGGACGATCAGGGCCGCATGGTGTCTTACGGCAGGGTCGCGGCCGTCGCCGTCGTCGGCAACGAGGACGGTGCCCACCACGTGTCGGCCGAACTCTATCAGGCGCTGAACGATGTCGGCTTCACCATTCCGGCAAATGCCGTCGCCTATTGGGTCGGAGAGGCAATGGGCTCCACCAATTTCGTCGATCTCGACAAGGTGCCGAAGGTCGTGACGAAAGCCGTCGACATGCTGGCGCGCAACACGGCGCATCTGGCGGGCCTGCTGAAGGCGAAGCAATATCCGGGCGAGGGGGGCTGAAGGCGACCGCTGGCGCGGCGCACAAAAAGCTTAATCCGATCAATGGCTTAGGACAGGAGATAATAAAGCCCTTGCCAGGGGTGCCGTTTAGCGCTTTCATACACGACCAGTTTGATAGACTATCGCCGAGGGGATTAGCCCCTCGTTTTCTTGGCGGGTTCCCCGGTTGGACCCGAGTTGCGGCGTAAATGGCCGCGTGACCCTCATCAACGCGTGATCCGCTGTTTATGCGTTGAAACCTCGATCGACCCCAGGCTGCGAATGAAGCGCAAAGGAGTTGCGATGACGGTTCAGGGACTTTTTTCCGGAAGAGCCAAGGCGGCAGCGCAGATCTCGGCCGTGCCGCGCATAGCGATCGTCGGGCGCGGCTTCTCCGGAATGATGACGGCCATTGCGCTGATGAAGACGGTGCGCGCACCCTTCCATCTGCAACTGTTCGATCCGAATTCGTCGGTCAGCGGCGGCCAGGCGCTGGCCTCGGCCCGCGCCTCGACGATCCTCAATACCCGCGTGCGTGATCTCTCGGTTTCGGTCGGCGACAGCGACGATTTCAACGACTGGCTCTGTAGCAATGCCGCTTTCCGCGCCGCCGTACCGGCCGCCATTCCCGGTTTCCGGCAGATCTTCGTGCCGAAGGAGATCTTCAGCGATTACGTCTACCAGCGCTTTTCGGAAGCGCTCGCCGCGCGCCGGGACATCACCGTTCAGGTCTGCAACGATCCCGTGGTGGCGATCCGCCTGAGCCATGGCAACCGCTTCCTGCTCGAAAGCGCCAATCCGGCCAATCCGCTGTTCGATACGGTGGTTCTCGCCACCGGGTACGGCCTGGGCGATCCGGATGCCGAGGAGCCGGGCGCGTCGCCGGTCAGGGCCCAGCGCCTCGTCGCGCGGCCGCATGCCGTGTTGCTCGGCAGCGGTATTCGCGTCGTCGATCAGTTGCTGCAGCTGCGCGATTCCGGCTATGCCGGCCAGGTGACGATCATTTCCCGGCGCGGTTTCCTGCCCCAGAGCCATACGCCGAATTCCGCCGACCCGGTGTTTCCGGCCGAGGCGCTGCCTGAAAACCTGCCCGAGATCGTGCGCTTTATCCGCCAGGCCTGCCGCGAGGCGGAAGAAGAGGGGCGAAGCTGGCAATCGGTGATGAACGGGCTGAGGAAACATGCCCGCTCCCTTTGGAGATCGCTGCCGGCCCGTGACAAACATCAGTTCAACCGCCATCTGCGGGCGATCTACGACAGTCACCGCAATCGTCTGCCGGAGGCCATGCACCTGCGCCTGAAACGCGAGCTTGCCGAAGGCCGCACGGTGCTGCGGCGCGGTCGTGCCGGCCGCCGGGGCCTGAGCGGCCTGTTCTTCACGCCGGCCGGCTCCTCTGTCGAAGAGGTTATCCATGCCGAGCGCATTATCGATTGCCGCTGCCAGGCGCCGGATCTGTCAGCGCCGCTGATGCAGAGCCTGTTTTCCGCCGGTCTCGCCATGCCGGACGAACTTTCGCTCGGGTTGGCGGTCAATGCGCGCGGCGAGCCTTTCCTGGAGGACGGTTCGACGGTTGCCGGGCTTTTTGCCGTCGGCCCGCTTGGGCTCGGCAGCCTGCCGGACATCGATCTCGTGCCGGAGATCGTCTCGCAGGCCTATGCCGCTGCCGAGCACATCGGTGAGCGGTTCCATCCACAGGTCAGGGCCATGTGAAAAGTGTGATATTTTCGGAACCTTCTGCCCGGTGTAGCGTTAAGAGCGCTGGTAACCGAGAGGGGCAGATGGAAGTGCTGGATCGACATGATACGTCTCTTGACGAAGAGGGGCGCTTTCGTCTTCTGGTCGATGCCATCACCGACTATGCCATCTATATGCTGAGCCCGGAAGGCATCGTCACCAGCTGGAATACCGGCGCTCAACGCTTCAAAGGCTACAAACCTTCGGAAATTCTCGGCGAGCATTTTTCCCGTTTCTACGTGGACGAGGACCGCGCCGCGGGTATCCCCGAGCGCGCGCTCGCCACGGCGGTGGAAGAGGGCCGGTACGAGGGGGAGGGCTGGCGCCGGCGCAAGGACGGCAGCCGCTTCTGGGCGCATGTGGTCATCGATCCCATCCGCCACCCCTCCGGCGAACTGGTCGGCTTTGCCAAGATCACCCGCGATCTGACCGAGCGCAGGGCCGCCGAACACGCGATCCGCCAGAGTGAGGAGCAATTTCGCCGTCTGGTCCAGGGCGTTTCGGACTATGCGATCTACATGCTCGATCCCGAGGGCAATGTCAGCAGCTGGAATTTCGGCGCCGAGCGCATCAAGGGCTATCGGCCTGATGAAATCATCGGCCGGCATTTCTCGACCTTCTATACGCCCGAGGATCGCGCGGCCGGCCTGCCGGAGAAGGCACTCCGGGTCGCGCGCGCCGAAGGCCGGTTCGAGAGGGAGGGCTGGCGTGTCCGTAAGGATGGCAGCCGTTTCTGGGCGAGCGTCGTCGTCGACGCTATCCGCGACGAAGACGGCGAAGTACTAGGTTTCGCCAAGATCACCCGCGACATCACCGAAAAGATGGAAACGCAGCGGGCGTTGGAGCAGGCGCGCGAAGAGCTTTTCCAATCGCAGAAGATGGAGGCGATCGGCCAATTGACCGGCGGTATCGCCCATGATTTCAACAATCTGCTGATGGCGGTGCTCGGCAGTCTCGAACTCCTGAAGAAGCGCATGCCGCAGGACCGCTCGCTGACGTCGCTGGTCGACAATGCCATGCAGGGCGCCCAGCGGGGTGCTGCGTTGACGCAGCGCATGCTTGCCTTTTCCCGCCGGCAGGAGCTGCACATGGAGCCGATCGACGTCTCGGGCCTGGTGCGCGGCATGATGGAAATTCTGAGCCGCTCGCTCGGCCCCCTCACCACGATCGAGACCTCCTTCCCGGTCAGGCTGCCGACCATCCTCACCGACCCCAACCAGCTGGAGATGGCGATCCTCAATCTCGTCGTCAACGCGCGAGACGCCATGCCTTCCGGCGGCCGCATCATGCTTCGCGCATCCGAGGAAACGATAACCGCAGGCAAGGGGCCGCTCTCGGCCGGCCGCTACATCCGCATCGCGGTGATCGATGAAGGCGAGGGCATGGATACGAAGACGCTGGAGCAGGCGGTCACGCCGTTCTTCACCACTAAGGGTGTCGGCAAGGGCACCGGCCTCGGTCTTTCCATGGTGCAGGGTCTCGCAAGCCAGTCCGGCGGCCGGCTCCTCCTGAAGAGCACGCTGGGCGAAGGCACGGCGGCCGAGCTATGGTTTCCGGTCGTGATTGCCGAACAGACTGCCGAAGCACCGGCCGACATGCCGCAAAAACCGGATAACCCGCAGCAGGGGCTGCGCATCGTCGCCGTCGATGACGACGGCCTGGTCCTGATGAATACGACGCTGATGCTGGAGGATCTCGGCCACACCGTTTTCGAGGCGATGGCCGGTCCGGAGGCGCTCGACATTCTGCGCAAGCAGCCGGTCGATCTGGTCATCTGCGATCACGCCATGCCGAGGATGACGGGGGCGCAGCTCGCCGAGGCGATCCGCAGCGAATGGCCAGAGATGCCGATCATTCTCGCCACGGGTTACGCCGATCTGCCCGACGGCGCCGGCGCCGCCAATCTGCCCCGCCTAGGCAAGCCCTTCTCGCAGGCGCAGTTGGCCGAAGCGATCAGCCGGATCGCTTGTTAGCTAGGCGCGAAGCTTCTCGTCGCCATTCTCCCGGATGCCCGTGCGGGCGGCTCCCTCGCCGCCCAGCAGGCGCTTTTCGGTCTCTTGCAGGTCGAGGATCGCCTGTTCGATCGTCTCAGCCGGAGTTTCCCGCGAGTCTGCGCGCCACCGATGATGCCGCCACAAGCCGACGAGCAGGCGTCGGCTCGGAACTTCTATCGTCTCGTGAATGAACCATGCTCCTGCGGCCGCAACGCCAAGCGCCACCAGAATGAGCACCGGTTCCGGCATCAGAGCCTCGAAAGCCCGGCGCACAAGGAACATGATCGGGACGTGGAAAAGATAGAGCGAAAAGCTGATCGCGCCGAAGAACCGCACGGGCGCCGCTGCCAGGACATGGGCTGCGATGGGAGGCTGTCGAGCGACGAGTGCCACGATGACGGCTGCTGCGGCCGCGCTTTGCAGGCTCCAGAATTCAGGGGAGAAACCAGGCAAGACATGCCTGTAAACGAAGAACACCGCCAGAAGGAACAGCGTGAAAGCGCCTGTGGAGGCGGATGGCCTCCACTTGTCCCAGCAGGAATGCATCGCTCCGGCAAGGGCGCCGAACAGAAAATAGGGGAGCTTGGAAAGAAGCAGTATGCCTGGCCCCGGCAGTTCAAGCAGACCATCCACCACGACCAGCACCGCCAAGCCTACGATCACACCGCTATAGCGCTGCGGGCGGCTCAAACAGAGCCAAAGGATCGGGAAGAACAGATAGAACTGAATTTCGGGTGGAATTGACCAGAAAACGCCGCTCGAGCCCAGAAGAAAGACGTGACGGAGAAATTCCGTGCCGCCGATGATCGGCTGAACGAAGTTTACACTTTGCATGCCGGACAGCATCGCCACGAGCAGGACAGCAGCCAGATAGACCGGATAGATACGGGCAAAGCGGCTCACCAGAAAATCCAGGACATTTTCTCTGGTCACCGGCCGCGAGCCGTAGAGATGGGCCATCAGAAAGCCGCTGAGGGCGAAGAACAGACCAACGGCTTCGCTGCCCATAGTGATGAACTGCAAGGCTGTATTTGGAAAAACAAGCCCGATATGCGCCTGCACGACCAGAAGCGCGGCGACACCGCGCAGACCATCGAGACTGGGGATGTAATCCGGCCGGCTCATGTGCAACTTTGAAATGTTCTGTTCAGGCAAGCAGTATCGGAGATCGCTTTACAAGAGATTAATCCGGCGCGCGCAAGCCATCGGTGTGCAACTGCTGCTTGCCGGTGCGCTCGAATGAAGCAAGCGACCGCTCTAGTCTCGGCGGCTTGTTCCGATCTCGCCGCGAACAACAAACACCAGCAATGCCAGCACCATGACCGCCAGCCCGTACCAGGTGATCGCATAGACGAGATGGTTGTTGGGGAAATGGATGACGGTGAGGCCGCCGACGGGCAGGCCGCCGGGATTGGCGGCGGCGTCGGCATCGATGAAATAGGGCGCGATCGCGCCGAGGCCGCGCTTTTGCGCGATCGCTGCGACATCGCGCGAATACCAGCGGTCGGCGGCGACGTCGTTGGATTGGAGCAGCGATCCCTTCGGCTCGGTCATCCGCAGCAGCCCGGTGATCTCGATCGGGCCCGATATCTGACCGTCGCGGCGCGAGGCGGGGTCGCGCCTGTCCGTCGGCACAAAGCCGCGATTGACGAGGATGGCGGTGCCGTCAGCGAGCATCAGCGGCGTCATCACCCAATAACCCGGGCCGAGCACGGTCGAGGCGTAGACCAGCGTTTCCTTGTCGTTTGCCAGCATTCCCTCGACGCTCACCCGGCGATACTCGTCTTTTGCGGCATTGACCTTATCCCAGTTCGCGCGTGCCGGGGCCGGCACGGCGGCTGTGTGCACGCGCTGGTCGACGCGGGCGATGAGGTCGCGCTTCCAGCCCAGGCGTTGAACCTGCCAGGTGCCGAGACCAAAGAGGATGGCGGCAAGCAGTGCCAGGCAGACGGCGAAAAGCGCGCGTTTTGCCCGGAAATGCCGTCTTTCCGATGTTTGCGTGGAGGCTTCGCTCATTGATCTCAGGGCGGCGCTGCGGCCGCCCCTTCGTTTGCCGTTACGGCATGTTCTTCATCATCTCCGGGCTCATCGGCATCATATTGGAGTTGAGATGATGCATGACCCAGAGCGAACCGGAGAGCGCGATGGCAACGATGATGAGGGTGAAGATCAGCGCCATCATCGTCCAGCCGCCTTCGCTCCTGGGGTTCATGTGCAGGAAGAAGACCATATGGACGACGATCTGGATGGCGCCGAGGCCCATGACCAGCACCGCCGTCAGCGCCGGGCTGGCGACGACGCCGGACATAACAAGCCAGAAGGGAAGGGCGGTCAGGACGACAGAGAGCGCGAAGCCCGTCATGTAGCTTTTGAACGTCCCGTGGCCGGCTTGGTGACCGTGGCTGTGGCCGTGATGCGCCTCGTGGGCATCCTCATGGGTGGGTGCTTGCGAACTCATCCGAGAACTCCGAGCAGATAGACGAAGGAAAAGACGCCGATCCAGACGACGTCGAGGAAGTGCCAGAACATCGAAAGGCACATCAGGCGGCGGCGGTTGGCCTCGACCAGGCCGTGCATCGACACCTGCACCATCAGCGTGATCAGCCAGATGATGCCGAAGGTGACGTGCAGCCCGTGGGTGCCGACGAGCGTGAAGAAGGAGGAGAGGAAGGCGCTGCGCGTCGGCCCGGCGCCCTCGTGGATCAGGTGGATGAACTCGTAAAGTTCGAGCCCGATGAAGGCCGCGCCGAACAGGCCGGTGACGGCAAGCCAGAACAGCGTTTCCGCCTTGGCGTTGCGCTCCATCTGCAGCATGGCGAAGCCATAGGTGATCGAGGAGAAGAGCAGCATCGAGGTGTTGAGGGCGACGATCGGCAGATCGAAGAGATCGGCCGGCGACGGGCCGGCGGCATAGTTGCGGCCGAGCACGCCGTGCGTGGCAAAGAGCACCGCGAAGATCAGGCAGTCGCTCATCAGATAGAGCCAGAAGCCGAGATTGGTGCTCCCCTCCGGATGATGGTCTTCGGTCAGATAGAATTCAGGCTTTTCGGCCGTGTCGATGGTTTGATCGCTCATGGTCATTACACCTGCTCGGCAAGCAGCGCCGTGCGCTTGCCTTCCGTTTCGGTCACCTTGCCGGCGGGGATGTAGAAGTCGCGTTTATAGTTGAAGGTATGGCCGATCGCCACGGCAAGCAGCGCGACGGCGGAAAGGATTACCAGCCACCACATGTACCAGATCAGGCCGAAGGCAAGCGCGATGCTGATTGCCGACAGGATGGCGCCGGTGCCGGTATTCTTCGGCATGTGGATCGGCTTGAAGCCGCCGAGCGGGCGCTCGTAGCCACGCCTTTTCATGTCGTACCAGCTGTCATGGTCGTGGACCACGGGCGTGAAGGCGAAGTTGTAGTCCGGCGGCGGCGAGGAGGTCGACCATTCCAGCGTCCGGGCATCCCAGGGATCGCCGCTGTCGTCGCGCAATTCCTCGCGTTTCATGAAGCTGACGACGATCTGGATCAGGAAGGCGGCGATGCCGAGCGCGATCAGTCCAACGCCGAAGGCGGCAATGATGAACCAGATCCGCAGCGACGGATCCTCGAACTGGCTCATGCGGCGGGTGACGCCCATCAGGCCGAGCACATAGAGCGGCATGAAGGCGAACCAGAAGCCGATCTGCCAGAACCAGAAGCTGATCTTGCCCCAGAAGGGATCGAGCTTGAAGCCGAAGGCCTTCGGGAACCAATAGTTCACGCCGGCGAACATGCCGAACAGAACGCCGCCGATGATGACATTGTGGAAGTGGGCGATGAGGAACAGCGAATTGTGCAGCACGAAATCGGCCGGCGGCACGGCGAGCATGACGCCGGTCATCCCGCCGATGACGAAGGTCACCATGAAGCCGACCGTCCACAGCATCGGCACCTCGTAGCGGATGCGGCCGCGATACATGGTGAAGAGCCAGTTGAAGATCTTCGCTCCCGTGGGGATCGAGATGATCATCGTGGTGATGCCGAAGAAGGAGTTGACGGAAGCGCCCGAACCCATCGTGAAGAAGTGGTGCAGCCAGACGATGTAGGACAGGATCATGATCACGCAGGTGGCGTATACCATCGAGGCATAGCCGAACAGGCGTTTGCCGGAGAAGGTGGCGACGACTTCCGAGAAGATGCCGAAGGCCGGCAGCACCAGGATGTAGACCTCCGGGTGACCCCAGATCCAGATGAGGTTGATGTACATCATCGGATTGCCGCCGAGGTCGTTGGTAAAGAAGTTCGTCCCGGCATAGCGGTCGAGCGACAGCAGCGCGAGCGTTGCCGTCAGGATCGGGAAGGAGGCGACGATCAGCACGTTGGTGCAGAGCGCCGTCCAGGTGAAGACCGGCATCTTCATGAAGGTCATGCCGGGCGCGCGCATCTTGACGATGGTGGCGATCAGGTTGATGCCCGACAGCGTCGTTCCGACACCGGCCACCTGCAGGCCCCAGATATAATAGTCGACGCCGACGCCCGGACTGTAGGCGGCCCCCGACAGCGGCGGATAAGCGAGCCAGCCGGTCTGGGCGAATTCGCCGATGAACAGCGACAGCATGATGATGATGGCGCCGGCAGTGGTCATCCAGAAGGAAAAGTTGTTGAGGAAGGGGAAGGAGACGTCGCGCGCCCCGATCTGCAGCGGCACCACGAAGTTCATCAGGCCGGTGACGAAGGGCATCGCCACGAAGAAGATCATGATGACGCCGTGGGCGGTGAAGATCTGGTCGTAATGGTGCGGCGGCAGGTAGCCCTCCGACCCGTTGAAGGCGATCGCCTGCTGGACGCGCATCAGGATCGCGTCGGAAAAACCGCGCAGCAGCATGATGACGGCCAGGATCACATACATGATGCCGATCTTCTTGTGATCGACGCTGCAGATCCAGTCGTGCCAGAGCGGGCCCCAGAACTTGAAATAGGTGATGGCGCCAAGCACGCCGAGACCCCCGATGACGACGCCGATGAAGGTCACGACCAGAATCGGCTCGTGGTAGGGAATGGCGTCGAGGGTCAACCGGCCGAAGATCAACTTCAGGAGGTCAGGATTGGAAAACATGGAACAACCCGTTCATTATGTCTTGCGACGCAAAGCGCCAGGTTAATTGTTATTGTTGAGCTGCGCCGGCGCCGGATCGGCGCCGTTGCCCGTGCCGGGCATGGAATGGCCGTCATGCTGCATGTCCATTCCGGGCATGCCCTGCATGCCGGGCATGTCGTGCTGCATGCCGTTGCCGTCGGTGCTCTTGGGCGGCTCGACCTGCGCCGGGACGCCCGTTGCCGGCACGGTAGCCCCAGGCTCGACGACGCCTTCGCCGGCGTGGCGGTTGTCGTATTGCAGCTTTTCGCGATTCTCGGCGCTTTCCTTGCCGCCGCCGCCCGTCATGTCGATATGCATCATCTCGTTCATGCACATCTTGCCCGGCGTGGCGCACATATTGAGGATGGCGTTGTAGAGATCGGCGTCGGCGCCGGCATAATAGCGCACCGGCTCCTTCTCGCTCGGCTTCTCGAGCTTCAGATAGGCGTCGCGGTTGAGCATTGTGCCCTGCTGCTTGACCTTGGCCACCCAGGCGTCGAAGCCTTCGCGGGTGAGGCCATGGAACCTGAAGCGCATGTGCGAGAAGCCGGCGCCGCTGTAATTGGCGGAGAAGCCTTCATATTCGCCCTCCCGGTTGATGACGGCGTGCAGCTTCGTCTCCATGCCGGGCATGGCGTAGATCTGGCCGGCAAGGGCGGGGATGTAGAAGGAGTTCATCACCGAGGATGAGGTGATCTTGAAATTGACCGGCATGTCGACGGGGGCGGCGAGCTCGTTGACGGTGGCGATGCCGAGTTCGGGATAGAAGAACAGCCATTTCCAGTCGAGCGCTACGACCTCGACGGTCAGCGGCTTGGTATCGGCCGGGATGGCGCGCTCGGCATCGAGCCGGTCGAGCGGGCGGTAGGGATCGAGCTTATGCGTGGAAATCCAGGTGACGGCGCCGAGCGCAATGATGATCGCCAGCGGTGCCGCCCAAATGACGATTTCGAGGCGGGTCGAATGATGCCATTCCGGGGCGTAAGCGGCGGCCGTGTTGGAGCGGCGGTAGCGCCAGGCGAAGAGCAGCGTCAGGAAGATCACCGGGACGATGATCAAAAGCATCAGCACCGTCGAGATGACGATGAGATCGCGCTGTTGCACGGCGATGTCGCCGGAGGGCGCCATGACCACCATGTTGCATCCTGCCAGGAAAAGCAGCGGCAAGACGGATAGAAGGCGGGAAAACTTCATGAGTTTTTGCACGTCTCTAAGCTCTTGTTGTTTCGTTTTGACCGCGACTAAAGCACTGAACCCGAGAACGACATGAGGCGGAAAGTCGCAGTGCAGCAAAGATGCCGCAGTGCGGCAGAATCGTGTTGCGCTACCGCCTTGAAATCCTGATGAAATTAAGAAGGATTTTTTGCGCGCGCATGTCCCCTCAATATATCCGCAAGAGCCGGCCAGGCCAGCTTTGGCAGGGGAAAAATCACTGCCGGGATCACGCAATTTTTCCGGCCCCGGCTCAATTTAAGCCGCGATGATGAACTATTTGCATCTTACGGACTTGATAAGCCTGCGGGTTTGATCAAGATCAGGTTGAGGCGCCGTGCCGAAAGCGCCTCAACGAGGGAGGCGTTTCATGGCCACAGCATCGCATTACGGACCGTCATCGTCGTCGCTGGAACGCGACGCGCGGCGCATTCACGACGACAAGCCGGTTTCGCCGGGCAGCATCGCCATCGGCGTGGTGATCGGCCGCATGTCGGAATTCTTCGATTTCTTCGTCTATGGCCTCGCCTCGGTCCTGGTCTTTCCGCAGCTCGTCTTTCCCTTCGCACCGGACAGGCTGACGGCGACGCTCTATTCCTTCGCCATCTTCTCGCTGGCCTTCCTCGCCCGCCCCGTCGGGTCCGTCGTCTTCATGACGATCGACCGGATGTACGGGCGCGGCACGAAGCTCACGATTGCGCTCTTCCTGCTCGGCGGCTCCACGGCCTCGATCGCCTTCCTGCCGGGTTACGCGGAGATCGGCGTCTGGTCGATCGCCCTGCTGGCGCTCTTCCGTCTCGGCCAGGGCTTTGCGCTCGGCGGCGCCTGGGACGGTCTTGCCTCGCTGCTGGCGCTCAATGCGCCGCCCAATCACCGCGGCTGGTACGCGATGATCCCGCAGCTCGGCGCGCCGATCGGCTTTGCGCTGGCAAGCACGCTCTTCGGTTATTTCGTCGCCAACCTGTCCAGCGAAGATTTCCTCTCCTGGGGCTGGCGCTATCCCTTCTTCGTCGCCTTTGCGATCAACGTCGTGGCGCTGTTTGCGCGTCTGCGCCTGGTCATGACCAAGGAATTCGGCACGCTTCTGGAGCAGCATGAGCTGGAGGCCGCACCGATTCTCCAGGTGCTGCGCGTGCACGGCCGCGACATCCTGATCGGCGCCTTCGTGCCGCTCGCCAGTTTCGCGATGTTCCACCTGGTCACCATCTTCCCGCTCGGCTGGATGAGCCTCTACGGCAATCAGCCGATCGGCGCCTTCATGGTGGTGCAGGTGGTCGGCGCCATGGTCGGCGTCGTCGCCATCGTCGCCTCAGGGCTGATCGCCGACCGCATCGGCCGCCGCGCCCAGCTCGCCATCTGCGCCGTCATCATCGCCATCTTCAGCTTTATCGGGCCGATTCTGATCGGATCGGGCAGTAACGGCCACGACGCCTTCGTCATCATCGGCTTCGGCGTGCTCGGCCTGTCCTTCGGCCAGGCGACCGGTTCGATCTCGTCGCGCTTCGGCCGCGGCTATCGCTATACCGGCGCCGCCTTCACCTCGGACCTCGCCTGGCTGATCGGCGCCGGCTTCGCGCCGCTGGTGGCCCTCAGCCTCTCCAGCCGCTTCGGCCTGACCTTCGTCGGCTACTACCTGCTCTCCGGCGCCATCTGCACGCTGGCAGCACTCGCCTTCAGCAAGGCGCTGGAACAGCGCGAATAGGCGGAATGACGGCACGTCCGCGTTCCAGACCCGGCCCAAATCCGGACGCTGCCGCCGATCGGGATCGAGCCACGGGGCTCGATCCGCCTTCGGACCTCTGTAAACGAGCGAAGGATATGCCGCGCCGTCCTAGCGCTGGTTTGCCTCACATCCCGATGCGGGCCGCTCCTAAACTAACAAGAAGTCATTAGCAGCCAAATTGCTCTCATTGACGCCCGCAAGACGCAGTGTTGTGTCGCCGTCGATCGTGAGAAGCCAGTCCGTGCCGGTGTCCTCTCCAGCCTCGAGGATGTCGGCGAAGCTTTCGAAAGCGCTATTGGCGATGCTTATCAAATCCCCTGCGCCCGGACCTTCCTGGAAATCCACGATCATGCTGTTACCGGCCAGATTGGCGGCAAAGACGAAAGTGTCGTTGCCCAGCCCGCCATTGAGGCTGTCGTTGCCGGCGAGGCCATAGATGGTGTCATTGCCGTTGGACGTGGTGATGGTGTCGTCGCCGCTGCTGCCGGTGAAGTTCACCGCCCGGCCGAGAAGCTCGTCCGTCAGGTCGACGTCTCCGGGTCCTGCCAGCGTCAGGGATACGGTGTCCGCCTCCTGGCCCACATAGCTGACGATGGTGTCGAAGCTTTCGAACTGCGCCGCCGTCGCCTTGATGCTGGGATTGCCATAGGAGTTATAGGTCACCAGCCGCTCGACGTTGGAGATCGAGAGCGTCGAGATGTCGCCCGACTGCTGCGCCTGCAGACTGTCGAAGCCGCTGCCGCCGTCAATGACGCCGCTGGCGGCGGTAGCTCCGAACAGGGCCATAAAATCATTGCCGTCGCCGCCGCTGATCGAGATCGTGCCGCCAGCGCCGATGAGCGCCCAGCTGCCGTCATTGCCCGCACCCAGGTCGATGATGTCGTTGCCGGGGCCGCCTCCTCCGAAGAAAGCGCCCGCGGCCCCATCGATGAAGTCGTCGCCGGCGCCGCCCGACAGAACGTCGTCACCGGCGCCACCGCTGATGCCGTCATTGCCGTCGCCGCCGCTGATGGTGTCGTTGCCGGAACCGCCGCTGAGGCTGTCGTTGCCGGCGCCGCCGGTGATCGTGTCGTTGCCTACCCCGGTGGTAATGCCGTTGCCTGCTGTTGCGTCTGCAGTCACGACGGCGCTTCTCAACCCTAGTTCATCCGACAGGTCGAGCGATCCTCCACCCGATATTCGGATGTCGACCAGGCTGGCCGCGTGCGCCGGATCATCAAAGGTCGTGATGGTGTCAAAGGCGTCAAGCTGCGCCACGCTGCCAAGCACAAACTCAGCGCTCGTCGTATAGATCTCAACGTTCGATATTGCGAGGCCCGTCAGATTGCCGCCCGTCACGAAAAGCACGTCCCGGCCGCTGCCGCCATCGACGTTGCCCGTCATGTTCGCTCCAGTCCACATCGCGTCGTTGCCGGCCCCGCCGGACAGCGATGCCACGGCGCCGCCGAAGTCCGACATCGTATCGTCGCCATCGCCGCCGTCGAGAACGTCATCACCGTTCTCGTCATAGAGAACGTCGTTACCGTCTCCGCCGATCAGAACGTCACTGCCGCCGCTTCCAAACAGCGAATCATTGCCTCCAGCTCCAACAAGCGTGTCGTTCCCCGACCCGCCGTCTAACGTGTCGTTGCCGGTACCGCCGGTGATCGTGTCGTTGCCCACGCCGGTGGTAATGCCGTTGCCTGCTGTTGCGTCTGCAGTCACGACGGCGCTTCTCAACCCTAGTTCATCCGACAGGTCGAGCGATCCTCCACCCGATATTCGGATGTCGACCAGGCTGGCCGCGTGCGCCGGATTATCAAAGGTCGTGATGGTGTCAAAGGCGTCAAGCTGCGCCACGCTGCCAAGCACAAACTCAGCGCTCGTCGTATAGATCTCAACGTTCGATATTGCGAGGCCCGTCAGATTGCCGCCCGTCACGAAAAGCACGTCCCGGCCGCTGCCGCCATCGACGTTGCCCGTCATGTTCGCTCCAGTCCACATCGCGTCGTTGCCGGCCCCGCCGGACAGCGATGCCACGGCGCCGCCGAAGTCCGACATGGTATCGTCGCCATCGCCGCCGTCGAGAACGTCATCACCGTTCTCGTCATAGAGAACGTCGTTACCGTCTCCGCCGATCAGAACATCACTGCCGCCGCTTCCAAACAGCGAATCATTGCCTCCAGCTCCAACAAGCGTGTCGTTCCCCGACCCGCCGTCTAACGTGTCGTTGCCGGCGAGGCCATAAATGGTGTCGTTGCCGTTGGATGTGATGACGGTGTCGTCGCCGCTGCTGCCGGTAAAGATCACCGCCCGGCCGAGAAGCTCGTCCGTCAGGTCGACGCTTCCCGGTCCTGCCAGGGTCAGCGATACGGTGTCCGATTCCTGACCCACATAGCTGACGATGGTGTCGAAGCCCTCGAACTGCGCCGCCGTCGCCTTGATGCTGGGATTGCCGTAGGAGTTATAGGTCACCAGCCGCTCGACGTTGGAGATCGAGAGCGTCGAGATGTCGCCCGACTGCTGCGCCTGTAGGGTATCCAGCCCGCCGCCGCCGTCGATGGTGCCGCTGGCGGCAGTGGCCCCGAACAGGGCCATGGAATCGTTGCCGTCGCCGCCGCTCACCGAGATGGTTCCGCCAGACGCAATCAGAGCCCAGCTCGAATCGTCGCCCGCGCCAAGATCGATGATGTCGTTGCCAGGACCGCCGGCTCCAAAGAACGCACCCGCAGCGCCATCGATGAAGTCGTTACCGGCGCCGCCCGACAGAACGTCGTTGCCGGCGCCGCCGCTGATGCTGTCGTTGCCAGTGCCACCGGTGATGGTGTCCGCACCCGAGCTGCCGGTGATGCTGAAGCCTTCGGTCTGACTTGACAGGTTGATAACAACGCCAGCCAACGCAGCGGCGGCGGAAATGGCCTCGGCGCCGGAAAGCTGGCTGTCGTTGCGACCGTTCAGACCGGTGGATGTCGAAGTGAGATTGACCGTGTCGCTGCCACTGCCGAGGTTGACGGTCGTAAATCCGTTCATTTCGGTGCCGGTGAGCGTCACAGTGTCACTGCCAGAGGAACCGTTTAGAGTCTGTAGGTTGGTCAAAGTTCCGGTAGTGAAGTTGTTGGTGCCTGCCACAAAAAGTATATTGGCGCCAGCTCCGCCATTGATCGATTCCGCACCAGTGAAATCGCCGTTGTTGACGACAAATGTGTCGTCCCCGCCGCCGCCCACCAGCGTATCAACCCCCGAGCCGCCGGTGATGATGTCCGCACTCGAGCCACCGGTGATGGTGTCCGCACCCGAGCTGCCGGTGATGCTGAAAGCTTCGGCCTGATTTGACAGGTTGATAACAACGCCGGCCAACGCAGCGGCCGCGGAAATGGCCTCGACGCCGGAAAGCTGGCTGTCGTTGCGGCCGTTCAGACCGGTGGATGTCGAAGTGAGATTAACCGTGTCGCTGCCACTACCGAGGTTGACCGTCGTAAATCCGTTCATCTGGGCGCCGGTGAGAGTGACAGTGTCGCTCCCCGAGGAACCGTTCAGGATCCGGAGGTTGGTCAACGTGCCGGTGGTGAAATTGTTGGTGCCTGCCACCAAAAGTATATTGGCGCCAGCTCCGCCATCGATCGATTCCGCACCTGTAAAGTCGCCGTTGTTGATGACAAATGTGTCGTCCCCGCCGCCGCCCACCAGTGTATCCACCCCCGAGCCGCCGGTGATGATGTCCGTACTCGAGCTGCCGGTGATGGTGTCCGCGCCCGACGTACCATTTATTGTGATGATGTCGTTACCACTGTTGCCCCATGCCGAACTGCCGTTGCCACCGAATGTCCAAGCCGCCGCACTGAAGTTCGAAGCGTTTTGAATAATGACGGTCTGATTTCCGGTCGAACCACGCAAGTCGAGCGACAACGACAAGCCCGTTGCACTAAACTGATTTGCATTGAAAGTAACGGCAGTTCCACTGCTCGAAATGGAAAGAATTTCCATGGACAGGAGACTACCTGCCGGGAGGACGGAAAAATCAGCTGTTGCCGTAACATTCAAAGTGTCGATACCGCCGCGGCCATCGAAGACGTCACTCGATTGCACCGTACCGGCACCTATTTTGAAGGTGTCGGCCCCAGGACCTCCAACCTGGTTATCCTGGCCGGCTGTGGCGCTGAAATTCGACAAGACGCCTTGGTAGGCGGCTAGACCAGAACGAGTGAGGGGTGGTGTGGGTGCCGCGTTCCCGAATTGAAGGTCAAGACACCAGGAGCCCCCGAGGGCTACCGCACCAATGAAGCCCGACGCTGCAGCAACGGAGCGGTTCAAGCAGCTATGAAGGAATTTGGCGAAACGCCTACCGACATCGTTTTTGCCGGTGGCGCAGCACCATAATTGCATGCTGCCATTTTCGCCCAAGGCCGCGCTGATCTTGGCAAATAATTCGGTCGAGCCGGCAACATCGCGCTCTGAGAACGCCCCAGACGAGAACCTGATTTGACCGGGAGCGCCGTGCGCTACGATATGAACTCTGTCAAGGTGGTTATAGGCAGACAGGTGATGTGCCATCTGGCGAATGGCAGGTTCGCTATCGGATAAAACAATAGCCTCGACTTCTGGTCGCAGACCGCCAAGGAAGGCTTCCAGGTCGTTGATGCCTTGGTCAACGAAGGCGATTTCGCGCGGCGCCCTAGGAACCTGGTTCGTCGTCGCCGTGCCGGCAATCGCCGACTTGTCTGGCGCGCGACCGTCCGCCTTGAGCGACACAACGCCACTGAAATTCGGTGCAGGCAAGCATGACCCAGCGCTCGCGCACACCGTAGTCATACTTGCAGCGTCAAGGTATGATGTGCTGCGCGATGGCAATGACGTCAGAACAGAACCTGAAACCATCCCGTCCTGGTTCAATCCGATCAACATGGTATTGGAAAGTTGATCCTTGAAACGAACCGAGGTGTTTTCGTTGATCTTTAGCAATTTGGTCGGCATAGCATACCCCCTGAGGACAACAGGAAGACTTGCTCGGCGCTGACGGTAGCTCGGAGTTTGCGGCGTGCTAAGGTAATTTTTGCCCGCCAAGGCATGCGTCCACACAGTTGAGCGGCCTTAGCCACTCAAAACTCTCCTATCCGAAGTTACCCCGTGGAGTACGTCCCCCAGCTTACTTCTAGAATACTAGCAATACATCAATCAACGCGGTGAGTCTAATAACCAGTTCGGTAGTAAATGTTGTCGGAAAGACAACATACATAATCCATTCCATAAAAGTTCTACGATGTCATAAGCATCACATGGGTTGCGACCGTCACTGGTTGAGATGGGAAGCTGCGGCGATTGAGCAGGTGAGGCGTTGGGGCTCACCCAGACGGAACTGGCTTTCATGCTCGGCGAATACCAGTCGTTCGCACGGCTGGAATGTTCAACCCCAGGCAGGCTGGGGTGAGGGGCAGCCACCGGCGAAGCGGGACAGTCGTGGCCTTGCCTAGATCCGCCGTGCCGATCAGTGCAATTATAATTATTGTTTGCAGTGCAATCTATAATTAATTGCATATCCTCGTGATCTGAACGAGGATAGGCCATGACCGTAGAAACCATCGATCATTCGACCCTTTCCCGCCTTGTCGAAGCAGGGGCGGTGCATGCCGCTCATGTTGTCGGTAAAACCGGCGGCTGGTCCGTTATCATCCGCTACGGCAAGGCCGAGCGCCCGCTCGCCGCCCAACGCAGCCGGCAGGTGCGTCTGTTCAAGCGAATGGACACTCTGGTTTCCTATCTCAAGGATGTCGGCATTTCGCAGTTCGATGTCGATGCCGGCGATTACGCGCCTGAGACGGCCTCGCGCCCCGATCGGGCCGAAGCTCTGCGTCGAACCCATCAGGCGGCGGAATACAATAAGTGGTTCCGCGAGCAGGTCGAAGAGGCGATCCGGGAAGCAGACGATCCGAACACGGTCTGGATCCCGCACGACGTCGTCAAGGAAGAGATGGCGCGCGAACGGGCGGAGCTGGTGGCGCGGCTTAAGGGCAAAGCCAAGTGAAGCTCTTCTGGCGTGCGAAAGCTGAATCAGATCGCAAGAAAGCAATTCAGTTTATCGCCGACCAGAATGTCGGCGCTGCGATAAGCCAGCTTGATGAGATCGAGCGTCAGACTGATTTGCTCATCGATCAGCCGGAGATCGGCAGGCCCGGACGCATTAATGGAACGCGCGACCTGATAATTTCACGCACATCTTTTATCGTGATCTATCGTGTTCGCCAGAAAATCAAACAACTGGAAATTTTGCGCCTTGTGCATGGCGCGCAGAAATGGCCGCCGAAATCTTGATTCGAAACTTACTGCGCCATCTGCGGCTGTTTTGCCGCCCGCGCCGCGGTCAGTTCCGCGGTCGTGTGATTCAGGCGGTCGGCGAGCACACGCATGATTTCCACGGCCATTTCCGGGAAATCGCTGAGTAGTTTCAGAAAATGCTCTTTGCTGATGCGCAATACTTCGAGCGGCGAGGTGGCGCGCACCGTCGCCGTGCGTGAGACATCGCAGAGAATGGCGATTTCGCCGACGATGGAATTGAGCTCGACGTCGGCGACCTTGATCTCGCCGGCCGGCGAGGAGACGATGATATCGGCGCTGCCGGAAAGGATGACATAGGCGGCGTCGCCGACATCGCCCTGGTGGAAGAGATCCTGACCGGCCTTGTAGGTCATGCGGTCGGAGGTGAAGGCCAAAAGCTTGAGTTTCGCTGGTGCAATCCTCGAAAAGATCGGCACCCGGCGCAGCATTTCGACTTCGTCTCTCAACAGCATGAGCGTTTCAATCCCCTGACGCAGGGTTCTTGGAACCATGCGCCTCAATTCCGGGCGTTCCCCCGGGAACGCCTACCATCGCCGCCCCAATAGAATATTACGATAACAGTTCCTTGAACATCCCGTTTTTCTCGGAAAGTTCCGGATAGTTTCCGGCTTCCGCCAGCCCGCCGCGGTCGAAGAGCAGGATCCGGTCGAACATTTCGGCGAGCCGCGCATTCGAAAGCACCCAGATGATCGCCGGGCGCTCACCTTCCTTATGCAGGTCTTCGATGATGTTGCGGGTGATCTGATCCTGAACGCGCTGGTCGAGTGCGGACAGCGGCCGGTTGAAGACGAAATAATCCGAGCGCTTTAGAAGCGCGCGGGCCAGGTTCAGCTTCTGGCGCTGCACCATGGTCAGCCGCTTGCCGCCGGAGCCGACGTCAAATTCGAGGCCGATCGACAGGACATCATCGTAAAGGTCGAGTGCGTCGAAGAGTTCGCCCATGATGGCGCGGATGCGGTCGGAGGCGTCGGCCTGCTGATAGGCGATACGGCCAAAGAGCACATTGTCCATCAGGCTGGCTGACGGCGTGAAGCGCTCGGCGTCGTAGCGCTCGATCAGCTCGGCGAGATCGGCCGGAATATGCGCATGGAACTGCTTGCGCATGGAACTGCTTGCGGGCGCTGACGATCTTGTCCATCAGCTCGTTGGTCAGCAGGCCGAAGCGGTGGCGCGGTTCGATATAGGCGAAGCTCAGCCTGATAATGGCGGAGCGCTCCTCGGGTGTCGCGTCCTCGAAGCGGCGGCTTTGCAGCTTCTGCAGCAGCGCCTGATAGGTCGGAATATCGTCCGCCGTCATGAAGGTCAGCTGCTGGAAGAAAGGATGATCCGGCGGCAGGTCGTGGAAGAGTTCGACGGCGTTTTCGGCGATCTCGAGGCCCATGGCGTAGAGGTCGGTGCTGAGGCCCGTCTCGCGGAAGAGCTGCTGGAAATAGGGATGGGCGGCAAGCCGACGGTTGGTCATCAGCGGCCGCTTCATCGTGCCGAAGAGCAGGTTCTCACCGACAGTCGCCTGGGCGTTGTAGGCGTCGAAATCGAAAGGCACGACGATGCCGTCAAGACCTTCGTCGCGCAGCCGGTCGCGCAGCGAGGCGCGCAGCGCCACGACATGGTCGCTGACCGCCACATGCACCTCGGTATTGACGTTCGAGCGCAGCGCCAGGTCGAGGATGTCCTGCGAGATCAGCACGGCGTCGAGCACCGGTCGGATCGCTTTCAGGAGATCATCCGGTCCATTGGCGCCGGCCGCCTGGTAATCCACCCAATCGCTGTTGAGGTCGAGCGTCGGATTGCCGGCCTTCACCGCCTCGATGGAATGCCATTTATACTCCAGCGCTTCCTTCTCGTCGTAGACGGCGTCGATCATCGGCGCGTGCTTGAGGCCGTAGAGCAGGTTGCTGGCGAGCGTGCCATGGAAGAAGAAGGTGTCGGCCGAGGCATAGGAGATGCGGCGGCCGGTGATCGATTCCGGCAGCTCGAGCAGGTCGCGTCCGTCGATGGTGATGCGGCCGGAGTCGGGCCAGATCATGCGGCCGAGCGCTTCGGCGAAGGCTTCGGCGCCGCTGCCGTTCGGACCGACGATCGCAACCGTCTCGTTCGGCTTGATTTCGACCGAGACGTGGTCGACGAGGCGGGCGCCGCTGTCGTCGGAGAGCGTCAGATTGGTGACGACGAGCGCGCTGGTGAGTGCGCCCACGGGTGCGGTTGCCAATTCCTGGATGTGGCTCTCGATCAAGGGCTCGACGTTGAACTGCTCGTAGACCTGCTGATATTTCACCTGCACGTCCTGGCGCATCTGGTCCCAGTCGATCAGCTCCTTCAGCGGCCCGGGCAGATCCTTGTAGGCTGATATGACGGCGACGAGCTGGCCGATGTCGAGCCGGCCCTGCAGCGCGAGATAACCGCCGATCGCGTAGAACAGGAAGGGGGTGACCTGGGCAAGGAAGTTATTGATGAACTTCACCAGGAACTTCCACTGGTAAAGGTCGTAGCGGATCGAGAAGATGCGGCCGAGCCGCCAGGCGATATCGGCGCGTTCGAGGTTGGATGTGTCGTTGCCGTGGATCGTGCCGATGCCCTCGACGATTTCGCCGACGCGGCCGGAAAGCTCGCGCGCCGTCAGCTGCCGCTGGCGTCCGAGATCCAGCAGACGTTTGCGCATGCGGGGAATGACGACCGCCTGCACGCCGACGATGGCGGCGGCGATCATGCCGAGCCAGAAATTCTGCACGATGATGAAGGCGAGCGCGGTGATCGCCTGGCCGCCGAGCAGGGCGGGCGAGACGAAGGCGTCGCCGGTGAAGCCGCCCATCGGCTCCACCTCGTCCTTGATCATGGTGGCGATCTCGGCCGATTTCACCCGCTTGAAATGGGCCGGCGGAAACCGCAGCACCCGGTCGATCAGTTCGAAGCGGATGCGCCGCAGCATGCGTTCGCCGAGCCGGCCCTTATAGGTGTTGATGTAGAACTTGAAGAGCCCGTTCAGCACCACCAGCGCCAGGAACACCAGGCTCAGGGCCATCAGCATCTGGAAGCGGTCGAGCTGCACGCCCTTGAAGAATTCGACATGGCCGATCAGCGGAATATCATAGGCGATATGCATGAAGGTCTGGGTTGCGCCGGGGCCTTCAAAGCCGTCGCCCTGGATCGGTCCGTTGACGATCTGCTTCGGCAGATCGAAGGACAGGAAATAGGGGATCATCGAGGCCGCGACGACAGCCAGGATCCACAGCTGCTGCAGCCGCGTGTTCTTCCAGATATAGCGGGCGAGGCTCTTTTCCATGGCTAACCGTCAGCGTGCTGGGAAATTCCGAAGGCGCGATCCGGGCGCGGGACGGGAGGAATTGTCGAGAACAGGACCATGCAGCCGGACCGCCGATATCGCAATGAAAACAAGGCGAAGGGACCGGCTGCAGAAAGGCCGATTCTCGCCCGAACTCTGCTTATATCACAGGATTTTTAAATTAGGCGAGCGATTCGGCAATCATGGATCGAATGATGGCGGCCGTCTTCTCCGCCCCGTCGAGATCGAGCGAGACCGGCCCCTGCCGAGGCGCTGCCAGCGCCTTTTCGACAGCCTCTTTCACATGGGCCGAGGTCAGCCCCTGTTCCGGCAGGATATCGGCAAGACCCAGCGCCTGCAGCCGTTCGGCGCGCACTGTCTGTTCGGTCTCGCCGCCGGCGACGAAGGGGATGAGGATCGGCCGGCACTCGGTGCGCAAGAGGTCGCCGACCGTGTTGTAGCCGGCCTGCGAGATCGAAACGGTGGCACCGCGCAAGAGCGAGGGAAAATCCTTGCGAAAGCGAACCAGCGTCACATTCGGGGCTGCATCCCGCGACAGTCTGGCAAAATCGGCTTCCGGCAGGTTGGGGCCTGAGATCAGCAGCCAGCGAAGATCGCCCGACAGCAGCGCCGCCGCCTCCTTCGCCGCGCCAATCAGCTCGGCGCCGACCGCGCCGCCGCCGGCCGATGCGATGATGTCGAAGGTTTCCGTCGGTTCGGGCGCCGGCGGCGGCGTGACGAGGCCGGTATAACGCAGCCTGTCGGCGATCTCAGGCGTCAAGGGGAAGGTATCCTCGAGCCTGATGAAGCCGGGATCGCCATGGACGAGCACGGCGTCGAAGTGATCCTTGACCAGGGCGACGGTCTCGGCATCGCGGCCGGCCTTGCGGTTTTCCTGCAGGATGTCGCGCACCGAGCTTAGGAGTTTGGGTCGCGGTTCGGCCTCTTCGATCGCTTGAAGCAGGGGTAGGAGTTCGAAGCGCATCTGCCGCCGGCCGAAGGGGAAGGCCTCGATGATGACGACATCGGGCCTTGCGGCATGGAAGGCGTCGAGCAGCAATTGCCGGCGAGCGGCGAGGAATTCTTCGCCGGCCGGCCGGCCATCGGCATCGGCGAGGCCGGAGAAACCGGCATTGCTGGCGACGACCGCCGGCAGGGCAAAAGTCTTCACACCCTCGCCGGGAAAGCCCGGCACCGGCAAGCCGCCGGTCACGACGGTGACGTCGAAGCTGTCCCTGACCAGCGCATTGGCGATGCGGCTGGCGCGGGCGATGTGGCCGATGCCGAGCAGGTGCTGGACGTAGAAGAAGATGCGCGGTGCCGTCATGAGGCCTTCTGCCATTCGGCCTCGAACAGGCCGGCGAGCTGTCTGATGCTGGAGTGATAATCGAACTCGTCGCGCACCCGCCTTTCGGCGGCGTCGCCGAGGCGCTGGCGCAGCGCCGGATCGCGGATCGCCGCCTCCAGCGCCCGGGCGAGCAGCGCCGGATCATCCGGCGGCACGACGAGGCCGTTCTCGCCGTCCGTCAGCAGTTCCGGCACGCCGGAAACTGTCGTGGAGATGCAGACGAGGCGCTGGCTCGAGGCCTCGACCAACACGTTCGGCAGGCCGTCGCGGTCACCGTTGGCGGCGATGCGGCAGGCGAGCGCGAAGAGATCGGCGCGGCGGTAGTGATCGAGCACCTCTTCCTGTGCCATGGCGCCCTTCCAGACGATGCGGCCGGAGAGGCCGAGTTCGGCGGCGAGCGCCTTCAGCGTCGCAAGCTCTCCGCCGCCGCCGATATGCTCCATGCGCCAATGGAGATCGGCCGGCAGCAGCGCCAGCGCCCGCAGCAAGACGTCGTAGCCCTTCTTTTCGACGGCGCGGCCGACGCTGAGGATGAAGACCGGATCAGCCGGGTCGTTGCCGGTTCTCTCGGAACGCGCGCCGGAAAAATGGCCGAAGCGGGCGAGATCGAGGCCGTGGTAACTCAAATGGACGGCCTCCTTGCGCGATGTCAGCATGCGCATGTGCTCGTAGCCGGTCCGGGTGCAGGTGACGGTCCAGCGGGCGCTCTTCAGCTTCTCCTTCAGTTCCCAGTCGGGCGAGGTCCATATGTCCTTGGCATGCGCCGAACAGGTCCAGGGCGTGCCCGTCAGGATGCTGGTATATTCCGTCACCGAGGCCGGCGTATGGATGAAATGGGCATGCAGCCACTCGCCCCCATCCGGCCATTCGCGCGCCAGCACCAGCGCCTGGCCGAGGCGGCGGAAGCGGTTACGGGAAAGGTCGCGCTTGAGGTCGGCGAAGAAGCGTTTCATCAGCGCCTTGAAGCCGGTTTTACCGAAGCCGGCGACGAGGCCGTTCAGCACGCGGATCGGTTCCTCGTGCAGATATTCCGGCAGATAGACGACGCGCGCCTTGATCTCGTCATGCACGGGATGGCGCTTCTTGTCGGTCGGCCGGCGCATGGAAATCAGCGTCAGGTCGAAGCCGGCCCTTTCGAGGCCGAGCAGTTCCTGGGCGATGAAGGTTTCCGAAAGGCGGGGATAGCCTTTCAGCACGACGAGGATCTTGCGGCGTGGCGGCAATTCTGTGCCCTATTCTGCGCCGACGACGGCAAGATGGGTGGCCCGGCCGTCGAGCCACCGGCCGACGGTCTGCGAGATGTGGTCCAGCCCTTCGAGATGCATATTGCTGCCGCTTTTCGACGGCGGTAGGCGGGAGGGCAGGCGCTTCAGCGCCGCGGCCATGATGGCGGGATCAACCGATTGCTCCGGCAGCAGCATGTCGACGAGGCCGAGTTCGCTCGCCCGCTTGGCGCGCAGCAGCTGTTCCTCGCGCGGCTTGACGCGGGGCACGATAAGGGCCGGCTTGTCGAAGGAGAGGATCTCGCAATAGGTGTTGTAGCCGCCCATGGCGACGACGCCGGTGGCGCCGGCGATCAGCTCTTCCATGTGATTGTCGAACTCGATCACCTCGATATAGGGAATGGCTTCGCCCTTCTGCACCAGCTTGGCGCGCTCGGCGGCCGGCATATAGGGGCCGAGCACGACCAGCGCCTTCTGCGTCAGCGTCGGATCGGCCTCGTAGGCGTTCATGACGTCGTGGACGAGATCGGAGCCGTCGCCGCCGCCGCCTGTGGTGACCAGCAGGTAATTATCCTTGCGGGCGTTGATCGAGCTCTTGCCTTTGGAGACGCTGCGCTGCAGGAAGCCGACAAAATCCATCTTGCGGCGCAGGCTTGCCGGCACGTCGAGACCAACAAGCGGATCGTAGAAATCAGGCGGTCCGTAGACCCAGACGCTGTCGTAATATTGGTCGATCTTCTGCATGACGCTGTTCTTCTTCCACTCGGCCTCGAGCAGATGCGGTGCGTCCATGATTTCGCGCAGCCCCAGCACCAGCACGGTGCCGCGGGCCTTGAGATAGGCGAGCGTATCCTCGACCTCGCCCTTCAACCCCATCGGCTCCTTGTCGACGATGAAGATATCCGGCTGGAAGGTCTCGGCCGTATGGCGGATGCTCGATTCGCGCATCTTCAGCGTCTCGTGCAGATCGATATGGCTGGCGAGCGACGTATATTCGCCGTTGCGCAGCTTGATGACGCTCGGGATCTTCACGAAGTCGACGCGGGCGCGGTAATCGAAGGCGCCGGCGATCGTCGCCCCCGAAATGATCAGGATGTTGAGGCCGCGATAGTCTTCGACCAGCGCATGGGCGATGGTGCGACAGCGCCTGAGATGGCCGAGGCCGAACGTGTCGTGGCTGTACATGAGGATGCGAGCATCTTCGAGACGTCTGGCCATGGGTGTTCCCTCCGGGGTGAACAACATGAATTAGTACCCCCACCGTCCGGAGGCCAAGAGGCGGGCGCGGTGCCGGAAGGCGCCGCCGAGCTTCCCGCTATTTGTAGGGATCTGCCGCATCGCGCAAGCCGTCTCCCAGAAAGTTGAACGCCAAAATGACAAGAACAACAGGAATGATCGGAAAGAGCAGCCAGGGATAGAAGGCGATGACGCTGACGCTTTTTGCCTCGGTCAGCAGAATGCCCCAGCTGGTGATCGGCGGCCGAAGACCGAGGCCGAGGAAGGAGAGCGCGGTCTCGCCGAGGATCATGCCGGGGATCGAAATCGTCGCCGAAGCGATGAGATGCGACATGAAGCCCGGCACCAGATGGCGGCCGATGATGCGTGGCGTGCTGGCGCCCATCAGCTGCGCGGCCTGCACGTAATCCTCCTCGCGCAGCGCGAGCAGCTTGGAGCGCACGGCCCGCGCCAGCCCGGTCCAGTCGATAATGCCGAGGATGACGGTGATGCCGAAATAAATAACGATCGGGCTCCAGGTCACCGGCATGATGGCGGCGAGCGCCATCCAGAGCGGCAGGCTCGGCAGCGATTGCAGCACCTCGATCAGGCGCTGGACGATGAGGTCGAAGACGCCGCCCCAGTAGCCGGCAAGGCCGCCGATAACGATACCGAGCACGAAGCTGATCGAAATGCCGATGAGACCGATCGTCAGCGATATCCGCGCGCCGTAGAGGATGCGCGAGAGCACGTCGCGGCCGAGCCGGTCGGTGCCGAGCAGGAACATCTGGCCGCCGATCGCCGGGCAGACCAGATGATAGTTCGAGGCGACGACACCCCAGAACTTGTAGGAATCGCCGCGGCAGAAGAAACGGATCGGCTGCACGTCGTTCGGCCTGTCGGTATAGACGCGGTGCAGCGTGTCGAGATCGAGCGTCATGCTGCGGCCGTAGACGAAGGGACCGACGAACTCGCCCTTGTCGAAGAAATGGACGCGCTGCGGCGGCGCATGGATGAAATCGACGTTGCGCGTATGCAGGCCGTAGGGCGCCAGGAACTCGACGATCAGGATCATCAGGTAGACGGCGGCGAGAAAGATGCCGGAGATCAAGGCGAGCCTGTGCTGCTTGAACTTCCACCACATCAGCTGTTTCTGCGAGGCGAGATGGATGCGCGATTGCGCCGCCGTCATGCTCTCGGTCGCATGCGGATCGAAGGGCGCGGTGGAGACGTAGTGCGGCAGCGGCGCGCCGGGTGCGGGAAGGGGCGACATTATTTGGTGCTCCTGCCTTGCAGACGAATGCGGGGATCGAGGAAGCCGAGGGCGATATCGGAGATCAGCACGCCGATGACATTGAGGAAGGCGAGGAACATCAGGAAGGAGCCGGCGAGATACATGTCCTGGCTCTGCAGCGCCTTGATCAGCATCGGCCCGGTCGTCTCCAGCGACAGGACGATGGCGACGATCTCGGCGCCCGAGATGATCGACGGCAGGATCGAGCCGATGTCGGCGATGAAGAAATTGAGCGCCATGCGCAGCGGATATTTGACCAGCGCCCGCATCGGATGCAGGCCCTTGGCGCGGGCCGTCGTCACATATTGTTTCTGCATCTCGTCGAGAAGATTGGCCCGCAGCCGCCGGATCATCCCGGCCGTGCCGGCCGTGCCGACGATGATGACGGGGATCCAGAGATGGGCGAGGATCGACTTCGCCTTTTCCCAGCTCATCGGCGCGTTGAGATATTGCTGGTCCATCAGGTGGCCGATCGACAGCCCGAACCAGACATTGGCGAAATACATCAGGATCAGCGCCAGCATGAAGTTCGGAATGGCGATGCCGAGCAGACCGAGAAAGGTCAGCCCGTAATCGCCCCAGCTATACTGATGCGTCGCCGAATAGATGCCGATCGGAAAGGCGATCAGCCAGGTGAGCAGGATCGTCGTGAAGGAGACGAGGATCGTCAGCCACAGCCGTTCGCCGACCACGTCCGAGACCGGCAGCTGATATTCGAAGGAATAGCCGAAATCGCCGTGCAGCATGCCGCCGACCCAGTAGAAGTAGCGCACGATCTCCGGCTTGTCGAAGCCGTATTGCTGGCGCATTTCCTCGATTTCCTGGAGGTTGGCGGTCTCGCCGGAGGCGCGCAGCTCGGCGATCTGGCTCTCGAAGAAATCGCCGGGCGGCAGCTCGATGATGGTGAAAACAAGCGCCGAAATGACGAAGAGCGTCGGCACCATGGCGGCGATGCGCCAGAGAATATATCTGAGCACGCCTCAGGCCTCCTTGTACCAGAAAACATCCGGCATATAGACGCCGAGATAGGAGGTGGGATCGAAGCCGTAGAGCGCCTTCTCCGGCAGGTTCTGCAGCTTGGCGGCACGCAGGATCGGCTGCAGCGTGCTGTTGATGAGGCCGATCGAGAAGACCTGCTGCGTGTAGAGCGACAGCATTCTGTGCCAGATCGCCTGACGCTCCTCGAACTTCGCCGTCGATCCCCATTGGCCGAGCAGATCGACCAGTTCGGCCGCTTCCGGCAGGTCGGGAGCGACACCTTCCTGGCCGGCGGAGAGATAATGCATGCCCCAGAGCGGCCATTGCAGCTGATCGTCGAGCGTCGGCGCAAGACCGGACGGCGACATGTCGGCCGTCGGCACGCCGTTGTCGAGGCCGTACCAAATCGACATCATGATGGTGCCGCTCATGGCGCGGTTGCGGAAGACGTCGCGCTGCGAGGTGCGGGTATAGAGCGCAAGCCCGATGTCGGCCCAGTGATCGTGCACCAGTTCCAGCACGTCGGTATCGAGATTGCTTTCGCCGGCGGTCTCGACGGTGATCTCGGCGCGCCGCCCGTCGGGCAGCAGCCTTATGCCGTCGTCGCCGCGCCTGGTCAGGCCGAGCTCGTCGAGCAGGCGGTTGGCCTCATCGGGATCGAATTTGACGAAGGCGTCGGCATATTCCTGCTTGAAGAGCGGACTGTCGGGCAGCACGGTATCGGCGCTCGGTGTGCCCAAGCCATAGAAGGCGACCATGTTGATCTCGTGCCGGTTGATCGCCAGCGACAGCGCCCGGCGCAGCCGCACGTCGCGGAACAGGCCGCGCCACACCTCGTCGGCGCAGTTGAGGTTCGGCAAGAGCGTGATGCGCGAGCCGCGCGCGACCTTCCAGAGATTGACCTTCACCGGAAAGCGCTTCTCCGCCTCCTTCAGGAAGGTGTAGTCGTTGAAATCGATGCCGGTCGCCTGCAGGTCGGCCTCGCCCGCGCCCGCCTTGGCGGCGATGATCGACGAGGAAGAGACGTTGAGGACGAAACGGTCGAGATAGGGAAGCTGCCTGCCGTTTTCGTCGACGCGATGGAAGAACGGGTTGCGCTCGAAGACGAACTGCTCGGCCGGCAGCGCCGTCGTATTGCGCCAGGGATCCAGCGTCGGCAGGTTCGGATTCTCGGGACGATAGGAGCGCGCCATCTTGATGTGAAGGTCCTGCCATTTCTTGACGCGGAAGGTCTGCATCATCTGTTCCATCTTCGCCTGATCCGGCTGGAACTTCTTGTGGAACTGCTTCAGGTAATGCGCCGGCCCGAAGATGACGAGCGGCTGCGGGCCTGCCAAGCTCGGCAGGAACATCGGGTTGGGTTTTTCCCAGGTGTAACGTACGGTCAGCGGATCGAGCATCTCGAAGCGCGGGAGACCGCCGTGCGGACGAAGCTCGAGCGCGCCGCCGCCCGGCGTCAGCTTGTCGTTGAGGATGACGTCTTCCCACCAGTAGCGGAAATCATCGGCCGTGAACGGCGCCCCGTCCGACCATTTGTGGCCGTCGCGCAGGGTGAAGGTGAAGACCGTGTCGTCCTCGGAGCGGAAATCGGCCAGAATGTCGGGCTGGAACTGCAGGTGCTTGTCGTAGCCGATCAGGCGGGCATAGCCGTAGATCGTCATGAAACGGATGTCGCGCTGGCTGCCGATGATGGTGCGCACCGTGCCGCCATAGGCGCCGGGTTCGAGTCCCATCTCCTTCAGGTTGAAGATTCGCGGACGGGCGGGAATGCGCTCGGCCATCGGCGGCAGGCTGCCCGATGCCAGCCGCTCCTTGAGGAATTCCGGCTCACCGGCCGGCTCGGCCCGCAGGACCGCCGGCGCAATCGCAGCACCGACGAGGCCGCCCAGAAAGGTGCGACGCGTCACCATCAGCGCAACTCCCGGATATCGGCGCCCTTGCGGGCGCGCACCAGATGGCCGTCGCCGAGATCGGCATAGGCAAGCTCGGCCGCGTCGTCATGCTCGGCGGTAAAGGTCACGCCCCAGTTCTGCTTGTCGGCGGCGCCGTTTTCCCGGAGCGCCCTGAAGTCGAGCGGCCGGTCGAGATCGGGGAAGGGGACGGCGGCGAGCAGCGATTTCGTATAGGGATGCACCGGATCGCGCAGAATGATCTCGCGCGGCGCGATCTCGACGATACGGCCCTTGCACATGACGGCGATGCGGTCGGCCATGTAATCGACGACGGCGAGATTGTGCGAGATGAATAGATAGGTCAGCCCCAGCTCTTTCTGCAGATCCTTGAGCAGGTTGAGGATCTGCGCCTGGACGGAGACATCGAGGGCCGAGACCGGCTCGTCGAGGATGACGAGTTTCGGGCCGAGCGCCAGGGCGCGGGCGATGCCGATGCGCTGGCGCTGGCCGCCGGAAAAGCTGTGCGGGTAACGGCTGAGGTAACGCTTGTCGAGGCCGATCGCGCCCATCAGCCCCTCGACCTTGCGCTTGCGCTCGGCGCTGTCGCCGCGGTCGTGGATCTCGAGCGGTTCGCTCAGAATGTTGCGCACCGTCATGCGCGGCGAAAGCGAGGAGACAGGATCCTGGAACACCATCTGGATCTTGGTGCGCAGTTCCTGCAGCTCGGCGCCCTTGACGGCGAGCACGTCGATGACCTCCTTGCCGTCGTTGAACACGACGGCGCCGTCGTCGGGGGTTATGGCGCGCATCAGGATCTTGCTGAGCGTCGTCTTGCCGCAGCCGGATTCGCCGACCAGGCCGAGACATTCGCCGCGGCGGATATCGAAGCTGACGTCGTCGACGGCGCGCACGACGGTGGCTTCGTGCTTGCCGAAAAGGCTGCGCCTGCGCGTCCTGTAGGTCTTCGACAGATTAGCGACGGAAAGCAGCGTGCCCGGAGTTTCGGCCTGTAGCGGCTTCTTCTTGCCGACAAGGGTCTCGAGATTGACCGGCACGTCGCGCAGCGCCTTCAGCCGCTCGCCGGGTTTCATGTCGAAATGCGGTACGGCCGCCATCAGGGCCTTCAGATACGGATGCTGTGGATTGCGGAAGATCGCCTCGACCGGCCCCGCTTCCATGATCTCGCCGTGATAGATGACGACCACCTCGTCGGCCATATTGGCGACGATGCCGAGATCGTGGGTAATCAGCAGCATCGCCATGCCGAGCTTGGCCTGCAGGTCGCGCAGCAGTTCTAGGATCTGCGCCTGGATCGTCACGTCGAGCGCCGTCGTCGGCTCGTCGGCGATCAGGAGCGCCGGCTTGCAGATCAGCGCCATGGCGATCATGGCGCGCTGGCGCATGCCGCCGGACAGTTCGAACGGATACATGTCGTAGGTGCGGTGCGGATTGGAGAAGCCGACGAGGCCGAGCATTTCCTCGGTCCTTTGACGTGCTTCCTGCTTGTCGACGTCGGTATGGATCAGCAGCACCTCGCTGATCTGGTTGCCGACGGTATGCAACGGCGACAGCGAGGTCATCGGCTCCTGGAAAATCGTCGCCATGCGCTTGCCGCGCAGATCGCGCATCTCTTCACTGTCGCGCGGCAGCGACAGGATATCGGTCGTGCTGCCGTCGAGCGGATCGGTGAAGAGGATACTGCCTGACGCATTGGCCGGATTAGGCAGGATGCCCATGACCGACTGGCTGATCACCGATTTACCGGAACCGGACTCACCGACGAGAGCGGTGACCTTGCCCGGAAGAATGCGGAGATTGGCTTCCTTTACGACACGCAGGCGGTCGCCGAAAACGGAGAAGGAGACGTCGAGATTCTCGATACGCAACAGATCGGCAGCGGACGCCATACCAACGAAATTCCCCAGTCTTCTATGTTCCCGTTAAGGCAACACTATCGTACCGCAAACGGGGTGTCTAGCTGATGACAATCAAGGGGAAATTGCCGCGTTTCATCATCTCTGTCCGGAAGAAACGGGCCGTTTTAGCGGCTGCAACCTGACGTTTTACTGGATGAATTTCTCCATACTTGTGCGCTTGACCTGTTTCTTGGCGTCGCGGTGCAGGAGAATAACCTGTTCGGCTTCGGAAAGTCCATTCTGCACGGCCTCGCGGAAATGTTCGTCGACTTGGATTTCCGGCGCCGGGGCACGCGGCTGCAGCACGGTTACTTTCTGGCGGACGCCGCGCAGCTTCTCCTCGCCGAGCGTCGTCCACTCGCCGCCGCAATAGCCGGCGAAGGCCTGGCTGGCGACGACCTCGCGGCCGTATTTCTTGGTCAGGATCTGCAGACGCTGCACCTCGTTGACCGCCGATCCGAAGGCGGAGAAGGTCAGCCGGTCCTTGAGGCCGACATTGCCGAACATGACATTGCCGACATGCAGGCCGATGCCGTAACCGATCCTGGCCAGACCCTTTTGCTCGCGGTCGCGGTTGAGTTCGGCCACCCGCGCCTGCGCCTGGTAGACGGCCGAAAGTGCTGACTCGCAGGCGATTTTCGATGGGTCCTTGTGACGCCCGCAGGGATAGACGGCCAGAAAGCCGTCGCCGAGGAAGCTTAGGATCTCGCCGCCATTGCGGTTGAAGGGGGCTGCGATCGCGTCGAAGAACTGGTTCAGCGTATCGATATAGGCCTGCCTTCCTTCCTTTTCGGCATACATGGTGGATTCGCGCATGTCGCCCATGACCAGCGCCGCACGGATCGTTTCGCCGTCGCCGCGGCGGATCTGGCCGTTCAGCACCCGCTTGCCGGCGTCGCCGCCGAGATAGGTGGTCAGCATGTTGTTGGCGAGCTTGCCGAGCACCGCCATCTTGGCGGCAACCGCCAGATGGTTCTGCATCCGGAGCAGCGCGTCGATCATGTCGTCGGTAAAGCCGTCATGGTGGTCGGTCGACCAGGAGCCCATCATACCCTGCACCGAATCGTCGCCGAAGGGCTGCACGAAGGCGAGGTAATCGGTCATCCTGTCCTTGCGCAGGTCCTCGAAAATCGGGAATTCGGCCGGCCCTTCCTGCATCAGCCGACGGCGTATGTGCTGCAGGTTGTTGTCGAGCAGGTAATAATAGGGGCTCTGCAGGAAGCGATCCGGCTTCTGGCCGGCGGGCATGCGGAAGCCCTCGATGGTGACGCCGCTGGCGCGCCGCCAGGTGAAGCTCAGCGCATCATAGAGCGGATGCAGCATAGAAAAGGTCAAGTGCACGCGCGCGATCGGCAGGCCGGCGGCGGCAAGCCTTTCGCAGAAGCCGCGCACGATGTTTTCGAGGTCGTCGCCGGCCAGCGAGGAATGCGTCAGCCATTCGGCGACCCGGTCCAACAGGATGGAGGACACGCTGGATTCGATCGTGCTCATTCGCGGTATGATCCTCATAAGGCACGCCATCCCCAAGAGCCAAAAATCCCCCGGCCGACGCATTTTCATGCGCAGGTCACAAGGAAATCAGGATGTACGAGCGGTAATAATTGTCAACGATCTGCCGAAAGCCCGGCAGTAGCGCCCCCCGGATGGGGGATCGGACGGGAAGTCCTTTCTCGATGGTTCAATATCCAACTCAGATAGGGATGCTGCAAATGCGAAACAATGGGAGCCGGACTCTTTTGTGCGCCGAAGTTGCAGCAAAGGCCGCCGCCGGGGCATTTCGGCCACACCTCCGACTAAGGATATTGAGCATGAATATCCGAAAAATCGCGAGGCAAAACTCTGCCGCGTAACCCATCCCTAACCCCTCCCCACAAGGGGGAGGGGCTTAACTTGCCGTGATGCCCTATTGAAATCATCGCCGAGAAGGCTGAGCTCGAACGAGCGCAGGTCGGCGCCACGAGTGAGCCCCTCCCCCTTGTGGGGAGGGGTTGGGGAGGGGTCTTGGGACGGTACAGCCCGGGCTGATGGCTGACAGAATGAACCGGGTTTAATTCCCCGCCATCATGCATTAGATCAGCTTCCTGAATTCCCCAATTGAAAGATCCCGCCTTGGCCACTTCCACCTTCGACACGCTTCTGCAGAAGATCGAAACCCGCGCGGCGCGTGCCGGTATCATCGGGCTCGGTTATGTCGGCCTGCCGCTGGCGATTGCGGTGGCGCGCAGCGGTTTTCCGGTCACAGGCTTCGATATTGATCCCGGCAAGATGGTGGCGCTCGATGCCCGCCGCTCCTATATCGATGCCGTCAGCAACGAGGCGCTTGCCGCCGAGATCGAGGCGGGGCGATTCCAGGCGACGACGAATTTCGCCGGCCTCGCCGCATGCGACGTGATCATCATCTGCGTGCCGACGCCGCTGACCAAGCATCGCGACCCGGACCTTTCCTTCGTCGAGGCGACGGCGCGCTCGATCGCTGAGCATCTGCGCCCCGGCCAGCTCGTCGCGCTTGAATCGACCACCTATCCCGGCACGACAGACGATATCGTCAAGGTCATTCTCGAAGGCACCGGGCTGAGATCCGGCGCGGATTTCTTCGTCGGTTTCTCGCCGGAGCGCGAGGATCCCGGCAACCAGCACTACCACACGGCCACCATCCCCAAGGTCGTCGCCGGCGACGGGCCTGAGGCGTTGGCCTTGATGAAGGCTTTCTACGGCGCGGCGGTGTCGACCGTCGTTCCGGTCTCCTCGAATGCGACGGCCGAGGCCGTCAAGCTCACCGAAAACATCTTCCGGTCGGTCAACATCGCCCTCGTCAACGAGCTGAAGACCGTTTACGCAGCGATGGGCATCGACGTCTGGGAAGTGATCGACGCGGCCAAGACCAAGCCCTTCGGCTACATGCCCTTCTATCCCGGCCCCGGCCTCGGCGGCCATTGCATTCCGATCGATCCCTTCTACCTCACCTGGAAATCGCGCGAATATGAGTTGCCGACCCGCTTCATCGAGCTTGCCGGCGAGATCAATTCGGCGATGCCGCGTTATGTCGTCGGCAAACTGGCCGAAGCGCTCGACATCCGCGCCGGCAAGGCGCTGAGCCGCAGCCGTGTGCTGGTGCTGGGGCTCGCCTACAAGAAGAACGTCGCCGATATAAGAGAGAGCCCGTCGCTGCGGCTGATCGAGATCATCGAGGAGCGCGGCGGCCGCGCCGATTACCACGATCCCTTCGTCGCCGAGATCCCGCCGACGCGCGAACACCAGGCGCTGAAGGGCCGCAAGTCGGTGGCGCTGACGCCGCAGGCGGTGGCCGGCTACGATGCCGTGCTGGTGGCGACCGACCACGACAGGATCGATTATGCGGCGCTCGCCAAAACCGCGACGCTGATCATCGATACGCGCAACGTCTTCGGCCGGATCGGCCTCTCGGCCGCCCACGTCATCAAGGCGTGACGGAAACAGCCGTAAGCGATTTGCCGGTCATCCGGCTGGCGGCGACTGCATAGCCGCCGGCGGCGCCGTCGATGAAATGCATATGGTCGCGCGAGATCGGCGTCGGCACGAAGCAGGTCATCAGTGCCGAGGACTGCCGATGCAGGCCGTAGCGGGCAATGCCCTTGGCCCGCGCTTCTTCCAGCAGCGTCTCGATCCGTTTCAAGCGGCCGACGTCGACATCGACCGTCATCTTCAGCCCGTCGTCGAACTTGCGGAAATCGGAATTGCCGGCGACGTCGCGTTTGTAGCGGCGGGCATCGAAGCGTCCGAGCGGAAGGCCGAGCCTGTAGCACGCGAGGATGATGGCGAGCTGCAGGAAGATGATGAACTTCTGCCACAGCCGCCTTCCGGCCGGAGCGGTGGCCTTGGCCTCGCGATTGATCCCCTTCAGCGAGAAGGCGAATTTCGGGCCGTCGGCCGGCACAGGGTGGCTGCCGCGGTTCTGCTCGGCGGTGATGGCGACGATGCCGTTGACGAGATCGCGGAATTCTTCGCCCGGCCGGCCTTCGCCGGGCACGGCGATGATCGAGACGATCTCGCCGTTCTCGGCCTCGATCGGGCTCCAGCGGCAGGAAAGGCCGGTGAGATCCGGCCGCGTGCCCGGAGCGGCGCGCTCGATGCCGTAGCGGCCGAGCTTCATCTGTCGTTCCGCCCAGCTCGTGCCGCCGCCCCAGAACATCGCATAAGTGACGTGCGGGCTCGCGGAATAGCGCGCGACACGGACGTCGAGGCCCTCGGCGCGGGTATCGGCGACCGGCACGATGGCGATGCGCAGCATCAGGCCGAGATCCTCCTCGACCCAGACCTGCACGGCGGCAAGCGCATCGCGCGCCGCTTTCTCCAGCGAACCCGGAAGCGCGATCAGCGCGCCGTCGCCGCCGAAGACGAAGGGATAGTCGCCTTTGCCGACGGCATTCAGCACCGCCGAAATGACGCTGGCGCCGGCCATGTTGACATCCTTGTAGCGGCCGCCGGCGATCGCCTGCGTCGAGCCGACGATATCGGCAAGCGCCAGCACCCATCCCTCCGGCAGCGGCCGGTAATTGCCGGCATCGGTCACGCCCTCGAAGGCGCTGAAGAGCGGCACGTTCGCAAAGAATTCTTCGTCGGTCACGGTTGTCATGTCATCGACCTTAGCACAGACTCATATCGCTGCTGCAACGCCAATTCCCATTTACGGCAATCGACTTGGCAAGGTTTCATGTGTTAGCACGCGCTCACGATTTTCATCACGGATACGGATTTCGATGAGCCGCCTCGACAGCTTCATTCGCCGGTTGACGGCCCAACGCGACATTCTGAACGCAATCGCCGATCTGGTCGAGGACATCGAAGGTCCGGTGCTGGAGTTCGGCCTCGGCAACGGCCGCACCTATGACCACCTGCGCGAAAAATTCCCCGACCGCCGCATCATCGCTTTTGACTGGGAGGTCCGCTCCTATTCGGCGTCGACCCCAGAGCCGCAAGATATGGTGACCGGCAATATCCGCGACTCCGGCCAAGCCTTCCTCGGCATCGGCGCAGCCCTTGCCCATGCCGATATCGGCACCGGCCATGACGAGATCGACGCGGTGACGCTGACCTGGCTGCCGCAGCTGATGGCCGGCGTGCTCGCCCCAAACGGCATCGCCGTTAGCGGTCTGCCGCTGGAGCATCCGGAGCTCACGGCACTGCCGCTGCCCGACGGGATCAAGGAAGGACGATATTTCCTATATCGGAGGGTGTGAGGGAAGAGTAAGCCGCATCCGGCCTTTGAAGGAGGAGAGAAATGAAACGCATCGAGATGAAAGTGAGCGGCGGCTGCCAGTGCGGCACCGTGCGCTACCACGCAACCGCCATGTTCGACAATTCGCATCTCTGCCATTGCCGCATGTGCCAGAAAGCCTCGGGCAACATCTTTGCCGCGCTCGTCGCCGCGCCCGATGATGCGCTCAGCTGGACACGCGGCAAGCCGAGCGTCTGGAAGAGCTCGGAGCTTGTCGAGCGCGGCTTCTGCGCCAATTGCGGCACGCCATTGTTCTTCCACCACCTGGAAAACGGTCGCACCAACCTGATGATCGGTTCGCTTGACAATCCGAACGCCTTCGCGCCGCATGCCAATACCTGCACCGAGAACATGGTGACATGGTTCGACACGATCACGAACATAGAAAATACTGGTGCAACCGAAAATAACGGCGCCGACTGGGCCGCGGCGATCAAGCAGAGCAACAACCAGCACCCCGATCGCGACACCGCATCGTGGACGGTGAAGGGGCGTGACGGCTGATTTCTAGAAGCTTCCGCTCACGACGCGCAAGAATAAGCCGTAGCCGAACGCGCCGTCAGTTTTGCTTCGAATTCAGCCGCAATTTCCTCAAGCGTCACGCTGCCCAGCCGCCTCAAAAGCAGCGCCTCCGCCTCCTTCATCGCGTCGGCCAGCGCGTTATTCACCGCCTGTTCGACCAGACATTTGGGCTGATCGTCGGCGGGGCCGATGGCAAACACGTGCGGTTCGCCAAGCGCATTGTAGACGTCGAGCAGGGTGATCTCGGACAAAGGCCGCACCAGCGTCCAGCCGCCGCCATGGCCTTTTTCCGAGCGCACATAGCCCTGCTGACGAAGCCCGGCCATGGTGCGGCGGACGACGACGGGATTGGTGTTCAGCATCTTTGCAATCATTTCGGAGGTTGCCGCATCCTGATGCCGATCCATGTGGATCAGCACGTGCAGCATGCGGGAAAGGCGGCTGTCGTTGCGCATGGTTCTGTCCTGTCGATCGAGCATTCCATTATCACAGCCAGTTTGTAACAAGACAAGTGACATGAATCTTGACGGCCTCGTTTCATGTAACTTATGATGATTCATGAACCAATATCGAAGGAGTCACCGCATGTCCTACGAAGTCATCGTCATCGGCGGCAATTTTGCCGGTCTGTCGGCAGCCATGCAGCTCACCCGGGCGCGGCGGCGGGTTCTGCTCGTCGATGCGGGCGCGCCGCGAAACCGGTTTTCGCTGGCCTCGCACGGTTTCCTCGGCCAGGACGGTCAGGCGCCGGCGGCGATCATGGATGAGGGGAAGAGGCAGCTTTCGCTTTATCCGAACATCACGCTGCGCGACGGCAAGGTTATCCGCGCCCGGAAGGAGGGCGAGGAATTCACGATCGCCATCGAAGGCGGCGGCGAAGAACGCGCCGCCCGCCTCATTCTCGCAACCGGCGTCAGCGACACGCTGCCCGACATCCCCGGTCTTGGCGACCGCTGGGGCCGCTCGGTGCTGCACTGCCCCTATTGCCACGGATACGAGGTGAGCGGCGGCGAAGTCGGCGTCCTTGCAAACCATCCGCATTCGGCTCATTCCGCCATGATGATCCCGGACTGGGGCGCGACCACCTTCTTCACCCAGGCACTGTTCGAGCCCGATGAAGAGCAGCTGGCACGGCTGACTGCCCGTGGAGTACGCATCGAGCACAGCCCGATCGTGGAGCTGTTGGGCGATAGTCCGAAACTCCATGCGGTGCGTCTCGCCGATGGCCGTACCGTTAAGCTCGACGCCATTTTCGTCGCGCCGAAAACGGCGATGGCGAGCCCTATCGCCGAGCAGCTCGGCTGCGCCTTCGACGACGGTGCCTTCGGGCCGGTCATTCGCACCGGCGAAAACAAGGAGACCAGCGTCAAGGGAGTCTTCGCCGCCGGCGATGCCGTAAGCTCCATGCACAGCGGCACGCTCGCCTCCGCCTCGGGTGTCCTCGCCGGCGTGCATTGCCATCAGTCGCTGGTGATGCAGCCGGCTGCTTAGGGCAGAAACGGCACGTTATTTCGGTTTCTCAAGCAGATCAGGGACTTTCAAGTCCACCTCGTAGTCTTCGAGTGGAAATCTCAACGCGTTAATCATCGCTATTCAAAATAGCGAGCTGATGGAGCCGACTTATTGCAATTTCTGCGTTTGAATTGTAGCTGTTTCATCCAACGACCATCAAGCAAGACGATGGTGAGACCGCGGATCGCGGGTTTGGGGCAAATCGAAATGGGGGCAATTCAAGTGGGGTTTACTGAAGCTGTTCGGACTGTTTTGACGCAGAAATATGCAACATTTTCCGGTAGGGCATCCCGATCGGAATATTGGTGGTTTTTTCTGTTCTATATGTTGTTGGCTATTGCAATTGCAGTTTTAGCCTTCGTGGTCGGCTCCTTTTCCGGGCAACAGGGGGAAGTTTCATCGGGGGTCATCCTTGTTATGGTCATCGGCGGATTGTTGGCACTTGCCCTCGTTTTGCCAATCCTGTCCCTTCAGGTTCGCCGCTTTCATGATCGCAACATTTCCGGTTGGTGGTATCTCGCGCTGATCATCCTGGGGATGGTTCCCTATATCGGTCCCGTTACCAGCCTCTCGATCACCATTATTTCCGTGCTGAGAGGCACGGATGGTCCGAACAGGTTCGGGCAGGATCCGCTGCGTCCCGAAGCGCGAGCAGAGGTCTTTGCCTAGAGCATGACCATTCGCAACGCCGGCCTGCTGGCGGCTCTGTTCCTGGCCGCCTCGGCTTCATTTCTGCCCGCTCGGGCGCAGGACAGCGGCGGTCAGCCCGTCGACAGTCAGCCTATCAGCGCCGTCGGGACGGAATATGCCTCGCAGTGCCTGCTGAATGGGCTGCGCTGCACGCTCGTCTACGACGATACGTCCGATCAGGCCAAAGCGGCGTCGGGTACGACGTCGTCTCAAGGCAAGCCGCCGGTGCGGCGCACGCCGTCATCTTTCCCGCGGGAACCTGTGATCAGCGGCGGCCCTCTGGCCATTGCCGTCGTGTTCGTCGGCTTGGCAGCGGTAATCGGCCTGTGGATGCGTTTCGGAAATGGCGGCGTCCTGCTGTCGTCTGCTCCGCGCGACATTAAGCAGCGTCAGGAGGCGCCGGAAAACTGGCGCACCGGCGCCGACGAGGTTGAGGAAAAGCCAAGCGATTTCCTGCAGCGGATTGCAGCCATGGCCGATCGAAGGCAGGCGCTTGTCCTGCTGCTCAGGCATTGTCTGCTGCACGCCGCCGACATTACGGACACACGGCTTTCCCGCGCCGATACGGAACGTGCTGTCTTCGCGCGCTTGCCGAAAACCATGCCCGGCCGCGACCGGCTTGCAAGCTTCCTGACGGCGGTGGAACTCGTTCATTACGGTGGCCGCACCGTTGCGGAGAACCATTTCGGCGTCCTTCTTGCGACCGGGCGTGATCTGCTTGCGGCAGGCAGAGTGGCTCATGCGTAGATCGGCCCCCGTTTTAATCCTGGGGCTGGTGCTCGCGCTGGCTGCACTGGCAGTCTTTGCGGTGTCGCGGGGCAGCGATTACGACCGTTCGCCTCTTGGCCACAAGGGGCTGGAATTGTGGCTGCAGACCAAGGGTATCCCGGTCGTCCGTTCCGACCCTCATCTTGTCCAGGCGCGTTCCAAAATCTCGCTGCGCATCATTCCCCTGTCGATACGCAAAGGCGAGGCTGTCACACCTCGATCAGACGATGAGACGGACGGTCTGGAACCGGAAAACCCTGTTGTGGAGGCAGACCAATACGCCCTGCCGACGCTGATCGTTTTGCCGAAATGGCGCGGCAGCGTATCGACGGAAGGTGTCGCCGGTAAATCGGGGCTGATTGATCTCGCCGATATCAGCAATGAACTCGACAAGATCGGCTACTCCGATTTTGGCTTTGCCCGCAGCGGGACCAGTTTTGAGGAAGCGCAGCCGCAGCTGCGACCGGGACAGCCGATCAAGATCGCCCTCTATCGGGCACAAACCTTCGAGCGGTCGAGCCTTCCGAGCGGCTGCGGGGAGGTCGTGGGCACGCCGTCGGGTGTGCTGCTTCTGCACTGCGCGGCCGATCCCACCGTCTATCTGCTGTCGGATCCCGATCTGTTGAATAATCACGGACTGGCCTTGGCCGATAACGCCGCCTTTGCCTTCTCATTGGTCCAGTCTCTCCGCGGCGCCGGCGAGACGCGGCCGATCTACCTGGATACATCGGGCGAACCTCTCGATAGCGAGGCAACGGTAGACGAGGGGCAATCCTATGAGCGGTCCACTGCCGATCTGAAGCGCTTTTTCGTCTATCCCTTATCGGCCATCTGGGGAGCTGTGCTGGTTGTGGCGGCGATCTGCTTCTGGCGGGGCGCCCATCGCTTCGGGCCACCTTTGCGTGAGGCCTCCGGAAATATCGAATTGTCGAAGACCGCCGCGATCGAAGCCACGGCGCGGCTCTTGCGGCTTTCCGGCAATGACGGCCGGATGACCGGACAGTTCGTGCTGCATCTGCTTGCCGATAAGGCGCAACTGCTCTTCGGCTCCGGCGCCGGAAATCAGGAAGGCATCGCACGATTGTTCCAACGCCTGTCGCGTCAAGACAAGACGGCCGCGCAGGCCTTGCACGCCGCAGCCGAGGCGCTGATCGAACGCGGACATGTCATGACGCGCTCGGATCTGCATCGCAATCTCGAGACATTCAGAAAATTGCTAGGGAGCTTTGAGTTTGGATCTAGGTGAGTTTCGCGATCTTATCGCTACGGTTCGTGGTGAAATCGGCAAGGTGGTGCAAGGACAGGACGCCATCATCGATCTCGTTCTGATTTCGATTTTTGCCGGTGGGCACTGCCTCGTCGAAGGGCCTCCCGGCACGGCCAAAACCCTGCTGGCCCGCTCGGTTTCCGCGGCCATGGCGCTGGATTATCGCCGTATCCAGTTCACGCCCGACCTGATGCCGAGCGATGTGCTCGGCGTCAATCTCTTCAACTTCCAGACCAATCAATTCCACCTGACCAAGGGCCCCGTCTTTACCGACATCCTTCTGGCCGACGAGATCAATCGCGCTCCGCCGAAGACGCAGTCCGCCCTGCTGCAGGCGATGAACGAGCGGATGGTGACGATCGACGGGACCGATTATTTGCTGGGGTCGGATTTCTTCGTGCTTGCCACGCAGAATCCGATCGAGCAGCAGGGCACCTATCCCTTGCCCGAAGCACAGCTCGACCGCTTCCTGTTCAAGCTCGTCGTCGATTTCCCCGACCGCGACACCGAAATCGCCATCCTCTCCAAACACGCCAAGCAGGCGCTGAAATCGGATATGCGCAATGCCGGCATCCGTCCGCTTGTCACCAGCGCAGCGCTTGCCGAGGGGCGGGCGCTGATCGACGCCATCCATCTGGATGAGACGACCCTGACCTATGTCGTCGACCTGGTGCGTGCCACGCGCTCCGATCCCGATATTCTCTATGGCGCATCCACGCGCGCTGCCGACGCCCTTGCCTCGGCGGTCAGAGTGCGGGCGGCCTTCGAAGGCCGGGATTACGGCTTGCCGGACGATATCCAGGCGTTGCTGGTGCCCGCGCTTCGCCATCGCATCGTTCTTTCGCCTTCGGCCGAAATCGATGGCCGTACCCCCGACGAGGTGCTGCGCAGCATCATGAACCGCGTGGATGCGCCTCGTTAATGCGGCCATCCCGTTACCTGATCGCGCTCGTTCTGATTTTGGCCGCGGTGACGGTCTTCGTCAGCGTATGGTGGCGCGATATGGGGTATCCGCTGCTGATGCTGTGGGTTGCGCTTGCGGCATTGACGGCAGGCGATCTGGCGATGTCGGCCTCATCGGGCCGGATGACGGTGGAATTTGATCTGCCGCCGCAAGGTTTTGTCGGTCACACCGCCGTATTTGCGGTGACGATCCGGCCGCAGAAGGACGCGGTGCCCGAGAATGTCGAGATTCGGATCGATTGTGCTCCGGAGCTTGCCGTCGGCGAAGGCAGATTGGCGCGTGCTGCGTCCGTCGCCGGTGAAAGCCATTTCAGGGCCCCCGTAAATCTTCGCCTTACGCGACGGGGGCGGTATGCGATCCATGTGTTGTGGCTGAAATGGCCATCGCGGCTGAGGCTGCTCGACATTATCGCGCAGATGCCGGTGGAAAGGGAGATCGCCGTCCTGCCTGACATATCGCCGGTCCTGTCGGGAGCGATAAGGACTCAGATCCTGCCGCTGGAAGCCGGCCAGAAGGATTTGCGGCTGCGCGGCGAAGGATCGGAATTCCATCAGCTGCGCGAGTTTGCCAGCGGCATGGATCCGCGCAGCATCGACTGGAAGCGATCCGCCCGGATGCGCAATCTCGTCGTGCGCGAGATGCGGGCCGAACGAAACCATCAGATCATCTTGTGCATCGATTCCGGACGGCTGATGGCCGAACAGCTCGGCGGGTTCGCCAAGCTCGATCGCGCCATCAATGCCGCCTTGGCAATGTGCTGGGGGGCGGGGCTTGCCGGCGATCTCGTGGGCTTCTACAGTTTTGATAGCCGCCCGCGCCTGTTCGTGCCGGCCTTGCCTGGAAGAGCGGCCTTTCCGCGACTTCAGACGATGTGCGCCGAGCTGCGCTATGAAACCCAGGAGAGCAACCACACGCTCGGACTGACGCATTTGTCGGGACGTCTGAAGCGACGTTCGTTGATCGTTATATTCTCCGATTTCGTCGACAGCATCACGGCGGAGCTGATGATCGAGAACATCCAGGTCCTCGCCCGGCATCATTTCATCGTCTATGTCGCCTTGCGCGATCCGATGCTGGCAAAGCTGACAGAACCGGAAGACATCAGCTTGGACGCGGTCGCCTGCTCCGTGGCAGCGCGTCAGATCGTTCAGGAGAGGCGCACTGTCATGGAAAAGCTGGCGCGTCTCGGCGTACTCTGCCTCGACAGCACGCCGGAGGCGCTGACGTCGGATCTCATTGCGCGCTACATCGAAATCAAATCCCGCGAGATGATATGATGGATCTTGGGATCGACAGCAGGACAGAGACGGGCGCGTCGATAAACGTCGGCGCCATCCAGACCGATTTGCTGCGCTCGGCGCGCTTTCGCGTGGAGCGCGAGGCGCACTGGCGTCAGCTGGACGACCTTGTGACGCGGGCGGAGAAGGGTGGCGCAGCGACGCTCGGCTATGACGATGTCCGCAACCTCGCTAGCGGCTACAGGCAGGCGATGAACTCGCTCAGCGTGGCGCGTGACATTTCCCTCGATCGCGCCCTCATCGCCTATCTGGAGAGCCTCTGCGCCCGGGCCTATCTCGTCGTCTATGCGCCGCAGGAAAGTCTAGGCGGCCTGATCACCCGCCTGCTGGTCCAGGGCATTCCTCAGGCGGCGCGCCGATCTGCATTGCCCCTGTTCATCGGTTTCCTGGCTCTCATTCTCGGGGCGGCCGCCGGATACAGGCTCTTCACCCACGACCCGAGCTGGTTCTATACCTTCGTGCCGCCCGACATGGCCGATCAGCGCACTCCGGCAGCGTCGGCCGATTATCTCCGCTCGACGATTTACGGCGATGAACGGCATGAGAGCGACAGGCTCGCGGCATTTTCCGCATTTCTCTTTTCCCACAACACCACCATCGTCGTCTTCATCTTTGCGCTCGGCGTTTTCATGTCGGTGCCGAGCTTCATCCTCACCTTTTACAATGGCCTCATGCTGGGCGCGTTTTTTGCGATGTTTTCCCGCAAGGGGCTGGGTTACGATATCTTCGCCTGGCTCTCAATTCACGGCGTGACCGAGCTTGCAGCAATCGCCATTGCCTGTGCTGGCGGGGCAAGGCTCGGCCTTGCCATTCTCGTTCCGGGTGTGCGAACGCGAAGGGAAGCCTTGCGCCACCAGGCGCATGATGCCGTCAAACTCGCGATCCTCGCGGCTTTGATGCTTGTCGTGGCAGCTTTCATCGAAGGGGTTCTTCGCCAGACGATCCAGGATCCGATATGGCGCCTCGGCATCGGCTGGGGAATGGGTGTCTTCTGGGTGAGCTGGCTGCTGTTCAGCGGACGCGAAAGCAAGATTTCGCGGGGGCCGAAGCGATGAATCGGCCAGTGACGGACGGCAGGCGCACCGAACAGTTCATCCCGCCGGAAGGAGTGCCGATCAATTTCGCGATCGCCTCGCTCGGCACTCGCTTCGGCGCACAATTCCTCGACATCCTCTTTACGGCGCTCATCATCTTCATTTGCACGGCCGTTATCATCTTCACCGGGTTTCTGCCGGTGAGCGCCGATCTGATGCTCGCCGCCTTGCTCGGCTTTCTCTTGCGCACCCCCTATTACATCCTGTCAGAGCTCATCTGGAACGGCCGCACGCTTGGGAAAAGAATTACCGGTATCCGCGTCGTCAACATGGACGGGCGGCGGCTCACCCCACACCAGGTGACCGCACGCAACCTGATGAAGGAGGTCGAGATCTTCGGCCCGATGGGCCTTCTGGCGGGCATGGAAACCCAGGGGGCTTGGGAGAACGGTCTGGCAGGCATCTGGCTTCTGGCGGTGGTGGTCGTTCCGCTGGCCAACCGACGCCGGCAACGGCTCGGCGATATCATTGCCGGCACGCTGGTTGTGGACACGCCACGCTCCGTGCTGCTCGCGGACCTTGCTTTGTCCGCACCCGCCGCCGCCTCGTCGCAGCCGGCCTTCGATTTCCAGCCGGAACATCTCGATGTCTACGGCAAATATGAGCTGCAGACGCTGGAGGATGTGCTTCGCGACTCGGTGAAGACGTCAGACCATAAAGAGATCATACAGATCGTGCGAACCATTACTCGAAGGATCCGGTATGAAGACATCGTAAAGCCCGGCCAGGAGCTGCTTTTCCTCAATGACTTCTACCGCGCCCAGCGGGAGCATCTGGAGAGCCTGAAGCTCTTTGGGACGCTGCGTGAGAACAAGTATCATGAGCATACGCGGACAGAGCCGAAGAGACTTGTGTGAGGCGGTGAAGTGAGTTCGGAAATTCGCCGCGTTGTACCGGCGTTGGAGACACGTTGAGAAGGCTCTATCCCCGGAACCCGTCGCTCCGATATGGCGTACCGTGCAGCCCCCTCATCCGCCCTGCCGGGCACCTTCTCCCCGATGACTAGAAGGGGAGTTGCTGCAGCGGCTTGTTCTTGCCGCTGCCGTTTGTGATGGAGGAAAGCAGTGCGGCGGTTCCCTTCTCCCCAGCGGGGAGAAGTTCGGCAGGCAGATGAGGGGGCCGCACGGCACGGCGTCAACGATCAGTTTTCAGGATATACGCTACGGCAAAAACAGCACATTGTACTGATCGAACTCGTCAGGCAGATCCCGCACCTTCATCTCCACCTCGCGGTCTTCGAACAGCACGACACAATCTTCGTAAAATCCCGACAGCATCGCTATGAAGTCTTTTGTGCCCTCGCGCCCGTAGAACAGCGGCGTGAACTCCATGTGGAGCGGCACGCGGCGGGCAAGCAGCGGCTGCATCGAGCGGCAGGCGACCGGCTCGTAGCCTTCGATATCCATCCAGACAAGACCGATTGCGGCGGGGTCGATCGAGAGGCCGGCGAGGATTTCGGAAACCGGCTTCACCGGCACGCTGATCTTCCGGTCTGTCGGGCTCTGACGGATGGCGCTGCTCTTGCCGTGATTGTTGAGGTTGAGGAAAAAGTCGATCTCGCCTGCGTGTTCGCCGGCGGCGCAATTGACGAGCCGGACCTTCTCCTCCAGCCGGTTCTGGCGGATGTTGAGTTCAAGCAGCGGGAAATTGCGCGGATCGGGCTCGACGCTGACGATCTTGATGTAAGCGCCGCTCAAGGCGAAATAGACGGTCTGGGTGCCGATATTGCCGCCGATCTCGAGCAGCGTCGCATCCTTCCTGAGCAGGCCGCGCTCGCGCAGGATGGCGATCAGCCGGTCGACGGCGTCGCGCTCGAAATGGCCCTTACGGAAGACCTTGCGGCCGATATAGTCGGAAGGCGAGAAGGTCATCAGATGATCACCGGCATCGACTGTCATCGAGACGACGCGCGGGCCGATATTCTCGATCAGCAGGCGACGGCCGAGACGGGTGTCGAAGAAGCGCGAGGCGGCTCTATTGCGCGCCTTGCGCAGCCGGCGGCTCCAATATTTGGCGGTGAGCCAGGGCTTGCCGTGCATCAGGCTTTTCCTTCGAGCGGTTCTGCCGCTTTCTCTCTCGGAACGACATAAACTTTCAAGGGCAGGGCGCGGCCGCGCACGCTGATTTCACGGCTTTCGATGCCGGCAAGATCGGCGGCGGCAAGTCTGGCCACAGGCTCGGAGAAGACGATCGCCGCGTCGAACTCCTTGGCCGCACTTTCCAGCCGGCTCGCGACATTCACCGTATCGCCGATCGCGGTCATGCTGCGCACCCGGCCATATCCCATCGTGCCGACGACGGCCGGGCCGGTGTGGATGCCGATGGCGATGCGCAGCGGCAACGTCAGTTCCTCGGCCAGTTCGGCGGCGAGTTTCTCGATCCCCACGACGATCGCCGCCGCCGCGTCGAGCGCTTGGCGGCAGGCTTCCTCCGGTGCGGCGTTGAGGCCGAAGAGCGCCATGGCGCCGTCGCCGATGAACTTGTCGAGCCGGCCGCCCGCTTGCTCCACCGCCTTGCCGATGATGGCGAAATAGCGGTTCAGCAGGAAGACGACGTCGAAGGGCAGGCGCGTTTCCGTCAGCGTGGTGAAATGACGGATATCGACGAAGAGCACGACGATTTCACGCTCGCGGCCGGGGCTCGTCTCCTGGCTGTTGGCGGGAAGAGCCGCCTCGACGGCCGGCACGAGAAGGGGCGCGACCGCGACGTCGGCATCCGGCCGAAGCTGGCAGGCGAGGCGGACGTCAGGGCCGGCATTGATGCGTTTCAGTGTCGTCTGTTCCAGCTTGTCTGGCGGCGGCAGCTTCTGGTAATCGCCAAGAATCTGCACCCGGCAGGTGGAGCACTGGCCCTTGCCGCCGCAGACCGAATAATGCGGCAGACCGCCGAGCCGGCTCGCCTCCAGCACCGTGAACCCACGCGGCACGCGGATCACTTCGCCGCCCGGATAGTGCACGGCGACCTGATCGAGACGCTCCTTCAGCCTGCGCCGGGTGCGGGCGGCAACGACGATGATCAGCGAGGCCGAGAAGGCGCCGTAGAGCCCGGCGCGGACCATGGCGATGTGGCTGCGAATCGCGGGGTCGGAGACATAGTGGGAGTTCACCGTCGTCGCGTAAGGCTCGATCGAGGTCAGCTGATAGGCGGGGTCGGCAAGGGTGCGGCCCATTTCGACGAAGCCGAGCAGCGACAGCACCGGCACGAGGATCGCCAGCGCCAGCAACAGCGGTGCGAAACCGCCGTACCAGGGGCGGTAACGCAGCCAGTAATGGATGCCGATGCAGCCGTGGATCCACACCGCGATCAGGCCGAGTGCCTGGCGCACGCCCGTCGCCGGCGTCCGCAGCCACAACATGCTGACGATCGTCTCGTAATTGTCGATATAGCCGTAGAGTTCATGAGCGATGCGGGTGCCGATGACGTGATCGATCAGAAGCAGCGGGATCAGCAGGCCGAGCACCATCTGGGTTGCTTCCCCCTTGGGCATGACCAGGCTGCGCCTGATGTAGATGGCGCGCAGCACCAGCGTCACATGGACGAGGACCGATCCATAGAACAGGACGGTGCCGACGGGATTGCGCCAGAGGGCCAGGAAAAGATGGCGCGCCTTGTCGGCTGCGGCGAACGAAACGAGTCCGAGCGCATGGTTCGACAAATGCAAGAGGACGAAGACGAAAATGACCAGCCCCGAACCGAGCCTTGCCCTTCTGATCGAGCGTTCCGAAAAAATCCCTGTGACCGAGGCCGTCGTCATTCATTCCCGTTCTTGTCGATGCAACCGCAGGCCCATAGAGATGGGGAAAGAGGCGGAATTGCTTCCATTGCGATCACATTGCATATGCTTATGCGCAAGTTTTCGGGAAGGCGGCAATAACGGATTTCTTGCCGCCAGCTACGATGGCGCAAACCATGGGCGGGCTGAATGCGACCTCCTCATCCATCTAGCTGATTTGGTTGTGGATTCGGATAATCAATGATCGCCCGTGGAAACCGATTGGAAACAGTGTGTCTATGCGAGGGATGCGCATGCGGATCGCCTTCTATGCGCCGATGAAATCGCCGAACCATCCTGTGCCCTCGGGCGACCGGCTGATGGCGCGGCTGCTGATCCGGGCATTGCAGCTTGCCGGGCATCAGGTCGAGGTCGTCTCCGAATTCCGCACCCATGCCGCGACGCCCGAGGCGGCGGCAGCGCTCGAACCCGCGATCTCAGCCGAATTGGCGCGGTTGCGGGCGAAATGGCAAGAAGAGCCTCGGCCGGATCTCTGGTTCTGCTACCACCCCTATTACAAATCGCCCGATCCCTTCGGGCCGGTGATCTCAGCCGAATTCGCCATTCCCTATGTCACCGCCGAGGCCTCCTATGCGGCAAAACGCGACCGGACCGGTTGGGCGGCCCGTCAGAAGCGCGTGGGCAAGGCGGTCATGCAGGCGAAGGTCAATATCGGCTTCACCGAGCGTGACCGGGCCGGGCTTTCGGCCGCCTTTCCGCCGGCGCGGCTTGCGGCTCTCAAACCGTTCATCGATCCGGCGCTGTTCGAGACCGTGTCTCCGGCACCCGATCCCAGCCGGCTGATGACCGTCGCGATGATGCGGGCCGGCGACAAGATGGAAAGCTACGCGATGCTCGCAAAAGCATTGCGGCTGATCGAAGACCGGCCATGGACCCTTTCGGTCATCGGTAATGGGCCGATGCGCCCGGAGGTGGAGGCGCTGTTTGCCGGCTTTGCCGGCCGCATCGAGTGGCTGGGCGAGCGGAGTGAGACCGAGATCGCCGGCCTGCTCGCGCGTGGCGGCATCTACGTCTGGCCCGGCTGCGGCGAGGCCTATGGTCTTGCCTATCTCGAGGCGCAGGCCGCCGGCCTGCCTGTCGTGGCGCAGCAGACGGCGGGCGTGCCCGCCGTGGTCGAGGCCGGCGTCACCGGCCTGCTGACGCCGGAGGGCGATGTCGCCGCCTATGCCGAGGCCGTCGCGGCCCTGCTCGGCGACGGGCAAAAGCGCGAAGCGATGGGACAGGCGGCGCGGCGCTTCGTGCTCGAGGAGCGCTCGCTGGCGACGGCTGCCCGCGCTTTGGACGAGATTTTGCGCAGCAGCGCAGGAACAGGAGTGAGGTGATGAGCGAAGGGATAAGCTGGGAACCGCTGCGCCGCGAGCTCGACAGCTGGCGCGCCGCCGGCCGCGTGGCGCGGCTCTGGCTGCGCGACGACGATGCCGTCGAGCCGACGCCCGATCTGGAGCAGCTGCTGGCGCTGACCGGCGGTCACGGGATTTCGCTGACCCTTGCCGTTATTCCTGCGCTGACCGGCGAGGCATTGGCCGCGCGTCTGGCGGAGGAGGCGGGCGTTGCTGTCGCTGTGCATGGCTGGTCGCACACCAATCACGCCAGGCAGGAGCGCAAGAAACAGGAACTCGGCGGCGAACGGGCGGCCGAGGTGGTGCTCGGCGAGCTGCGTGCAGGATGGCAGCGCTTGAAGCGGCTGCATCCCGCCCGCTTCGTGCCGGTGCTGGTGCCGCCGTGGAACCGGATCGACGCCACGCTGATCCCGGCATTGCCTGAACTCGGCTTTGCGGCGCTCTCGGTGTACGGGCGGGCAAGAGAGGGCGGGCCGATCCCGCTTCTCAACACCCATATCGACATTATCGACTGGCACGGCACGCGCGGCGGCCGCAGCGCGGAGGAACTGGTGACCGAATTGGTTGCGGAACTCCGCGACCGGTTTGCCGGCAACGACGAGCCGATCGGCGTGCTCACCCATCATCTGGTGCATGATGATGCGGCTTGGGATTTCCTGGCGGCTTTGTTTGCGGCGACGGCTCGTCACCCTGCCGTCGCTTGGTCGTCGGCGCCAGAACTCCTGCAAGATTAGGCTATCGATCAGCCGGCGTGAACACGCCCGAGGAAATCTCGCATGAGCGCTGCGACTTCATCCAGATGCGTCTCGAGCAGCCAATGCCCGCCGTCGAGCAGATGCAGTTCGGCGTCCGGCAGATCGCGGAGATAGGCGCGTGCCGACTTTTCCGGCATATAGTGGTCGTTCGGCCCCCAGACGATCAGGGTCGGCGGCCGGTATTCTCTGAGATATTTCCGGTGCTCGGGGAACCAGGCGCGGTTCTCCTTCAATCCGGCGATCAGGTCGATGGCGATTTCCTTGCGCTGCGGCGTGATCAGCGACCAGTGCAGCCGCCAGAGATCCGGTGGGATCGTGTCGACCAGAGGCGGCGGCAGGTCGTTGAGAAACTCCTCCTTCAACGTCTCCTCGTTGATTGCTTGCGCCAGCGCCTTCCTCATCTCGGCGCGCGGGAGCGCCCACGTCGCTTCGATATCGGCATATTTCGGGCCGAGCGCATCCTCATAGGGAATATCGCCATTCTGGATGATCAGCGCCACGATGCGGCTGGGATTTCTGATTGCCAGCCGCGCTCCGATCGGCGAGCCGAAATCGTGGAGATAGAGGGCGAAGCGGTCGACATCGAGCGCGCCGACAAAAGCCTCCAGCCAGGCGGCATAGCCATCGAAGCTGTAACTGAAATCGTCGGGCGTGCCGCTATAGCCCGCGCCGGGGAAATCCGGGGCGATCAGGCGCCAGCGGTCGGCAAGCCGCGGCATGAGATTGCGAAATTCGTAGGACGAGCAGGGATAGCCGTGCGGCAGCAACAGAACCGGCGCGTCCGGCGGACCGGCCTCACGGTAAAAGGTCTCAATGCCTGCGATCGTAACGAGCTTATGTCGGACGGGCGTGGCCAAGCTCACGTTCGGTCCTCCTCATACTGCTCTGCGCCCTCGACCGGTCGCAGCCACGTCTCGCGGCGTTTGACCCAGAGTTCATAGCGCGGCGTGAGCAGCGTCGGCGCCTGCGAGAGGATGCCGAGCTTGATTTCCGCCTCTTGGTCATCGGCAGAAAACAGCCGCGAACCGCATCCGGTGCAGAAGCATCGGCCGTGGAATTCGCCGGTTTCACCGGAATGTTCGAACTGGCCGGCGGGCCAGACTCCGTAAAAGGTGAAGGCCGAACCGCTTTCCTTTCGGCAGTCGGTGCAGTGACAAATGCCGACGCGCAGCGGTTCGCCACGAACAGAAAGCTGCACCTGGCCGCAAAGGCACTGTCCGGAGAGCACGGTCATGGCGGATACCCCGTTTCATGGATCTTGCGCTGCCGGGGAAACGGCCGGACCCGGCATCTGTTCCGTCAGGAAAGGCGCTAGATCACCACGGTCTGGTTGTCGCGCGCGGCGAAGGCGCCGGGGAAAGCGGCCTCAGCCTGCGCTTCCATCTCGGCCAGCTGTTCGTCCGTGCGGGAGGGCGCGTGGTGGAACAGGGCGAAGCGCTTGGCGCCCGCCATTTTGGCAAGCTCGGTGCCGTGCTCCCAGGTCGAGTGGCCGAAGCCCTTGAAACGCTGCATCTCGTCTTCATTGTAGGTGCAATCGTAGACGACGAGATCGGCGCCCCGCATCATCTCCAGCGAGACCGGATCATAGCTGCCGGGGATATGCTCGATATCGTAGATCAGAGCGATCGAACGGCCCTGCCATTCGATGCGGTAGCCGATGGCGCCGCCCGGATGGTTCAACGTGAACGTCCTGATCTCGATGCCCTCATGCGGCTTCAGAATCTGGCCGGCATGGAAATCGCGGAAGTTCATCGTCGCCTGGCAGATGTCGGTCTTGACCGGAAACCAGGGCGGACTGATGAACTGCTCGACCATTTCCCGCGTGCTCATCTTGCCGTCGAGATGGCCGGACCAGATGTTGACGTTGATCGACGGATAATAGATCGCCTTGAAGAAGGGCAGGCCGATGATATGGTCGTAATGGCAGTGGCTGAAGAACAGATCCACGTCGCTGACGCCGTCGGCGAGCAGCGATAGCCCTGCCTCGCGCAGGCCCGAACCTGCGTCGAAAAGCAACCGATGTTTTCCGCAGCGAATCTCGATGCAGGAAGTGTTACCGCCGTAGCGATCGAACTCGGGGCCCGATACGGGAATACTGCCGCGGACGCCCCAAAATTTTATCTGAAACAGTTCTGTCGTCATCGTTTTTCAAACCGGCCTTCCCGCTTCGCCATCGTAATCATAGTTTATCCCGATGCGAAGCAGCAGAATTCCACGAGTTTGCCTGCGCCCCCTTTCGTTCTCCTAACCGCTAGCGGCAGAAGAAGTATATTCTCCTAAGCAATCGGCTTTCGCTTCGGAAAGCAACCCAGTATGGTTGGTTTTCGGTAAATGGGCTGTTCGGGCGGGGCGTTTTCCGCAAGTCATGCCTATTAGATGGTTGCACGCGATCGAAAAAGCAAATCGCCCCGCTTTCGCGCTCGAACCGCTGCCGCACGGCTTTGCCACAGCGCTGGCCGCAGCTGCAGTTTCAGGCCGTCCCAAGCCGCTTGATATTTCCGATCAGATCTCCGGCGAGCCGCAAGCTGGCGGCGGTCGCCATCGTCATCTGAGGTAGCAGCAGCCATTCGAGCGTCCAGGCCGCTCCCGAGCGTTCCTGTTCGTGGACGAGGGACTGGTGGATGCCGGAAAGTGCCGTGGCGTTGAAGCGGGCGAGCGAGACCAGGACTTCGGCGGCAACCGGATTCTGCTTGTGCGCCATCGCCGAGGAGGTGCCGCCGCCTGAGATTTCGATCTCGCCGCCGATCTCGGCGAGCAGCGCGATATCCTGCCCCATCTTGCCGAGGCTGCCGGAGATCGAGGCGAACAGGCCGGCGATATCGGCGATCGGCAGACGCGCGCTCTGCCATTGCCTGATATCGGAGAGGCCGAGCTCCTGGGCGAGCGAAGCACGGACGGTCACAGCCTGCGGCCCGAGCTTGTCGAGCGTGCCGGCAGCACCGCCGAACTGGACGGGAAAACTCTGCTCAGTCAGGCGGTCGCGATAGGTCGCGAGCGGCGCGCGCCAGGTGTTGAGACGGTCGGAGACGCTGATCGCGATCGCCGCCTGCATGCGGGTATGGCCCATCAGCCGGTTGCCGCCGAACTGGCGGTCGAGCCCGTCGAGCGCTACGAGGACGGCGGAAAGCCGGCCGGCAAACAGGAAGACCACCGCCTTCAGTCGGATCATCAGGCTGGTGTCGATGACGTCCTGGCTGGTGGCGCCGAGATGCAGGTTTTTGCCCGCTTCCTCGCCGACCTCAGCGCGCAACTGCTTGACGAGATCGGGGACGACGACCCCGTCTTTCGCCGTTGCCGCGCGCAGGCTGGCGAGATCCGGAGAAAAGCCGGCGCAGGCTTCGGCAATCTTCCTTGCGGCTTCGCCGGGAATGAGGCCGTGCGCGGCTTCGGCCCTGGCGAGCGCCGCCTCGAAGGAGAGCATGGCGCGAATATCGGCTTCGGCGGAAAAATAGGGCGCGATTTCGTCGTCACCGACAAGGCCGGAGAGGAAGGGGTGGTCGAAGGGCGATGCGGTCATGGTTTGCTCGTTTGTGGTGGTGGCGCCCTCATCCGGCTGCCGCCACCCCGGGGTCGAGCCACTGGTCTCGACCCGTCCTTCGGACCCCCGAGGGGAGAAGGGAAAGAGGCGGCGTCGGCGCCTTATGGGCAGGTTCTCTCGCGTGGCACTGTTCCCCTCTCCCCTCGGGGAGAGGGCAGGGTGAGGGGGCTGCTTGCGCGGAATTCTCCGACAAGCAGCCGGCACACCCTCAAATATCCAGAAACACCGTCTCCTTCGGCCCCTGCAGATGGACATCGAAATGGCAGGTCGCGCCGTCACGGTTGGCGATCATGGTTGCGACGCGTTCGCGATGTTCGATGCGGGCAAGCAGCGGATCGCCGGCGTTGGCCTCCGTCTCCTCCGGAAAATACATCCGCGTATGCAGGCCGATATTGATGCCGCGGGCGACGATCCAGAAGGTGATGTGCGGCGCCTGCCTGCGGCCGTCCTTGAAGGGGACCCGCCCGGGCTTGATGGTCTCGAAGCTGTAGACGCCGTCCTTGGCGCGGGTCGGGCAGCGGCCCCAGCCGGCGAAGTTCGGGTCGGCGGCGCCGCGCATTTCCGAGGGACTGTTGTAAAGGCCGGCGCTGTCGGCCTGCCAGATCTCGACCACAGCGTCGCGCACCAGCGCGCCGGCGCCGTCGAAGATGCGGCCGGTGACGGTGATGCGTTCGCCGAGCGTCTTGTCGTTGAGCATTACGGTCCCGAGATCGCTGTCATAGACGCCCACTATGTCGCAGAAATTCGGCGTCAGGCCGATATGCACATAGGGACCGGCGGTCTGCGACGGGGTTTCCTTGAGATAGCCGAACTGCTGCATGGTCAGTTGCCCTCCAGCCTGTTTTCGAACATCGTCGAGCGGCGGCCGCGCAGCACGATATCGAATTTATAGGCGCGTGAATCCATCGGAATGGTGTTGCCCCAGTCGAGCGGCGCGATCAGCTGCTCGATCGCCGCCTTGTCGGGGATCGTGCCGACGATCGGACACTTCCAGATCATCGGATCGCCCTCGAAATACATCTGGGTGATCAGCCGCTGGGCAAAGCCGTGGCCGAAGATCGAGAAGTGGATATGGGCAGGGCGCCAGTCGTTGACGCCGTTCGGCCAGGGATAGGCGCCGGGCCGCACCGTGCGGAAATGGTAGCGGCCTTCCTCATCGGTGATGGCACGGCCGCAGCCGCCGAAATTCGGGTCGATTGCCGCCAGATAGGTTTCCTTCTTGTGGCGGTAACGGCCGCCGGCATTGGCCTGCCAGAACTCGACCAGGGCGCCGGCAACCGGCTTGGCGCGCTCGTCGAGCACCCGGCCATGGACAATAATGCGCTCGCCGATGGCGCTTTCGCCGGGCCGGGCATAGTTCAGGATCAGGTCGTTGTCGAGCTCGCCGATTAGCGAATGGCCGAAGACCGGCCCGGTCATCTCTGAGATCGTGCCGTCGAGCGACAGCAGCGCCCGCTGCGGCGCGCGCAGCACCGAGGTTTTGTAGCCCGGAGTCAGCGCCGGCGCGTGCCAGGCGCGGTCGCGGGCGAAGAAGGCGCCGGTCTCCGGCTTGCTGTTTGCTCGTTCGGACATTTCTCCCCCTCAGGCCGCCTTCTCGGCGTCCATCTGTGCAAAGGCCTGCTTGGCAATCTTGATGGCGTGATTGGCGGCGGGAACGCCGGCATAAATCGCCACATGTAACAGCGCCTCGCAGATATCCTCGCGCGTCGCACCCGTATTGGCGGTCGCGCGTACATGCATGGCGACCTCCTCATCCTGGCCGAGTGCGGCCAGCAGGGCGATGGTGACGATCGAGCGTTCGCGCTTGGTCAGCGCCGGGCGCGACCAGACGTGACCCCAGGCGGCTTCGGTGATCAGCTCCTGGAACGGGCGGTCGAAGCCGGTCTCGGCGGCTGCGGCACGGTCGACATGGGCGTCGCCGAGCACAGCGCGGCGGGTCGCCATGCCTTGCCGGTAGCGTTCGGAGGGGGAGGCGGTCTCGTTCATGGGCTGTCTCCGGGCGAAATCGATGTGAGGAAGGCGCGGATGATCGCCGTCAGCGCCTCCGGCTGCTCGACGCAGGGAATATGTGCGCAGTCGCGGATGACCTCGTAACGGGCGCCGGGGATCAGCCGCGCCGTGGAGAGCACCAGATCAGGCGGCGTCGAGCCGTCCTGGTCGCCGACGATGCAGATGCTGGGAACGGCGATCGACTTGGCCGCTTCGGTGAAATCGGCGTCGCGGATCGCTTCGCAGGCGGCGAGGTAACCCTCGACCGGCTGGCGCGTCAGCATGTTGCAATAGCCGGAATAGGCGGTGTTCTCCGGCCGGCGGAAGGCCGGCGTGAACCAGCGTTCCATCACGGCGTCGACGATGCTGCCGATGCCCTTGTCTTCGACCGCGGCGATGCGGGCGTTCCAGCTCTCAGCCGTGCCGATCTTGTGAGCGGTGTCGCAAAGAATGAGGGCGCCGACCAGATCCGGCCGGCGCTGCGTCAGCGACTGCGCGATGAGGCCGCCGACCGACAGGCCGCAGATGACGGCATTTTTCACCGACAGCAGATCGAGCAGGCCGGCAAGATCGGTCGCATGATCCTCGATCGACGAGGGGAGCTGGCCGACATCGGAAAGGCCGTGGCCGCGCTTGTCGTACAGCACGATGGCGTAATCGCCGGCAAGCCGCACCACGACATCGCGCCAGATGCGGAAATCCGTCCCGAGCGAATTGATGAAGACGATCACCGGTCGGTCGGCGGGCGCGCCGATGACCTGATAATGGATCGTCACGTCGTTTATGCGGGCGAATTGCACGTTACTCTCCTCGCTCTTTGGGTCGCCATGGTCGGTCGTGAGTCCCAGCTGCCCGCTTCGCGCCAATGACTGCCCCTCACCCTAACCCTCTCCCCGTAAACGGGGCGAGGGGACGTGCCCGACGCAACGTTGAGAGGGAGGACGCCGGCGCGGCATGTCCCTTCTCCCCGCGAGCGGGGAGAAGGTGGCGGCAGCCGGATGAGGGGCTGGCTCACCTGGTGTTCCAACCGCAAAATTGAATGGTTGATCCGGTTAAGTAAAATGATATTTTTAGGCATTTCGATAACTCTGGAGTTATGAAAACCGATGATCGACAGCCGCGTCAAGTTTCGCCATCTGCAGACCTTTGTCGAGGTGGCGCGGCAGAAGAGTGTGATGAAGGCTGCGGAACTGCTGCATGTCAGCCAGCCGGCGGTGACGAAGACGATCCGCGAGCTGGAACAGGTGCTCGGCGTCGACGTCTTCGAGCGCGACGGCCGCGGCATTAAGATCACCCGGTACGGCGAGGTCTTCCTGCGCCATGCAGGCGCCGCGCTGACGGCGCTGCGCCAGGGTCTCGACTCCGTCTCGCAGGAGCAGTTCGCCGATGCGCCGCCGATCCGGATCGGCGCCCTGCCGACGGTGTCGTCGCGGATCATGCCGCGGGCGATGGAACTCTTCCTCAAGGAAAATACCCGGAGCCGGGTGAAGATCGTCACCGGCGAAAACGCCGTTCTCTTGGAAGAGCTTCGTGTCGGCGACCTTGACCTCGTGGTCGGCCGTCTGGCCGGGGCGGAGAAGATGGCGGGCTTCTCCTTCGAACATCTCTATTCCGAGCAGGTGGTGTTTGCGGTGCGCCCCGGCCATCCTCTGCTGAACGGCCGGCAATCGCTGTTTTCAGGCTTCGGCGATTACACGGTGCTGATGCCGACGCGCGGTTCGATCATTCGGCCGGTCGTCGAAAATTTCCTCATCGCCAACGGTATCTCCAGCCTGCCGAACCAGATCGAGACGGTGTCGGATTCCTTCGGCCGCGCCTTCCTGAGGGCAAGCGATGCGATCTGGATCATTTCCAACGGCGTGGTGTCAGGCGATGTCGCCGATGGGCGCCTAGCGCTTCTGCCGGTGGATACAGGCGAAACCAAGGGGCCGGTCGGGCTGACGATGCGCGCCGATGCCGTGCCGTCGGCGCCGCAATCGATCCTGATGCAGACAATCCGGGAAGCGGCCGCTGAGCTTTCCTGAAGCCCCTCTTCCAATTTGCTTGCCGGACGCCCAGATTTGGACTAAATCTAGTTCAAGACAGGAGATTGCTATGCAACAGGCAAGACGCAGGGAGCAGGAGCCGGAGCGGCTGGAAACGGAGCGGTTTGCGCCTGCCAATCGAAGGCGGCTGAGCCCGCCCGCGTTGCGAACCTTTCTGGCGATCGCCGATCTCTGGGGTTTGAGCGAAGAGCAGCGTCTGCTCGTGCTCGGCTATCCCTCCCGCTCGACCTATCACAGCTGGGCCAAGCAGGCGCGTGAGCACGGCGCTTTCACCCTCGACGTCGATACGTTGACCCGGATCTCCGCCGTGCTCGGTATCCATCAGGCGCTCGGCGTCCTGTTTGCCGATGAACGCGTCGGCGTCGCCTGGCTGCGCACGCCGCATCAGGCGCCGGTTTTCGGCGGCCAGCCGCCGCTCGAGATCGTCACAAGCGGAACCCAGGACGGGTTGATGACCGTGCGCCGGTTTCTCGACGGCGCGCGCGGCGGGCTCTACATGCCGCCAAACAGGCTCGACGAGGCCTTCACGCCTTACGAAGACGTGGACATCGTCTTCCGGTGAGCGATCGTTTCGCCGAGGCGCCGCGACCGTCCTACCGGCTGATCCCGTCGCAATTTCCGCCGATCGGTCTGTTCGATACGGTGGCGAGGGCGGCCGATCTCGAAGCCGTGATGGAACTCGTCGGCTGGACCAATGACCGGCTCGTCGCCGACCGGATCCGGCGGCTTCCCGAAAACGAGTGGGTCTACGGCAGTCCGAACGCCAGCATCGTGATGGCGGCATTCCTGCATGTCGCACCCGGCGGCATGCGCTTCAACGGCGCCGATCTCGGCGCCTGGTATGCCGCCGACCACCTGAAGACGGCCGCCGCCGAGGTCGGCCATCACCTCCGGCGCGAGACTGTGGCGCGTGGAGTGGCGACGATGGCGCGCACCTATCGAAGCTATGCCGCCACCCTGATCGGCGACTATCTCGACATTCACGGCGAACAGGCGCTGCGGCCCGATATCTATGACGGCACGAGCTACGCGGCGTCACAGCTGTTCGGCGAACAGGTGCGCGCCAGCGGCGGCGCCGGCATCCTCTATGACAGTGTGCGGTTGAAGGGCGGGCTGAACGTCGCGGCGCACCGGCCGAGGAATATCCGCGACGTGGTGCAGGCCGATCATTTCGAAATCACCGTTTTCGCCGCCGAGCGGCGCATCGATGTGAGGAAGCTTTCCACCCGACGGCGATCGCCGAAAGGCGGCGCCTAAACCGGCAGGCGTTCGGCCCACGCCTTTGCCGCTTTCGCCATCGTGATGAGGTGATCGGCGGCGGAGAAGCCGGAGATTTTCTTGCGCGGTTTGAGGTCGTGATCGCCGTCCTCGAGCCACAGGATCTCGATCCGGTCGGAGAGATCGTAGCCCGGCACTTCGTCCTTCGTGCCGAATTCGTCGCGCGTTCCCTGGCAGATCAGTGTGGGCGTCTTGAGCCCTGCGAGATGGCCGGTGCGCAGCTTCTCCGGCTGGCCGGGCGGATGGAAGGGATAGCCGAGGCAGAGCAGCCCGGCGATCTTTCCCCTGTCGTAGAGACCGTCGGCGATCATACTCGCAACCCGTCCGCCCATCGACTTGCCGCCGATGATGAGAGGACCGCGGGCGGCGTTAAGCTCAGCAATCGCCGCCTCATATTCGGGATTGAGCGTTTCGGCGCGCGGCGGCGGCTTGCGGCCTTCCGCCGTGCGGCGGGCGGCCATATAGGCGAATTCGAACCTGGCGACGCGGAAGCCGACGCCGGCAAGGGCGTCGGCCGCCGCCGACATGGAGGCCGAATCCATCGGCGCGCCGGCGCCATGGGCAAGAAGGATGGTGTATCGCGCATCCTGCGGCCCCTGCAGCAAAAATCTCTCGAGCATCGGCAATCCTCCATCCGCCGCCGGAACCATGTCGGCAGCCCGGACTTCTTCCCTGGAAAGGAGACAGACAATGTCGACGAATGATGAAAACGTAAAGCCCGAGCAGCGCCGTCCCAAGGACGTCAATGTGGTTCCCGGCAAGCCGGAACCCGCCGACGCCGAATCGATGGCGCCGCCGACCGTGCAACCGGCTGGGGAGGGCGACAAAAGCGAGCGGCCGGTGGTCAATCCCGTGACCGGCGCCGCCCTTTAGCGGCCGCTCGCTAAAGATGTTGCAAAAACCCCTTGAAACGGCGAATGCAAGCGTCCATATAGCGGGCCTGCCTGAAAAATGGATGCGCCCGGTATCGACGTCGTCGAGCTGTTCGCTGTCCGACAGGATAAGGGCGCTCCCCGCAAGGGTCGAGCGCCCTTTTTGCTCTTCAGGCATCCGGACGTTCGAGCAGTTTTGTGTGGCGAGCGTGCATAACCCCACCAAGATCTATATAGCATTTCGGAATCCCGAAATAGGTTGAGGCTTTGAAATCCTTGACTATTTCTCCGCGGCCATCCCGCGCAAACCGGCTCGAATTTCGGAATCCCGAAGCGGGGGAATTTCGGGATTCCGAAGTGGGATATTTTTCGTTGCCCTGTCGATTTTCGCATCTTCCGATCGTCATTCTAACGATGTGCTGCATATTGTCTTGAGGTCGGCACATCATCAGGCAATGACAGGAGGATTGTCATGGATAACAGTCAGCTGGCACCAGCCGCCGTACTCGCGGCCAAGAATGGCGTTCGTTTCCCGAATGAGAGCGAGGAATATCGCAGAGCCCGCGACGCGCTGCTCGCGGAAGAGATCGAATTGCGCCGGCACATCGAGCGCGTCGCGAGACAGCGCCGGGCGCTGCCGCCGGGCGGCGAGGTGAAGAAGGATTATCGCTTCGAAGGCGCCGACGGGCCGATCTCGCTCACCGAGCTCTTTGCCGACAAGGAGACGCTGATCGTCTACAGCTACATGTTCGGGCCGGAGCGCGAGCGTCCATGCCCGATGTGCACCTCGCTGCTGTCGGCCTGGGATGGCGAGGTGCCCGACATCCAGCAGCGCGCCGCCCTTGCGGTCGTTGCCCGCTCGCCGATCGGAAAGCTGCTTGCCTTCAAGAAAGAACGCGGCTGGCATCACCTGCCGCTCTATTCCGACACGACCGGCGATTACAGCCGCGACTACCACGCCATCGGCAAAGGCGGCGGTGATGACCCTGCCTACAACGTCTTCACCCGGCGCGACGGCACCATCCGCCACTTCTGGAGCCAGGAAATGGGCGACGTCACCTCCGATCCCGGCGAGGACCCGCGCGGCGCACCCGACCTCATGCCGCTCTGGACACTGATCGACACGACGCCGGAAGGCCGGGCGCCGGACTGGTATCCAAAGCTGTCTTACTAACGGCTTTATCGCCTGCTGCGTCAGCCGGTGGAGCGGTTTCTGGAGGTCTCGATCCATTCGAGGTTGGTGACCGAGGCCTCCGGCAGCAGCGATGGATCGATGTCGTAGACGTAGCCGCTCAGCATGTCGGCGGCGCGTTCGGTTGCCTTGATCTTTGCTTCGGTTTCCGCGACCGCCTTGGCGATCGCTTCGATGCGGGCGCGGAACATATGGGCGAGCACATCGCGGCCGGACTGTTTTTCGAGCCGCTCCAGATGCAGGCCGACGCGCGAGGCGTGGCGCTCCAGCTCGCTCTTGCTGAACCGCGCCTTACGCAGTTCCTCCGACAGGCTGTCCTGCATGACGGCGACGGGATCGAAACTTCCGGGCGCGCGCTCGTCGAGTACAGCGTCGGTGACCAGTTTCTCGATAATCACAAGCGCCTGCAGCTCGGCGGCATCGGCGAATTCGACGTCATAGCCTGTGTCGTCGAACACCTTGCGGCGGACCGGGTCGAGAAGCAGCGCATAGGCTTTCTGCAGATTGTCGAAGGCCTGCGAATCGCCGCCGGAATCCGGATGAGCAACCTTCGCCAGGCGCCGATAGGCAGCCTTCAGCTGGGCCTCGTCCGCATCGCGTTCAACACCGAGAATATCGTATGGATCCGTCACGCCTGCTCCATTGCTACCCGGCACGTCCAGGCAGTCTAGGTCTTCTTCTGCATCAGCAAGGCGAAGTTTAGACCAAAAGCAGGAATGACGTCCATGGCCGGAAATCGCAATCGTCGCTGCGAAAGCCTGAGCCATTTTTCGATTGTTGAATTTTTTCAAGCCGTTGTACGAAGATCAGGGCGTGGTGATCGAGACGAGGTAACATCTGGCCTCGCCGTCGATTTCCAGTGCGGTTCCAGCCGCATCCGCAATCAGCAGCGCATCGCCGGCCGCAAGCGTGCCGCTCTCGCCGTCCCGCCGGAATGACAATGCGCCGCGATGGCAGAGCAGCAGGCATGTCGACGACGTCAGCGGCATGGACGTGCCGCCATCGATGTCGATGCGGATCAGCGTGTGGGCAAGGCCCGCGCGGCGCGTCATGACGTTGAGATCGGTGATCGCGCCGTCCTGGAGCCTGGCGGCCACCGGGATATCCGCCGGGAAGGGCAAGGGATCGCTTGCCGTTGTCAGCAGCGCCGGTGCCCGGCCTTCAATGTCGAGCACCATGCCGTTGCCGTCGAGAATCACAAGCGTCCGGTCGATGCCGGGGAAGATCGAAAACGGGCCGTTGGTTGCGACCGTCGCCATGCTGACGCGCCAGTCGAAGCCGGCAAGGCCGGCATCGTCGGGCGAAACGGCGATCTCCACCGTTTCGCCACCGCCGTTTTTCCACGGCATGCGTTTGTAATCGCCGGCGCGCAGGATCCTCACGAGGCTCAGTTCCCGAGAATGCCGGGCAGGCGCAGGCCCTTGTCCCGGGCGCAGTCGAGGGCGATGTCGTAGCCGGCGTCGGCGTGGCGCATGACGCCGGTCGCCGGATCGTTCCAGAGCACACGCTCGAGGCGCTTTGCCGCATCATCGGTGCCATCGGCGCAGATGACGACGCCGGAGTGCTGGGAGAAGCCCATGCCGACGCCGCCGCCATGGTGCAGCGATACCCAGGTGGCGCCCGAGGCGGTGTTGAGCAGGGCATTCAGCAGCGGCCAGTCGGAAACGGCGTCGGAGCCGTCCTTCATCGCTTCGGTTTCGCGGTTCGGGGAGGCGACGGAACCGGAGTCGAGATGATCGCGCCCGATGACGATCGGGGCGGAAAGCTCGCCATTCCTGACCATTTCATTGAAGGCCAGTGCCAGGCGGTGACGGTCGCCGAGGCCGACCCAGCAGATGCGCGCCGGCAGGCCCTGGAAGGCGATGCGCTCCCTGGCCATGTCGAGCCAGTTGTGCAGGTGGGCATTGCCAGGGGTCAGCTCCCGCACCTTGGCATCGGTCTTGTAGATATCCTCCGGATCGCCGGAGAGGGCCGCCCAGCGGAAGGGGCCGATGCCGCGGCAGAACAGCGGTCTTATATAGGCGGGCACGAAACCGGGGAAGGCGAAGGCGTTTTCGAGGCCTTCTTCCTTGGCGACCTGGCGGATGTTGTTGCCGTAGTCGAGCGTCGGAATGCCGGCATTCCAGAAGGCGATCATCGCCTCGACATGTTCGCGCATCGAGGCGCGGGCGGCTTTTTCGACTACCTTCGGATCGCTCTCGCGCTTGGCCTTCCACTCGGCCATCGTCCAGCCCTTCGGCAGGTAGCCGTTGATTGGATCATGCGCCGAGGTCTGGTCGGTGACCATATCGGGGCGGATGCCGCGACGAACCATCTCCGGCAGGATTTCGGCGGCATTGCCGAGCAGGCCGACCGATCTGGCCTCGCCAGCCTTGGTCCAGCGGTCGATCATCTCGAGCGCTTCATCGAGCGTTTCGGCCTTGGCGTCGAGATAGCGGGTGCGCAGGCGGAAATCGATGGAGTCGGGATTGCATTCGACGGCGAGGCAGCAGGCGCCGGCCATGACGGCTGCGAGCGGCTGGGCGCCGCCCATGCCGCCGAGGCCGCCGGTCAGGATCCATTTGCCCTTGAGATTGCCGCCGTAATGCTGGCGGCCGGCCTCGACGAAGGTCTCGTAAGTGCCCTGGACGATGCCCTGCGTGCCGATATAGATCCACGAGCCGGCCGTCATCTGGCCGTACATGGCAAGGCCCTTCTTATCCAACTCGTTGAAATGATCCCAGGTCGCCCAATGCGGCACCAGATTGGAGTTGGCGATCAGCACGCGCGGCGCATCCTTGTGGGTGCGGAAGACGCCGACCGGCTTGCCGGATTGCACAAGCAGGGTTTCCTCTTCCGTCAGCGTCTTCAGCGTCGCGACGATGCGGTCGAAATCCTCCCAGGTGCGCGCGGCGCGCCCGATGCCGCCATAAACGACGAGCTCGTTCGGATTTTCGGCGACGTCGGGATCGAGATTATTCATCAGCATGCGCAGCGGCGCTTCGGTCATCCAGCTCTTGGCATTGAGATCGTTGCCGCGGGGCGCGCGGATTTCGCGAATGTTATGGCGTGGATTGGTCATGACGGTTCCCCTGTCGAGTGAGCTTTATCGTTTCAGGCCGGGTGCGATCTGTTCGAGGCGCACCAGAATGTTTTTGAGATGGGCGCGAAGCCGGTCCGCCTTGGCGCTGTCATAGGCAAAGGGCGGCGTCTCGGTCTGCAGATGGGTCGATTGCGCGAGCTCCATCTGGATCGCGTGCACGCCGGTCTCGGGCCGGCCGTAATGGCGGGTCGTCCAGCCGCCCTTGAAGCGGCCGTTGAGCACGCTGTCGTAACCTTCGGCGGCTTCGACGACGGTCAGCGTCGCCTGCTCGATGGCGCCGTCGCAGGTCTTGCCCATATCGGTGCCGATATTGAAATCTGGCAGCTTGCCTTCGAACAGGAAAGGAATATGCGAGCGGATCGAGTGGCAATCATAGAGGATTGCGACGCCGTGGAGCCCTCTCACACGCTCGATCTCGGCGGCCAGCGCGGCATGATAGGGCGCATGAAAATCCCTGAGCCGCGCTGCGACATCGGCCTCGTCAGGCGCCTGCCCATCCTTCCAGATCGGCTTGCCGTCGAAGTCGGTTTCCGGAACGAGGCCGGTGGTGTTCTGGCCGGGATAGAGGCTGACGCCAGCCGGATCGCGGTTGGCGTCGATCACGTAGCGGTGGAAGGTGGCCCGCACCGTCGTGACGCTGTCGAGCAGGCCGTCATAGAGCTGGTGGATGTGCCAGTCGGTATCGGCGAGGATCCGGCCGTTGTCGTTGAGGCGACCGGCGATCTCAGGCGGCACCTCGGTGCCGGTGTGGGGGAAGCCGAGGATGATGGGCGACGTGCCCTGATGGATTTCGTATGGTGTGGTCATCAGAACCCCTCCCCAACCCCTCCCCACAAGGGGGAGGGGCTAAGCTGTGGCACCGCCTCGCAAACCAACGCGCCGGCTGCATGATCTGCGATGGAGGGTGAACGCGGCGAGGGCCGCACGGTAAGCCCCTCCCCCTTGTGGGGAGGGGTTGGGGAGGGGACTTTCTCCTTCGCCATCATCTCAACCCTCCAAAACCGGCAAAATGCCATTCGAAACCGAGCCATTCAGCGCCCCCGTCGCCACCAGTGCGGCGGCGGCGGCGAGATCCCCGGCCATGTAGCGGTCACTATCGAGGCTCGGCACCTTGGCGCGGATCGAAGCGATTGCCTTCAAAAGCTCCGGGCTCGTCGACAGCGGTGCGCGTAGTTCGATGCCCTGGGCAGCGGTCAGCGCCTCGATGCCGATGATGGCGAACAGGTTTTCGGTCATGCCGAGCAGACGGCGGGCGCCATGGCAGGCCATGGAGACATGGTCTTCCTGGTTGGCCGAGGTCGGCGTTGAATCGACCGACGCCGGGTGCGACATCTGCTTGTTTTCCGACATCAGCGCCGCCGAGGTGACCTCGGCGATCATCAGGCCTGAGTTCAAGCCCGGCTTCTTGGCGAGGAAGGCCGGCAGGCCGTAAGAGAGGGTGGGATCGACCAGCAGTGCGATGCGGCGCTGCGAGATCGCGCCGATCTCGCAGACGGCGAGCGCGATCTGGTCGGCGGCGAAGGCGACGGGTTCGGCGTGGAAATTGCCGCCCGAGACGACGGAATTGTCCGAGAGCACCAGCGGATTGTCGGTGACCGCATTGGCCTCGATTTCGAGTGTGCGGGCGACCGAGCGCAAGAGATCGAGGCAGGCGCCGTCGACCTGCGGCTGGCAGCGGATGCAATAGGGATCCTGCACGCGCTCGTCGCCCTCGATATGGCTTTGGCGGATGACGGAGTTTTCGAGCAGGCCGCGAAGGGCGGCCGCGGTATCGATCTGCCCCTTATGACCACGCAGCGTATGGATATCGGCATGGAAGGGCGCAGACGAACCCATGGCCGCGTCGGTCGATATTGCGCCGGTGATCAAGGCGGATTGGGCAGCACGATGGGCGCGGAAGAGGCCGGCGAGCGCCAGTGCCGTCGAGGCCTGGGTGCCGTTGATCAGCGCCAGGCCCTCCTTGGCGGCGAGCACGACCGGCTTCAGCCCGGCTCTTTCCAGAGCTTCAGCACCGGAAAGACGTTCGCCGGCGAAGAATGCTTCGGCCTCGCCCATCATCACCGCCGCCATATGGGCGAGCGGCGCAAGATCGCCGGAGGCGCCGACCGAGCCTTTTTCCGGGATCAGCGGGACGACGCCCTTATCAAGCATGCCTTCGATCAGCCGCACCAGCTCCAGTCGCACGCCGGAGGCGCCGCGCCCGAGCGAGACCAGCTTCAGCGCCATGATCAGCCGGACGATGTTCTCCGGCAGCGGCGCGCCGACGCCGCAGCAATGCGACAGGATGAGATTGCGCTGCAGGGTGGCGACGTCGGCGCTATCGATCTTGATCGAGGCAAGTTTGCCGAAGCCGGTATTGATGCCGTAGACCGGGGCATTGCCGGCGGCGATCTCGGCGATGCGGGCGGCGGCCTTGTTAATGCCGTCATCGAAGGCGGGATCGAGCCTGGCCGGCTCGCCGGTCCAATAGATGATCTCCAGATCCTTGAGCGAGACAGAGCCCGGATGAAGCGTGATGGTCATCGACCGTTCCTTTCGCCCTTGAAGACGCGTGCGTGAAGTGGGTTGAAGCCGATGCGGTAGACGAGCTCGGCGAGGTTTTCGACATTCCAGACGGCGAGATCGGCCGACTTGCCGGGCTCGATCGTTCCGGTCTCGGCGATGAGGCCGAGAGCGCGGGCGCCTTCGCGGGTGGCGCCGGCGATGCATTCCTCGACGGTGAGCCCGAACAGCGTCGCCGACATGTTCATGGTCAGCAGCATCGAGGTCAGCGGCGAGGTGCCGGGATTGCAGTCTGTGGCGATCGCGATTTGCACGCCGGCCCGGCGCAGCGCCTCGACCGGCGGCTTCTGCTTCTCATGGATGGCGTAGAAGGCGCCGGGCAGCAGCACGGCGACAGTGCCGGCAGCCTCCATCGCGGCAACGCCATCTTCGTCGAGATATTCGAGATGGTCGGCCGAAAGCGCGCCGTATGAGGCAGCAAGCTTGGCGCCGCCGAGATTGGAGAGCTGTTCGGCATGCAGCTTGACCGGCAGGCCGAGCGCCTTCGCCTTGTCGAAGACGCGGGCGATCTCGGCCGGGGAAAAGGCGATGCCCTCGCAGAAGCCGTCGACAGCATCGGCGAGGCCGAGATTATACATGTCGTCGAGGCCGGGCAGCACGACATCGTCGAGATAGTCGCCGTTGCGGCCCTTGTATTCGACAGGGGTCGCATGCGCGCCGAGATAGCTGGTGGCGACGCGCACCGGTCTGATATGACCGAGCAGCCGGGCGCTCTGCAGCATCTTCACTTCGCCGGCCCGATTCAGCCCGTAGCCGGACTTCACTTCGATCGTGGTGACACCTTCGGCAAGCAGCGTATCGAGCCGCGGCAGCGCTTCGGCGACGAGGTCTTCGACCGACAGCGCATTGGTGGCCTTCACCGAGGAGACGATGCCGCCGCCGGCGCGGGCGATTTCTTCGTAGGTGGCGCCGGCAAGGCGCATCTCGAATTCGCGGGCGCGATTGCCGCCGTGAACGATATGGGTGTGGCAGTCGACGAGACCGGGGGTGACCCAGCGGCCTTCGAGATCAACGATCTCGGATTTCTCTATGGCGGATGCCGGCAATTCGCTTTCGGCGCCGGCAAAGGCAATACGGCCCCCTTCAGTCAGCACGGCGCCTTTTTCGACGATGCCGAGACCCGCTCTGTCCGGCGCCAGCGTCGCCAGCCGCGCATTGCGCCACAGCACCGGCCGGATGTCGGCGGATGGGGTACCTTCAGAAAAATTGTTCCCGCTCATCAGCTTTGCGCCTTTCCTTATGCCGAAACATGTATATACATAATCAGCAGGTGACAAGAGAAATTTTGCGCGCTTTTCTGGAAAAGAAAGATCGGCGGCGCGGCAGGAGGAGAAGAAGGCCATGACCATACTTCACGCAGAGACGGCACTGACGTCGCAAGGCTGGCGGAAGAACGTGCGGCTGACGCTCGAAGAAGGTCGCATCGCCCGGGTCGAGTCCGACATTGCCGCTTCGTCCGGCGATGAGTGCCATGCTCTGATCGTTCCCGCCATGGGCAACCTGCACAGCCATGCCTTCCAGCGGGCGATGGCCGGTCTTGCCGAAGTACGTGGGCCTGCCAATGACAGCTTCTGGAGCTGGCGCACGGTTATGTACAAGTTTGCCCTGGCGATGACGCCCGATCATGTCGAAGCGGTCGCCGGCAAGCTCTATGCCGAGATGCTGGAGGCGGGCTTTTCCCGTGTCGGCGAATTCCACTATCTCCACCATGACAAGGATGGCGGCGCTTATGCCAATATTGCCGAGCTTGCCGAACGCATCGGTGCTGCGAGCGAAGAGACCGGCATCGGCCTGACGCTTCTACCCGTCTTTTATGCCCATTCCGGCTTCGGTGGTGCCGCGCCGATTGAAGGCCAGCGACGCTTCATCAATTCGCTGGAAAGCTTCGAAAGGCTGATGGATGGGTGCCGTGTGGTGACCGGCCGGCTCGACGGCGCCGAACTCGGGCTGGCGCCGCACAGCTTGCGGGCCGCCACTCCCGAGGAGTTGGCGAAGCTTGTGCCGATGGCGGGCGACGGGCCGATCCACATCCATGTCGCCGAACAGGTGAAGGAGGTCGAGGACTGCATTGCCTGGTCCGGCGCACGGCCGGTGGAATGGCTGCTCGATCATGTGCCGGTCGATCAGCGCTGGTGCTTCATCCATGCGACGCACATGACCGAAGACGAGACGCGGCGGATGGCGAAGAGCGAGGCGGTTGCCGGCCTCTGCCCGATCACCGAAGCCAATCTCGGCGACGGCGCCTTTGCCGCGCCGCTCTTCCTCGGAGAGGGCGGCCGTTATGGCATCGGTTCGGATTCAAACGTGCTGATCTCCGTGCCGGAGGAACTGCGCCAGCTCGAATATTCGCAGCGACTGGCGTTGCGCGCCCGCAATGTGGTGGCAGCGCCCGGCGGTTCGACGGCGCTTTCGCTGTTCACCCACGCCCTTGCCGGCGGCGGTGCCGCGCTGAAAGCGCCGGCCGGTATCGTCGAGGGCTATCACGCTGATCTCGTTTCGCTCGATACGTCTGCCGTTCCCTATCTCTCGGGCGACCAGATCCTCGACCATTGGCTGTTTGCCGGCGGCGTTTCCGTCGATTGCGTCTGGGCGCGCGGCCGCAAGCAGGTGGAAGGCGGCCGCCATCGCGAGCGCGACGCCATCGACCGGCGGTTCCTCGCCGCAATGGGCGAGTTGCTGGCGGCCTGAAAAAGCGCTTTTCCTTGCAAGGCATTCGATCTAGATCGGGAGATCAATCGGAACGTGGCGATGAACCAAAGCAGGGATCTGACCTTGCACCAGCGCATCCTGGGCGAGATCGAGGGCCGTATCGTCTCGGGCGAATGGCCACCGGGGCATCGTATTCCCTTCGAGGTCGATCTCGCCACGCAGTATGACTGCTCGCGCATGACGGTGAACAAGGTGCTGACCCAGCTCGCCAAGGCCGGGCTCATCGAGCGCCGCAAGAAATCCGGCAGCTTCGTCACCCAGCCGCAGGCGCAATCGGCCGTGCTCGAAATCCACGACATCAAGGCCGAGGTGCAGTCGCTGAATCTGCCCTATTCCTATGCGCTTTCGAAGAAGGCGAGCCGCAAGGCGAAGGCGGAAGACAGAAGCCGGCTGGAACTGCCCGTAGCGTCTTCGGTCGTCGAGGTGGTCTGCATCCACAATGCCGGGGCGCAGCCCTTCTGCCTGGAGGAGCGGCTGATCAGCCTTGCGACCGTGCCTGAGGCCGCCGATGCCGATTTTCTGGCGGTGGCGCCGGGGCCGTGGCTGCTCAACCAGGTGCCGTGGAGCACGGCTGAACACCGGATCCACGCGGTCTCCGCCAGTGCTGAGGTGGCCGCGGCGCTCGACATCGCCCGCAACACCGCCTGCCTGGTGGTCGAACGCCGCACCTGGAGCGGCGCCGGTCCGGTGACCCATGTCCGCTTCACCTATCCGGGCGATCGCCACGCGCTGGTGGCGCGGTTCACGCCGGCATCGCAATAGGTTCCATATACAAGATGGCAGGTGTTTTTACTCTTCGAACATCTTGCCGCTGCGCGCCTCGAGCCGATAGCGATAGCCGGGATAGACGAGGCGTGCGGTCGAGACCACCTGTTTTGCCGACCATGTGCGCCGGCGGATCGTCAGGCACGGCTCGGTCTTGAGGATGGTGAGCAGCTTGCATTCCCATGCCTGCGGCATCGCCGCCTCGACGACGTGCTCGGAGCCGCTGAGCGGGGCGGCCGCCGTCAGATAGGCGTTCGGCGTCAGCGTCGTGAAGTCCTGCTTGAGATAGTCGGGGGCGGCTTCCGGATGGACGAAACGGTCTTCGATCTGCACCGGCACGCCGTTTTCGCTGTGCACGATCAGCGAGTGGAACACCGCCGCCCCGATATCAAGTTCCAAGGCGTCGGCGATCTCGGGAGAGGCCGTTTCCTGGGCGAGAACGACGACGGACGCCTCGTGGACATGGCCGCGTTCGGCGATCTCCTCGGCGATGTTGCGCACCTCGAACAGCGCCGAATAACCCTTGCGCTCGGCGACGAACGAGCCGACGCCCTGGATGCGGACGAGTTCGCCTTCATTGGCGAGTTCGCGCAGCGCCCGGTTGGCGGTCATCTTGCTGACGCCGAGCTCGACGACCAGTTCATTTTCCGACGGCACGCGGTATTTCGGCGGCCATTCGCCGCTGTGGATGCGGTCGAGGATCACCTGCTTGACGCCGGCATAAAGCGGCGTGCTGTCATTTCCCGCCAGATCGCGCTTCATCTCCCCGGAACGCTTCATTGCCTATTCCTTTTGCACGGATACAATTCGCCACATAAAACGACTTTCCTCTTGCATAACACAAAATTTCTCATATGGTACCATATACAACCTCCCGAACGGTCCTCGATGAAAAAAAGGACGGAACGGGCAAGCCGGCGGAGATCGGCGGTGCCGCAAGGTCTGTTTCAACTCCAGAGGAGAATTCATCGATGAAATTAAGCGCAATTCTTTTTTGCGGCGTCGCCGCCTTTTCCGCTTTCGCAGCTCCCGCCTTTTCCAAGGACTGGACGAAGGCGACCATCACGCTTGAGGGCGCTTATGCGCCGTGGAATCTCACCAATGCCGATGGCACGCTCGGCGGCTTCGAGCCCGAGCTTGCCAAGGTGCTCTGCGAACGCGCCAAGATCGAATGCACGCTGGTTGCCTCCGACTGGGACGGCATGATCCCGGCTCTCAACGCCGGCAAGTTCGACGTCATCATGGATGCGCTGTCGATCACCGACGAGCGCAAGCAGGTGATCGATTTCACCATTCCCTATGCCGCCACCCCTGCCGCCTTTGCGACCGCCAAGGACAGCCCGCTGGCGAAGGCCGCCGGCACCGGCGCCACGATCAAGATGACGCCGGGCCAGACCGGCGTGAAGGAAATCGAAGCGCTGAAGACCGCCTTCAAGGGCAAGACGATCGGCATCCAGGCAGCGACCGTCTACGCCAAGTTCGTCTATGACAATTTCGGCGACATTGCGGAAATCCGCGAATACAAGACCGGCGCCGACCGCGACCTCGACCTGCAGAACGGCCGAATCGACCTCGGCTTCGATGACGCCGTCTATTTCGCCAATGCCTTCGAGAGCGCCAACGGCGCGCTCGATTTCACCGGCCCAGAGATCGTCGGCTCGATCTGGGGAGAGGGTGAGGGCCTCGGCATCCGCAAGGCCGATACCGACCTGCGCGACAAGTTCAACGTGGCGATCAAATCGGCGCTTGCCGATGGCACGGTCAAGAACCTTTCGATGAAGTGGTTCAAGGTCGACGTCAGCCCGCAGCAATAAGCCTTTCGGCCTTTTGGCCGCAGGCGCCGGTCTCCGGCTTCAATGCCGGAGACCGCGTGTTATTCTTGAATTCACAAAACACTGCCGCGGACGGGGAACGGACGATATGGCAAGCTTGGAACTGCTCGGCTTCGGCTCGACCGGATGGGGCGCGCTGCTCATTCTCGCCGCCTTGATGACGCTGGCCGTCACGGCGACGGCGCTGGCGATCGGCGCGGTGCTCGGCGCGATCGTCGCGGCGGCAAAGCTCTCCGGCAACTCTTTCCTCGTCGCCCTCGGCAATGTCTATACGACCGTGTTTCGCGGCGTGCCGGAACTGCTGATCATCTATCTCATCTATTTCGGCGGCTCCTCGGCCGTCACCTCGATCGGCAAGGCGATGGGCTATGAGGGTTTCCTCGGTCTGCCGTCCTTTGCCGCCGGCGCGCTTGCCGTCGGCATCATTTCCGGCGCCTATCAGGCGGAAGTGTTCCGCGGCGCCTTCCTCGCCATTTCCAAGGGGGAGCTCGAGGCGGCCTCGGCGATCGGCATGCATCGCGGCCTGCGCTTTCGCCGCATTATCATGCCGCAGGTGCTGCGGCTGGCCATTCCCGGCCTCGGCAATGTCTGGCAGCTCAGCCTCAAGGATTCGGCGCTGATCTCCGTCACCGGCCTGGCCGAGCTGATGCGCACCAGCCAGGTGGCGGCGGGCTCGACGCGGCAGTATTTCCTGTTCTTCATCGCCGGCGGCTGCCTCTACCTGATCCTGACCAGCCTTTCGGACCGCATCTTCAACGGCGCCGAACGCCGCGCCAACCGCAGCATGCCGGCCTCGGCCATGGGCCAGGCGTAAGGGGGCGACGATGGATTTCACCTTCCTCGCGTCGACCATGGTCACCCTGCTCAAGGCCGTGCCGACGACGCTGATCCTGTTCTCGCTGTCGATCTTCTTCGGCGGCCTGCTGGCGCTCGTCATCGTCTGGATGCGGGTCAGCGGCAACCGCCTGCTGTCGGGCTTTGCCAAGGGCTATATCTTCGTCTTCCGCGGCTCGCCGCTCTTGATCCAGATGTTCCTGGTCTTCTACGGCCTCGGCCAGTTCGGCGTCATACGTTATTCCTTCCTCTGGCCGTTCCTGCGTGAGCCGATGGTCTGCGCCATCCTTTCTTTGGCGCTCTGCACGGCCGGCTACACGGCGGAGATCTTCCGCGGCGGCATCCGCGCCGTCTCGCCGAAGGAGATCGAGGCGGCGCGCTCGATCGGCATGTCCGGCTTCCTGCTGGTGCGCCGGATCCTGGCGCCGATCGCCTTCCGTCACGCGCTGCCGGCCTATTCCACCGAGATCGTGCTGATGATGAAGTCGACGGCGCTCGCAAGCCTCGTCACCGTCTGGGAGGTGACCGGTGTCGCCCAGCGGCTGATCTCGCAGACCTACCGCACGATGGAAGTCTTCCTCTGTGCGGCGATCATCTATCTCGTGCTGAACTTCATCATCCTGCAGGGCATGGCCCTGCTTGAATATTCGCTGTCCCGACACCGCCGCGCGGCCCCGCAGCCGTTGAAGGCATAGGCAGTTTTTGACCTGATTGGAGCAATCATGCCAGGCGTTACCCGACTTTCGGTCCGCAATATCCGCAAGAGCTTCGGCACGCACGAGGTCTTGCGCGGCATTTCCCTCGATGCGGAAGACGGCGATGTGATTTCGCTGCTCGGCGCCTCCGGCTCCGGCAAATCGACCTTTCTGCGCTGCATCAACATGCTGGAAACCGCCAGCGACGGCGAGATCTGGGTCGATGGTGAGCACATCGAAATGATTCACAAGAACGGCAAGACAAAACCGGCGAGCCAGAAGCAGGTCGATCATATCCGCTCCGAACTCGGCATGGTCTTCCAGTCCTTCAATCTCTGGTCTCATATGACCATCCTGCAGAATGTCATCGAAGGGCCTATCCATGTCCTGAAGCGGCCGCGCGCCGAATGCATCGCCGAGGCCGAGGCGCTGCTCGAAAAGGTCGGCATCGCAGACAAGCGCCATGCCTATCCCGCCCATCTCTCCGGCGGCCAGCAGCAGCGCGCCGCAATCGCCCGCGCTTTGGCGATGAAGCCGAAGGTCATGCTGTTCGACGAGCCGACCTCGGCGCTCGATCCGGAACTCGTCGGTGAAGTCCTGCGCGTCATGCGCGCTCTTGCCGAGGAGGGCATGACCATGCTCGTCGTCACCCATGAGATGAGCTTTGCCCGCAACGTCTCGAACCGCGTCGTCTTCATGCGCGAGGGGCTGATCGAAAGCAGCGGCAAGCCGGAGGAGATGTTCACCGGCGGCGCCACGCCCGCCTTCCGCCAGTTCATCGGCCACTTCGGAACCGGCCAATGACCGTTACTATCGATCAAGTGCTGACCTGGCGCGACGTCGCGCGCGTCGGGGCAGGGGAGGCGCTTGCGCTCTCACCCGCCGCCTGGACGCGGGTCGAAGAGGCAAGCCGTATCGTTGCGCGCATCGTCGAGACGGGCGTGCGCGCCTACGGCGTCAACACCGGCGTCGGGGCACTGGCCGATACGGTGGTCGACCGCCCCTCGCAGAGCCTGTTGTCGCGCAGCATCGTGCTCAGCCACGCCTGCGGCGTCGGCCCTTTGCTTGATGCCCGCGCGGTTCGGGCCATCATCGCCGCTCAGATTGCCAATTTCGCCCATGGCCATTCCGGCGTGCGGCGCGAGATCGTTGCGCATCTCACAGCACTGCTGGCGCATGATTGCATTCCCGACGTGCCGTCGAAAGGCTCGGCGGGTTACCTCACCCATAACGCCCATACCGCGCTCGTCCTGATCGGCGAAGGCAGCGCCATGCTGGGCGGAGAACGCATGAGCGGCCGCGAAGCACTTGCCGCGATCGGCCTCGAACCGCTGGTACTCGGCGCCAAGGAAGGTTTGAGCCTCGTCAACGGCACGGCCTGCGCCACCGGTTTGACCGCCACCGCACTTTTGCGCGCCGAACGGCTGCTCGACTGGGCCGATGCCATCGCAGCGCTGACGCTGGAAGCGGCAGGCTGCCAGATCGCCGCCTTCGACGAGGCGGTGCTGGCGCTGCGCCCATCGGCGGGAATTGAAAAGGTGGGAGCGTCCCTCCGTGCCCGCCTTCGCGGCAGCGGCCTTGTCGCCTCCGCCTTCGGCCGGCGCACCCAGGATGCGCTCAGCCTTCGGTCGGTGCCGCATGCCCATGGCGCCGCCCGCGACGTCTTCGACAATTCCGCCCGCATCGCCGATCAGGAACTGGCCTCGGTAACGGACAATCCGGCCGTCTCAGGTACGCCGGAACAGCCGATCGTCTTTTCCGAGGCGCATGCGGTCGCCCCGGCGCTCGGGCAGTCAGCCGACAGCCTCGCCATTGCGCTGGCGCAGATCGGCGCGATCAGCGAAAGGCGCATGGACCGGCTGGTCAATCCGCTGGTGAGCGGTCTGCCGCCGTTTCTGGCGAGCGATGCCGGCAGCCATTCCGGCTTCATGATCGCGCAATATACCGCAGCCGCGCTGAGCAACGAGAACCGCCGCCTTGCCGCGCCTGCGGCGATGGACGGCGGGTTGACCTCCGGCCTGCAGGAGGATTTTCTCGCCCATCCCACAGCCGCCGCCGGCAAGCTGCTCGCCGTCATCGACAATGCCGAATATATAATGGCGATCGAGTTGATGGCCGCCGCCCAGGCGCATGATTTCCTGGCGGCGACGGCGCCGCGGGCGGCCGGTACGGATCTGGTCTATCAGGCGGTGCGGCAGCGTATCTCCCATTATGGCGACGAGCGGCCGCTCAATGGCGATATCGAGGCCGTGCGCGGCCTGATCCGCGAGACTGCGCCGCCACCGATGAATTGAATCGGGCAGACCGTCAGAACGGCTTGCTGGTGTCGGAATCCTGCTTCGGTTTTCCGCCGGCTTCGAGGCGTTTGAGACACTGGGCGAAGGTGGGGTAGAGCTGGTCCACCCGCGACAGCGGCAGCGTCCAGTCGCCTTCGTCGCCGGCAAAGGTCAGCTGCACGTCAGGGGTTCCTGAAAAGGAATTCTTGATGATCTTCTTCAGCCCGCCGCTTCCCTTGCTGCCTGCGGGCCAGAGGCGAAGCGTGGTCTTGTCGAAGAACTCGGCGGCAACGACTTTCGTCATATTGCGATCGGTCAGCGTCACCTCGGTCGTCGTGCCGGCCGGAATGTCCCAGCTGTTCTTCGACACCAGCCAGAACGTCTCGGTCGCGCTCTGGCGGAATTCCATGGTCTTGCCGATCTCGCTCTCCCACAGCAGCCGGCAGTAGGCAGGCTGTTCGCTGGCATAGCCGACTGACCATTGTCTTGCGCCGCCCATCCATTCGGTCTCGCCGAAGGCGGAGACCGGCTGCAGGGCGGATGCCAGCAGAACCATCGCGGTCAGAATTTTCATCGCCGAAGTCTCCAGGACAATCTGCTTCAGCCATAGCAAAAGAAGGTTGAGCTTTTGCTACCGGTCGTTTGGGATGAGGCGGCGATCAGATTCGGCGAAGTGGCTCCTCGACCTTGCAAGGTCTTGAATTTTCGACTCACCTTGCCGATCTGGCGGGTGAGGACATGATGTGAAGGGAGCTCGACGGCAGGCATGACGGAGGTTCAACGACGCGGTTTCCTGGCGAGGCTCAATGCCTATGAGCCACTGACGCTGATCATGCTGGCATCGATCGCAGGCGGGCTGTTCGTGCTGCAGCGGCTGACGAGTGAGGTCCTCGAAGGAGAAACTTTTGGTTTCGACCAGGCGGTCCTGCTGGCGCTGCGGCGGGCCGACGATCTTGCCGTACCGATCGGTCCGGCTTGGCTAACCCACGCCGTCGACGACATCACCAGCCTCGGCGGCATCACCGTCTTGGCGCTGCTGACGGTTCTCATCACCGTCTATCTCTTGCTCGACCGGCGCTGGCCGATCGCGATCTTCGTCTTTTCGTCAGTGGTGTCGGGCTGGCTGGCGAGCACGCTGTTGAAGATCCTCGTCGCGCGGCCGCGCCCGGATGTCGTGCCGCATCTCATCGAGGTCAGCGATCTCAGTTTTCCCTCCGGTCACGCCATGGTCTCGGCGGTGACCTATCTGACGCTCGGGGCGCTGGTGGCGCGCACCCAGCGTTACCGCTCGACGCGGATCTTCGTCATGGGCGCTGGCGTCTTCCTCGCCGTCATCATCGGGCTCAGCCGGATCTATCTCGGCGTCCATTACCCCACGGATGTTTTTGCCGGATGGTGCGCCGGCGCACTGTGGGCGCTCGGCTGCTGGCTGATCTCGAAGAGGTTCGTCCCGAGCCGTGCGCCTGACAATGGCGTTGAGGCTGTAAATGGAGACAACACTTAGCGTAATGCGGCTCAACCGCATGAATGTGGCGCCGTGCTGGCGGCGCCACAGGTGCTTGAGTGCGCAGGTTCTGCCGCTTTCGTTGAAAGCTGAACCGCTTTAGGTGCGCGGCTTCAGATTTTCCGGGTCGTAGATCGGCTTGTAGCCGACGCCGACAACCTCAACCGGATAGGTCTCGGCAAAATACTCGACATTCAGCTTGCGTCCGACCTGGCAATGCGACCAGGGCAGATAGGCCAAGGCAATGTTCTTGCCGACAGTCGGGCCGTAGGCGATTGAGGTCGTGTAGGACCGGCGGCCAAGCTCGTCGACCAGGACCTCTCCGGTGGCGGGATCGACGACCGGCAGGTTGCCGAGGGGATAACGCTTCACGCCCGATTTGTCGGTATTCTCGGTCATGACGAGCGTGCAGAGCATGGCCGGCTGGTGCTCGCGCGCTTTATATTCCAGATGCTTTTCCTTGCCGCGGAAATCGGCTTCCTTGACCTTCGGGCGGGCGAGATCGGCTTCGATCAGGTTGTACTGGGTCAGCAGGTCGGCGTTCTGCAGGCGCAGGCTCTTTTCCATGCGGCGCGAGTTCGCATAGGTTTCGACGCCGAAGGCCATCACGCCGGTCGAGCGCAGCGCGTCCCAGACAGCGAGGCCGTCTTCGTACTTCATGTGCAGTTCCCAGCCCTGCTCGCCGACATAGGAGATGCGGAAGGCGGTGACAGTCTTGCCTGATATTTCGATCGGCTTGATCGCCGCAAAGGCGAAGTTTTCCTGATCGAGCCCGGCCGGATCGGCTACGACCTTCTTCAGCGTCTCGCGCGCGTTCGGACCCCAGATGCCGATCGTCACGAATTTCTCCGAGACGTCGGTGACGGTCACGTCAAGGCCGCGGTCTTGAGCGGCCCGCTTCATATACTGCAGATCGCGCGGGCCGGCATCGGCGCCGTTGACGAGACGGCAGCGGTCGGCCATGCGGAAGACGGTGAAGTCGGCGCGCACCATTCCTTCGTCGTCGAGGAAGTGGGTGTAGATACCCTTGCCGATGTTGGCATCGCCGCCGATCTTGGCGGCGCACAACCATTCCATCAGCTCGACATGATCAGGCCCCTCGATATCGACCATGTGGAAATGGCTGAGATTGACGATGCCGCAATCCTCGCTCATCGCCAGATGCTCGGCATTCGACACGCGCCAGAAATGGCGGCTGTCCCATTCGTTCTCGCGAACCGGAACGCGGTCGGCATATTTTTCCAGAAGGTGCTCGTTGGCGGCATAGCCGTGCGCACGCTCCCAGCCGCCAAGCTCCATGAAGTAGCCGCCGAGTTCCTTTTCGCGCTCGTAGAAGGGCGAGCGCTTGGCGTTGCGGCCGGATAGATAGGGCTCGCGGGTATGGACGGCGGGGAAATAGATCTTCTGGGCGGCTTCGTAGCAGCGGCCTTCGATGAATTCTTCCGTCAGTTGATGCGGATAGAAGCGGGCGTAATCGATGCTGTTGTGATCGATTTCGGTCCGGCCGTCGGTCATCCAGTCGGCGATCAGCTTGCCGTAGCCCGGGCCGTCCTTGACCCAGATGGCAACGCAATACCAGAGACCGCGCACCTTCTGGCTCTCGCCGCAGGATGCGCCGCCGCCGGCAGAAACCTGCAGCAAGCCGTTGAAGGAGTGACCTTCGTTATAACCGAGTTCGCCGAGGATCGGCGTCAGTTCCATGGCGCGTTCGAGCGGCTCGATGATCTGTTCCATCTCGAGGTCGCGCTGCGAGGGCGAAAGCCGCGCTTCGTGTTTTTCGAGAAGATCGCGCGGATGGCACATGCGCGGATTGGTGGCTTCGTAATAGCCCCACTCGATCTGGCCGCCCTCGGTCGTCGCCGGGTCGCCGGTATCGCGCATATAGGCGGAGTTGCCCTGGTCGCGCAGCAGCGGGAAACCGATTTCCTTGCCGGTGCCTTCAAACTCGTTATAGGGACCGAAGAAGGTGAGCGGGTGGTCGACCGGCATGACCGGCAGGTCTTCGCCGACCATCTCCGCGATCAGGCGGCCCCAGAGGCCGGCGCAGACGATGACATGGTCGGCCATGATGGTGCCGCGATGGGTGACGACGCCCTTGATGCGGCCGCCTTCGACGATCAGCGACTTCGCCGGGGTGTTGCCGAACACCTGCAGCTTGCCGGCCTTCTCCGCGGCGTCGACCAGCTTGCCGGCAACGGTCTGCGAGCGCGGAATGACGAGGCCGGCATCCGGATCGAAAAGGCCGCCCATCACCTGATCTTCCTCGATCAGCGGGAACTTCTCCTTGATCTCGGAGGGGCTGACATAATGGGCGCGCGTGCCGAAGGCGCGGGCCGAGGAAAGCTTGCGCTTGATTTCCTCCATCCAGGCATGGTCGCCGGTGCGCGCCACTTCGAGGCCGCCGATGCGGGCGTAGTGGCCCATCTTCTCGTAGAAATCGATCGAATATTGCGTCGTCCAGACCGACAGATAGTCGTGACTGGTGGTGTAACAGAAGTCCGAGGCATGGGCTGTCGAGCCGATGTCGGTCGGAATGCCCGACTTGTCGATGCCGACGATATCGTCCCATCCGCGCTCGACGAGATGATGCGCGATGGAGGCGCCGACGATACCGCCGAGCCCGATGATGACGACCTTTGCCTTTTCCGGAAATGCTGCCACGTGCTGTTCCTTCTATTTCCGCACGAATTAAAACTACCGAGCCGCGCTTGGCTTACGCTTCGCGTGAGATGCAGGAGCCATGTCAGCCTCGTGAGCGTGTCACATTTGCCGAAGCTGCAAAACCCCAGACCTCTCCCTCTCGAAGCTGGATAAGCCATTATGCATAAGGCTCACAATCGTCATTGGTCCTACGCCGTCGAGTAACGGCGTAATTGCGCCAGTCCTGATCGGGCTGAAGTTATTCCAGACAGAGCTCGCACGCCCCGATCACGGCGCAGAAATCGCCTCGAGCCGGTCGATGTCCCCCAACACAATATCTTCGGAAACAGGTTCGCGATTGTGAAGGCGGAACCATTCGGCCGCCTCGCGCACGCGATCCCCGTGCGGTGATGGGTAGGCGCCGAGCCGGAGAACCCACTCGCGCACGGTCTCGCGCTCCATCCGCCCGGCCCGATATCGCTCGCAGACGGTTTTCGCCGAGGCGACGAGATCATTGATGCTCTTCATGGGGCCGCCCCTCAATGCACGGAAGGCTCGTCATCGTCGAGGAAGGATCGGATGCCGTCCCGCTCGACGACCGCCAGGAATTCGTCGAAGGCCTCACGGTCGGTCGCAAAGGGCTCCTCCCAGCGGATCAGATCCTCCGCCTGGGTGACGACTTCCATTGTCCAGTCCTCATTGCTGCCGGAGGTTCGAAAAATGTCGACGAGCACCGTCACGCCATCGTCGGTGAATTCCCCCGCCAATTCGGAGTGCTCAAGCTTCTGTTTCTTTGCCATTCAACCGCCAGCGCCGGGAGGGGCGTCGTTTTTCAGATATTCTTCGTATTGGACCGTCTCGGTCTCGTCAGTGTCTATAGAAGCCGATGCAGGTCTTGCCAAGCGAACGCCGGCGCCGCCGCCATTTTCCGGGATGAAAAGCACGCCCGCATCTTCCAGGCTGCGTTTCATATCACGCAAAGCCTGCTCATCAGGGGAAAGCTTTCCGGCCTCGTAACCGACAATCGTCGCCTTGGCCACCTTCGAGGCTGAAGACAGCTCCTTCTCGGACCACGCGATGAGGGCACGCGCGGCCCTGCACTGAGCTGGAGATAGGCACAAAATAACCACCTGACGTTAGTAGTAGGAGATGGAGCATTTCCGGGGTTTCGGAGAAATCAGGGCATGCACTCGGTCGGCAATATAGAGATGTAACCACAGGTGAAGAAGGCAAGCACGTGATGATGACGCCGGCTGGACGCGAATTTTGACGACCTACCTGATTGGGCAAGGGGAAGGTTGATTGACTGAATATTATCAAGGTCTAATTTAACTGCTCCTTGTCACGCACCCGGGAGGCAACAATGCGTGAGCCGGATATGCAGAAACTCGATGCGCTGGTCGGTCGTCTCGTTGGAGACGTCGGCGCCGCCATGTCAGGTGCCTTGGTCGTGCTGGGCGACAAGGTGGGGTTGTTCAAGGCGATGGCCGACGGGACACCTTTGAGCGTCGAGCAGCTCGCCGCGAAAACCGGCGTGAAGGAGCGCTACCTCCGGGAATGGCTGAGCGCCCAGGCTGCCGCCGATTATGTCACTTACGATGAAAAAACAGATCGTTTCAGCCTGGCGGCGGAACAGGCGATGGTCTTTGCCGAGGAAAACAGCCCCGCCTTCTTCGTCGGCGCCTTCGAGGTCGTGCAATCCATGTGGATGGACGAGCCGAAGGTCGCCGATGCCTTCCGCACCGGCACGGGCCTCGGCTGGCATGAGCACAGCACCTGCCTATTCCGCGGAACCGAGCGCTTCTTTCGCCCGGGCTATAACAGCCATCTGGTGAATGAATGGATTCCGGCTGTTGCCGGCATGGAGGAAAAGCTGAAGGCCGGCGCCAGGGTCGCCGATGTCGGCTGCGGTCACGGCGCCTCGACCATCCTGATGGCGCAGGCCTATCCCGCCTCGCGTTTCACCGGCTTCGATTATCACGGCCCTTCGATCGAAAGGGCAAAGGCCGCCGCCAAAGAGGCTGGCGTCGCCGATCGCGTGACGTTCGAGCAGGGCAAGGCGGCCGAATTTCCCGGGAGCGGCTATGATATGGTCGCCATGTTCGACTGCCTTCACGATATGGGCGATCCGGTCGGCGCCGGCCGGCACGTCAAGGAGACGCTTGCCCCGAACGGGACATGGCTGATTGTCGAACCCTTTGCCCATGACCATCTGAAGGACAACCTCAATCCTGTGGGCCGCGTTTATTACGGCGCCTCGACGATGATCTGCACGCCGGCATCGCTCTCCCAGGAGGTGGGGCTCGGGCTCGGCGCGCAGGCGGGAGAGATGAAGCTGCGCAAGGTGGCGCTTGATGCCGGATTCACGCATTTCCGTCGTGCGACGGAAACGCCGTTCAACATGGTGTTCGAGGTCCGGGCCTGAAGACACCGGCTCCAGGGCTGAAGCTATTTCGGCTTGCCGATGCTGGCATACATGCCGGTCGTGCGGAATTCGGTGGGATTGGTGCCATAGACGCGGCGGAAGACCTTTGAGAAATAGTTGGCGTCCTCGAAGCCGCACATGATGGCGACTTCCTTGACCGGCAGGAAGTCCGCCTTGGTCAGAAGTTTGACGGCGCGCTGCAGCCGCTGCTGCAGCACGAATTCGGCCGGCGGCACGCCCTCACTCTCGGCGAAGCTGCGCGAGAAATGCGCGCGGCTGAGGCCGACGATGGCGGCAAGTTCGCCGACCGGCAGCGGCTTGTCGAGATTGGCGTTGATATGATCGATGACCGGCTGCATCACGCTGAGCTCGGCCGCAAAGGCCGGCGAGCCGAAAACGTCGTCATAGAGCGCCATCGCCGCTTCATAGGCGATCGCCGAGGCCGTGCCCGGCGAGGTCGCGCCTTTGACGAGGCGCAGGCTGCAATCGGCCAGATGGTCGATCGTCGAAGGCTGCAGCTTCAAGACCGGGCCGGCGGTCGACAGCACCAGCTGATGGATGCGCAGGGTTTCCTCGCCGTTCATCGAGATCCAGAAATATTCCCAGCGTTCGCCCTTCTCCAGCCAATAGCGGTGATTGTGCGGCACGAGCACCAGCAGCGTGTCGCCACCTTGCAGGCGGTAGTTGCGATTTTGGTAGCGCAGCCGGCCGCTGCCGCTGATCGTGTGCTGCAGCACGGTGAAGGGCGTCTGGCCGCGTCTGCGGCCGTCCCAGTCATAGCTCTCGTTCTCGCGCACCTCGTAACCGGCGCTCGTCGGCATGGCGTGCAATCGCTGGCGGCCGCGGGGCAGCGAAACCGTCCTCATCGACTGTCCGTTGGCGATTAAATCCTGCAGCACAAAATTACCCCTGAAAGCATAATCCTTCTCTGGTCGGCCTGCCGATTTCGGGCATAATCCCGCTCGACAACAAAGAAGAGACCACGGCCGATCGAGCGGTCGGGAGGAAAACAGGCAGTTTTACGGCTTTTTCAACCACATGTGCCGGCATGCGGTCTGTTCCTCCATATCAATCTCTTCTCTAGCATTCGATTGGGTCGAGGTGAAGATCATGAGTTTCAAAATCGCTATCATCGGTGCGGGCAGCGTCGGTTTCACCAAGAAGCTGTTCACCGACATATTGTGCGTTCCGGAGTTTCGCGACATCGAATTCGCGCTGACGGATATCAGCGAACATAACCTCGAGATGATCAAGGCGATCCTCGACCGGGTCGTCGAGGCGAACAAGCTGCCGACCAAGGTGACGGCGACGACCGATCGCCGCAAGGCGCTGGAAGGCGCGCGTTACATCATCAGCTGCGTCCGGGTCGGCGGGCTCGAAGCCTATGCCGACGATATCAGGATCCCGCTGAAATACGGCATCGACCAGTGCGTCGGCGATACGATCTGCGCCGGCGGCATCCTTTATGGCCAGCGCAACATCCCCGTCATCCTCGATTTCTGCAAGGATATAAGAGAGGTCGCCGAGCCGAGCGCCAAATTCCTCAACTACGCCAATCCGATGGCGATGAACACCTGGGCGGCGATCGAATATGGCAAGGTCGACACCGTCGGCCTCTGCCACGGCGTCCAGCACGGCGCCGAACAGATCGCCGAGGTGCTCGGCGCCCAGTCGGTGCGCGAGCTCGATTACATCTGCTCCGGCATCAACCACCAGACCTGGTTCATCGATCTGCGCCTCAACGGCCGTAAGATCGGCAAGGACGAACTGGTCGCCGCCTTCGAGGCGCATCCCGTCTATTCGCAGCAGGAGAAATTGCGCATCGACGTGCTGAAGCGGTTCGGCGTCTATTCCACCGAAAGCAACGGCCACCTCTCGGAATACCTGCCCTGGTACCGCAAGCGGCCGGAGGAAATCACCCGCTGGATCGACATGTCCGACTGGATCCACGGCGAGACCGGCGGTTACCTCCGGCACTCGACGGAAACGCGCAACTGGTTCGAGACGGAATTCCCGCAGTTCCTCGAATCCGCGTCGAAGCCGATCGATCCCGCCAGGCGCTCGAACGAACATGCCAGCCACATCCTGGAAGGGCTGGAAACAAACCGGGTCTATCGCGGTCATTTCAACGTCAAGAACAATGGCGTCATCACCAACCTGCCATCCGATGCGATCATCGAATCGCCCGGCTTCGTCGATCGCTTCGGCATCAACATGGTCTCGGGCGTCACCCTGCCGGAAGCCTGCGCGGCCACCTGCATCGCCTCGATCAACGTGCAGCGCATGTCGGTGCATGCCGCCATCTCGGGCGATATCGACCTCTTAAAGCTTGCCGTGCTGCACGATCCGCTGGTTGGCGCCGTCTCGACGCCGGAGGAAGTGTGGCAGATGGTCGACGAGATGGTCGTTGCCCAGGCGCGCTGGCTGCCGCAATATGCTGATGCCGTGCCGGCGGCCAAGGAGCGGCTGTCGAAATCGAAGGTGCAGACCCGCGATTGGGCGGGGGCTGCGCGCCGCAACGTACGCTCGATCGAGGAGCTGCGTGCGGAAAAGGCGGCGCTGAAACAAGCCGTCTGACTTTTTCGTGGAAGAGGGTCGTCATGGATTTCCGGGAGGGAAATCCATGACATCAAACCCGCTTTCACATCGTGCGAGGAACAGGAGCCCGCGTGACCGCGCTCCGAAACAGAGGGAGAAACGATGATGAATTTCCGCAAGACAAGCATTCTGGCCGGACTGGCGCTCGGCGTCTCGGTCATGGCGCTGAATGCCTACGCCTCCGAGGCGACCGTTCCGCCGGTGCCGCCGGAATTCCCGGCCGAAGGCAAGATCAACTATGTCGCGCGCGACTCCATCCTGGAGTTCAAGGCGCTGCCCGAATATCACGAGCCCGACTGGGTCACCAAGAATTTCGTCTCCAGCGGCAAGCTGCCGGCGGTCAAGGACCGGCTGCCGAAGGAGCCGCTGGTCTTCAAGACCGGTAATATGCCCGACGGCACCGGCGTCTACGGCGATACGATGCGCCATGTCATCGGCGGCCGGCCGGAAGGCTGGAACTACGGCGCCGGCCAGACGCAGGGCTGGGGCGGCATCGACATTGGCCTGTCCGAATGCCTGACGCGCACCGCGCCGCTCTTCCAGGTGAAGGCCCAGGATACCGAGCCGCTGCCGAACCTTGCCAAGAGCTGGGACTGGTCGGAGGACGGCCATAAGCTGACCATGCACCTGATCGAAGGCGCCAAGTGGTCTGACGGCGCGCCGTTCAACGCCGACGACATCATGTTCTACTGGGAAGACGAGGTCATCGATCCGAACGTCTCGCCGCTCGGCGGCGGCGCTTCGCCAGAAGCCTTCGGTGTCGGCACGACGCTGAAGAAGATCGACGATTACACGGTCGAATGGACCTTCAAGGAAGCCTTCCCGAAGCAGTACCTCTACACGATGGCCTACCCGAACTTCTGCCCGGGTCCGTCGCACATCCTGAAGCCGCAGCATCCGAAATATTCGAAGAACACCTACGACCAGTTCAAGAACGCCTTCCCGCCGGAGTTCATGAACATGCCTGTGATGGGCGCCTGGGTGCCGGTGGAATATCGCCCCGACGACATCATCGTCCTGCGGCGCAATCCCTATTACTGGAAGGTCGACGAAAAGGGCAATCAGCTGCCTTATCTCAACGAGCTGCACTACAAGCTCTCGACCTGGGCCGACCGCGACGTGCAGGCCGTAGCCGGGTCCGCCGATTTCTCCAATCTCGAGCAGCCGGAAAACTTCGTCGCATCGCTGAAGCGCGCTGCGGAAAAGACCGCGCCCGCGCGCCTTGCCTTCGGCCCGCGCCTGATCGGCTATAACTTGCGCATGAACTTCTCCGCTAATGGCTGGGGCAACCCGGACGAGCGCGGTCAGGCGATCCGCGAGCTCAACCGCAACGAGGACTTCCGCAAGGCCGTCAGCATGGCGCTGGATCGCAAGGCGATCGGTGACTCGCTGGTCAAGGGGCCGTTCACGGCGATCTATCCGGGCGGACTTTCCTCCGGCACCAGCTTCTACGACCGCAACTCCACCGTCTATTATCCCTTCGATCTCAAGGGCGCCAAGGCGGAACTTGCCAAAGCGGGCCTCAAGGATACCGACGGCAACGGCATCGTGAACTTCCCGGCCGGCACAGCGGGCGGCAAGGATGTCGAAATCGTCATGCTGATCAACAATCAGTACACGACCGACAAGAGCCTTGCGGAAGGTGTCGTCGGCCAGATGGAGAAGCTCGGCCTGAAGATCGTTATCAATGCGCTCGACGGCGCCAAGCGTGACGACGCCCATTATGCCGGCCGCTTCGACTGGCTGATCCAGCGCAACACGACGGAGCTGTCGTCGGTGGTGCAGAATACCGAGCAGCTTGCCCCGGTCGGTCCGCGCACCAGCTGGCATCATCGCGCCGGCAAGGACGACAAGCTCGATCTGATGCCGTTCGAACAGGAACTTGTCGACGTCGTCAACAAGTTCACCACCAGCCAGAACAATGACGAGCGCGTCGATCTTATGAAGCAGTATCAGAAGATCTCGACCGAACACGTCAATACGGTGGGACTGACCGAATATCCCGGCGCCCTGATCATCAACAAGCGCTTCTCCAACGTGCCCCAGGGAACGCCGATCTTCATGTTCAACTGGGCTGAAGATTCGGTTATCCGCGAACGCCTGTGGGTGGCTGCCGACAAGCAGGGCAAATACGAGCTGTTCCCCGAGCAGCTGCCCGGCAAGCCCGGCGACAAGGGCCCGACCAACTGAGGCCCGAACAACTGAGGCTTGTTGCCTGAAACCAAGAGCTAAAGCGCGTCGCATCCGATGCGGCGCGCGGGAAGAGTTCCCTCCCAGCTGAAGTGAGTTCCGGGCCGCGCGTGCCGCGCGCGGCCCGATATGACCAACGAGCCGGCCGCGCCGACAGGAGCGACTGGCGGCAAAGCGAAGCGAACCGTCCGATGTTACGATTCCTGCTCGTGCGCATAGCCTCCGCGATCCCCGTTCTCCTGATCCTGAGCGTGGTGACTTTCGCGATCATCCAGGCTCCGCCCGGCGACTATGCCGATTACATAAGATCCCAGCTGATCAACCAGGGTGGCGCATCCTATGCCCAGGCCGACGCGCAGGCGCAGGCCTATCGCGTCGAACACGGCCTCGACAAGCCGCTCGTCGTCCAATACGTCAACTGGATCGGCGGCATCGTCACGCGCGGCGATTTCGGCTACAGCATGTTCTACAACAAGCCGGTGGCCGACGTCGTCGGCGAACGCCTGCCGCGGACCTTGCTTCTGGCGCTCGTCTGCCACATCTTCGCCTCCGTGCTCGGCATCGGCTTCGGCATCTGGGCGGCGACGCGGCAATATAGCTGGATCGACAGTACGCTATCGGCAGTCTCCTTCCTCGGCATGACGGTGCCGCGCTTCCTCATGGCGCTGATCATCGTCTATCTCCTGGTCTTCCAGTTCAACGTGACTGAGATCGGCAGCTTCTTCTCGCCGCAATATGGCGGCGCACCCTGGTCCTGGGCGAAATTCCTCGATCTCGTCCACCATGTCTGGCCGGTTGTGGCGATCGCCACCTTCGGCGGGCTCGCCTACAACATGCGCGTCATGCGCGGCAATCTGCTCGATACGCTGAATGCCCAATATGTCGAGACGGCAAAGGCCAAGGGCCTTTCCGGCAGCGCGGTGGTGATGCGCCATGCGGTGCCGAACGCGCTGCATCCGCTGGTGATGTACCAGGGCGTCGTGCTGCCCTACATGCTGACCGGCGAGATCGAAACCGCAATCATTTTTGCATTGCCGACCGTCGGACCGGCGATCGTCGGCTCGATGGCGATCGGTGACGTCTATGTTACCGCCACCTTCATGATGGTGCTGTCGGCGACGCTGATCGTCGGCAATATTATCGCCGACATGCTGCTCGCGCTTCTCGATCCGCGCGTGCGCCAGTTCGGAGGAGCCTGAGATGCTTGCTTTCGATTCGTCCGACACACCACCGACAACCGAACCCGCAGTCAAGAAGCCTTCGCATGGCAGCGAAAGTTATCTGGCGCTCGTCTGGCGCCGGCTGCGGCGCTCCTGGACCGGCGTGATCGGCCTCGTGCTCGTCGGGCTCTTGATCCTGATGGCGGTCTTTGCCGATTTCTTCGCGCCGATCGACCCGAAGGCGACCGATGTCGGCTTCGCGCCGCCGCAGGTGATGAGCTTCCACGACAAGGACGGAAACTTCGTCTTCCAGCCGCGTGTCTATGCGCTGTCGGATTCCGAGGAGCTCGATCCCGTCACCTTCCAGCCGATCGTCGGTATGGACTACGACAATCCGCGGCTGCTCGGGTTCTTCGTCAAGGGCGCGGAGTACAAGCTGTTCGGCCTGATCCCGGCCGACCGGCACTTCTTCGGCTCGACCGACGGCCAGCCGGTGCATTTCCTCGGCACCGACAAGTTCGGCCGCGACGTGCTGTCGCGCGCCATCATCGGCTCGCGCATCTCGTTAATGATCGCGCTGACAGTGGTCTTCATCGTCACCCTCATCGGCACGACGGTCGGCATGGTTTCCGGCTATTTCGGCGGTACTTTCGACGTCTGGCTGCAGCGCTTCGTCGAGCTGGTGCTGGCCTTCCCGCAGCTGCCCCTTTATCTGGCATTGACCTCGCTGATCCCGGTGACTGCCCCGACAAATGTCTTCCTCGCCTTCGTCATCGTCGTGATGTCGGCGCTCGGCTGGGCGCAGATGTCGCGCGAGGTGCGCGGCAAGACCTTGGCACTTGCCCGCATCGATTATGTCCGGGCGGCGATGGCGGTCGGCGCCACCGACCGGCGCATCATCATCCAGCATATCCTGCCCAACGTCTTGAGCCACGTCATCGTCGCTGTGACGCTCGCTATCCCGAGCGTCGTGCTGCTGGAATCTTTCCTCGGTTTCCTCGGGTTCGCCGTCAAGCCGCCGCTGATCTCCTGGGGGCTGATGCTGCAGGATACGGCGACCTATTCGGTCATCGGCTCCTATCCCTGGATTCTTTCCCCGGTCGGCTTCGTGCTCGTCACCGTCTTCGCCTTCAATGCGCTTGGCGACGGACTGCGTGACGCCGTCGATCCTTATTGAGGTGATTGATATGGCTCTTTCCCTGGTCAATTCCTTCGCCCCGCCCGTCCGCCACGATCATGACGGCCGCTCGGATGTGCCGATCATCGACGCCCGCAACGTCGCGGTGAATTTCAAGGTCGAGGACGGCATGGTCGAAGCCGTGAAGGACGTCTCGTTCCAGCTCTATCGCGGCGAGACCATCGCCATCGTCGGCGAATCCGGCTCCGGCAAGTCGGTGACGGCGCGAACGGTGATGGGGCTATTGTCGAAGCGCGCCGTCGTCTCCGACAAATCGACGGTCTCCTACGACGGCAGCAACATCCTGAAATTCTCCGAGCGGGCGCGCCGCAAGCTGCGCGGCGACCGCATTTCGATGATCTTCCAGGAGCCGATGAGCTCGCTGAACCCGATCTATACGATCGGCAGCCAGATCGTCGAGGCGATCCGCGTGCATCGCCGGATCAGCAAGCGGGATGCGGAAAAGCGGGCGCTCGAGCTGCTCGAACATGTGCAGATCCCCGATCCGGCCGCGCGCCTCAGGCAATATCCGCATCAGCTTTCCGGCGGCCAGCGCCAGCGCGTGATGATCGCCATGGCGCTCGCCAACGATCCCGACGTGCTGATCGCCGACGAGCCGACGACGGCGCTCGACGTCACCGTCCAAGCGCAGATCCTCAACCTGATCCGCAACCTGCAGAAAGAGCTGGGGATGGCGGTCATCCTCATCACCCATGATCTGACGGTGGTGCGGCAGTTCTCCGATTACGTCTATGTCATGCAGCATGGCGAGGTGCGCGAGCACAATGTCACCGAGGCGCTGTTTGCCAATCCGCAGCACCCTTATACCCGGCATCTGCTCGCCTCCGAGCCGCGCGGGCAAGCCAATCCGCTGCCGGAGGGCTCCGACATCATCCTCGATGCCAAGGGCGTGCGGGTCGGCTTCATGCTTCGCCACGGCACCTTCCTGAAACCGGAGATGCGCGAGCTTGTCGCCGTCGACAGCCTGAGCCTGACGCTGCGCCGTCACGAGACGCTCGGCCTGGTCGGCGAATCCGGCTCCGGCAAGACCACGTTCGGCCAGGCGATCCTGCGGCTGAACACGCCGCAGGCCGGCGAGATCCATTTCGACCGTCAGCCGATTCACGGCCTGTCCAGGGCCGAGATGCGGCCGCTACGGGCCCGTATGCAGGTGGTGTTCCAGGATCCGTTCTCCTCGCTCAACCCGCGCATGACAATCGGCCAGATCATCGACGAGGGCCTCGTCGTCAACAAGCTCGGCGCCACGAGGGCCGAGCGCCAGGACCGGGTGCGCGAGGCGCTTGTTGCCGCCGGCATGCCCGGCAATATCCTGTCGCGTTTCCCGCATGAATTTTCGGGCGGCCAGCGCCAGCGCATCGCCATTGCCCGCGCTATTGCGCTGGAGCCGGAATTCATCCTGCTCGACGAGCCGACATCCGCACTCGACCTCTCCGTCCAGGCGCAGATCATCGAACTCTTACGCAAGCTGCAGGACGAGCGCGGCTTGAGTTACCTCTTCATCTCCCACGATCTGAAGGTCGTCCGGGCGCTGTGCCACCGCGTCATCGTCATGCAGCATGGCAAGATCATGGAAGAAGGGCCCGTCGACGAAGTTCTCACCAATCCCAAGACCGCCTACACCGAACGGCTCGTCAAGGCCGCTTTCGAGGTAGCATGATTATCGAATGCCGGAGGCTATAATGGCAGGAAATCCCAAAATCACCTTCATCGGAGCAGGCTCCACCGTCTTCATGAAGAACATCATCGGCGACGTGCTGCAGCGGCCGGCGCTCTCGGGCGCGACGATCGCGCTGATGGATCTCAATCCGCAGCGGCTTGAGGAAAGTGCCATCGTCGTCAACAAGCTGATCTCGACACTCGGCGTCAAGGCGAAGGCCGAGACCTATTCCGACCAGCGCAAGGCGCTTTCAGGCGCCGATTTTGTTGTCGTCGCCTTCCAGATCGGCGGTTACGAGCCCTGCACCGTCACCGATTTCGAGGTGCCGAAGAAATACGGGCTGCGCCAGACGATTGCCGATACGCTCGGCGTCGGCGGCATCATGCGCGGGCTTCGCACCGTACCGCATCTGTGGAAGGTCTGCGAGGACATGCTCGCCGTCTGCCCCGAGGCGATCATGCTGCAATATGTCAACCCGATGGCGATCAACACCTGGGCGATATCGGAGAAATACCCCACAATCCGCCAGGTCGGCCTCTGCCACTCGGTGCAGGGCACGGCGATGGAACTGGCGCACGATCTCGACATTCCCTACGAGGAAATCCGCTATCGCGCCGCCGGCATCAACCACATGGCCTTCTATCTCAAATTCGAGCATCGCCAGGCCGACGGTTCCTATCGCAACCTCTATCCCGATCTGCTGCGGGCTTATCGCGAGGGCAGGGCGCCGAAGCCGGGCTGGAACCCGCGCTGCCCGAACAAGGTGCGTTACGAGATGCTGACCAGGCTCGGTTATTTCGTCACCGAAAGCTCGGAGCATTTCGCCGAATACACGCCCTACTTCATCAAGGAGGGCCGCGAGGACCTGATCGAGAAATTCGGCATCCCGCTCGATGAATATCCGAAGCGCTGCATCGAGCAGATCGAGCGCTGGAAGGGTCAGGCCGAGGCCTATCGCTCGGCCGACAAGATCGAGGTGACGCCGTCGAAGGAATATGCCTCCTCGATCATCAATTCGGTCTGGACCGGCGAACCCTCGGTGATTTACGGCAACGTCCGCAACAATGGCTGCATCACCTCGCTGCCGGAAAATTGCGCCGCCGAAGTGCCCTGCCTCGTCGACGCCTCCGGCATCCAGCCGACGTTCATCGGCGACCTGCCGCCGCAGCTGACGGCACTGATGCGCACCAACATCAACGTGCAGGAACTGACGGTGCAGGCGCTGATGACCGAAAATCGCGAGCACATCTACCACGCCGCGATGATGGACCCGCATACGGCGGCCGAGCTCGACCTCGACCAGATCTGGTCGCTGGTCGACGACCTGCTCGCCGCCCACGGCGACTGGCTGCCCGAATGGGCCCGCACGAACCGTAAAGTCCAGGCCGCCTGATCCCCTCTCCCGGGTGAGGCGTCGAGAAGCCCCGCGGTGGCAACGGCCGCGGGGCTTTGCGTAAAAATCTTGTGAGTGGCCTCGTCGAAATAAGTATTAAATTGGAATTCCGACGGTATTTATAAGATAGATGCAAAAGTCTATGCATTTATGTCCGGGCATAAAGGGATGATTCACTAATTCACGATAGGCATTACTTATTCGACATGGAGCAAGGTCCGTCGATTCTTATTTATGTGCACACGGCCAGGGGTCCGATCCGGAAAATACGGGGTTCGCGCGGTCATCATCGATCGTCTCGGAAGCGATGGAGATTTCTCGCTATCTGGGCACCGGTTTTACGCTAGTGGGTCGTTGCTCCTAACTTCCAAGAATTCCCAGAGGGGCAAACTACGCCACCAAAGCGCGTAGTACCCTCAAGTGACTGGCGACTTGTTACGAAACCACGGCATCCATCAAGCCTATCGTGGGTGTCAATCTGTTCGATAACTCCGGCGCTCCCAGTCGACGGATTTGCCCAGGCGAGAGCTTTCGTTCCGACAGTTCCGCGGCCAACCACATCTGCAATTACAGCTTGATCGCTGACTGGGGCGGCGCCTGGTGAAACGGAAGGCGCGGCAGACACTTCGAGAGGTTCGGTGCGTGAGCAGGCGGCGAGAAACGCCACGCACGCGCACGCAATGATGACTATTCGTTTCATGCAGAAAATGATGGATCTGAAGACGACTATTTCAACCCCACGGCGCATCAACTTTGGGGGAGGCCAGCGCCGCCTTCACGGGTCGGGGTCAGAGCAAGGCGATCGACATCGCGCCATTGATCGAACTTACTCAACCGGCCGAGCTCGCCGTTTCCGCTCAATCGGGCTTGAATCCGATCACCATCGAGTCCGGTCCCAGCAACGGCTCGACGCGTGTGGACACGAAACCGGCGTCGCGCATCCAGGCTTGGCAGTCGGCACCGGTGTAGTCGAACCCTCCGCGGGTCTCGATCAGCATGTTCAAGCTCATCAGCAAGCCGAAGGCGTTGCTGCGGCGCTCATCGTCGATGACAGCGTCGTAGACAATCAGGGCCCCGCCGTTCGGCAGCGCGGCAAAGGCTTTTTCCAGCAGCATCCTCTTCTCGGCAAGATCCCAGTCGTGGAGGATATGCCCCATCACGATCACATCCGCTTTCGGCATCGGGCTGTCGAAGAAGTTGCCGCTGTGGAAGCGGATGCGGTCGGCAAGGCCGTGACGGGCGACGAACTCGTCAAATATCGGCTGCACGGCAGGCAGGTCGAAGCCGAGGGCCCGGAGATGCGGATGGGCCCGGGCGATCACCACCGGTACCATGCCTTGCGCCGCGCCCACATCGGCGAAGGTCGTGTATTTCGACCAGTCGAACTTCGCGGCGATCGCCTGCGCCGCACCGGCGCTGATCCCGCTCATCGCCGCGAGGAATCCGCGCAGCCGTGCCGGCTCCGCATATAGCGCAGCAAAGAAGTCCTCGCTGTGCTTGGCTTCGTTCTGTGGCTCTCCCGTGTGCAGGGCTTCGGTAAGCGAGCCCCAGAAACCGTAGAGCCGGGCATTGGCCATTTCGAGGATACCGCCGATATAGGACGGCTTCGCCTTGTCGAGGAAAAGGTCCGTATCGGTGGTATTGCGATAGCGGCCGTCCTCGCGTTCGAGCAGCTTGAGGGCCACCAGGGCGTCGAGGAAGTCGCGGGCTGAGCGGGGGTGCAGTTTCAGCCTGGCCTGCAGGTCGGGCAGATCGGCCGGGCCGGCTGCGAGCTCGGTGAAGACGCCGAGCTCGACCGCGCTCAGCATGGCTTTGGAGGCCCAAAACCCCATGCCAAGCTGCATGATGTTGTCCGGCGTCGTTGCGCCCATCGCTCGTCTCCTCGTAGATCGTGTCGTCGAACGGCGCCTGGGGTTGGTGCGGTAGCCAAAGTGGTCCGACGGCGTTGCGAAGCCGAGGACGTTCCGTCTTGTCGAGGCACCCTGCAAGTAAAAATAGAGCGGTTTACGATGGGGTGCAATTAATCAAGAATCACTAGCTAAGAGCCAAATGGCTGAGCGGTGAATCCGACACCTGACTTTCGCCGGGAGCTCGAGTCGCAGATATACGCATTCAAATTGGTGAGGTTGCCAACACCCAAACACATCAGCGGTTTTTGAGGATTCTGATCCCCTTTGGCGGCTCCTCAAATCCCCGACCCATCGAGCTGCTCGTCGTCGTCGCCTTCCCAGGGCGAGGGCATCGAGGTGCGGTTGGCCGAGGGCATCGGCATCCAGCACTTCAACTCGGGCTCGGCATATTCGATGATGTGCCCCGGCGAGGAATCCGAGGCGCGCCAGCCTTCTCCGCCGAACTGATCGCCATGCGACCAATAGGCGAGGTCGACTTCCGCCGGCCCCTGTTCGGATGCGCGGATCGTCACCAAGATGCGGCTGCCGTCTCTCGGTGCGCTTGCCATCTGGCGCCAGCGGTCTTGCTCGTCCATCGTGTTCCTCCTGCCTTGCTGCAGATGCAAGTGTTGCCTCGTCATCGAAGGCGGTCAACTCAAACTTTGCGGGGGCCGTCGCCGGTTGATTGACGACTAAGGCTCGTGGGCGTTGGAGGCGATCGAAAGCCCGGTTTTGCGCGTCAGCTGAGCGTTCCTGTCCGCTTACGCCGGTAACGTACACTGCACCCGCGGATCACTTGGATCCAAGGCAAAAGCCGTTTCAGCTCCACGCTGAATGCGCATACACTACGTTTTTCTTGGTGCATTTCTTGCACTCGCCCCGTCCGCCTATGCCGAGGTCGCAGCGCCGCCGGTTTTGAAGCCGTTGACGCGGCAGGCGCAGGCGGCTGAGCTCAGCGCGCAATTTCTCTCCCGATACAGCTACAAGCCGGTTCCGCTCGATGATGCCTTGTCGGGCAGGGTGATGGATCAGTTCGTCAAGTCGCTTGATCCCGACCGCATGCTCTTCCTGCAGGCCGACATCGACAAGTTCATGGCTGACCGCGGCGAGATCGACGACGCCATCGAGCCGCAGGACCTGAAGATCCCGTTTGCGATCTTCAACGCCTATCAACAGCGCGTCGTCGACCGCATGACCTATGCGCGCAGCCTGCTCAAGCAGGGCTTCGATTTCAGCGGCAAGGAAGATTATGCGGTGCTGCGCGACAAGGCGCCCTGGCCGCAGTCGGAAGCCTTGAGATACCCCGTGGGGCTATCCTTTAAGGTGAGTGATTATTGGCTCAATCCCTGAGGCGGTCCATCTTGCGAGACCAAGGGAAAGAAATTACCGGTTTCTGCGCAACGCGCGTATGTTCGCTTGATGCTTCCTGTTCAACAGATCCGGCATCGCGTAGTGCCGCGCGAAGAGCCTGACCTTGCGGATGATCGCCGAAGTGCTCGAGAAAGCTCGAAATCGGCCATCTCGTCTCAGTGCCGCCGGAGGCGTCGTTGGCGTGATGGATCACGACATGCTGGTCCGCAGGTTCGTTATGTCCGAGAAACCATTTGTCTCCGTTGGCGCTGGCTGCAAATTCTTTTGGTGCTTTTGGCATTCCAGACTCCTCTGATGGTGCCCATTATTGTGCCGCTTCCCGGCGCGCTGTCGCCCATTTATGGTTTCGGCAAGTGCAGCAAAGGGGCTTGAGTGAACGGCTTGGTCGCTCTGCCGGGCGACCCCGATGATATATTGCAGGACATTCATCTGCCGGGGCAATCCGGCGCCGTGTCCACTGAGTTGAAGGTAGTTCATGGGTTGGAACTGCTCCGGAATGCAACCCGCCATCCGGTTGGCAGTGGCTTTGTCGAATTTAGTAACTCACCAAGTGTCTGTTGAGGCGCCGGTGGGCGACTTGACCACAACGGCTGAACGGATCCCCTGTATCAACTTGCGATTTTTTTCGAACTCCGCGGATGATTTCGAGGACAGTGGTGTTTTTCCAAAGTGCCGGCTGAGTTCGATGGAAAGGGCCGCGGGCGAGGTCATTCCATCATTATAAAGATGGAACAGCAATTTGACGGCGATGTTGTAATATTTCGGATCTGCGAGGCTACTTGTGGAATCGTATCCGGCGTCGTCGAGGACGCCTTGCAATACAGCCAGGTCAGAGGTCCGCACAGATATGTTGAGATTGGAAGACATGCTGTCCTCCTTCAATTTGGGGCGAAGGCAACAACCGACCTCCAACCAGTAGCGCCCTGAGAAACAGCTACTGAAGACCTACCATGCGCCTAATCAATACGGCTGGCAAATTGTATATTCCGGGGATGAGCAGAAAGCGGTCAGGCCTGCGCGTTCGAATGTCGTTTATTCTCGCAATCATCTTTCCCCGTTCGAGAGTCACCAGCGCCAAAAGGACCTGAAAGCCCCTGGAATTGACATGTCGGTCTTGTTTGCTCGTCATCTCTTCCATCTGGTCGAGAAAAATTGCGGCAGATCTATTTCATTTCGACTCGCAACGAAAGCCAATCACAGCATGTGCGCCGTCCGGCCCGCGCATGATGCCAAAGCCTCAGGATCGGCATGCAGCTTCCGCCGCCTCGAAGAGGGATAGGCGGGCGTCAGGATCGTCGCCGCCCTGATGCGTCTTATCACCATCACCTCTTCGTGATGGTCGCCATTTTCTGAAGCCGCGAGATCTGTCGTCTGGTAGTCCGCTCGCGGTAGGCGGTCTCACCTGAGGCGCGGGAGGGCTGGCCAACCTGCCCGGGCGCCCGATTCCCGCGAGCGGCTCCACCTTCGCGGTTCCGCTCCTTTAGAAATATGGGGGTGCGGCATCCGTGTTGGAATGTAGGGTGTTCGCGCCTCCGCCATTCCCGCCCGAGCCACCCATCGCTGTGCATTGCGCGTGAATATGCACGCACGACTTCTGCAAAGCGGGCGAGGGGAAACCGAGGTTCCTCTAGGAAAGTTTAAGAACGAACTAAAGGAAAATGCTGCCACCGTTTGACATGGGTGCCGTCGAGGCGGATCACCCTTCATCGGATCAAAGCTCGTGCATCAGCCGACCGAAGACGCTGAGGATTTATTGGAGCGCTTCCACCTGTTGCAGGCCCAGCACGACGAGCATCTGCGCAGGATCTCAGACGAGTGCGAGCTCGGGCTCCGGGACAAACAAGGCCAATCTACTCCCACAGGCGGCAGCGATGACGCCCTGAGGGCGCTCGCTGCCACCGTTGCGGTATCAAGCTGGCGTTGATTGCGAAGGGCCGTCTAAAAGAGTTACTTGCCGAAAAGCGATTCGCAGCCGATCGGATCGGTAACATCCCACTACCAGACTTGCAGATTCTGCTGCGCCGCGCGGCGTTGCGCTTGAGGAACGCCGCAGCAGTGACGATGGAGGAGGACGTCGAAGAGGTGCCTCGCGATTTAGCCGGTGAACTTGGCATGACGCGCAACGACACGATCAGGCTTATCGTGCGGGAGTGGATGGAGAAGAACACCTATCTGCCGGTGCACGAGCTCGACGAAGATGGAGATGTCATGAGCCGCGTTATCCTTGGCGGACCACTTTGAATGGCTCATCGGCTCATCGGCACGCTAGGTCTCGCACAGATGACCGGTTCAGCAGCGAATTTAGGGGTACTACAGCGTGAGCCATACTCCGAGCCCACGCTGCTTTCGACCCGAGTCGAAACTCGGTTATTCAGGACAATTCTACGACTGCGTCTTCAGTTGGCTCTGGCGATTTTAAGAAGATCCCTGTCGCTTCCGATTCCCTCGCCATACATCGTAAAGCGCAGGTGGGACAGAGATTTTGGACCGTAATCGCGCTTGGCGACGGAGCCGTCGAAACTTCCCTCAACGATTGACAGCCGCAGCGGTTTTCGATGGCGGGTTCGGACGTAGCCAAACATGGTTCGTCCTTTCAGGTTGGGGCGGAAGCTGTGTCACTTCCAGTCGGAGCCGCCCGTGAAAGGTTGGCAGCGATGGGATGTTATGCGCTCGTCGGTACCTTAGCGCAACGTTTCATTCTTAGTCACTTTAGGCGAGCCTAACAGGGTGAGCCCACCGCACCGTAAAGTGCCCGCGCCTAAGGGCGGTTTGAGGGTCGAATGGTCCGGCGCGGGGAAGAGATCGGGAAGAAGCTGCTGCAGGAAGGGCTGGCTAGGACCTGGAGCCCGAAGCAGCGGAATGACTGGTGCGACTGATTGTCAGACCTAGCCTCCTGTCCTTGCCCGCGCCCTGTTATTCAAGCGCCCGGACATTCCCCTTGGCATTTTGATATATGACGCCGCCGGCGCGCTGGTTGGCGAGGTGCTTCTATCGCCGTAGTTCCGCAAATTGCTCGGTCAAAAGACCTTCAGGATGGCAATCTCTGGTAAATTGACGAACTTCCAAACTGTGACATCCTTCAACTCACCGATCCCTTTTGTGCGGCACCACTGATGAGTTGGACATCATTGACGCAAAATGCCCCGTCACTCGTTGGCTTGAAATGGATCAGCTTCGCCTTATCTCAGAATAAGCTCATCCGGAGAATGGTTGTCGCCACTTCTCGGTCATCTTTCGGACAGCACCCTCTCAAGGAGTGCGCCATGTTCCATAAAATGCCTTTGGAAGATATGAGCAGGGAACGCCGCGAGGCGGTCATACGCGCCCTGGCTTCAAAGCTCCAGTATTCGGCCGAAATCGCCAAGGTTCAGCAAGATCCCAACTGGCCTCAGTTGGAGGAATTGGCCGCAACGCTATTTCGAGACTCCTCGGAAATCGCCCGAGCTGAACCGGAAACCGCGAGAACCTCTGTCATGGAAGGCATCCGGTTGCTAGGTCAGTTCCAGATGAGCCAAATCGCAATAAAACCGCGCATAGCTCATTGACTAGGGCGACGGGATCGCACGGGTGGCCCTGCAAAAGGGTCCTTTCCATTGTTCCAGTAAGTCCTGTGCGGTACCCACTTTCCCAAATCAGAACTGCCGCGCCTCGGCGGGGCTTTTTCTCGATCGCATCAAGTTCAATCGGTCAGTTGATCTTGAGCCAGTGCGTTATCTAGGCAATCGCAGCTGCCTTGGCCGATCTCGCCAGCAACGCGTTTCAACAAAAGGACAAGGGGCTTGCGTGCGGTGTCATTAAATCTGTTGACACCCGGGCGGGTTCAGCACCCGATGAAAAGCCACGCCGAGGAGGCGGAACTCATGTCCCTGAAGTTAGTCGTCTGTTTCGGCCTGGTGCTTTTCGTAGTCGCTGCGGTCTGGTGGCTCCGGCCAGAGCGCAAAGACATCATTCGGCCGGCGCAATCCGCGTTGGAGCAATCGAACAGGACTCCGGCGCAGGGACCGCAATAAGCGGCCACCATCGTTTACTTGTGCTATCTTAGTCTAGCAGCGAAGTATTGGCGATCTTTTGGGGTCGGCCCTCGGAAGTTGGGAGCGCGTCAGCCCGGTTTATTCCGCAAACTCACGCGTTGAGCGGTTTCGATGACAAAAATCAGGAGGAAAATGATGGTCGACTTAAGAGACCGAGAAAAGGGAATGGAAGATCAATACTTTCGGGACGCCGAGAGGATCCTCAAGCTCAAATCGCGTTGCGACACGCTTTTGGCGAAGTGGGTCGCAGGACTCGTTGATCGCGATGACTTTGTGGCTTACGCAGATGAGATCACTGATGCCCGCTTCAAAGGTGGGGACCCTGGCGTTCTCTCGAAAGCGCTATCTGATCTTCAAGCGGCAGGTCGCAATCTCAGCGAGCAGGACGTCGCAACAAAGATGCGCGAATTTATGTCCGAGGCCGCTGAACAGCTTTGAGCACAATTGGCAGCATTATTGCTGTGAAGGAGCAGCGGGTGCAGGCGTCGGATTGTTGTCCGTCGGAGCCGTCGGTTTCACTGGTGCCGGTGCTGGCTCAGAAGCGGTGGTGGAAATAGTCGCCTGCGGGTCGGTTCCGGCGCGTCTAGCTACTCGGTGATTGCGAACCCAGCCGCGGCGGAGAGCGCGATCATGGCCTCGTTGAATCGCCTCGCGGCGTCATCAATTTTTCTTGTCCGCAGGCGGGTGCACAGCTCGTGTGGCGCCTCCTTCGTTTTCCCATGATGCCAAAGCCTCAGGATCGGCATGCAGCTTCCGCCGTTTTGAAGAGGGGTAGGCGGGCGTCGGGATCGTCGCCGCCTTAATGCGTCTTATCACCATCACCTCTTCGTGATGGTCGCCATGTTCTGAAGCAACGAGATCTGTCGTGGCGTAGTCCGCGCGCTTGAGGATGGACCGGAGCCGCCAATCTTCGTCGCGTTTCGTCGAAATTCCGGTTGTGATGATTACTACCATAACCAGCCTCTCAAAATTAAACTGATGATTACGGCGAAGCTCGCCAGGATGGAAGCCCTGAATAGGAAGTCGCCGTAAGCCGCGATATGGGAGGAGCGCTTGATGGTGGAAGACATCTTGTCCTCCTTAGATTGGGGCGAAGGGCGCCACCCCTTGATCGGCAGCGCCCGTTTCATTGGCTGCCGATATATGAACATGCGCCTTGGTTGCGCTTTATCCAAGGCGAACTGTGCCAGGCGCCCTGTAATTTTCCGCCCCGGGGCCACTCGGTCACGGGCGAGAGGCGCGGGCTCTGTCTCGGCTCGTTCAGCGACGGTAAACCAAGCCGGCGGTCGCGACGATCGGGGGAGCCGCGAAATGAATCTCATTATCGCCGCCTGCGTGGTATAGTCTCTCATGACCTATTCCCTGCAGGACTTAGAAGTTGCGCGCCGGCGAGTGATCAAAGACCGGCAGCTGATTTGCGCGCAGCAGAGCCTGATCGACGGAATGCGGACGCGAGGCGAACCCGCGGGGCTGGCCAGCGAAAGGCTGGTCAAGCTGACAGAGGATTATCTGATTCAGGCGTCGATCCGATTGGAACGCTGAGCCGGCGCGCACTCGGGGCGGTTGACGGGTCTAGTCCTTGTTCACTCGCCGGCTTTTTCGTCAGGCTCCTCGGCACGCCTCTCAGCGTCCCGGGTGGCGATCTTCCTGCTGTGATCGGTCCGCGCCTGCTCGAGTTCTCCCATCGTAGGAAGATCCCGGACAGCCAGACTCTTATCATCGGCCTCAGTGCTTCGGCGCTTTGTGAACCGATGCCGCGGGTTCTTTGCTTCACGCAGTTCCTCGACCGCGCGCGCTTCCTCGGCCGGCACGGCGAGGTCCGTGCGTGCGGCGACGGCATGGGCGATCAATTCCTTCGCGGAGGGATTGCCGTCCGGTCGCTTTGCGTTAGCGCTGAAGTCGTGGCGGTCACTGGCGGTAAGGAGCTTGGCGTTGTTATGTCTCGACATTTGAATGCCTCCTTTTTTCATGAAGTCATGACTGCCGTTCGCGCGGGACGCGCTTTCGCGGCCGGCCTCCTGCTTGTCGAGCAGGCTGGCGAAGGTCGTGTATATTCTGCAAAAGCCGATATTTGGACTTGCGGGGTTATGTATTTCAGGAAAATATCGCAATAAAAAGGCGAAGGCGTCTTTATTGTGCGGCCAGATTAATTTAATTTTTACACGATAATATTTTATGTTTGACCAGTAAATTTGAATAAAAACTTCATTTTAGGATTTCGTCTCATTGTGACGCAATTGGGGCGTAGGAGTCTCCTATCGCCGATTGGCCCTGTGGCTCTCGTCCGTGTCAGAGACTTGAGGACCATCATTGCTCCGGATTCCGATCGCCATGCCAATGCCGTGAAGGAAGTATTAAGCGGGTCTTGGCTAACCGCCTTCTACTGGAGCCTTTCACCATGTCCGACATATCATCCACGCGCACGACGGACACCATCGTCCGCTTCTCCGCCCCTTTCGCGCTTCCCGATCTTGTTGGTGAGATGCCTCCGGCAGGCGACTACAAGATCGAGCAGGATGAGGAGCCGATCGAAGGCCTGTCGTGGCTTGCCTACTGCCGCGTCGCGACCTACATTCATCTGCCGTCGATTGCAGAGGGGAACCGCTTGCGCAGGATCGTCCGGATCGAGCCGACGGCCCTCGCCGATCTCTTGGCAGCTACGAACGCGACGCCGGACGGACTTGCCTCATAATTCCGGCGACAGTTCATTGTGAACCTTGCGCACGCCGTCGGTTCTCAGTGTAATCTCCTCGGCCCGTGACACCTCCGCTTTCAAACGCACCCATCCGGCCAGCGTGATGTCGCCGCCGCGCGCGGTGACGAAGATATAGCTGGGGTCGAGATCGCCGGCATGAGCGAGCGCGCTGTAGACGGCCGATTCAAGATCGCCCTGGTCGGGACAGCGGCTCGCCACGCTGAGATGTTTTCTGTCGACTGACATTTGGTTCGGCTCCTGCACGGCCTTTCCGGTTGTAAAAGTCTACCTGCGGATATCCTGCGCCGTCAGGGTATATCGGTCTTTGCCGCCGCGGCCGTAGGCATGGGCGGCGGCTTCCAGAATGATCTGGCGCGCCATGTCGAAGGCTCTCAGGCACTCGTCCTCGGAGCGGCCGGGCTGGCTCGGGGTCCGCAAGGCGTTAGCTTCGACTAAAAACCGCACTTCGAACATGCCGTCATAACCGGAGAAGCGGACCGCATTCCGGCTCTCATCAAAACTACGGCTTTTATTGGGAAAGGTCAGTGTCACGCATTCTCTCCCGGAGGGTTAGTAATGCCCAATCCATTCGGACTGTAGCAAGAACATGCTGTTGGGGACGGAGTAGCCCGGTCTCGCCCCAGGCGCGGCAGGGCTGGCCAAAGTGCCGGTGTGCTACGGATGCAGAAACACCATCATCCTGCTGCCGGGCGCCCGAATTCCCGCGAACGGCTGCAGCTTCGCAGTTCCGCTCCTATAGAAATATGGGGCGCGGCATTCGAATTGCAATGTAGGGGCCGGGTGGCTAGCCGTCTGCGCTTGAGGCGGTGACAATGGTTCCCGCTATTAAGCGCGCTTACCTCAGCTTAATTCTGTAGAATCGCTGAAGGCGGTGATCTCCTCGGGCTTGGCCGTCGCCGACATGCTGGAGATGATTACATCGAACTTGCCGGCGATAAGCCTCGGGATCTGACGCTCTGCGTCGAGCCGATCATGCCGAAGAGTTTCGCGACTCGCCGGACCATCCTTTTGCCTTCTGCTTGCCAAAAAACCATAATTGCGCCACCTAGATCGCCCATCGACAGAGCTGGCAGAAGAATTGGATCCACGCTGAATGCGCATACACTACGTTTTTCTTGGTGCATTTCTTGCACTCGCCCCGTCCGCCTATGCCGAGGTCGCAGCGCCGCCGGTTTTGAAGCCGTTGACGCGGCAGGCGCAGGCGGCTGAGCTCAGCGCGCAATTTCTCTCCCGATACAGCTACAAGCCGGTTCCGCTCGATGATGCCTTGTCGGGCAGGGTGATGGATCAGTTCGTCAAGTCGCTTGATCCCGACCGCATGCTCTTCCTGCAGGCCGACATCGACAAGTTCATGGCTGACCGCAGCGAGATCGACGATGCCATCGAGCGGCAGGACCTGAAGATCCCGTTTGCGATCTTCAACGCCTATCAACAGCGCGTCGTCGACCGCATGACCTATGCGCGCAGCCTGCTCAAGCAGGGCTTCGATTTCAGCGGCAAGGAAGATTATGCGGTGCTGCGCGACAAGGCGCCCTGGCCGCAGTCGGAAGCCGAAAGCAACGATCTCTGGCGCAAGCGCGTCAAGAACGACTGGCTGCGGTTGAAGCTCGGCGGCAAAGACGACGCGGCGATCCGCGAAACCCTCGATAAACGCTATGAGAACACGCTCGAGCGCGCTTACAAGTTCAAGAGCGACGACGTCTTCCAGTCGTTCATGGATGCCTATTCGAACTCGATCGACCCGCACACCGATTATTTCGGCGCGGCGGCTTCCGCCGACTTCAATGTGTCGATGAAGCTTTCGCTGTTCGGCATCGGCGCGGTGCTGCAGGAGCGCGACGATTACACGACGATCCGCGAGCTCGTGCCCGGCGGACCGGCGCAGCTCTCCGGCAAGCTCGCCGTCGGCGACCGCATCACCGGCGTCGGCCAGGGCAAGGACGGGCCAATCAAGGAGGTGGTGGGCACGCGCCTCGATGAAGTCGTGCAGATGATCCGCGGCAAAAAAGGTTCGGTGGTGCGGCTCGACATCCTGCCGGCCGATGCCGGGGCAGACGGCGTGCATCGCGTCGTCAACCTTGTGCGCGACAAGATCAGCCTCGACAAGCAGGCCGCAAGGAAGACAGTTCTGTCGGTGAAGGCGGGCGAGGCCACGCGCAAGATCGGCATCATCACCCTGCCGGTCTTTTATGAGGATTTCGAAGCCAAGAACAAGGGCGACAGGGATTACAAGAGCGCCAGCCGCGATGTCGCCAAGCTTCTTGAGGAACTGAATCAGGAAAAGGTCGATGGCGTTCTCATCGATCTGCGCAACAATGGCGGCGGTTCGCTGGATGAGGCGATCGATCTCACCGGCCTCTTCATCGGCAAGGGCCCGGTCGTTCAGCAGCGCGCCGGCAACGGCAAGATCGAGGTCAAGAGCGCCGACCTGACAACGCCGGCCTGGACAGGTCCCTTGGGGGTTCTGATCAACCGCGGCTCGGCCTCGGCTTCGGAGATCTTTGCCGCGGCGATCCAGGATTACGGCCGCGGCGTGATCATCGGCGAGCCCAGTTTCGGCAAGGGCACGGTTCAGACGGTCGTCGATCTCGACCAGGTGGTTCACAACAGCAAACCTGAATTCGGCGAGCTGAAGGTGACGATCGCCCAGTTTTTCCGGATCAACGGCGGCACGACGCAGCTGCGGGGCGTCACCCCCGATATCAGCCTGCCCGCATTGTCCGATCCCGCGAGCTTCGGCGAGACCAGTTATGACAATGCCCTGCCGTGGGCGGAGATCAAGCCGGCGAAATACGTGCCGGAAGGCGATGTTACGGCCTTGCTGCCGGCTTTGCAGAGCCGCCACGATGCGCGGGTCAAGGGCGACCAGGACTTCCAGCGTCTGTTGCAGGACATCGCCGATCTGAAGGCGCAGCGCGAGAAGGGCGTCGTTTCCCTGAACGAAGCCGAACGCCGCAAGGAAGCGGCGGCCCGGGAAGCCCGGTTCAAGGCGCGCGCCGCAGCCGGCGATGGCGACGATCTTGCCGGCGACGACGGCCTGCAGGCGGATGAGCGCAGCCTGAGCGCCGATATCGCCATGGAAAATGCCCGCAAGAAGGCCAAGGACGTCCTGCTCGACGAGGCTGCCGCCATTGTCGGGGACGAGGCGGATCTGCAGGGTGGTGCTGTAGAGGCCGCCACTAAGCCGTCGGGAAAGACGGAGCAGAAATAGGCGTCACCCGGCGCCGCTAAACCGTACTATGTCGCTTGGAATGCTCTAACCGGTTGATGATGCGAAATGTCCGTTTAACGACAGTTCGATCGACTCAACTTCGCGGTGGTATCGTTCATACTGTTTTCTCTTCCAGTATTCTGACGGGCCGGTCCCACTGGATGAGGACGACGCAGCCGGTGTCGCTCCAGACCGAGTGCTCGGTGCCGGGCGCATTGACGATGTAGCTCCCGCGGCCGTAATCGCCCGCTTCATCCGATTGCACTCCGTCGAGCACGAGAATGGTTTCCAGCCCCTCATGCCGATGGCGGGGAACGCCGGCCCCGGCCTCGTATTTCAGGAGCGCCACGCCGGGCTGGTCGCCCTCGAAGGGTCGGATCCAATGGATCGTCACCTGATCGCGGAAGGGGCCGAAGTGCAGATCCCTCCAGCCGCCAGATGTGAGCAATTCACGGGTGGTTTCAGGCATGGGCGATACTTTCCAATATGGCGTCGACATGAGCCGTCCAGCCGACGATTGCACCCTGGGCGCGGATCATGGCAATGGCTGCGGCCTTGAACTCCGGAAAATAGCTTTCCGTGGCCTCCTCGGCGAGCAGGCATTCATAGCCGCGATCGTTGGCCTCACGCATGGTGGTCTGCACGCAGACTTCGGTCGTCACGCCTGCGAAAACCAGCTGTTTGATACCCTTTTGCTGCAGCACTTCGCCGAGCTCGGTCGCATAGAAGGCGCCCTTGCCCGGTTTTTCGATGACGACCTCGCCTTTGACCGGAGCAAGCTCCGGCAGAATTGCGGTGCCGGGCTCGCCGGAGATCAGGATGCGGCCCATGGGGCCTTCGTCGCCGATCCTGAGGGTCGGATTGCCGCGGTCGCGTTTGGCCGGCGGCAGATCCGAAAGATCGGGCCGATGGCATTCCATCGTGTGAATGACCGGCAGCCCGGCGTAACGAAAGCCCTGGATGAGTCGTTTGACATTGGGCACGATCCTGGTGATGCGGCTGACGTCGTTGCCGAGGCTGGCGCCGAAGCCGCCGGGCTCGGCAAAGTCACGTTGCATGTCGATGACGATAAGCGCGAGTTGGTCGTGCTTCACCGGAAAGGCGAAGGGTTCTGCTTTGATCTCAGCCATCAGTGATGCCCCGCCATATGGGCGCCGATCACGCCGATGTCGGCTGAGCGGGCCGGCGTTTCGTAAACCAGCCTACCTTCGGAAATCACCATGATGCGATCGGACATCTCGAGCAGCTCGTCGAGGTCCTCGGAGAGCAGCAACACGGCAGCGCCGGCATTGCGCGCTTTCATGATGCGGGCGCGGATTTCGGCGACGGCCGAGAAATCGAGGCCGAAGCACGGGTTCGAGACGATCAGCAGATCCACCTTGCCGGTCAGTTCGCGGGCAAGCACGGCGCGCTGCACATTGCCGCCGGAAAGTGCCGCGATCGGCGAGGCAGACGAGGCCGTCTTCACCTTGAAGTCGAAAATCAGCGCGGCGGCGCGCTTCCTCATCTTGCCCTTGTTCAGCCAGATCGCGTCCTTGCCGCCTGCCTTGAGGTCAAACGTTCGAAAGGCGAGATTTTCGCTGACGGTCATTCGCGGCGCACAGGCATTCTGCAGCGGCTCCTCGGGAATAAAACGGACATTGTTCTTGCGCGTCTCGGGCCGTGTCGCGCGGTAGGCGTCGCCGTTGACGATAACGCGGCCGGTCTCCGTCGGGCGCTGGCCGGCGAGGATTTCGGTCAATTCCTTCTGGCCATTTCCTGATATTCCGGCGATGCCGACGATCTCGCCGGCGTGAACGATGAGCTCGTCGATTTCGATGGTCTTGAGACCCGAGCGGTCAGGCGCCTTGACCTGCTCGACCTTGAGGACCGGCTTGACGCTCTGCGGGGTGGGAACGCGGCTGTCGAGCTCGGCGAGCTTGACGTCGCCGATCATCATCGTCGCCATTTCGGCCGTGGAGACTTCCCCAACTTTTCCAGAGCCGACAAGCTTGCCGCGCCGCAGGATCGAAACGGCATCGGCGAACTTCGTCACCTCATGGAACTTGTGGGAGATCATCAGCACGGTCAGTTCGCCGCGCTGCGTCATCCCGCGCACGAGGCCGAGCATCTCGTCGGCTTCGGCGGGCGTCAGCACCGAGGTCGGCTCGTCGAGGACCAGAAAGGAGCGGCCGAGATAGAGCTGCTTGACGATCTCGAGCTTCTGTTTCTCGCCGGCGGCCAGTTCGCTCACCGGCCGGTCGAGCGAAATCTGGAAGGGCATGCGCTCCATGAAGGCGGCGAGATCCTTCCGTTCCTTCGTCCAATTGATGATGGCAGGGACTTCAGCGCGGCTGATGACGAGGTTTTCGGCACCCGTCAGCGACGGGACCAGCGTGAAGTGCTGATAGACCATGCCGAGGCCGTAGCTCGCCGCGTCCCTGGGCGATGCGATCGCCACTTCGCGACCATCGACGGAGAGCGAGCCCGCTGTCGCGTGATAGAAACCCATGATGCATTTGACCAGTGTCGACTTGCCGGCACCGTTCTCTCCGAGCAGCGCATGGAAACTACCGGCTGGCACCTTGATCGAGACATGGTCAAGCGCGGTGAAGCTGCCGAAGCGCATCGTCATGTCAATCGTATCGATGCCGACGGCCTTGCCGGCCTGCGGGAGTGGCGTGTCGCGGATCGTGCTCATGGCAGCTGGCTCACGAGCGCTGCGGAATTGGAGACGGAGCCGAAGACGCCGCCCTGCATCTTCACCATCTTGATGGCGGCGAGATGATTGCCGTAATCGGTCGCGCCGCAGCAGTCTTCCAGCAGCAGGCATTCGAAGCCGCGGTCGTTCGCCTCGCGCATCGTCGTGGAAACGCAGACGTCGGTGGTGATGCCGGTCAGGATGATGTTCTCGATGCGCTTCTGGTTGAGGATCAGCTCCAGGTCGGTGGCGCAAAACGAGCCCTTGCCGGGCTTATCGATGATCGTCTCGCCTTCGATCGGGTAGAGTTCTGTAATGATGTCCCAGCCGGGTTCGCCGCGTGTGAGGATGCGTCCGCACGGGCCAGGATCGCCGATGCCTGCGCCAATGCGCTGTGAACGCCAGCGCTTGTTGGCCGGCAGATCGGCGAGATCGGGGCGATGGCCCTCGCGGGTGTGGATGATGTGGTAGCCCTTGGTCCGCATGGCGGCCAGGACCTTTTTGATCGGCTCGATCGGTGCCTGAACCAGCGACAGGTCGTAGCCCATGTGGTCGACATAACCGCCCTTGCCGCAGAAATCGGTCTGCATGTCGATGATGATGAGGGCCGTATTGTCCGGGCGCAGGGCGCCGTTATAGGGCCATGGATAGGGATCGGCGTCGATATAATGTCCTTTGGTCTCGACCATGGCGTCCATCGTCTTCTTCTCCTATTCACCGGCAAGTTTGAATGTTTTGCTGCCGCGGTTCGACCGTTTCGATCCGTTCAATGCGCCGCGGTTGGACATCAGCTGCTCCCGCCTCACTTCGTCAGCGAGAGCGCCCCCGGCGCACCGGCAAGCGAACGTGTCGGTGAGGAGGTCGCGATCATGATGACGAGGGTGAGCACGTAAGGCGCGGCATAGAAGAGATAGTAGCCCTGGGTCACGCCGATCGATTGCAACGCCGGCCCGAGCGCACCGGCGCCGCCGAAGAGCAGCGCGGCGAGGAAGCAGCCGATCGGGTTCCAGCGGGCGAAGATGACGAGGGCGACGGCCATCAGGCCTTGGCCTGAAGAAATGCCCTCGTTCCACGATCCGGGATAATAGAGCGACAGGTAGGCGCCGCCGATCGCCGCCAGCGAGCCGCCGACGGCCGTGGCAAGCAGGCGCACCCGATCCGGATTGATGCCCATGGCGCGCGCTGCATCCGTGCTGTCACCGACGACGCGCAGGATGAGGCCCAGCCGCGTATTCCGGAAGGCCCACCAGAGGACGAAGGCAAGCAGGGCGCCGAGGATGAAGAGGACATTGATGTTCAGAGCCGCCTGGATCTGCGGCAGGCTCGACCAGAAACCGAAGGGAATCGACGGCAGATGCGGCGCGGCCGGCTGAATGAAGGACTTGCCGAGGAAGAAGGCGAGGCCCAGGCCGAACTGCATCATGGCGATGCCGATCGCGATGTCGTTCACCTTCGGCCATTTGCAGATCCAGCCGTGAACGAGACCGAAGATGGCGCCGGTCGCCATGGCAGCGAGCACGCCGAGCCAGGGCGAGTTGGTCATGACGGCGACCGCATAGGCCGTCATCGCACCGAAGACGAGCGTCCCTTCCAGCCCGAGATTGATGCGGCCGGAGCGCTCGGTGATCGTCTCGCCGAGGCTGACGAAGATGAAGGGGGTGGAAACGCGGATGGCGCCCGCCAGGATTGCGAGCGGCACGCCCCAGATGCCGATGCCCGTCTCTTCCATCAGAGGCTCCTTTTCCAGAGGTCGGGATTGAAGATCTTGAAGCGCCCGTAGAAGGTCTCGCAGAAGAGGATGATGATGAAGAGCGTACCCTGCAGCACCAGCACCGTGGCATCGGGCAGGCCCATGCGGCGCTGGATGAGGCCGCCGGAAGCATCGATGCCCCCGAGCAGGATCGCGACCGGGATGATCGCCAGCGGATTGTGGCGGGCGAGGAAGGCAACGAGGATGCCGGTATAGCCATAACCCGCGGCGAGCGAGGCATTGGCGCTGCCCTGGACGGCAACGACCTCGATCATGCCGGCAAGACCTGCGAAACTGCCGGCGATCGCGGTGAAGCCGGCAATCAGCCTGCCGACTGGCAGACCCTGGATTTGGGCGGCGCGCACGTTGCCGCCGGCGATGCGGGCGGCGAAACCGAAGCTCGTCACCTCGATCAAGATCCAGGAGAGGATGCAGGCGAGGATGCCGATCACGAGCCCCCAATGCACATCCATGCTGGGAATGTTGCCGAGCATGTATTCGGGTGGCAGCGGCTTGGTCGAGGGCTTGTTGAGGCTGGCCGGATCGCGTAGCGGCCCTTCGACAAACTGATTCATCAGAGCGATGGCGATATAGGAGAGCAGCAGCGAAGAAATGGTTTCGTTGACGCCGCGGTAATGGCGCAGGAAGCCGGCAAAGCCGATCCAGATGCCGCCGACGACCATGGCGGCAATCGCCATCAGAACAAGAGTGGGAAACGCGGGGGCCGCGCCGACAAGCGGCATGGCCATGGCTGCGGCGGCAACGCCGCCCAGCACGACCGCTCCTTCCCCGCCGATGATGACGAGGCCGAGGCGGGCGGGCAGGGCTACGCAGAGTGCCGTCAGGAGAAGGGGTGCGGCACGGCTTAAGCTGTTCTGCACCGAAAACCAGCTGCCGAAGCCGCCGGTATACATGAGCTGGAAGAGCATGGCCGGCGATTTGCCGATCGCCAGGATAAAGAGGGAGAAGAGCCCGAGCCCGATCAGGATGGCCGTAAGGCCGATGACCACAGGTTCGGCCCTGCGTGCGATCCATTCGAGCAGGGGACGCAGCGCGGCTGGGTTGTCGGAAGCGACTGATATTGCAGGATCATTGGCCTGAAAGGTCATGGCGCTTCTCCCTCACGCGGTTTACGCCGTGGACCCGACGACACCCTCGACCAGATAGTTCATGCTTTCGAGCTCGATCGCGTCTTCCGCATAGCTCTTGTCGGCTGTGACGACGGTGTTGCCCTTGTTATCCTTCAGCGGCCCTTTGAACACCGAGAAGCCGCCCTTCATCATTTCGGCATGCGCCGCTTCGAATGCCTTGCGGCCCGCCTCGGAAACGCCGGGGCCGAGCGCACTCATCTTGACGAAACCGTCCTTCAGGCCGCCACGCACGAAATTGCCGAGCTTTTCGCCGGCCTGCGCCTTCTTGACGAAGTCGCCATAGACATTGCCCCAGGCCCATTCAGCGCCCGTGAGGTATTTCTCCGGCGCAAGCGGGCTCTGATTGGCGTGGTAGCCGCAGACGAAGGCGCCGCGGCCGGCGGCGGTTTCCACGACCACCTTTGGACTGTCGACATGGCAGGTGATGACGTCCGCGCCCTGATCGACCAGCGCGTTGGTGGCTTCCGCCTCCTTGACCGCAAGCGACCATTCGCCGGTGAAAATCACCTGGCAGGTAATTGTCGGATCGACTGCGCGTGCGCCGAGTAGGAAGGCATTGATGTTCTGCAGCACCTGTGGGATCGGCTTGGCCGCGACGAAGCCGATCTTCTTGCTCTTCGTCGCATGGCCGGCGGCGATGCCGTTCAGATACTGCCCCTGGAAAATATAGCCGAAATAGGAGCCGGTATTGGCGGGGTGTTTTCCCTCCTGCCACATCCCGCCGCAATGACGGAACTGGATATCGGGGTATTTGGCGGCCATGGCCAGCATATGCGGATCGAAATAGCCGAAGGAGGTCGGGAAGAGCAGGGTGGCGCCATCGAGATTGATCATCGATTCCATTGTCTTCTGAACGTCCACCGTTTCCGGCACGTTCTCTTCTTCGACGACGGTGACGCCGGGCAACGCCCTGACGGCGGCGGCACCCTCGGCATGCGCCTGGTTGTAGCCATAGTCATCCTTGGGACCGACATAGACGAAGCCGACGGTCAGGGCCGCCTGCGCGAGCGCGCGGGAGGAGAGGAGACCGGGCGCCGCGCCGACGAGAGTGGCGGCGGCGGAAGCCTGAAGAAAATGACGTCGTTTCATGGAAAGGAGTCTGGTCATCGGAATGCTCCCCTAACGGCGGTTTTGCCGTTTTAGATTGGTTACAGAAAAGTGTATGCAATGGTCATGCCAAATTTTAGTGCATTGATTTTATGTGTGAAATTGTCACGCCTCCGGCCGATGTCCGAAAAGTGCATGCAATTTCATCTTAAAATTAGATGAAAAAATATGCACAGCCTATAAAATCGTCCGACATCTCAGTCGTTTGGCTGGAAGTGCTGGGAATCCGATAGTGCAGAATACACTTTTGCTAGGTATATCAATCAGATATACTGATGTTTGACTTTGCCCGCTTGAGCGGGCATGTGTATGCAATCATAACAGTGTAGAATCATTCCTTGAAGCAAGTCAGGCGCAGAGAAATCATCAGAGCAGGGACAACCGTCGAGCAGATGGTGCGGGCGATCGCGGACATGATCGTGACCGGACAGATGCTGCCGGGCGAGAAGCTTGATGAGGTCTCGCTGGCGGCTCGCTTCGAAGTGTCGCGCACACCGGTGCGCGAGGCGCTCCGTGAACTCGGAGCGATGGGGCTTGTCGACCGGGAGCCGAACCGCAGCGCCGTCGTCACCACCGTCACCGAAACTTATCTGCATTCGATGTTCGAGGCGATGGCTGAACTCGAAGCGATCTGCGCCAGGCTCTCGGCCGAGCGTATGACAGTCGATGAGCGGCGCACGCTGGAGCTGGAGCATAAGGCATCAATGAGGCTCGTGCATGCCGGCGCGGAAGAGGAGTATTCGGTGCATAACACGGAATTCCACACCCGCCTTTATCGCGGGGCGCATAATGATCACATCTTGGAGATGGTGACGCAGACACGGGCGCGGCTCGCCCCATTTCGACGGGCGCAGTTTCGTCTGCCTGGCCGCTTGGCAAAGTCCTACGAAGAACACGGCCGGATCGTGATGGCAATCATGCGGGCGGACGGCATCGCTGCCGCACAGGCGGCCTATTCCCATGTGGAGATGGTCAGCGATGCGAGCGCAGTGTTTGCAACAACCGGAGAGCCGAGCGCGCGAGGCACCTGAAGTCTTGCAGGTCATCTGCGACAAGGCGAAAGCCATGGCGGCCGCAACTGCAGCGGCTGCCCTTTGTCCAAGCGCAGCGAACTTCTTGTTCGCAATCGTCCTCAGGCGTCGAAGCAAATATGGCAAATGCGGTCTCGGCCACCTCGTCATGAAATCCTGCGGCGGCCGAACCGCCTTGAAGCACTTCGTGCCTCGAGGCCCGCAAGTATCGCCAGCAGGATTTTCTTGAGACGATGCTTCATGCTTTTTTCATTTGATCTGAGACGTAGGCGCGCCAGCCCCCCAATTCGGTGATTTCGCGCGCGCCTTCGATGGCATGAGCCTCGCAGAGAAAACCGGAAATTTGGGAACCGTCGTCGAGCGTTACCTTGCCGATGCCGAGCGGGGCCGGGATGTTCTGGACAAAGCGCCCGAAAGCCTCCGGAGTGACTTTCCACACCTCAACTTCGAGACCCGTGCCGTCAAAACCGGGTTCACGGATCAGGCCTGGCTTCGGCGGGACGGTGCCCGGCAGAACGAAGAGGCGGTAATCCGGTGCCGTACGGCAGGATCTGATGCGCCTGCCGCCCGGTCGCGTCAGTTCGTGGTTGAGAGGCATGCCGGTCAAATGCGCCCCGACGACGACGATCGGCACCAAGCCGTCATCGGCCGGCGGCACGCGGCTCGCCTCGGGGATTGCCGACAGGCGGTCCTTGCCCATTCCCGCGTTCGCCGCCCGGTGCATTGCGTCGGCGAAGGCGGCTAGGGCATCATCGGTGAAGGCGGGGCCGATCAGAGTCACGCCGGCCGGGAGATGATCATCGGCGTCGAAGCCGGCTGGAACGGCGATCGCCGCGCAATCGAGCAGATTGACGAAATTGGTGTACCGGCCGAAATGACCGTTTTTCACAATCGGATCCGCCATCATTTCTTCAACCGTATAGGTCGTCGGCGAGGTCGGCAGCATCAGGATATCAGCCTTTTCCCATTCCTTCCCGGTCTTCTGACGTAGCGCTTCGAGCGTGTATCTGCCTTCGAAGGCCGCGACTGCGTCATAGGCTTTCGCGCACTCGATGATGGTGCGAACCGTCGGGTCGAAGTCGACGGCATTGGTGGCAAGAAAATCCTTCACCGCCGCCAGTCGTTCGGCGACCCAGGGGCCGTTGTAGAGCAGTTCAGCCGCCTGCCGGAACGGCGCGTAGTCGCAGGCAACGATGGTGGCGCCGAGCGCGCGCGCCCTTTCGATCGCGGCGTCATAGAGAGCTTCGACTTGCCTGTTGCCGAAGAATTCCCGCTCGGCACCGTCGAGCACACCGATCCGCAGACCGGAGGCTGGCAGGCTGGCTGGAACCGCCTTGCGCGAGAAGGGATCGGCGGCATCGTAACCCTCCATCACCTTGCGGATGGCGACGCCGTCGCCGACCGTTGCAGCAAAGACGGTGACGACATCGACGCTGCGGCAGGCCGGCACGACGCCGCCATTCGGCACCAGTCCCGGCGTCGGCTTGATGCCGACGAGATTGTTGAAGGCCGCCGGCACACGCCCGGAGCCGGCGGTGTCGGTGCCGAGCGCGAAGCTCGCCAGGCCCGAGGCGACGGCAACGGCCGAGCCGGAGCTTGAGCCGCCCGACACATAGTCCTTGTCGAACACCGAGCGCGGCGCCCCATAGGGCGAACGCGTGCCGTTGAGGCCGGTGGCAAACTGGTCGAGATTGGTCTTGCCGATGACGATTGCGCCTGCGGCCCGCAGCCTCGCAACAACGGTTGCGTCTTTCTCCGGCTGGTAGAAAAAGGCAGGGCAGGCAGCTGTCGTCGGCAAGCCCGCCACGTCGATATTGTCCTTTACCGCGAAGGGAATGCCCCAGAGCGGCAGGCTGTTCGGCTCCGGTGAACGCTCCATCAGAGCTCGTGCCTCGGCCCGCAAGGCTTCATCAGGTGCCGGCGTGATGAAGATAGCGGGATCCGTCGCGTCATTGCGACGGGCAATGACGATCTCGATAATATCGAGCGGGCTTTTGCCCGCCTCATAGGCTGCGCGGAGGCTGGTCAGATCAAGAATGGTCGGCAGCATGGGTCAGCACTCCTCCAGAACAACAATGATATCGCCCGCTTTGACGTTTCGTCCGGGCCCGGCGCGCAGGTCGCGGACACGGCCTGGCGCATGTGCGGTGACGTTGATTTCCATTTTCATGGATTCGATGATGGCAAGCGTGTCGCCGGCCGCGACCGGTGCGCCCGGCTCGACCAGCAGTTTCCAGATATTGCCGGGCACGGCGCTGGCAACACCGAAGCAGCCTTCAGGGATGTCTCCGGCTGGGCTTTCGCCGGTGCCTTCGTCGGTAACGAAGCTGTCGAGACCCGCCTCCTTCCAGCGCCGGCGTTCGGCATCGAAGGCGGCCTGCTGGCGTGCCTTGAAGGTCGCGATCGAGGCGGCATTCGCCTGCAATTCCTGCTCATAGGCGGCGTAGGAGAATTCCGTCTCCTCGATCTTGACGGGATAATCGCCATGCGGAAAGGCGCTGCGGGCTTCCGCCAATTCCTGATGGCTGACCGGGAAAAAGCGGATCTGATCGAAGAAATCGAGCAGCCACGGTTTGCCCCTGGCAAAGACCGGCGTCTGCCGCCATGTATTCCAGACCTGGATGGTGCGACCGAACAGCTGGTAGCCGCCAGGCCCTTCCATGCCATAAATGCACATATAGGCCCCGCCGATGCCGACGGCATTTTCAGGCGTCCAGGTGCGGGCCGGATTGTACTTCGTCGTTACCAGCCGATGGCGCGGATCGACCGGGGTCGCCACCGGCGCACCGAGATAGACGTCACCGAGGCCGAGCACGAGGTAGCTCGCATCGAAGACGATATCGCGCACCGCCTGTTCGTCCGCCAGCCCATTGATGCGGCGGATGAACTCGATGTTGTCGGGGCACCAGGGCGCGTTTGGTCGCACGAGTTCCTGATATTTGCGCATCGCAAGTTCCGCATCCGGATCGTTCCAGGAAAGCGGCAGATGCACGATGCGGCTCGGCACGGTGACGTCCTGGGCCGCCGGCAGACTCGTTTCGATTTCGGCCAGCAGGCCAAGCAGGCGTTTGCGCGTCAGCGTCGTGCCGTCATAATGGATCTGCAGCGAGCGGATGCCGGGGGTGAGATCGATGATGCCGGGCAATCGGGCCTGCGAAACGGCCTGCATCAAGAGATGCACCCTCAGCCGCAGGGCGATGTCAAGCGTCATCGGCCCGTATTCGACCAGCAGATTGTCATCACCCTGGCGGCGGTAGAGCACCGAGACCGGCCCGTCGTCGCGCTTGCCGATGACAGGCGAGCCCGTTTCTTCCTGCCCCCGATGCACGACCGGGCCGGCAATCGGATCTTCGGACCGAGCAACGGGATGAAAGCGGATGCGATCACCCGGCTTGAACTGGCCCATTTTCCATTGCTCGTCGCGTGCGATCACCGCCGGGCAGACGAAGCCGCCGAGGCTCGGACCATCAGGACCGAGAATGATCGGCATGTCGCCGGTAAAATCGATCGCCCCGATCGCATAGGCATTGTCATGCAGGTTGGAGGGATGGAGGCCAGCCTCGCCGCCATCGCTGCGTGCCCATTTCGGTGCCGGGCCAATGAGACGAACGCCGGTGCGGGCGCTGTTGAAATGCACCTCGTAATTTGTCGAAAACAGCGTCTCGATATCGCCGTGCTGGAAGAAATCAGGCGCGCCATGTGGACCATAGACAACGCCGACATCCCACTCGCGCATCAATTCCGCAGGCTCGGTTGCCGGCTTTGCGGCATCGGCGGTCGCCTGACGGGCAAGATGCAGCACATGGCCGGTCTTCAACGTCCCGGTGGCGTTGCCGCCGAACTGCCCGAGCCCGAAGGTGGCGCGTGAGCCGAGCACGACCGGAGCGGCAAAACCGCCCGCCACGGCGAGGTAAGCCCGCTGCCCCGGTCCATCGATGCCGCCGATTACGAGGATCTGGCCGGCGCGGATGGTGACGGCCTCGCCATGCGGCAATTTCACACCGTCGACGCTCATCGCCATCCCGGCGCCGGCAAGGGCAACTGTCGTATCGGTATGGAATTTCAGCATCGGACCGGAGACCGTCAGCTCCAGCGCCGCAACCATGTCGCCATTGCCGACGAGGCGGTTGGCTTGGCGGAAGGAACGTTCGTCCATCGGCCCGCTCGGCGGCACGCCGACATGCCAGAGACCAAGCCGACCCGGCAGTTCCTGGATGCTCGATTGCGCGCCCGGCGCGATCACCTCGATGACATCGGGTACGAAGGAAAAATCGCGCAGCGCCGTCGTCGCCACCTTGCCGCTCGCCAGAAGTTCGGAGCCGGCGATGGCCCTGAGATAGTCGAGATTGGTTTCGATGCCCGATATCGATGTTTCCGCAAGGGCCGTCTTCAGCTTTTCGATCGCCGCCGGGCGATCCTCGGCGGAAACGATCACCTTGGCGAGCATCGGATCGTAGAAGGGTGTCACCTCCGTGCCCGTCTCGATCCAACCGTCGATGCGCGCATCTTGCGGGAAGGACACCTCCGTCAGCAGCCCGGCGCTCGGGCGGAAATCGGCATGCGGCATCTCGGCATAGACACGCACTTCGATCGCCGCTCCCTTCGGCTGCAGGCCCTCGGCGCCCGAGAGCACGTCCTCGCCGACCGCTTGACGGATCATCCATTCGACGAGATCGATGCCGAAGACGGCTTCGGTGGCGGGATGTTCGACCTGCAGGCGGGTGTTGACCTCAAGGAAGTAGAATTCATCGCGCTGGGGATCGTAGATGAATTCCACTGTGCCGGCGGATTCGTAGGAGACCGCAGCACCAAGATCGACGGCCGACTTATGCAGGCGGGCGCGGGTCGCGGCCGAAAGGCCGGGGGCGGGAGTTTCCTCGACCACCTTCTGGTTTCGCCGCTGCAGCGAGCAATCGCGCTCCCCGAGCGCGATGACCTTGCCTTGGCCGTCGCCGAAGATCTGCACTTCCACATGCCGGGCCGCGGCTACGAAACGCTCGATATAGACGCGTGCATCGCCGAAGCTTGCCCGCGCCGTCCGCTGCACGCTTTCGAAGGACGCCTTCAGGCTTTCGGCATCGGCACAGAGCTGCATGCCGATGCCGCCGCCGCCGGCCGTGCTTTTCAGCATCACGGGATAGCCGATCGTTTCGGCCGCAGCGAGCGCTTCATCGGCGCTCGACAGCAGGCTCGTGCCGGGTAGCAGCGGCACGCCGCTCGACTTGGCGAGCTCACGCGCCGTATGTTTCAGCCCGAAAGCGGAGAGGTGCTCGGGCCGCGGCCCGATGAAGGTGATACCTTCGGCAGCGAGGCGTTCGGCAAAACCGATATTTTCCGACAGGAAGCCGTAGCCCGGATGCACGGCCTCGGCCCCTGTCGCCTTGCAGGCGGCAATAACCGCATCGACATTGAGATAGCTTTCGCTGGCAGGCGCCGGCCCCAGGCGGATTGCCTCATTTGCCATCATGGCGGGCTTGGCGAAGCGGTCGGCATCGGAATAGACCGCAACGGAAGCAATGCCCATCCGTCGCAGCGTCTTGATGACCCGAATGGCGATTTCGCCCCGGTTGGCGATCAGGACTTTCTTGAACATGCTCAATCCTCGCCATCCCAGATCAGCACCCGGATCGGCGTCGGATCGAAGCCGTTGCAGGGATTGTTGATCTGCGGGCAGTTGGAGATGACGCAGAGCACCTCCATCTCCGCGACGAGTTCGATATAGTCGCCCGGCGCCGAAATACCGTCCACGATCGTCATTTCGCCATTCGGCTTGATCGGTACGTTCATGAAGAAATTGATGTTCGGCACGATGTCGCGCTTGCCCATGCCGTGTTTGCTGACCTCGAGGACGAAGTTATCGCGGCAGGCATGCAGGTATTTCGTGCCATGGCCGAAGCGCACCGTATTGCTCTCGCAGGAGCAGGCGCCGGCCGAGGTGTCATGGCGGCCGCAGCTGTCGGCCGTCATGGTCAGCATGACATTGCCTTCATTCGACATGATTTTGGTGCCGATGCCGATATAGGCAGCACCCTGCATGCGCATCGTATCCTGATTGGAATAGCGCTCGGAGAAATCATCGGCACGGTAGAACAGCGTGTCGATCGCCTGCTGGCCAAGACTGTCCTCGATGCGGATCGTCTGGCCCTTGCGCACGACGCCGGACCATGGGGCTTCGGCCGCGATGAGATGATCCTGCGCGGCATTCTGCAGGCTGCGGGCAGGGGAGGTCTGGATGAAATCGGACATCGCCTTCTCCTCAGGCCTGCATCAGGGCGTTGTTTTCGAAACCCCGCACGGCTTCGGCCGTTGCCGTGCGGCAAAGGTCGTCAGCAGCCGGGGCGGCTGCCCGGTAGCGGGTGATGACGACGGGCTTCGGCTGATAGGTGGGATCCGGGTCGAGCGGATGCGGGCAGGTGGAAAAGCCGACCAGCATATCCATTTCAGCGCGCAGTTCGACATAATCGCCACTGTTCGAGCGCTTGCTCTGCCAGCCGAAACCTCCGCTCTCTGCAAGGCGGACGGGCGCGAAAAGATTGAGGATGCCGGGGATATCGCGCCTGTCGAGGCCGAGCTTGACGGCGACGAGGATCAGGTTGTCGCGGGTGTTGCGTGTCTTCTCGCCCGGATATTTCGCGGCATTCGAGGCGGCCGTCGAGCCGCCCATCAGGCAGTCATGGCCGCCGGAACTATCCTCGATGATCGAGAACATGACGCGGCCCATGTCGGAAAAGATCACCCGCCCCTTGCCAAGCGCGGTCGTCCACTGGACCTTGGCGGTGTCGACGAGATTAATCCGCTCGCTCGTATCCTCGGCATTCCAGGCGACGAGCGCCACGGTTGAATTTCCTTCGCCCTGGTCGATTCGGATCGCCTCGCCGCGCGAGACTTTCGTCGACCAGTACCAGCCGCCCGGTATGATCTCCTGATGAATGATCGCGGCGGCGGCGATGGCGGGCGCCGGCAGCGGGCTGGGGCCGGGCAGGGCCTTGGGGGCGAATTCCAGCCCCTTTTTCTGGTGCTCCTCGTAGCGCGCGCGATTGGCGGCGATTTCTGCGGGGGACCGTCTCACATGCATCATAGCGTCTCTCCTTATGATGCCAGGTCGTCCCGGCTGTGCCCCAGGGAAGCGACCGGGCCGTCCCGGTCGGGGCTGAAAATCGATGGCTGGCCGGCAAGGCGCGGCGGCCAGATGGCAATATCCTTGGTGATGGTGGCGCCGTAACGCTCTTTCTCCTCCGGCCGGTCGCGGCGACGTTCGAAGGCAACGACGCGGCTTGCGAGCGTGAAGGCCTCGCGCATGTCATGGGTAACCATGACGACGGTCATCTGCGTTTCGTGCCAGAGCCGCTTCATCAGCGTGTGGATTTCGGCGCGGATGCCGGGATCGAGCGCGCCGAAGGGTTCATCGAGCAGCAGCACCTTCGGCTTCATGATCAGCGCCTGGGCGAGCGCCAGGCGCTGCTGCATGCCGCCGGAAAGCTGGGCCGGATATTTGTTCTCCGAACCGGCGAGCCCGACCTCGGCAATCAACCGGCGCGCTTCTTCGATCGCGTTGCGGCGGGCGGTGCCGAAAAGCCTGGCCTTGTAGCGCGCATCGGAAAATTCCTTGCCGAGCAGCACGTTGCCTAGCACCGTCAGGTGCGGAAAGACGGAATAACGCTGGAAGACGACGCCGCGATCCGGGCCTGGCTCCGACGGCAGAGGCTCGCCGTCGAGCAGGATCTTGCCCTTCGTCGGCTGCTCCTGGCCGAGCAGCATGCGCAGGAAGGTGGTCTTGCCGCAGCCGGAAGGGCCGACGAGGGCGACGAAGGCGCGCGAGGCGACGGTCAAGGACACGTTTTCGAGTACGATCTGGTCGCCATATTCCTTCCAGACCCTTTCGATCTTCAGCTCGCTCATGCCTGCTTCTCCAGCTCCGACCAGGGGAAGACGACGATGCGCAGGCGATCGAGCAGGGCGTTCATGACCACGGCGAGCAACGTGATCCAGACGACATAGGGGAAGATGATATCCATCGACAGATAGCGGCGGACGAGAAAGATGCGGTAACCGAGGCCGGAATCCGACGAGATTGCTTCGGCGGCGATCAGGAACAGCCAGGCCGGGCCGAGCTGCAGTCTGAGGCAGGTGATCAGCCGTGGCAGGATCTGCGGCAGCACGACGCGCAATCCGATCTGCCAGGAGGAGCCGCCGAGCGTCTCGGCCTTGACGATCTGTTCGCGCGGCAATTCCAGCGCCTTCAGCGCCAGGTCACGGATCATCGTCGGCGCGACGCCGATGACGATAAGCGCGATCTTCGACGTCTCGCCGAGCCCCATGACGGTGAAGAGGATCGGCAGCAGCGCCAGTGGCGGCACCATGGAGATGACGGCGACGAAGGGGGAAAGCAGCGCTCTGAGATAAGGCAGCATGCCGATCAGCATGCCGATAACAAGCGCGATCGCTGTCGAGATGCCAAGGCCGGAGAGCAGGCGGATGAGGCTCGCGCCCGTGTCCGACCAGAGCAGAAACTCGCCGGTACGCGGGTCGGCGACGAAGGCCAGACGGTTGATCGCGTCGGCAAAGCCGGCAAGGCTCGGCAGAAGCTTGTCGTTGGCGTTGTCAGCCAGTCTCGCCGCCGAGCCGAAGGCATAGGCAAGGGCGAGCAGCACGAAGGGCAGCATCGTCAAGGCGAACTGGGCGCCCCGGCTCGGCCTCGTGTTGATCCAACGCATGGGAAATGCTCCGCTGATGAAGGGGAGGGAGCGCGGGCAGACCGCGCCCCTTTGCGATCAGAGCGAACCGTCGGCGGCGGCCTTCATATAGGCCTCGGTGAAGCGCAGCTTCACGTTGCCGGTGTCACCCAGCACCTTGCCATCCGGCATTTCGATGCCGATGACGTCGGCGGATGGCGCGCCATTGCCGAGCAGTCCCTTCTCGAAGAGGAAGTTGCGCACCAGATCCATGGTCTTCGGCAGGCTGGGCGAAGCGGTGAAGGCAACGGCATCGGCCGGCTTGTCGAAGAGCTTGGTGGCGGCAAGTTGGGCCTCGAAGCCGGAAAGATCGGTGCCGGAAGCCGAGCCCATGGCCTCGCGGGCGGCCTTGCCCTCGGCGCTGTCTGCCCGCAGCAGAGCTGCCGTCTCATACCAGATGCCGGCAAGCGCCTTGCCGAAGTTCGGATTGTCCTTCAGCACGCCGCTATTGGCGACCATCAGGTCGATGATTTCGCCCGGCACTTGCGAGCTGTCGAAAACCTTCTTGGCCGAGGGATCTTCGAGGATGGTGGAAACCAGCGGATTCCAAGTGACGACGGCTGTGACATCAGGTGTCTTATAGGCGGCGACCATGTCGGCATCCGATGTGTTGACCACCTTCACGTCGCGCTCCGCCAGCTTGATGCTTTCGAGCGCGCGCGCGAGCAGATAGTGCGAGACCGAGAACTCGACGAGGTTGACGTTCTGGCCCTTGATATCGGCAAGGCTCGCCTTGTCCTTCAGGATCACGGCGTCATTGCCGTTCGAAAAGTCGCCGACGATCACGGCCGTCGTGTCAACGCCGCCGGCGGCCGGGATCGACAGCCCATCCATATTGGTCAGCGTCACCGCATCGAAGGCGCCCGCCGTGTACTGGTTCATCGATTCCACGTAGTCGTTGAACTGTGTGACCTCGATCTTGATGCCGTATTTGTCAGCCCATTTCTTGACGATGCCGTGGTCGGCCGCGTAGCCCCAAGGCATCCAGCCGACATAGATGGACCAGGCCACCTTGAATTCGCTCTTCTGTTCCGCCTCTGCGACGGAAGCAAGCCCAAGCATCAGCGATAGCGCCAGCGCTGTGGCGGAAACAATCTTCGAAAAAGTCTGCATTGAAATTCCCCTTCTGCTTTTCTTCAAAAGGGATCGGCAAAGACCATCGTGCCACCAATCCCTTGGCTTACGAGGTCTCCCGGGCTTTTGTCCCGCCGTGCACCCGGCGGGATTTCTCCTCCGCCGGTGGTGGCTCTCGGACCAGCCGCGCTTCAGAAAAGCGCCGGAACCCTAGCCACCAACTCAGCAAATTACCTGCAAGAGGTGTGCCACCTTATAACCGTTTGATTCTTTTAGCCCCTGGTCCTTGGCTGCCTATTACTGTGTACACTTTGCGGCATTTGCCGAATTTTTGAGCAGCAATCGGCGAGGCCATCCGATCAACGTCGGTTCTTTCGCGGGCACATACGGTGCGACGGCACCGTGTCTGTCCTTGACTGGGCTGGAACGGGTTTTTGCTTGCATCGATCACATTCGGGCAGCCCTCCATCTGCATAAGCCCCGGTAAAGGTTCAGATTTACTGATGGTTGACCCTTGACGATACATTTTTTGGAAGCCCTCCAATTGCCTTGGAAGTAACCAAACTTGCTTTTTTACAGTCGCAGGAATATTTTTATTCGGCCGGTCAATACATCGTCCAACCAGTACTATCTGCGGTGGAGCTATGCCCGAGTTTCACGGAAAGAACCGCCTTGCGGCTATATTGCTGATCTTCTTGGCAGCAGTGGTTTTTCTCGGGCTTGAACGGCCCGCTGTCGCCACATCCGGTGACCAGGATGGCCGGCGGATCGCCTTGATCGTCGGCAACTCCGTTTATAAGACGCTGCCCTCATTGCCCAATCCTGCCAATGACGTCCAGGAAGTCGCGAACACGCTGCGCAGGGCCGGTTTCGACGTGACGATCGGCATTAATGTCGACCGCATCGGTCTTGAGAATACGGTGCGCAGCTTCTTGCGCTCGGCCAATAATGCGGAGGCCGGTCTCATCTATTATTCCGGCCACGGCATCCAGGTCGGCGGACAGAATTTCCTCGTGCCGGTCGATGCAACGCTGGAAACGCCCTATGACGTCGAGACGCAGACCATGCCGCTCGACCTGATCTTGAACCATCTCAAGCAGAATTCGCGCGTGCAGCTTATCTTCCTCGATGCCTGCCGCAACAACCCGTTCAATACGCAGAAATTCTGGATGGCGGAAAAGCTGGAACCGGTCGGCGCGACGCGCGGGCTGGCGCGCATCGACAGCGATCTCGGCAGCCTGATCGCCTTCTCGACGGAGCCGGGCCAGGTTGCGCTCGATGGCGAGGGGGCGCTGAGCCCTTATTCCGAATCCTTCATCAAACGCGCCAGCGAGCCGAACAAGGAAATCCGCCAGGTCCTGACCGATGTGCGCCGCGACGTGATCGCCATGACCAATGGCAAGCAGGTCCCCTGGGAAAATTCCTCGCTGATGGACAGCTTCTATTTCATCCCGGCGCCGCCGCCGCCGAGCGTCGAGCCGATGCAGCAGGTGAGCGTGCCGGAGGGGGCGGCCGCGACCCAGCTGCCGATCGCCCCGCCGCATGACGAAACCGGCTCGGCGCTGCTCGTTACGCTCAACCAGCTTCCGCAGACCGGCAAGCTCATTTTCGACGGCAAGCCGGTGGAGCAGGGCGCCAAGCTGTCGGCCGCGGCGCTGACGGCGCTGAGCTATGATTCATCGGGCGTTGCCGCCGGGACGATCGGCCTGATCGGCTATACGGTCAGCGATCCCTATGGCCAGGCGACCCAGGGCGTCGTCGCCATCACCGTCTCGGCCGATGCCGGCGCCAAGCTCGCCCAGCTCGAACAGGAGAAGCAGGCGCGGCTTGCCGATGCCGGCGCCTATCTGAAAGCGCTGCCGCGCGACGTCGACACGACGATCGGCGTCGGCCCCGTCGAAGCCCGCCTGCCTGAAGTACCCGCATCGGCCGCCGAGATGACCTTCAAGGTCGCGGCCCTGCCCGAAAAGGGCACGCTGCGCGCCGGCGACCGGGTGATCGGGCCCGGCCACGTGCTTGAAGCCGCCGATATTCCTGCACTTTCCTACGAGCCGCAGATCGGCACCGAAAACCAGCCCTTCGCGCTGACGCTGCAAGCCGCCAACGACGACCTGCAGCCCGCCACCGTCACCTTCAAACCGACGCTCAACGACTGCGATACCGCAGCCGCCGCCCCCCTCGATCTGCAAGGTGTGACCGCTGGCAAACTCCCGAATGAAATCGATCCCGCCGTCGCGCTGCCTGCCTGCGATGATGCGGTGAAGGCCTATCCCGGCGTTGCCCGCTTCGTCTATCAGCTCGGCCGCGCCCAGCTTGCCAACCGCGACGCCAAGGCAGCCTTTGCGACGATCAAGAAGGCGATGGATGCCGGCCATGTCAGGGCGATCCACCACCTTTCGAGCATGTACGAAATTGGTGCTTCAGTACCGCGCAACGTCGAAAAGGCTGCAGAGATCGTCCAAGCGGCAGCCAAGAAAGGCGACCCTTACGCGTTGCACAGCCTCGGGAACGATTTGTATTATGGCCGTGGCATCAAAGCAGACCAGCAGCAAGGATTACGCCTGATGCTGCAGGCTGCCGATCTCGGCCATACCTACGCCATGAATGCTCTCGGCTATATCTTTCTCAATGGCGTCAAGGTTCCGGCCGATCCGGAGCGCGGCATTCGCTTCTACGAGGCAGGCGTCGAGCGTAACGACATCTATTCCCAGAACAATCTCGCGCTAGTCTACCGCTTTGGAAAAGGCGCGCCGCAGGATCTTCCAAAGGCGCTCGATTTATTCACGCGGGCAGCAGAGGGTGGTCAGCCCTATGCTCCGGCAAATCTCGGGCGCATGTACCGCGATGGTGTCGGCGTCGCGGCGGACAAGGCAGAAGCACTAAAATGGCTGGAGATAGGCGCAGAACGTGGCGACTATTGGGGAGCTTTCGACCGCGCGAAACTGGCCAAAGATGACGGCGTTGACCCCGACAGCATTGTGATCGCGGCACGCTATTTTGCGCTGGCGATGGCGGTAAACAGGCCAGGCAGCGGCGATCCGAAGAACCAGGCCCTGGCGGAACTCAAGGCCTTGCCTGACGCTGCGAAGAAAAAGGCGGAAGGAATTTTCGCCACGGAGCTAACTGCTCAGGAACAAAAGGCCCTTCCGAAAGCCAAATCACTGAACGACAGACTCATCCAGCTCGCCAAGGCGACATGGGTAAAGCGAAATCCGAGGTACGATCTCTTCTGAACGGCGGTATGGGGGCGCCTTATATGAATAGCAATCAAACCATCCGAGTCCTATTGTGCTCGACGTTCATCGTTGGCTCCGGCGCAATCCTGCAAAGTTGCATCTTCGACCCAAGCGCCAGGACACTTTTCACCAGTGAAGAGCCGGCTGCCAATAAACAGCCGACGGTAAAACGAACGCCCACCGTCAAAAAGGTAACAGCAAGAAGCAATGAACCGGCTTTTGTGCGTTCTGAAAACGGATCCGGCGGAAATTCCAGTTCTGGCGGCGGCATGGGCGGCGGCGACAGTGGTGGTGGCGGTGGCGGCTCTAGTGGCGATGGCGGCAATGGCGGCGATGGCGGCGGCAGTTGGCATTAGGGACAGGTTACGGTCGGCGTCCATTTTAGCTAATATTTTGTTCAGAATTCGTCTCTTCGTGGCTCAAGGCCTGAGACTCAGCGTCGCGACGCTGTCCTGCGCGATAACCTACGGCTGGGCGACCATTGCCTTCGGCCCTCGTTTTTCCAACCTAACCCATCACGGCATCACGGCCTATGTCTCGAAGAACATCTCCTGGTGTCTGTTTGCGGCCCCGAGCTTTGTCGCCAGCGGGTTTGCCGAAGGACTTGCGCGGGCCCCGGCATGCTGGCGATCGTCAGTCTCATCTACCTCATGCGCGCCCGCGCCAAAGAGCGCATGCTGAGCCGGGATCCCGCATATCAGGACTATGCCGCGAACGTCACGGCGCATGGGCTTTTAGCGATGGCGAAGCGTCGTCTGGCGCCGACGGCGCCACGCGTCTGAAGACCCGCGGGATGTAGGCGAGGGTGAGTTTGGCGGAACAGCGTCCCCCACTCCGTCGTCCTCGGGCTTGACCCGAGGACTCATGCCGCGGCTGCTGGTGGGTGCCGTGTGGATGCTTGGCTCAAGGCCGAGCATGACGGAGGACGAGGTGGGCGGACGTGGCAAACGTGAAACCCACGTCAGGACTGTGGTCCGCATGCCTCAGACAGCGGCGGCCGCTATAATACTTTGAATGCAGCAGACAGCCGACACGACGCTTCCGCCCTTCAGCCCTCCAACCCCTTGAAGCGCACCGGCTGGTAGCCGCGCAGCAGCAGGCTGCCGAGCGAGTAGGTATTGCGGCAGACGCGGCCCTTGCAGGCATTGGGGGTCGCCTCCATCACCTCCACCTTGCGGTCGTCGGTGAAGCGCATGAACAGCATCACATGCGAACCCGGCCGGTTCAGCGCGTCGCCCGGCTGCAGCGACCAGGGATCGGCAAGCCGCCTGGTAATGCCCGGGATCGCCCGCGTCGAGACATGCATCTTCAGACCCCAGGCTTCGCTGACGAAACCGGAGCAGTCGACGCCGAGAATGTTTGATTGCGGCGCGCTCTTGGTGCAGACGTTGCCGGCCGTCTGGCCGTCGACGACACCCTCGGTGAAGTCCTCGAGCGGCGTTTTGCAGCCCCAGCAATAGGGCACGCCCTTCACCGTCTGGCCGCGTTTTCCGAACAGGTAGATCGGCCGGCGCAGGCGGTTCATGTTGACGCAACCAGGTCCCGGATCCTTGCCGTAGGCCGCCGGCGTCACCAGCCAGTTCAGCGTCTCGAAGCCGATCGCCCGCTCGATCACGGCGCCGCGCGATTTCGGCAGGATGGCGACCTTAGGTCCCTTTTCGGGTTTGGCCGCAATTGCCGGCTTGGCCGGCCTGGCGACGGCAAGCTTGCGGCCCGGCTCGCGCCCCTCGAGTTTCAGCACCTGCGCCCGGCTCTCCCCAGAGCGCAGAAACAGCACGTCGCCGCGCGGGCCGATCGCCACGAAGCGCCTGGAAAAAACCGTGCCGGGTTCGATCGGCAGATCGTAGACGCGCTCCAGCACGCCGTTCGGCGTGAAGCGCACCACCAGCATGCCGGTCCGCTCCGGCCGGTCTGCGGGCACGAGTTCGACAAGCGCATAGGGTCTGCCCGTGGTGTCGATGTCGAGCAGTTCGACGGTGCCGATCCGGTTTTCCCCGGCGAGCTGAAGCGAGAGGAAATTCTCCTCCGAGCTCGCGCGCCGCAGCAGGATTTCCGCCTTGTCGTTTGCCGCCGAGACTTCAGCGATGATATCGCCGAGGCCGCGGCTCGGCACATATTGAACGACAGGCGGGCGGACTTGCGGCCGGCTGGTGCTGCGGCCGATCTCGTCGATGATGCTGTTCAGCGGACCGGGCGACACCGAGCCCATCGAGGCGAAGACCGAGCGGGTGTAGTCGTCGGCATCGCCGCCATCGAGGGCGCGCAGGGTCTGCGAGCGGCCATCGGCGCCAGGGGAGCGCTCGAGCGGCACGATGCCGTCAGACCAGAGGTAGAGTTCGTTGTGAACGACAGCGAGATCCTCCGGCGCCGCATTTTCGGGCAGCGGCAGGATCTCGGGATCGGCCTGCGAGCGTTCGCCGTCGACGGCGAGCACGCGGCCATTGTTCTGGTCGAGGATGTAGACGGTGCCGTCGTCGCCGACGGTGATCGCCGCCGGCCCGGATGCCTCGACCTCCTCATTGGCGGAGATGATGCCGACCGAGCGGGCGCCGTCGCCGCCCGGAAGCTCGATCATCACGGTGTCTTTTGCGAGGACAGGCCAAGCGATTGCGATCGCTGCGGCCATCAGAATATGCGAGCTTAAACTGCGCATTGCCGTGAACCCCGAAACAGGATCATTTTGGCCATGGGGCCCCAATCTGAAGCCTGTTCACAATTAGAGAGCGAGAGAATGATGTCGTCGGAAAACCGTTCACAACTTTCGGCATCATACCCCAAGTCCTTAAAATGTTAGGATAGAAGCGGCTCGTCAGCAAGGCGTGGCTTTCCAAACGATTTGGAGATCGGCGTCGGCAATAGTACAACTTCATCATCTTCAAGTTTTACTGGCAGGGAAGCCGATGCTGGACTGGAACGGTGACGAACTGGCGCTCGACGTCAGCCTGCTGGAGCAGGTGCGCGCGGCAAGGATCGACTTCTCTGATCGTGTCTGCGCCGCCTCGGCCAGCAAGGACGAAAAACATCTGGCGCAGCTGCGCTCGGAGCCGACCTATCTGATGGCCGAGTTTCTCTATTCGATGAAGGTCTTCGGCATCAACACGGCTGACGATATCGAGCGTTTCGCCGATCTGCACAATGATTACGTCGTGTCGCTCACCCGCGATCCGGCCAAGCTGCAGCGCCTCGGCCTTTCGCAGGATCGCGCGCTCGCCTCAATGTTCACCGCCGACACCAAGCCGCGGCTGATCCAGAACTGGGCGGAAAAATCAGGCGCCATCGATCAGTCCAATCTCGCCCGTTTCCTGGTCGCCGTCATGTCGAGCGAGACCTGCCGCAAGACGCTGATCGATTTCGAGACGGCCGGCTTCATGCAGCGCAAGCGCTCGCCCTATGGCACCATGGTGGTCTGGTCGACCGGCAGGATCGAGGAAATCTTCGGCGAAATGCTGCGCAACCTCCGCCTCGGCCTGCAGCAGCTGAAGATCCTCTGAGCTCTCTCCAGCCGATTTCAACCCTCCCAATCGATTGGCGCCGAGCGCCGTTGCCTTCCATCCGGCCTCTCCTTATTGTCCTTTTGTCGCGCGATGGCGCCCCCTTGGACGGATGTGACGACGATGACGAAATCCCGGCTCATAAGCTTGTCGATCGGCCTGCTGCTTTCGCTTGAGATGCCCGGGCTCGGGTTTGCCGGGCCGGTCGAGGATGCGCTGGCGGCGCGAAACCCCGCGCTTGCGACGCTGCGCCAGCATGATGAAAAGGCCTTTGCCGCCGCCGTTGCTATTATCGCCGACCATGAAAGCGCCGAGGGGCTGATACCGGGCCAGGGCAAGCTGCCGCAGACGACCTCGCCGGGCCGTGACATGGGCTCGGGCTCCGGCAAGGAATTCACATCGGACAATCCGGATATTCTCTGGCTCTACAATTCCTCGCCAGAGGGAATGAGCGACCTGATCTCGATTCTGAAATCCGCCGGCCAGAAGCCGAAGAACTAACGCCCTCACTCTAGTCCAGTCCGACTATAAACGGACGCCCGATATTGCCGGGCGTGAGTCTTGCCGCGTCTGTGCCTTCGCGCAATCTTCCCGGCTCCAAATAATTTGTAACCCTCCCTCAAGCAAGACAGCCAAAGCCATCCCAATTTCGCCGGTCAGTGCTATTCTCATCTTCAGCACAGTGTGAGATTGTTCGAAGGGGGAGGTTCCGATGCTCAGCCGCAAAGCCATCCTAGCCGCAGCCACATGTCTTTCGCTTTTTTCGCCGATCCCCGAGGTCGGGGCGCAGAACGAACGCACGCTGACGGAAGCGCCGGCTCAGACCGGGCCTGTCAGCATCACCTTCGATCGCGCCGAGGCGAGATACGCCGTCGGCGAAGTCGTCGGCCTGTTCATCCAGTCGAGCGAGAACGCCTATGTCACCGTGCTGAACGTCTCGCCGAACGGCTCCGTCACCAAGCTCTTCCCGAACAAGTACCAGACCGATGCCCTCGTCGCCGCCGGCAGGCGCGTGCAGGTGCCGGATCCGGCCAGCGGCGCCAGGCTGCAGGTGTCCGGCCCGGTCGGGCAGGAGCAGATCAAGGTCTTCTATTCCTCCAAGCCGCTGACCATCTTCGCCGATCTCGGCGGCAGCGGCAGCGGCATGTTCCGCTCGATCGACGGCGGCATGGATGCCGTCTCCCGCAGCCTCGAAGAAGCCCGCAGCCTCGGCACCAAGATCAGCAGCAAGACGCTGATGCTGACCACCGTCGACAGCACGGCGGCCCTGCCGCCCTCCGCCGTCCCGCCCGTCGCCGCCGTTCCCGCCGCAAAACCCGCGCCGGTCGAACAGGCGGCAAAGCCGCCCATCGCGCCGAAACCGCAAGCCGCTCCGAAGCCGAAGCCGGTCGTCAAACCCGAGGTCGCCAAGAAGCCCGAGGTGATCGAAAAACCGAAGCCCGCGCCGAAACCGGTCGAGCAGGCGACGACGCAGCCGCCGAAGAAATACAAGATCGTCACCAATCTGGCGCCCGGCCAGGAGCTCGCCGCCGACGAGCTGCAACTGATCGGCCCGGCCGACACCACCTCATCCACCCGGCCCAGCCAATATAAACAACCGAGCCAATATCAGCAGCCGTATAAGCAGCCGTCCCAGTCTGCGCAGACCAAGATGCCGAAACTGCCGATGCCGCAGATCAAGATGCCGCAATTCAAGCTTCCCGGCGGTTTCAGCATCAAGATGCCGCCGTTGAGCTTCGGCCGTTCGGCCGAACCCGGCCAGGCCGGCGAGGAGATCGAGGTCGCCAATGCCGATACGCCGGCCTGCAACGCCCTGCTCGACAAGCTGAACACCGCCGTTGCCGCCAAGGACATCCCGGCGGCCGCTACGCAAGCCGATGAAATCGCCGTCAGCGCCGATTGCGGTCAGTTCCAGGTGAACGCCCAGCGCCGCGTCGCAGCCCTGAGGCTCGCCGCCGCCCAGGAAATGATGGCCGCCGACAAGCCGGTCGCCGAGTATGAACCGCTGCTCGTCGCCGCCGACAGCCCGCAGGTGCTCTGGCAGGCCTCCGCCACGCTCGGCGAGATCTATTTCTCCGCACGCCGCTTCGCCGATGCCGCTGCCGATTACCAGCAGGCGATCGAGATCATCAAGAACGAGACCCGCACGCCGAAGGCGCCGCCGGCCGATACGATTTCCGATCTCATCCAGCGCGCCGCCCAGGCCCGCATCCTTGCCGCCAATCCCACCAGCGACAATCCGCAGGGCAGCTTCGTGCCGGCCGAGAAGGATCACCGCAGCGGCGTCCTCGGCGGCATCTATTCGGAGAATGTGCGCGGCATCGTGCCGGTCTCCATCCCGGTGCCGATCACCTTCGATTTCGACAAGTCGACCTTCACCTCGATCGGCACGGAGGCTGCTGAGGAATTGCTGGAAGCGCTGAAGGAGCAGAAGCCCGGCCGCATCATCCTCATCGGCCATACCGATCGCAAGGGCGGCGACGATTATAATAAGAAGCTCTCCGAGCGCCGCGCCCAGGCGGTTGCCGATTTCCTGAAGAACCACGGCATCGACGCCACCATCGACGCCGAAGGCCGCGGCGCCTCCGAGCCGGTTGACGTGACCGCCACCGCCAACCTCACCGAAGACGATATCGACGCGCTCAACCGCCGCGTCGAATGGCGCCGCGAATAGAGGGGCGAGGGGGAACCGGCCATGTCCACATTCGCTCCCATGGCCGCCGCACTCGCCCTTCTTGCCCTGGCGGGCACCGATGCCCTTGCCAGGACGATCGAAGCTCCCGAGCGCGGCACGGTCAGAGCCGTCCTGATCGGCATCGATCTCTATCGTAATGTCCCGCCGCTGCACGGCGCCGTCGCCGATGCCGAGGATCTTTCCCTGTCGCTGCGCTCCCTCGGCGTCGAGGACATGACGCTGTTGAAGAACGGCGCTGCCGACCGCCAGGGCATCTTCGATGCGATCGGCGCCGTCACGGACAGGGCCGGCGAGGGCGATCTCGTCGTGCTCGGCATCGCCGGCCACGGATCGAGCGAGCCGGAGCGCGTCAAAGGCTCCAAACCGAGCGGCCGCGACGAGGTCTATGTGCTGGCCGGCTTCGATACGAGGCTGCCGGGATCGCGCGAGCGTATCTTTGGCGACGAATTCAAGGTGCTGATCCACAAGCTGGAGGAAAAAGGCGCCGAGGTCCTGTTCATCGCCGATACCTGCCATGCCGGCGGCATGACCCGCAACGTCGATCCGCGCGGCGCCGAGATCACCTGGCGCCAGGCGCCGTCCTATACGATCGAGGAGGATGACCTCGCGCCGATTTCGACGACGTCAGACGCCCTGTCCACCGGCTTCGATTACCAGCGGCTGACCTTTCTTGCCGCCGTCGACGACCATACCAAATCGCCGGAGATTTCGATTCCCGGCATCGCTGAGAAGCGCGGGGCGCTGAGCTATGCCACCGCCCGCGCCTTCGAAGGCGCGGCCGACCGCAACGGCGACGGCACTGTGACCCGCCGCGAGCTGTTCGAATATGTGCGCCAGTCGGTCTATCAGTTCACCGACCAGCGGCAGAACATCTTCACGCAAAGCTCGCCTGGGGCGGATCTCGACCACGCCATCGTCTATGCCTATGACACGGCAGGCCCGGCGGAAGCGCAGACATCGAACGTGCCGCAACCGCCGCCCGAGCCTGCCCCGATCACCGTCGCCGCCCTCGGTTCCGAGCCGGTACTGCAGGGTATCGATTCGGCCGTCACGCCGTTCAACTTGACGGACGGCGCCCATGCCGAACTCGTCTTCGATCCGCAAAAGCGCGAGGCGATCGCCGGCGGCGATGTCGTCGCCTCCGAAGTCGGCGGCGGCGACATGCCCTTCGTCGTCGACCGGATGGCCGCACTCGACACGCTGAAGCGGCTGTCGGAGATCAATCCGCAGACCGTGCGGGTGACACCCTCCGACAAAGTCCATCGTGACGGCGAGCGCGTCGGCGTCACGGTGTCCGATCTTGCCGGGCGCAAGCTCGTGCTTTTCGACGTCACCGGCGATGGCACCGTGCAGTTCCTCTATCCCGGCGACAGGGAAGCCGATGCCGAGATGTCCGGAACGTTCGATCTCGACCTTTCCGTCGTCGCCCCCTTCGGCACCGACCTGCTCGTCGCTGTCAGCTCCGATCAGCCGATGCCTGGTCTGGTGGAATTCCTGAAGCAGAACGACAGGCGCCGCACCGCCGGCAACATCGCCAGACATCTCGGCGAACTTCTGCCCGAGGGCGCACGCGTCGGATTTACGGTCCTCTATACCTCCGCCGGAGCCAGGCTATGAGCACGTCGATCAGCAGGGTCCTCAACATTGCGGCCGTCCTTCTGCTTCTGGCCACTCCCGCCTTGGCGCAGCAGGACACGGATTTTGCCGGCGAGGATGGCGGGCGGGTGATCGGCGGCCAAGCGGCGAAAAAAGGCGAATGGCCCTGGCAGGTGAAGATCCTGGCGCCCGATCCCGAGCAGCGCGGCCGCTTCGGCGGTCATTGCGGTGGCTCGCTGATCTCCTCGCGCTGGATCCTGACCGCCGCCCATTGCGTCACCAGCGGCCGCTCCGGCAAGCAGGATCTCTTCGCCCGCGACCTCCTGATCGTCGAGGGAAAGCAGAAGATCGACAAGGTGATCTCGGTCGACGGGCCGGACAAGCCGGGCCTCACCGTCGAAGACGTGATCATCCACGAAGATTTCGACCGCAAGGTCTTCGCCAACGACATCGCCCTGATCAAGCTTGCCGAACCCGCCGTCTCGAAGCCGGCAATCCTCGCCTCCGCCTCGGACGAGGCCGTGGAAAGCCCGGGCCACACCGCCGTCGTCACCGGCTGGGGCTATACCAAGGCCGATCACGGCTGGGATGACAAATACCTGCCGACCGAACTGCAGGAGGTCGAGCTGCCGCTCGTCTCGCGCGAGGATTGCCGCGCCGCCTATCGCGAGAGCTCGATGCGCATGAACCCGATCGACGAGCGCAATGTCTGCGCCGGTTACGCCGAGGGCGGCAAGGATGCCTGCCAGGGCGACAGCGGCGGGCCGCTGGTCGCGCAGCGCCCCGACAAGCGCTGGATCCAGCTCGGCATCGTCAGCTGGGGCGCCGGCTGCGCCGAGGCCGAACATTACGGCGTCTACACCCGCGTCGCCGCCTTCCGCGACTGGATCGCCGAGAAGACCGATGGCGACGTGCCGAACGCGCCCGACACCTCAGGCGCTTCCGCCGGCGACCAGGTGGCGGCGATCGACACCAAGCGCCGGCCTGCTGCGACCGGCCCGACGGCCGGGACGACGCAGAAACAGACGCCGGCCGATGAGCTCGACGCCAACCTTGCGATCACCACGCCGCCCGACGCCACGAAGGCGCCTGCGGTAACGACGGAGACTCCACCCGCCGCTTCGCCCGACGGCAACCAGCCCGAGGTTCAGGCCCCGGCTGCCGAGCTGCCGATCACCGTGCGTTCTCCCGGCGACCGCGCGCTGCTGATCGGCATCGACGATTATGAGATGCGCGAGGCGAAGCTGACGGGCTCGGTCGACGATGTGAAGGCGATGCAGCTCTTCCTCGTCAAGACGGTCGGCTACCGTCCCGAACAGATCCATATGCTCACCAACCGCAAGGCCAGCCGCGCGGCGATCCTTGCCGAAATCGACGACTGGCTGGTGCGCCAGTCTGAAGCCGGCAGCCGCGTCTTCCTCTATTTCAGCGGCCAGGGCTCCGAGGAAATGGGCGCCGAGGCGACGACGAGCCCGACGCTGGTTGCCGCCGATGCCAAGCTGGTGCGCGAGGGGGGCAAGGTGACCGTCACCAACCAGATCCGCGAGACCGAAATCGCCGCCCGGCTGAACAGCCTCAAGGACCGCCGTGTCACGCTGCTGATCGATGCCTGCCATGTCGGTCCCGGCAGCCGCAGTGCGGTGGCCGCACCCGCCGGCGGCACGGTGCGCTGCCTCGGCCCGGCACTGGCATCGCTGCAGCCGCCGAACCGCTCCGGCAAGGAAGCAAAATTCTCCTTCGGCGGCGAAACGGCGATGGTCTGGTCGGCGGTCAATGCCGGCCAATGGGCGCTGGTCGATACCGAGGCCAAACCGCCGCTCGGCGTCTTCACCCGCCGCTTCATCGAAGGCGTGGAGGAAGGGGTGGCGCGCGCTTCCGACAAGCCTGATGTCAGCAACGCCGCCCTGCTCGATTACGTCAGGCGCAAATCGGACGAATATTGCCGGGCGCATTCTGGGGACTGCCGCTTCACGCCGGTGCCGCAATTCTACGGCCTGCCGGACGCGCTCGGACGCGATGTCGTCACCGGCGAGGAGGCAAAGACGCCGGTCGCCGCCGTCGAAAACACGTTGAAGACCGACAATGAGGCGGGCGTTGCCGTCGACGTGCTGCCCGGCACCTCGGTCAGCATCGGCGACAAGGTGGCGATGCGCGTCTCCACCAAGAAATCAGGCTATCTGATCCTCGTCGATATCGACGCCGCCGGCAAGCTGACGCAGCTCTATCCGAACAAGCGCTCGATGGGCCTGAAACCGACGGCCAAGGGCGGCGACAACAGGCTCGATCCGGCACGGCCGGTGGTCGTGCCCGATGCCCGCAATCCCTATATCGGCTTCGAATATGTGGTGGAGGGGCCGGCCGGCGTCGGCATGGTCGTCGCCATCCTCAGCGACAAGCCGATCGAAGTGCTCGACCTGCCTGACGTGCCGACACCGCTCGTCGGCCAGCGCGCCGCCTTCAACTATGTCTACGACCTCGCCCGCAGCCTCAGGATCGTCGGCGACGACGAGACCGGCGTCCAGGGCAAATGGTCGTTCGATTCCAAATTCTATCGCATCCGCTGAAAGAGGAGCGAATGATGCCGAAATCCATTCTGCTGGTGGGCCTTGCTGCTTCCCTGATGGCGCTGGCGCCCGCCCATGCGGGCGATGCCGCCGATACCAGCGCTGTCCTTGCCGCCCAGGCCGGGCTTGCCGTCGACCTGATCGACCGCACGCTGGCGAAGGAGGGGGCGGCCAACATCATGGTATCGCCGGCAAGCCTTGCCGCTGCGCTCGGTCTCGCGAGCCTCGGCGCCTCGGACGCGGGCAAGGCGGCGATCGCCCGGGGGCTGGGTTTCGGCGATGCGGTCAATGGGCCGGAGAGGGTGCTCGACGAGATGAACCCGAAGACGCCGCCGGCGGCGGATGCGCCGCTCGCTTCAGGCGTTGCGATCGTCTTCGACGACAAGCTGGCGCTCGTCCCCGATGCGCTTTCCATGCTGGCCGGTCATCGCATCAAGCCATCGATCGAGGATCTCGACCAGGCCCAATCGGTCGAGCACATCAATGGCTGGGTCAGGCAGGCGACGCGCGACGCCATTCCGGCGATCCTCGAAACGCCGCCCGGCGGCGGCTTCATCAGCCTCGGAGCGCTTTCCTTCAAAGCCCGCTGGAAAACCGCCTTCGAGGAGAAGAGCCCGGCGGCGCCCTTCCGGCGGCCGGACGGCTCGACGGTCTCGGTGCCGATGATGCATCTTGCCGGCGACGGCCAGAAATTCCGCGTCGATGATCGTTTCGCAGCCGTCGACCTCGCCTATTCAGGCGAAACCTACCGTATGGTGGTGATCGCGGCGCGCTCGGAAAAGGGCGTCGGCGGCGCCGATCTCAAAACCCTTGCGTCCTGGCTTCAGGGGGAGAAATTCGAACCCGCCAAGGGCGAAATCTTCCTGCCCCGCTTTTCCCTCAACGACGGGCGTGATTTGATGCCGACACTCCACGCGATGGGCCTTTCGCCCGAAAAGGCGAGCGATGCGGCTTTTCCCGGGTTCACCACGGAAAACATCAGCTTGTCGCGGGTTCTGCAGAAGACGATGATCAAGGTCGATGAGAACGGCACTGAAGCGGCGGCGGCAACGGCCGTGGTCACGGAGCGCAGCATCGATCCGAAACTGGTGCGGGTGAGCGCCGATGCCCGTTTCGCCTTTGCGCTCCGCGATACGAAGACCGGCCTGTTTCTCGCCGCCGGCCTGATCGGCGATCCGCTTCTGGCGGGTGAATGACATCTGGTTTGATGAAGACAAAATGGCAGGGGGACACGTGCATGAGAAGTGATCTGATCGCCCGCTACACGATCGGCGAGCCGGTCTATGAAAACGAGTTCATCGTCTATCCGGCTCAGGACAAGCGGATGGATCGTTCGGTCTTCATCGTCGCGCCCGATGTGGCGCTGAAGCTGGACAAGGCGCGCTTCGAGCGGGTCTGGACCTCGGTCAACGAGGCCAAGTCGCTGACGGCGCGACGCTTCGTCGAAATCGAGGATCTCATCCCGCCGTCGCCGGAAGACGACAATTTCTACATCGTCGAGAAGCGGCCGTCGAAGACGCTGCACCAATATCTCGAGGAAACCGAGATGGTCGCCTATGACCGCGCCATCGAGATCGGCCGCCACATCCTCGAAGGGCTGGCGACGCTGCACGGGGCGGGTTACGCCCATAATGCCCTGACCGACCAGTGCATCTACGTGTCGGAGGATTATTCCGGCCTCTCGGTCAGGATCGGCAACCTGCACCTGATCTCCAAGATCGGCGAGCATATCATCCCGCCCTATGCGCCGGAATTCGGCGCGCCGGAGATCTATGCCAGCGGCACCTTCTCGGCTTCCGCCGCGCTCGACATCTATGCGATGGGCATGATCGCCTACAAGCTCTTCCTGCCGCGGCAGACCTATGCCAGCGTCTTCGACAGCGTCATGGTCTGGGAGGACGAGCACCAGCGCGAGCAGAGCTGGAAGAACATCCATCTCGACCCCTCCAATATCTTCCCGCGCCTCGACGTGCTGATCCCCGGTTTTCCCGAAGGTCTGGCCAGCCTGGTCGAGAGAATGCTGAGCCGCGACCCGGCCCAGCGCCCGCGCATGGGCGCCGATGCGCTCGGCGAATTCAGCCGTGTCACGACAGGCATCCAGCCGATGGCCTGGGATCCGCGCGGCGGCATGCCGCAACAGCCGGAAGCGCTGAAGCGGAAGAAATGGACGCTCGCGCATTTCTCGATGATCGGTGCGCTGCTCCTGATCTGCATCGGCGTCGGCGTCGTCACCATCCCGAAGCTGCTGCGCCCGGATCCCAAGCTCGTCGCCGATGTCGGCACCTGGAAGAAGGAGGCCGAAAGCCGCAGGGACAAAGCCATCGCCGCCAAGGCGCCTGAACGCCCCTCCGGCGACGAGGCGAGGCTCTCCTATGATGCCGGCGCCGCGGCGCTGACCGAGGCCAATGCCCTGCTCAAGGACGAAGACTATAAGAAGGCGCTTCCCGGCTATCAGAAGGCCGCCATCAGCCTCGGCAAATCGCTAATCACCATCGCGAAAGAAAATGCCGAAAAGGCCAAGTCTGCCGCTGCCGCCGCCGGCGGTGACAAGGCGCCGAGTTTCGCCGAGGCCGACAGCAAGATGAAGGCCGCAGCCGACAACGCCGCCGCCCAGCAGATGCACGGCGCGGTCGATAATTACGAGGCGGCGAGAACGGCTTACGACGATCTCGCCAAGGCGCTGACCGCGCTGACGGCGGCCGAAAAGGACGCTGCGGCAAAACGCGAAACCGTCACCCGCATCGGCGCCGGCGACAGCCCCGACGCCGCCAAGGCGAGCGGCCTGATGACGGAGGCGAAAGCCAAGGCCGAGCAATGGCAGCTGCCGGCCGCGACCTCGGGCTATGGCGACGCCGCCAAACTCTTCGCCGCGCTGATATCGGATGTCATGGCGGCCAAGGATGAGGCGACGGCGCTGAGGCAGAACGTCACCGATCTCCACGCCTCGCTGACGACACGCGCCGGGCCCGCAGATCCGACACTTGCCGCACTGGCGCCGAAACTCACCGAGGCCGATGGCCGCTACACCGCCGAGGCCTACAAGCTCGCCATCGCTTCCTACCAGCCGATCCTCACCGACCTCGAAGCGCTGTCGGCGCGCGGCTTCTGTCCGGTTGCACCGAATGTCGCCTTCGAGACCATTCCGGCCGGTAGCTATTCGCTTGACAATGTCCGGCTGATGACCTCGTCGCTGAAGGAGCTCGGCGGCATGCTCGGCGTCGCCAATGGCGCCGTGAAGGTCGAAAAATCCTTCTGCATGCAGGCGAAAGCGGTCACCCGCGCCGAGATGGCAGAGTATTACACCGCCAACTCCGACCCGGCCTCGGCCCAGGCCTATGCCGGCAATCCCGAGCAGCCGGCCGACGACGTGCCGCTCGCCGAGGCGCAGAACTATACCGCTTGGCTGTCGAAACAGCTGAACGCCCCCGTCCACCTGCCGTCGGCAACCGAATGGATGGCGAGCGCCGTCAAGCTGACGACGGAAAAACTGCCCGACAACGGCGACATCATCCTCCAATGGAGCGCCACCCCCTGCGAAGCCGGCGGCAACGTCGCCTTCATGGCGCAGGAAGGCTCCACCTTCGTCGTCTGCTCGGATGCTTCGGCCGGCGGCATTTTTCGGGTCAGTGCTGAGTTGAGGTGAGGGCGGCGACCTGGAAAATGAAAAGGGAGATTGGTGTGCCGCTGAACAACTGAGTGGGATGATTCCAGGATGGCGCGTCTCGTTCGGGAAGTGTCAGCGGGCCTTGCTCCCCCTTCTCCCCAGCGGGGAGAAGGTGCCCGTAGGGCGGATGAGGGGGCCACACGGCACACCATTCATGAGCCCATTAGCTGCTTCCATTCGCTCTAAACGATAGGCGATGCAACCGCTTGGTCGAAGGAACTACAGGTTAGCCAACTCAATTTTGGGCCCATCAATCACCACGGAGCTTCGACATGCCTGAACCACGCTCGCCACGCCTTGCGGTTCTTATCGATGCCGACAACGCCTCCGCGAAGATCGTTGACGGTCTATTCGAGGAAATAGCCAAGATTGGTGAAGCGAGCGTGCGGCGCATCTATGGCGACTTCGCCAATGCTCGCTCCAAGGCATGGATCGACGTCCTTGCAAAACACGCGATCATCCCTCAACAACAGTTTGCCTACACCACGGGTAAGAATGCGTCCGACATCACGCTGGTCATCGATGCGATGGACCTGCTCCATAGTGGCCGCTTCGACGGTTTCTGCTTGGTGTCATCGGATAGCGATTTCACGCGTCTCGCCTCACGCATCCGAGAACAAGGGATCGATGTCTTCGGCTTCGGGGAACAGAAGACGCCGGAGAGTTTCCGCCAAGCATGCCGGCGGTTTATCTACACGGAAAATCTGGCGCCTTCAGTCGTATCGAACGGAGCGGGCACCGTACAGGCCGCGTCTTCATTACGGCCGCCTAGCGCCGCAACGCCGATCATCAAAAGAGTAATCGCAGAGATGGAGACAGAGGATGGATGGATCCCGCTCGGCGCGGTTGGAGCCCGACTCGCCAATCTGGCATCTGACTTCGACCCACGGACGTTCGGATTCAAGAAGTTGAGCGATCTGATTAAGAAGACGAACTCCTTCGAGGTCGATCATGCCGAAGGCCGTCCGCTTCGAATCCGCCTGAAATCTGCGCCAACAAAAAGCAGCGTGAAGTCGGCAACCTAACGCATCGGCAGATAACGCGAGATTGGATCTTAGATCCGCCAGAAGCGCTCGCGGGTTTCAGCCGAAACATCGGAACGTCCGAGGACATTCGCATTTCGATATGAATTGGATCGTCGCTTCCTCTTCCGGCGTCGGCCTCCTCAGCGTCAGCGCTGAATTACGGCGAACTATCAATCACAAATTCGCGCTTAAGCCGTGCCTTACGATAGATTTCAATTCCAAATTTTTAAATACGCGCGTACATTGAACATGGGGACTGCAGTATCCGTGCGTTGAGGGGTCGGGAAAATGTGCTGGAATACATCATCAGCATTCACGCCTGTCGGGTTTGCTTTGCGAGGTCCGAAATCTCGCAAGATCGTGTGGACATTGGGCGACGCGGCGCGTCTCCTGATGAACGACTGGCCTTGTGATGACGGCGAGGAATATATGGCTGCCGTCAAAGCCTGCGTCGACGCCATCACCGGCAAAATTGCCCCGGAACAATTCCGCGAAGTGCTTCTGCGTGCGGCCGACGAGGCGGGTATCCGTACTCTATCGCTCGTTCCGCAGGGAATGGGTGAGCGGCGGCCGGGTTTGCTGCCGATAATGCGATCGTAGGCCGCACGTCCAGCGACCAATCCTTTTAGACGTCACCTCCGCGCCTACAGAAGCGCTCGCTGGGCTCGGCGAGAGGAACGGCAGATTTGGGGCCTGTAGCGGACTGGCAGCTCCCGGTGATCGTTCACTCAGTAGAAGACGTTCAAATCGATGCGCGAAGTTTTCAGGTCCGGATTGTGGCACAAAGGTACCGGCTCATCACCATCTGTCGATGTAGGAGCCTCAGCTCTTGCAAGTGATAACACCCCGTTTTCTCCAAATAGCTGCTTTCAGTCCTTCAGAATGCCAGCGATCCTAACCAAATCTGCAACTGACGATGCTTGCATTTTCCGCATCATGTGGCCGCGGTGAAGCTTTACGGTGGCCTCGGCGAGCTGAACCTCAGCCGCAATCTGCTTGTTCAGTTTCCCGGCGACGACCAATGCCATGATCTGCCGCTCACGCTTGGTAAGCTTGGAATGCCTCAAGCGCAACCCAGCCATTTGGTTTGCTTCTTTGCGTCGAGCATCATCATCCGCCAAAGCGCGGTTTACCGCCTCCAGTAAATCCTGTTCACGCACGGGCTTTGTCAGGACATCAATAGCTCCGGCTTTCATTGCGCGGACCGCCATCGCGACATCGACATGGGCGCTGATCAGCACCACCGACCTTGGATGTCGGCTTTTCGTCAGAGCTTCTTGAAACTCCAGACCGCTCTGGCCTGGCAGACGAATATCCAGAACAATACAGCCTGCCCGGTCGGGATCATCCGCAGAAAGGAACTCCGGCACCGAGCAATGGGTTTCAGTGGCGTGCCCTACGGATTCGAACAATCCCCTCAAAGCTTCGCGGACGCTTTCGTCGTCATCTATGATGATGACGGTCGGCGGACTTCTTTTGCGATCATCGATCATAGTCGGCTGTGACCTCCGCCATGGGCAATGTAAACGTAAACACCGTACCAATCCGACTCTCTGCCGACGAAGCCCAAATCCGACCGCCATGGGCTTCAATAATGGAGCGGCATATGGAAAGTCCCATCCCGATACCGTCGGCCTTCGTGCTGTAAAATGCTTCGAACACTCGGTCCAACTCGTCGGGAGGAACACCGCGTCCCGAGTCCGAGACACTCACTCTCACGAATTGTTGCTCGTCCTCGGTGCATCTGATCCTGATACGTCTGTCGCTTGAAGCAGCGGCCATCGCTTCGGCGCTGTTCATGACCAAGTTCAGAACTACCTGTTGCAGCTGAGTTCGATCTCCAATGACCTCCAGAGGCCATTTCGGAAGATCGAGATCGAGTTCGATCTCTCGGTGACGAAGTTCCCCTCTCAAAAGATCCAGCACATCACGCACGGCGCCCTTCAAGTCAGTTCGCTCCATCCGGGCTGGTGACTTCTGAGCCAGTGCTCTGATACTTGCGATGATGTCGCCGGCGCGATGACCATCGTTGACGATCCTCTCCGCCGCGAGCCGGGCCTGTTCGATATCGGTATGCCCCGGTTGCAGCCAGCGCAGACATGTGCCGGCATTCGTGACAATTGCCATTAGCGGCTGGTTGACTTCATGGGCAATCGAAACGGCAAGTTCACCTGTGGCGGTCATTCGGGTCACATGGGCGAGGTCACTCTGGCTTTGCCGCAAGGACTCTTCCGCCCGTTTGCGATCCTCGATGTCCACGACGACGCCGTACCATCTCACAACATTTCCATCTGAATCCAGAAGAGGGCTTTGTCGAAGGTTAAACCACCGATATTCGCCATCGGCCCGTCTGATACGGGCGTCTACCGGGCGGCTTTTTTTTGAGGCTACGATATCGTCCCAGGCCATACGCATCAGCTCGACATCATCAGGATGAAACATGCGATAAAAACCGAAGCCGACGATCTCTTCAAAAGGTAGACCGACATAATCGATCAAGTTTCGATTAAAATATTCAAGCCGGCCATCCGAGGTGCAGGACCAAGCCATGGCGGGTATCGTGTTGATGATAAGGTTGAGTTTGTGTTCGCTTTCCCTGAGCGCTGCTTCGCTTTCTCGAAGAGCAATCTCCGCACGTTGCAGGTCTTCGATATCGATATTGCAGCCAAACCATCGCACGACCCCGTTGGCATCAACCAGCTTGCGGCCTGAGAAATAGAACCAACGGTAGTTGCCGTCGGCTCCACGGATGCGCCCCTTCAGAACAGTGTGGTCGGAATGCTCGAGGTCTCTCTTCCAGATGTCCACCATGCCTGGAATGTCGTCCGGGTGGTAAAGCTCCAGAAAACACCACTCGAGGATTTGGTCTGCAGGACGACCCGCGTAGTCCAGCCAGCTTTTATTGACAAAATCAGCGCTACCATCCGGCCGCGCCGACCATACGAGAACAGGCAGCGAATTGATGATGAGGCTGAGATTTTCCTCGCTGGCTGCAAGTGCTGTCTTCGTTTCTTTCAATGCGTTTTCGGCCTGTTTGCGGTCTTCTATATCGAGGACCACACCATACCATCTCACGACATTCCCTTCAGGATCGAGCCGCGGCTTCTGCCGAAGCGTGCACCAACGATATTGACCATCTGCGCGCCTGAGCCTGCCCACGACCTCTCTGGCATGTTTCGAGGCCATGATGTCGTGCCATTCCGAAGCGAGATGTGACGTGTCGTCGGGATGAAACAGCTTGTAGAATCCCACTCCGGAGATTTCCTCAAGCGGCGCCCCGATAAACTCGAGAAAATGCTGGTTGGCAAAATCCAACATGCCTTCCGACGTTGCGGACCACACCATGGCGGGGATCATATCGATAATGGGATCGGTTTCCGGTTCTCGTTCCACCGCACACTCCGTTCAGTGTTTGAGACGTTACGGAGCTCAAACGTTCCGACTCCATGTCAGGAAATGTCGAAAGATGGCCGATCGTCCGTCGGAAATAGTTACGAGATTTCTATGACTTGGGTAAGGGAAAATCGATATACGAAGGTCTATGGTTGCAATGCCATCGTCTAGTTAAGCGTGACCTAGATCGCAATTGAGCGAGGCCACAAACCGGCTTACTCCTTAACGCCGAAGCCCTTTGAGGAACGGTGAGCTCAGCGGGTCCCTCGTCGCCTTCACATCGAGCATTCACGTGCAACGAAATTCTACATCACTGCCATTCCTGACCTGAGGCAACAGCCTCCGGTGACGTTGTTAATCGCCACGGCGCTTGCGCGGTCTGAACGACCGACAGCAGCCCTCATTCGAGATCATTTTTTCATCTCGACCTATAGGGAGACCATCATGCGTAGCTTGATTATGTGCCTGATGCTGGCGACCGCCAGCATGACTGCCGCAAATGTAGCGGCAGCGCTTCCCGCGCAGGCCACGACGTACGTTCGCGAGGTCCCGGTTCCCGTCCACTACCGAACCGCAAAGATCGAGGGTCTCGATATCTTCTACCGGGAAGCGGGGCCGGCCGACGCTCCGGTCGTGCTGCTGCTTCATGGATTTCCGACGTCATCCCACATGTTCCGTAATCTGATACCGCTCCTTGCAGATCGATACCACGTCATCGCGCCTGACTATCCGGGTTACGGGCAAAGTGCATCTCCCGATCATAGCAACTTTGCCTATACGTTTAGCGGCGTCGCCAATATCGTCGACAGGTTGCTGGATCATTTGGCGGTCGAAAGCTATGCGATGTACGTCATGGATTATGGTGCACCGGTGGGATACCGCTTAGCGCTGAAACATCCGGAACGGGTCAGTGCGCTGATCATCCAGAACGGCAACGCCTATGATGAAGGGCTCAAGGAATTCTGGGATCCCATCAAGACCTACTGGTCCGATGGATCGAAGAAGAGCCGTGAGGCGCTCTCCGGTCTGGTCACGCTCGAAACGACCAAGTTCCAGTATACCGATGGCATGGAAGACGTGTCGCGCATCAGCCCTGACAACTGGGTTCACGACCAAGCTCTTTTGGACCGACCAGGCAACAAAGATATCCAGCTCGATATGTTGTATGACTATCGCACCAACGTGCCGCTTTACCCTGCGTTCCAAAGTTTCTTTCGTGAGCGCAAACCGCCCACGCTCATCGTCTGGGGCAAGAACGATTATATCTTTCCTGAGGCCGGCGCTCATCCTTATCTCAAGGATCTTCCGAATGCCGAAATTCATATCCTGAACTCGGGCCACTTCCTGCTCGAAGAAAAGCTTGACGTCGCCGCTCCGCTAATCAACGACTTCCTGAATCGCAACGTCGCAAAGAAGTGACCATCAGCCATGGTCACCGGCGGTGCGACCAAGGTTCCGCCACGCCGAGGTCGCTCCGCTGAACAGTGGTTACTAAATTCCAGATTTTGGAGATCCCCATGCCGTACCATTTTTTGGAAGTTGCAATCACTCCGAATGTGCGGCTTGCACAAGCTGAAATGGGTACCGACCAGATTTGGTTAGGCGACCACCATCGAGAATCCGACCACTTCACCGACAGCGAACTGGCTTTCATCTCTGAACGGGACAGCTTCTACATTGCCTCTGTGTCGGAAACCGGCTGGCCATATGTTCAGCATCGCGGTGGGCCAAAGGGCTTTCTGAAAATAGTCGACAAGAAAACGCTGGCTTTTGCCGACTACAGGGGCAACCGCCAATATATCAGTACCGGAAACTTTGCCGCAAATGACCGGGCCTGTCTTTTTCTGGTGGATTACCCGCGACGAGCACGCCTCAAGATATATATGCATGTCGAGAAGCTAGCACTCGATGCCGACCCGGCACTGACCGACCTTGTTTTCGACGCCGGCTACCGAGCAGAGGCAGAACGGATTTTCCGGCTGCGGTTGGAAGCCTTCGATTGGAACTGCCCTCAACATATCACACCGCGTTACACCGAACACGAGGTCGAGAAAGCGGTAAGACCATTGCGGGAACGCTTGGCCGAATTGGAGTCGGAGAATGCAGAATTGCGTACTCGGCTCGAGGCATTGGGAGGAAAATAATGGACGCCACACAGACCCCCGTTGCCGCCCTTTTCATGGGCTTCTGCAGCAGAAAAGGTTCGGCTTGCGGAGGATGGCTGGAACAGCCGCAATCCCGAGAAGGTAGCGCTGGCCTATAGCCATAACAGCCGGTGGCGCAACCGCTCCGAGTTTATAAACGGCCGCGAAGCGATCATCGGCTTTCTCACACGGAAATGGCAACGTGAACTCGCATACAGAGGACACTACCATGGATCGCCCGTCAGCATCGCACCAAACGGTGCCGGAAGAAGATATCATCGAAGCGAAAGCTTTTGTCGACCTGTTCATGGTCGCGCCCCAGACGCTCGTCAACCAGGCTGAGTTTCGCTGCATGCAATTGGCTGTAGGTTGCGCAATATCGCTGCCCAGCGCGCCCGCCATCGGTCTAAATCGTGTGCTCGGCATTGTAGCACTTGAAGATCTCGATACGGCCTATGAATGGATGAGCAAAAAGGCAGGCCGCCGTTACTTGCAAATGAACGCTGCCACCGCTCCTCAACAGACACACGATTGGATGAGAAACGGGGCCTTGTACCCCAAGGTAACGGATGGGCAAAGCTACGGCGAACGGCGCCTTCTACGCCACTCATCCATTCTGGAGAGGTCACTACCCGCCAGGTCAAAGTCACCGAAGCCGAAATCTTCGGCTCGATGATGTGCGCCGGATTTAACTTTCCGGCAAACCTGACACCGCTTTGGTCAGCGATCGTCGGGAAGGACGGTTGGAGCTGCTTTTTCGCGGAATTGGACGGCAGGCCGATTGCGACCGGCGCGATGTATGCAGCAGACGGCTTTGCGTGGCTTGGCGGTGGCGCGACTGTTCCCGAGTTTCGCAATCGAGGGGCACAGAAGGCTCTCATTACCGCGCGTCTGAACCAAGGCGCCAGTCAGGGCGTTCAGACATTCGTCGCCGAAACCGCCCAGCTTTCAGCCGATGAACCGAATGTCTCTCACGCCAATCTCATCATTGCCGGATTCGAGCAGATTTATACGAGAATGAATTACCGGTTTCCGGACGGTTTATAAGGGACGGCAGACACCTTAGGTCTGCTAGTCGAGCTGTTGCTGTCTTTCCAATTGTCGCGCTTGCCGGATCAGTGCTTCGAACTCTGAGAGAGTGTCATCTGCTTCTGGATCAGACTGCAAACCCGCTCCCAAGCACCGCCACCGGCCCAACCCGACAGGATCATCGACGTCGAGGGCTGTTGCGAGACCGACCGCCAGGTCATACGTTCTCTGATCCAACCTCAGAAGGAGCAGCAGATGCAGATCGACCTCGCAGGCAAGACCGCTCTGATTACTGGATCTACCGAAGGCATCGGCTACGCGATCGCCCGCCAGCTCGCGAGGGCTGGCGCGGACGTGGTGATCAACGGACGGTCTGAAGAAAAGACAGCAAAGGCCGCCGAACGCCTGAAAGGCGAAGGTGCCAGGGGCACCGTAGCCGCCGTCGCAGCCGATATCGCAACCGCTGAAGGGTGTGGCGCTCTCGTCGCCAAGGTTCCTCATGTCGATATCCTGATCAACAATGCGGGCATCTTCCAGCCGCTCGACTTCTTCGAGGCGAACGACGAGGTATGGAATCGCCATTGGCAGGTAAACGTCATGTCGGCCGTCAGGCTTTCGCGTGCCTACCTTCCGGGTATGCAGAGCGTTGACTGGGGTCGCGTCATCTTCATCGCATCGGAATCCGGCTTTAACATTCCGGTGGAGATGATTCATTACGGCGTTAGTAAGACCGCCGATATCGCGGTTGCCCGCGGGCTCGCCAAGCGCATGGCTGGTACAGGCGTTACTGTGAACTCGGTTCTCCCCGGCCCAACACTGTCCGAAGGCGTCGAGGCGATGCTTGCCGAAGAGCGTGCGAAGACGGGCAAGCCGATCGAGGAGGTCGCGGCGGACTTCGTCAAGAAGCATCGTGGCAGTTCGATCATCCAACGAGCTGCAAACGTCGAGGAAATCGCCAACCTCGTAACCTATCTGGCGTCGCCTTTGGCATCCGCGACGACCGGAGCTTCCATGCGCGTGGACGGCGGGCTGATCGACACGCTCTGAGGTGGTCCTTCATCTCGCTTGCCAGTTGTTCATGCGGCGGAGCCTTCCGATCGCCTCCCCGACGATCTGCGACAACGAAAGAGCCCCTGTTAGGACAGACTCTAAATAAGCTCCTGGTATCGTCATTCGAAACCTCGAGGTAGGCAATTGTGGACAAGCTGGCCGGCATGGCGATGTTCGTCAGGGTCATCGACAATGGCAGCTTCGCGGCCGCCGCGGAGATCGCGCGGGTGTCGCCGGCCGTGGTTGCCAAGCACATCAAGACGATCGAGACCCGGCTCGGGGCCAAGCTCATTCATCGCACCACCCGGCGCCATCAGCTGACGGAGGTCGGCCAGCTCTATTACGAGCGCTGCAAGCGCGCGCTTGCCGAAGTGGCGCTGGCCGAAGCTTCGGCAAGCGAGCTGCAATCGGCGCCGCGCGGCCGGCTTCGGCTGGTGGCGCCGGTCAGTTTCGGCACGCAAGTGCTGGTGCCGGCATTGATCGAATACCAGAATGCCTACCCCGACCTCAGCATCGAGCTATCGCTCGACAACAATGTCCATGATCTCGTCGGCGAGGGGTTCGAGCTCGGCATCCATATCGGCCCGCTCTCAGACAGCAGCCTCGTCGCCCGCCCACTCACGCCCTATCGGCGCATTCTCGCCGCCTCGCCCGACTATCTTGCCCGCCATGGTCGGCCGGCCTTGCCAGAGGATCTGACGACCCATCTCTGCCTCGGCCATTCCTATTGGCGCATGCATGACCGCTGGCACCTGGTCGGACCGGGCGGCGAAATGCGCGATGTGCCGATCTCCGGAAAATTCTCCACCAATCAGGGCGCGGCACTGCGCATGGCAGCGCTCAGCGGCGCGGGTATAGTGCTTCAGCCGGAACTGCTGCTCGCCGCCGATATCGCCGAAGGACGGCTCGAGCAGGTGCTGCCGGAATGGTCCTACAGGCCTGTGCCGATGTTCCTCATCTATGCCCCGAACCGGCGGCCGACAGCGATGTTGCGGACGGTGATCGATTTCCTGGTGGAACGGTTCGGTTAAGCCGATCGGCGTCGACATAGCGACGGGCATGCCGGCACATCGTCCGCACGGTGAGGCCCTTCTCACCGGATTGCAGGCCGTGATAAAAGCGCTCATGGGTATCAAGAACTATTTGATCGAAGGCAGTTCGGGCACTGGAAAAACGTCCGTCGCTTCCGAACTGGAGCGGCGGGGCTACCATGTTGTCCATGGTGACCGCGTCCTGGCATATGTGGGCGACCCCGAGACAGGCCATGCGCTCGCAGGACCACCCGAAGGCGCCGATCGCATCGCTTGGGGATACGCGCATTGGATCTGGCCTGCCGAAAAGGTCCGGGCCATTGCTGCCGACACTACTCACCCTGTTACTTTCTTCTGTGGCGGCTCGCGCAATTTCCACAAATTCCTGCACCTGTTCGATAAGGTTTTCGTGCTCGATATCGACGTTGAGACTTTGAACCGACGGTTGGATGGGCGGCCCGATGAGCCGGGCTTCGAGCCGGCGGAGCGGGCTCTGGTGCTCCGCTACCATGACACCCGAGAGTATCTTCCCGTCGGTATCAATATCGACACGGCGGCTGGCATTACAGATGTCGTCGACGATATCCTCGCTCAACTCACCTGAAGTCCTAAACTGAATCGGATGCGAAGCGCTCGGCCTTTGTTGGAAACGCTGGCCGCCTGAACGCTGATCGGCGGCATCTCCCTGCGTAGCCGCCGGCAGCTTTCAGAGCGACAAACGGCGTGTCGTCGTGGCTGCAATGAGGGCGCGAAACTGCCGAGGCACTTGGCTGTCGGCCCGCGCCAGACGACTTCTTTGCCGCCGCCGCGGTGCATGACCTCGAATGATCGGTCTACCGCAGGGAAAGTTCGGAAGGCTTGCGCTTCCGGCGCGATCAGGTTATACACTGAACCATATGGTTCAGTATGAAAGTCCTCCCCTCGATCTCTCGTTCGCGGCGCTGTCCGATGCGACCCGCCGCGGGATCATCGATCAGCTTGGGCGAGGCGACGCGTCGATCACCAGTCTCGCGGATAAGTTCCAGATGACGCTGACCGGCATGAAGAAGCACGTCCAGGTTCTCGAGCGGGCGGGGCTCGTCGTCACGCAGAAGGTCGGACGGGTGAGAACCTGCAAGCTTGGAAAACGCGGCCTCAAGGCGGAGGCCGAGTGGATCGAGGCGCATCGCAGGCTCTTCGAGGCCCGCTTCGAAGCATTGGATGAGATCATCAGCGAAATGAAACAGGAGGGAAGCGATGACTGAGCAAATTGACAGGGCAGGTAGCGCGCAGAACCGGACGTCAGTCGAGCGCAGAGGAGATCGCGAACTCATTGTGACGCGGACATTCAATGCGCCGCCGAGCACGGTTTACAGGGCGTGGAGCCAGCCCGAGCTGTTCCAGCGCTGGTGGGTGCCAGAATCAGCACCCGGCATTTCGCTCGTATCGTGCGAAATGGACGTCCGCACCGGGGGCAAATATCGGCTGGAATTCGGCGCCGGCGGTTCGGATACCATGGCCTTCTATGGCAAGTATCTCGAGGTGGTGCCGAATGAGCGCATCGTCTGGACCAACGACGAGGGCGAAGAGGGCGCGATCACCACCGTGACCTTCGAGGATCAAGGCGGGAAGACACTGCTGATTTTCCACGAAGTCTATCCGTCCAGGGAGGCGCTTGAGGAAGCACTGCAGGGCTCGGCTGTCGCATTGCCGGAGCAGTTGGAACAGCTCGACGAATTGCTTTCCAGCCTGACCGAGTAGCGGACGGCCTTCAGGCCGCCTTTGCCGCCATCCACGCACATTTGGAACGCAACTCGTCCTGTTTCATTACCGTGGAGTCGGCAAGCAAGGGGAGTTATGGGAATGCGGATCCAAGGAATCTACGCCGCGCTCGCAACGGCAGACATGGATAGAGCGGAGAAGTTTTACACTCAGCTGTTTGACCGGGGGCCTGATGATCGCCCCATGGAGGCGTTGATCCAATGGCGCAACGTCGCCGGAGCGAACATTCAAATCTTCCTCGACAAGGAGAATGCCGGGTTCGGCAGGCTGACCATTGTGGTGCCGAAAATGGATGAAGCCCGCAGAGCGCTCGAAGAAATTGGGGTGACGCTCACAGGCGAATCCGAGGGCGACTACGGAAGGATTGCCCAGATCGCGGATCCGGATGGCAATCGCATCACCCTTGCGGAGCCGCCCTCTCGGCCGTTCGATACGCAGCGAAGATAGCACCGCCGCTTGACCCTCTGGTTTGCCCGTGCCTAAGCTTGGGCATGGGCGAGCCGGAAATTCCTCTCACAGGCGGTGCGGATTCGAATGTTGTCCGGGTCGGCGGCACGGTTCGGCGGGATGGCCGCGCATGGTCTTCCGCCGTTCTCGACCTGCTTCGCCACGTTGAACGGCAAGGATTTGAAGGGGCTCCCCGAGCGCTCGGCTTCGATGATGAGGGACGCGAATGTCTCACTTACGTCGAAGGTGACGTTGGCTTGGGCAAAGGCTTCATCCCGGATCAACTTGGCCGCTTCGACGTCCGGCTTCCCGACTACGTCTGGAGCGACCGGGCCCTTGCCGAACTGGGGAAATTGCTGCGATCCTACCACGACGCTGCCGCAAGCTTCCCCTGGAATGAGCGCAACTGGCGTCTTCAACCGCAGGAACCCGTCGAAACGATCTGTCACAATGATCTCTCACCGTGGAATACCGTCTTCCGAGCTGGGCTCCCTGTCGCGTTCATCGATTGGGATGCCGCAGCACCGGGACCCCGCTCTTGGGACCTTGGCTTCATCGCGTGGCGTTGGGTGCCATTTTGGCGTGACGACAAATGCGAAGCGCATGGTTTGCCGAAAGGCGTCCGCGAGAAAACGCGGCGCTTCCAGCTCTTCCTAGACGCCTATGGGATAGAGCCGGAGCTTGAGATCATGCGGGCAGCCATCGAAAGGGTGCGGCAGATGCAGCAACATATGCGCAATCTCGCTGCATCCGGCTCTGCATGGGAAATCGAATTGGAACGCCGCGGCGTCCTTGATGAGGGAGCGCTCGAGCTGGCCTGGATGGAAGAACACGCAGGGGAATTGGTGCAGCGACTTGGTTCGTCGTCATAGCATCTGGATCAGACTGCGCGAGCAAGGCAACACTTGGCAAGGTGCGAACGGCACATCGCTTACGGTGTAGAGAGCCAGTGGCCAGCCGAACCGCTGCGCGGCAAGAAAATAGATACACGTTGTGTATGCGCTTGTGGTATAGGCTGATCTCGAAGGAAAAGACCATGGCCAGCAAAAACGCAACCGACACCCACAAACACGCCGTCAATTTGAAGGTTCGTGACGACATTCGCAGCCTGATCGACCGTGCAGCCAAGGCTCACGGGAAAACCCGGTCGGATTTCATGATCGATGCCGCGCGCCGCGCCGCCGAAGACGCGCTTCTCGACCAGACATTGGTGCAAGTCGATCCAGGCAGCTATAAACACTATCTGACCGTCCTCGACCAGCCGCCAAGCGGCGAAGGTTTCGAGCGGCTGATGAATGCTCCCAAACCCTGGCAGCGGTAATGTTGTCACCTCCGGCGCTTCTCGGAGAAGCGCACGATCTCCAACTATTCGACAGCGGGCACGATAGTCTCGATGAATGGCTGCGCCGCCGCGCGCGGGCCAATCAGGTCAGCGGCGCGTCGCGAACCTACGTGGTTTGCGATGGCGAGCGTGTCATCGGTTACTATTGCCTGTCATCGGGGGCGCTCGCGGTCGCGGACGCGCCGGGAGCTGTCCGACGCAATATGCCGGACCCCGTTCCTATGGCAGTGCTCGGCCGTCTTGCTATCGATCGGAACTGGCAGGGAAAGGGCATTGGAGCTGCGCTGTTGCAAGACGCCGTTTTGCGCACCGGACAGGCGGCGCACATCATGGGCATTCGCGGCCTTCTGGTTCACGCAATCTCCGACGAAGCCAAGGCCTTCTACGAGCATTATGGGTTCGTCGCGTCGCCGGCAAACCCCATGACCTTGGTGTTATCGTTGAAAGCACGACAGGCTTGATCGATTCCCCAAAAAATCGCCCGGTCCGATGAATATTACGAATAGGCTTTCTGACGCGCCGGCGCTCCCGGCGCTCTACTTGACGACGTTAACGTCGAAAGTCACGTCGCGAACGAAGCCATCTCCGTAGGACTCCCTGAACGTTGTTTTATCAGGGCCGACATACCCGGCTGCAGAGGTGTAGTAAACAACCACGCCGGCGGTTTTCACGCCTTCGCATTTGGAAAACTTCTTCGAATTCGCGAGTACATCTTCCGGTACGATTTCGAGTTTCCCATGAGCTGGCGGAAAAACTGTTCGAACGTTTGGACGGCTTGCTTGTGAGCAATCGGCTTTGAGGTGCCAAGCCTGCCCCAGTCGCGTCCGCTCGGCGCTGACTGCAGTCAGGTTCTTGTTCTCCGTAGCAACGCCACCCGAGGTGGTCGTGCAACTCGCCAGTATTGGAAGAAGGAGAGCGGAAATTGCTGCAGCCGAAATTCGCATCACTGGTTTCCTGTTGCGGATGAGTATGCGTATCGACGGCCTTTAAAACCGTCAATCGCGTGAGGCATTGAGCCGCAGGGGCCAAGTCCTGCTGACGGCGCAGAACCCGCGAGGTCATCCTCGCCCTTGTGCCACGGCTCTGCGGTTCGAGCCGATGTCTGCCCCTCACCCTAACCCTCTCCCCGTTCTGACGGGGAGAGGGGACGTGCCTTGCAAGAGGGTAGATGGGGACGGAAAGGTTGCGGCTATCCCCCTTCGCCCCGCAAGCGGGGAGAAGGTGCCGGCAGGCGGATGAGGGGCCGCTCTCGCCGATTTCCTGCGCCGGGATGCTGCGTTTCGTCTTGTCTGCTCGAGCTGCCGTGCAGAAGCCTCGGCCTCAGGCGACGGACCAACCACCGTCCACCAGCAGGTTCGCGCCGGTGATCAGGCTCGCAGCCGGCGATGCCAGGAAGACGACGGCCCCCACCACATCATCGGTTTCACCGATCCGGCCAAGCGGAATGTGATCGAGTGTCGCCTGGCGATTGGCGGCGTCGGACAGAAAGGGTGCCGTGCCATCGGTGTGGATGAAGGTCGGCGATACGGTGTTGACGGTGACATTATAGCGGGCCCATTCGGCGGCAAGGCAGCGCGTCAGGTGATTGATGGCCGCCTTGCTCATACAATAGATCGCCTCGCCGCGCAGCGCCACGGTGCCGGCCTGTGAGCTGATGCTGATGATCCGGCCACCATTCTGCTTGATCATCTGACGCCCGACGGCCTGCGTCATCAGGAAGGTGCCCTTGATGTTGACATCGAGGGTCTCGTCGAGGTCCTTCTCCTCGACGAGTTCGGCGAGATTGCCGGGCGCCACACCGACATTGTTGACGAGGACGTCGATCCGACCAAATGTCGTCAGCGCCCGGTCGACGGCTTGGCCGATATGGGCTTTATTGGGAATGTCGAGTTCAACAGCGAGGACTTTTCGTCCCGCGCCCTCGAGCTCGGCAACCAGATCCGCCGACGCTTCGACATTGCGGACCCCCAAAACAATATCGGAACCTGCCGCGGCACAGGCGAGCGCGCAAGCTCGGCCGATGCCACGGCTCGCTCCTGTTACCAAAGTCACTTTGCCCTCAAGGCTGAAGTCAGGCGCATTCTTCTGCATCATCATTCCTCCCTCGATGAAATCAATTTATGGCAGGGTTGGCGGGCGGATGCCAGATTTTGTGCGCCTGGAGTGTCGCGTTGGGACGCAGAAGCACCCCAAGCAGACATACCGTGCTGGCGGTGCGCTAGTTGCGGCGCTTCGATGGGTGTAGACTGCGGAGACGATTGCATGTTCATGCAAGGCAACGATGATGGGCACCCCCGCGCTCGACCGAAAGCTGCTCGCGATCCTCGCGGCGGATATGGTTGGCTACTCAAAGGCGATGGAGGCCGATGAGGCCGGCACCATCAGGCGGCTGAAGGCCATCCGCGCCGAGCTGATCAATCCCACTATCTCAGAGCGCCATGGCACCATCATCAAACTGATGGGCGACGGCGCGCTCGTCGCCTTCGACAGCGTGGTTGATGCGGTTGCCTGCGCCGCGGTGTTTCAGAATGCCGTGGCGGCGCGCAATGCCGCCCTGCCGGAGCCTGAGCGCATCATGTTCCGCGTCGGGATCAATCTGGGCGATGTGGCCTTGGTGGATGGCGATGTTTATGGGGATGGGGTGAATGTCGCCGCGCGGCTGGAGCATTTGGCCGAACCGGGAGGCGTGGTGGTGTCGGGCACGGCATACGATCATCTCCAGGGCAAGCTCGACTGGCCGCTCGATTTCGCCGGCGAGCGGCAGGTCAAGAACATCAGCCGCCCGGTGCGGATGTATCGGCTGAGGCTCGACGGCAAACGGGCACGCCGCCGCCCGCTTCTCGCGATGATGCCGCGCTGGATCGGACCGACTGCAGCGGCGATCGTCGTTCTGGCTCTGGCAGGTGGCGGGGCCGCCTGGTGGTTCCTCCAGCCGGAACCTTTGAGCGGCAAGCCGTCGGTAGCGGTGCTGCCCTTCGAAGATTATGGGGGCGACGAGGCGAGCGGGCGTCTGGCCGATGGCCTGACTGAGGACGTCATCACCGACCTCGCACGGTTTCCCGAATTCGAGGTGGTGGCGCGCAATTCGACGGAAATTTACAAAGGAAAGCCGGTGGATGCCCGCCAGGTCGCAACTGCGCTCCATGTCGGCTTTGTCCTGGAAGGCTCGATCCAGCGGCAGAGTGGCCGGGTCCGGATCACAGCGCAGTTGATCGATGCAAAAACCGGCCGCCATCTTTGGTCGGAGAATTGGGACCGGCCGGCTGAGGACGTGTTCGCCGTTCAGACCGAAATCGCAGAGCAGGTCGCCAACCGCCTCGGCGGCGGCGTGGGACTGATTCAGGAGGCCGGGCGGGCCGCAGCCAAACGCAAACGGCCCGAAAACCTGAATGCCTACGATTATTATCTGCTCGGGTCGGAGAAGATCGAAAAGCTCACCAAGGCCGATGACGAGGAGGCCATCGCCTTTCTCAACCGCGCCGTGGAGCTGGACCCGGGGCTGGCGCGGGCCTGGGTAGAACTTTACCACGCTCATGATCTGATGGGAGTGTTCGGAGTCGATCCCGAGGGCAACCGCAAGGCGGGCGCCGATGTGGCCGAACGCGCGGTCCGGCTTGATCCGCGCGACGCTGAAGCCCATGTGGTGTTTGCCATGAGCCTTGCCAACAGGGGCGACATGGGTCGCGCCAAGTCCGAATTCGACACGGCCCTTCGCCTGGCGCCCGGTTCGTCCGAAATTCTGACTTTTTACAGCGGTTATGCCGCACGCTTCAACGACCCGGAACGCGGTGCTCAAATGGTCGACAAGGTCATGCGGCTCGACCCGAACTATCCGATGTGGGCGTCCAACTTCTTCGCCCCTGCCTATTTTATGGCGGGGCGGTATGAGGACGCGGTGACGATGCTGGAGCGGATGACGCCGAACAACTACCAAAGGTGGACTTGGGTGATCCGCAGCAGCTCGCTTGCGGCACTGGGTCGAACCGATGAGGCGCATGCTTCAGCGATGGAAACTCTCAAACAGCACCCCGAAGTGACCGTCGAGAGCATGATCAACGAACCCGGCCTCAGCACGGTGGAGCGCAATCGGTTCATAGAGACAATGCCGCTCGCCGGCTTCCCGGTATGCGCCAAGCCCGAGGCGCTGGCGAACCTCGTCAAACCTGTGCGACTGCCGGAATGCGACGCGGCGAAGGCGAAGCCTCCCGGGCAACCGTAAAATAGCCGTGCAACGCGGCCCTCCAAGAGAGCCTCATCCTGAGGTGCCCCGCAGGGGCCTCGAAGGACGAGGCGGGTGCTCAGCCGTTGATACATGCAAGAAGCAGCGTTGCAGCGTGCTTCGAGGCTTCGCCCTTTCGGGCTGCGCACCTCAGCATGAGGGACGTTGGAGGATGCCGCGCTCCAATAACAGGCGCTTGGAGATGCATATACAAATCACGGGGTGGAGAATGCAGCGTCGGGTTTCAAGAGAGCCTCATCCTGAGGTGCCCGAAGGGCCTCGAAGGGCGAGGCGGGTGCTCAGGCGTTGATCCATGCAAGAAGCAGACAAACGCCACCATCGGTTCTCGAGGTCAATCCACCCGTCAATTCAGGCCGGCACGCCTAAGTCCTTCGATCAGGCGCGCCCGATCCTCGGCGCGGACGAAAGAAGATGTTGCTCCGACCGCGTCCCGTGAGATGTCAGGAACTAGCGATTTAAGCCGTCCGAGCAAGTCCGCGGCAGCCTCCTGGTTGTCCAGAAGTCCGGCACAGGCCGTGCCGATGACCAGCGGAACCGCGTGGCCGGACCGCAAACGATTCGCCTCCCGTGCGTAACTCAATCCAAGCTCGTAATCCGCGCCCTGGAAATAAGCCATAGCGTAGTAAAACTGAAAGTCGCCGAGAAAAGCCTCGCATGGGCTCAGTCTGAGGGCGTAGTCGATGCAAGGAATGGCGTCCACCGCGCGGCCCCCGTTGGCATGCGCAAGTCCCAACTGGCCGTGTGCAAACGCGGAGTTGGGGTTGATCGCGACAGCCTGGCTGATCGCTGCCACCGCCAGGACATTGTCGCGCGTCGCAAAGGCTATCATCGCCTGCGCAAGGTAAGTCCACGGTTCCTTATCGTCCGCGGCAATGGCTTGTTGGACGACATCCCTGGCAAGGGCCAAGGCATATCCCATGTCCTCCCACCCCTGGAACGCGCGCCACATGGTAATCCAAGCTTTCATGGCGAGCGCCTGGGCATAACCGGGAGCCAGTTCGATTGCCCGATCGAGCAGGGGGAGCATCTTCCCGCTGCTCTCCTCAGATAGTTGGGAACACAGAAACACCGCCCGTACGACACATTCCCAGGCATCAAGGCCATGATTCGGCTTGGGGCTTTCGCGAGCATGCTCCGCCGCCAGGAGTTCCGGCCCGATGCGGCCGACGACGCTTGCGGTAATTTCGTCCTGAATGGCGAAGATGTCGCCGACGTCGCCGTCGTACCTTTCGGCCCAGAGATGGACGTCGGAGGCCGCATCGATGAGCTGCGCGGTCACCCTCATCCGGTTGCCGGACTTGCGGACACTCCCCTCGAGAACATAGCGGACCCCGAGTTCGCGCCCGATGGCGCGCACATCCACGGGCTTTCCCTTGTAGGTGAACATCGTGTTGCGGGCGATCACGAAGAAGCCCTTGAGCTTGGATAGCGCGGTGGTGATGTCCTCGGTCAGCCCATCGCTGAAGAAGTCCTGCTCCGGTTCGGCGCTCAGGGCGTTGAACGGCAGCACGGCAATGGATGGCCGCTCCGGAAGTGCAGACCTCAACGATGCCGTTCCTGCGGCCGTCCTTTCCTGAAGGGGGCGGTACAGTCGCACCGGCCTTTCCATATTCTTCAGCGCGCGCTCGCCGAGGTATTCGTAGTCGCAGTCAAGCTTGCCCGCGAGGTGATCGTAGGCCGTGCCGGAAATGCAAATGCCGCCCGGATCCGCCAAGGTCTGGAGGCGGGCCGCGATGTTGACGCCATCGCCGTAGAGATCCCCATCGAGCTCGTGGATCACATCACCCAGATTGACGCCGATCCGGAAGACGATGCGTCGCTCCGTCGGGATATCGGCCTGGTTCTCGGCAACCCCCTTCTGGATGGCGACCGCGCACGCGACGGCATCGACGACCGAGCCGAACTCCACGAGCGCACCGTCGCCCATCAGCTTGACGATACGCCCCTGATGCTCGGCCAGCAGCGGATCGATCACCTCCCGGCGCAGAACCTTGAGGGCCGACAACGTCCCAGTCTCGTCATGTTCGACGAGGCGGGAATAGCCGACGACGTCAGCGGCCAGGATCGCGGCCAGCCGCCGCTCTGCTCTTGCGGTTGCCATGGCTGTCTCCCTCTGGAGATCCGCCGAATGAAGCCCAGGCGATTGACGCGACATGCACCATCCGGCTGCCCGATACCGCGACCGTGCCAGTTCATGATACCACTGAGACGGTCATATGGCGACGCTTCACAAGGGTGCCGCCTCCAACGGAACAGGAGCCGCGAAGCGGTCTGTTGCCGCTTCGGAATTTGGAACCCACCGGCGTGGCTGAGGTGCCCCGCAGGGGCCTCGAAGGACGAGGCGGGTGTGCCGACATCAGGCCTCCGATGAGAACGCACGGCACTTCCTCTTCATTATGAATAACAGAGTCTGATCCCTGACGTGTGCAAGTCTACTCACGTCTTAGCCCGAATTAGACGTTTGCTGCCAGCAGCAATTCACGGGACCAGGCCACAACCATGGGCGAAAGCGGCAACCCGCCGCCGAACGACAACGCAGGAAGCAGCAGCGGCACCAAGGACACCTCGTCAAACAAGGGCAACCCGGACAACACCAACTGCAACGACTGCGGTTCGACCGGGCCCGGCAACAAATGAGGCTAATCCGGACGGCATCAAGTCCGGACAAACGTAGCAAAGCCAAACCATTGAACGGCTAACTGCCGGAGCAGATTTTCGTCAGGCGAAAGGCGTGGCGAGGGCATACTCAATGTGCCTCCGGCATTCAGGGGTCTCGCAGGTTTGCCAGGCGAATCTGCGGGCCGCCTGATCGACCGGCCGGCTTGGCCGTAGGCGTGACTACGACGCGCGCTGGCCGGTCGACCCTCCGAGCCGTTTTGAAGAGTTTCGACCCGGCGATCACCGCCGCGCCGGCGGCTTGGTGGCGGCGCGGCGCTGCAGCGCGAAACGCGCGGCCGAGCAGTTGACGTCGGGAACGAGATCGTAGGTCTGCTGGTAGAGGCTCTGCGCCAGCGTGTTGTTGCCGCGGTTTTCCGAGGCAAGCGCTGCGAGCGCCGTGCGCTTGTAGGCCTCGACGATCGGCTCTGCGACCTTGGCCAGTGCCGCATCGTCGGCGGGTTCGGACGCCAGCGCAAGCGCGGCATAGGTGACATCGCCATCACGGCCGACGCGGCCGCCGACCGCGCCGTTGAAACTCGGCTCGGAAACCTGGCGCATGCGCCTGGCATTCTTGATGCATGTCGGGATGCGGGCGGCTTCCGCATTAATGCGCTCGGCCGTCGGGCCGGCCTCCGTGCTGCCGCCGCCGGAGAGGATCACGTAGCCGATGATCCCGACGACGGCGAGGTAGACGAGGCCGATGCCGGCGAGGAAGGCAGGCTGTTTGAAAAGTGGTTTTTTCGGCTTGCCGTCGCCTGCCTTGGCAACCTCCTTCTTCGGCGCCTCCTTGGCCGGCGCCTTCTCAAGAAACTGGAACTCGACATCCTTACCGAGGCGGAAGCTGTCGCCGGCTTTCAGCGAGGCCGTCTGCAGCAGCGCCTCGCCGCGCAGCATGATCGGGTTCAGCCCCATGCGGCGGATGATGAAGCCGCCGTCGCTCTGCTTTTCGATGCGGGCGTGGATCGGCGCCAGGAACGGATCGTCGACGACGATGTCGGCATTGGCTGCCCGCCCGATCGACATTTCCGCCCGATCCAGCACATGGCTGCGGCTCTGGCCGCCGGGGCCGGTCTGCAGAAGGCTGGGTTTGTTGCCGCGAAAGAAGGAAAAGACCATGATCAGAACATCCCACTCGACATCATCTCGACGATAGCAGGCGCCAGCACCAGAAGCAGGATCGACACGACGATCATCATCGCCGGCATCACGATCTTGGCTTTCAGCTTTTCACTGGCCCTGTCGGCCTTTTCCCAGCGGCGGAAGCGCAGGTCGCGCGCATGTTCGCGCAACAGCTCGACGCGGTTGCTGCCCTCGACCTCGCCCTGGATGACGGCGCGGATGACGCGCACCACCTCCTCGGCCGTCATGCGCGCCTCCAGGCGCTGCAGCGCCTCGATCATGCCGGTGCCGAGTGCTACGTCCTTCAGCGTCTGCTCGATCTCCTCGCTCATCACGGTGCCGGGTGCGGCCTCGGCATAGAGCCTCAGGCTTTCCGGCAGGGTCGCCTGCGCCTGCTGCGTCATGACGACGAGATCGAGGAAATAGGGAAATTCGCGTGAGATGCGTTCCTTGCGGTCCTGCATCTTGTCGTCGGCGACGACCCAGAAATAGATGGCGGGGATGAAGCCGAGGATCAGGCCGGCGACCAGCCCGCCGATGACGCTGCCGCTCGCCATGCCGAACAGTACACCGAGCAGAATGAAGCCGAAGAGGCTGAGGACGATGAGAAGGGCGATATATTCACGCCCCGTGACGCCGCCGAACGGTCGGCCGCCATAGATCAGCTTCTTTTCGAGCTGTGCGCCGAAATCGGCCAGAAGCGGCTCGAAACGTCTCAGCACGAATTCAACAGGCGTGCGCATGCCGATGCTGTCGACGATATTCGGCGGCGGCCCGTCGCCGCCGGCCGTGCGCCGCACCACCTGGATGCTGCCGATGAGATCGCCGATCCACCAGACGATGAGCGCCGCGGTGATGCCGGCAAGGACGATGATGATCGGGGCGAGGGGGATTTCCGAGATCATACCGACACCTTCATCATCGAGCGCATCCAGAAGAAACCGGTGGCATAGAGAATGGCGCCGACAATGGCGATGACGATGCCGATGGCGTTGCCGAACACCTTGTCGATCAGCTCCGGCTGGCCGAAGAAGATCATCAGGATCATGAACAGCGCGCCGCCATTGACGACGCGGAAGTTCATCCGCGCCTGCGACGACGAGGTGCTGATCTTCTGGTCGAGCTTCCAGATCTCCTTGAAGGATTTCGACATTTCCGTCAGCGGCTCGGATATGTCGCCGCCCTGGCGGGCAAACAGGCCGAGCGCGGCATCGACCATCTTGAAATGCAGGCTCGGCACGGTGCGGCCGTGACGGTCGAGCGCCTCGACCAGGCCGATGCCGAGCTTCTGTTCGCGGGCGATGCGCTCGAACTCGCGCGAGGAGGGCATCTGGCCGGTATCGGCGACCGCATTGACGGCGACGGCGAGCGGCTTGCCGGTGCGCACCGCCGAGACGATCTGGTCGACGGCATAGGGAAGCTGGGATTCGATCTGCAGCCAGCGGCGCTGCAGAAAATAGCGGATCGTCGCCTTGGGCAGGAAGAAGGCGACGGGAATGGCGACGACGATGCCGACGATCGGCCCGAAGATCAGCGAGATCAGAGCAAAGACGACGATCGCGGTGATGGCATAGGCGATAATCATCGTATAAGGCGGCACGGCATCGCGGCCGAAGACCTGGGCTGCCTCGCTGGCGAGCGCGATATCGCGTTCGGTGGCGCGCAGCAGCGGTGCCGGCCATTGCACCGGTGCGCCCCAGACGAGCAGTCCCGCGGTCACCGCGCCGAGGGCGATCGTCAGGATCTGCAGGATGCTGATGTCCATGATTTTCTCCCCTCAGACGAACATATCCAGGTTCTTGATCTCGCCGTCTTCGCCGAAGGCGACGAGTTCGGCGACGAAGCTCGGCAGATAGCCGGTGAAGGCATGCACCGCCTGGCCGCCGGCGCGGCCGACGAGATTGAAAATCGGCTCGACCATGATGAGGCCGGTATCCGGATCGATGCCGATTACCTCGGATATCTCGGTGACGGCGCGCCGGCCGCTTTCCAGTCGGTTGAGCTGCACCACGAGCTCGACGGCGGCGACGATCTGCTGGCGGATCGCCGTCACCGGCAGCGAACTCTGGCCCTGCAGCACCATCACCTCCAGGCGGGTCATCATGTCCTGCGGCGTGTTGGCATGCGCCGTCGTCATCGAGCCGGCATGGCCGGTGTTCATCGCCTGCAGCATGTCGATCGCCTCCGCACCGCGGCACTCGCCGACGATGATGCGGTCGGGCCGCATGCGCAATGCATTGCGCACCAGGTCGCGGATGGTGACGCTGGTTTCGCTCTCCGCCGTCTTCGGCCGCGACTGCAGATAGACGACGTGAATGCCGTCGAGCTGCAGTTCGGACGTGTCCTCGACGGCAACGACGCGCTCGCCGACCGGGATGAATTGCGACAGGCTGTTCAGGAGCGTCGTCTTGCCGGAGCCGGTGCCGCCGGAGACGACGATGTTCTTCCGCGCGCGCACCGCCGCCTCGAGGAAGGCGCGCATCGGTTCGCTGAGCGCGCCGGCGGTCACCAGCTTGCTGATGTCGAGCCGCGACTTGCCGCCGAACTTGCGGATGGTGAGGCAGGCACCCTTGACGGCGAGCGGCGGGATGACGGCGTTGACGCGCGAACCGTCTGGCATGCGGAAGTCGGCCATCGCCTCGCTCTCGTTGATCGAGCGGTTGGAATCGACGGCGATGCGCTCGATCACCTTCATCAGCTGCCGCTCATTGGCGAAGGCGAAGGGATAACGTTCGAGCAGGCCGAATTTCTCGACATAGATCTCGTCATACCGCGTCACCATGATTTCCGAGATGACGTCGAGATCCATCAGTTCCGAGATCGTGCCCCAGCGATACATCAGCTCCTCGATATTCGAGCGCAGGTGCATATGGGCGATCTCGTAACGGTCGCCGGCGTTGAACAGCGCCTGGCGGGCCTGGAAGGCGGCGCCGAACTTGGTGTCGAGCTGGGCGAAGTCGGAACGGGTGGATTCGAAATTGAGCTTCAATTGCAGCGCCGAAATCAGCGCCTTGCCGACATCGAAGAGCCGCCGGTTGTCCTGTTCCTCGCGCGCCAGCGTCGCCGCATTCGACGCGCCGTCGCGCCTTCCGGTGCGGGCAATGCGTTTTGCCAGCCAGCGGTAGACGGCGTTCTTGATGACGAGGATGACGAGATCCTGCGGCGCAGCATCGAGCGCCTCCTTGATGAACAGGTCGAGACGCTCGCGGATGCGGCTGCGCGTCTCCTCGCGGCCGAAATCGGAGGATTTCACCAGCCGGTCATATTGCGTGTCTTTTAGCAATCGCTCATGGACTTCCATCTGCAGCGCCAGCACCCGCTCCTGGTCCGGAAACTGCGTCACCGCCTCCGGCGCCGCCGCCGGCTCGACGAGTTCGATGGTGACATTCGGCACCCAGATCGACATGCCGGCCGAAACCGCCACCGGAGTCCCGGCCCTCAGCGGCTGGTCGTCGACGCGCGTCGGGTTGCGGCCATGATGCTGCACCGACCAGCCCTGGCCTGATTTGCGCAGCACGAATTGCGGCGAGGAGACATGGCTGCCGCGCAGCCGCACGACGCCGGCGCCGGCGGGAAGCGAAAGCGTGCTGCTTTCGCCGACGAAATAGGTCTCGTTCGCCGAGAGCGGGATCACCTCCCGTCCGCTGCCGTCCTCATAGGAAATCTTCAACAGCATGGCTCAATCCCCGCAACGATCACATGCGCGTCCAGTTGATGCTCGGCAGGTCTTCGACGCTATTGTCCGTCGGATTGCGCAGCACGAGGTTGAGGCTGCCATTGGCCTGGCCCATGGCGAAGATCAGCATCTCGGCTTCCGACGGCGTCACCTCGACCGTCACGTGATTATAGCTGCTATTGGCCTTGGTGACCGCACCTTCCGGCGTGGTCGCCGCGCCGACGGCGAGCACCTTGACGTTCTGCAGGAAGGTGCGGGTGACGACGCGGGTGCGCGAGCTGATGCCGAGCTTGTAGTCCTGCGCCTGTTTCCGGTAGGCGTTGATGTCGTTCTCGTCGGCGCCCGGATACTGGGTGAGATAATTCTTGAGCATCTGCTCGACCGGCGAGGGCGGCTGGGCCGGAGCCGCCGGTGCGGCGGGCGCCTGGCCGGGTGCTGCCGGTGTCTGCCCGGGAGTTCCCGGCTGTGCCGCAGCGGGCGGCGCCACCGGCTCGACCGGTTCGTCGACCGTGCCGAGAATATCGACATAGCTGCCCGGCTCGACGAAATGGCCGACCGCCTCGGCGGCGTTGACCGGCAGGGTGAGCGCCCGCTTGCCGGGGGCGATCATCGTCGTCAGGCGCCCGCCGTCGGTATCGTCGAAATACTGGAAGAGCAGCACCGAGCCGGCCGGAATGTCGGCCGCGGCCGTCCGATCCTTCAGCCATTCCTGATAGGCGCTTGCCGCAGGCACGGCCAGCTTGGCGAGCGCCCCGAAACTTTCCGGCAGCATCACCGGTTCGGCGAGCATATCAGGCGTGATCGCCTGACCTCTCGTCACCTTCTTGTCGGGCTGGAGCCGCATGAAGGCATAGGCCACCTGCTCGTTCTTGACGCTCTCGGTCCAGAAGTAGAGGAGAACGCCGGTGATGAGCCCGACGATGACAGCGGCAATGAGCTTCCAGTTCATGGTGTTATTCCCCCTAAGAAGGCTTGCCTGATTTGAATGACCTCAACGGTCCTGCCGTCGGTTTTGCTTCTGGTGTAGAGAACATTGGCTTCGACGCTGCCGCGCCGGCCGTAAAGCGCGGTGACGCCGCCACGCTCAGCCGGCGGCGTTTCGATGGTGAAGCCATCGCGGATTAGCAGGTCGGCGCGCTGATCGGACCAGCGCGCGGCGGCAAGCGTGCCCTTCGATACCACCGTGCGCGACATATGGCCCTTGTCATGGTCGCCGATATCGCTCAGCACCTCGACGCCGGCCGGCGGCCGCAGCGACAGCGGCAGCTTGCCGATATCGGCAGGGGCGGCGAAGGCCGGCAGCGTCGCGGCGACATCGTCGAAGCGGCTCATCAGCACTTCGGTCATCGGCGCATCGGCAGGCCGGCGGATCATGATCGAGACACCCGGGATCGGCGCTCTCGCCGACGGATCGTTCGGATCCTGCCGCCTGAGGTAGTCAAGCGCAGCCTCGCCGTCGCCGTCGAAGAAGCGCACGACAACGGCAAGATCGTCGCGGATGCGGCTCACCTTCGGGACGATCATCATGTTGGCGGCGATGACGGCGGTCAGTTCTTCCCGATCGCTGCTTTTCGGCATGGCCGGCCGGGTATTGGCGGCCAGCACCCGCAGCCACTCGTCGGTGATATCGGCAATGCCGCGATCGCTCTGGTAGGGCGTGAACTCGAGCGGCTGGCCGTTGATGACGAGATCGCGCGGCGCCCGTTCCGGCGTCCCGAGAATGCCGGCCAGCATCGAATTCAGCGTCACCCGGATATCCTTATAGATCTCGGCGCGGCCCGGCGTGGCCATCACGGCGAGCCCGACGACCAGGGCCGTGCCGATGAGATGAACGGAGATGCGTGAGCGCTGTGCCATGTCACTTCGCCCCCGGAAAGACGCCGTCGAAAAGATCGCCGGAATCGCTGGCCACATCACGGATTTCCCGGCGCAGCGTCGGATCGTAGCCGCGGCGCGTGGTGTCGTTGTCGTGCGAGATAAACAGCGTCGAGTCGTCGACCGTGAACGCATCCTTCCAGCGGATGCTGCGGATGGTGTCGAGATCGTCGGAATCCCTGAACTTGTAGACGCGGTCGGCGGTCGCGGTGACGAGCTGCGGCTTCTCGTCGGCAAGCTCGCCGACCATATCGCCGAAGTCGCGACCATTACCCTTGAGGGTGTTCTGCACGTCGTCCCAGACAAAGGTGCGTTGGGGATCGCCGCCGCCTTCATGCGAAGGCGTGCGCGAACAGTTGATCGCGTCTCCTCCGGGCAGGGCCGGCAAGGCCGGGATCGGGAACACGTTGGAGAAATCCGAGGTGCAGGTGAGGCCGCTCGCCTCGGCGAAGGCGGAATTGCGCATGGCGAGCATGGTCGCGACCTTCTTGGTGGAGATCTTGTTGGCGTGAATGACGAAGATCACGATCAGCAGGATCACCGGCGCGGCGAGCACGAATTCGATCGAGGCAAGACCGCGCCGGTCGCGGTGCAGCCGCATCATGAGCCCGCCGGCCGCAGCGCTGACCGCATGCTCAGTGTGTATTGACGGCAGCCCAGGCATTGGCTCCTCCCTGGTCGAAGACGCGCGTCAGGCCGGTGAAACTGTCGGCGGCAGGGCTTTGTTTGATGGTGCCGGAAACTGCGCCGATATCATCGGCGAGCGTCGCCGGCGCCAGCGAGGCAAGCCAGTCCTGTGTGTAGAGGTCGAAGGCCGTGTAATTGTGGACCCAGCTCTGCGCCAGGGCGTAAGCCGACGGCGTCTTGTCCTTGAACAGCCGGACCTGGAGCCTGGCGCGCGGCGCCCGCGAAACGATCGCCAGCGTCTGGTAGTCGGTAAGCTGGTCGCCGCCGAAGGGCGTGAAATTGAAGGGGATGCGGCCCTTCAGCCAATAGGGCTTCGGGAAGGAGAGGAGCGGCAGACTGACGCCGGTCACCGAGATCGCCCCGCCCGCCGGGCCGCAGACCTGGTTCCAGATCATGTCGAACTTGCGGGTGAAGTCGTTCTCGTCCTTCGTCTGTTTGTCGGAATAACGCGGTGGCACGTCGATCGGCAGCTGGAAGGGGTTCACAACCCCGAATTCGATGCCGAAGAATTCCTCCGCCACAAAGAAGCTGCCATCGAGCAGCAGTTCCTGCCACCAGCTGAGATCGGCATATTGCTCGATAATCGCCTTGAACGGGATCTTGCTCAGGTATTTCGGGCCGAAGGCTTCGTAGAAGATGTAGAATTCCACCAGCTGATCGTCGATGCCGCTCTCGTGGTTGACCCAGTCGCGGATATGGCTGCCGTCGACGCCGCCCGCCGTCAACGGGCCCTTGCCGTTGGGGAAGCCGCGATTGGCGTATTCGCCGCGCATCAGGAGCGGATCCTGCCCCTGGGTGCCATAGGACATGGCAAGGCACATTTCGGTGTAGGCAGCGGCTGGATTGACGCCGTCACGGTCGACCGGCAGGTTGCCGCCGGCGCCTTCCCCGGCCTGGCCGCAGGATTCGCAGGGCGGATGGAAGACGACATGATCCGACTTGTTCAAACGAACCAGATGCAAGGCGTCGTTGCCGACCCGCTCGGGAAAACTTTCGACGAGGTAATCGTTGAGGTCATTCATCGCGTCGATGATGTCGCTCGATTTGTTGATCAGACCGAGGGGATCATACTTGACCTGCGCCGCCACCGTATAGGCGATCGCCTTGGTGGCTTCGGTCGCCCGGAACCCCTGGAACGCCAGGCAAGCGCCGTAGATGATGCCGCCGACGATCGGGACCTTCTGCCAGCCGGGGCAATAGGGCATCGGCGGAAGCGGCGGCAGGAGCGATGCCGGTCCGAAGCCTTCGGTGAAGGAATATTGGGCGAGTTTCGCCAGAATGGCGGCCGAGCGCAGGGCGAGTTCCGCGGTGGTCAGCTGATAGGCGACCGACGTCGCCATGACCACGGTGGCCTGCGAGGAGGCGACATTGTTCATTGCCATGATGTTGAGATAGCGCGCCTCCCAGTCGGCATGGACGAGCGCGGCGGCATCGGCGGTATCCTGCGTGCGCTGCTTGTCGTAGATCATCTGCCCGGTGTTCAGGATCCAGACGATCATCAGCGCGAGCGCGATCGTCATGTAGAGGATGATCGGAGACAGGAAGCCGCGCTGATCGCGGTGCAGTCGGTTGATGAAGGACGGTGTCATAACAGGTTCACCTCCGCCGTCGAAATCGTGTAGTAGCGCCCGTCCTTCCGCTGGCCGCGGGCAAAGACCCAGCCGGCATATTCGAGCAGCAGGAAGCGCGCTTCGACCTTCGCCGTGACAGGCACATGCGGCGAGCGGTTGATGGCGGCATAGAGCGCCATCGGCGCGCGATCGACGGTGACCGTGACGTTCTGCGGGTCGAACATGTAGCGGGCCTGGTTGCGCATCGCGCGCCAGTTCTTCGAAAGGCCCGAGGCGTCGGCAAGGCTCTTCAGCGCCTCTTCCGGCGGCTGGCAGGCGCCGACGCATTTCAGCTGGTCGTAGGGAGCGGCCGGGATCAGCGCCAGGCGGGCGGCGAGATCGGCCTTGCCGGCTGCAGCGTCGTCATCGCAGGTCTTGGGGCCGATGAAGCTGTGGATGGTGATCGGCAGGGCCGGGCAGAAATAGACGCGGGCGCTGCGGGCCGCCGCATAGGCGGCATAGTGGGTGAAGAGGTGGTTCTTCGCCAGGATCGTGAACTGGAAGACCACGAACATGAAGAAGACGAAGATCGGGGTGACCAGCACGAAATCCATCATCGTCGTGCTGCCTGAGGTATCGCCGTGAAGCTCCGACATCCGGCGCCGGCGGGCGGAAAGCCGTGGCAGCAGCAGCATCGCGGTTAGCAACAGCATGGCGATCGCGAAGGTGCCGAGAAGCGCGCCGTGATCCTGAGGGATCCAGAAGGTCCGCGAGTGCAGGATCGAACTCCAGAAAGCACCGTCGAAAGTGGGGCGTTCGAGTTCCGCGCGCATTGCCGTTACCTCACGAGGGAAAGAGGGGTGAAATCAGGCATGAACAGGCACCAGAGAAGTCCGAGAGCGGCGGCGACGCCGAAACGGACGGTATGATGGGTTTCGCGCGGCTTCAGCACGGTGGCGGCATCGCGGAAACCGGCGGGCAGCAGCAGGGCGAACAGGCCGACGGTTCGCGCCAGCACGCCCCATTGAACCCGCCGCGCCATCGAGAAGACGGCAATCGCGCCGCCGATCATCAGCGATGCGAGCGTCACGTCGACGGCGGGCCAGAGGCCGAGAACGGCGCCGAGCGCCGCCATCAGCTTGACGTCACCGCCGCCGCAGCCTCCGGCTGCGAAGGCGATGATGAAGATCAGGCCTGAGGCAAGGAGACCGGCAAAAGCCAGGCCGATCCCCGCCAGACCGCCGCTGATCGCTGCCAGCATGAAGCCGGCAAGCAGGCAGGGGTAGGTGACGGCGTTCGGGATCTGACCATGGCGGTGATCGAACACCGCCGCGGTCGTGGCGCAGGCGACGGCAAGAGCCGCCGCCGCTGGCATCAGGGTCAGATCGTAGGTCATGTCCATGACACCGACCCCGCTTATTGGCCCGGTTCAGGAATTCTCTCGGCATCGGAGAGAGCCGTGTTCTTTTCGTTGAACCATTCGCCGATCTGTTTGCCGAATGCGAGCAGGAGCAGCATCAGCGGAATGACGATCAGGGCGACGGCGAGGACGATCTGGGCCATGTCGCCGCGTTCGTCCTTGTGAAGTGCAATTGCGAGAGTCTTGAGTTTTCCAAACATCTGCGTATTCCTCGTTCCATGGTTTGTTTCGGATCGAAGACCTTGGTGAAGAAGAAGCAAGCATACGCTATCGATCCGAACCAGCACGTTGCTCGTTCCAATGATTTTTTCTGCTTCTGCTTTTCTTCCCCGGTCGCCAACGCTTGTTGAGCAACATCATTAAGACCCAAGAGTGCGCCCAAGGCCAGCCCTCCGTCAAGCAAACGGAAGGCAGGGTTCCAATTGTCTTGGAGGCGTCGCCTGCAGACATGCGGTTGGCGGTGGCGTTTTCACGCTAACCGACTGATTACACTATAATTTTTTTGGGAGAGGCATGTTGTGAGGCGGTTTTCGCTGATATCGTCAGCTGCTCCATTATTGGTCAATGGTTTCAAGGTGATAGAACAGGCGGAAGCAACGCGCCCATACTGTCGCGCGGGCGAGGGCGCCCCCATGGCGTTGCTTGCCGATCTGGATTAAGCTCGTCGTCAATATTGGGTATGGCCCGTCAGTCGTTCCGGAGACAAAACCATGGAAACGATGAGCAGCGTCTTGATACTTGCATTGGTCCTCATTCCACTGATGTTGTTCTTTCCGACTGCTGTCCAGATGATGGTAACGCTGTTCGGCATGAGCTCCGTCCTTGTCGGGATGCCGCTCTGATGAAAGCCGTTTCCGACGACGCTGCCGAACAGGCGACCTTCCAGGTTCTGACCCGGGCGCTGGACAAACTGCTGGCGCCGATCCGCTTCCTGCTCGAGGATCCGAGCGTTTCCGAAATCCTGATCAACGGAACCTCCGACATCTTCGTCGAACGGCGAGGCAAGCTCGAGCGTGCCGATACGCGTTTCGCCAGCCGCGAGGATCTGGAATCGGCGGCGCGCAGCATCGCGCAATTCTCAGGCAAGCGCCTGACGCCGGAGGAGCCGAGCGTCGAAGCGCGCCTGCCGGACGGTTCGCGCGTGCAGATGATCCAGCCGCCGGCCGCCCGCACCGGGCTCTGCATTTCCATTCGCCGCTTTCTGAGAGAACATCGCAGCATTCGCGACCTCGTCACCCAGGGCAGCCTGACGGAGGAGTCGCTGTCGTTGCTGCAGGCAGCGGTCGGGCTGCAGAAGAATGTCATCATCTCTGGCGGCACCGGGACCGGCAAAACGACGATGCTGAACGCGTTGTCGGAAGCCTTCGCCGATCATGAGCGTGTCATCGTCATCGAGGACACCTCGGAACTGCAGATCCGCAAGGAACACGTCGTCTATCTCGAAGTCACCAAGCCCGACAGGTTCGGTCGCGGCGGCGCCAGCATTCGTGAGCTGTTCCGCTCTTCCTTGCGAATGCGGCCGGACCGCATCATCGTCGGCGAGTGCCGCGGCGGCGAAGCGCTCGATATGATCCAGGCGATGACATCGGGCCATAGCGGCAGCCTTTCGACCGTGCACGCCAATACGCCCTATGACGCACTGCACCGGCTGGAAACCCTGGCGCTGATGTCGGATATCGACATGCCGCTGCGGCCGCTGCGCTCGCAGATCGCCTCGGCCGTCGACGTCGTCGTCCAGATTGCCCGATTCAAGCGCACCGGGCGGCGACGGGTGATCGAAATTTCCGAGATCAAGGGCCTGAATGATGACGGCCAGTATGTCGTCGAGAGCATCTACAAGCTCGACGGCGGCGGCCATTCGAACTCGGATGGAGAACTGCGCTGGACAGGCGCCGTGCCGAGCTTCGCCACGGAAGCCTTTGAGGAGCTGGGAACCGGCCTGACGGAGCTGCCGAGCTGGATGAAGCCCGCAGCGACCCCTCACCGGCCTGAGTAAAAAGGCGGGATCGGTCTCGCCGACCTCGACAGATCGCGAGCGACCTCGCCGTTCAATTCCCTGGCCTAACCTGCAATCTTCTGCCAGACGGAGACATGTCGATCGCTGACCTTTGTGAACGGCTCCTTTTTCCACCCGCCCCATCGGTCTTTGAGTTTCAGGCCGGCCAGCCGCGCCATCAGGTCGAATTCCGCCGGCCATGCATAACGAAACGGGACCGAGAACTGCCTGTAGTTTCCGTCCCGGATCCGGATGTGATGGGACGTGAAGTTTTGGCTTACCACGTCATACTCGTCGACGCCCCAATGGGTATCGGTTCGGTCGAACGCCAGGATCGTATCGCCGAGCGGAAGCCGCTGAAGCGGCGGGACGCCAACCTCGATCAGGAAGTGCCCGCCAGGTTCAAGGTGTGCGGCCGCATTCAGAAAACACGCGACCTGGGCTTCCTGCGACGTCAGATTGTTGATTGTGTTGAAAACCAGATAAACCAGGGAAAAGCGCCTCTCGAGACGGGTTGTCGCCATGTCGCCGATCACCACCGGAATGTCCGCGCCGCCCTCTTTATCGCGAAGGCGAGACACCATCGCTCGCGACAGCTCGATGCCTTCTACCTCCACCCCTTTGCGCGCGAGAGGGAGCGCCAGGCGCCCGGTCCCGATCGCGAATTCCAGCACGCCCCCGCTGCCGGCGAACTCGGCCAGGAGATCGACCTGGGGATCGACGACCTCCGGGGCCGAGATCCCGTCAGCGTCATCGTAGGTAGCCGCGATCTCATCGTCAAAAAAACCGTCGTCGTGCATCTTTCTTACCTCTCTGATAGCAGTTGCCTGAGGACCGGTCGTGCCATCACCTTGCCCGCCGCTTCGCGGGCAACGCGTCAATTGGTCCTAGCGATCGCGCCAGCTCGCCAATCTCGTGGCGGGCGACGCCGATGTCTTCCAGATCGCGGTCCGACAGCCACTCTAGTGCCTGTTCCGTTTCGCGCCGTTGCCACCAGCGGAGGAGCACGGGCGCTGCAAACCGCAAAGCTGCCATCTTCGTCAGAAGGCTGGGAGCAAAACGATCCGAAATTTCAATGTGCCGGAGTTCGAATGTCATAACCTACGTCCAAGTTGTGTTGCGGTGATATCAATCTAGCGAAATGCCAGCCGACGTGTTATCGGCAGTCTGTCAAAATATGTCTGTGAGACGCCATGATTGCCCGCGACAACCTGACCAACGTTCATCTGCCGGAAGACGCATTTGGAGATTATCCGCACACCGCCGTCGCTCAGGGTGGCGCAGAGCCCGCCGGGCGAACCTATTCTTTCCACGTGCACCACCGCGCTCAGCTTTTCCAGATCGTGCGCGGTTCGCTAAGGCTGGAGACCGAGCGGGGCTACTTCATCGTTCCGCCTGAACGGGCCGTGTTCGTGCCATCAGGCGTCCTGCACGAAGTGACATACCTGCAGGAGACGGAGCGCAGCTACATCTTCTTCCGGCCCGATGCGGTCGTGAACCTGCCCTCAGAGGTCTCAGTGATCGGTACGACGCCGCTCCTGCGCGAACTGATCCTGGCGTTCCTGGAGATACCGCGCGCGGAGGCCGGCAGTGCCCCTGCCGAACGGCTCGTCGCCGTCATTCTCGACCAGCTTCAGACGAGTCCGGTCGCGCCGCTGTCGCTTCCCTCGCCGGCAGCCGAACGCCTCCGCAGCATCGCTTCGGACATCCGCAACGAACCGGGTGCCGATTGGCCGCTCGATGAACTTGCCTCGCGTGCGGCCATGTCCGCCCGCAGCTTTCAGCGCCATTTCCAATCCGAGACCGGCATGAGTTTCCGCGCCTGGCGTCAGCAGGCGAAACTCCTCAAGGCAGTGGAGTGGCTGGCCGCCGGCCGCAGCGTCGGCGATATCGCCTTCTCGCTCGGCTACTCGGGCCCCAGCGCCTTCATTGCGGTGTTCCGGACGGCCTTCGGAGTCTCTCCCGGACAATACTTCCAGGAAACCTTTCCTAGCCCTGGTGCCGGATCCCCCGCGCCGCCGGCGCAATCACGCGCTTCTGGCTAAAAACGGCAAAGGCAGAGTCATCGCCCAATATCAGCCTGCGGGGACTGTCGGATCTCGCGAATTTCGGCGAGACTAGTTATGACAATGCTCTGCCATGGGCGGAGATCAAGCCGGCGAAATACGCGCCGGAAGGCGATGTCGCCGCCTTGCTGCCGGAGCTGCAGAGCCGCCATGATGCGCCGGTCGGGCGGCTTCCAATCCGCTACTTTAGCGCCGCGACCTCTCGCCTTAAAGCCGCGACCTCCTCCCTTAACTCCTCGACCCCTTTGGCAAGGTTGTCGAGATCCTTTGGCGATACGGCCCCTTCTTTAGGAAACGTAATTTTTCCACTCGCATCAAGCTCGCGCGGAATATTGTATTTGGAAGTACCATGTGCCGGATCATCGATATCGACACGACCTGCGCCGTCTCTAATCCCCACCGCTATCTCGAAGGTCGTCGGGGCAGCTATTTCAACCTCTTTGATCTCTTCACCCGTTGCTAAGTTCACGCAGGGTCTGTTGCTGAGCCAGTCTGTCGCTGTGAGCGCTGCACAGGCTTCCGATACGTAAACCTTGACTCTATAAGCCATAATTGTCCTCCCGTTGTTGCGAGCTAGTCGTTTTGCAGGCGGCCATTGCGATGCGCCATCCTCAACGTGATAGCGTAGGAGCTAGGGGATCTCTTCCCGGGCAGCTGCGAATCCAAGATAAGACTCCTGGCATCGGCAAAGGCCGTTGAGACTTCGAGGATTTGTTCAGACGCGGTGATCCGCCACATTTTGTAACCGAGGCATGTGTCAAAGCCGCAGCCGACCGCAGGCTCGGCATTCGGACCTGTAACAATAAAAATGCGAGTTGAATCCAGCCTGTAGCAGTGACCCTCGAAAGCGTAGCCATAAGCAAGCACCGTGGAGCCGATTATTGTTCCGGCGCGTAGTCTGATCTGGAGCTCCGTCGTTCCCGCCATCCCGACCTCCAGATGGGCAATGCCGAGGGCGTCATTCAAATCCACTCCATAGAGTATGATTTCATCCGCTACATAGTGAGGTCCAGAAGGTGCTGGAACGCTGTCGTCTGTCATCGATGCCTCCCGTCGTGTGGTTAAAAAATGCCGCGCCACCTCATGCAATCTTCAAGCTGGTCGAGATAAGCCACCCCGCGCCCGCGGCTCGCCGCCTCGAGGAGGGCCAAGGCCGCCGCTTCGAAGGTCAGGCTGTCGGGGTCGAGATATTTCCAGGAACGCAGTAGCGCTTCGCCGACAATGTCGCGCGCCTCCTGCAGGGCGGCCTTTACAGCGAAATGCCGCAGTTCATAGGATGCCGCCGGTGTCAGCAGCCCTTCTTCCATCAGCCTCGGCGCCATCTGCCGACGCAGATCGCTGAACCGCTTCGGATCGATGTCCGACAGCCCGCGCGCAAAAAGCAGCGACTGGTAGACCTCGATCAAGCAGTCGAACAGGCCTGCCGCAAAGGGTTTCGACTGGTCGTGCACTTCCCGGCTGACATCGCCGATGCGAAGCGAGTTGTTGAGCAACCGCAGCTGCTTCTCGTCGCTGAGCTCGGCGAATTTGTCGAGTTCGTTGTGCAAGAGCAGATTTCCGCCGGTGCGGCGCAGCAGCCGGTCGAGCGCCGTGTCGAAATGCAGCAGTCCAAGCAGCGAGATGAAATCGGCGATCGCCTCATGATAGGAAAAGAAGTCGCTGCCGGATCCGTCGCCTTCCAGTAACCCGAGTTCGCTCAGAAGAATGAGGTGGCCCATTTCGTGCGCGACTGCGTCGAAATTCAGCGCGAAACAGGATGCCGGGCGTTTGCCTTCGCTCTCGCCCAGTTCGAGAAAGCCGAAGCCGGATTGGGCGTTCTGCCAATGCGGGATGCGCGGAACAATTTCCAGCCGTTCCAGCGTCGGCTGGAAGAACCAGACGAGCGGGCGCCCGAGATAGCCCTCGCAGATGTCGAGGACGCGGCGGGCGCAGGCATAGCTATGGGTTGCAAGGAATGCCGGCGAGTCCGGCCCGATGTGATCAAAATGCCCGTCCGGGCCGGGCTCGGCCGGCGGGCGCAGCAGGCCGGGATAGGGCGGAATATAAGGCGCGGCATAGGGCGGTTTCGCTTCGACAGGGTTTGCCACATAGATCCTGTCGTCGGACGGCCCCGCCAGGATCGGCCCGGCCGAAGGTCCGATCCACACCACCTCGGGTTTTTCATAGCCGGGAATGAAGGAAGGCTGGGGAAAGACAAGGAAACGTGTCCCTAACGGCCGCTCTGCGGCTGCCCCGGTGCCTGTGCCCTCGTTCTGCGTGATGGCATCCAATGCTGCCCCCGCCGCTCGTTGCCCAACGTCAAGCGATCGTCGACTATACCAGTACTACGTGCCTTTCGGCAAGAGACTGTCGAGCATGTTGCAGTACTCCATGTCGTTGGCGAATGATTCCGTAAGTTCAAATTCGCAAGGAGTGGGCGTATTCGGCCGTTTGATCTTTTGGCCCGCGAGATATGTCAGCAGATTTACCGCCTCTGTCCGCTTCCGGCTTGTGGCGCCAATTTTCAGCCAGGTCTTTAGTGCTTGAAGCTGGTTGGCTGGGCACCGGTTGTTTTCAGCCGCCGCCAGAAGCCTGGAATATGATCTTTCGCTGAAGTGAATTGCGCGCGCCAGCGTTTCAAGCTGGTCTCGAAGCCGCCTTTGAATGATGCCGGCGCGTTCGGCTTTTCTGAGCGTCAGCCTGATGTCGATCAGAGCATCGCCCAATGCGCGTGATCCGAGTGCTGCGGGCGCCATCGGCACGGTGACATCGGCATCGTCGGCGAGCGGGTGCCGCCGGTACCAGCGGTAGATCATCCCATGGCCGATCATGCCCTCAGGCGCGAGTTCGGCAGCCCGCAGCGCACCGATGCTGGCGGCACCATAGACGCGCACGCCGCGCACCATTGCCCATAGAATTTCCTGGTGGCGAACCGCCGGAAGCTCCCCGAAGACGCCGTCGATCAGCACGATCGCCGCAGGCTGATGTCGCGCCACGGCCCGCACCACATCCGCGCATCCGACCGGAGGACGATAGATCGCGTCGAGATATGTCCGGGCCTCGGTCTCGGAAAGCGTGGGGCCGAGAAAAACCACGATATCACAGGGCAAGATCGGCCTCCGGATTGGTTTCCAGCGGCGGAGCAACCACCCGCACGACGTGGAGCGGCACGCGGTCATCGGAATGAAGAACCACCAGAGCGGCCGCCTGCGCGCCCGCCAGCTTCAATGCCTCGATCACCGTCCGGATGGAGCGGCTGCCGGCGGCGGACCCATCTTCGCAGACATAGGGTCGGCCGCCTCTTGTGAGCTCTCCGCGCCAGGCGGTTAATTCCGCGGCGTCGGCATGGCCGTAAAGCTCCGACCTGATATCGTCGCGCGCCGCTGAAATCACGCCGAGGCGGGACTGGCAGGCTTCGAGCAAGGCGCTCGTCAGCGCCCTGTCGTGGCTGAAATCGCAGCCGAAGCCCTCGGCCGGCAGCGGCGCAAAGGGGGCTCGGCTTGCATTTTCCATGACATGGCACCAATAGACCGGCAGCGCATGCGGCGTCGGGATTTGCCAGATCCCGACGACAAACCCTGCCTTGGACAGACGCCGGATGATCTCGCCGGCGCTGCCCCGTTGAACCGACCTACTGTCAATCTGGAAGCGGTCGAAGAAATGCGGCGTCTTCATCGCCGTGCAGCGGGCCTGCCGTTCCAGAACTTCGAGGCACGCATGCAGCACCGCGCCTTGAAGACTGGTGCCGGCTGCAAGCCCCGTCGTGTCGCGGGCGAGCCAATGGGGATGCGGCGACGGGACGATATAGGCGGAGTCCACAAGGGCGAGCGGGACGGCGATTTTCCGCCCCGAAAAGAGATCGAGCCCGTCAATCCAGGAAAGCGTCTCCGCGCCCCGGCCAGGGCCGAGGTGCGACCAGTCTCCCCGTTTGACGTCGCGCAGGCTTGCCGTGAAGATGCGCTCCGGCGCAATCCGCTCCGAAGCCCAGCCCTCGAGCGATTCCATCAGGCCCGATATCGCCGCTAAGGCAAAGGTCAGCCCCTTGCCCTGGCTGACCGCGACGGAGCGTGAGCGCGGCCGCACGACCTGGACGACCGGGATGCCGATCCGGTCGAGCCCGGTGATCGAACCCAGCCTGGTAATGCCGTAATCCTCTCTGCGTGCCAGGATGCGCCGCACCGTCTGCCCGGGATCGGGAGGCGAGGGGGCCTCGATATCCAGGACGGTATCAAGGATGATATCGAGGATATTATCGAGCCGCCCTTCGTCCATCGCATCCTTCCATCTCAGGCTACGGCCGCGGCTATGCGTCCAGGCTGCGCTTTGCCCTTGCCGCCAGCCAGGCGGCTTTCTGTCCCTCGGCGATCTGGACCGCGCGCGTCAGGTCTCTTCTTATCGATGACGGCGTTTCATTCAGATCGCGCCTCAGCGTCGCGCTGAGGCGATAAAGCTCAGCCAGCCAGAATGACTGGCCGCTGTTGCGGCCGACATTGATCGCATTCTGGATGGTCGCCAGCGCTTCGGCGGGCCTTCCGAGCCGCCGCAGCACCTGCGCATGCATGTCGCTGTGCATGGAAAAATTGTCGTCGGTGCCCAGTTGCTGCTGCAACAGCAGGCCGGCCTTGAAACGCGCCTCGCCGCGCGCTGCCGATGAGGTCATCAGCTCCGCCCAGCCGCAATACATATTGGCGCGCGCCTGGCTGGCGGCGAGCCCATGCCGCTCGGCAAGCGCCAGCATCCGTTCACCGAGCGCATGCACATCGTCATATCGGCTTTGGCAGCGGCGGAGCACGATGGCGTAATAAAGCGCATGCACCATGCTGCCGGCATGATCGATCGAACCAGCCCATTCCAGGCACTCGTTAATCGCAGTTTCGCTGGCCCCGGCATCGTCGAGCAGCAGATAGGCGAGGGCACTTTCGCCAAGTCCGCAGACCTTGGCGTCATGTCCGCCGAAGAAAGCGCGATGTCTGACCGCGCTTTCCGGATCGTAGAGCTTGAGGCCTTTGGCAACGCAATCGAGACAAAAGCCGTGCTCGCCGGCGTGGAAGCTGGTCGCCCAGCCGCAGTGATAGGATTGAAGCCTGGTTTCCCGATCCTCGACGGCCTGCATATCCGCCACGAGAATGCGCGCGCGTGATTGCTGCGTCAGAATGTTGGGCGCCGTGAACCACCATCCCCAATAGACCGGGAAATGGTTCATCCGCACGGCCGGCGGTTGTTTCTGCAGAAGCTGCATGGCGCGGGAATAGACCCGCCGCGCGTTCTCCGATCCCTCGCCTTCGAGTGCGCTCGCCACGACGCCCTGAAGTTCGCACAGGCTGAGGGCGAGCTCGGTGCGCTCTGGGTGGCGCCGGGAAAGGCTCGCCACCTCCCGCGCGCAGAGTTCGAGCGAGACGCTGGCCTCGTGCATGGCCGAGCGCAGAACGCTTGCTTCCGCCGCCGCCAGGGCAAAGCGGGCGGCGGCATCATGCAGACCGGCCTCGGCACATTGCCAGGCGGCGATCGCAGCCGGCAGGCTGGGCTTTGCTTCGGTGATCAGCCGATCGGCGATCCGCCGGTGGATGCGGCGCCGGTCGCTCTTCAGCAGGCTGCCATAGGCCGCCTCCTGCGCGAGCACGTGCCGGAATTGAAAGGAGCCCTGCGTGACGGACGAACGCTCGATGATACCCTCGGAAAGCAGCCGGTCGATATCGGCGTCGACGCTCCGGCGGCTGACGCCTTCAAGGAGGTAGATGAGCAGCGAGATGTTGAATTCGCGGCCGATGACGCTTGCAATCTGCGCCACCCGCCGTGCCGAACCGGTCGCAGCGAGCTTGGCGGACAGCAGATCGTTGAGCGAGGTGACGCTGCCGTCGCGCAGCAATTCTTTCCATTCGGACAAGGACTTGCCCAATGGCTGCCTTCCCTGGAAGAAATAGGCCAGTTCCTCCGCGTAGAGCGGCATGCCATCGCATTGATCGAGAATGAAATCCGAAAGCCCGGGCGGCGGATGCTCACGCCAGATCGAGGCGACGAGATCGCGAACCGCGGCAGAGCTCAGCCCCGACAGCTCGATCTCGCTTGCGACCGCGAGAGACCGCCTGATTCTCGATGTCTGCACCACGAGAATCGGCAGAGCGCCGGCCAGCGACCCCAGCCGGTCGATCAGTTCCAGCGTCATGTCGTCGGCCCAGTGAACATCCTCGAAGATGAGCAGCGTCGGGAAAGCCGGCGCCTTGCAGGTCAGAATCCCGGCCGCGGCGTCGATCACCTTGCGCCGGAACGCCAGCCCGGATGGGTCGGAGACGCGGATATTGCGCGACATTGGCAAGGAACGGTCGGCGGTGAATGAGAGGATCGCGTCGGCGACGGCGGCGTCCACCTCTCGGCCGGAGGCCTGAAGCGCCCGCATGAAGGTCTCACGGTCGCCATCCCTCAGAACCGAGGGCTCGACCAGCCTCTCGAGAAAAGAAACGAAGGGATGCAGGGGCTGGCTCTCCAGCCGCCTGCCGCACTGAAAGACCACCGTCTCATGGGCGGCCTGCCGCAGCCGCCCGGCGAATTCGCCAACCAGTCTCGATTTGCCGATGCCTGCCTCGCCGACGACGGCGATCGGGCTTCCCTTGCCTTCGAGCGCCGAATGCCAGGCGCCGGAAAGGGCGGCAAGCTCCTTTTCCCGGCCGCGGATCGGCCTGTCGCGCTCCTCAGACGGCGAAGCTTCGGGCGCTGACCGGTCACGCTCCTGCGGCCGCCAGAGCGCAATCGGATCTTCGAAGCCCTTCAGTCGTGCTGCGCGAACCAGCCTATAGTCGAATTTGTGCCGGGTGAGCCGAACTGTGGAATCAGCGACCAGCACGGAATTGGGCTCGGCCTCCGCCTGCAGGCGAGCTGCCAGCACCGGCGCCGTGCCGACAATCTCATCACCTTCCGTCGAGAAGACCACGAGACCGGTGGCGACCCCGATCCGCAGCTGGAAGGGCGTGCGCGCTTTGGTCTTGCTGCCGGCGGCGATGTGCAGCAGTTCCAGAGAGGCCTGCACCGCGCTTTCGGCGGCATCTTCGGATTGCTCGGGATATCCGAAGAAGCAGCATCCGCCATCGCCGAGCCGCTGATGAAGAAACCCGCCGTGTTTCCTTATGATCGTTTCGGCATTCTGATGTAACGCCGAAACCGATCGGAAGAATTTCTCCGGCTCGCTCCGCAATAGCAGTTCCGTCGAGCCGACGATGTCATAGAAAAGGGCAGTGACTTGTCGCCGCTCACCTGTGAACCGAATTCGCGCGTCGAGGGTTTTCATTTGCGGTCGCCCAACACCACAGAAGCCTTGTTCAGCACATCCGATTTAGTGCTTGCATGCAAGCTTTTCGTGCCGTGGCGCTAATATATCCGCTATTTCGCCTGATCAGCGTCAGCCCGGTCGTAGCCGCGCCGAAAACGGCTCAGGCCGTCTCTGCTGCCATGGCGCGCCCGCCCGTGCCGCGGGCCGTCGCCAACCCGCCCAGCAGATTGCGAAGATCCGCCGCGGTTCTGTTGGCGATGACGCCGAGCGCCAGGCCGCCTGAAATCGCCAGCAGATGAAAAAGGGGAGCCGGCAGCGCGGCCGCAACCGGTAGCATCAGCAGCTCCGGCACGAAGCGGTGCAGCAGGTAGGTCGGAAAGGCGGAAACGGCGACCAGCGTCACCAGGCGCCCCAGCCGCACCGGCAGGGGAATGCGCGGCAGGTAGAGCAGCGCCAGAAGTGCGGCGAAGATCGTCAGATATTTGATCGTCGTGCCGATCCAGAGCGTTTCCCAGAAGGCGAGATAACCGAGCACGGCGGCGGCAATGACCGTCAGGATGAGCCGTTGCGCCAGCTTGCCGGCAAGGCCGGCGCACCAGCCGAACAGGCCGAGATGCAGGCCCCAGTAGAGGGTGAAGATCTGCCGCCGGCCGATATCGAAGACGTGCGGCAGGCAAAAGCGCGCGGTGACCGCGAGCGCCAGCAGCGCCAGCGAGAAGGCGAAGGGTTGCGCCCGCGCCAGCCTGCGCACGTCAGGCACGGCGAAGACAAGGGCGAAGACGAGAAGCGTCTGCGCATAGGCCTCGATGAACCAGTAGAGATAGGGGAGCATCTCGTGACGCTCCGGCTCGGCATAGCCGAAATTGCCGGTCAGCGTCACCGAGGCCCAGGGAATGGTGCGCCAGGCGAGCCCATAGGCGGCGACGATCAGAAAATAGGGAATGAGAACATTGATGGCAGGCCGCAGCGCATGGCGGAAATTGCCGGCGAGGAAATGGCCGGACTGAAAGCGCGCCAGGCTGAAGCCGACGAGGAGCAGCATCACGCCCGATCCGCCGGGAATGGGCCAGAGCATCTCGTGATGGATGACGACGAGCAGGATGGCGATTGCCCTCAGAACCAGATCGGTCGGCAGCGCCCTCAACTCTGCGCTCCGGCCTGACGCGGTGGGCCGCGGGGCACTATCGAGATCGGCGATCCGCCTCTGCTCCCAGCCGTCCGGCAGCTCGACGCCAAGCCGGTCGAGCGCCATCGTCAATTGCAGGAAACGCAGCGAATCGCCGCCGAGCGAGACGAAGCTGTCGTTGCGGCTGACGGTATGGGGGTAAAACACCCCGGCATAGGCATCGAGCACGCTGAGCACAGCCGCACGGCTCGTCTCGCGCGCCGCCAGCATCTCTTCGCTAAGGGTCGCATAGTCGATCTTGCCGGAGGCAAGCCTCGGTAGCTCGCTTCGCACCCTGACGGTAACAAGGTTGGCCGGAAGATGGCTCGCCTCGACCAGCACCTGGAGCGCCCGGTCGGCATCACGCGCATCGGTCACAAAGGCCCGCAGGCCGTGATCGTCGCCGACGATGGCGGCCGCGATCCCAGCTTCGGCCAGAACCTGCTCCATGATGTCGAAGCCGATGCGGAGCCCCGCAATCTTGGCGAAACGGCTCTTGCGGCCGACGATCCGGAAGAAACCGTCCTCGTCGCGCATGGCGATGTCGCCGGTCATCAATGCCGCGACCTCGGGCCCGCGCTGAAGATCGGCGCGATCGGCGCCGTAGCCCATCATCACGTTCGGGCCGGCATAGACGAGCTCTCCGGCGACACCGGTTCGGTCGAGCGGACGCCCGTCATCGCCAACGAGGCTGAGGCTGCCGCCGGGAATGGCGATGCCGATCCGCTCTTCATCATCGCCCAGGCTCTCCGGCGGCACGAAGGCGATGCGGGCGGCGGCCTCGGTCTGGCCGTACATGACGAAGAAGCGGCCGCCATTGGCGCGCATATGGTCGCGGTAGAGGCGGATCAGTTCCGGCGCCAGCCGGCCGCCCGCCACCGTCATGAAGCGCAGCGTCTTCAGAGCCTTCGTGCGGAAACCGGTCTTTTCCATCAGCTCATAGGAATAGGGCACGCCCGAAAGATTGGTGCAGCCGCTTTCGCCGAGCAGTCTGGCAAAATCCTCGCTGACCACGGAGACATCAGGCATGAAGATGCTGCCGCCGGCAATGAGATGCGAATGGAGGACGGAGAGGCCGTAGGAATAGTGAAGCGGCAGGACGAGCGCGGTCCTGTCGGCAGCGGAGAGTTCGAGATAGGAAGCGATCGAGCGCGCATTGGCATCAAGATTGGCATGCGAAAGGCGAACGGCCTTCGCCGGGCCCGAACTGCCCGATGTCATCAGCAGCAGAGCGAGATCCGGATGCAGCGGCCCGCCGCTTTGGCTCGGCCAGGTTTCCTCGACGAGCCGCCAGCGGCCATCGGCCGGGCGGTAGGTGAAGTCGGGCTGAAAGGTCGACAGAAACTCTCGCCACAGCCTGTCGTCGCAGGGCGGCAGCATCGCCACCGCATGGCCGGCGCGCAAGGCGCCGAGATAGGCGACGATCGCATGTTCCGAGATCTCGGCCGAAATCGCCACAAGACGCTTTTGCCCGCCTCCCAGCCGCTCGGCAAAGCGCCGCGTCCGGGCGTTGAGATCGGCATAGGAGAGCGTCCGTCCGTCGGCGAAGACAAGGGCAGGGCGATCGTCGGCGCGAGCGATTTCGGAAAGCAGGGTGGCGGGGATCATGCTGACGTTTCGGATTGGCAGAAAACTGGTCGAAGCGCGTATAATCCTTGACTATCGCAGTCAACTAATTTGCGGGTGCATTACCGCGACCGGGCCAACCGTGCGGCTCCCTGGCATGCGCGGCGGCGAGCGTTTGCCGGTCGCTGCGGCGGCCGTTTCACCGCGGCGGCGAGATCCAGCCAGCAGCATCGGAGATCTTCCGTCCCGATCTCGTGGCAGCCGATGTCCGATCACCAGCGGGAATGGCGCGTGTTGACGCTTCCCTAATCACTCCAAGCGCCTTTGCTTGCCGAGCGGCTCTTTTCTCATAGGATTTCTGCGCCATCTCTTGCCGGAGCAACCAGACAGGGTGCTGTATGGACGAGACAATCGAACAGCTTCTCCATCTTTCCGCACAGACGGAAACGCTGATGGCGGTCTATGATGGCGACGACCGGCTGCGCTATGCCAACAGCGCCTTCCGCTCGGCCTATTTCATCGAGCCGGAGGAAACGCCGCTCTGGCCGGATCTGATGCGGCGCAATTTTGATCTCGGCCGCGGCACCGTCATCCGCACGGATAATTTCGAGGAATGGCTGCGCTCGACCCAGTCGCGCCGCGGCAAGATCGGCTATCGCGCCTTCGAGACGGATCTTTCCGACGGCCGCTGGCTGTGGATGACCGAGGCGGTGCAGAAGAACGGCTGGATGCTGTGCATCGCCAGCGACATCACCCGTCTCAAGGTTCATGGCCGCACTGTCCGGCAGGATCGCGACCAGGCGATCAAGGCCTCCTACACCGACGAACTCACCGGCGTCGCCAATCGCCGCTTCGTCATGGCCCGCGTCGAAGACATGCTTGAAGCCGCCCGGCATGGCAGCAGCGGCTGCCTCGCCGTCTTCGACATCGACAATTTCAAACGCATCAACGACCGGCTCGGCCACCATGCCGGCGATCTCGTGCTGCGCGATTTCGCCCATCGCATTCACCAGAATGTCCGCCGCAACGATTGCTTCGGCCGGGTCGGCGGCGAAGAATTCCTCCTCGTCATGCCGGCCACCGGCCCGGAAGACGCCCTTGCCATGGTCGAGCGCATGCTGACGGTGATCCGCTTCTCCCGGCCGCTGCCGGATTCGCCGGATTTCAGCTACACCTGTTCTGCCGGCATCGCCGCGTGTGTGTCGACAGACAGTGCGTCGGAGCTTTACCGGCGGGCGGATCAGGCGTTGTATGATGCGAAGATGAGCGGGCGGGATAGGGTGCGGGCGGCGTAGGGGCCGGACAGCAATGCCTTGCCCGCTGAGGCGGGAACCTAGGTTGTTAGATGCGATTTACTAAATTCCTGAACTGTTGAGCTGGGGCTGTCGTCATCTTCCCAGGGCGAGGGTATCGAGCTGCGATCGAGCTTGGCCAAGGGTGAAGCATGACAATTCACTTTCGAGCTTCACAATAAAAGGATTTGTATTTCCAGTTATTGATCATCCGGGCCAGGGATGTTTTTTATCTGCATCAAGCCTTTACCGATCATCTTCCCCTCGGCACTGCGGTTTGGAATCTGCAGGAAGAGGGCGGTTGCTGAGTCGCGCACGAGAACAGGCAGGCTTCCCGACTTCCTCCGGGGCCCGGCGGTGAACTCAACTCCACCTTGTTGTCGTTAAGTTCCAACTCCGTGCCACCTGGCCTAAGCGAAAGCGTTCTTGTATTGTCTCAGCTCAAGTTCCAAACCCAACTTACATCAATTAAATGGACCTCTAATGAGTGCGCGCCTATCGACAGCCATTAGAATCGGAGAGGCTGCAAGGGGAATTTTTCGAAAAACTCAGAGCTTTCCAGGCCCAGAATTCGGAAAGCACGGAGAACTAGGTGAAAGCGAACACGTCGGTGTTGAACCGATGCTTTTGGCGCTTTCCATGGAATTGGCACTCAAAGCCTGGTTCGTTTTCGACTACGACGATCCAAAAGTTGTCAAATCGCACAACCTGATGAGGCTGTTTGATAGCCTCAAGCCCGAAAGCCAAGAGAAACTCGACGCGGAGTTCAAAAGATCAGTGCTCCCGTATCATCCCATCGCGTTCTCCATCGACTACAGCATTCGTCACATTCTGTATCAGCACCAAGATGCCTTTACCGACTGGCGCTACCTTCACGAAGCAGAGAAATCGATGATGTTCGACCAGGGTGCTTTTGAGGCAACGCTCGAAATGGTGCTTCGTGAGTTCGAGAAAAGATATCGCATTGAACGGGTGATGCCGATTTGGCAATCCTGAACACAGTCTGGACCGGAGAAGTCCCGATGCGGCCTTAAACATTCATTCTAAGCGGTAGCTTCGGCACAGAAGCTTTCTTTGTCGGAGCGGAAGGCTAATGACTGCATCAGGTCGACAGCGGCCGGGCGGCTATGCGCCCCATTCCGGCCACAGCTTGCATTCTAGCAGCCTCCCGGTGCATCGGTGAGAGGCCAGGGTTGCGTCGAAAGCAGCTTGAATCGAAGCTCTCTCAATTTGCCCGCCTTGTTTTGAACGACGGCTGCTCTCAATAATCATTGTGTGGAAAAGCATCAGCCATCCTGGTGGTGCGTTGGCCAGGCAGCCCATAATCTGCCGATGATTCAATGCCCTTTCTGCACCGCCGAATTGAGCCGCATCGCCTTTATGGACGATCAAGTCGTCGCGCTTTGGGATTCCTTTCCGGTGTCACCCGGACATCTGCTCATCGTTCCACGACGGCATGCGGCGACATGGGACGATCTCTCCGCGGACGAGAAGCAGGCTATCTGGCGAAACATCGACAGGGCAAAATCCGACATCGAACGAAAGCACAAGCCGGATGGTTACAACGTCGGTTTCAATCTGGCTGAAGCTGCAGGGCAAACGGTTTTCCATTTCCACTTGCATGTCATTCCGCGCTACTTGGGTGACATCGACGACCCGAGAGGCGGAGTCAGACACGTTATCCCAAACAAGGCCAACTACCTAGCCCAAGAGGTCAGCGGCACCGAAGAGGTAAAGCGACTGGTCACTGGCGGAAGCGACCATCTTCTGCCCCATCTCATCATGCATATGGACCAGGCGAATGCCTGCGACATAGCGGTAGCATTTCTGCTGGATAGCGGCGCAAGACTGATCGTGGAACATCTGAAAGATTTTCTGGCCCGCGGCGGACGTGCCCGCATTCTCGTCGGCGACTACATGGACGTGACCGAGCCGATCGCACTGCGGCGTTTGGCCGATCTCGGCGGCGACCTGATGCTCCGGGTCTTCGAGGCTACGGCGCAGGGATTTCACCTCAAGACTTATATCTTTCGGTCGGACAAGGAGGGCGTGGCATTTGTCGGCAGCTCCAATCTGTCAGAGGCGGCCCTGACCACATCGATCGAGTGGAACTACAAGGTCATTTCGAGCCACGACCGAACGGCCTTCCCCGAGATTAGCAAAGGATTCGATGACCTCTTCAATTCCTATAGCGCCGTCTCCGTCACGCCGGAGTGGATCGACCGCTACGAAAACCGAAGAAGCCCACTAGGCTTTAAGGAGGCTGGCATGGCATACGAGCCGCCGCTGCCTCCTCCCGAACCCCACGCGATCCAACGCCAGGCTCTCGCAGCGCTCGAGCAAACACGGCAGGATGGGTACACAGCGGGTCTGGTGGTGCTTGCTACGGGTCTCGGCAAGTCCTGGCTGGCGGCCTTCGACGGCGATCGATTCGAATATCGTCGCATCCTCTTCGTCGCCCATCGCGAGGAAATCCTCAATCAAGCGATCGAGACATTCCGGCGCGTGCGGCCGACCGCTCGGATCGGAAGATTGTCGGGCGATCACAAGGACACGGATTCCGATCTCCTTTTCGCCTCCGTTCAAACTCTCGGCAAGCCGAATCAGATCAGGCAATTTCGGCCGAACACCTTCGACTATATCGTCATCGACGAGTTTCATCACGCAGCCGCAGGCACGTATCGACGCATCATCGATTATTTCGAACCGAAGTTCCTCCTCGGTCTCACGGCGACACCGGAGCGAGGCGATGGAGCTGATCTGCTCGGTCTGTGTCAAGAGAACCTCGTTTTCCAGGCCGGCATCCATCTGGGGATAGAAGGCGGGCATCTCTGCCCCTTTCATTACTTCGGCGTCCCGGACACCGTAGATTACCGAAACATCCCCTGGCGAAGCGCGCAGTTTGACTTGACAGAACTCACCGCTGCTGTCGCCACGGAAGCACGTGCGCGGAACGCGCTCGAACAGTACCGACTACGCGGCGGGACGAAGTGCATCGGTTTCTGCTGCTCCCAGACACACGCGGATTTCATGGCCGATTTCTTCAACCGCCATGGGGTGTCGGCTGTCGCCGTCCATGCCGGCATCAATTCGGCACCTCGGGCTACGTCTCTGCAGAGACTGGAAGCGGGCGAACTCGAGGTAGTGTTTTCCGTCGACATGTTCAACGAAGGTGTCGACGTCCCGAGTATCGATAGCGTGTTGATGCTACGGCCAACGGAATCGACGATTATCTGGCTGCAACAACTCGGCCGCGGGTTGCGAAAATCAGCAAACAAGAACCGTCTCGTCGTCATCGACTATATCGGCAACCACCGTATTTTCCTCACGAAGTTGCGTGCGATCGCATCGATTGCGAATGTCGATGCGTCGTCCGGCGGTCATGTCCGCGAGTTTCTGGAAAGGCTGCAGGGCGATCAAATCGCTTTGCCCACCGGCTGTGAAGTGACCTACGATCTCGAGGCAATCGAAATACTTCGCATGCTGGTGAAGCCGGCAAGCACAGAAAATGCTCTGGAAGACTTTTACCGCGACTTCCTAGAGCGGCATGGCGTTCGGCCCACGGCGTCAGAGGTTTTCCACTCGGGTAACAATCCGAGAAGCAGCAGCGAGCGTTCATGGCTCGGATTCGTGGAACGCATGCGTGGGTTGAGCGATCTGGAGCGATCGATCTGGTTGAATCATCGAGATTTCTTTCTCGAGATGGAGAAGACCGAACTAACCCGAAGCTACAAACTCATGACGCTTCTCGCGCTGTTCGATGAGGAGACCGTGCGGGACAGTTGTGCCGTCGATGAGATCGTCGAGCGCGTCGCGCAGTTGGCCTCTCGAGTCCACAAGCTGCAGCAGGACTTCTCTGTCGATCTCGCGGATCGGAAAGCGCTCAAATCGCTGCTGCTAAAGTTTCCGATCGATGTCCTAACGAAACTGCGGGATAGCGAGGGCGCCCCCTTTTTTACTTTGACGGAAAATCAATTTGGGCTAGTAAAAGCGACAGGGGACCGAGAGACGTTCAGCCAGATTTTGCGGGAAATCCTCGATTGGCGTCTTGCGCAATATTTGACCAGAAGCGGTGTTTCCAACGAGCTGGCAGATGCTGTTTGTCGCGTCGCCCGAAACACGAGCGGACAACCTATCTTATTCCTCCCGACGCCGTCGGGCGCAGCGCAGCTGCCGGAAGGTCCTCTGGGCGTTTTTGTAGACGATCAGCCGATGGAGGCTACAGTTGCCAAGATCGCGATTAACGTTGTGCGAAGAGCCGGCGATCCGTCCAACCGCTTGCCCACCATTCTTCGCGGATGGTTCGGCGACGATGCCGGACTTCCGGGCAAAGGCGATCGTGTCCGATTCCGGTTCCAGAGCGATGTCTGGCGCATGGAACCGATGGGCATACAGAGCCAGGCACAGGCAGGCCTTCGGCTTTGGGAACGCTATTCGCGGGAGACTATCCCTCCAGCCTTCGGCCTAACCTTCGATCAGGCGACGTGGAACGCCGGTTTCGTGCCGAAACCGCCTCACATCTTTCTGCTCGTAACCTTGGAGAAGGAGGGGATGATAGACACGCATCGCTATGCTGATCACTTCACCTCAGCCACGGAATTCTCTTGGCAAAGTCAAAACAGGACCAAGCAACACTCGAAGCACGGCGAGATGATCCGCGACCATCAAGCCCTGGGTTTTCACATCCACTTGCTGGTCCGCAAGACGAAGAAGATCGGCCCAAAGCCGGCACCGTTCATCTATTGTGGCGAAGTGGATTTCGACACGTGGACAGGCGACATGCCGATTACCGTGACATGGCGACTGCGGCAGGCGGTCCCAACAATGCTTCTGTCACAACTGAAGAGATAAACTGTTGACGCTTTCAACTGCGTCACAACGCTGATAGGTCGATAAGCGGGGGCTGTGTGTGTCAACTTGCCGAGATGCCGCGGCGGCTAAGCGCCTCCACGTCGGTCGTCCAGGGCGATCAGATACCTGAAAGCACACTTTTGGTGCTCTGTGCTACCATGGGCGCGACAAGTCCCGCGATTTTACAAGCCACCAACCTAGGCGGTATTGACTCTAAAGAACAAATCGCCTCACGTCGGAAATCTCGCTTTACTCCTTCAGATGTATGCCGATGACAAACCCACATCTAACTGTGTTCGTGGAAGGCCATGCGGACAGTTCAATGGTCCTAACGTTGGTCAACGCCTTGGGACTGCATGAGAAAGCTCATGTAAATGTTCGATTGATGGGTAATAAGCGGAATATCGCAGCTCATGTCCGCCAGTTAAGTAATGACCATTCAAATAAGTTTGCTGCTCTCGTGGACGCCGACGAGGCGAGCGTCGCAGATTCAAGGGAGTTGGCACGTCAGCAATTGGGGCATCCATCAATTGATGTATTTTGTGCGGTCCCGACAATCGAAGCATGGATATTTGCCGATCCGGAATTTGCGAAGAGCGCGGCACGTAGTCCCCATGCGAAAGAAATGATTGATCGCGCACCGTTACCGGAAACAATCCCATACCCAAAGCAGTTCGCGATGAACGTATTTGGATCAGCAAGTAGGTACCCAAACGCTGGGAATTTCGATGTGAATCTAGCTGCTGCGCGCTCTCCTTCGTTGCGGGCTTTTGTTGAGGGAATCGGCACATTGATAGGTGCTGAAGTTGACTTCAAGTTGCCGGTTGGCAAACTCTCAGATACCCGTGATGTAGTCTCTACACTGTTGCGAGAACTACCTGAAACGAAGGTCGTTTGGAAAACGATGACAGGTGCACGGATTAGCGCAGGCGAGTTGGCTAGAGCAATTGCGGAGGGAACGCCGCTCGGAAATCAATACGCGACGGAGCTATTGAGGGTTGCCCGCGATCTAATCGCACGGCAAGCTAATAAATGACGATTTTTTTTGTTTCCTCGACGGACCCTGCAACGCAGGCTAATCACGCTATTGCATTACAAATGCTAGAGCAGAATGACGTCACCCTCTTTGCGGCCGATGCGACTCGCGCACGTTTACACTCGGAGTTCCAAGCCGCTCCGGAAGATAACCTCGTCTTTGCGATGAGTCACGGTTCACCAAATGCGCTTTGGGATTCAAACGGAGAAGAAGCGTTATCTGCTGACGACGCGGCTAATCTGCAGGGATACAATATCTTCTGCTGGGCGTGCCACACAGCTAAAGAGCTAGGACAATCCTTTGCTGCGTACGGTTCCACATGGTGGGGATATGACTGCGCGATAACTGCTCCTGATCCGCGCCCGCCGTATTCGACCGTTTTCCGGGATATACTGCTCAATTTGAAGCAAAGTTTCCCCGCCGGCGTAGATGCTGCTTCAGTCGCCGCTGTCTTCGCGACCACAAGAGCCGCGTGCGTCGACGCAGAAACACGATTGGAGGAAATCGGAGCGTCTGACGATGATGACGCGATGTCTATTTATTCATGTTGTAACCAGATCTGGCAGCATCTTTGCGTTTGGTTGGCGGGGCAAGGCCAGCCGATTTTCCACCCAGACGCTCCAAGTTCTTCAATCTTCGGGTAGTTCTTAACGTACTTTTTCTGGTACAAGAGCATTCCGCATATGTTTTGCTCCGACTGCTTTGGATCGATCCTCGACCTTGCTGTGAGTACTTCGATCTCGGCCTCCTTGTATGCTACCCTGGGAACGAAAAGGTCTGCTCTCCGCTCGAAATAGCATTGTAGACTAGTCGATGTCCGCTACTGGCCAACTACACCACCGTATTAAATTCCGCCGCCGGCACCGCATCCTTCAGCGCCCAGGGATACGCATGCTGGGGGTCATCCAACACCGCCCGAGCCGGCCCGCGCTCGACGATCTCTCCCTATCGCATGAGGATGTTGTCGCTGACGTAATAGGCGGTCGCCCAGATCATGCGTGATGTAGATAATCGAAACGCCGAGTTCGTTTCTCAGCCAGCCGAAGAGGTTGACGATCGCCATTCGCAGCGATGCGTCGACCATCGAGCCGGTTCGTCGGCCACCAGCAGCCGACTCAGGGATCAGCGCGAGGATTGCGGCACTCACTCGCTCCGGCGCACGAGGCCGCGAATGATCTACAAAGCGGCGGGGAATCTTCGTGCCATCCAAATCCTGCTAGGTCACACCAAGATCGAGAATGGAGGCAGGTATTTTGGATTCGGACATCGAGGATGCGCTGGAACTGGCGGAGCCGTGCGCGCCGCGACACACGCGCGTTCCTCGCATGCGCAAATGGCGGAACAGCTATGCGCCTCGATAGGCCGCTATTCGTAGGTGCTAACGCTGTCCCCGACAGCCGCCATACGGTGAGGTTCTACAACCGAACCAAGATCACCGGGTGGGTGATCGTCGGCATACATCACTCACCCACCTCAACCGCAGCTTGAGCAAAAGGTCGGCCCTCGGTATGCTACTCCGGTAAAGGGTATAGGTAAGGCATGCGAATCGATTACCTTCAAATATCAAATGTTCTCAGCTTTCCCTATCGCGCCGATGTGAGTCAGGCCGATAAATTAGAATTCGACGATGGTCTAAATATTATTATCGGCGAGAATGGCTCCGGAAAATCGACAGCCCTCGAAGTTGTTAACTTCCTCTTCCGAAGGGTCATATATCGCCAGTTCAGCTTCAATCGTGAGCTGTTTGGGCGCCGCTTAACCCTTGTAATGAATGATAGGCAGCAGGTTCTGCAGCCAGCCAATCACACCGATATCAATGGTTTCCGGCTGGACGCTAACTGGGATAGCGAAGATCAAGAGCAGCGTATTCGTATAGCAGTGCGACTCGACGACATCGACCGGCAGAACATTCGCAATATCAGGGCTCACCTTGCGGAGCTTACCGAAACGCTAGGATCATACTCTACTTATAAGGTTATTAACGCCGCTGGCGAAGAGCGCGACACGTACGTTATTGACGTGATATTGAACCGTGCGGCGAATAATTTCTCGGTTCAGCTGCAGGGTGGAGAACATGACTTTGGCTTCACTTATCTAACTGACTATCACTTTTTCAGAGAAGCCATTTCTCTTCAAAATGCCCTCATGGGCGGTGAGCCGATCCCGCCGCTCTATGAGAGCTTCACGCTTATCAGTAGCTATCGCAACTACCACGCGTTTCAGCCTTCAATTTCCCTCAGTAGCGCCTCCGCGTCGCAGCAAATTCAGGACATACGGAATCAAGATTTCAATCGTAGCCTCAATGCCACCGACCGCCATGAACCCCCTGTGTTCGCGCTCGTGCGGCTGCAGGTTGCTGAGCGCCATTTCCACCTCATTTCACAAGCAAAAGACCTAGCGCAGTGTGAGCAAGAAGCGAACGATCTACCCTTTGTGAGGTCGGTCAATGAGCGACTGCGCGTGGTAAATCTGCGATGTCAAATAAAGCTTCTGGACCAGCGGACATGGCAGTACAGCTTTGAATTCTACGACACCCGTCGCAACAAGCCTATCGGCGACATCAACAGCCTGAGCGCGGGTCAAAAAGCGATTATTCACCTAGTGCTTGAGGCCTATGGGAGGGGTGAGCTGAAGGGTGGCGTCGTTATCATTGATGAACCTGAAATTCATTTGCATTATCAGTTTCAGCACGAGTATCTGCAGGTACTCCGGGAGCTGAACCGGACGCAGAACTGTCAATATATTCTCGTTACCCATTCGGAATCGCTCATCAACTCGAGCACCATAAATTCCGTACGCCGGTTTGCGCTTAATGCGAACGGTCAAACATCAATCTTCTCGCCAACACTTTCCGCAGATGAGAAAAGCCTCATACGCATTCTCGACAACTCCCGATCCACCTATGCCTTTTTCTCGAAAAAAGTGGTTCTGGTGGAAGGCGACACCGACCGCTATTTCTTCAGGGCGCTGCTCCAGGAGCGGTACCGTCTGCTCGAACAAGAAATCGCGGTTCTCCATGTCGGCGGAAAGAGAGAACTGCCGAAGTGGTACAGCCTGTTTTCAAGCTTTGGCCTCCGCGTTTATGCAATCTCAGACTTCGATTACATCGTGAATTTGCATTATCCCGCCGACAACGGTGTTCCCCTCCGAACTGATGAACAAATCGCCGCGTTCAAACGAACACACGTGGATTGGGAACGTCACATAGACGCCTCGGCAGCAGGCGGCACGTTCGTCCTACGTGAAGGAGATCTCGAAACGTACCTTGGTATTGGGAAGGATCTTAGTCATGTGATCGAATTCTGCCAAAACGGTCTTCAGGTATTTTTGTCAGACGACACTTCCGGCAAGAGCCGCGAAATACGGTCGATCATCGATGCCATCGTAAACTAATGGTTCTGCAATGACGCCGAGGCGCTACTAGGAAGCAACGCGGCAACTTGCGCTCCGACGTTAGCTTCGCCCGCTGCTGAGCCCGAAAGCTGAAATGCTGCTTACGGCCCCAAATAAGTCATTCCAGCCAAGGCGGTGTCAGCGCTAATAGCGAACTACCCCACCTCACCAAACTCCGCCGCCAACACCGCATCCTTCAGCGCCCGCGAATACGCATGCTGCGGATCATCCAGCACCGCCCGCGCTCGCCCGCGCTCAACAATCTCGCCCTTGCGCATGATGATAATATTGTCGCTGACATAATAAGCCGTCGCCAGATCATGGGTGATGTAGATGATCGAAAGCCCCAGCTCGTTCTTCAGCCGGCCGAAGAGGTTGACGATCGCCATGCGCAGCGACGCGTCGACCATCGAGACCGGTTCGTCGGCCACCAGCAGGCGCGGCTCAGGGATCAGCGCGCGGGCGATGGCGACGCGTTGCAGCTGGCCGCCGGAGAGTTCGTGGGGGAAGCGGCCCTTTACCTCTTCCAGCGTCAGGCCGACATGGTGGAGGGCGGTGTCGGCCATCTTCTCCACCTCCCGCCGGTTCGGCCGCTTGCCGGAGGTGGAGAAGTTGCTGGCGGTCTCGAAGAGGTAGCGGTCGACCCGCTTCAGCGGGTTGAAGGCTTCGAAGGGGTTCTGCAGCACCGGCTGCACCTCCTTCATGAAGGCGGTGCGTTCGGCCCTGTTGTGGATCGCCACGGTCTTGCCGGCAAATTGCAGCTCGCCTTCGGTCGGCTCGGCCTGGCCGAGGATCATCGCCGCCACCGTCGATTTGCCCGAGCCGGATTCGCCGACGATCGAGAGGATCTCCGGCTCGTCGCCGATTTCGAAGCTGACATCCTTGACGGCGGTGATCAGCCGCCGGCCGAGCATGCCGCCCTGGCGGTAGATTTTCGTCACATGCGAGAGGCTAAGCAGAGTCAAACCTGATCCCCCGTAACCGCAAAACACGCCACCCGCCGCTCCGGCGCGACGGTGACCAAGGGCGGAACCTTCTGTGAGCAGATCTCCATGCGCTTCGGGCAGCGCGGGTGAAAGCGGCAGCCCTCCGGCGGCATGGCAAGGTTCGGCGGCCGTCCCTCCAGCGAGGGCCGGGTGGTGGGGTCGCCGATCTTCGGCAGGCTGCCGACAAGGTGCTGCGTATAGGGGTGGAGCGGCGCGCTGAAGAGTTTCGCCGTCGGCGCCTCCTCGACCAGCCGGCCGGCATAGACGATGCCGATGCGATCGGAGACCGTCGCATGCACGCCCATATCATGGGTGACGAACAGGAAGGAGGAGCCCATCTCGCGCTGGATGTCGCGGATCATCGACAAGACGTCGCGCTGCACGATGACGTCGAGCGCCGTAGTCGGCTCGTCGGCGATGATGAATTCAGGCGTCAGGATGGTGGCGAGCGCAATGGTCATGCGCTGGCGCATGCCGCCGGAGAGTTCGTGCGGATAGGCGTCGAGCAGCTGCAGATCGAGCTTCAGCCGCTCCAGATGGGCGGCGACCTTCTCGAAGAAGACCGGCTTGCTCAGCTTCACGTGGCGGAAGGCGAAATCGGTGAAGGAATGGCGGATCCGGCGCACCGGATTGAGCACATTCATCGAGCCCTGCATGATATAGGAGAGATGCTTCCAGCGCAGCGCCATGCGCTCCTCCGGCGTCATCGCATAGAGATCCTGGGTGCCGCCGCCGAAATGGAATTTGACGCTGCCGGAAACGACCCGGAGCGGCGGCCGGATGGCGCCGGCAATGGTCTTGATCAGCGTCGTCTTGCCGCTGCTCGATTCGCCGGCGACGCCATAGACCTCGCCGCGGCGGATCGTCAGGCTGATGTCGTCGACGGCGCGCACCTCGCGATCGACGCCATAGAGGAAGGCGCGGTAATAGGCTTTCAAGTTGTCGATTTCGACCAGATTCTCCATGCTAACTTCCCATCCGGTTCAGCCGGCTGCGCGGATCATTGTATTCGTTCATCGACATGGAGAGCAGGAACAGCGCCAGGAAGAGAATGACGATGACGGCGACGGGGGCGGCCACCCACCACCAGATGCCCGAAATCAGCGCCGAATGCGCATTGGCCCAGTAGATCATCATGCCCATGGTCGGCGTCTCGATATCGGTGAAACCGAGCACCGAAAGGGTGATCTCCATGCCGATCGACCAGATCATGTTGTTCATCGTCGTGGCAAAGACGATCGGCAGCACATAGGGCAGGTGCTCCTCGACCAGGATCTTGCGCATCGTCATGCCGGAATAGACGCTCTGGGTGGTGAACGGCCGGCTCTTCAGGCCGAGCGCCACCGAGCGGATCAGCCGCGCATCATAGGACCAGCCGAGCGAGGCCATGATGACGATCAGCGCCACCCAGGTCATGTTGTCCTTCAGCACGAAGTAGAAGAGGATCAGCAGCGGAAATTGCGGGATGACCATGACGCTGTCGTTGATCGCCATCAGCACCCGGTCGACCGCGCCGCCGGCATAACCGGCGACCAGGCCGACCACGAGCGAGATGATGCGCGAGAGAAAGGCGACGCCGATGCCGAAATAGAGCGTGTTGCGAAGGCCGATCGTCAGCTGCCAGAACACGTCCTGGCCGCGCGAGGTCGTGCCCAGCCAATATTCGCCGTCCGGCGGCATGTCGGGGGGCAAGAGATAGATGTCGGTGGCGCCATAGGGCGAGAAATAGGACAGGATCACCAGGCCAACGATGACGGCGAAGAGCAGCAGGCCGCAGAGGAATTCCATGTTCTGGCGGGCGAGGTCGCGGATGATGGTAAACATGGCCTATTCCACCTTGATGCGCGGATCGATCAGCGGGCTCAGCACGTCGATGATGAAGACGGCGGCGGCAACGCCGACGATCGACAATGCGCTGAGGCCGAGCACCAGGCTGTAGTCGCCGGCATGCACCGCTTCGATCAGCAGATTGCCGATGCCGGGATAACCGAAGACGATTTCGGTGATGACGGTGCCGTTGAAGATCGCGCCGAGCGACATGGCAAGGCCGGTGAATTGCGGCACCATGGCGTTGCGGGCGATGTAGGAGCGCAGGATCTTGCCCTTCGGCACGCCGCCGAGCTCGGCAAAGACGACATAGTCGTCGGTGATGATGTTGGAAACCAGCGCCCGCATGCCGATCAGCCAGCTGCCGGCGCCGACCAGGATCAGCGACAAGGCCGGCAGGATCGAGTGTTTGAGGATATCGAGGACGAGGGCAAAGGAAAGGTCGAGATTGGCGTTCATCTCATAGCCGCCATTGATCGGCAGCACCGGCCAGATGAAGCCGAAGACGATGAGCAGCACGAAGGCCAGGATATAATAGGGAATGGGCAGCATGGCGATGAAGACGAGGCTGACGGCCTTCAGCACCATGTCCTTGCGGTAATAGCCGGCAAGCGCGCCGATCGCATTGCCGAGCACGAAGGTGATCAGCGTCGAGACCGTCATCAGCCCGATCGTCCAGGGCAGCGAGCGCAGGATGATGGTGGAGACCGGGGTCGGAAAGGCCGAGAGCGAGGGGCCGAGATCGCCGGTCGCCAGCCGCAGCCAGAAGTGCAGATATTGCTGCCAGATCGAGCCCTGCATGCCGTAGAGCTCGCGCAGCGACTGGCGCATCAGCTCGATCGCATTGGGATCGGACTGGCCCATCTGGGTGATGGCGCCTATGCTTTCTTCGACCGGGTCGATCGGGGTCAGGTGGGTGACGAAGAAGGTGATCGTCACGCCGAGAAAGACGACGAGCAGAAACTGACCAAACCGCTTCAGCACAAAGATCAGATAGGGCGTCATAAGGCAGTGGTTCCTCTCTGCTTCCCTTCTTGAAAGGATCGACGAGCATGGCAGCTGGGGCTCATGCCCGCCGATAAGGGGGCCGGCGCGATGGCTGCCGCGCCGGCGTTGGGAGGGTTATTGCGATTGGGCCGGCTTCAGCTTGACCATCATCAACCGCGAATTGGCCCAGTTCGGCACCGGATCGGTATAGGGGTCCTTGATGGTGGGATAGCCGGTCCAATAGGTCGTATCCATCGAGGTGAAGACGTTATAGGACATCAGCGGGATCGTCGGCATTTCGCGGGCGACCAGCTTCAGATAATCCTTGCCGAGCTCCATGCCCTTCGGATCGTCGGCGCTGATGCCGCGGATGCGCTCGATGATCTTGTCGAGCTCCGGATTGGACCAGCGCTGCCAGTTGCGCGGCGGCTGAACCTCGCCCTTCTTGGCGACGAACTGCGAGTGCCAGCTGTCGAGGAAGAAGGAGAGGTCGGGATCGCCGCCCCAGGTTTCGACGCTCCAGGCAATCGCCACCTGGAAATCGCCGGGCTGCAGCGCCGTCTGCCAAAGCTTCGCGGCGGGCACGGCTTTGGCGTCGATGCCGAAGGCGGCCCATTGCTGCGCAATCAGCGTGCCGGCGCGGGTGAAGACCGAGCGCGTGTCGCCTTCGACCGTCATCCGGATCTTGAAGGGCTGTCCATCCGGGGTCAGCCATTTGCCGCCTGACTTTTTGAAGCCTGCCTTCTCCAGCAGTTCGCCGGCCGCTTTCGGGTTCGGCTTCCACCAGCCATAGCCGAAGGCACCGCTGATCGCTTCCGGATCGGTCGGGATCTGGTCCTTGAACTTCGGCTGCTTGCGCAGGATATCGGCGATCTGCTGCCCGACTGTCGGGTCATAGGGCTTGATCTTGCTCTTGCCGGTATCGATCTCGAAATCCTTCAGCCAGTCCTGCATCGGCGCCTGATAGTCTTTCATCGTCGCCGCCGTCGGCGGCACGCCGAGCGCGGAAAGCGTCGCCGCCCCGCGATAGCTCGCCATGTCGACGGCCTTGATGTCGATCAACAGGGCCAGCGCCCAGCGCACGTCGGCATTGTCGAAGGGCGCATCCTGGGTGTTGAAGATCACGGCGGGCAGCGTCGGATCGGGATGGGCGAAGGGGAAGCCCGGGAACCAGGTATCGATGGTCTTCGACTTCTCCTTGAGGGTGAACATGCCCTCCGGCGTATTGTCGTGGATGATATCGAGATTGTGCTCGAGCTGGGCGATCGTGCGTTTATCCGGCGGGCCGGGATCGGTGTAGGTCACATATTTCGGGGCCGGCTCGCCGAAGCGGGCAAGCGAGGTGCGCTGCCAGTCGTCGCGCTTCTCCCAGGTATACCATTTGCCCTGCGGGTCGTAGGCTTTCAGCTTGTAGGCGCCGAGCGAAACGGGATTGGCGAAGTCATAACGCAGCGGATCTTCAACCTTCTCGAACACGTGCTTCGGCATGATCCAGGCGCCGTTCCAGCGCACGGTGAAGATCGCATGGAAGCGCGAATTCGGCTTCTTCAGCTTGAACACCACGGTCTGCGGATCGGTCGCCTCGACGCTTGCCACCTGCACCGAGAAGGCCGCGCTCCAGACCATGCCGGGGTGGTCCATCTGCGTCTTGACGGTATAGACGACGTCATCGGCGGTGAATTCGACGCCGTCGCTCCAGTAGAGCCCCTTGCGCAGTTTCACGGTCATTTCGGTGAAGTCGGCATTATATTGCGGCTTGTCGGCGGCGAGTGAATTGTCCCAGGCCGCGCCGCCCAGCCCCTGTTCAGGGTCGATGTACCAGAGCGTATCCATGGTCAGCTGCTGCAGCCCGGTCGAAACCCCGCCGCCGCCATTGACCCAGATGTTGAACCAGCCGGGATTCTTGATCGTCCCTTCCGGATTTTCAACGATGAGCGTCTCCTTGCGCGGCAAGGAGGTGTAGTCTTCGGCGATGGCCAGACCCGTCAGACCGAGCGTGGCCAGCACGAAGCCGAATGCAAACCTCTTCCACTTTTGCATGAACTCCTCCCTTGTAAGCGACGATGCGGCGGCCCCAAGGCACGCATGGGCATGTCGCGGTTGTCGGTTCCCAGAAGCCGGAGCTTGGCGCTCTGGGCCCTGGTGAACCATTCCTCCGGCCCGCCTGCCTCCTCGCAGCCGGGCCGAATCCTCGGCCGGGGCCGATCGGCTCCCGGCGCCGGCTGTCACACCGACAGCCGGATGACGTTGTAGGACAGCGGTTTCAGCGCCGCCCGTACCCGTCCGTCCTCGATCTTGGCGCTCTCGACCTGCACGGGCACGACCGTCTCCGGCCGCCGCGCCGTGTTGACGGCTTCGAGATCGCCATGGGTCATCTCCACCTGTTCGATCAGGCGGGCGCCGCCGAAACCTTCCAGCCGCACGTCGAGATCGAGCGCGCTATCCGGATGGCGGTTGACGGCAAAGAAGGTCAGCGACCGGCCATCCTCGGAATGCACGGCCGAGACGTCGAGATAGGGAACCTCGTTCTCCTCGTCGCTGTCATAGCTCGGGCCGTCGACAACCAGCTGCAGCGCCGCGCCGCGGCCATAGCGCGAGGCGTAATAGAAGGGATAATAGATCGTCTGGCGCCAGGCCGCGCCGCCATCCTCGGTCATGATCGGGGCGATGACGTTGACGAGCTGGGCGATGCAGGCGATGCGCACCCGGTCGGAGCGGCGGATGAAGGTGTTGAGGATGCCGCCGACCTGCAGCACGTCCTCGAAATTATAGATATCTTCCAGCAGATGCGGCGCATCCGGCCATTCGTCGCGCGCCAGGATCTCCTTGTCCTGCTGGTTGGAATGATACCAGACGTTCCATTCGTCGAAGGAAATGCCGATCGTCTTCTTCGAGCGCTTCTTCGCCTTGATGTAGTCGATCACCCCGCCGATCGTGGTGATGTAGCGGTCGAGCTTGGTCGCCCGGGCGAGATAATTCAGCGTGTTCTTCTCGCGGTTGGCGAAATACATGTGCAGCGAGATGTAGTCGGCGCTGTCATAGCACTGCTCGAGCACCTGGGCTTCCCAATCGGGATAGGTCTTCATGTCGGAATTGGACGAGCCGCAGACGACGAGTTCGAGCGATTTGTCGAAGCCGCGCATGGCTTTCGCCGTCTCGTCCGCCAGCCGGCCATATTCATAGGCGGATTTGTGACCAACCTGCCAGGGGCCGTCCATCTCGTTGCCGAGGCACCAGAGTTTGACATCATGCGGATTGGACCAGCCGTGCTTGCGGCGCAGGTCCGACCAGTAGGTGCCGCCGGGGTGATTGCAATATTCGAGGAAATTGCGGGCGGCGTCGAGACCGCGCGAGCCGAGATTAACGGCCAGCATCGGCTTGGTATTGGCCTTCTTGCACCAGTCGACGAATTCGTTGACGCCGACCTGGTTGGCTTCGCGGGTGCGCCAGGCAAGGTCGAGGCGCACCGGGCGCTCGGAACGCGGGCCGACGCCGTCTTCCCAATTATAGGCCGAGACGAAATTGCCGCCGGGGTAACGGCAGTAGGGCGTATCGAGCTCACGCACCAGATCGAGCACGTCGCGGCGGAAGCCGTCTTCATCGGCTGTCGGATGTCCGGGCTCGTAGATGCCGCCGTAGATCGCTCTGCCGAGATGCTCGAGAAACGAGCTGTAGAGCCTGGCGTCAATGGTCGCGATGCGAAAATCGCGGTGGGCAACGACATTCGTCTTCAACGGATCCTCCCCGTTTATGTATCAGGAATTTTGTTTTCGTGCCTCTAACTTGATATCAGGAATGTTGTGATGTCAACCGAAAGGCGGATTTAATCATACTAATGACAATCCGAATGAAAAATAATGAAATACAATGGCTTGATTAAGTTTAGCGACCGCTGAAACACGAAATAAATGCGATTTTTAAATCAGGATATCCGATATTAACTTTTCAGACATGCAGCCGCATGGTGATGTCGCGGCCGTGATTGCCGAAGCCGCGGCCGAAAATATTGACGCCGCCTGTGTGGCCGGCATTTTCGGCGATGCCGACGCGCAGGCGGATCGACGAATGCTGGCCGAGCGCTAGATCACTGAGCGTCACATTCGATGCGGCGATACCGTCGATAAAGGTGCCGCGCGTCGAGATCCGCCAGGTTTTCATCGTCCCGTATTGCGAGCCTTCGAGCTTCCACCAGGCGGGCGTGAAGGCGCCGCGCTTGTCGCCGTAATCGCCGGGCGAGGTCCAGGTGCCGATCGCCATGCCGTTGACCCAGAGCGTGATGTCGGACGGCCAGTCCGGATTGGTGCCGGGCACTTCGGATGACAGCTCCAGCGAAAATTCGATAGCGCGAATATCCTTGTTCAACACCTTGGCATTGTTTGGGAATTTATATTCGACATAACCCCGGCCGAACCAGACCAGCCCGGCCTGCATGCGCTGCGGATCGAGGAAATAGTCGGGCACATCGAGCGGGCCGATGACGCTCTCGGTCGAGCAGAGACCGCAGGGCGCATGCACGTCGCAACTCGTATAGAGCCCGACCGGCATTTCGACTTCGATGATATTGTTCGCCCGCTGCGCCGCGCTTTCCTCGAAGCTGATCAGGATTTCGCTATAGACCGCCGAGCAGATCTTCTGGTTGCCTTTGCGCGCCTTGGCCAGCCGCGAATCCACCAGCCCGGCCTCTTCGAGGATCTGGATGCCGGTGGCGACAGTGGATTGCGGCAGGGAAAGCGCCTGGGCGATATCGTTGATATTAAGCGGCCCCTTGGCGCAGAGCAGCTTCAATATCTCGATCCGCGCCGGCGCCGAAAGCGCGCGTATCGCCTCCCCATTCTCGCCGGCGGCGATCGTCAAAAACGAACGTTCCATCATTTCCCCATAAGTTCCGATCTCATGATGTATATCGGAAATTATGGTGCATCAAGGGGGAAGGCCGACCAGGACTGGGTTTTACGAGTTGCCATTCGATGCGGGCTTAGCGATTCTTCCACGGATTGATGATCTGCAAGCCAATTCCCTCGAAATCAGACACATTGCGGGTAGCGAGTGAAGCGCCGCGCGAGATGGTGATCGCTGCGATCTGTGCGTCAAACTGGCTGATCGGCCTGCCGGCCTTGCGGCGATCGGTGGCAATGATGGCGTAGACATCTGCCGCGTCACGATCGAATGGCAGAACACGGCTACTCAGATCCTCATTGAATATCGGCAGCACCGCTGCCTCGAGATCACTCCGGCGCCGACCGGGAGGGAGGAGGCGCAAGCCATATAGAATTTCCGCTTCGGTGACCGCTGTCGTAAATACCGATGAGGGATGTTGTGCGCCCAGCCAGTCGATGACAGCCACATTCGGCGCCGGCGTGAGCAGTTCCGAAATGACGTTGGTATCGAGAATGATCACGCGTCGAAGTCCGGCGCGTCACGGATCGGCTCTCGGGGTGGAATTTCGAGTTCAACTCCCCCGACCGGCTGCAGGCGGGCGCGAATGATCTCGGCCAGGTTGCGCGCCGCCGGCTCGGTGGTCGCAAGTGCCGTACGCAGAATATCGCGTGCTTCATCTTCCATGGAACGGCCATGCGTAGCGGCGCGAACGCGCAGCCGCTGCTTCAATCCCTCATCAAGATTGCGGATCGTCATGCTGGCCATTTTGCCTCCATTCATCAATGATAGCATATAAATCATTGATTGCATATTCTCAAGCAACGGTCGAGAAACGCACTCCTGTCGTCAGTCTATCAGGTAGTGACAAGGACTGACGCTTGAGGAGCGAGATCCGCTTCAACCGCAGCGCACGCTTTTCCAGCAGATGTCATGAGAGCCAGCCGAACATCCACACTGTCGGCCGGGAAAGGGTAAAGACCGCCCACGACGTGCTGTACTGGCCGAGAGCATGGTTCATCACCTGCTCGATCGGCCGGCCATGGAGATAGGTCCTGTAGGAGACGTCGCCCAACGAGCCGTAGCCCACCGCCTCCGTCTATCAGAGCGAACGCTGGGAGCAGACCCGGCGCAGTGAGCGATAGAAGGTCGTTATCTCCGACAATCCAGCATGCCCCAACCAGTGAACATTACAAAACGGTAAGGTAAATTGGTGCGCTTCTATGTCGCGCTGAAGTCCAATTGACAGATAAAACTTGGAGATATAAGTCATCCTGATGAAATTTAGAGAATCAAGTAGAGTTTATGCATCATCTCGGCCAAGTTGTAATACAGAGACAAAAACAAAAGCTGATTGAAATAGTAAGGAGGTTTGTAAAGGCCGGGCAGCCTTACATAATAATGGACTATCCATCAAAAAAAGATCCAGGACACCATGCAAGCTGGCTTGGCCTTTCGACAGTATTAAAAGAAGTAACGGGCCGGATGCCCGTGCTTACTTGCGGCGATTCTCAAAGTATAGACGAGATTAGGGCGACGCCGGGCGACGCTCCAATTTTTATTTGCGGCTGGAGCGATTTTGGGGATTTGCGGGCGGGCAGGGATGATCTTCGCTGCCGATTAATGTGGAAATATCCGGATCGGACGATCATCCAGATGCCGCAGAGGGTTCACTTCGCCAATGAGGCGCTCAAGGATTACACCAGGCGCACGATTGGGAGACATCGCAACTTCTTCTGCGTGACGCGCGATGACCAGAGCTTTGCGCTGGCAAGAGCGAACTTTGATTGTGAGGTCGAGGTTGGCCCGGACACGGCATTCGGAATCGAGACGCTGAGGCCCTTCGACGCCGACCCTCTGAGGGTGTTGTATGTCATGCAGCCTCTTGGCGAGGACGACGACGTCGATATAGCGAAAGCGCGCTCGATTGTTGACGGACCTCTGACCAATTGGATCAATGGTCCCGACAGTTTGTCGCGCCTGCGCATGTCGAGCATCGTCAGCTCGGCGCTGCGGCATGGATTGAGCCGCACGGCAATGCTGGCCCAGCACCGCGAGGATGTCGCCCGTCGCTATGTCGAATATGGCGTGAGGATCCTGTCGGGCGCGGAGCGGATCATTACCAACCATTTACACGGTCACATTCTCTGTCTGTTGCTCAATAAGCCGCATATCGCGGTCGCGAGGGAGGCAAGCAATCTTCACGCCTTCATCGACAGCCGGACTGGCGACAGTCCTCTGGTGGAGAAAGCAACGAATGCCAGCGAGATTTTCGCGGCAATGTCTCGCCTGCCCTATGAGATTGGCGGAACCTGGTACAAGTCGAGCCGACCCATGACTGTCGGTGCCAGCATTCCCGGCCCCGATCTGGTCCCTCAACCTTCCATCCTCTGATTATCGGTAGGAGCTCAGTTTGTCGGTTTTGCAAGACGACGATATTCTCTTCAGCCACGTGAGTGAGAACCGGTCGGCCGCAGCCGTAACGGGTGCATTCTGGTCGGCGCTCAGTACGCTTGTTCCGACGGTCCTGACCTTCGCTGTTTTTGTGGTCACGTCCCGCGTTCTCCAGCCTCAGGACTTCGGTCTTGTCGCGCTGTCATTCAGCATCGTCTCGTTTGCAGCGAGTTTTGGGCCGACGGCCTTTGGCGAAGCGATCATTCAGAGAGCCGAGATCAGGCGCAGCCACCTCGACACGATATTCCTGCTTTCGCTCGGCTTTTCGTTCCTGGTCTACGCCGCCTTATGCCTGGCCGCTTCGTCGATCGCGGCCTATGTCGGACATAAGGAGGTCACCTATCTCATTTACATCATGGGATTGAAGGTATTCTTCGACTTCACGGCCGTCGTTCCGAATGCGATCGTGAACAGGAAAATGTCCTTCCATCTGGTGGCCGTCCGCACAGTCATCGCGACCGTCACGTCTGCTTGCCTTTGCCTGGTACTGGTTCTCGCCGGTTTCGGCCTGTGGGGTCTTGCCATTGCCCAGATCGCCGCCACAGCGGCATCGTGCGGCGCCGCTTTCTGGGGTGCGGGTTGGATTCCCGGCCTGAAGATCAAGAGAGCGAGCCTCAACGACCTGCTTCACTATGGTTTCTTCGCATCCGGCACCCGCTTTTTACAGACGATGAGCCTGGACAACTTGCTCATCGGCGTGCTGTTGAGCCCATCGGCGCTCGGTATCTATAATTTTTCGAAGCGCCTGTTCGACATGATCAACAACGTCATCGCCGGCGGCTTGACGTCGGTGACGCACGTGCTGCTGTCTTCACTGCGGGCCGACCCGAAGAAAGTCCGTGAAGCATTCCTGATGGCGACGTTTGGCTGTGCTCTGGTTTCCTACCCGGTCTTCATTGGGCTTGCGGCAGTTGCCGATGATGCGATCACGACGATTTTCGGGGCGCACTGGATCGAGGCGGTCTGGCCGGTTCGGTTCTACTGCGTTATTGGCTTGATGGCTGGGATCGGCTACGTGCAGGCATCCCTGATAAAAAGCCAGGGAGAGATGGATTGGTGGTTTTACTACCAGCTGGCACGAAACGTTCTTACGCTCCTGACCATCGCAGTTCTTTACCCCTATGGCGTAACGACAATCGTGTTTGCGATTATGATCGAAGTTCTGCTGTTCTGGCCGATCACCAGCTGGAAGGTTTCGCAGCATATAGAGCTGAGTGTGCCGGCGTATTTGGCGCAGTTCCTGCGGCCGACCACAGCCAGTGCAGCGATGGTGGCTGTCGTTTTGCTGCTGCACCAACTGTTGCTTCATTGGTCGCCCTACGCACGTCTGGCGATCGAAGTCCTCGCAGGTGGCAGCGCTTACTGCAGCTTGATATTCGTCCTGTGCAGGGCTCGTTTGAATGTCTTGATCGGCAGCATCAGGCAGGCTCGGCAGCGCAAGGGCAACAGGGGTGCAGTGGCCACGCCTGTGTGATTTCCTGGCCCAGCGCGGCGAATTGTTTCGCCGCCCGTCTCTCAACCCAAACGGCCTTCGGCCGCAAGCGCATGGGATAATCGATAAGATGACCGATCTCGACCGCGATTATCCGTCACATCAGCTTCACCGGGCAGATGTTTCGACAAGCGGCCGCAGCCGCTACTATACGCTCGATGCCATGCGCGGCTTTGCCGCCATTTGTGTTGTCGCCACGCATTTCCAGGAGAGATATGCGCCATCGGCCTATCTGGCAGTCGACTTTTTCTTCGTTCTCAGCGGGTTCATTATCGCCGACATTTACGGACGAAGGCTGTCGCGCGGCCTGCCGTTCCAGTCATTCATGAAGGCTCGTCTCAAACGCCTGTATCCGCTTTATCTGATCGGAATCTTGGTTGGCCTCGTGCAGATCATTCTGTTGACGAACTGGGGACTGCGCGCTCAAAGCGCGGTCGATCTGCTGATGTCGACGGCGACGAACATGTTCGTCCTGCCGAGCCCGATGTATTTCCTTCAAGCGCATCCGATGCAAGGGATGTTTCCGATCAACGGGCCGGCCTGGTCGATGTTCTGGGAATTGCTCGTCAATATCGTCTTCGCATTGTGGCTCTTCCGGCTCTCTGTCCGCGCCCTCTGCGCCGTTGCGCTCGTCTCGGCGGCATTCTTGGTTTTTGTCGGTCTGAAATACGGCATGTTGAATATCGGCTGGGAGTGGCCTTCAGCAGTGGGTGGACTGCCCCGGGTGATGTTCTCATTCACCGCAGGTGTCGTTATCAGTCGTCTGTTCAACGGCGTATCGGCGTGGAGGCGCGGCTGGGTCGCACTAGCGCCCTGCCTGCTTTTGCTGATCTGCATCGTAGCTCCGGTTCCGCTCGTGCTGCGGCCTTACTACGATCTGATCTTCGCGATCACCCTGGCGCCGCTCATCGTAACACTCGGCCTCTTGCTGGAGATGCCCGCCCAGGCAGAAGGGCTGGCGATGTGGATCGGATACATCTCCTATCCCTTGTACATCTTGCACCGAGGCGTGATCGGCGTCTTCAAGCCATTTGCCGGTTCGATTGGTCTGAATGGCCCTGCCGGCTTCCTGGTGCTTCTGGGCGCAGTCGTCTGTTTCGCTTACATGACCGCTCGTCTCGTCGACAAAGCTACGGCTTTCCAGGCGCGTCGGGCCGCATAGTTCGATCACAGACAACCGCGAGTGATCTGGCATGCGCAGTTCCAGCTGCCGTCACCGTCGCAGCAGCGGCCGCAGTGCGGCCTGTGTTTCCTTCAACAGCTTGAGATAGCGCACCTTCATCTCGGCGGCCGGGACGAGGGCGGCCGGGGCGCCGATATTGATCGCCGCGATCGTTTCGCCGCGGTCGTTTTCGACAGGCACGGCGATCGAGCAGAGGCCGATTTCCAGCTCCTGATCGATGATGGCGTAGCCTTCGGCGCGCACCCGGCGGAATTCTTCGATAAGGTCCTCCGGGTCGGTTTTGGTCTTTGCCGTGTTCTGTTTGAGCTCGCTCCTGGCCAGGACGGCGCGCGCCTCGCTCTCGGAAAGCGCCGCCAGCAGCACCCGGCCCATCGAGGCGCAATAGGCGGGCAGGCGGCTGCCAGGGGTGAGGTTGATCGACATCACCCGGCGCTGCGCGGCGCGGGCGATATAGACGATCTCGGTGCCGTCGAGCACCGAGGCCGAGGCGCTCTGGCCGGCCTTTTCCGAGAGAGTATCGAGATGGGGCTGCAACAGCGCCGGCAGCGGTGTCGCCGCCAGATAGGCATGGCCGAGCCGCAGGATCTTCGGCGTCAGCGTGAAGAACTTGCCGTCGTAATCGGCATAACCGAGCTCGGCGAGCGTCAGCAGTGAACGCCGCACCGTGGCGCGGTCGAGCCCGGTCAGCTTCGATGCCTCGGCGATCGACAGCCGCTGCCGCGTCTCGCCGAAGGCTTCGATGACTTTCAGGCCGCGGGCAAAGCCGCTGACGAAATCGGTTTCGCGCATGAATTCGCTTCTCCTTCAATACGCGACTTTGTGCGATATACGAACAAAAGTCAAATAACGCACAAAATATCTTGCCGCTGCTCCTGCTGCGTTTTATTTCTGATGACAAGAACGGGCTGAGGAGAGATCCCCATGGACAAGATAATCGCGAGCACGGCAGAAGCCGTCTCCGAGATCGGCGACGGCGCCACCGTCATGATCGGCGGTTTCGGCGGCTCCGGCGCGCCGATCGAGCTGATTCATGCTTTGATCGACAAGGGCCCGAAAAACTTGACTGTGATCAACAACAATGCCGGCAACGGCCGCATCGGCATCGCCGCAATGATTGACGCCGGCCTGGTCCGAAAAATGATCTGCTCGTTCCCGCGCTCCTCCGATCCGCGCGCCTTCACCGACAAATACCTGGCCGGCGAGATCGAACTCGAGCTGGTGCCGCAGGGGACGCTCGCCGAGCGCATCCGCGCCGGCGGCGCAGGCATTCCGGCCTTCTACACCCCGACCGGCTACGGCACCGAACTGGCCGAGGGCAAAGTCATCGCCGAATTCGACGGCCGCCATTATGTGCAGGAGCGCTGGCTGAAAGCCGATTTTGCCATCGTCAAGGCTGCGGTCGGCGATATCAGCGGCAACCTCACCTACAACAAGGCCGGCCGCAATTTTAATCCGCTGATGTGCATGGCGGCGGCGAGCACGATTGCCCAGGTCTCTTCGATCGTGCCGGCCGGCGGCATCGATCCCGAACATGTGGTCACTCCGGGCATCTTCGTCGACCGTCTCGTCGCCGTCCCCCATCCGCAGCAGGAAGAAGAGCTCATCCGAGCCGGAGTGGCCTACGTATGACCCTCGATATCAGGGACGACATCAAGCTTTCCAATGCGCAGATCGCCTGGCGCGCCGCACAGGACATTGCCGACGGCGCCTATGTCAATCTCGGCATCGGCTTTCCCGAAATGGTCGCCCGCTATCAGCCGCCCGGCCGCCAGGCGATCTTCCACACCGAAAACGGCATCCTCAATTTTGGCGAGCCGCCAGCCGAAGGCGAAGAGGACTGGGATCTGATCAACGCCGGCAAGAAGGCCGTGACGCTGAAGCCGGGGGCGGCCTTCTTCCACCATGCCGACAGCTTCGCCATGGTGCGCGGCGGCCATCTCGACGTGGCGATCCTCGGCGCCTATCAGGTCGCCGAGAACGGCGATCTCGCCAATTGGCGGGTCGGCAGCAAGGGCGTGCCGGCGGTCGGCGGCGCCATGGACCTGGTGCACGGCGCCAAGCAGGTCTGCGTCATCACCGAACACGTCACCAAGACGGGCGAACCGAAGCTGGTGGAGAGATGCACCTTCCCGCTGACCGGCGTCGCCTGCATCACCCGCGTCTATACCAGCCACGCCGTCATCGACATCGTCGAGGGGCGCTTCGTCCTGCGCGAGAAGCTCGCCGCCATGTCGCTTGAGGAGCTGCAGGCGATGACCGGGGCGCGACTGCTCGTCGAGGGGCTGGTGGCCGATCTCCTTGTCCCGAAACTCTGAAGGAAACGCCATGACCGAAGCCTTCATCTGCGACTATATCCGGACGCCGATCGGCCGCTTCGCCGGCGCACTGTCCCAAGTGCGCGCCGATGATCTCGGCGCCATTCCGCTGAAGGTGCTGATCGCGCGCAACGGCGGCGTCGACTGGGAAGACGTCGACGATGTGATCTTCGGCTGCGCCAACCAGGCGGGCGAGGACAACCGCAACGTCGCGCGCATGTCCGCCCTTCTGGCCGGCCTGCCGATCGGTGTCCCGGGGACGACGATCAACCGGCTCTGCGGCTCCGGCATGGATGCGGTGATGACGGCGGCGCGCGCCATCCGCGCCGGCGAGGCGGAACTGATGATCGCGGGCGGGGTCGAGAGCATGTCGCGCGCGCCCTTCGTCATGCCGAAGGCCGAGACGGCCTTTTCGCGGGCGGCCGAAATCCACGACACCACGATCGGCTGGCGCTTCGTCAACCCGCTGATGAAGAAGCAATACGGCGTCGATTCCATGCCGGAGACCGGCGAGAACGTCGCCGCGGATTATCATGTCAGCCGCGCTGACCAGGATGCCTTTGCGCTGCGCAGTCAGGCGAAGGCGGCGGCAGCTCAAGCGAGCGGACGGCTGGCGAAGGAGATCGTCCCTGTCACCATTCCCCAGCGCAAGGGTGAGCCCATCGTCGTCCACATGGACGAGCATCCGCGCGCGACCACGATCGAGGCGCTGGCGAAACTTGGCACCCCTTTCAAAAAGGAAGGCGGCACGGTGACGGCGGGCAATGCTTCCGGCGTCAATGACGGGGCGGCGGCGCTGATCGTCGCTTCGGAAGCGGCAGCGCGGAAATATGGGTTGACCCCGATCGCCCGCATCCGCGGCGGCGCGGCCGCCGCGGTTCCGCCGAGGGTGATGGGCATCGGGCCGATTCCGGCTTCCCGCAAGCTGATGGCGCGGCTCGGCATGACTCAAGAACAGTTCGACGTCATCGAACTCAACGAGGCCTTTGCCAGCCAAGGACTGGCGGTGCTGCGGGAACTCGGCATTGCCGATGACGACCATCGGGTGAACCGCAATGGCGGCGCGATCGCGCTCGGTCATCCCCTGGGCATGTCGGGCGCCCGCATCACCGGCACGGCGGCGCTGGAACTTGCCGAAACGGGCGGCCGTTATTCGCTGTCGACCATGTGCATCGGTGTCGGGCAGGGGATCGCCATCGCCCTCGAAAGGGTCTGACAGGGCTCGGCCCGTTGCCTCCGGTGCCGGGCTTCGATAAAAACGGCCATGCTGATCCGAGCCGCAAACAATGACGACCGAAGCGCCATCTGGAGGATCATCGGCCCGACGATCCGTGCCGGCGAAACCTATGCGCTCGACCGCGATCTCTCCGAAGCCGATGCGCTTGCCTACTGGATGGGAGCGGACCGCGAGACCTTCGTCGCCGAAGAGGATGGGGTCATCCTCGGCACCTATTACATCAAGGCCAATCAGGCCGGCGGCGGGCGGCATGTCTGCAATTGCGGCTACATGACCGATCCCGCCGCGGCCGGCCGCGGCGTCGCTCGCCTTATGCATGAACATTCGCTGCAGCATGCCCGCGCCAGCGGCTTTCGCGCCATGCAGTTCAATTTCGTCATCAGCAGCAATCAGCGCGCCGTCGCGCTGTGGCAATCCCTCGGCTTCGAAATCGTCGGTCGGCTGCCGGGCGTTTTCCTCCATCCCAGCGAGGGTTATGTCGACGCATTGGTGATGTTTCGCACTCTGTAGACAGCCCGGCGAAAAAAGATGGGAGGGCGCTGTCGAAATCGCGGCGGCTCAAACGTCTTAAGATTGCGGGGCGCAGGCGTCGCGATCACTCTGTCGGCATGGAGGTTTTGAAGCCATGGGTGTTTCCTATCGTTGGGTCATCGTCGCCGTCGGCGCGTTGATGTCGTGCGTTGCCATCGGCGCAATGTTCTCGTTGGCGATTTTCCAGGAGCCGATCGCCACCGCCACCGGCTGGTCGCATGTCGGGATCGCCAGCGCCATGACGCTGAATTTCCTCGTCATGGGTCTCGGCGGTTTCCTCTGGGGCGCGGCAAGCGACCGTTTTGGGCCACGCATCGTCGTGCTGGTCGGCTCCGTGCTGCTCGGCCTGGCGCTGGTGCTCGCCAGCCGCGCCGCAACGCTCATCGAATTCCAGCTGACCTACGGCATCCTGGTCGGACTGGCCGCCAGCGCTTTCTTCGCGCCGATGATCGCGGCGACCACCGCTTGGTTCGACGTGAACCGCGGTCTTGCCGTGTCGCTCGTCTCCGCCGGCATGGGGGTGGCGCCGATGACCATTTCGCCTTTCGCGCGCTGGCTGATCTCGGCCTATGAATGGCGCCCCGCTATGCTGATCATCGGCATCGCCACCTGGGTGCTGCTGGTGCCGGCCGCCCTGCTGGTCAGGCGCCCGCCTGTCGAGAGCGTCGATGCCGGCACCGAGTTTGCCGCGGCAGGCGCCCGGCCACAGCTGTCGAAAGTCTTCCGGTCACCGCAATTCATCGTGCTCGGCCTCACCTTCTTTGCCTGCTGTGCGGCGCATTCCGGCCCGATTTTCCACATGGTGAACTATGCGACGATCTGCGGCGTCGCACCGATGGCGGCCGTCAGCATCTACAGCGTCGAAGGCCTGGCGGGCCTCGGCGGCCGGCTGCTCTATGGCAGCCTCGCCGACAGGCTCGGCGTGAAGCCGGTCCTCGTTGCCGGCCTCCTGGTGCAGGCGGCGGCGCTCGCGACCTATCTCCTGGTCAGCGAGCTGACGGAGTTCTATGCGCTCGCCATCGTCTTCGGCAGTGCCTATGGCGGCGTGATGCCGCTCTATGCGGTGCTGGCGCGTGAATATTTCGGCCAGCGCATCATCGGCACCGTGCTGGGCGCGGCGACGATGCTCTCCAGCCTCGGCATGGCCTTCGGGCCGCTGATCGGCGGCTGGATCTTCGACACGTTCGCCAATTATTCCTGGCTGTTCATCGGCTCGGCCATGGTCGGTCTCGGGGCGGCGGCAATCGCGCTGGCGTTTCCACCGCTTGTCCGGCGGGAGCAGGAGGCGGTTTTGGGTGTGTCTTCTTGACAAAGAAAGACCCCTCCCCAACCCCTCCCCACAAGGGGGAGGGGCTTGGATGCCGCGCTGACGTTATCCGTTTCACCGTCTCATCCGCAGAAGCGTTGATGTTTGTCGTGGGACGGTGCCGCGCATAGCCCCTCCCCCTTGTGGGGAGGGGTTGGGGAGGGGTCTTGAATGGGCCGGACCAGCCAGCCGTGGCATCCCTCACTCATGCAGTTCTCGCCTTTTCGTGCATTGCCTTCCGCCGATTTCGCCTGATAGACTTCCCCCGTCTGTTTCATCACCTATGTCCTTGTTTTTCGGGAGGCTTCTTGGCCATGACAGAACTTGCTCAATTGCTCGCATCCATCAAACTGCCGGATCTCGCCGGCAAGGCTGTGCTGATCACCGGTGCCTCGACCGGTATCGGCGCGGCGCTCGCCCGCGCCTTTGCCGCCCAGGGTGCCAAGGTCGGGGTGCATTATAATGCCAGCCGCGAACCGGCCGAGCGGCTCGCCGATGAGATCCGCGCTGCCGGCGGCACCGTGCATCTGATCCAGGGCGACGTGTCGAGGGAAGGGGAGACCGAGCGTGTCGTCGAGGAGACGGCGAAGACCTTCGGCCATCTCGACGGGCTGATCAACAATGCCGGCGGCATGCTGGGGCGCAAGCCGACCTCCGAATATACCGACGCCCATTATGCCGCGGTGATGGACCTCAACGCCCGCTCGGTGCTGGCGGCGACGCGTGCGGCCCATCCCTGGCTGAAGAAGCAGGGCGGCTTCATCATCAACACCACCTCGATCGCCGCCCGCAACGGCGGCGGCAACGGCGCGGTCCTCTACGCCGCCTCCAAGGGCTTCGTCTCGACCATCACGCGCGGGCACGCCAAGGAGTTCGTCGCCGACAGGATCCGCGTCAACGCGGTGGCGCCGGGTGTGATCGCCACGCCCTTCCACGAGCGTTATACCAATGACGAGCAGATGGAGCTGCAGCGCAAATCGATCCCGATGGGCTTCGTCGGCACATCGGAGAATTGCGTCGGGGCCTATCTCTTCCTCGCCTCGCCGACGCTCTCGGGCTACATCACCGGTCAGATCATTGAGGTCAACGGCGGCCAACTGATGCCGTAAACGCTTCGATCGGCAAACGACAGCGTCCGCTTTCCCCCGGGGCGACGGAACTTTCGAACCACCTTCACGTTTCCCGCTTGGTCTTTTCATCAAGCGGGGCGCCATGAGCTTTTCATTTTCGGAACTCGACTTCCTCAAGCCGGAGCTGGGGGCGGAGTATACGGGTTCCGGTACTCATTTCGCCGTCTTCTCGGCGCATGCGGAACAGATCGAGCTCTGCCTGTTTTCCCCTGACGGAAAAGATGAGATTGCCCGGCTGCCCCTGCCCAAACGCGAGGGCGACATCTGGTCGGGCTATATAGCCGGTATCGGACCAGGCACCGTCTACGGCTATCGCGCCCATGGCCCCTATGATCCGGGCGCCGGCCATCGCTTCAATCCAAACAAGCTGCTGCTCGACCCCTATGCCAAGCAGGTGACGGGCGAGCTGGAATGGCACGATGCGCTGTTCGGCTATCGGATCGGCGAGGACGATCTTTCCTTCGATGACCGCGACAGCGCGCCCTTCATGGTCAAGGGCGTCGTGCAGGATCCCGACTTCGACTGGGCGGGTGAAGAGGCGATCCGGCGGCCCTGGCCGGATACGATCATCTACGAGGCGCATGTGCGCGGCCTGACGATGACGCATCCGAAAGTGCCCGACCGGCTGCGCGGCACTTTTCTCGGCATGTGCAGCGATCCGATTATCGACCACCTCGTCAAGCTCGGCATTTCGGCGATCGAGCTCCTGCCGATCCAGTATTTCCTCGACGACCGCTATCTCCTCGAAAAGAAGCTGAGGAACTATTGGGGCTATCAGACGCTCGGCTTCTTCGCGCCGCAATCGCGCTATCTCTCAAGTGACAAGATCACCGAAATCAAGACCATGGTGAAGCGGTTCCATGCGGCCGGCATCGAGGTCATCATGGACGTGGTCTACAACCATACGGCCGAAGGCAGCGAAAAAGGGCCGACGCTCTCCTTCCGCGGGCTCGACAATGCGAGCTATTACATCCTCTCTCCCGACGATCCCCGCCACACGTTCGATACGACGGGGACTGGCAACACGCTGAATGTCGCCAATCCGATGGTGATGCGCATGGTGCTCGACAGCCTCCGCTACTGGGTCGGCGTCATGCATATCGACGGATTCCGCTTCGATCTCGCCAGCACGCTCGGGCGACAGGATCTGGAGTTCGACCGGCAGGGGCTGTTCTTCGGCGCCATTCGTCAGGATCCGATCCTTGCCGGCGTCAAGCTGATCGCCGAGCCCTGGGATATCGGCTCGGGCGGCTATCAGGTCGGCGGTTTCCCGCACCCTTTCCGCGAATGGAACGACAAGTTCCGCGACGACGTGCGCCGTTTCTGGAAGGGCGACAGCGGAATGGTGTCGGAGCTGGCGGCGCGCATCACCGGCTCGGCGCCGCAATTCAACCATTCCGATCGTGGGGCGACCTCCTCGATCAATCTTCTATCGGCGCATGACGGCTTTACGTTGATGGATGCGGTTTCCTTCGACGGCAAACACAATGAGGCGAACGGCGAGGATAACCGTGACGGGCATTCGGACAATCATTCCGACAATATGGGCTTCGAGGGCGCCACCAATGATGCCAATATTAACGCGGCACGCGCACGCCGGCGGCGCAACATGATGGCGACGCTGATGCTGTCCCAGGGCGTGCCGATGATCCTGGCCGGCGACGAACTCGGCAATAGCCAAGGCGGCAACAACAATGCTTATTGCCAGGACAATGAGATCGGCTGGACGAGCTGGGACGGGCTCGAGGATCCCTTCCTCGATTTCTGCCGGCAGGCCGTCGCCTTCCGCAAGGCTCATCCGGTCCTCAGACAGGAGCGGTTCCTGACCGGCGAGACCAGCGAGGACGGGCGCATCGAGATCGCCTGGTACAAGCCCGACGGCAGCTTCATGGACGACGGCGCCTGGAACGACGACGGACTGCAGGTGCTCGGCCTCTACCTCTCGAAAAGCGCGCATGCGCTCGACACCGAGAACATGGATGACCTTTTCCTCGTCTTCAACGCCGGCGGTGACTGCGAGGTCCATCTGCCCGAGGTGAACGGACTGACGCAGTGGTCACGGGTTCTCGACACCGGGGCGGAGACCGGCGCCTTCGAGGTGCATGATCAGGACAATCCCGTCATAGTCTACACTCAGAGCCTGGCTGTCTTTGCGCCGACAGGCCAGACGCAACCGCCGGAGGGGGCGAGCAAGGCCCAGCGGCGCCGATGGTTTCAGTTCGGCCGCCGGAGCAAATAGCAGGTCGTCAACAGCATGAATGCCGAAGCCATTACCGAACTTGGCCTGATCTATGTCAGCGATACCGAACCGGGCATCCGCAGACGCAGGAAAGGCAAGGGCTTCAGCTATGTGATGCCTGACGGTACGACCCTTTCCGATGAGTTGCAGCGGGCACGCATCGGTGCGCTCGGCCTGCCGCCGGCTTACGAAAATGTCTGGATCTGTCTCTACGAGAACGGCCATCTGCAGGCGACCGGCATCGATGCGCGCGGGCGCAAACAATATCGCTATCACAAGGACTGGCAATCGTTCCGCAGCGCCGGAAAATTCTACCAACTGATCGAATTCGGTCAGGCGCTGCCGAAGATCCGCCGCACCGTCCTGCGGCATCTCGACACCGGTGCCGAGGATGTCAACGGCGTGCTGGCGGCTTTGACGACGCTGCTCGACGAGGCGCATCTGCGGGTCGGCAATCAGGCCTATGTCAGGGAGAACGGCACCTATGGCGCGACGACGCTCTTGAAGCGGCATCTGAAAATCGTCGACGGGCGGATCGAGCTCAAATTTCGCGCGAAGGGCGGCAAGCGCGTCCAGCGCAGTCTCAAGCATCCCAGGCTGCAGAAAATCCTGGAAGAGATTTCCGACCTTCCCGGCCGCCAGCTCTTCGTCTGGAAGGATGAAAGCGGCGTGCTGAAACCGGTCGACTCCGGCCGGCTGAATGCCTATCTGGCCGAAATATCGGGCATTCCGATCTCCGCCAAGACCTTCCGCACCTGGGCCGGATCGCTGGCGGCCTTCGGGGTCGCCCGCGAAAGGATCGTCGGCGGCGGGCGGCCGACGGTGAAGGAAATGTCGGAGGCTGCGGCCGAGGCGCTGCACAATACGCCGGCGATCTCACGCTCGAGCTATATCCATCCGGCCATCATCGCGCTCGCCGGCAATGATCATCCTTTGATCGAAGGCGGCAACGAGCCGCTGCGGGGCTTGCGGGCCGAAGAAAACAGGCTTCTTGATTTCCTCATACACGAGAGCGAGGGATCTCTTCAGCTAGCGGCGTCCAGCTCCGGATAGTGTCTGAAAATCCCTTCCTCGTTGAAGGCGAGGCGGCGAGGGGAGGCGAGATAGCGGGCGATGTTCGGACGCTTCGCCACCGCATCATGCAGGGCAAGGAGAGCGGGGTATTCGGCCTTGCTCCTCTTCATCGCTTTGGGAAAGGCATAGGTGAGGCCCTCGATCACCTGAAAGAGCGAGAGGTCGACATAGGTGAGGGCACTGCCAACGATGTAATTGGGACCTTGCGGATTTCGCGTCAGCACACGCTCGAAATAACCGAGGAATTTAGGAATGCGGTCCCGGATGAAGGCGGCCGAGCGGCCTTTGGCTTCCTGCTTCTGGTCCTCATAATAAAGCGACAGGTCGATCGGGTGGTGCGTATCATGCACTTCGGCGACGAAATCGGTGATGGTGAGCTGCAGGCCATTGGCGACATAACGAAGGCTTTCGTCCTCCGGCGCAAGGCCGAGCTTCGGCCCGAGGTAAAACAGGATATTGGCGACATGCGGGATAAGAAGGTCGCCGTCCTTCAGGAAGGGCGGAGCGAAGGGAATGTGCGACTCGCCTTCGCTCTTCATGATCTCGAGCATGGCGCCTGTTCCCCGGCCGGGCTGACGTGTGACGTCGATATAGTCGGCTCCGGCTTCTTCCAACGCCAAGCGCACGAATTCACCACGGCCTTGAATGCCGTCCCAATAATAAAGCTCATATGCCATGTTCAATGCCTCGGTTGACGACCGAAGTCTTTTCGCAGTTCGTCCTTGGCTTTTTCAAGGGTGCCGCGCCGCTTTTTCGACAGCTGCTCGCCAGCGCGGTTGATGTAGAAGGTCAGCATCGACATGGCGGCACGAAACGGGCTCGACTTGCGGCGATCGCTCTCCTCGGCGGAACGCTTGATCGACCGGGCGATCTTCTTCGGATCGTCCGATTTGAACACGCCTTCCTTGAGATCCATCGCGTTGCTGTGCTCGGCAACATCCTGCGACCATTTCTTCTTCGATTTGGCCATGGCGAAAATCCCTTTGCCGGATGGGCTGGCGATAGACTGACGCCTGCCGATCCTCGATTACAGAGTTGGAGCATGATGCCGCCAGGGACCGCTCACACCCTTCGGCACATGCTTAGTGGTGGCTATGGTGCTCGTTGCGCTTGCGTGTCGCGGCCGCCTTCTTGGCGGAAGCGGAACGTTCCTCCTTCGAGCGTGCCGCGGATGCAGCGCCGCCGGCCCGGCCGCCCTTTTTGGAGGATTCATGCGTATCCTTCTTGCCGCGGCCGGAACCGGATTTGTTGCCGCCGCCGCTTTCCTTGTTGACCGTCGCCCAGGCGCGCCGTTCGGCCTCCTTCTCGGAGACGCCGCGATCCTCATAGCTCTCCTCGATGTGTTCGGCCTTGCGTTTCTGCTTGTCGGTATAGTCGGATTTGTCTCCTCGCGGCATCTTCGCCTCCTGTGGTTTGCAAAGCGCTCGAACGCGATTTGTAAGAGAATCCAACCGGTGCCGAGGGCAAAAGTTCCCGACAGGGTCATTGCCCCAGATTTCGGAACAAAAGCCGGTTTTTTCAGGTTTCCGATGGGTGAGCCTGCTTAAGCCCGCATGCAGCAAGGAATCGAGAACATGGAAAAACACATCGTCATAGCCGATGGAAACGGCGCGATCGACGTGAACGGCCAAGTATCGCCGGTTACCTACACCGTCAGCTTCAAGGAAGGGAAGGGACATTCCTACGAGGTCGATATCCGCCTGATGGCGCCGCGCGACTGGCTGCTGCAGAGGGGTTTCAAGAGGGATGCCGTGCTTGTCAGCCAGAGCGGCGCCCGCATTCCGGTCTATCACGATGGCGGCAGCCATCACAATGGCGGCAGTCATTACGATGGCAATCATCATGACGACGGGCGCCTCGATCCTGCCGCCACGATCTCAATCGAATTGACGGCGCGCGACGACAGCTGCACCAGCGAGGTCGACCTGATGCGCAAATATCCCGAGTTCGACGGTGCGGGTTAGAGCGGTTCAGCTTGGGAAAGCTCGACGGCGCTCTTGACCGCCCGGTCGAGCGCAGCGCTGGTGTAGGGTTTCGTCAGCAGCACTGAGCCGAAGAAGCGATCGGCGTCAGGCGGGTCGCTGTCGCCCGTGGCGAAGACCAGGCCGACGGACGGAAAGGCTTCCCGCGCCTTGGCGGCAAACGCCGAGCCCGACATGCCGGGCAGGCCGACGTCGACGACGATGACGTCGATGAGCGTGTGGCCAAGGATATCAACGCCCTGTTCGCCGCTGTCGGCCGCGATGACGTCGTAGCCGAGGTCCTGCAGGATTTCTGCAGTGTCCATCCGGATGAATGCATCGTCTTCCACCAGCAGCAGCCTCAGCCTGCCGGCCGTGCCGGGAACCTTTGGATCAGGTTGCTTTGCATTGGACACCGGCGCCTTGGCCTCTGCCTGGTGGCGTTGCGGCCGGTTGGCGAGCACCTGGCGGATCTTGCGGGCGAGCTCCTCGCGCGTATAGGGTTTGGAGAGCAGCTCCAGGCCCGGATCGAGCCTGCCGCCATGGACGATCGAGTTTTCGGTATAGCCCGAGGTGTAGAGCACGGCGATGTCGGGCAGGCGCTGTCGCGCCATGCGCGCAAGCTCCGGACTCCGCAAGGGGCCGGGCATGACGACATCGGTAAAGAGCAGGTCGATATGGGCGCCGCTCTCGATAACGGTGAGGGCGCTGTGCGCATCCTTCGCCTTCAGCACGTAATAGCCGAGATCCGAGAGCATCTCGACGACCGTGGCGCGAACGCCCTCGTCGTCCTCGGCGACAAGGATGGTTTCGGTTCCACCGGTCGCCGGTATGGTGTCAGCCGCCGCGGCGCGATCCTCGCTGCGAAAAGAGCGGGCGAGGTAGAGTTTGACGGTCGTGCCTTCGCCGATCTCGCTGTAGATCTTTACGTGGCCGCCGGACTGTTTGACGAAACCGTAGACCATCGACAGGCCGAGACCGGTGCCCTTGCCTTCCGGCTTCGTCGAGAAGAACGGCTCGAAGGCCTGCTCCATTACCTCTTGCGTCATGCCGGAGCCGGTATCGGTGACGGCGAGCACGACATATTGGCCGGCCTTCACCTCGGGATGGGTGCGGTTGTAGGAATCGTCGAGGAAGGCGTTGCCGACCTCGATCGTCAGCTTGCCGACGCCATCCATCGCGTCGCGCGAGTTAATCGCGAGGTTGAGCAGGGCGTTCTCGATCTGGGCCGGATCGGCGAAGGTGTTCCAGAGGCCGCCGGAGACGATGGTCTCGACTTCGATTTCCTCGCCGAGCGCGCGACGCAGCATGTCGTCCATGCCGGTGACCAGGCGGCCGATATTGACGACCTTCGGTTCCAGCGCCTGGCGGCGGCCGAAGGCGAGCAGCTGGCTTGCCAGTCGCGAGCCGCGTTCGACGGCGGCAAGCGCATTCGAAATGCGCTCTCTGGCCCGGCCGTTATCGGCCACGTCCTTGCCGAGAAGCTGCAGATTGCCTGAGATCACCTGCAGCAGATTGTTGAAGTCATGGGCAACGCCGCCGGTGAGCTTGCCGATCGATTCCATCTTCTGCGACTGTTGGAGCGCTGCTTCGGCCTGCTGGCGATCCGCGATCTCGGCCGCGACCCGGACCTCGAGCATTTCGTTGAGTTTGCGCAGCTGATCTTCCATGTGGCGGCGCTGATCGATTTCGATTTTGGCGGCACGGAACAGCCGGATATTGTCGATTGCGACGGCCGATTGGCCGGCAAGGCTGACGAGGCTCGCCTCGGCCGCTTGAGAGAAGCGGCCGGGTTCGCCGTGGCCGAAGAACAAGCCGCCGATAACGCTGCCGTCGCGCGATTTCACCGGTACGGCGAGATAGCTCCTGACCGGCAAATGCCCTTTCGGCATACCGGCATGCGGCGGATTCTGGCCGTAGCGCGGGTCGAGCAGGATGTCGTCGGAGCGCACGATGCCTTCGCCGCTGAAGGTCGGCTCGAAGACCTTCGTATTGCGTGGCATCGGGAATTTATCGAAGTTCTTCCGGTCGACGCCGGAGAGCGCGTAAAGCATGTAGCTGCCGCCCTCGCCGTCATCGACATTGTAGAAGAAGGCGCCGAATTCGGCGCCTGTCAGCGTCACACCGGCATCGACGACAATCTGGGTGAGACGTTCGACATCGGGCTCGACAGTGATAGCGGCGCCCGCCTGGTTGACCACTGCAAGCGCCTCCGACTTGGCGCGCAGTTCTTCCAGCGCCAGCTTCTCGCCGCGCTTGGCGGCGACCTGGTCGGTGACGTCGAGGGTGGCGCAAAGGATGCCAGCGATGGCGCCGTCATCGTCGCGCAGCGGCGTATAGGAGAAGGTGAACCAGGTATCCTCGGTGCGGCCGTCCCGGCGCATCGGGATGAGCAGCTCTTTAAACAGCTGCGGCCTGCCTTCAAGCGTGCTGGCGACGATCGGCGAAAACTGTTCCCAGATATCAGCCCAAACCTCGCGAAAGGGTCTTCCGAGTGCGCCAGGATGCCGGTCGGGGAAAACAGGCACGTAGGCGTCATTGTAGAGAAAGGCGAGATCCGGACCCCAGGCGACGAATTTCGGCTGGCGCGAATTCAATACCATTTCGGCGATATGCTTGAGAGAAGCAGGCCAGCTTTCGACCGGTCCGAGACCGGCGGCGTCAAAGGCCGAATGCCGCAACAATTCACCGATTTTGCCGCCGCCTCTCGGCCAGCCGTTGCCGACGCTTCCCATTCAAAACCGCTTCCCTATCGCCCGCCGCGCCGGTGTGAACGGCAGCAATTCAATGTTCTACAGCATTTCTTGCGCGCCTGAAAAGATGCGCGCAGTAGGGGTTTAGCTCGTCCAACCGTCAACATAGAGGTTTGAAATGGCAGGGAAAGGGTTCGGTCGAAATATCGTTACCGCCCGATGTTCAGTGCTTTGTCATCGGGACAGGTTAGTGCTCGGTTTGCTGCTCGGCGACGACGCTCGCGAGCACCTCGTCGCTGCCGTTCGGGTAGATGGGAAGATCGAGCGTCACCGCCTCTTTCAACCCATCGCGCTCGATCGTGAAGAATTTCCGGATACGTCCTTCACCATTCTGCTCGCCGGACGGTTTTGCCGCTCTTGTCGAAACAAGACTGTGCTCGAAGCCCGCGGCGTCGGTCCCGGCGAAGGCCATCGTGCAGCTCTCGACAGCCTTCTCGCCGACCATAGCCCTTCCAACGACCAGGGCTTCGAATGGCGCCGCGCTGCCCGCCCCGGTGATCCAGCCGTCGAATGCCACGGGTTCCGAAAGTGGTAGAATGCTCAACACCATGTCGGCAGCAAGCGACGGCCACTTGTTTCGGTGGGCGAGAGCGGCTGCGCGATCATACTGCGGCCCGCGGTCCAGGCAGCGGTCGGCGAAGCGGTTGAACGGAGGCAGAGCATCCTCGGCAAGGGCGTTGGTGAGGGGCACGAAGGCAATCGCCGCCGAGACGAGTATAGTCTGAAGTCTTCGCATTGCTCTGATCCTCATCACGCGTTCAGCCAGTTCACTATCTCGACCGCGGCAACGGCGACGAGCACGAGGCCAATCAGCCAGACCGGCCGTCGCGCGCGCGTGTACGGCTTCCGACTGCATCGGCATGATCGTCGCAGCACCGAAGGCGGTCGCGAACAATCCCAGATAGGCCAGCAGGTCGGCCATGCCGTCAGAGGTACTTCGTGATCGCCTTGAACTCGTCGATCGACTGTCGCTTATCGCAGGGGAGGGCGCCGACGGTTTCTTCGAGGCAATGGTCGAGATGGTCCTGGATCAGAGTGCGCTTGGCGTTGACGATGGCCTTCTCGACGGCGGAGAGTTGCTGCGCGATGTCGAGGCACGGCTTGCCGCCCTCGATCATCGCGATGACGCTTCGGAGGTGGCCCTCGGCCCGCTTCAGGCGCTTGACGATCTCCGGATGGGTGGCGTGGGTGTGCGGTTCGCTCATCGTGTCCATGTTCTCGATCCTTCCGAGGGGAAGGCGGCTTGACCTTACGCCGACGACCGCCCCCGGGACAAGTCAATGATGGTGGCCTTCAGGCTCTTGCATCCGGAAGGGAAGATCGTCGATCTCGACGCCCACCATCAGCTTCAGCACGGCGTCGAACTCGTGCGGTTCGGCCGGGGCGATGGCGCTCATCAGAGCATGATGATCGGTCGGCGAAGAAAGAAGCGGCAGTCGTTCGACGCCGCCGTCACGGGCGATCTCCACCACGGCCTCGAGTCCCTTGGCGTGCTTCGAAATCGAAAGGCGCATACGCTTGCCTTCCGGCGTGTCGACAATCTCCAGCAGTCCGGTCGCCAATCGGGAACTCACCGTGAACGGGGCGGGCGCGTGATGATGGCCGCGTGCGGCATGCGCCGGCCGGTGATGATGCTCGGGCGCCGCGGAAGCCGCAGCCGGGGTCGCGCCGCCGTCGTCGAACTGGATGGTGGCGTTTCCAAGCGAGGGCAGATGTCCCTGCAACTCGCGGCGCAGGGCGGTCGCTATGGCGTTCGCCTCCGAAACGGTCTTCGACCGATCGACTGCGATCACCACGTCGGTGAAGAGCTTATGGCCAAGCCAGCGGGCCTTTACATCGACGACCTCGTCGATACCCCTGACGTGTTCGACTGCATGACGGATCTCGTCCGTGATCCCCGGTTCAACGCCATCCAGGCTGCGGGTGACGACGGCCCTCGCGGATTGCCACACGATGCCGAAGATCGCCAGCGTGAGCATGAGGCCGACGATGGGGTCGGCGAGCGGGAAACCAAGCCAGACGCCGATCGCGCCGAGCACGACCGCAAGACTTGTCAGGCCGTCGGTGCGCGCATGGTAACCGTCGGCAATCAGCGCTGCGCTGTTCATCTCGCGACCCACCCTGATGCGGAACACCGCGACTGCCTCATTGCCGACGAAGCCGACGACGCCCGCGACTGCGACCGCGGCGAGCTGTGTAATCGGCTGCGGATTCAAGAGGCGGTCGATCGCTTCGTAGCCGGCAACGAGCGCGCTGAAGAGAATGATGAGAACGATAATGAGGCCGGCGTAGTCCTCGACCCGGCCGCATAGTTGAAAGTCTTCGTCGCCGCCCGACGGACGAGCGAGAAGGCGACCCACAGCGGAATGGCCGTCGCGGCGTCGCCGACATTGTGGATGGTGTCGGCGAGAAGCGCGACGCTGCCCGAATAGAAGACGACGATGAACTGCTGCACCGCAGTGATCGCCAGAATGACGAACGACCATTTGATGGCCCAGATGCCCCGCTCCGAGGAGGCGATGCTCGGGTCAACGACGCCGTGCGTATGGCCGTGGCCGCCTTCACCATGCGAGTGCCCGTGCGCGCCGTGGGCGTGCGAATGCGCCTGGCCCGCTTAGCCGAAATCGAACAATTCCTTGATAGTCGAAAGCATTGCCTGCTCCAGGTTCGAAACGCCTTTCCTATCCCCCCGGAGGGGATAGATCAAGTTGATAAGTTGTGGGCTAATGGCGAGCTATCCGAGGAGGGTGCTCCACGCCATGGCGATGCCGAAGGTGAGGATGGCGCCCGCAAAAACACTGTTGAGCGCAGATTGATAGGGCCTAAGGCGGTGCACAAGGTTGCAGCCGAGGACGGCGCCGACCGCACCTCCCGCGATGAAGACAGCGGCCAGCGGCCAGTCGACGAGACCTGAGATGGAATAGGTGGCAGCCGTAGTCGAACCGAACGCCACGATCGCGAGCAAAGAGGTCGACACCGCATTGATCGTCGGCATTCCGGTGGAAAACACCAGGCCGGGGACGATCAGGAAGCCGCCGCCTATTCCGAAGAAGCCGGAGATGACGCCGCTCCCACCACCGATCGCAAGAACCTTGGTGGTGTTCCGACGTTCGAAGATACAGGTATCTTCGCTGGCGACGCTTATTCGACGCAGCATCAAGATGGCGATGGCGATCATCAGCCCGGAGAAATACAAAAGCAGATGCTTCCCATCGAGCATCTTTCCGATCGATGCTCCGAGCAGCGCCCCGACGATCCCAGTCGCGCAGTAAAGTCCCGCATACCGCCATATCACCGTTCCTCGGCGCGCGTGCATGACCAGGCTGATCAACGCATTCGAAGCAACGGCAACCGCGCTGGTGGCAATGGCGGTATGGGCGTCGGTCAGTCCTACGGCATGAACAAGAAGCGGGACTGCAAGGATGGAGCCGCCACCGCCCAAAAGGGCGAGGGTGAAGCCAACCAAGGCGCCGCTGAGGGTCCCCATGCCGTATTGAAAAAGATCTAGCGCCATTTCTCAGGATCCTGCTTGAGCACAGAATGTTCAGTCAGCGGCCGAGGTGCCGTAATCGGGTTGCTCAGGACCAGACGGAACCTTGAAAGGCACCCATCGGGAGCTTGAGGTAGCGAAGGCCGTTCTCTTCGGGTTCCGGTAGCCGGCCGCCGTTGATGTTGACCTGCAGCGCATGAAGTATGAGCTTCGGCATTGGCAGCGTGCGATCACGCGCCTCCCGAAGGGTGACGAACGCGTCGGCGCAAGCACATCGCGCAACATGGATGTTTTCCGCCCTCTGACGTTCCACTGTGCTTTCCCAGAGCGGCTGCCGGCCGCCGGGCTGATAGTCGTGTCCCACAAAGACGCGCGTATCGCCGGGTAACGTCAGGATGTTCTGAATGCTCAACCAGAGTGACCTGGCGCTACCGCCTGGAAAATCCGCACGGGCAGTGCCGCTGTCCGGCATGAAGACCGTATCATGAACGAACGCGGCGTCGCCTGCCGTGTAGGTGATCGAGGCAAGGGTGTGGCCGGGCGAATACATGACGCCGACTTCGATGTTCCCGATAGAGAAGGTGTCTCCGTCGAAGAAGAGCCGATCCCACTGGCTGCCGTCGACGGGAAGATCAGGCCAGTTGTAGATCTTCGACCAGATTTTCTGAACATCCGTGACCCGGCTCCCGATCGCCGTTGGCGCGCCGGTCCGCTCCTTCAGATAGGCGGCGGCCGAAAGGTGATCGGCATGCGGATGCGTGTCGAGGATCCAGTGCAGGCGCAGGTCCTGGTTCCGAATGTGGTCCAACAGCATTTCGGCGTTGTGGGTCGTCGTCGATCCTGACTTCTCGTCGAAGTCGAGAACCGGATCGATGATCGCACAGGCTTTGGTTTGCGGATCGCTGACCACGTATTGAATCGAGAAGGTACGCGGGTCGAAGAAGGCGGCGACATCGGGTCTACGCACAGACCGCCTCCCGTCGAAGGGACGCGACCGGCGAGAAGATCGCGCGCGCCGGATCGAAGGTGTAGAGCGCGACATAGGCCGATGCGTCCCGCGCGAGTTGCGCGACCGAATCCAGGATGAAGGCAACCGTTTGGTCCGATGCCAGGACGCTCAAGTTGAGCCGCGTGAATCCGGGTTTCTCGATTTCGTTGCCAGCCAAGATCGCCTGCCGCATGCGTTGCGACGTCCGGGTGTCTATCGAAAGCAGCCGATGCACGTAGGGACCAGCGCAGGCGCAGCCGCCACGTGCCTGAATGCCAAACCGGTCGCTGAGCATGCGGGTGACCAATTGCTGGTGGATGTAGCCACCCTTGCCATCGCGCACGCGAAACGAAAAGATCGGCAAGCGTGCGATCGAGGTGGAGCCAAGCAGTTCGATCTCCGAAACGTCCTTCCACGCGGTGAAGGCGCGCCGCGTGTACTCGTCATTCAGCCGCTTGATTGCATCAAGTCCGATCGCATCCTTGACCAGGAAGGCGAGAGCCGCACGGATGTCGCCGATGACGTTGGGTGTTCCCGCTTCCTCCCGAGACTCCAGGCTGTCGCTGTAATCGTGACTCGTGGGCGACACGAATTTCACCGTGCCGCCACCGGACCAGGATGGCCTGCTCGTCACCACCGCGTCCTGCCGCACGACCAATACGCCGGAGGCCCCTGGGCCGCCCAGGAACTTGTGAGGAGACACGACGATCGCGTCAATTTCGACACCATGGTCGGGCGTCATCGCAATCGGCACGTATGGTCCGGCCCCGGCGTAGTCCCAGACGACTTTGGCGCCTGCAGCCTTTGCAATCTTCGTGAGCGCCGGGACGTCGGTCAGGATGCCAGTGACGTTCGATGCGGCAGAAAACGAGCAAATGGTCAAATCTGCAGGGGCGTTCTCAAGGGCCTTCTGCAACATGACCGGATCGGGACCACCGTTGTTGCCCTCGACAATCTCTATGACCTCCGCTCCGCTCTCGCGCCAAGGCAGGATGTTCGAGTGGTGTTCATATGGGCCGAGGACGATGCGCACGCTTTTGCCGGCCGCGATCGCATCGGCGACGCCCAGCAGGTTCACCAGGCGATTGAGGCCCGCCGTCGCGCCGGATCCGGCAAAGATGACGGCATGCTGTCGATCAGCACCGCAGAGCTCTCCTATGATTGAACGGGCTTCCCGTCGGAGCCGGGTCATCATCCCTCCGCAGTAGGACGCCTCGGTATGGCTGTTCGCGTAGTAGGGAAGGATGTCTTCGAGGATGAATTCTTCGATCTGTCTGAGGGCGCGTCCCGAAGCCACATAGTCGGCATAGACGAGGTCCTTGGGGCCGAACGGGCCGTCGACCTTCGCCTTTGAGCCTATCAGCCCCGCCCTGAACCTGCCGATGGGGTCATCTCGGTTGAGATCACTCTTGAACTTGCCGAGAACAGTGGAGAGTTCTTTTGATGGATAGCGCGCAGCCAGTTCGTGCATCGTCATTCTCCGCGAAGGATTTGACAACGATTCTAATCTGCATCACCGTCGAAAACTTCACCGATTTTTTGGACGAATGGGACAAGATTGGGTCATATGATCGACAACAATTTAAAAATCGACGAAATTGATCTGAGAATTCTGACGTGCATGCAGCGGGATTCTTCGCTTTCTCAACGTGACTTGGCCGAGCAGGTCGGACTGTCGCAGAATGCTTGCTGGCGCCGGCTGCAGCGCCTTTATGCGACAGGTGTCATCAAAGGATCGCGCGCCTCCATCGATTTCGAAGCGCTCGGTTATGATCTCACGGTGATCGTCATGATCCGAACTCGTCACCATTCAAAGGAATGGTCGGAAGATTTTCGCAAGCACGTCGACCGGATGCCGGAAGTCGTCGATTTCTACCGAATAGGCGGCGACTGGGACTACCTGATCAAGGTCATCACCAAAGGCATGTCGGGCTATGACGCTTTCTACCAGAAGCTGATAACGAACTTCGATCTTGCGACAGTGACCGGCTATTTTTCGATGGAAGCAATCATCAGCAATCGCGCAGTGGACCTGATGCGCATGCGGTGATGCCTACGCCGAATCCAACAGAATGCTTCAAGCTAACCCGGAAATGTTTAGTCCTTTACTGGTTCGCCGAGCGTATGCATCAGGCGGTTCGCCCAGCCGAATATGGCGGACGACAGCACGAGGTCCAGGGCCTCAAGCTCTGAAAGACCGACGTCCGTCAGCGCCTGGGCGTCAGCTTGCGTTGCTTCCGGCGGCGTCGTCGACAGATGGGCGGAGAAATCGAAGATGGTTTGAAGGTGCTCATCGAGTTCGGCGTCGAGCCCATCGGCGAAAATGGCGTCGATCACGTCAGTCCGCTTGGTATGGCTGATGAACCGGGAGGCGTGGACGGCGGCGCAGTAGACGCAGCAATTGACGACGGAAGCAGCAGTGGCGCCTAGTTCGCGTTCTCCCGGTGAAAGCCCGTCCTTCCCGTACATGATCAGGTTGAACAGGGGTGAGCGGACAGCGAGAGATTCCGGGTCGTGCGCAAGCGTCAGGACGTAGGGGGAGATGCCCTTGTTGGAGGGCGTGACCTGCATTGCCTCCCGCTGCTCGGCCGTCGCAGTTTCAAGATCGACTGGAATGACGTAAGGCTGCCAGCGCGGAACCTGGGTGGTGAAGGTATGGACGACTTCGCTCATTGTCTTCCTCCGATTAGCGCCAGCCCCGCAATGACCCGAGCCTGATAATTTACGAAGGCCGCAAGCTCCGACAGCCGGACGATGTCGGCATCGGTCATTCCCGCACGGCGCAATCTTTCTATGTGGTCGCGGGTCGCTTCCCGCGGCGCGACCGTCAGTCGGTCCGCATGGCGGACGATCTCTGCGATGCGCTCATCGGTTGCGCTAGTACCTGGCCTGGCGAGCGGCGCTGTCGATGCCTCGGCGGCACGTTTGACCAGTTCGTCGTAGTGCTGCGCCAGTTTTTCGTTGTGGTTATGACGGGCCATACGCGCGGCAAGCGCCGCCCTGAGGCCATACGACAGGCCACCGGGATCACGCGGAAGAAGGACTGCGTCGTGGGCGGCTTCGCTGAGGCGCAGGATCTCCGCCCGTTTTTCTATGGCCTCGGCAAGGGCTGAGCCGGGTCTGACGGCGGCAAGAGTTTCGATGAGCGTCAAGGCAGGCTCCTTTCATCTCGCGGGAGAGCATTAGGTAGGTCTGAAGTTCATTATGTCAAAATAGCATGAAGGCTTGCAATCCATGCGAAATAATTATCTACTATCCGCTCAAATTATGGGAAGCTCATGCTTCCAAAAGCATGGATGGCGGTGGTTCATGTTGAATATGAATAAAAACCCGATCGACATCCGGCAGCTCGAAGCCTTTGCGGCGGTGATGTCGGCTGGCAGCGTCACCGGCGCAGCCCGGCTGCTCGGCCGTTCGCAGCCGGCCGTGACGCGGCAGATCCAGGACCTGGAAGCCGATCTGGGCTATGCGCTCCTTCACCGAAGCGGTCCGCGCATCCAGCCGACGTCGCGCGGTCTGCGCTTCCATGCCGAGGTCGAACGTCATCTCGCCAGCCTGACCCACATCCGCGAACGGGCCGAAGCGATCGGTCTCGACGAGCCCGCGACCTTGACCATCGCGGCAACGCCGTCTCTTGCCGCAGGAATCCTGCCGCAGGCTTTGGCGGCCGTCTCGCTCGACCTGATCCCGCGTCATCTCCACGTCCAGGCGCTTGCCGCCGAAAACATCGTGCAGGCGGTTCTCGCCCGGTCGGCCGATCTTGGCATATCGAGCCTGCCGCTCGAACATCCTGGTCTCGACATCCACTGGATCGCTGAAGCACCGTGCGTGATCGCCATCGGCGCCGACGATCCTCTGGCTGCGAACGAGGTCGTTCGCCTGGCCGATCTCGCGGAGCATCGCATCATCACGCTCGCGAACCCCTATCGGCTTCGTCATCGCGTCGACGAGGCGCTGGAACGGGCAGGGGTGGCGCCGGATCGCATCATCGACGTCAACGCCTCGCTGACTGCGCTCTCGTTGGTGCGCGCAGGACTTGGCATTGCCATCGTCGAGCCGGCGACCGTCTGCGGCGTGCCTCTGGATGGCATCGTTATGCGCGTGCTCGACCAGGCCATTCCGTTCCTGTTCGGTGCGATCTCGGCGGCGGCGTTGCCGCTCGCGCCGACAGTCGCCGCCGTAATCGATGCCGCGCGGCTCGAAGCGTTGAAGATGCCCGGCTGCCGCCTGCTGGAGGCGAATGGCATCGAAACCTTGGCGGACACTGTCTACGGGCAGGCTGCGATCTCCGAAGGAACGCCGGCATGAGCGACCTTTCCACGCATCCTCATAATCTTGACGCCCTCGAAGCGCGTCTTCGCCAGGACCTCGCCTGGCTGGAACTGCCTGCCAAGGCGTGGGTTCCCGCCCGCGAAATTGATGGCCAGTCAGTCATCGACGTCGTCATCATCGGCGGCGGCATGGCAGGCCTCGTCGCTTCCGGAATGCTGAAGCGCTTTGGCGTCGCCAACCATGTCGTCCTCGACAAGGCACCCGCCGGGAAGGAAGGGCCGTGGGTCACCTTCGCCCGGATGCGTACGCTTCGTTCGCCAAAGCAGCTTACCGGACCCGCCATGGGCCTGCCGGCGCTCACCTTCCGGGCCTATTATGAAGCGCGCTTCGGCAGCGCGGCGTGGGTGGCGCTCGCCCGGGCGCCGCGCGAGACGTGGATGGACTACCTGATCTGGTATCGGAAGGTGCTCGAACTGCCGGTGCGCAACGGCGTCTCGGTCGATGCGATCCTGCCGCGCGACGATGGCATGCTCGACCTCGCCTGCAGCGAGAATGGCCGCACGGAAACGATCATCGCCCGCCACGTGGTTCTCGCAACCGGCCGCGACGGTCTGGGCGGCCCCTTCGTGCCTGGCATCGCCGAAAATATCGATCGCAGGTTCTGGGCGCACACCGCCGATGCGATCGACTTCGCAGCGCTGCGCGGCAAGCGCGTAGGGGTGATCGGTGCGGGTGCGTCGGCGATGGACAATGCCGCGACCGCGCTCGAAGCCGGTGCCGCCCGGCTCGACATGTTCGTCCGCCGCAAGGAACTGCCGCGGATCAACAAGTTCACCGGCATCGGCAGCCAGGGCGTCGTCCATGGCTTCGCCGGACTGCCGGACGAATGGAAGTGGCGCTTCCTCGACTATGCCATGAGCCAGCAGACGCCGCCGCCGCGTGCGAGCGTGCTGCGCGTCAGCGCCTTCGAGCAGGCCCACCTTCATCTCCAAAGCCCGATCACCGGTCTGCAGCAGGACGGCGACCAGCTCGTCGTGACGACGTCGAAGGCCAGCTACCCCCTCGACTTCTTGATCTTCGGGACCGGCTTCAAGATCGATCTGACCAATCGGCCGGAATTGGCTGCTTTCGAACCCCATATCCGACTTTGGCGCGACCGCTTCCCGACGCCGGCCGGGATGGCCAATGCGGAGCTTGAAGGATCGCCGGATCTTGGCGAGGCTTTCGATTTCCTTGAGAGGGAACCGGGTTCCTGCCCGGTTCTCTCGAAGATTCACTGCTTCAACTTCCCGGCGACTCTCAGCCACGGCAAGCTCACAGGCGACATCCCTGCAATCAGCGAGGGCGCCGACCGCCTGGCGCGCGGCGTCGTCCGTTCGCTCTTCGTCGAAGACCGCGAGAAGCACTTTGCAAACCTCCAGGCCTTCGACACGCCGGAACTTCTCGGCGACGAGTGGTTCGATGCCGAGACCGAAGCGCTTCCCGAATTATCTTCCGAAAGGACCTGAGATCCGAAATGCTTGAGATCAAGAACCTGAAGCTGTCCTACGGTCGCACCCAGATCCTGAATGGCGTCAATCTCTCGGTGAAACGAGGTGACGTGGTTTCGATCATCGGTCCCAGCGGAACCGGCAAGACGACGCTGTTGAAGTGCATCAACCACCTGGCGAAGCCGGCATCCGGAACGATATCCTTCGACGATATCAGGATGGATTTCGCGCGGCCGGACAAGACCGCCGTTCGGGCGATCCGTCTGCGCACCGCTATGGTGTTCCAGCAGTTCAACGTCTTCAAGAACATGACGGTTATCCAGAACGTCATGGATCCGCTGGTTGTCGTGCAGGGCAAGCCGAAGGACGAAGCCCGCGCCATTGCGCTGCAGGAGCTTGAGCGGGTGGGGCTTTCCGACAAGCTCGACAACTATCCGTCGCAGCTTTCCGGCGGGCAGCTCCAGAGAACGGGCATCGCCAGAGCGCTGGCGGTCAAACCCGATGTGATGCTCTTCGACGAGCCGACCTCGTCGCTCGATCCCGAGCTCGTGAACGAGGTTCTCAAGGTGATCAAGGATGTCACGTCCTCCGGCATCACCTCGCTTCTCGTCACGCACGAGATGCAGTTCGCCAAGAACATCTCGAACCGCATCGTCTTCATGGACCGGGGTGTCGTCGCAGCCGACGGCAGTCCGTCCGAAATCTTCGACACGCCCTCCAACCCGCGCCTCGCTCAGTTTCTCAATTCCGAACGCGCGATCCAGTAAGAAAGGATGCCTGAAATGACTTCCATGAGTTCAATCTCGCGCCGTGGTCTCGGTCTCGCCGTAGCAGGCGTCGCGATCGCGTTCGCAACCGCGTCCTTCGCCGAGGACGTTCGAACGATCAAGATCGCCACCGCGGCGGAATCGAAGCCGCTATCCTGGGGCGCGATCGGCGTCGAACCGCAGGGTTACGAGCCCGACGTCCTGAAGGCGATCAACGCCAAGCTGCCGCAGTACAAGTTCGTAATGGAAGGTGCTGCCGACATCGCGCAGGAGACGGGCCTTGCGACCGGCAAGTACGATATCGCAACCGGCGGCTACTATCGTGCGCCAGCCCGCGAAAAGCAGTTCCTCATTCCGGAAGCGCCGATCGGCGCCAGCCTGATCAAGATCTACAGCCGCAAGGACAGCGGCATCAAGGAGATGAAGGATCTGGTCGGCAAGAAGATCGTGCCGGTGACGGCCGGTGGCGGCATCTACAAGTTCGCTACGGCGTGGCAGGAAAAGAATCCCGACTACAAGATCGAAATCACCGCTTCGAGCGCCGGCATTCCCTATCCGGATCGCCTGAAGGAGGTCGAGAACGGCAAGTATGACGCGCTCGTCCTGCCGTCGAATCTCGGCGAGCAGACCGTGATCGACCAGCAGAAGCTGAACGTCCAGGCAAGCGAGCCGGTCGCGATCAACAACACCTTCGTGCTGATCCATCGCTCGGAAGAGAACAAGGCGCTCGCCGACGGCATCGACAAGGCTTTGAAGGAGCTCAAGGCCGACGGCACGCTCGCCAAGCTCTCGCAGAAATGGTTCGGCGAGGACATCACCACATACATGAAGTAACGCCTGGCTTCGAAGCCGGCGACCAGGCCCCTGACTGACAGAAGGAGTGTTCCCAAGTGGACCTATCCATCATGATCCCCGAGCTGCTCTCGGCGCTGCCGCTGACGCTTGCGATCACGTTCACGGCCATGGTCGCCGGCTTCGTGCTGGCTTTGATGACGACGACGTTCCGCGTGCGCAGGATCCCGGTGGTCAGCCAGCTGGCCGACCTCTACGTGTCCTACGCGCGAAGCGTTCCGGTCGTTCTGCAGCTGTTCGTCGCCTTTTATGGTCTTCCGGTGCTGGTCGGCGTTTTCGGCATCGACGACTTCGTCTCACCGACTATCGCCGCCATGCTGGGCCTCAGCCTCTATCACGGTGGCTATCTGTCGGAAGTCATGCGTCCGGCCTTTCTTGCTGTCGAGCGCGGCCAGCATGACGCGGCCGACAGCCTCGGTTATACGTTCCAGCAGAAGCTGGTGCGCGTCGTCGCGCCGCAGGCGGTGCATATTGCGCTTCCTGGCTACGGAAACTCGATCATCTACCTCATCCATAACGTGGCTCTGGTCATGTACATCGGCGCGGCTGACGTGATGGCGACCGCCCATCTCGTCATGGAGCGCGACTACAACCAGTATCAGTTCGAAACCTACCTCGTATTGGCAGTGCTGTACTCGGTACTTTGCCTCATCGCCTGGGCGATCGTGCGGCTCTTCGAGCGCCGCTCCGGCAGGTACGTCCCAAGCGAAAAGGTAGCACAGGCCCCGCTGATGGCCAGCGTCTGATCGAGGAAGGAAATCATGATTTTCGACAGCGAAGTTCTTCTCCCCGACCTTTATGAGATCCTGGGCGCTGTGCCGCTGACGCTTGTCATGGCCCTCGCTGTCTTCGTCCTATCGACGGTCGTCGGCAGCCTATTCGCCATGATCGAGTATCGTCGGGTGCCGGTCCTTCGTCAGCTCGTTGTCGCCTACAAGGTGGCGTTCAAGGGCGTGCCGATGGTGGTGGTGATCTTCCTTGCCTATTATGGACTTCCGTCGACGCTGCAGTTCCTGACGTCGCTCGTCGGCGTGGAGTACAATGGTCACTCGACGCCGAACTGGGTGACGCTCATCGTCGCCCTGACGGCCTGCGTCGCGGCCTTCCAGGCGGAGGTGGTCAAGGGCGCGCTGAACTCGTTCGACACGGGGCAGGCGGACGCCGCCTATTCGCTCGGCTACAAGAAGAGCCAGCTCTTCCGCCGGGTCATGCTGCCGCAGGTGATCGTGGCAGCGATCCCGGATCTCGCCAACTCCTTCATGGTGATCATGAAGGCGCTGTCGCTTGGCTTCGCCATCGAGGTGGTCGACATCTTCGCGCAGTCGCAGCTGACCGCGGCGCTGAACTTTTACTACCTCGAAGCCTTCCTGGTGGCCGTGGTGATCTACATGGTGATCGCCTATGCCGTGACCCAAATCGCCGACAGAACGGAACGAGCTCTCAGAGTACGGACCTGAGGGGGCATGCGCCCGAGGCAGGCAGTTCAGGATTCCTCGGGCGGCTTGAGGTGGCGGAACTGCAGCAACAGCAAGAGGTCGTATATGATCTTTAGGCCGGCACAGATGACAAGCGGCCAAGCCCGATAAGAGGCGGCGAAAAGAGCACCGGCCAGCGCAGGGCTGGCCGCCGATGCGAGGCTGCGCGGCACGGATGTGAAGCTTGCGGCAGCGGCTCGCTCCGCCTCGGTGACCACAGCCATCACGTAGGAAGAACGGGTTGGCACATCCATCTGCGAAAGCGCGGCTCGAACCAGCAGCAAGACAAGCACCAACGGCAAGGTGGGTGCGAATGCGGCAAGGCCGAGAGCGATGCTTGATGGAATGTGGGTGAACACCATGGTGTTCACGAGCCCAATCCGCTTCGATAGCCGGGCAGCGACAGGAAACGAAAACGCCGACAGCACGCCGGTCCAGAAGAAAAACACTCCAGCCTGGGACAGCGAAAGATCGAATCGTTCGAACAGCCACAGCGCGAGCAAGGACTGGACCACGAAACCTCCAGCGAAGGCATCGAGACTAAAGAGGGCCGCGAGCTTCATGACGATGGCGCGCGAAGGCCCGAGTGCCGCCGGCTTGTGATCTTCGTGCGTCACCGGGCGAGGCGGTATGCGGGCATAAAGAAGACCGCCGAGAATGCCAACGAGCGCATAGAGAACGAACATCAGCCTGATCGAACTCAGTTGCGTCATCCCGAACCGCATCATGACGTCAGGCAGCGCCGCGGCAAGCGCGCCGCCGGCGCTTGCGAGCGCCCCGACCAGGCTGTAACGCGCAAACATTCTCGTTCGATCGGCGTTGGTCACCTCCCGGGCAAGGACCGCATGTTCAAGCGGCACGAAGATGCTCACGCTGCCAGCCGACGGATTGATCGTGCCGGCAAAGGCGACGGCGAGCAGCAGCGCATAGTCGCTGATCATCGGCATGGCGACACCGGTGGCGACCATCAGGCAGGCGGCTGCCAAAAGCAGGCGGCGGAGATCATGATGCCCGCCGAGAAATCCGATGATGATCGTCAAAAGCGCGGATCCGAAGAGGGATGCCGTCGCAATGACGCCGACCTGCAGGGGCGAAAATCCAAGAGCAAGGAGATAGACCGGCAACAGGATGGCCACGAAGCCGTCGCAGAAGTCGCGCAAGGAGCGCGCCGCAAAAAGCCAAGTCGCCGGCCGAACGCTTCGCGCCTGTCCCATTGTCCTCGATCTCATCCTGCCTTCCGAAAATCAATTCCCGTTTTCGGGGCCGCTACGCCAGACCCACCCTACTTTCTAACTGTGCGCGGGCGCCAGCTGAGAACCGTTATTTCCGGTGGAATTTCTGCGACGCTGCAAAGGCGCGGCCGATGTCGAAGGAGGGCAGTCGCAGCGGCGTACGGGAATCGCGGAAAACCAGCCCGACGAGATTATCGACGACGAGGATGAAGCCGAGCGCCAGACCGAGATAAAGCAGAGCGGCGATGAGCACGAGCGATATTTCCATGGCTCACACGATCACCTTGGAAGCCTCAATACTTGCAGCGTCATCCGGCCTTTGTTCACCCCCCGCGCGGCAAGCCCGCCTGCAATCTCTTAAAACCTAACTAATTCAGGCATATGACAAAGCACAGCCGAAGGGCGTCGCAACGACGCCCTTTTTTGAACGTGATCGGTATTCCAGCAGTCAGGATGCCGTCTTGCGGCTCGCCGTCCGCTTGGGCGCCGGCGTGACGACGCCGTTCGTCTTGGCGCCTGTTGCGGCACGCTTCGTGGCCGTTGCGGCGCGCTTGGCCTTGGGTTTGGCTTCTTTGCCGTTGGAAGAGGCAGCAGAGCCTTCGAGCGCTTCGCGCTCGTGCCGCGCCTGATCCCAATGGATGGAATCTCGTCCTGTCGGATGGCCCTCTTCTTCCCAAAGGGCGTATGCACGTTTTTTGATCCACTCTTCCCGAGTTTCTGACATCGCTGATCTCCAGTCACATAATGCCGTCGTTCGAACGCGATACTGCCGGGATGGTTCCAGAGGAGGAGCGCCGTTTCAAGTGAAATCGACCTGCAACCGTAAATATTTCGCGTTGCAGCATATCAAGGTTGAGAATCGGCATTCACCGAGACTGAAATTCCGCCGCCCTGTGCAAATCTGACACGAATGCCTGACGCTGCCTGTGCTGCTCGGTCTCATCGCGGATTCTCAGGAGATAGGAGGGGTGAATGGTCACCAGAACCGGCGGATGGTTTGCAGGCTGCAGGATATGACCGCGCTCGGGCGTCAATTTCGCCTTCGGCCCGAGCAGCGCATAGAGAGCGCTTGCGCCCAGCGCCACCACGAGTTTCGGCTGCAGGATGTTGAGTTCCGCGCCGAGCCACCATGCGCAACGCCTTATCTCGCCGGCATTGGGTTTCGCATGCAGGCGCCGTTTGCCGCGCGGTGTGAACTTGAAGTGCTTGACGGCATTGGTGACGTAGCAGCGCTGACGGTCCAAGCCGGCCTCGTCGAGACAGAGGTCGAGCAGATGGCCTGCCGGGCCGACAAAGGGCCTGCCGGTGATATCTTCCCGGTCACCCGGCTGCTCACCGACAAGGACGATCTCGGCCTTTCCCGGACCTTCACCGAAGACGATTTGCGTCGCATTGCGATAGAGGTCACAGCGGGTGCAGTCCTCGGCCTGATGCCGGAGTTCGGCAATGCTGCCGGCATCTGCGACTTCGAGGGCCAAGGCAGGACCGACGCTTGCGGCGATGTTCATGATGGCGATCCTCATCTTCTGAGGATGAATCGATCTCGACCGGGATTGTTCCCGCGATCGAACGGGCCACTCCCGGCAGAACAATCCCGAGGAAAAATTTCGCGCCATGGGGGAGCGGCTGCATAATTGAACGCCGCCGTTTCGCGGCTATATTGGCCAGCGATGTTCTATCTCCTGTCGACCTACTGGCCGCATATCCTCTTTGTCGTTTCGATCGCCATGGGAGCCGCAGCGGCGATCCATGCCGCCATGACCAAGGAGGAGGTGCGCGCGGCGATCGGCTGGGTCGGCGTCATCATCCTCTCGCCTGTTGTCGGTGCGCTGCTTTATGCGATTGCCGGCATCAATCGCATCCGCCGCAAATCGCTGAGCATTCGTCGCGACGCCCTGCTGCTCGCGCCCGGGACCGACGAGCTCGAGACGTTCGACGCCGACGCCGAGACCGTGATCAGCCAGTTCGGCCGCCGCTTTGCGGCGCTGCAGACGCTTGGCGACCGCGTGACACGCAACCCGCTGACCTCAGGCAATACAATCGACATGCTGGAGACCGGCGACGAGGCCTATGCCGCGATGAAATCCGCCATCGATGAAGCGGAGCGCAGCATCCTGCTCGAAACCTACATCTTCGACCGTGATGTCATCGGCCTGCGCATCGCCGATGCACTGATTGCCGCGGTGAAGCGGGGCGTGGCGGTCCGGGTGCTGATCGACGCCGTCGGCGCGCGTTATTCGGTGCCGAGCATTCTCGGCCATCTCAAGGAGGGCGGCGTCACCGTCGCCGTGTTCAACGGCAATGTCATCATGGGTTTGCGGCTGCCCTATGCCAATCTGCGCACCCACCGCAAGATCCTGATCGTCGACGGACGCATTGCGCTGACAGGCGGCATGAATATCAGGGCGGGTTTCAGCGAGGAGGCGACGGGCGAGACCTTTGCCCGTGATACGCATTTCAGCGTCACTGGCCCGGTCGTCGCCGATCTCTTCGATCTTGCCGCCGAAGACTGGCGGTTCACCACCGACGAACTGTTGAACGACGAGGCCTGGCGCATCGAACCGCCGCAGCGCAGCCCCGGCGACCCCATCCTGATGCGCATCGTCGCCTCAGGGCCGGACCGCAGCCTCGAAACCAACCATAAGATGCTGATGGGCGCCTTTTCCGTTGCGCGTCAATCGATCCGCATCATGTCGCCCTATTTCCTGCCGGACCGCGAACTCATCAGCGCTCTGGTGACGGCGGCGCGGCGCGGCGTTGAAGTCGATATCGTCGTGCCGGCTCTCAACAATCTCATGCTGGTCGACCGGGCGATGACGGCGCAGTTCGATCAGATTCTCAAAAATTATTGCCGCATCTGGCGCTCGACCGGCAGCTTCAGCCATTCGAAGCTTTTGACGATCGACGGCACCTGGGCCTATGTCGGCTCCTCCAACCTCGATCCACGTTCGCTCAGGCTGAATTTCGAGGTCGACCTCGAAGTGCTGAATGAGGGCTTTGCCGCCGAGATCGACGAGCATATCGAAGAAATCCTGAAATCGGCAACGCTGGTGACGCTGGACGGCTTACGCGCGCGGCCCTTCCCGGTGCGGCTGATCGAGAAGGTGCTGTGGCTTGGTTCGCCCTATCTCTGACGGATTTTTTGCATTCCGACATGGCAAGTTCCGCGCGGCCGCCTATACTGCGGATGGAGTAGCTTCTTTGATCAACGGAACAAGTGCGCTTCGCGATGCACGCCAGGAAAGACAGTCTTCCCGCCAGCATTCTCGCCTCGATCAGGAGCAGGAAAAAGCGGCTCGACGCGGCGCATATGGAGGCAAGGCCGCGTAGCGCCGGAACGTTGATCGCTTCCTACAATGTCCACAAATGTGTTGGTACCGACCGCCGCTTCGATCCGGAGCGGACCAGCCGGGTGATCCATGAAATCGGCGCCGACGTGATCGCGCTGCAGGAGGCCGACACACGTTTCGGCGAGCGCACGGGCATACTCGATCTCGGCCGGCTGGAGCGGGAGACGGGGCTGATCCCTGTGCCGGTCGAAGGCATGGCGAAGGCGCATGGCTGGCACGGCAATGTCGTGCTGTTCAAGAAGGGGCTGGTGCATGATGTGCACCAGGTGAAACTGCCGGGGCTGGAGCCGCGCGGCGCCCTCGTCGTCGAAATCGAGCTGGAAGAGGGCGGCGCGCTGCGCATCATCGCCGCGCATTTCGGCCTGTTGCGCCACAGCAGAGCCCAGCAGGCCCGGACCCTCGTCGAACTGATCAACGACAGGCACGAGATGCCGACCATCCTGCTCGGCGACCTCAACGAATGGCGGCTCGGCGACCGCTCGTCGCTCAACACCTTCCAATCCGCCTTCGGCGAGCTGCCGCCCGCCGTGCCGAGTTTTCCCGCCGGCCTGCCGCTGCTGGCGCTCGACCGCATCATCGCCAACCGCAAGGGCATCATCTCCGAGGTGGAGGCGCATGATACACCGCTCGCCCGCATCGCCTCGGACCACCTGCCGATCAAGGCGCTTGTCGACCTGAAACCGGTGGCCGGTTGAACCCAGTCGGGAGGGGCGCCTTCTGCGTTCAACCAGGGCCGGGTACCGCTCAACTTGAGCGGAACAGGCCGGCGAGACGGCGAAACGGCTGGACCCACAATTGCGTATCGATCATTTCAGGTGAGGAGGGCGGGAGCAGCCGGTCAAGGCGAGGCAGGAGAAACGCAGTCCAGTCGTCGAGATCGTTTTTGCCGAAGTAGGGCAGCCAGACATCGCAGGGGCCGTCCCATTGTCGTGGGTTTGCTCGAGCGATATCGCCGAGCTTGACCAAGACGGGTTGGCCATTGTCTCCGACAACTTCAATCTCCGGGTCGGGATCAGGCCTGGGAAGGCGCGCAATGATGTGTTCTTCCAAAGCCTTGCCGATTGCTCGATCCGCCTCGTTGAGGCGAGGAAGTATTCTTGTGTTGCCGGCGGGGCCGGAGGTCTCCGTCAGGTTGATCGTGAACTTGGCGCCGATAAGGCTGTTCGAAGACTGGGATACTTGCAGCCAACAAACCCTTTCGCCCCGGGCAAAGCTGCACTTTCCCGGTTGCGATTTCCAGCCGAGCTCCTGAAGTCGCGGAGTCAGTAGCGACCGCATATGCCGGTGAAAGTCCTTGCTTTTCACATAGTCGCGCATGCTTTGCAGCCTCGTGCTTTGGACGATAACCCCTTGGAGGGTCTTATGTCATGCTCCCTCCCAGAAAGATCCCTCGCTCATGCGGTGAACTTGGCCTGCGCCGCCTTTTGGCGGCTGCCGGTCCGCCATTTCTGGATTGGTCGTTCGATGAATTCCCAGCTCAAGGCGGAAAACGCGATTGTGGGGATCGCGACAACGATCAGTTGGATGATCCCCCCTTTCAGCTGATAATCGAATACCCGCCACAGAATCTGCATCATCAGCCAAAGAATTGGCAAATGGTAGAGATAACAGCCGTAGCTGATGCGGCCGAGATAGGCCAACGGCCGGGTCCCAAGGATGCGGTCGACGACCGGGTTTGTCCCTGATGCGGTCACGGCAATCAGGATCGCGATCGGCAGAAGTGGAAGAATTTGCAGAAGGAAAGCAACGACCAACGACTGGTGGTGGCTGTCTGTGTCAGCGAGCTGGAAGGCACACCACAGTGCCGCCGGCAGGATTGCACCAACCAGGTGGATTTTGGTCGGGCGTGCCAGCATGCCCGAAAAGAAGAAAGTCAAGGCTCCCACGCCCAGTGCGTCGAGTGAGAAGGGCGGCCACAAGACCGTGTTGTCGGTGAAATAGCCGGTGACATAGCAGCCGAGCCAGAATGCCAGTGCAATGGCGATGGCGCCCGCGGCGGCCCGCGCCACCCATCTGTTTGCGCAGCTTAGCACGATGAGCGGCCATACGAGATAGAACTGCCATTCGACGGACAGGGTCCAGGTATGAGCAAGCACCCATGGGTTCCAATCCACTCCCATCGCGAACCAGATGTTTGACAGAAAGGCGAGATGATAAAAAAGCCCGTCCCGGATCGTGACGAGGCCGATAGCAACGAGCGCCAGGAGCATGGCGAAATAGGTCGGCAGGAGCCTGAGCGCTCTTCGCTCGTAGAAAGATCGCAGCGCCGCAAGGTGGCTCAATCTCTTGGCGTCGCGCAACGCGACCAGGTTGCCGGTAATCAGGAAGGCGCTCAAAACGAAGAAGGTTCGCACTGCCAGATCGCCGAGCAGGGAATTGCCATCGACGAAATGCGTATAGAACACGCCTAGAATGGCGATAGCCCTGATGCCATCAAGGCCTCTTATCCGATCTGCCGCCATCCGCTCTCGTTTCCTCCCACCCGCCACCCATATTCCGACAGAGCCTGGCGGGGCGCAAGGGAAGAAGTCGGGCTTCAAAGGCGGCCCGCCTCTTTCTGGAGAGGGATTACTCCGACAACATCACTTGACGTCTCCCCATCTTTGGGAAATGCTAAGATGTCAGACCAATTTAAAGCCTGACTGCCTGATAGAAAAAATGGGGAACCATGAAGGCAAATCGCAGCGACAGGCCGGTGATCCGGCCGCTTCCGGTCATGGACCGCGCGCGTCAGGTGACCGATGCGCTGGCGGATTATGTGGAGGAGGCGCGGTTGCAGGCGGGCGACCGGCTGCCGGCCGAGCGGGAGCTGATGTCGGCTCTTGCCGTCGGACGTTCGACCATTCGTGAGGCGATCCGGCATTTTCAGGCGCTCGGCGTCATCGAGACGCGCAAGGGTAGCGGCACCTATCTTTTGAAGCCGGTTTCCAGGGCAACGATCCATATGCCGCTGTCCTTCGACGCGGCGCATCTGCGCGATGCGCTGCTGCAGACGCTTGAGGTTCGCCGCGGCATCGAATGTGAGGCGGGCATGGTCGCCGCCCGGCGGCGCACGGCAAAGGACCTCGTCGTCATTGAGGAGAAGCTCAACGAGATGGAGCGGGTGCATCTGGAGAAGGGCACATCAGGGCCGGAGGATCTCGCCTTCCATCTCGCCGTCTACGACGCCACCCATAATCCGCTGTTTCGCCAGCTGCTCGAGCAGATGCGCGAGACCTTCGAGCGCTTCTGGGAGCATCCGTTCGACCGGCAGGACTTCGCCCGCCGGTCCTTTCCCTTTCACCGCACGCTTTTCGACGCGATTGCTGCCCAGGACCCGGAGGCGGCGCGCGCGGAGACATTGAAAATTCTCGATATCGTCGAGGAAGACATCAAGGAAATGTCCAAATGAGCAACGGCGCAGACCCGTTCGACCTTGCTTCCCTTATCACTGCCCACGACGACAGCAACTTCGCCGACGCCGTCGTGCCGCCGATCTTCCAGACGTCGCTTTTCACCTTTTCCGATTATGACGAGATGATCACCGTCTATCGCGGCGAGAAGGTGCGGCCGACCTATACGCGCGGGCTGAACCCGACGGTGCGCGCCTTCGAGGAAATGCTGGCCAAGCTCGAAGGCGCCGAGGACGCGCTGGGTTTTGCGAGCGGCATGGCGGCGATCTCGTCGGCGGTGCTGAGCTTCGTCGAGCCGGGCGACCGCATCGTCGCCGTCCGGCATGTCTATCCCGATGCCTTCCGCCTGTTCGGCACCATCCTGAAGCGGATGAAGATCGAGGTGACCTATGTCGACGGCCGCGACGAGGAAGCGGTCGCGAGCGCGCTGCCCGGCGCCAAGCTCCTCTATCTGGAAAGCCCGACGAGCTGGGTGATGGAGGCGCACGATGTCGGTGCGCTGGCCGCGCTCGCCAAGCGGCACGGCGTCGTCTCGATGATCGACAACAGCTGGGCGAGCCCGTTCTTCCAGCGGCCGCTGACGCTCGGCGTCGATCTCGTCATCCATTCGGCCTCGAAATATCTCGGCGGCCACAGCGATGTGGTGGCTGGCGTCGTCGCCGGCTCGAAGGAAATGATCGCGCGCATCAAGGCCGAGGCCTATCCCTATCTCGGCGGCAAGCTTTCGCCGTTCGACGCCTGGCTGTTGATCCGCGGTCTGCGCACGCTGCCGCTGCGCATGAAAGCCCATGAGGCATCGGCACTTGAAATCGCCAGGCGCCTGCAGAAGCTCGAGGTGGTGGAGGCGGTCTGTCACCCAGGCCTCGCCAACCGCCTGCCCGCCGGGCTCAACGGCACCTCGGGCCTGTTCTCGTTCATCTTCCGCGATGGCGTCGATATCCGCGCCTTCGCCGACCATCTCAAGCTGTTCAAACTGGGTGTAAGCTGGGGTGGGCATGAAAGCCTGATCGTACCGGGCGAGGTGGTGCTGCAGCAGAAGGCACAGCCGAATTCCGCGCAAACCTTCGGCATCCATGCGCGATCCGTACGCCTCCATGTCGGCCTCGAAGGAACCGAGGCGCTGTGGAGGGACATTGAGGAGGCGCTCGCCGCCGCCTCACAATCCTGAAACCCGAGAGAAACCTAACAAGGGGGAACTGAGCCATGAAAAAGCTAATAATCTCAACGCTCTTCGCTTCGATGATGGCGGGCACGGCCTTTGCCGACACCACGCTCAAGCTTGTCGAAGTCATCACCAGCCCGGAGCGCACCGAAACGCTGAAATCGATCGTCGGCAAGTTCGAAGCCGCCAATCCCGGCACCAAGGTCGACATCATCTCGCTGCCCTGGAACGAAGCCTTCCAGAAGTTCGCGACCATGGTCTCGGCCGGCGACGTGCCCGACGTGATGGAGATGCCCGATACCTGGCTGTCGCTCTATGCCAATAACGGCATGCTCGAGAGCTTGGAGCCCTATCTTGCAAAGTGGGAGCACACCAAGGAGCTGACGCCGCGCGCGCTCGAGCTCGGCCGTGACGTCAAGAACACCGCCTATATGCTGCCCTACGGCTTCTATTTGAGGGCGATGTTCTACAACAAGAAACTGCTTTCGGAGGCCGGCGTCGCCGCGCCGCCGAAGACGCTGGACGAGTTCACCGCCGCCTCCGAAAAGGTCTCCAAGCTTCCCGGCAAATACGGCTACTGCATGCGCGGCGGACCGGGCGGCCTGAACGGCTGGATGATCTTCGCCGCCACGATGGCAGGCGACAACACGTACTTCAAGGAAGACGGCACCTCGACGATGAACAGCCCCGGCTGGGCCAAGGGCATCGAATGGATGGTCGATCTCTACAAGAAGGGCTATGCGCCGAAGGACAGCGTCAACTGGGGCTTCAACGAGGTCGTCGCTGGCTTCTATTCCGGCACCTGCGCCTTCCTCGACCAGGATCCGGATGCGCTGATCGCCATCGCCGAGCGCATGAAGAAGGAGGATTTCGGTGTCGCGCCGCTGCCGAAGGGGCCTGACGGCAAGTCCTTCCCGACCATCGGCTATGGCGGCTGGTCGATGTTTTCGACGAGCGCCAACAAGGATCTCTCCTGGAAGCTGATCGCCACCCTCGAAGGGCCGGAAGGCAATATCGAGTGGAACAAGCGCATCGGCGCGCTGCCGGCCTATACGGCGGCCGAAAAGGATCCCTTCTATGCCGGCGATCAGTTCAAGGGCTGGTTCGAGGAACTGGCGGACCCGAACACGGTGCCGACCGTCATGCCGACCTATCTGGAAGAGTTCGCCTTCTTCAAGGATTCGCTGGCGATCAAGACCTCACAGCAGGCCTTGCTCGGCGACATTTCGGCGAAGGATCTGGCGGATCAGTGGGCGGATTATCTGACCAAGGCGCAGCAGAAGTTTCTGAGCAAGAAATAAAGATAGAGGGCTTTGAGATTGAATCCCCCTCATCCGCCTGCCGGCACCTTCTCCCCGCTGGGGAGAAGAGACTCGTGGCGGCGCCTCATATCCCTTCTCCCCAGCGGGGAGAAGGTGGCCCGAAGGGTCGGATGAGGGGGCTCAGGCCTCTCACTTCAGAAGCATCACCCGCGTAAGGCCGCACCGGGTAAGACAATGGAAACCGCAATCCGATGACCATTTCCGCCGATATGCTCGACATGCGACGCGACCGCAGGCCGTGGCTGCGTCGGCTTGCCGATACTTCGGAGCCCTATCTCTACAGCGCGCCGTCGCTGATCCTGATCATCGCTGTCATGCTGGTGCCGCTGACGCTCGGGCTGTCCTATGCCTTCCGCGATATCCAGCTGCTCAATCCCTTTTCCGGCGGCTTCATCGGGCTCGAGCATTTCCGCGAGTTGTCGAGCGACGCGGCCTTTTACGGCGCGCTGAGGAACACGCTGTGGTGGACCGGCGCCTCCGTCGTCTTGCAATTCATCTTCGGCCTCATTCTGGCGTTGCTGCTCGACAAGCCGTTCCCGGGCCGGGCGATCGCACAGGCGCTGGTTTTCCTGCCCTGGGCGGTGCCGTCCTTTCTCGCCGGTCTCAACTGGGCCTGGCTGTTCAATCCGGTCATCGGGCCGATCCCGCACTGGCTCTTCGCGCTCGGGCTGATGCATGAGCCGGGCAATATCCTCTCCGATCCCGATCATGCGATGTGGGGGCCGATCGTCGCCAATGTCTGGTGGGGCATTCCCTTCTTTGCCATCACGCTGCTTGCCGCCCTGCAGGCGATCCCGCGCGATCTTTACGAAGCCGCCTCGATCGATGGCGCTGGCTGGTTCCAGCGCTTCCGCTCGATCACCCTGCCGTTTCTGGCGCCGACGATCGCCATCACTGTGCTCTTGCGTACCGTCTGGATTTCCAATTTCGCCGATCTCATCGTCGTCATGACCAATGGGGGGCCGGCCGACCGCACGCAGATCGTCGCGAGCTATATCTTCACCACGGCGTTCAAGCGGCTCGATTTCGGTTATGCCTCGGCGATCGCGCTGGTGCTGCTCGCGCTGCTGCTGGCCTATTCGATGCTGATCATCCTGCTGCGGCAGACGCTGCTGAACAAGGATTGAGCCGATGAGACGATCAATCCTTCCCACCATTGCGCATCGCCTGGCGATCCTCTGCTACATCGCCTTTGCGCTCTTCCCGCTGTTCTGGCTGCTCAAGGTCTCGGTGACGCCGAACGACCTGCTCTACACCGAAGGCGTGCGCATGTGGCCGTCGCGCACCAGCTGGGATCATTATGCCTTCGTGCTGCAGCACAGCGCCTTCCCGACTTTCTTCAAGAACAGCCTGATCGTTTCGGCTTCGACCGCGGTGACGGTGACGGTCTGCGCCTCGCTTTCCGGCTACGCCCTGTCGCGCTTCAATTTCCGGGCGAAATACTGGATCGTCGCGCTGATGCTGCTGACCCAGATGTTTCCGCTCGTCATGCTGGTGGCGCCGATCTTCAAGATCCTGTCGCCCCTGCATCTGACCAACAGCCTGACCGGCCTGGTCATCGTCTACACCGCCTTCAACGTACCCTTCGCCACCTTCCTGATGCAGTCCTTCTTCGACGGCATTCCCAAGGATCTCGAAGAGGCGGCAATGATCGACGGGGCGACGCAATTCACCGCGTTTCGCCAGATCATCCTGCCGCTGACGCTGCCCGGTATCGCCGCGACGCTCGGCTTCGTCTTCACCGCCGCCTGGAGCGAACTGCTGTTTGCGCTGATGCTGATCAACGGCAATGACGCCGCGACCTTCCCTGTCGGACTTCTCACCTTCGTTTCGAAATTCTCGGTGGATTTCGGGCAGATGATGGCGGCGGGCGTCATGGCGCTTATTCCGGCCGGCCTCTTCTTCCTTCTCATCCAGCGTTATCTCGTCCAGGGCCTGACGGCCGGTGCGGTCAAGGGTTAAACAACAATGGCATCGATCGATATCCAGAATATCCGCAAAGCCTACGGCCACGTGCAGGTGCTGCACGGCGTCGATCTCGACATCAGGGATGGCGAATTCGTCGTGCTCGTCGGTCCCTCCGGCTGCGGCAAGTCAACGCTGTTGCGGATGATCGCCGGGCTGGAGGAAGTCACATCAGGTGAGATCCGGATTGCCGGCGCCCGTGTGAACGAACTGCATCCCAAGGACCGCGACATCGCCATGGTGTTCCAGTCCTATGCGCTCTATCCGCATATGAATGTCGCCGGCAATATGAGCTACAGCCTGAGGCTGCGGAAAACGGCGAAGGAAAAGATCACCAGTGCAGTGGCGGCGGCTGCCGCCAAGCTCGGTCTCGATCCGCTGCTCGAACGGCGGCCGAAGGCGCTCTCCGGCGGTCAGCGCCAGCGCGTCGCCATGGGCCGCGCCATCGTGCGCCAGCCGAAGGCCTTCCTGTTCGACGAACCACTGTCCAATCTCGACGCGCGGCTGCGCGAACAGATGCGTGCCGAAATCAAGAAGCTGCATGGCGAGTTGAAGGCAACCTCGATCTACGTCACCCACGACCAGATCGAGGCGATGACGCTGGCGGACCGGATCGTCGCCATGCATGGTGGCGTGGTGCAGCAGGTCGGCAGTCCGCTGGAACTCTACGACCGCCCCGCCAATCTCTTCGTCGCCGGTTTCATCGGTTCGCCGGGGATGAATTTCCTCGACGCCAGCTATACCGCAGGCGGCGTCAAGCTGAAGGATGGCACGATCGTGCCGCTGGCAAGGCCGCTGCCGCTTGCAGACGGCGCGAAGGTGACGCTCGGCATCCGGCCGGAGCATGTGCTGATGACGAATGACGAGACAGGGCTTGGCACCGATGTGGAGCTCGTCGAACCCACCGGCTTCGGCATTATCCTGCACCTCGCCCTCCATGGCCTGCCGTTCAAGATCTTCACTCTTGACCGCGAAGCGTTGAAGGCGGGGCCGAAGGTCAACGTCGCCTTCCCGCCCCAATATCTGCATGTGTTCGACGGCGAGGGTCAACGCATCGATTGAGCAGCCGAGCTCCTCAGGTGTCCCTATCTGTTGGTTGTTGCCACGGTAAAAAGCACCCGGATAGAAAAAGATCGATCAGATTCAAGGGGATGAACGAGACTCGGAAAACGCGTGAATCATTCTGGCTAAGCTATTGAAATTTGATTCGTTTTGATTCGGAACCAATCGTAAAGTGATTCGGTTGACTCGCACTGGTTGCGGCAGGAGCGCGTACGAAATGGTTGCCCCGAGAGCGAATTGGAAAGGCTTCATCAAGTTCGGGGAGGTGGCTTTTCCCGTGGCGCTTTACACCGCCGCCTCCACATCCGAGCGGATCGCGTTTCACACGCTGAACAGGAAGACCGGTAACCGGGTGCGCCGAGAATTCGTCGATGGCGAAACCGGCGATCCGGTCGAGCGCGAGGACCAGGTCAAGGGTTTCGAGATCGAGGATGGTCGCTATGTCGTGCTCGAGCCCGAGGAGGTCGCGGCCGCCATTCCCGAGAGCGACAAGACGCTGAAGGTGGAGGCCTTTATTCCTTTTGATGAGGTCGACGACGTCTATTTCGACAAGCCTTATTATCTGGCGCCCGACAAGATGGGCAGCGACGCTTTCAAACTCCTGAGGGATGGTATGGAGAAAGCCAAGGTCGCGGCCATTGCCCGAACGGTGCTGTTCCGGCGCCTGCGAACGCTCCTCATCCGCCCCCATGGCAAAGGGCTGGTCGGCTCAACCTTGAATTTCGATTATGAGGTTCGCTCCTCCGAGAAGGCATTCGAGGAGATGCCGGATCTCAAGATCGAAGGCGAGATGCTGGAGCTTGCCAAGCACATCATCAACACCAAGAAGGGCGAGTTCGACCCGAAGCAGTTCGACGACCGTTATGAAGCGGCCGTCGCCGAACTGGTGAAGGCCAAGATCGAAGGCCGCACCCTTCCGAAGAAAAAGGCGCCGCCGGCCCCCAAACCGAGCGACCTGCTACAGGCGCTGCGCGAAAGCGCCGGCATGGCGACGCCGGCCAAGACGAAGCGCACCGCTGCAAATGCCAATGCCGGTAAGAGCAGGCAGAAGGCCGCGCGCGCGACGACGACGAAACCACGCAGCCCGGCCGGCGCTCACCAGCGCCGCGCCGGGTGATCGGAGGTTTCCATGGCGATCCGGCCTTACTGGAAAGGTTACCTCAAACTGTCGCTCGTCACCTGTCCGGTGCAGATGATGCCGGCCACTTCCGAAAATGAGAAGGTGCGTTTTCACACGCTCAATCGCGCCACCCAGAACCGCGTCGTCAGCCACTATGTCGACGCCGTCACCGGCAAGGACGTGAAAGATGAAGACGAAGTAAAAGCCTATCAGCGCGGTGAGAACGAATATGTCTTGCTTGAAGACGAGGAGTTGGAGAACGTTGCGCTTGAAAGCACCAAGACCATCGATATTGAAGTCTTTACGCCGCGCAACACCGTCGAATGGATCTGGCTCGACACGCCCTACTATCTTTCACCGGACGATCCGGTCGGCCAGGAAGCATTCTCGGTGATCCGTGACGCGATGGCGGCTGAGGACATGGTCGGCATTTCGCGGCTGGTGATTGCGCGCCGCGAGCGCGCCGTAATGCTGGAGCCACGTGGCAAGGGCATCGTCCTTTGGACCTTGCGCTACGGTGACGAGGTGCGCGGCGCCGAGAGCTATTTCGAACGGGTCGATGATCAGCCGCCGGACAGCCAAATGATGCCGCTGGTCCAGCAGCTCATCAGGAAGCAGACGCAGCACTGGAACCCAAAGATGGTCTCCGACCCCGTCCAGGATAGGTTGCTCGAGCTTATCGAAGCCAAGAAGAAACAGATGAAAAAGCCTGTCAAAGCCAAGTCGAAGGGCAGGGAGAAGGCAGAGCCGGCTCCCAGCAATGTCATCAATATCATGGAGGCGCTGCGCAAATCCGTCGATGCCGAGAACCGATCCGACAGGCATTGAGCGATGACCAGACCACGGCGCCCCTCCGCCCCCTTGCTTCGCGATTCCAGTTCCGCGATACACTCGCGACCTGTCCGTCGGCGTGATCCCGATCAGCCAAACCTGCCGTTCGATCCAATGCCGTCGAGGGTGGAGCCATGCCTGGCCTTGCTGAAGCAGACGGTGCCGCAAGGGCCGGATTGGCTTTATGAGGTGAAGTGGGACGGCTACCGATTGGCGCTCCACATCGAGCCGAAGGGTATTCGCATTCTCACCCGCGGGGGCCATGACTGGACCCACCGATTTCCGACGATCGCCGCAGGGGCAAAAGAGCTCGGTGTGTCGAGCTGCATTCTCGACGGAGAAGCCGTCGTCCTCGATGAAGAGGGGCGCTCCGACTTCGGAGCCTTGCAGCGCTCGCTCGGCGGCAGGGGCGGCAAGCGGATCTCGACGGAATCCATCTTCTGCGCTTTCGATCTGTTATACCTGGATGGTCACAACTTGACGCGCACTGAGCTGTCGGTACGCCGTCATCTCCTCGAAGATCTGGTCCCTGAGACCAGCGATCGATCTATTCGGTTCTCCGAAGAACTGGATCTCGGTGGCGAAGAACTGCTTGAGCACGCCTGCCATCTTGGCCTCGAAGGCGTGATCGCCAAACGCAGGGACAGCCCTTACCGGAGTGGCCGTCTGGGGGACTGGCAGAAGATCAAGTGCGTTCAGAGCGACAGTTTCATGATCGTCGGTTACGAGGAATCCGCCAGCAACCGCGGCGGACTCGGCAGTCTTTTGCTTGCGGGTCGAAAGGGCCACGACTGGGTCTACGTCGGATCCGTCGGCACAGGCTTCAACCGAACCGAGGCGGAATATTTGCGCAAGACGTTGAACCGCCTCCGGACGAAAAAACCTGTCGTGCCGCTGAGAGGAAAGCGCCTCGTCTTTTCCGAGCCGACCTTGATTGCCGAAATCGAGTTTCGCGGCTGGACGCGTGAGGGCAGCCTCCGCCACCCCTCATACAAGGGCCTTCGCGAGATCCAGGATAACGCCGCCGTCTTCGATTTGACTGATGCCACCGTAATCAGATGAGTGCCGCGGGCGATCAGCCGTGTCAGGCGGCATGCTTGCCGGTGCGGCCGAGCCTCTTGATCGCCTGCTCCAAGGGACGCTGTCCCTCGCAATAATCCTTCCAGGCGGATGACTTCGATAGCAAAGCAGGCACGGTTCGGATCGTAAACCTTTTAGGATCGAGGTCCGATTTCACCTGCGTCCACGTCAGAGGCATTGACACGGTCGCCCCTGGGCGGGCTCGAGGGGAGAGCGGCGCCACGGCCGTCGCCATGCGATCATTGCGCAGGTAATCGAGGAAAATGCGACCGCCCCGCAGGCTCTTGGTCATCTTGATAAGGTAGAGATCGGGGTTGTTTCGGGCCATCTGCTGGCAGACGTCATGCGCGAAGGCCTTTGCCTCGGGCCATGACAACGGTTTTCGTTTGTTGACTGCAAGCGGGGTCACGACATGCAAGCCCTTGCCGCCCGTCGTCTTGCAGAAGCTGATCAATCCGAGGTCTTCCAGCCGGTCGCGCATCTCGCGGGCAGCGGCAACAACCGTGGAAAAGGGAACATCGGGACCGGGATCAAGATCGAATACCAGGCGGCCAGGAACTTCCGGTTGCTCGGGTTCACAGTTCCACGGATGGAGCTCGACCGCCGCGATTTGGGCGACTGCGGCGAGCCCTTCGATGCGGTCGATCTGGAGGTATGGCTTCTTGTCGCCGAATACCTTGACCAATTCGAGCAGTTTGGATTGTCCTGGCATGGCATGACGCTGGAAGAACTGCTCGCCACCAATCCCATCCGGGGCGCGGATGATGGAGCAAGGCCTGCCCTTGAGGTGGTCGATCATCCAGTCGCCGACCGCCTCGTAATAGCGGGCCAATTCCTCCTTTGTCACCGGCTCACTATCATTGGCATCCGGCCACAATGGCTTGTCCGGGCTTGAAATGAGCACACCCATGACATCGGCTTTCTGACCCCTGCGGCGCGTTGTTTTTGGTGTGGCCTTCGGAGTCGGCTCCGCAACCTCGGTTTTCGCGGATCTTAGCGGTCGCTCCGCCTCGACTTCCTTGGCCGGCTTGTCTTCGCGCAATCCCTTAAAAGCCGCCTGCCGGACAAGGCCATCCGCGGTCCAGCCCTCAAATTCGATCTCGGCGACAAGCTCGGGCTTTACCCACACCACCTCAGCCTGCTTCTTCGGAGCGCCGATACCGGTGAACGGCGACTTCGTCGTCTCCAGCGCCTTCAGTTTTGGAAGCAGCGTTTCGACTTTCTTGGCGCCGTAGCCGGTCCCGACACGGCCGACATAGACAAAATGATCGTCGCTGAAAACGCCGACGAGAAGGGAACGAAACTTGCCGTTGGTCTTCGCATAGGCGCCGATGACCACCTCGTGCCCCGCCCGGCATTTCGACTTGGCCCAGCTTTCCGTTCGACCAGACCGATAGGGGGCATCTGCCTGTTTTGAAACGATGCCTTCCAGGGATAGCTTGCATGCCGACCTGAGCACGGCGTCGCCGCCGCCTGTAAAATGCTCGACGTAGCGGATGCGAGGATCGTTGCCGGCCTCAGCAAGAAGCTCCTGCAACCGCGTCTTTCGCTCGACGAGGGGCTTGGAGCGGAGATCCTCGCCGCCGTCATAGAGCAGGTCGAAGGCGAAGTAGACGAGGTCGCCGGTCTTGCCCTCCGACAGCGCCGCCTGCAGCGCGGCGAAATCAGGCGCACCATGCTCGTCGAGAGCGCAGATCTCGCCGTCGATAATGCAGTCTGGAAGCGTTGGCGCCGCTTCGGCGATTTCGGGGTACTTGGCCGTCCAGTCGAGAGCTTTCCTGGTTTTCAGCGTCGCTTCGCCGTGGAGCACGCGCATCTGAATGCGGTATCCATCAAATTTGATCTCGTGGATCCAGCTGGTCCCGCCGGGTGGCCGCTCCAGCTTCTCGCAAAGCTGCGGCGCGATGAAATCCGGAAGATCAACCGCCGTTGCGGTGCCGGCGCGCTTTCCGCCTCTCGCCTCCTGCCGCTCCTCGGCGGCCAGTCCGTGATTGCTGTCCCAGACGGCGTCAGCCTCGATCTTGCCGCCTTCCACCATAAAGGGTTTCGGCTTGCGCCCCTTGCCGGCTGCGATCATGTCCATGCTGCGGCCTGAGGCCACTGAGGTGACGTTTTCTTCCAGAATCGAAGCACCGTTCTCCTCGACGGAGAACTCGTCATGATGCTTGATCAACAGCCAGTTGGTACGCGTGCTGCGCTCGCGATCGTTGCGCATGCGCACCAGCACGAAGCTCCCGTGCAGGCGCTCGCCTTCGAGGGTGAACTTGAAATCGCCCTTGCGAAGCGCCTCTTCCGGGCTCTTCCTCCCCTCCGGCTCCCAATAGCCGCGATCCCACAGCATGACCGTGCCGCCGCCATACTGGCCTTTCGGAATCGTGCCTTCGAAGTCGCCATAATCGAGCGGATGATCTTCGACCTCGACGGCAAGGCGCTTATCGCTCGGATCGAGCGACGGACCTTTGGTGACAGCCCAGCTCTTGAACACGCCGTCGAGCTCGAGCCGCAGGTCGTAGTGCAGACGTGTTGCATCGTGCTTCTGAATGACAAAGCGGCGGCGGTTGCTCTTTTTGATGCCCCGCTCACCGCTGGGCTCAGCGGTCTTCTGAAAATCGCGTTTCGATCGGTAGCTCGATAGCTTGTCGCTGGCCATGGCTGTTCCCGGACATTCGGTCCTCAAACGAAATAGCAGTGATCGTTGTTCCAGCCGCCGCCAGCGTTCCCGTTTGAGTTGACGCGACAGCAACTGTCCCCGCACCATTTGTATGATCGCGTACCTGATGAGCGCGAAGCTACATTCTGTAACAGAACAGGCATTGGCCGGAAACATATGTGATACATCGACCGCCTAGCACTCCGATCGCGAGAAAGTCGCAGAACGCCAAGCGAAGGAGGCTATCCAATGACCGCTATTCCCGAGGTTTCCAAGTCGCGCCCGCTGCTTGGGCGCGCGATCGCCCTCGCTGTCGGAGCGCTGATAACGGTGTCTTACGTGCAGTCCGCACGCGCAGAAGAAGCAGGCGTACCGACCGCCCAAACAAGACCAGCGTCGGATGAGAGTATCCGCCCTTTCCGCATCCACGTCGACCAGAGCCAGCTTGATGATCTCAAGCGACGTATAGCAGAGACACGTTGGCCCGATAAGGAGACTGTCGGGGGCATTTCGCAAGGCATCCAGCTGGCGCGCGTCCAGGACCTTGTCCGCTATTGGGGGGTCGATTACGACTGGCGCAAAGCCGAAGAACAGCTGAATTCTCTGCCGCAGTTCGTCACGACGATCGACGGCGTCGACATTCAGTTCATTCACGTCCGCTCTCGCCATCCGAATGCTCTTCCGGTCATCCTGACGCATGGCTGGCCGGGCTCGATCTTCGAGTTCATCAAGACCATCGGGCCTCTGACCGATCCGACGGCCTATAGTGGCAAACCGGAAGATGCCTTCGACGTGATTATTCCTTCGATTCCGGGTTACGGCTTTTCCGGTCGGCCGACAGATCAGGGATGGGGACCTGACCGTGTTGCCCGCGCCTGGGACGTGCTGGTGAAGCGCCTGGGTTACACGCGCTATGTTTCGCAGGGTGGCGACCACGGCTCGGTGATCTCAGATGCCTTGGCACGGCAAGCCCCGCAAGGCTTGCTGGCGATCCATCTGAATATGCCGGCGACCGTCCCGGGCGATCTCATGCGGGGGATCAACAGTGGCGACGCGGCCCCTGCCGGACTGTCCACGGCGGAAAAAGGCGCTTACGATTCTCTCAGCGCCTTTTTCGGCCGGAATGCCGCCTACGGCGCCATGATGGTAACGCGCCCTCAGACGATCGGTTACTCGCTCTCGGATTCCCCGTCCGGTTTGGCGTCGTGGATCTATGAAAAATTTGTACAATGGAGTGACAGTGACGGTGTTCCGGAACGCGTTCTGACCAGAGACGAAATGCTGAACGACATCACGCTCTACTGGTTGACCAATACCGGCGCGTCGTCTTCGCGCTTTTACTGGGAAAACAACAACAACAACTTCAGCTCGGAGACGCAGAAGACGAAGGAAATCAAGATCCCTGTCGGCATCAGCGTTTTCCGAAAGAAATCTACAAGGCGCCGGAGAGCTGGAGCCGACAGGCTTATCCTTCCCTCGTCTACTACCATCAGGTGGAGCGGGGCGGACATTTTGCTGCCTGGGAGCAGCCTCAATTGTTTGCGGAAGAATTGCGGGCTGCGTTCAAATCCGTTCGCTAACTCGGCTTTTGTCCCGGCGCGGCTCCCCTCGGGGCCGCGCTACGTTATCTCAACGTCCGATGACCCCGGGGGCTTCGCCTTTAGCGGAGTGCAGCGACACGCGTCGGTCGCACCGGGCGGCTGGTGGTCTGCACCTGCCAGGGAGCCACGACTGCCGGCATGCCGGCTTCGATGCAAGCGGCCATGAAAGCCTCCCGTGCAATCAACGGCGCGATCACCCGATTGAGGGCGCCGCGACAGGTCTTGACGGCGCGTTGGTGGCGCTCCCCGTGGCCCAATGGCCATTCATTCTCAAGGAAATCCAAGGCGTCATAGACGCCCGTAAAAGTTCGTTCCAGGCCGCACTGCAGCCGGACCGTCACTGGACGAGTCCAGAGCACATCATTCAGCGGCATTTTCTTCCTCCTTTCGATGCCAGCTTGATCCCTCAAAAATATTGGAAATGGCTTCCGGTTGTTCAAGACCACTGCGATCAATCGCGCCTGCGGGCGCCGCCTGCCGCACCCAATTCCGCGTGCCAATGTTGGATGTGAGAGACCCTGAATCTCGTGCGGCGAAGGTTGCGACAGCTCGGCACGACGCGTCCGGCGAGCCAGACCGCCCGTGCAAACTGCTGCCGCAACAGAACCATTCTCCGACAGCAAAAATCTTTTGCCGCATCACCGAGGGGGGTTATATCATTGGATGATCTCACTGGACTGGATTGATATGACCGACACCGTTCTCGACCGCTTCCTCCGTTATGTCGTTATCGACACCCAATCCGACCCGTCCTCTTCGAGCCAGCCGACCACCGAGAAGCAGAAGGATCTCGGGCGGGTTCTGGTCGACGAGCTGCTCGAGATCGGGCTTTCCGACGCCCATCTCGATGAACACGGCTATGTCTATGCCTCCATTCCGGCCAATAGCGACAAGGCGGTGCCGGTCATCTGTTTCTGCTCGCACATGGACACGGCGCCCGATTTCAGCGGCACGGATGTCAAGCCGCAGATCGTCAGGAATTATGCCGGCGGAGATATCCAGCTTGTTGGCGATTCGAGCCGGCTGATCCGTGTCGCCGAGTATCCGGAGTTGAACAACCAGATCGGCAACGACATCGTCACGACCGATGGCACGACATTGCTCGGCGCCGACGACAAGGCGGGACTGGCGGAAATTATGACTGCGGCCCAGATTCTGGTCTCCAACCCCGATATCCGGCACGGAACAATCAAGATCCTGTTCACGCCCGACGAGGAAGTCGGACGTGGCGTCAACAAGGTCGACCTGGATAAACTCGGAGCGGACTTCGCCTATACGATGGACGGCGAGACGGCGGGTCACATCGAGGACGAAACCTTTTCGGCCGACGGCGTCGAGATCAGCATAACAGGCGTGGCGATCCATCCGGGCTTTGCCAAGGACCGCATGGAGAACGCCATCAAGATCGCCGGCGCCATCATCGACCGGTTGCCGAAGGACGTGGCGCCGGAGACGACGGAAGGCAAGCAGGGCTTCATCCATCCGGTCGGCGTCACCGGCTCGATGGAAAAGGCGTCGCTGAGCTTCATCATCCGCGACTTTACCGACGAGGGGCTCGTGCAAAAGGAGGCGATGCTCGAAACCATCGTCAAGCAGGTGATGTCGGCCTATCCCGGCTCGACCTACCACTTCCAGGTGACGGAACAATATCGCAACATGAAAACGGTGCTCGACCGCCATCCGGAGATTGTCGAGAACGCGCTTGAAGCGGTGCATCGTGCCGGCATGACGCCGGTGCGCGGCAGCATTCGCGGCGGCACGGACGGCTCGCGGCTCTCCTTCATGGGGCTGCCGTGCCCGAACATTTTTGCCGGCGGCCATGCCTTCCACTCGCCGCTCGAATGGGTGAGCCGCCAGGATATGGAAAAAGCGGTGGCAACGATCGTGGAGCTTGCAAAGATCTGGGAAGAGCGCGCCTAAGGCGCTCTTCCCACATTAACGAATCCAGTTTTAGCCGCCATTTACCGGGATCGCGCCGCGCAGCATCACGCTGTCATAGGCGGGCCGGGGCGTCGGGATCGCGATCCGCATCGCCGGCTCGGGCGCAGGCGCGGTTTCCGGTTGGGTCACCGGAGCCGTTATCTGCATCGGCGCCGTGCTCGCCGTCGCCATCGGATCGGGCGCCGGCAGAGGAACGGGAACGGCCGAGGGTATCAGTGCCTCGAATTGCGGTGGCAGCATGCTTTCGCCGGGCACATAATTCATCGCCACCTCATAGGACGGCAGCGGCGGCGGCGTTTCCAGCATGCCGTTCGAATCGCGCTTCTCGTAGAAGGCGTTGCCGCCGGCGACCGTCACATAATGCATGTTGTCGTAGGGGAATTTCAGCCCGTCGGTATGGAAGAACATTGCATCCTTCACCTGGGGATGGCGCGCACCCTTCAGCAGGATCGCATCGGCCGCGGTGGCAAGTTCCGGTTCCGCCTGCGGCTTGACTTCGCGCGTCATGACCCCGGGCGCAAACTGCCTCTCCTGGGCGACGACACCGCAGATCGACGGAGGGTAGGCGCCAGACGTCAGCCTGTTCATGACGACGGTACCGACGGCCAGATAGCCATCTTCATCGGAATGCTGCGATTCGAAATACATCGCGCGCTTCAGGCAGTCGCGATCCTTGGCGGTATAATTGAAAGTGACTTTCGCCGCTTGAGCCTGTTTGGTCTTTGCCGGCGTCGTCGCCGGCTTCGGTGTTGTGGTGCAGCCTGCAGCCGCCAGTCCTACGAATAAAATCCCGATCAGGGATTTTCCAAAGGAAATCTCCGCCCTCAACGCCAGGTGCCTCCTATAGGATTAGTCCAGCCCTTTATGATTAACGCGCACAATCTTTTACTCGTCATATGACTGAAATACAAACAACCTGAGATCACAAAAGGCCGGGTGGACTCCCGCCACGGGCGATTCCGGCTGATCCCTGCGACCGACTGGTGCATAAATCCGGAGGGTTAACGAATTATTAAGCAAGGCGCCGTGCGCGCGCCAGGAAAGACGCGCGCAATCGAGATCAGCTGCGAAACAGCTTCCAGCGAGTCGGCTTGAACGCGACGCGGTGACGGTCGAGCCGGTCGGCCTCGCTCGGCGGCAGCTCGATTTCGATATTTGGCCGATCATTGCCGATATCGAGCTCGATATGGCGAGTGCCGGCGACGCGGCGGCTGGAGACGGGCTGGCCGGCAATGCAGTTTTCGGCTGATTCGCAGAGCCTGACATCATGCGGGCGGAAGTAGAGCTGCGCCGGTCCATCCGGCTCGCCTTCGGCATTGAGGCCGAGCGAGCGGCCTTCGAAGCGGATATCGCCGTCCGATATCTCGACCTGCAGGCAGTTCGATTGGCCGATGAAGCCGAAGACGAAGGGAGAATTCGGATAATCATAGACTTCGTCGGGTGTTCCGACCTGCTCGATCGCGCCCTGACTCATGACGACGACGCGGTCGGCAAGCTCCAGCGCCTCATCCTGGTCGTGGGTGACGAAGACGGTGGTGTGGCCGGTACGGTCGTGGATCTCGCGCAGCCATTTGCGCAGATCCTTGCGCACTTGGGCGTCGAGGGCGCCGAAAGGTTCGTCGAGTAGCAGGACGTTCGGCTCGACCGCCATGGCGCGGGCGAGCGCCACGCGCTGGCGCTGTCCGCCGGAAAGCTGGGCGGGATAGCGTTTTTCGAGGCCGGAAAGCTGAACGAGGTCGAGCAGCTCCAGCGCCCGCCGGCGGATGTCGGCTTTCGCAGGACGCCGGGCACCCTTTCTGACCCTCAGGCCGAAGGAGACGTTGTCGAGCACCGTCATGTAGCGGAAGAGCGCGTAATGCTGGAAGACGAAGCCGATATTGCGCTGCTGTACCGATTTCTTCGAGGCATCCTCGTCGCCGAAGAAGATCTGTCCCTCGGTCGGGCTTTCCAAGCCGGCGATCAGCCGCAGCAACGTCGTCTTGCCGGAACCCGAAGGGCCGAGCAGTGCGATCAGCTCGCCGGAGCGGATGTCGAGCGAGACGTCGTGCAGCGCCGGAAAACGCTCGAATTCCTTGCGAATGTTTTGAACGCGTACTTCCATTTCAAATCCTTCAGTGCCGCCGGCTGGCGGATATTTCGGCGCTGTAGCGCATTTCCAGCAGCGTCTTCAAAACAAGGGTCACGAGCGCCAGCAGCGCCAAAAGCGTGGCGACGGCGAAAGCGCCGGTGAAATTATATTCGTTGTAGAGAATTTCCACCTGCAGTGGCATAGTATTCGTCTGGCCGCGAATGTGGCCGGAGACGACCGACACGGCGCCGAATTCGCCCATGGCGCGGGCGTTGCAGAGCAGCACGCCGTAGAGCAGACCCCACTTGATGTTCGGCAGCGTCACGTACCAGAAGGTTTGCCAGCCGCTGGCGCCGAGCGAAAGGGCGGCCTCTTCGTCGGCCGTTCCCTGTTCCTGCATCAGCGGGATCAGTTCGCGGGCGACAAAGGGGAAGGTGACGAACATGGTCGCAAGCACCAATCCCGGCACTGCGAACAGAATCTTGATCTCGTAGGCACTGAGCCAGTGGCCGAGCCAGGTATTGGCGCCGAACAGCAGCACGAAGACCAGGCCCGATATGACGGGCGAAACCGAAAAGGGCAGGTCGATCAGCGTCGTCAGGAAGGCCTTGCCCTTGAACTCGAACTTGGCGATCGCCCAGGCGGCGGTGACCCCGAAGGCGAGGTTGAGCGGCACGCTAATGCCGGCAACGATCAGTGTCAGGCGGATCGCCGAAAAGGTCTCGGCATCGCTGAGCGCCTCGAGGAAGGGGCCGGCGCCCTTGCGGAAAGCCTCGACGAAGACGGCGGCGAGCGGCAGCAGCAGGATCAGCAGCAGGAAGACGAGTGAAAGCACAATCAGGCTGTAGCGCGCGATCCGGTGTTCCGTCGTCACCGAACGCAGCTTTGCCGGTTTGAGGGTTGCATCAAGCGCCATAACCATACCTCCGCCTGCTCCAGCTCTGGATGAGATTGATGACCAGCAGCATGGCGAACGAGAGGATCAGCATGATCGCCGCAATGGCGGTCGCTGCCGCATAATTATACTCTTCGAGTTTGATGACGATCAGCAGCGGCGCGATCTCCGATTTGAACGGCAGGTTGCCGGCGATGAAGATGACCGAGCCGTATTCGCCGACGCCGCGGGCGAAGGCGAGCGCGAAGCCGGTGAGCACGGCAGGCGCCAGCCCCGGCAGCAGCACGCGGAAAATCGTCTGGAGGCGGCTGGCGCCGAGCGTTGCCGCGGCCTCCTCGACCTCCTTGTCGATTTCCTCCATGATCGGCTGCACAGTGCGCACCACGAAGGGCAGGCCGACGAAGATCAGCGCGATGACAATGCCGGCCGGGGTGAAGGCGATCTTGATGCCGAGCGGCGTCAGGAACTGGCCGATCCAGCCGTTCGGTGCATAGAGCGTCGTCAGCGCGATGCCGGCAACGGCGGTCGGCAGCGCGAAGGGCAGATCGACCATGGCATCGATGATGCGTTTGCCGGGGAAGCGATAACGCACCAGCACCCAGGCGAGGATGATGCCGAAAACGGCATTGACGACAGCGGCGACGAAGGCGGTGCTGAAACTGATGCGCAGGGCGTTCAGCGTACGCGGGTCGAGCGCGATCGACCAGAATTTCTCCCAGCCGAGCGCGCTCGACCGGACGGCAAGGCCGGAGAGCGGGATGAGGATCAGAAGGGTGAGCCAGGTTAAGGTAAGGCCGAGCGCCATTCCGAAACCCGGAATGACGCTCGGCCGCCTGAACCGCCACCGCGTGGGGCTATGTACTCTCATGAAATCTATTATTGGGCCGGCTTGTAGATTTGGTCAAATACGCCGCCATCGCCGAAGAATTTCGGCTGCGCTTCTTTCCAGCCGCCGAAATCGTCGATGGTGGCGAGCGTCAGCTTCGGGAAGCGGGCGATATCGGCCGGATCGGCGGCTTCCGGCTTAATCGGCCGGTAATAATGCTTGGCGGCGATCTTCTGGCCTTCGTCGGAGTAGAGGTAGTTGAGATAGGCTTCGGCGACCTTGCGCGTGCCCTTCTTGTCGACATTGCCGTCGACGACCGCGACCGGCGGGTCGGCACGGATGGAGAAGGTCGGCGTCACGATTTCGAACTGGTCGGGGCCGAGCTCTTCGAGCGAAAGATAGGCTTCGTTTTCCCAGGCGAGCAGCACATCGCCGAGGCCGCGCTGGACGAAGGTGGTCGTGGCGCCGCGCGCGCCGGTATCGAGAACCGGAACATGCTGCAGCAGCTTGGCGACGTAGTCCTGCGCCTTGGCGTCATCGCCGCCGTTCGCCTGCTTGGCCCATGCCCAGGCGGCGAGGAAATTCCAGCGTGCGCCGCCAGAGGTCTTCGGGTTGGGCGTGATGACCTGCACGTCATCCTTGACGAGGTCGCCCCAATCCTTGATGCCCTTCGGATTGCCTTTGCGGACAAGGAAGACGATCGTCGAGGTGTAGGGCGTCGAATTGTTCGGGAGCTTGCTCTTCCAGTCGGCCGGGATCTTGCCGGTCGCCTTGGCGATGGCGTCGATATCGCCTTCGAGGGCAAGCGTGACGACGTCGGCGTCGAGACCGTCGATGACCGAACGCGCCTGAGCGCCGGAGCCGCCATGCGAGGCTTTGATCGTCACCGTTTCACCGGTGTCCTTCTGCCACTTGGCGGCAAAGGCGGCATTGAAATCCTTGTACAATTCACGGGTCGGGTCATAGGAAACGTTGAGCAGCGCCTGATCCGCGTATGACGGCGCAATGCTCCCGATGACGAAGCTGCCTGCCATAACCGCGGCCGCGAGGAGCCGGGTGAGCCGTTGTGTCTGCATGGGAACCCTCCTGTTATCTGTCTTAACTCTATCAAGTCAGTCGTATAAGGAAACGAAACATGTTCCGGTTCGCGTGGATCTGTTAGAATGTCATTCCATTTGAATGCCAATTTTGAAATAGCGTGCCGGAGTTGGCCGCGGCCAATCGCCCGGTTGCTGCAGCCATGCCGCAAAACCGTGTTTTTTTGGCCACAGTTCCTCCACATCAGGCGTGAGCAACGCTGATTTTTGCCCGCATTTGGCCGCGATGGCACTTGTGGATTCCTATATGGCGGCGGTGCGGTCGTATTTGCCGGCCGCTACGTGGGGGCATCCCTTGAAATGCGCCTCGCAATCCCAACCTGTTAGGGCCATTCAAAATGAATATCAGAACTATCCTTTTTGCCTCCGTTGCCGCCCTTGCCGCGGCCTCCGGAGCACGCGCAGCCGACGCCATCGTGGCGGCGGAACCCGAGCCCGTGGAATATGTTCGCGTTTGCGACGCTTACGGTACCGGCTATTTTTATATTCCGGGAACGGAAACATGCCTTTCGATCGGCGGTTACATCCGTACCGAAGTGCGCTTCGGTGACAACATTGCCGGCGATTCCGACGTAAACTTCTGGACTCGCGGTCAGGTCACCTTCCAGGCCAAGAACGACACCGAGTACGGCACGCTCACCGGCGTCCTGACGCTGCGTTACAATGCCGACAACGCCTCCGATCAGGAAGCGCTGCTGGACGAGGGTTATATCGACATCGCCGGTTTCCGCGTTGGTAAGCTCTATAGCTGGTGGGACGACGACATGAGCGGCGAGACCGATACGCTCGCCAGCAACGAGACGACCCACAACTCGATCCGTTATCAGTACGAGAATGGCGCTTTCGCCGCCGGCCTCTCGGTCGACGAGCTGGAAGAAGACTACGCCACCAAGCCGGGCGAAGGCCCGAACAACTTCGGTGTCGCAGGCCAGGTTTCCTACAAGGCCGGCGCCATCAGCGGTTACCTGCTTGCCGGTTATGACACCGACACCAGCGAAGTCGCCGTCCGCGGCATCGTCTATGCCGACATCGGTCCGGGCACACTCGGCATTGCCGGCATCTGGGCAAGCGGCGCCAACTACTACTACGAAGAGTCCGAATGGACGATCGCAGCAGAATACGCCCTGAAGATCAACGACAAGTGGACGGTGACCCCGGGCTTCCAGTACTTTGAAAACATCGCCCTCGAGGCTGACGGCAACGGCTTCACCGGCGGCAGCGCCTACACGACCGGCGTGACGATCGACTACCGCATCGTCGACGACCTCAGGACGAAGCTCAGCGTGCAATACCACGATGAGGACGAAGGCGACGACGAGGTCTTCGGCTTCCTGCGCTTCCAGCGCGACTTCTAAGATCGTCTTATACAGACGAGCGGGCGCGGCCTTCGGGCCGCGCTTTTTTATGCCCGGGAATCAGCGATGAAATCGGAATAGAATTCGTCCGCTGTCCTTGCCTTGCGCATGGCGGCAAGCACACCATCGGATTGCAGCCGCCGGGCGATGGCCGACAGCACATTCAGATATTCGCCGCGATTGTTCTCTCCAAAAAGCAGCACGAAGGCGATGTCGGTCGGGATATCATCGATCGCTTCGAAATCCAGCGGCTGCGCGAAACGAATGAGAAGGCCGCGCGGGCTGGTCATGCCGTCGATGGCGGCATGCGGAATGGCAATGCCATTGCCGATCCCGGTGGAACCGAGCTTCTCACGCGCTTCGAGCGCCTTCAGGATGGTCTGGCTGTCGACGGAAAAGGCCTTGGCTGCCTTGTCCGCTATGATATGCAGCGCGCGCCATTTTGTCGGTGCCGACACGCCGATGAAGGTGTGTTGCGGCCGGATGATGTTGGGAAGATACATGTCATTCTCGATACTGTTCAGGCGGCGGGTGAGAGAGCAGGTCAGTCCGGCTCCCTGAGACGATAGCCGACTCCGGTCTCGGTGGTGATATAGTGCGGCTGATCGGGGCTCTGCTCGATCTTCTGTCTGAGTTGCCTGATGTAGACGCGCAGATATTGCACATCGGCCGCCGGCCCCCATACCTGCTTTAATAGAAACTGGTGTGTCAGCACCTTGCCGGCATGCTGGGCGAGCACGCGCAGGATGTCATATTCCTTCGGCGACAATTTTATTTCCTCGCCGTCGACCTTGACGATGCGCTTGACGAGGTCGACCGACAGCCCGCCGGTCTGGAAGATCGCCTTCTCGCCCTGCTGCTGTAGACGATGGCGTAGCGCCACGCGGATGCGGGCGCCAAGTTCGTTGATGCCGAAGGGCTTGGTGACATAATCGTCGGCGCCGCTTTCCAGCGCCTTGACGATGCCGGCCTCGTCGGTGCGGCTGGAGAGGATGACGACGGGTATGGAAAGGCCTTCGTCGCGCCACTCCTGAAGCAAGTCATGGCCCGGCGTGTCGGGCAGGCCGAGATCGAGCACGATGAGATCAGGCCTGCCGTCGGCGACCGATTGGCGGGCGATTGCCGCATTCGGCGCCTCCTGCACCTCGTAGCCCTGCGCGGTCAGGCCGACGCGAAGGAGCTTGCGGATTGGAGGCTCATCGTCGACGACGAGGATCTTGACGGCTGAACCGGTCATCTGAGTTCATCCAGTTTCGGTATATCGTTGGGTTTCGGCAGGCGGATGGTGAAGACGGCGCCCGGGCGGCCCTTTCGGTTGGCGGCGGTGATCGTGCCGCCCATCGCCTCGGTGAAACCGCGGCAGATGGAAAGGCCGAGGCCGGTGCCGGCGCGCACCTGATCGCCCTTGCGCACGCGATAGAAGGTGTCGAAGACGCGGGTGAGATCGGCGGGTGGAATGCCCGGGCCTTCGTCCGAGACCTGCAGGACGACATTGTCGGCATCGGCCCAGCTCTCGATACCGATCACCGATCCCTCAGGCGCATATTTCGCGGCATTGTCGAGCAAGTTGAAGATCACCTGCTCGAACAGGACAGGATCGACGCGCACCATCGGCAGGTCGGCGGGAATGCTCGTCTCGGTCTTGTGGCGCTCGAGGATCTTTGCGGCGCGGCGCAGCGCGCTGCCGACGATATCGCCGGCATAATGCAGCGCAAAATTCGGCTCCATCGCACCGGATTCGATCTTAGTCATGTCGAGCAGGTTGGCGATGAAGCGGTTGAGGCGCTCCGACTCGTCGACGACGGTCGAGAGCAGGTCGCTGCGGTCCTCCTCCGGCATGGAGGCGAAATAGTCGCGCAGCGTGCCGGCGGCGCCGAGGATAGCCGCAAGCGGCGTTTTCAGATCATGCGAAATCGAGGTGAGCAGGGCCGAACGCAGCCTGTCGGCTTCGGCCGCGAGCCTTGCCCGGTCGACATCGGCGACGAGTTGGACGCGTTCGATCGCAAGGGCCGCCTGATCGGCCAGCGCATCGAGCAGGCGCTGCTGTTCCGGCGTCAGCAACGGCCCGTCACGGCGGTCGCTGTCGAGGCCGATGACGCCGACGGCGGTGCGACCGGTTCGGAGCGGCACATAGAGGCGCTTGGCGCCGGGCAGGGTATCGGCGCCGCGGCCGGCGGCGTGATTGTGCTCCCAGGCCCAACGGGCGGCGGCGATATCGGCATCGTCGAGCGTGTCGTCGGGCGGATAACCGGCCTTGACGGCGATGGTGCCCTCTTCCGGCAAGAGCAGCACGACACGGACCTTCAGCATCGAGGCGAGCTGGAAGGCGGTCGCCCAGAGCACGTCGTCAAGCGTACCGGTGCCGGCAAGCTTCTTTGAGAAAAGATAGAGATCTTCCGTCGTGCGGGCACGCTGGCGGGCGGCGGCCGCCTGGCGCTGCACTGTCGCGGTCAGATTGCTGGCGATGATGGCGACGCCCAGGAAGAAGAACAGGGCAAGCACGCTTTCCGGATCGCTGATCGTCAGCGTGTAGCGCGGCGGCAGGAAGAAGAAGTTGAAGGACAGCGCGCCGAGAATGCAGCTGTAGAGTGCCGGCCGTAACCCATGCAGGACGGCGGAGGTCAGCACCGCCATCAGGAAGACGAGGGCAAGGTTACGCACGTCGAGCACCTGATCGAGCACGATGCTGACGCCAAGCGCGATGGCGACATAGACGGTCGCCAGCAAATAGGCTCTGACATCGAATTGGGGGGCCGTGGCCGCCGCCCGGACGCCGCGAGCGACGGTGCCGTCCTTCTCATTGCCTGAAATGACATGGACGCTGATCTCGCCGGTCTTGCGGATCAGTTCGTCGGTGATCGAACGGCTCCACCAGTCGCGCCATGTCGCCGCCTTCGGGGCGCCGATGACGATGTGGGTGACATTGTTGGCGGTGGCGTGACGGACGAGCTCTTCGGCGACCTCGCGGCCGGGTATGGTGATCGCCTCGCCGCCGAGCTGTTCGGCAAGACGCAGCGTTGCGGCAACAGTGTCGCGCTCGGCTTCGGCCAGATTGACCGAACGGTTGGTCTCGACATAGACGGCGGCCCAGGGCGCGCGCAGGCGCGAGGCCATACGGGCTGCATATCGCACCAGCGAGGCGGAGCGCGGGTGATGGTCGATCGAGACGAGGACGCGTTCGCCCGCCGCCCAGGGGCCGGAGATCGCGTGAGCCTGCATATGGGTGAGCAACTGATCGTCGACGCGCTGGGCGGTTTTGCGCAGCGCAAGTTCTCTCAGCGCCGTCAGGTTGCCCGGGGTGAAATAGTTGGTCAGCGCCCGCTCGGCGGTGCGGGGCACATAGACCTTGCCGTCATGCAGGCGCTTGATCAGATCGTCCGGCGTCAGATCGATGATCTCGACATCGTCGGCAAGGTCGATGATCGAATCCGGCACCGTCTCGCGCACGCGGATGCGGGTGATCTGCGAGACGACGTCGTTCAGGCTTTCGACATGCTGGATGTTGAGCGTCGTATAGACGTCGATGCCGCGGTCGAGCAATTCCTTGACGTCGAGGTAGCGCTTCGGGTGGCGGCTGCCCTCGGCATTGGTATGGGCGAGTTCATCGACCAGCACGAGGTCGGGCCGGCGGGCGAGAATGCCGTCGAGATCCATTTCCTCGAGCGGCCGCCCCTTATAGTCGATTTTGACGCGAGGAATGATCTCGAAACCGGCGAGCAGCGCCTCGGTCTCTTTGCGGTCATGACTCTCGACGACGCCGATGACGACATCGAGGCCGTCGGCGATCTTGGCACGGCCGGAGACCAGCATTTCGTAGGTCTTGCCGACACCTGGGGCGGCGCCCAGAAAGATCTTCAGACGGCCGCGCATCTCCGCCCGGGCTTTTTCGAGCAGCGCATCGGGCGAGGGCCTGCCGGCCTGGTCGCGGTTGTCGTCTGGCATGCGTGTGGTCTTTCCTATCGGGGAGGCTTGCTCCACCTTCCCTCATCCCCTTCCTCGGGCATTTGCCCGAGGGATGTCACAGGGATCCAGCAGCGCCGCGTCTGCGGCGCGGAAGACTCTTTTTACGCGAAGGACTTCGCGTGGCTGGATTCCTGTGACGAGCACAGGAATGAGGGAGAGTTGTAGCCCGCAACCTTCACTCAGTCATAGAAGCATCAAGGCTCTGGTTCAACGCCAGAACATTGACGGTGGGTTCGCCGAGAATGCCGAGTTCGCGGTCATGAATGGCGCCGTCGACCAGCGCCTTGACCTTGGCTTCGTCCATGCCGCGCGCCTTGGCGACCCGGGCCACCTGGAAGTAGGCGGCCTCGGGCGAAATATCGGGATCGAGGCCGCTACCCGATGCGGTGACGAGGTCGGCCGGCACCTGGGCGTTTGGATTTGCCGCCTTGGCGGTTTCGTAGTCGCCCTTCACGCGATCGATCAGTTTCTGGCTGGTCGGGCCGAGGTTCGAGCCGCCGGAGGCGGCTGCATTGTAGCCATCGCCGGCGGCCGAGGGACGGCCGTGGAAATACTTGTCGCTGGTGAAGGCCTGGCCGATCAGCCTCGAGCCGATCACCTGACCGTCCTTCTCGATCAGGCTGCCATTCGCCTGGGTCGGGAAGAGCGCCTGGGCCGCCCCCGTCATGGCGAGCGGATAAAGCAGGCCCGTAATACCCGTGGTGGCAACGATCATAACGACGGCCGGGCGAAATTCTTTCAACATTGTTCTTAGCTCCTGGAGATGTCAGGCGAGACCGAGGGCCGCGACGGCCATGTCGATCGCCTTGATGCCGATGAAGGGAACGACGATGCCGCCGAGGCCGTAGATCAGCAGGTTGCGCGACAGAAGCGCGCCGGCGCCGATCGGCCGGTAGCGCACACCCTTCAGCGACAGCGGGATCAGCGCGATGATGATGAGGGCGTTGAAGATGATCGCCGAGAGGATGGCGCTCTGCGGTGTAGACAGCCCCATGATGTTGAGGATGCCGAGCTGCGGGTAGAAGGTCAGGAACATCGCCGGGATAATGGCGAAGTATTTGGCGATGTCGTTGGCGATCGAGAAGGTCGTCAGCGCGCCGCGTGTCATCAGGAGCTGCTTGCCGATCTCGACGATCTCGATCAGCTTCGTCGGGTCCGAGTCGAGATCGACCATGTTGCCGGCCTCGCGGGCGGCGACGGTGCCGGTGTTCATGGCGACGCCGACATCGGCCTGGGCCAGCGCCGGGGCATCGTTGGTGCCGTCGCCGCACATCGCGACGAGCTTGCCCTTGGCCTGTTCCTCGCGCATCAGCGCCAGCTTCATCTCCGGCGTCGCCTGGGCGAGGAAGTCGTCGACGCCGGCCTCGGCGGCGATGGCCGCCGCCGTCAGCGGGTTGTCACCGGTGATCATCACCGTGCGGATGCCCATGCGGCGCAGTTCCGTGAAGCGTTCGCGGATGCCGCCCTTGACGATGTCCTTCAGCTGGATGATGCCGAGCAACCGGCCGTCGCGGGCGACGGCGAGCGGCGTGCCACCCGATTTGGCGACCTCGTCTGATATAGACTGCAGCTCGCGCATAACCTCGTTGCCGTTCTTCGAGGGAGCGTCGCCGTTGACATAAGCGAGCACGGTATCGACCGCACCTTTGCGGATCGAGGCGCCTTCGAGATCGACGCCGCTCATGCGGGTCTGGGCGGTGAAAGGCACGAAGCTGGCCTTGAGGCTCGCCATGTCGCGGCCGCGGATCGCATATTTCTCCTTGGCGAGCACGACGATCGAACGACCTTCCGGCGTTTCGTCGGCAAGCGAGGCGAGCTGGGCGGCATCGGCGAGCTCCTGCTCGGAAACGCCGCGCACCGGGTGGAAGGCCGTCGCCTGGCGGTTGCCGAGGGTGATCGTGCCGGTTTTGTCGAGCAGCAGCGTGTCGACGTCGCCGGCCGCTTCGACGGCACGGCCGGACATGGCGAGCACGTTGAAGCGGACGAGGCGGTCCATGCCGGCAATGCCGATCGCCGACAAGAGCGCGCCGATCGTCGTCGGGATCAGCGTGACGAAAAGCGCGACGAGCACGATGATCGGGATCGAGCCGCCGGCATAGATGGCAAAGCTCGGGATCGTCGCCGTCGCCAGCACGAAGATCAGCGTCATGCCGGCGAGCAGGATGTTGAGCGCGATCTCGTTCGGCGTCTTCTGGCGCTGCGCGCCTTCGACCAGCGAAATCATCCGGTCGAGGAAGGTGGAGCCGGCCGCCGCGGTGATGCGCACGCGGATCCAGTCGGAGAGCACCTGGGTGCCGCCGGTGACCGCCGAGCGATCGCCGCCGGATTCACGGATGACCGGGGCGGATTCGCCTGTGATCGCCGCTTCGTTGACGGAGGCCACACCTTCGATGACTTCGCCGTCCGAGGGGATGATGTCGCCGGCTTCGACGAGAACGATATCGCCGACCTTCAGGCTGGTGCCCGGCACCATGCGATAGTCGCTGCCATTATTGGCGGTCAGCAGCTTGGCCTGGGTTTCGGTGCGCGCCTTGCGCAGCGAATCCGCCTGCGCCTTACCGCGGCCTTCGGCGACGGCCTCGGCGAAATTGGCAAAGAGCACGGTGAACCAGAGCCAGAGATTGATCTGGAAGGAGAAGCCGAGATTGCCGTTGCCCGCCACGAGGTCGCGCAGGAAGAGGACGGTGGTCAGCACCGAAACCGTGGCCACGACAAACATGACCGGATTTCTGGCGAGGGCGCGTGGGTCGAGCTTCCGGAAGGCGGCGCCAACCGCCGGAACGAGGATGCGAGAATCGATGATGCTCGCGGATTTTGCCTGGCTCATAAGAGACTCCAGCTTTGAAACGAGGACGGCGAAGGAACCCTGGGATGCGGGTTACGGCATCGCCTCAGAAGGTCTGGCCGGCGATCATGACCAGATGCTCGACGATCGGGCCGAGGGCCAGCGCCGGGAAGAAGGTCAGGCCGCCGACGATCAGGATCGTGCCGATCAGCAGGCCGACGAAGAGCGGGCCGTCGGTCGGGAAGGTGCCTGCCGAGGCCGGAACCGTTTTCTTGGCGATCAGCGAGCCGGCGATGGCAAGGGCCGGGATGATGACCAGGAACCGGCCGGCGAGCATGCCGATGCCGAGCGTCACGTTGTACCAGGGCGTATTGCCCGTCAGGCCGCCGAAGGCCGAGCCGTTATTGGCCGCAGCCGAGGTATAGGCATAGAGAATCTCGGAGAAGCCATGCGGCCCTGATGTGCCGACCGAGGCGACGGCGGAAGGCAGCACCGTGGCTATGGCGGTGAAAACGAGCATGGCGAGCGGCAGGCAGAGGATGGCAAGAATGGCCATCTTCATTTCCTTCGCCTCGATCTTCTTGCCGAGATATTCCGGCGTCCGGCCGACCATCAGGCCGGCGACGAAGACGGCCACGATGATGAACAGCAGGATGCCGTAGAAGCCGGCGCCGACACCGCCGACGATGATTTCGCCGAGCTGCATGTTGATCAGCGGGATCAGGCCGCCGAGAGCGGTGAACGAACCATGCATGGCGTTGACCGCGCCGCAGGAAGCGGCGGTGGTGATGGCGGCGAAGAGCGAGGACAACGCGACGCCGAAGCGGACTTCCTTGCCCTCCATATTGCCGCCGGCGAGGCCAAAGCCATGCATCAGCGGATTGCCGGCCGCTTCCGCCCAATAGGTGATGCCGACGCCGACGATGAACAGCACGCCCATCGCGGCGAGAATCGCCCAGCCCTGGCGCTGATTGCCGACCATGCGGCCGAAGACATTGGTGAGAGCCGCACCGATCGCGAAGATCGAAACCATTTGGATGAGATTGGAGATCGCATCGGGATTTTCGAACGGATGGGCGGAATTGGCGTTGAAGAAGCCGCCGCCATTGGTGCCGAGCATCTTGATCGCGAGCTGCGAAGCGACCGGGCCGACCGCAATCGTCTGCCTGGCGCCTTCGAGCGTCGTCGCATCGACATAGGGGCCGAGCGTCTGCGGCACGCCGAGATAAACGAAGACGAGCGTCAGCACGATGCAGATCGGCAGCAGGATGTAGAGCGTGCCGCGGATAATATCGACCCAGAAATTGCCGATCGCCTTGCCGGACGCCCGTGCGAAGGCACGGATGAAGGCGACTGCGATGGCCATGCCGGTTGCGGCGGAAAGGAAATTCTGCACCGTCAGGCCGGCCATCTGCGTGAGATAGGACATGGTGCTTTCGCCGCCGTAGTTCTGCCAGTTGGTGTTTGTGGGAAAACTGACGGCGGTGTTGAAGGAAAGCTCCGGCGGGACGGCGGCCATGCCGGCCGGATTGTAGGGCAGAAAGCCCTGCAGGCGCATTAGCGCGTAGAGGACGAGGACGCCGAGAAGGTTGAACATCAGCATCGCGAAGGCATAAGAGGTCCAATGCTGCTCGTCACCTTCGCCGGTGCCGGCAATGCGGTAAAGTCCGCGTTCGATCGGAACGAGGACGGGCGAGAGGAATGTTCGCTCGCCGTTATAGACGCGCGTCATGTAGCCGCCGAGCGGTTTGACGAGCAAAAGGATGATCCCGCAATAGAGCAGGATCTGAAGCCATCCGTTGAGGGTCATGGAGCTAAAACTTTCAATAACCGGCTGGTTCCCGGTCGCACAGGCGCGACCTCGGAAGCGTCGGTTTCAGAAGCGTTCTGGGCGTAAGAGAGCGTAGGTGAGGTAAGCGGTGAGAAACAGGGTTACGGCGCCGCTCAGGACATAATCGAGGGTCATCGTCGTTTCTCCTTAGAGCCTGTCGCAGGCTCCGACATAGGCAAAGCAGAGCGCGAAGAATAGGATCGCGGTGCCGAGCAGAATGGTATCCATCATGATCGTGACTCCTGTTGTTCTTGTTGGAGTCAGACAAGACAAAGGGCCGCCGCCGTGGGGGACTGCCTTTCATGCTTTCTGGCGTGGAGATGATCCTTGGATCTCTCGGGCACCAATATGGAGCCGGAGCGCATAAAGGTTCGAGACGGCCGAAACGGCATCAATATAAAAATCTTGTAAATGCTTTCAGGCGGCTACAGCGGAAACGAGAACCTGGCGCGGTCTTGAAATTCAAGGATCGACCCGGAACTGGTAGCGGCCTTCGGCGCTGCGGCCGTCCATCGAGAGAACGTGCCAGTCGAGGGTATAGAGGCCGGGCGCCATTGCGGGATCGAGCGGGATCTTGAATATGGATCCTTCGGGGCCGGAGAGGAACGGCTTACCCAGGGGAAGCGCCCTGCCTTTAGCATCGAGCAAGATGGCGGTCGAGCGGGCAAGATCGACGGGACCGCTGAAGGTAAGCTCGACATTGGCCGGTACGAGCTCTTCTTCCTGCTGCTGCGGGGGCAGCGACGCTTGTTCCAGGGCAGCAGTCGCCTGGTTGGCGGCGAAGAGAAGGGATGCGAACAGGCAGAATGACACGACCGGCTTCATGATGGCCTTCCTGTATTGCCGAGCCACTGGCGCCGGGAGCCATCATGCTTCCGCCACGCCATGCGGGCTGCAAGCTATTAACGCTGCCGGGGGCGATTTCGATCCCAAGTCCGCAGAATGACGCGCATTGGCTGCCCCGGGTTGTCCCTCTGAAGGGCGGCGTTCCAATCGGCCACCAATCTGCGCCAGAATTTTCGGAGCCGTCTGAAGATCCTCTGGGAAAGCCGGTTTCCGCCGACATTGTCGTTATCATGCTTCATCTCTTTTGCCGCCTCCCACTGTGTCGTGGCTGATGATGAAGACTGTACTCTCCGGTGCTCTCTTCCGGAATCATACAGAGGTTTATCGGCAGTTATCTTTCGGGTTACGCATGTGAGCATTTCGTCGCGTGATGAGCAAAAGCTTACGTTGGCGGTTGAATTGAAGCGCCTTGCGGTCTTATAGTCGGCTCAACGGCACCCTCTGAATCGCCGGGCCATAGGGAAGGAAACCGAGAATGACCAAAGTCCGTGCGCTGGTGCTGGAGCGCCAGCATGAGCTTGCGTTGCGCGATATCGATCTGCCGCTGGAGACAGGGCCGGGGCAGGTGAAGATCAAGATTCATACCGTCGGCGTCTGCGGTTCGGACGTTCATTATTACACCCACGGCAAGATCGGCCCCTTCGTCGTCAACGCGCCGATGGTGCTCGGCCATGAGGCGGCCGGCACGGTGGTCGAGGTGGGGGCCGGTGTCACACATCTGCAAGTCGGCGACCGCGTCTGCTTGGAGCCGGGCATCCCCGATCCGGACCCAAGGCGAGCCGGCTCGGCATGTACAATATCGATCCTGCCGTCAGCTTCTGGGCGACGCCGCCGATCCATGGCGTGCTGACGCCCGAAGTGGTGCATCCGGCCAATTATACTTTCAAGCTGCCCGACAATGTCAGCTTCGCCGAAGGCGCCATGGTCGAGCCCTTCGCGGTCGGCATGCAGGCGGCATCCAAGGCGAAGATCACGCCCGGCGATACCGCTATCGTTCTCGGCGCCGGGCCGATCGGCACGATGGTCGCGATTGCCGCCCTTGCCGGCGGCTGCGCCCGCGCGATCGTTGCCGACCTCGCCCAGCCGAAACTCGACATCGCCGCGCAATATCAAGGCGTCATCCCGCTCAATATCCGCGAGAAGAACCTGATCGAGGAGGTCGGCCGGCTGACCGACGGCTGGGGTGCGGATGTGGTCTTTGAATGCTCCGGGTCACCCAAGGCCTGGGAGACGATCATGGCGCTGCCGCGCCCGGGCGGCGTCATCGTTGCGGTCGGCCTGCCGGTGAACCCCGTCGGCTTCGACGTCTCGACGGCATCCACCAAGGAAATCCGCATCGAAACGGTGTTCCGTTATGCCCACCAGTATGAGCGTTCGATTGCACTCTTGGCATCAGGCCGTGTCGACCTGAAGCCGCTGATATCGGAGACGTTCACGTTCGACGATTCGATCAAGGCGTTCGACCGCGCGGTCGAGGCCCGGCCGAGCGACGTGAAGCTGCAGATCGTGATGGAATAGAGCGCCGCACTCTTATGAGTGTCCGACGCTCGGTTTCATCTTGCGAAAGGCAAGAACTGCAGCTGCGACGACAGCCGCGGCGCCCACCGCGATCAGCAGATGGCGGTGAAGAGGAAGGTGGCCCAACATCTGCTGGATGCCGTGTCCGAACAGATAGCCGAGCGCTGTGAAAAGCTGCCCCCAGACCAACGCGGCTACCGCGTTCAGGACGATGAATTTGCCGGTCGATATCCGGGTCGTGCCGATGACGATTGGGCTGATGGTGCGCGATCCGACGAGAAAACGGAACGCCAGGATGAAGCCGGTCTGATATTTCTCCAGAAGCCCGGTTGCGCGAGCGAGCGCGGGTCTTTCCATCAGCCGGCGCACGACACTCCATTGCGCGGCATAACGGCCGGCGAAGAACCAGAGTTGGTCACCGGCGAAAGAGCCCGCGGTGGCCGCCAGCGACGCCGACCAATAGGTGAGCAGTTCGCGATGGGCAATCACGCCGCCGAGGAAGGCGGCCGTCTCGCCTTCGAAGGCTGCACCGAGGAAAATCGCCAGCAGGCCGTAGTTTTCGATCAGCGCTTCGATAGACATGCCCGCCTCCAGCTCTTCCCGAGGTCAGGTCACGGCTAAACCGGCTTCAAATCCCCAAGCAGCGTCGGGATCAGCTCCGACACCGTCGGGTGGATCGGCACCGACCATTTCAGCGCGGGATAGGTGGTTCCCGCATTCATCGCATCGATCAGGCCATGGATTACCTCGTCGCCTTCGATGCCGAGGATCGCCGCGCCGAGGATCTCTTTGGTCTCGGCATCGGCAATCACCTTCATGAAGCCCTTGGTCTCGCCGCGTTCATTGGCGCGGCCGACGCGGCTCATCGGCCGGGTCGAGACCATGATCCTGCGGCCGGAGGCACGCGCCTGCTTCTCCGTCATGCCGACGCGGCCGAGCGGCGGGTCGATATAGAGCGCATAGGCCGGGATGCGGCTAGAGACCCTGCGGTCGTCGCCGTCGAGCAGATTGGCGGCGGCGATCTCGAAATCATTGTAGGAAGTATGCGTGAAGGCGCCGCGGCCGTTGCAATCGCCGAGCGCAAAGATGCCATCGACATTGGTGGAAAGCTTGTCGTCGACGGTGATATAGCCGCGCTTATCCGTCGCCACGCCGGCGGCCTCGAGACCGAGGTCGTCGGTGTTCGGTTTGCGGCCGGTGGCGATCAGCACATGGCTTGCATCGATCTTCGCCGCGCCGGCGGTGACGCCAATTCCGCTGCCGTTTCGGGCGAAAGCGATGTCGCCGGCGTCGGTATGGACTGCGATGCCTTCGGAGCGCATTACGTCGGCGATTGCGTCCGATATATCCTCGTCCTCGCGTGACGCGAGCTTCGGGCCGTGCTCGATGACGCTGACTTCGGCGCCGAAGCGGCGATACATCTGGGCGAATTCCAGCCCGATATAGCTGCCGCCGATCACCGCCAGGTGCCGCGGCAGCGTGTCGAGATGAATGATCGACGTGCTGGTGAGGTAATCGATCTGATCGATGCCTGGCAGTTCGGGGATGACGGGCCGCGCGCCGACATTGAGGAAAATGCGCGGCGCCGTCAGTGTCTCGCCATTGACGCGGATTGTCTTCGCATCCTCGAAACGGGCATGACCGTAGATCACGCTCATGCCGTCCATGCTGTCAAACCAGCCGATCAGGCCGTTGCGAGCGTTCATCGTCACCGTTTCCGCCCGGGCTCTCACCACCTTCATGTCGATAGCGATTTCGCCAGGGATATTGACACCGTAGGCAGCGCCGCTTCTTGCGACATGAGCGGCGCGGGCGCTGGCGACCAGCGTCTTCGTCGGCATGCAGCCGGCATTGACGCAGGTGCCGCCCAGAAATTTGCGTTCGATCAGCGCTACCTTCATGCCCTTTTCGACCATGCGGGCGGCGAGGAACGGGCCGGACTGGCCGGCGCCGATAACGATGGCGTCGAAGCTCTTCATGACACGGCTCCCACGATCAGTAGGGCGCCGACAACGGCAACGGCATCCTCGATGAGGGCAGCCGGCAGATCCCTGCCGAAGGCGGCGGCAAGCCTGGCGCGCAGCGCGGCGCCGCCATAGGTGCCGATGACGGCGCCGATCACGCCGGCGATCAGCCCGCCGAAAAGCAGGCTGCTGGCTGCGCCGATCGTGGCGCCGGCAAGTGCTCCCGTGACGATGCGGGCGCCGAACTGCATCGGCACCTTGCGCGACGGCGTCGACGGCAGCTGGTCGGTGACGAGTTCAACGACGGCGAGAACGGTGAAAATCCACGGCGTCCAGCGGTAGCCCATGAAGGCAAGCGGTGTCTGCGATACGTCGAACCAGCCGAGCGCCGCGCCCCAGGCGACGGCAGCGGGCGCGGTCATGGCGCGAAGGCCTGAGATGACACCGATCAGCAATGCAAGAAGCAGAAACATGCGATCCCCCTCTTTGCCGGCTTCGCGCCGCAATCAAGGAAGGTTGCACATTGTCAGGCGTGTGGCAATTCGTCGTGTTTCGTCGGCAACGGGCTAAAGCGCGTCATGTCGAAGCGGAATCATGCGACGAGCTTTAAGTCTCTGTTTTATGCATGCAGTGTCTCAAACCGCTGCACACTTTTCGACAGCATGCATGAGGAAGACAAATGGATTTTTTGGTTGGGTGAAACTTGATCCAAGTCAATCTGCCAGGAGACAGCGTGTTGGTTCCAAAGGCCGTCGAACTTCGCGCTCGGGATTGACATAGATGTCGCTGTCGAGCAAGTAAGGCACCTGCATCAACCAAAATGTGGTGTGGCGCGACCACCGCTTTCTCGATGACTTCCGATTGTTCTGCATACGCCACCGATGATCTACTCCGAATGATAAATGATGGAGAGGATCGTGGGAAAGACTTTGCATACCATGCACTATGCACCGTGTTTAAACGATGGCGTAAGGGGATTGACCTAGATGTGGAGCCTCAACAGGTTGTCCTGGGTAAGAGCGAGTCTGCTGATTGGTGGTTTTGAATTTAGGCTTCCGTGAGGCCTGTGCCAATTGTAGCGATGGAGCCATCGTGGCAACTCGGCGGCGCGCGTGTCTGAGTTGGGATAGGCGACAGCGTAGGCCCACTCTCTGAGGGCGGTCTGGATGAAGCGTTCTGCCTTTCCGTTGGTTT